>CALRJY020000034.1:0-72957 GCA_943367715.1 Chitinophaga pinensis | reverse complement strand
ACGTCAGTGGCGAGCGCGGCTTCATTCAGTAGGCTATTCATCATGTTTACAACCCGTTTGACTTCCTCTTTGTCAAATTTCGCCGCTTGAAACTGAATGAGAGGGCCTTGAATATCCGATGCTTCCAATCGAAACAACAAAGGGCAAACATTTGATTTACCCAAGCTTTTTGACAAAGCACCGGCTTCGAACATAATCCAGGGCGCCGCAAGATTTTGGCTCGTTAGAAAAATCACTCCGACTTTGCATTCCTCAAGCTCTTTAGCTATTTCAGGAGACCATCTGGCTCCTTTCGTGATGTCATCTGGAGAAAAATAGGGGCGAACAGCCTGCAAAACAGCCGGCAGCCAACGACGAAAGCACTCTGCAAGTGATTTGCTTGGTTCTCCTGACCAACTTAAAAAGACTTTCATAGTTTTCCCCAGCATAGACGATAGGCTAAACGTTGAATCTATGAGCGGTCATTTACTCACTCTTGGCAAATCTAATCTTTACTCCTTGCACTTCCAGTTAGGGGTTTAGAAGCCATATTGAGTATGGCGCGCGTTCGAATACGCGGTAATTCACACTATGTTTCGCGCAAGTTTTACTTCGCCTGCTTCAACACCCACCGCGCAAACTCATCCTCCGGCTCTTCGTCATCCATCTGGCTAGGATATTTCACGATCTCGCTCGCAGTCACAGGGATGGTGACTTGAAAGGTCTGTTTTACCCAGTCTTGAAACTCTTTGTGCGGATGCACGAAGAAGTCGCCACTGGCATTGGGCGGTTGGGCGAAGGCATCACTCCAGCAGATCTCGTCATACCCGATGGCGATCAGTCGTAGGAAATCAACGGAGTCCTCCGCCAGCACGCAGACGAGGACGGAGCCGGAACCTGAACCCATGTGTACGATCTTCTGCTTCCCGGCATCATCCATCCAGAAGGCGGCCATGGAGCCCTCGGCACCGGTCTTCGCGAAGACACAGAGGCGCGCCATCATCTCCGGGTCTTCGTGCCCGAACCAATACTTCATGTTCACATTCCCTTCCGCGAAGAAGTCAATGGTGGTGCCGCCCGGCCTTTCCGTATCTGTCCAACCGGCCTTTTTCTCCTGCTCAGGAAAAAGAAACCCGAACCGCACGCCATCCGCAGTGTCGATATAAGTTCCATTCGCCTCAATCCAATCGAACAAAAGACGGAGGGGCTGGGGCAGGCTCATGCCTGGAAGAAGTGTCCGCGAGATTTGCTCGCTCAGTTTTCCCATGGTTGTCGGCAATAGTCTCGAGTCCGCGTATTCTGAGTATTCTGTGGTTTCTACTCTCCGGGCGCCACCGGATGCTGCCATGCCTCCAGCAATTCCTTCGCCTCGGCGTATTGGGCATCGTCCAGGACCCAGAGCTCGGGGTCGAAGGCGGTGCCGGGGAGGGCTTGGGCGGCGAACTCGTTGCGGAGCTCGCACTCGATACCCGCCTCTTCCAGCCGGCTTTTCAGCAGACCGACTTCCGCACTGTTGATCGATGTGAATATTCGTTTCATAATTCGGCCTCGCTTGCAGGGTTCGCCCTTACTTTAAGCCAAGTGCCGGTCGATGTCTAACGGGGTTTCGGCGGCTCCCATGTTCTTCAGGACTGTTTCTTCAACATCTGGCTGGTCAGGTTGACGTTCGTATATTCCTTGGTTTTGAGGTAGGCGGCGTATAACTCCGCCGGGGTGCTCGCAAAGAGTTCCGTAAATCCACATTCGCCGCAGATATTGGCCTTGAACCGGGCGAACACCGGCTCCCGCAGAAATACCGCTGTCGGATCATTATTCCCGACGTGGGCCTTGAGTCTGCCGTCCGAGTGCTGCCCCTGGTCTTGGACACTCACATCCAGGATGATCTTCTCCGAGCCACAGTTTTTGCATTTCAGGTTCATAATTTTTAATTCCACTCCTTTCTGAACATCTTCACCGTTTTCCCGTGCCACGACGCCTCGCGCAAATACGTGAAGCCCAACTTTTCAAGCACATTCACGGAAGCTGTATTGGCCGGCTCCACGAAAGCCTGCAATTCCGGCAATTTCACTTCCTTGACCCAATAATCCAAGGTCGCGCGACCGGCTTCCATGGCGTAGCCCTTTCCCCACATGGACTTGATCAAGCGATAACCCAGTTCGGGAGCAGGCGGGCCATCGACAACCGTCACGGAGACGCCGCCAAGACCGATCATCGCACCGGTTTCTCTTAGCACGATCGCCCATTTGCCATAGCCGTGCTCCGCATAGTGGCGCATGTCCTTGGCCAATCGCTCGCGGGTTTGTTCCAAAGTCAGCGGACCAGCCAAAGAGAACTTCATCACCTCCGGGCAGCCGAACAGCGCATGCATCGCCGCGAGATCATCCGGCACCAGCTCCCGCAGGATCAAGCGTTCCGTCTCCGCAATGATTTTAGGCTCCGCCTTGGTCATGCGGAAAAACTAACGGATAATCGCCACCACTCAAGCGATTCGCGCTACGGGCTGCGGCAACGTTATGCGGGGAATCTCGTCGGCGGGCCTCGACCGACTCGAATTGTTCGGCTTCGGTGAGGGATATCCTCCGGGAGGCATCTCTTCACGCTTGCCTACCACCCGTAAACCGACAACCCTTCCCGTCTGAGCACCGAAGCACGCAACCACTGCTTCCTTTTCCGGCTCATGATTTTACAAACGGGTGAGGAATTTATAGATGCTGCTGGTGACCGTGTCTGTTTTGATGAACGTATCGAAGTGACTCCCGGACCGGGACACCCGGGAGAAAGAGGAATAAGGACGGTCGCCGCTGTTGAGGACGGCAGAAAGGTTACATCGCTATGATTCAATCGACTTGGGAGATGTTGCGAGACTCGCTCTCGCTCATCAACCTGCCGTTCACTTTCCTGCTCGGCGCCGTGGTGTTCTATTGGTTGCTCGTCCTCATCGGCATGATCGATATCGACCTGCCTTTCTTTGATCTGGGTGATGCTCCTGATGGAACCGGTGGCGCTGAGGGTGGTGAAGATGAAGGCGGAGTGTTACAACCCGTACTCAAGTTTCTGAACATCGGCGAAGCGCCCGCTATGATTGTGGTGACGATCATGGTGCTTTGCATGTGGATCTTTGCCATCATGGTGAACCGTTTTTTCAACCCGGACCACATCGTCTTGCGGGCGATGTTGTTGTTCATCCCCAACCTGCTGGTCACCGCTATCATCACGCATTTCGTCGCCAAACCGTTTGCCAAGGTGAACAGTTACCTAAACACGGATTACGACAAGGCTCCGCCCATGATCGGGCTGGTCGGCACTGTCATGACCAGCGAACTGGACAACAAGTTCGGCACCATCAACATCGACATCAAAGGCGCGCCGCTTACCGTGCAGGCGCGGAGTGAAGAGGGCAAAGTTTTCAAGCAGGGCGACCGGGTGCAGGTCGTCCGGGAGGATAAATCCTCCGGCATCTATTTCGTGGCACGCCATTAAGAACACAAAAGGAGAAAGCAATCAGTTATGGAAATACTACTATTAATCGCGGCAGGGGTGATAGGGATCGCGATACTTGGAACGCTGGCCGTTTATACCATCTGTTTCCGCAAGGTGCAGCAAGGGCAGGCGCTCGTGAAGAACGGCGCTGGCGGCACCAGTGTCAGTTTCTCCGGCAAACTCATCTATCCCGTCTTTCATAAGGCGGAATACATGGACATCTCTGTCACGCGCCTGGAAATCAACCGCCGAGGCCAGCAAGGACTCATCTGCATGGATAACATCCGTGCGGATATCTCCGTGGCCTTCTTCGTGCGCGTGAACAAGACGGAGCAGGACGTGCTCCGCGTCGCGCAAACGATCGGCTGCGTGCGCGCATCCGACCGCACCGCCATCGCCGAACTGTTCGAGGCCAAGTTCTCCGAGGCCTTGAAGACCGTCGGCCGCCAGTTCGATTTCGTGGAGCTCTACAACTCGCGCGAGAAATTCCGCGAACAGATCCTCCGCATCATCGGCACCGACCTGAACGGCTACGTGCTGGATGACGCCGCCATCGATTATCTCGAGCAGACGCCGCTCGAATTCCTGAACCCGAACAACATCCTCGACGCCGAAGGCATCAAGAAGATCACCGAACTCACCGCCGTCCAGGCCAAGCTCGCCAACCACATCGCCCGCGACCGCGAGAAGGTCATCAAGAAGCAAGACGTGGAGACGGAGGAAGCGATCCTCGAATTGAACCGCCAGCTCGCCGAGGCCACCGAGAAGCAGAAGCGCGAAGTCCTCTCCATCAAGGCCCGCGAAGACGCCGAAGCCATCAAGATCCAGCAGGAGAACAAGCTGAAGTCCGAACGGTCACGCATCGCCACGGAAGAGGAAGTGGCCATCGCGGAAGAGAACAAGAATCGCCAGATCATCGTCGCGCAAAAGAACAAGGAACGCACGAGCGCCGTGGAAACGGAACGCGTGGAGAAAGATCGCCTGCTCGAAGTCACCGAACGCGAACGCGTCGTCACCCTCGCGGACATCGAGAAGACCAAGGTCATCGAGATCGAGCAGAAGAAGATCCAGGACGTCATCCGCGAACGCGTGATGGTGGAGAAGGCCGTCGTGATCGAGAAAGAAAAGATCAAGGATACGGAAGCCTTTGCTGCTGCTGATCGTCAGAAACAGGTCGTTCTCACGAAAGCCGCGATGGAAGCCGAAGAAGGTCTCGTCAAAGAGATCAAGGCGGCCGAAGCCTCCAAGAAAGCCGCCGAACTCAAGGCGGACGAGGACATGTATCGCACGGTGAAGGGTGCCGAGGCCTCCAAGAAGGCCGCGGAGATCCATGCGGAAGAGGTGGTGCTCACTGCCGAAGCGCACCAAACGGCTGCGGAAAGCGAATCCACCGCCAAGAAACGCATGGCCGAAGCCGTGGTCGTGGAGACTGCTGCTCCCGGCTTGGGCGAAGCCCAAGTGCTCGAAGCCCGCGCCGTCGCGACCGAGAAGCAAGGGACTGCGGATGCACGAGTGTTGGAGGCGAAGGCTGTTGCCGCCGAGAAACAGGGCACTGCCGAAGCGAAGGTCATGGAACTGAAGTTCACGGCTGAGGCCCAAGGCATCACCGAGAAAGCCGAAGCCATGAAGATATTCGATGGCGTCGGTCGCGAGCACGAAGAGTTCAAGCTGCGCCTCTACAAGGAGCGCGACGTGGAACTCGCCACGATCAACATCCAGAAGGACATCGCGGCCAGCCAGGCCCTCATCGTCTCGGAAGCTCTCAAGAGCGCCAAGATCGACATCGTGGGCGGCGAGACCGTGTTCTTCGACAAGATCGTGGGCGCCATCACCACCGGCAAGTCGGTGGACCGCGTGATCGACAACAGCCAGTCGCTCACCACCGTGCGCGACACGTTCTTCAACAGCGACCCGGAATACTTCCGCGAGCAGTTCAAGGGCTTCACCTCGCAGTTCGGCCTCACCTCCGAGGACTTGAAGAACCTCTCGGTCTCCGCCGCGCTCGCCCAGATGATCTCGCTGGCGGACAACGGCGAGACCAAGGGTGCCCTCGAACGTCTGCTCGCCGCCGCCAAGCGCTTCGGCGTGCAGGATGAGAAGGTCGCCAAAGTGGCCGCGGTGAAGACGGTGTAAGCTCAAAGGTAGTGGGACAGGCGCCATCGCCTGTCCAAAGGGCGGCAAACCTTCGGGTTTGCTGCCTCACCACCTAAAGACAATTCATCGGACTGCTGATGCATTTCAATAAACCATCACGATTGCTTCGCACGAGAACGAGCGAATGCACACCCTCTCCCCTAGGGAGAGGGCAGGGTGAGGGGGAAGGAGATGTTCAAATGCAATTTCAGGGACGATTGGTTCATCGATCACTCCCTTCCCCCTCATCCCGGCCTTCTCCCTTGGGGAGAAGGAGCCAACGACGGGCGCACACAGGTTGTTTAAGCGATTCAGCTCGAAATCTCCGCCGTCAGTCACTCGGATCGAAAATAATTTCCTCTATTTATCATGGCTGAAGCACCGCCAGCGCCACAGAAACCGAAGGCCGACGAAGTCGTGCTGGAGGGCGGCACGTATGAGATCATCCGCAACCGCCTCAACGTGCAGGCGCAGGAATTGCGCGCCCGGCTGGAGAAGCTGAACGCCGCGCGCAAGGACGTCTTCGGCTCCATCACTACCGCGCTCATCACCACCGAGCGCGTCACCACGGAGAACAACTGTGTTCCGCGTGACATCGTCTGCTTGGGGAAGAACAAATTCCTTTTCGGTTACAACGTCTTCTTCGGCCTAAAATCAGAGACGAAGATCTCGGATGTCTTCGGTGTCTATGAGTTCAAGGAAGACCGCACGTTTGCCGCTTTGCCGCTGGACCTGATCAACAACGAGCAGTTCGAGGCGGATTTCAAGGGGCTCTACAAATACTACAAGAACACGTTCTTCACCAAGTTCATGGTGATCGGGCCGAACCTGTATATCACGTTTCAGGTCGGTGCGGGCGTGGACGATTTCAAGGCCTTCAAGTGGGTGATGAAGGACGGCGTGCTGAGCTACGTCGGCAACCGGTTCGATCACGAGGTCAAGTATCCACCGCAGCATGAGTTCGAGTGGAAGCGCGCGCATCGTGATCAGCATCGCAAGGGCAAGCACCCGCACATCTCCATCGAGGATCGCGTGTTCGTGGAAACGGTGGGTGGCGATCTCGATATCAAGATCGAGGACAACACGAACGTCGGCAAAGGCATCTACACCGAGCCCGTCGAGCACAAGGACCAGACGCTGGATGATGCGGAAATTTTTTACGCCATCGTCGGCAATCTCATCCTGCTGAAGATCCGGCCGTATCAGGAGGACAAGTTCCGTTACCTCGTCTTCAACGAGAAGCTGAAGGAGGTCCGCCGCATCGATGCCATTGAGGACTCGTGCGTGCTGTTGCCGGATGACCAGGGCATTATTTTCTCGAACGGTTATTATCTCCAGCTCGGCGAGTTCAAGCAGTTTCCCTCATCGCTCTCGAAGATGTTGTTCGAGCGGCGCATCAAGGCGCCGAACGGTGAGGACGTGCTGCACACGTTCTACAACCGGCAGGACGGCATCTACATGTTGATGCCGTATAACCTCATCGAGCAAAAGGTCGAGGCGCCCATCGTCTGTAATGGTTTCACCACGTTCGAGAATGGTGAGCTCATCCTCTTCAAGGCGAGTGATGAGCCGTTGAAGCATCATGTCATCCAAGTCTGGCAGACGCCGTATCTGGATAACAACCTGCCCGTGCCGGAGCGCAAGGACAGCTACCTCTTCAAGCTCGGCAATCCGGCGATCGTGCGCTGCATGTCCGAGTGTCACGAAGTGCTCACGTTGCTGAACAAGGAAGACAGCTACGCGGGCCTCTACGTGGACATGGTGAAGACGGTCAATGACCTGCTCGACACGTATTTCTGGCTGGATCATGCGGAAGCCTTCGATCTGAAGACGACGCTGCAGGCGGTGAAGGATGCGGCGTCTGGTGCGATCGATGAATACGAGAAGGTTGTTCGCATCAAGCGTAACACGAAGGCCGAGGTGGAACGGGTCAGCACGGCAGCGGCGGCGCTGATCAGTGAGGTGGAGTCGGGGTTGTTTGAGCAGATCGGTGAGTTCGTGGACAAGCTCGCGCGCTTGCGCGGGGTGCGGGGTGAGACGATTTCGCTGAAGGACTTGCGCTACGTGGATAAGGCGCTGGTGGCCACGTTGGAGCAACAGATTTCCGAGCATACGGAGAAGCTTTCGGCGAAGTGCGTCGAGTTCCTGTTGAAGAAGGAATCGCTCGACCCGTATCGCGTGAAGGTGAAGGGACACGAGGAAGGTGTTGGCAAGCTCACGAAGGTGGCGGATGCGAAGGTGCTCGAAGAACAGATCGCGGGGACGGGGCGCGAGCTGGAGATGCTCATCGAGATCGTCAGCAACCTGAAGATCGATGACGCCACGCAGACCACGCAGATCATCGATGGCATCTCCGCCATCTACGCGCCGCTGAACCAGATCAAGGTCGCGCTGAAGAAGCGACGCACGGAATTGCAGGCGGTGGAAGGCTCCGCGCAGTTCGCCTCGCAGATGCGGTTGCTGGACCAGAGCGTGGTGAATTACCTGGAGATCTGCGACACGCCGGCGCGTTGCGACGAATACCTCACCAAGATCATGGTGCAGGTGGAGGAGCTGGAAGGCCGCTTCGCCGATTTCGAAGAATTCCAGGCGCAGATCACGGAGAAGCGCGATGAGCTTTATTCGGCGTTCGAGAATCGCAAGCTCGCGCTCGTCGAGGCGCGGAACAAGCGTGCGGGGTCGTTGATGTCCTCGGCGGATCGCATCTTGAAGGGCATCAAGCATCGCGTGGAGGCGATGAAGTCGATCAACGACATCAACGGCTACTTCGCCTCCGACCTGATGGTGGACAAGGTGCGCGACATCGTGCGCCAACTCACGGAGCTGGAGGACACGGTGAAGTCCGGCGACATCCAGAGCCGCCTGAAGACCATCCGCGAGGACGCCGTCCGCCAGCTCAAGGACAAGCAGGACCTCTACGTCGATGGGAAGAACATCATCCAGTTCGGCAAGCACAAGTTCAACGTCAACACGCAGCCGCTGGAACTCACCGTCGTGCAACGGGACGACGCGATGTTCTATCACCTCACGGGCACGAACTTCTTCGAGAAGGTGACGGATGCGGAGTTCCTGGCCACACGCGATGCGTGGGAGCAGGAGATCGTTTCCGAAAGCCCTACGGTGTATCGCGGCGAATATCTTGCATACGAATTGCTGAAGGCGCTGGAGGCGAAGTCGCATGGGCAGAGCGTCGAGAGTTTTCTGAAGCTGAGTGCGGAGGAGCAGTTCACGCACGTGCAGGAGTTCATGGCGCCGCGTTATGCGGAGGGCTATGTGAAGGGCATCCATGATAACGATGCCGCGCTGTTCTTACGCGAACTGGCGCGGATGCATTCGAGCATCGGGCTGCTGCGCTATCATACGCATGCACGCGCTTGTGCGACGGTGTTCTGGCGGGATCAATCGCCGAAGAATCCGTTGCTCACGGCGAAGCTGGCGGGCTTCCGCCTGCGCAAGCAGCTCTTCCCCGGCCGCGAGCAGCCGGATACGTATATCGCCGAGCTACAGGCGCTCACCCGACAATTCAATGAGACGAGCGGCTTGTTCCCGGCGAATCTCGCAGAACAAGCGGGCGAATATCTTTTCCACGATCTCACGACGAATGAGAACTTCGTCACGAGCATCGAGGCGTCCACGATCTATCAGGGCTTCCAGGCGTTCCTGCGGCAGAAACATTTCGCGCAGAAGTTCGAAGCGGCGTTGAAATCCGTGAGCGAGGACACGCGCAGTGCGTTCCAGCTCGTGTGTGAGTGGGTGGATGGTTACCTCAGCGTGGCGGAGCCGAAGCCGAATGCGGAGTATCGGAATGAAGCAGCGTCCATCGTGCTGCGGGGCACGTTCGAGCTGCGCTCGGTGATCGATGTCTCGGTGAATGCGCACATCCCGAAGCTGGCGGGCGCGCATCAGATCATCATGCCGGAGGGTTACGCGCTGAATTACAACGCGTTCATGGCGAAGCTGCAGCAGCATGAACGGGTGACGGTGCCGCGCTTCCAGCATTTCCACGCGTTGAAGGCGAAGCTCGTCGAGGCGAAGCGTGAGGACATGCGGCTGGAAGAATTTCAGCCGAAGGTGCTCACGTCCTTCGTGCGGAACAAGCTCATCGATTCTGTTTATCTGCCGCTCATCGGCGACAATCTGGCGAAGCAGATGGGTGTGGCAGGTGCGAACACGCGCACAGACCGCATGGGCATGCTGCTGCTCATTTCTCCGCCCGGTTACGGCAAGACGACGTTGATGGAATACATCGCGAGCCGACTCGGCATCGTGTTCATGAAGATCAACGGCCCAGCCATCGGCCATGGCGTGACGTCCATCGATCCGGCGGAGGCGAAGAATGCGAGTGCGCGTGAGGAATTGGAGAAGCTGAATCTCGCGCTGGAGATGGGTGATAACGTGATGCTGTATCTGGATGACATCCAGCACTGCAATCCCGAGCTGTTGCAGAAATTCATCTCGTTGTGCGACGGCCAGCGGCGCATCGAGGGTGTGTATCAGGGGAAGGCGAAGACGTACGATCTGCGCGGTAAACGCGTGGCCGTGGTCATGGCGGGCAATCCGTACACGGAGAGCGGCGACAAGTTCAAGATCCCGGACATGCTCGCGAACCGCGCGGACACTTACAACTTGGGTGACATCATTGGCGGCAGTGACGATGCGTTCAAGCTGAGCTACCTGGAGAATGCGCTCACCTCGAATCGCGTGCTGAACCAGCTCGCCAGTCGCAGCCAGAAGGACGTGTATGCCATCGCGAAGATCGCGGACACGGATTCGCGCGAGGGCGTGACCTTCGAGGGGAATTACTCCGTGGAGGAGATCAACGAGATGGTGAACGTGATGCGGAAACTCATCCGCATCCGGGACATCGTGCTGCGGGTGAACATAGAATACATCGCCTCCGCCGCGCAGGCCGAGGCCTTCCGTACCGAGCCGCCCTTCAAGCTGCAAGGCTCCTACCGCAACATGAACCGGCTGGCCGAGAAGGTCCTGCCCATCATGAACGACGGTGAGATCTGGACGCTCATCCAGGACCATTACCGGAACGAGGCGCAGACGCTCACCACGGGCGCGGAGGCGAACCTGCTGAAGTTTGCGGAGATCCAGAAAGTGATCAATCCGGAGCAACTGGCGCGCTGGGACGAGATCAAGCGCACGTTCAAGCGCAACCAGCTTTTCCACGGCACGAGCGAGAGCGACCCGGTGAGCCGCGTGGTCGTGCAACTCTCGACGTTCACGGAAGGCCTGGAATCCATCAAAGCCGTGCTCGCGCAGGGCATCGAAGCGCAACGCCTCGCGAAGCCAGCCAACGACACAGAGAAACTGGTGAGCAGCATCGTGGCGCAACTGAACGGGTTCGGGCAAAACTTGGAAGGCATCAAGGGCGTGCTGGCCGAGGGCGTGAAATCCGCCGAATCCGCCGACAAGAAGGCCGCGAAGACCTCACCCGTGCTGGATCAGGTGTCCAAGCAGGTGAACCAGTTCAACGACACGCTGACCTCTATCCAAGAAGCCATCGCCGAGCACCTGAAACATCAACGCGAGGTGAAGACGTTGCGATTGATCGATCCAGCACAGCCATCGGATTTCCAGGTGACGAATATCTCGAGCGATACGTTGAAGAAGATCTGGGAGATTATTGAGGCGGAGAAGAAGTGGAAGGAACAGGGGAGTAAGGGTGGCGGAGAAGTGCCACCAAAAAACGCTGGGGAGTGAAGTAACAAGGATTAAGAACCTAATTTTTCATGAACAAATTTGCCTTGGTCATAGGTAATGGAAACTACCCCGAATCACCGCTTAAAAACCCGACAAATGATGCCGAAGCAGTAAAAGAAAAATTAAGCAAACTAGGTTTCAAAGGCAAGATATGTAAGGACGCTAAAATTGAGGATATGCGAATTGCGCTGAACTCTTTTGGCGATAAACTGAAAGAAAACGAAGTGGGGTTATTCTTTTTTGCAGGCCACGGAATGCAAATTGATGGCGCAAACTACTTAACAGCAATAAACTCCATTTTCGACCGGGAAGAGAATGCGCAGTACAGTTCTCTGCCCTTGGATCTTGTTATCAAAGTGATGGATCAGAGTGGTGTTAGAACAAGCATCATCATTCTTGACGCATGCCGGAATAATCCATACGAAAGAAAATGGCGAAGCGTAGGTACGCGCGGACTCGCTCCTGTTTATGCCCCCAAAGGGATGATAATAGCATATGCGACATCGCCCGGCCAAGTGGCGTTAGATGGTGCTGGAGAAAATGGAGCTTACACGCATGCTTTGCTGCAACACATTTCAACTCAAGATATCGCTATCGAAGAACTTTTTAAGCGTGTGAGAAACACGCTTAGCTCAGCAACAAAAGGAAGTCAGATTTCATGGGAACATACCTCACTGATGGGTGATTTTCATTTTAATTATTCGCAGGCAAGCGACGAGTTTTTAGCCGAGTATTCCGAGATTGCACTTGCTGACTCGCTATTCCAACGGAAGAGCAATGCAGTCGGGGAGATCATTGATGCACTGAAAAGTGGGGATTGGAACAAACAGAATCCAGCGATTGCGCAAATCACAACACAATCGGTGAGCGGATGCGATAAGGATTCTTTGTTCGTTTTAGGCAGGAATATTTACCAAACTGCTTGCGGTCCGGCATACTCCGGAGGGCACTTCGTTGAGTCCCTGCAAAACCACCTGAGCAGTATTGAGGCCAGCAATGCGTTTCATATTTTAAATGGCATTCTATACGAAATTTACTTTGATTCGAGCGGCAAGAAAAGGGTTTACCCAAAATCTGAGAAGAAAGATGACGTTTTCAAGTTGGAGGACAATACCGCGTTTGCAAATTCCTTTACCTTTATCCAACAATCTTTGAAGCCTTTCGCGAAGGAATTATTTTACATGCCGAGAAGCAAAGGCACCGTCTGTGTTGATATCCAAATTGGAGAATGGAATGGCAAAAAGAATGTTATCACCGGGGTTTATTTTGAAGGTGATAACGTTTTGTACGATGACGCTGGAAAAGCGTTCTATGATATTGACACTTCATGGGCGGTCCCTAATCAGCTGACAAAAAGCCAGTTTGTCCAACAACTCTCAGACGCTATGCTGGTTCCTCATGGCAAGTTCAAGCCTACTTTTACTTTAGCACTCGAACCAGAAGATGAAGTGTTTGCACCGAATCCTTTGCGAGTACTTCGAATTTCGAGATGACGTTCACGCTTCTCTCTATAATCCTTACGCACGGAAGATTCCACTATCGCAGCTGTATGAGTTGAAACCCATGCCTAGGAATCTTGGGTTCGCTAACGCGAACGGTTTTGGACCGCGACTGTGTCCGAGAGGACCAGTCGCAGCGGGTCCGGTAAGGAGAGGCGCGGGTGAATTTTCCTGCGGGTTCCGTTTTCCACGTGCTGCGGCTGGTTCCGCTTAGGCGGAACACAACCACGGTCCAAGGAAGAGGAGTTTCAGGCGTCAGCTCGATGTGGGGATTTGGATGATGCAGGCTTCGACGGCGGCGAGTTGAGGTCAGCGACGCCCTACCACACCGGTGTTTTCCTACCGGGTGGAGCGCGGGACTGTGTCCCGCAGGAAGGTTCGCAAAACACCCTACACTCTCGAACACCCAAGGATAGAGATGGATTCGCAGGGCGGGCATTTTAACATGCACTGTGACTTCGTGAGATCCTGCGGGACACAGCCCCGCGGTCCAAGGGCGATGAAGCGCACTTTCAGTGCTTGGGGCTTTTGGTGGCCTTTCGTGGGCCGTTGGCCCACGCTGCTATGAGGCGGGCCATTGGCCCTGAGGGTATAGATGGGAGACTGGACAGGCGAAGGCGCCTGTCCCACTACAGTGAGGCTGGCGGGGGCGCCAGCGCCAATACGGGAGGAAGCGCGCCGGGTCGGAGAACGGCGCGCCAAAAAGTGCGGGGCATTACTTTGGGGCTGGAGCCGGAAGGGGTGGCAGGTTAGGTTGGCCACGGAGTCTAGCAATGCCAGGAGAGCGAACATTCAATCTGTTTTTGAGCAATCGTGAAGTGGCTTTGTTGCTGTGGATTGGAATCGGCTTGGTGTGGCGTCGTTTTTCAAACTTTAAAAGGTATGGGAGGACATACGAACCGGATGATTTTTTCTTTCTCAGGAAGTTTAATCCGGTCGCGATAGTCTGGATCATCTTGGCGTTGCATCTGGCGGTGACGGGGGTTTTGGCGAATGCGGGATTCTGGGATATCGGCGCATTGCGGATCTCGGTGGTCTGGTTTCTGATAACGTGGCGCACGACCATTCCATGGCTGTACACTCCCCGATCGGAGGCTATAGCAGCGGAGAGTTGTGTGATCGGATATTTGATGGCACTGGCGGCCTATCAAGTGGGTGTCAATTTTTGTCCGCTGCCTTTATGGGGGGAAATGATCGCGCTCCCGCTGCTGGTGGTGCTGGCGTTTTTTTCAACCGTCTCGGAGCGCGGCCTCATCAAATGGATTTGGTTGCTGGCGCTGCTGGCCATCGGATTGGGGCGCTATCATTGGCATGGCAACTTTGGCGGGGTGTGGGCGTTCCGGTCGTGGTCGGAGTTTATGCTCGCGCCCGTGCTGGCGGTGACTTCCATCCCGGTCATCTATCTGCTGGCGCTGTGGGCGATGTATAGGCGGGTGTATGATCGGATGGCGTATTTCGTCCCGCTGGAGGCGGACAAGAAAATGCATGGGCGGTGGCTGCTGGCGAATTGTCATGTGAATTTTTCCAAGCTTGAAGCGGCCTTCAAAGTGAATGCCTATGCGCTGGCGCTGACAAAGTCACAGGCGGAGATGGAGGAGCTGATCCAGAAGGAGTTGAATCCGGTGGCGGAGGCGGCACCGAAGGCGGAAGCAGCTTAATGGGCAATGAACCGCGCGGAGGGCGTGGGAGGTTTGATGGGGCGGATTGGAGATCGGCGCTCTAGTTCTGCCGTCGCTACGCGACGGTGGGTTTCAATCGCGGGTGCATGGGTTGAAACCCATGCCTAGGAATCTTGGGTTCGCTAACGCGAACGGTTTTGGACCGCGACTGTGTCCGATAGGACCAGTCGCAGCGGGTGCGGTAAGGAGAGGCGGGTGTGAATTTTCCTGCGGGTTCCGTTTTCCACGTGCTGCGGCTGGTTCCGCAGGGGCGGAACACCCCAACCTATCGGTACGGGGCGCGCAAGCTGCGGTCCGAAGGCGTAGCTTCGTATTCTTCTGGTGCTTCCATGTCCCTGCTTTTGGCGGGCGAGTGTCGCAAGGTTTAGTCAGGGCTCGACGGAGTCTCTCCCTACCGGGTTTAGGTTTGGAGCGCACGGCAACGCGTCCCTACCGGGATGGAGAGGCGGATGTTATTGGTGGTGCGGAGTTTTTCTTTCTTTCGCCCCGGATGGGGCTTGGTTGCTTGAGGCGCGGTTTTCCACACCGTTGAAACGGTGGGCTATTATCGGTCGTCCCGGTGGGACTGGGAAGGCTGAGGGAGACAGGCGAGGGCGCCTGTCGCGACTATGGCTGGCCGGCGCCAGCCCCACTAACGGATTCGCGCCGAATTGGAGTTCGGCGCTCCTTTTCTGCCGTCGCTAGCGCGAACAATCTTTGGCGGCCGCGCGGCCTTACAAGAGCGAGGATGGTGTTGCTTTGGTAATTGGCCTGATGGCCTGACCGATTTCGGCCAGCAATACGACCCAGCAATAGCTCAAGGGGAACGGGCTGAGGAGGAGCAGGGAGATCAAAGTGCTTTGGCCCGAGGTCAGTTCGTTCCAATGCTTCACCAAACGGATGGCACCCAGCAGGAAAATGAAGAGGCTTGCTGGAACCACTATCATGACGTAGCTCATCAAGCCATTGGATACGAGGTAATAGCCGAGGATGAACAGGTTGCTCCCGATACCGAAGCGCACAAGGGGATGATACGTGCGATAGCTTTTGCGCAAGGAAAGCCAGAGCGTTCCCAAGAGCAAACCGTAGAGCGCTACGGCAATGAGAAGAACTGGATTCATAAAGGCATGGTCCGTTGTGGTTCTTGGATATCGGGAATTTAAGCATGATCCCGGTGGATTTGGCAATTGTGAGGGAGTTTATTTCTTCCGTCGTTACGCGGCGGTGGTTCTGTGATTGCGGGTGCATGGGGAAGATGTGATGGGGGGAGATTTTTGGCGAAGCTGGGCCGGCTGTGCTTAGGTGAGTTGCTGTGGGCGAGGCGCCCACGCCACCTGAGAAAAACGCGCCGGTGGCTTCCTCTCTCGGTCAATGGCGCATCTGGCGATTTCACGTTGCTGTGCCCGAGGACCCCGACCATAGGCACGGGGCAGGCGGGCACGCTCCGAGAGCGATGAAGCGCGCTGGTAGCGCTTGACGGTTTAATTTTGCTGGAGGACCGTCTGATGATACCTGAAAGCTGTTTTTTGGATGACGGTTTTCGGGTGTGTGCCTATGGAGTTTGCGAAATATTTGCTGAAGGTGTTGGGCGTAGTGGTGTTGACGGCCTGGCTGATCATGCTGGTGGGCGGAGTGTTGATCGGGGTGTGGCTGCCGGACATCGTCTTCGCGCCCCGCAAGACTTTGGCGAAAACGACGCTGGCGAACGGGCAGAGTTTTGAGGTGATCCAGTATTGGAACCGTAGCGATTTTTATTCGACGGAACTGCATATCAAGACGCCGGACGGGTTTGACCAGGTGGTGACGCTGGATGGTGATGATGCGAAGAGCTGGAGTGTGCCGATGCAGGTGGATGCGCCCGGCCGGGCGGTGACGGTGACTTTGGGCGGAGGCCGGATGAGAACGGTGCTTTACTAGAAGAGGAGGGACCGGTTGCACCGGTGGGCCAATATGATGAAGGGGCAAGGGCTGACAGCGGGAGACAAGAAACTGAAAAGGAGGGGAAAAGTTAAGAAATCTTCGCTTGGAAATTCTTGAGGGAAAAGGGGTTGGGAGAAATGTCGCTGTGGGATAAGTAATTTCGGTTGTTTGAGTGTTGGTGGAGTGAGAAAGTGTGAGTGCTGGCAGCTCGCTGCTGGTAAAGGACGGGTGAACGGAGGTTGGGCTCGATCAGGGCGACAAGCAGCTTCCGGAGAATCCCAAGTCATCAAACATTTCAATGTTATGCATTGTTATGTCCTGCGTTGGCGGGGAGATGACGATCCTTATGGAGCCCCGACTCTTAAAGGTCGGGACCTGCGGTCCGGTTCATTAGTTAGAGCCGGGGCAGGCCATCACGGATATGTGGGTGTATCGGGCGTAGGGATCAGGGTCCGTAAGCCGGAGGGGGAAAGGGACGTTGGTCGAGAATGGGACCGGGGAATCTCTAGTAGCCACTGCGGAACCGGCCGGGTCAGGGACTTACGCTCAATCTGAAGTCCCAATCGTAGGGGCAGAGGAGACGATACTTCACAGGGGTCGGATGGTTTCATTGTTCTTTGACATAGTTCCTTGAGACGATCTGAAAAGATGTCTTGAGGCGTCTGCTGGTCTGAATTGGCCAGGGCGTTGTTGCGGCTCGGTCGCGTATCTTTATTTGATATGCTCCCTCGCCGCGCCTAGCCCTGACCAATCCATCCTGCGCAGCCGTCCTCAAGCCCTCTTTTCAGAGCGTCTCTGCCTTTGCCTAAATGGTTTAGCTGAAGTGAACTCCGACTTCGTCGCGAGCCCGTCGCTTATGGTTAGATATTGAGGACAAGGGCGACGGGGTGGCTGGCGAGGGTTTGGTCCGGTGAGGGTGGACTGGTTGCTACAGTACCGCAGGACAGGAGGCAATCGCGCAGGAAACATAAAACGGATCAGACGGGAAGGCGCACTTCAAGGGGATGTTAAATTTTAAGTGCTAAGTTCTCAAATGGGGAAGGGGACGAATGGGGACATCGGGGAATAGGGCTTATGGGTCGGATGGGACTTATGGGAAGCGAGGACGACGACGAGGACGATTACGAGGGGCAATGGAGGTTGTGGATAAGTTCTGCAACGGAGGCTTGCCAGCCTAGGCGGGGTCAGGCTTACTTCTGGCCGTTTTGCGGTTTACCAAATCGCTCAACTCAACGTGATGAATCCGGAATTGTTAGCCAAAGCGAAGTCCTACGGTTTTTCTGACCGTCAAATCGCCTATTTGACCAATACGACGGAGGACGCCGTCCGCGCCGAACGCAAGAGCATCGGGCTCGTGCCCAGCTATCGCCTGGTGGATACGTGCGCGGCGGAGTTCGAGGCGTATACCCCCTATTTCTACTCCACCTACGACCGCGGTGATGACGAGGTGAAGAAGACGGCAACGAAGAAGGTGATGATCCTGGGTGGCGGGCCAAACCGCATCGGCCAGGGCATCGAGTTCGATTACTGCTGCGTGCATGCGGCGTTCGCGCTGAAGGAGGACGGCTTCGAGACGATCATGGTAAATTCGAATCCGGAAACGGTTTCGACGGATTATGACACGTCGGACAAGCTGTTCTTCGAGCCGCTGACGTTGGAAGACGTGTTGCACATCTACGAACGCGAAGGTTGCTGGGGTGCGATCGCTCAGTTCGGCGGGCAAACGCCGCTGAACTTGGCGCTCGGGTTGCAAAAGAACGGGGTGAACATCATCGGCACCTCGCCGCAGAACATCGAGATCGCGGAAGATCGCAAGCTGTTCGCGGCGATGCTGGACAAGCTGCAGATCCCGCAGCCGCCGAACGGCACCGCCACGACGGTGGAAGAAGCTGTCGTAGTTGCCACGAAGCTGGCTTATCCGGTGCTCCTGCGGCCGTCCTTCGTGCTGGGTGGTCGCGCGATGCAGATCGTTTTCTCGGAAGCGGAATTGCGGGATTACTTCCATCGCAATGCGGCGCTGGAAATCTCCGCGGGTCGTCCGGTTTTGGTGGACAAGTTCCTGGAGGACGCCACGGAAGTGGATGTGGACTGCATCACGGATGTGGGCCAGTTCACGAATCCGGATGAGGGCACGATCGTGGTCGGCGGCATGCTGGAGCATATCGAGTTCGCGGGTGTTCACTCGGGTGACGCCGCGATGGTGCTGCCGCCACACACGCTCACTCCGCAGACGATCAATACGATCCGTGAGTACACGCACGCGATGGCGAAGGAATTGAAGGTCATCGGCCTCATGAACGTGCAGTACGCGGTGAAGGGTGATATCGTTTACGTGCTGGAAGTGAATCCGCGGGCGTCGCGCACGGTGCCGTTCGTCTCAAAGGCGATCGGGTTCCCGCTGGCGAAACTCGCGGCGAAAGTGATGGCGGGCAAGACGCTGAAGGAACTGGGCTTCACGAAGGAGATCTGGACGAAGTATTGGGCGGTGAAGGAATCGGTGTTCCCGTTCAACAAGTTCCCGGGACAAGACATCTTGCTCTCACCGGAGATGCGTTCCACGGGCGAAGTGATGGGCTTGGACATGGACCTGGGCATCGCTTACGCGAAGAGCCAGATGGCGGCGGGATCGACGTTGCCGCTCAAGGGCAAGGTCTTCATCAGCGTGGGCGATGCGCACAAGAAGGACATTGCGGAGGTGGCGAAGGATTTTGTAAATCTCGGTTTCGAACTCGTCGCGACTGGTGGCACGGCGAACACGCTCGAGGCGGCCGGGCTGAAGGTGCAACGCATCCATAAGCTGCAAGAAGGTCGGCCGAATGCGGTGGATCTCTTGAAGAACAAGGAGATCCAGCTCGTCATCAATACGCCGTCCGGCCAGGTGCCGCGCGCGGATGAGGTGAAGATCCGCACGACGGCGGTGCTGACGCAGACGCCGATCATGACGACGATCAGCAGCGCGAGAGCGGCGGCACTGGGCATCGCGGCGTTGAAGCGTGAGGGGTATGGAGTGCAGACGATCCAGGAATATTTTTAATACGTTAGCCGCAACGCAAAAAGCATTTCGCAAAGCGTCGGCTAACCAGCCGGCGCTTTGGCATTTTGTGTGGGTGGTTGAGGCCCTGAAATTCCGCTCGCCAAGGCCGCGCTTCTGCTCCAGTAATGACCGCGTCCCCGGCGAACGAACCGCAATAGGCGGGTTGGGAAATTAATCGGCCATGTCACCAATCTTTATCTTCAGTTGCATCGGGGGATACTTCCTCTTCCTGCTGTTGATCGCCTGGTACACGAGCCGTAACGCCACGAATGATTCCTATTTCCTCGGGAACAAAGCGTCGCCGTGGTATGCGGTGGCCTTTGGCATGATCGGGGATTCGCTTTCCGGAGTGACGTTCATCTCGGTGCCGGGCACGGTGGGGAAGGACCAGTTTTCTTATCTGCAACTCGTCCTGGGTCTGATGGTCGGCTACCTCATCATCGCGGCGGTACTGCTGCCGCTGTTCTACAAGCTGAACCTCACCTCCATCTATAGTTACCTAGAGACGCGGTTTGGTGGTTGGTCACAGAAGACTGGCTCCGCGTATTTCATCCTGTCGCGAACCTTGGGTGCGGCGGCGCGATTGTTTCTGGCGGCGAGCGTGATTCAACGCTTCGTATTTAATGAATGGGGGATTCCGTTTTGGGTAACCGTGGCCGGCATCATCGGGCTCATGCTGGCTTATACTTATAAAGGCGGTATCAAGACGCTCGTATGGACGGACACCTTTCAATCCACCTTCCTGTTGCTAGGCGTCATCCTCTCTATCGTGGCCATCATGCGTCAATTGGGTCTCGGCATGGGCGACCTCATCAGTACCGTGCGCGACAGTGCTTACTCGCAAACGTTTTTTTGGGACCCCACTAAGGGCAGTTATTTTTGGAAGCAATTCCTCGGCGGCATCTTCCTGGCCATCGCCATGACGGGCTTGGACCAGAACATGATGCAGAAAAACTTGAGCTGCCGTTCCCTCCGTGAGGCGCAGTGGAACATGGCTTCCTACAGCGTCATCGCCGTGCTGGTGAATCTTTTCTTCCTCTCCATGGGCGCGCTGCTCTTCATCTACGCCACCAGCAAGGGCATCGCCATGCCGGAGAAATCAGACCAGCTCTTCCCGCTGCTCGCGCTGAAACACCTCGGCACCTTCGCGGCGATTGTGTTCGTGCTCGGTCTTACCGCCGCCACTTTCTCCAGTGCCGATTCAGTGCTCACCACGCTCACCACGTCTTTCTGCATCGACATCCTCGGCATGGAGAAAGCGAACGGCAAAAGTGAGGCGGAGAAAACCCGGATGCGCCACATCGTGCATCTGGCGTTCGCCGTCATCTTGTTGCTGGTGATCCTCGTCTTTGAGGCCCTCGCCAAACAATCCGTCATCACCGCCGTATTAAAGATCGCGACCTACACCTATGGTCCGCTCTTGGGCCTGTTCACGTTCGGCATCCTCTGCCGCCGCCGGGTGCTGGATAAGAGTGTTCCCGTGATCTGCGTGGTGGCCCCCTTGGTCTGCTATGTCATGGATAAAAATTCAAAAGAATTTTTCAACGGTTACACGTTCGGCAATGAACTGCTCATTCTGAACGCAGCGCTGACCTGCATTGGCCTCCTTTTGCTCAGCCGTCCGCAAGAAACTGCTTCTGTAGCTGTGAAAGCCTGATAAATCGCGCCTTCTCGAAGTGGCTCCAGCGCAGTTCAATAACCCCGTTTTCGGTCCACCTAGTCCGATTTAGGTAAATATACGTATAGATTTCCGGAAGTGCAGGTGTATGTTGAAATCGATTCGGGTGACAGAACGTTTCTTCAGCGGGGTTCCCCAACCCCCACCTCCTTGGCGTCTGTTGCCCGAATCACTTTTTCCGCACTGGCAGCTTGCTGGGAATTCAATTCGCTTTCACCGGGACCACGCTTAACTCCATCGTCACCGGTTCCATCAATGCTTTGATCTGTTTGCCCAGTTCTGCGGCTTTGCTCTCAGCCTCGGTTAATGGCAACCCTTTCGCCATGCCTGGTCGCAGATGTCCGGTGGTGTTGAGCCACGCATCGCTTAATATTTTCCGGCGCTGGCCGATCAGTTTGAGCAGTTCGGCTTCATTTCGTTGCAAGGAAGTGCCCGCTAACCGGTTTAGCGCGATGCCGTCGCTTAATCCCTTTGCCGAAACCGTGGCGATGACCTTGTCTCCCTCCTTGATCTGATGCTGTGCGGCAGACAGACCGTTGATCTTCAAAACTCGCCCGCCCATGCGTTCATCGAATTTTTCCCGCGTGAGCGATTCCGCATCCCACTTCGTGTCATAAGGCTGGGTGAGACGCACGGTCCAGTCGAATGAGATGCCATCTTTGCCCGTTTGCAGCTCCTTCAGCTTGGCTCCCTTCGCCTTGCCTTTGGCGGCATCGATGGTGACCGTCTCCACGTCCGGCTTCAGTTTCCACCCCAGCAGAAGCGCCTGTGCCATCAACCAATGGCCATTCACATCCGCATGCACACCATCCCGTGCGAGGATGAACTCCGGCTTCGTCTGACGGCGGGCTTGCAGATGCGTCAGCATCGGCCCATGCACATCATAAACCTCCCAACCCTTGCTGCGCTGTTGCAACAGCCACTCGCTGAACTTGCTGAGCACTTCATCGTAGCCCACGTAAGGTTGCTCATACACGTCGCGACCAGCAGGCAACGTCTTCTCCTTGATCGGCTGCGAATCAAATACCGGCGGCGTGAGGTGGATGATCTTCGCGCCAGCGGCTTGCACCTTCTCCCGTAACTTCAAAATACCCTTTTGATGCGCCGTCATCCGCTCTGCGCTGAAAGGATAATAGATGCCATCATTCATCCCATAGCACGCGATGACGAGATCCGGCTTCACCTGTGCCAGCACACGATCCAGCCGCTCATGCAGATCCGGCCGGGGAAACTTGCCACCTGCGTGACCCGGCTCAGAAAGACCGGAAACCGTTTCACTCGGCAAACCGAGATCGAGGAACTCCACCTCTGAATCAGGAAAGCGCACGCGCCATGCCGCTTCCACATAGTCCACATACTGGCCGGCGTAAGTGATGCTATCGCCCAAGAAAAGCACGCGCTTGATCATGGCATCCAATGGTGGCTTCTCCGCTGCGGATAAATCCAGTTGGGTGGCAAGTAGGGCAAGCCCGCTCGTGAGCAGGAAACGACGCCGGTCCATCGGGGAGATCATGCCCCGACTATGCCAGCAACCGCCCCAGTCGCGCAATGCCTTCGGTGATGTCCTTCTCGCCCGCACCGCCGAAGCTCAGCCGCATCTCATGATTCGGCTTCGGCCGATGTGCGTCATTCGCATACGCCAGTTCACCCGGCACGTAGAGAACATCCTGCGCGAGCGCCTTCCTGAAGAAGGCCGATTTCATGCCCGTGGCCACGCGTTCCGGCGTACGTGCCCACACGTAAAGCCCGCCATCCGGCTCACGCCATTGCACATTCGCGGGGAAATGCTTCTTGATCGCCGCCACCATCACCGCCGACTTGCGCGCATAGCGCTCACGCAATTGATTGAGATGCCGCTCATACGCACCCGTGGCCAAGGCTTCCGCGAGCAATTGCTGCAAGAGATTCGCCGTGCCGAAGTCATGATTGCCCTTGATGCGCAACACCACCGGGAACAATTCCTTCGGCAAAATACCAAAGCCCACGCGAATACCCGTGGCGAACGGCTTGCTGTAAGTGCCCGCGTAGATGACCCGCTCGCTGCCCGCACACGTCAACGCCGAAGGAACATCTTGCCCAGTGAAACGCAATTCACGATACGCCGCATCTTCCAGTAGATAGATCGGATGCCCCGCCGCTTTTTCATAACGCTTCAACAACTTCAACGCCGCCGCCTTGCGCTCCAATTGCGAGGTGTAGCCCGTGGGATTCTGATGATACGTGACGAGATACAGCGCCTTCAGCTTCGGCAACGAACCTTCCTTCTTCAACTGCTCCAAGCAGCGTTCCAGATCTGCCAGATCCACCCCTTCCGGCGTCAGCTTCACCCCACGGCAATCCATCCCCCGACTCTGCGCGATGCCCAAGAAAACGAAGTAAGTCGGATCTTCTACGATCACGATATCACCCGTATCGAACAACGCCTCGGAGAGCAGATAGAGCAATTGCTGTGAACCATGCGTGATGATGGTTTGCGCCACGGGCGCGACTGCCTTGTCCGCATCCAGATGCTGCAACCGCTTCACCGTCAGTTCGCGCAATTGCGTATCACCCGCGCTGGCCCCGTATTGCAGAGCCGCTTGGCCACGTGCTGCTTTGGCGAGCACACGCTTGGCCAGTTCCTGCGTTTCCGCCACGGGCAACGAAGGATTGTCTGTGAACCCGGCCGCCAGCGAGATGATGTGCGGATGATCCAGCGTCTGCTTCATCAGCCAGGCGATGGGCGGTTCCGTGATGCGCTGGCCAAGTTGCGAAAGAGCGGTGCGTTTCATTGTCGAAGCTGATATTGCGCGGTTAGGGAAAGCAGGGCAAGACGAGCGTTGTCTTTGGAGCGCGGGCGCCTCGCCCGCAGCAACGTCCAAACGTCAGGCAGCTATCAGAAGGCCAAGGGTATCCCATCCCAAGGCTTCCTTTTGATTGTGTCGCAAGCGAAATTATCCTGCCTGTGCCTAGGGACATTGCTGTGTCCGAGGACGGGCACGCAACGCGAAGCACCTAAGGTCCGGCGTTCTTCTCCAAAGACTTCAAAAACTTCTCCACCCCATCCTTATACATTTCCGCCCCCGCGAACAGCGTCTCATTGTGATCTCCCACCACCTCATGCAGCACTTTGGGATTGTTCGCCACCTTGAAATTCTTTTCCGCGTGATGAAAGCGGATGAGCGTATCCGACCGGCTATGCAGGATCAGCAACGGCACCTTGATCTTCGGCAATCGCTCAATGGTGTTGTAATGGATCGAAGCCAGCAGACGCACCGGCAGATGAGGGAAAAGTTCCGTGCCCAGATCCGGCACGCTGGTATAGCTGCTTTGCAATACGAGCGCGCCTACCTTGTGTTCCGTCGCCAGCCAACTGGCCACCCCCCCACCCAGTGACTCGCCCAACACGATGATATTCTCAGGGGCAAAACCCTTGCTCAACAACCAGTCGTAAGCAGCCTTGGCATCTTGATAAGTCCCTTTTTCCGAAGGCTTGCCCGCACTCAAACCATAGCCACGATAATCAAACGCCAAGAAGTTCACACCTGCCCCATGCCACAACCGATAAAGATCCAGCCGATGACTGATGTTGCCTCCATTGCCATGGGCGAACAGCACTGCGTAACGTGCGCGCGGTGAATCCTTGGGTGCGGGGAAATACCAAGCGTTGACGCGGACCTTGTCTTCCGTGATCAGCCAGACTTCTTCACCGGCAATGCCCACATCGCCCAGCCGCACGTCCAGTTCCGTGCTGGGATGATACACATTCGCGTATTCGAATTCGCGCAATAACATGACCAGAATCAGGCAGACGGTGCCCGCAACAATTAGCCGCTTCCAGCGTTTTCTCGTAACGTCTTCCATGGGCCTCACGTCTGCTACGGGACACAGTATGCATTACGTATTGCGTCAGACAATGGGTGACCGTTATTTTTTCGGCATGCGCAAATTTCCCATGCTCACATTGGCGTGCCTGCTTTTATTCGTCGCCGGCGCCTTCGCACAGACCAATGTGCCAGTGTTAGAGAAAATCCCCGGCACCAAGCCGCGCAACATCGTCTTCATCCTCGCGGACGATCATCGCTACGATGCCATGGGTTTCATGGGCCATCCGTTCCTGGAGACGCCTAACATGGATTTCCTCGCGAAGAACGGCGTGCATCTGAAGAACGCCTTTGTCTCCACCGCCCTCTGCTCGCCCAGCCGCGCCTCCATTCTTACCGGTCTGTATCCGCACAAGCACAAGATCGTGGATAACAACACGCCCATCCAGCCGGGCACCATCTACTTTTCGCAATACCTGAAGCAGGCCGGTTACCAGACCGCCTTCTTCGGCAAATGGCACATGGGCGGCGAAGGCGATGAACCGCAACCCGGCTGGGATCATTGGGTGAGTTTTCGCGGCCAAGGCACCTATCTGCCCACCAAGAACGGCTTGAACGTGGATGGCAAACGCGTGGCGCAGAAGGGCTACATCACGGATGAGCTGACTGATTATGCCGTGGACTGGCTGGATCGGCGCGACCTGAGCAAGCCCTTCATGATGTATCTCTCGCACAAAGCCGTGCACTCGGATTTCGAGCCTGCGGAGCGTCACAAGGGCCGCTACAAAGGCAAGCGCGCGCCCGTTCCTGCCGAGGTCACGAACAATCCCGATTACTACAAGGACAAGCCTATGTGGCTGAAGAACCAGCGCAATAGCTGGCACGGCGTGGACTTTCCCTATCACAGCGACTTGAACATCGATGAATATTATCAGCTCTATTGCGAGGCGTTGCTCTCTGTGGATGACAGCATCGGCCGCGTCATCGAATCTTTGCGTGCCAAGAAGCTGCTGGATTCCACACTCATCATTTACATGGGCGATAACGGTTTCATGTTCGGCGAACACGGCCTCATCGACAAACGCGTGGCTTACGAGACCTCCATGCGCGTGCCCATGGTGATGCATTGCCCGGAACTCTTCCGCAAAGGCACCGTCATCGAGAAAATGATCGCGAATATCGACGTCGGCCCCACGTTCCTCGAAGTCGCCGGACTCAAAGCGCCCAGCTACATGGATGGTCAAAGCTTCGTAGCCGTGGCGCAACAGAAGGAAGTGCCCTGGCGCGAGTTCTTCCTCTACACCTATTTCTGGGAACGCAATTTCCCCCAGACTCCGACCATGCACGCCTTACGCGAGGAACAATACAAGTTCATCCGCTACTACGGCATCTGGGACACGGACGAACTCTACGACATCCGCTATGACCCGAAAGAGACGAAGAATCTCATCAACAGCCTGGAGCACAAGGCCATCGCCACGCGCATGCGGCAGAAACTTTTCGCTGAACTGGAAAAGGTCGAGGGCTTGAACATCCCGCTGTTCCCGGACAAAGGCGGTTCTTCAAACCTGCGGCGTATCAACGGCTCCGAAGCCGCTGATTTCCCTGAGCAGATCATGCGGAAGAAGTCGGGGAAGGAGTAAGGGCTTTTTGCCGAAGCGCCCGGTTCCGGTTGGAATCTGTTTCCTTCCGGGTTATCTTGCGTACAACCGATGAACGAGCTGCTCCTCACCCTCAAACCCTTGGCGCTGGCCTTGGGGCTGGGGTTGCTGGTGGGTTTGCAGCGCGAGCGCATCAATACTCCGCTCGCGGGTTTCCGCACTTTTCCGCTCATCACTTTGGCTGGCGCTTTGGGTGCCATCTTGGCCAAAGACTTTGGCGGCTGGACCGTGGCCATGGGGTTCGTGGTCTTGGGCGTGATGATCTTGGTGGGTAATCTGGCGGAACTGAAGAAGCCGAAGCCGGACACCGGCCTGACCACCGAGGCCGCCATGCTGGTGATGTATGGCGTGGGGGCTTACCTCGTCGTGGGCTCGACTACGGTGGCGATCATCCTCGGTGCGGTAGTCGCGGTCTTGCTGCACTTGAAACCGCAGATGCAGAGCTTTGCCGGTAAGCTGGGGGACGAGGATTTCAAGGCCATCATGCAGTTCGTGGTCATCACCATGCTCATCCTGCCGCTTTTGCCGAACGAATATTTCGGACCGTTCAAGGTGCTGAATCCCTTCAAGCTGTGGCTCATGGTGGTGCTCATCGTGGGCATCAGCCTGACGGGGTACATCATCTACAAATTCTTCGGGGAAAAGGCGGGCACATTGGCCGGAGGTATCCTCGGCGGGTTGATCTCCAGCACGGCCACCACGGTAAGTTATGCGCGACGCACTCGCGAGAATCCCGCCATGGCCGCGCTCGCGGCAGTGGTCGTCATGGTGGCTTCCGCCATCGTCTTCGCACGCGTGCTGCTGCTCATCAGCACGACGGCCCCCAAGTTTTCCAGCCAGGCCAGCGGGCCCTTGGGTGTGATGTTCATCGTGACGCTGGTGCTGGCGGGCATCGCCTGGAGTCTGGCTCGCGGAGAGAAATCGGAGATGCCCAAACAGAGCAATCCGTCAGAAATGAAGGCCGCGTTGGTTTTCGGGGCCTTGTATGGCGTCGTTCTGCTCGCGGCCGCGGCCGCGAAAGAATATTTCGGCCAGAGCGGCCTCTATGCGGTGGCGGTGCTGTCCGGTCTGACGGACATGGATGCCATCACGCTGTCCGTGGCGGAAATGGTCCAGCAGGACAAGCTCGATGCCCCGACCGGATGGCGGCTCATCCTGACGGCGTCACTGGCGAATCTGGCGTTCAAAACCGGTGTCGTGGCCGTGTTGGGAAACCGCGCGTTGTTAGGGCGGATAGGTTTGCTGTTTGGTGGCGCCTTCCTCGGTGGCCTGGCCATCATCTTCCTCTGGCCGTGAAGGGTCACGTCCGTAGCTTGCATTTCTGCACCGGATAAGGGAGGGTGTCTCTGTAACTCCGCAATACATGAACCGCCTGCTTTCATGTTCCGTTGCTCCCACCCTCAGCCCCTATTGTCTATGCGCATCACCCGTGTCTTGACCTCGTGGCGTTTGAGTCTTATCGCTGCTCTGGCCGTTCTTGGCTTGGCTCAAACCGTTCCAGCGGCGGAAGCCCCGCCCGAGCACAAGAAATTCATGGGTGTCTGGCAGGGGGCCGCTGTGGATGGCGATGGCTCCAAGCCCGGCAGCGCCCGGGCGCGCATCGGCGAAATGGTCATCACTGAGGATAAGATCACGGCCAAGGACCCTCACGGAAACAGTATGGGCGAAGGCACCTATAAGTTGGGCAAGAACGGCAACCAGCTCATCATCGACACGACCGCCACCAAAGGCCAGCTCGTCGGGAAGAGCTACCAGGGCATCCTCCAGCTTGATGGCGATAACCTGAAATGGTGCTCGAACAACCCTGGCAAACCGCGCCCCACCACCTTTCGCACCACCCCGCCGGATGCCTATCTCATGATCCTGACTCGGAAGAAGTAGGTCGGTCGATTGCATCGACTGGCCAATAGATGGTTGCTCCCACGGCATTAGCCGAAGGGCGGCATTGTTACATTCCCCGCCTGTTAAAAACTTCTCCTTCCCATTCTTGCCCGTTCGGTGTTTCATCCGGGGCGTTTTGATTTGTCGGGCACAACCCGTGGAGCGGGGTAATCTGACGTCATCAGAACGAAGATTTTTGTAACATGCCAAAGCGCACAGACATTCACTCGGTTCTTATCATCGGCGCGGGTCCGATCATCATCGGCCAGGCGTGCGAGTTTGACTACTCCGGCACCCAGGCCTGCAAAGCCCTGCGCGAGGAAGGCTACCGCGTCATCCTCGTGAACTCCAATCCGGCCACCATCATGACGGACCCGGAGTTTGCCGATCGCACGTATATTGAACCGATTACGCCTGAGGCAGTTGAGAAGATCATTGTGCGGGAATTGGACGAGCTGAAACGCTTGGGTGCGACGGGCAAATTGGTATTGCTCCCCACGCTCGGCGGCCAGACGGCGTTGAACACCGCCATGTCCCTGCATCGCAAGGGCATCCTCGATAAATACGGCATCGAGATGATCGGCGCGAAGGCCGAGGCCATCACGAAGGGTGAAGATCGCCAGATTTTCAAAGACCTGATGCTCGAGATCGGTCTGGATGTGCCCATCTCCGGCACGTCGCATAACATGACGGAAGCTTGGGCGGTGGCGGAAAAGATCGGTCGCTTCCCGCTCATCATCCGGCCCGCGTTCACGCTGGGCGGCACGGGTGGCGGTATCGCTTACAATCGCGATGAGTTTGAAGAGATCGCCAAGCGCGGCATGGACCTCTCCCCGGTCAGCGAAGTCCTCATCGAGGAATCGTTGCTCGGCTGGAAGGAATACGAGATGGAGGTGATGCGCGACCGGGCGGACAATTGCGTCATCATCTGCTCCATCGAGAACTTCGATCCCATGGGCGTCCATACGGGCGATTCCATCACCGTGGCGCCCATCCAGACGCTGACGGATAAGGAATACCAGATCATGCGCGACGCCTCGTTCGCCGTGATCCGCGCAGTGGGTGTGGAGACGGGCGGCTCGAACATCCAGTTCTCCGTGGACCCGCAGACGGGCCGCATGATCGTCATCGAGATGAACCCGCGCGTGAGCCGCAGCTCCGCACTGGCGTCGAAGGCGACGGGCTTCCCCATCGCGAAGATCGCCGCGAAGCTGGCCGTGGGCTACCTGCTGGACGAGATAAAGAACGACATCACACGCGAAACTCCGGCGAGCTTCGAACCGACCATCGATTACGTCGTCACGAAGATCCCGCGCTTCGCCTTCGAGAAATTTCCGCAAGCCGATGCGACGCTCACCACACAGATGAAGTCCGTGGGTGAGGCCATGGCCATCGGGCGCACGTTCAAGGAATCGCTGCAAAAGTGCCTGCGCTCCCTGGAGATCGGCCGCAGCGGTCTGGGCGCGGATGGCAAGGCCTGGCGCATCGGCACCGAAGTGTATGGCGATCGCGAGATTCTGCCGCGCGACGTCATCAGCCGTAAACTCAGCGTGCCGAACGCCGAACGCATCTTCTACATCCGCCACGCCATGCGCGCCGGCATGACCGTGGGCGACATCTTCAACCTGACTAAGATCGACCCATGGTTCCTCACGCAGATCCGCGAGATCGTGGACGTGGAAGAAGAGCTGGCGGCGAGTGTGGCTTAACGCTCGAACGATTAGAAATATTTCAGCAAGCGGCGGTCAAGTGACCGCCGCTTTTTCGTTGCATCAGATACGCACTGAGGCGACCTATGGCACGACAGGAGCGCGGCTCTCCCCATCATTGACCGCATACACCTATTCGCGCAAACTACCCCCCATGAAAGCCACGTCTCCTGCCATTCGCGGCATCTCCCGCCGTGCGTTTGCCAAGACCACCCTGGCTGCCGCCACTGCGCTCATCGCGGCACCGGCGTTTGTGCGAGGGCAAAACCTCAACAGCAAGTTGAACATCGCCATCATCGGTGCAGGCGGACGCGGACGCGCTAGTATCGCCGGTTGTGCCGGGGAGAACATCGTGGCGTTGTGCGATGTGAATGAGGTGAACTTGGATGCCGCCGCCAAGCAATATCCCAACGCGCGGAAGATCGATGACTTTCGCAAGCTCTTCGATCATGCGAAGGAATTCGATGCGGTGACCGTGGCGACGTGTGAGCACACGCATGCGCTGGCCACGATGATGGCGCTGAAGGCGGGCAAGCATGTGTATTGCGAGAAGCCGCTCACGCACAATATCTGGGAGGCGCGCCTCGTTCGTGAAACTGCCGCCAAAGCGGGTGTGGCCACGCAGATGGGTAACCAGATGCATTCCTCGCCGAATATGCGGCGCGTGGTGGAGTTGATCCATGCGGGGGCCATCGGGCCAGTGCATGAATCGCATACGTGGGTATCACGGGCGTGGGGTTTGCAGAGCAAAGCGGCCTCCGAGAAGAACCAAGATCGCGTGTATGTGGCAGATCGGCCACGGGAAACGATGGATCTGCCGAAGGGCTTGAACTGGGAACTCTGGCTCGGCCCGGCGCAAGACCGGCCTTATCACGAGGTCTATTTTCCGGGGCCGAAGTGGTATCGCTGGTGGGATTTCGGCAACGGCACGATGAGCGATCTGGGTTCGCACTGGAACGACTTCGCCTTCTGGGCGCTGAAGCTGAAAGCACCGTCGACCATCGAGGCATTTCATCCGGAGACGGCGCATCCGGAGATCGCCCCGGCCTCACTCACGGTGGCGTATGAATATGGCGCGCGCGGTGATATGCCGCCAGTGAAGTGCATGTGGTATCAGGGCGAGGACAAGCCCACGATCTGGAAGGAGAACAAGATTCCCCAATGGTCGGACGGCGTGCTGTTCATCGGCAGCAAAGGCATGTTGCTGACGAATTACAGCAAACACGTTCTGCTGCCCGAAAAGGACTTCGAGGGATTCCAACGTCCACCGCAAGTATTCCCCAGCCCGGCGACGCATCACGCGGAGTGGCTTGATGCCTGCAAAGGCGGCCCGAAAGCGTTGTCGAATTTCGATTACGCCGGCTGGCTCACGGAGGCGAATCATCTCGGTAACGTGGCGTATCGGGTCGGCCGCAAACTGCACTGGGACGCCGCCGCCATGCGCGACTGGTCCGTGCCCGAAGCAGATAAATTCATCACGCGCGAATATCGCAAGGGCTGGCGTTTGGTGTAACTGACTCGCTCAGGATCCGGGGAGTTTGTGGCATTCGGTGCCATATAACTTGAGAGTGGGAGCCATTGACCGGCAGGGGGCTGGGCGGCAAGCTGCGTTAAGTCATAATTATTGAGTCAACGAGCTGCATCATGAGCGAAGTATCCGACCCATTTCGTGAAGCACGGCAGAAAGACGGCGTTTTGAAATGCCCGTTCCAAGGCGAGAATCTGCCCATGCTTCTGCGTCACGCTGATGTGCGGAGCGCGGCAAAGAACTGGCAAACGTTCAGTTCCGATGCCCCTTTCCGCGTGCCGATCCCATCGGAGGAAGCGGTGCGCAAAGTTCGCCAGTTGCCTCTCGAGGTTGATCCGCCGGAGCATGGCGATTATCGCGCCATAGCCGAGCCGTTCTTTCAACGGCCGAAAGACCCTGCCTTTATCGCACGAGTTGAAGCGATGATAAGTGAGTTGCTCACGGACGCGATGAGCAAGGACTCCTTCGATGTCATTAAAGATTTCGCGTTGCCGCTGCAATCGCGGGCGCTGACGTATCTGCTGAACGTGCCTGAATCCGAGGCGGACAAATGGATCGGCTGGGGCGTGCATGTGTTTCGCGTGGCGGGTGGTGGCTTGAGCAATGAAACCGGCCTCGACAAATATCTGCGTGAACAGTTCGAGCGCGCTACGACCAATCCCGGCGAGGACTTCTTCAGCGCGTTAACCAAGGCGACCTTCCAAGGCCGCCCGCTCACGCGCGAGGAAATGCTCGGCTTCGCGAATATCGCCTTTGCTGGTGGTCGCGACACCATCATCCACACCATCTCTTGTGCGATCGGTTATCTCGCCGCGCATCCAGAGGCGTTGGAATACCTGCGTGCGGACCTCAGCCGCGTGACGCATGCGAGCGAGGAATTCTTCCGTGTTTACATGCCGCTCACGCACATCGGCCGCGTTTGTCCGGAAGAGACAGATGTAAAAGGCGTCACCGTGCCGCCGGATGGACGTGTCGCCCTCTGCTGGGCCTCGGCGAATTTCGATGAAGCCGCCTTCGACAAGCCGCACGAAGTTCGCCTTGATCGCAAACCCAATCCGCACCTGACGTTTGGTTTCGGTGAACATCTTTGTCTCGGTGCACCGCATGCACGGCTCATCCTGCGCACCTTGCTTCGTCTCTGCGCCCAGAAGTTGCAAGGCATCACCATTATCTCCGCCAAAGAACGCGTGGAGCACGAGGCCACTTATGAGCGGACGCTCGGGTATGATTCGTTGACAGTCAAACTGACACCACGCTCCGCACCCTCTCAACCGTAACGCAAAATCTCCTTCACTACGCGACACGGTTTGTTGTCGGTGAGCCGTTGCTCCTGCCCGTTGCTATGAAAGATCATCTTCTGATGATCCATGCCGAAGAGATGGAGCAACGTGGCGTGGTAATCCTGCGGGCTCACCTTGTCGATGACCGCCTTGTGGCCGAACTCATCGGTCGCGCCATAGGTCATACCGCCCTTGATGCCACCGCCTGCTAACCATGTGGAAAAGCCCTGGCCGTTATGATCGCGCCCCGCCTTCTCTGCCGCACCATGATTCTCCGTGACCGGCAAGCGACCAATCTCGCCACCCCAATGCACGATCGTGGTATCCAGCAGCCCGCGCGCCTTCAAATCTTTCACCAAGGCTGCCGTCGGTTGGTCCGTCTTCTGGCAGCAGGAGACGAGCCCCTTCTGGATGCTCTCGTGATTATCCCAGATCTGTCCGGCGATGAAGAGCTGCACGAAGCGCACGCCCCGTTCCACCAATCGCCGTGCTAACAGACAACGCGTGGCGTATTCGCGCGTCACCGGATTATCGAGACCATAAAGCTTCTTCGTGGCTTCGCTTTCGCCGGAGAAATCGAGCGCTTCCTTCGCCGCCGTTTGCATGCGCGCGGCCAGTTCATAGCTCGCGATGCGCGCTTCCAAATCCGCCTCACCCGGATGCTGTTTCAGATGCAGACGATTGAGATTCTCCAGGAACGTCAGATTCTGATCCTGCAACGAACCTTTCAACTCCGGTGGCGGATCGAGATTCAAGATGCGTGGTTCCGTCGGACGAACGACCGTGCCTTGATAGATCGGCGGCATCCAGCCATTGGACCAATTGCGCACGCCATCCACGGGCAAACCGCCGGGATCAGTCAGCACCAGATACGCCGGCAAATTTTGGCTGACGGAACCCAACCCATACGTGAGCCACGAACCTAGCGCTGGCCGCCCCGGCTGCGCACGACCTGTATTCATGGACCAGATGGACGGCTCGTGCCCATTGATATCCGTATGCATGGACCGGATGACGCACGCATCATCCACGATCTCCGCGAAGTGCGGCAGCAGCTCCGAAACCTCCGTGCCGCTCTGACCGCATTTCTTGAACTTCCACGGACTGCCGAGCAGTTTCTTACTCGCCCGATTCACGAAGCTGAATGTCACTTCCCCCGCGTAATCCTCCCCACTGCGCTTCGTCAGCTCCGGCTTTGGGTCGAGCAGGTCCATGTGACTCGGCCCGCCATGCATGAACAGAGAGATCATCGCTTTGGCTTGCGGCGCAAAGTCTGGCTGACGCGGTTTCAGATCGAAGCTCGGACGATTGCCGATGACCTTCGCCGGTGTCCCCAGCAAACGCTCCTGTTGCATCATCCACGCCAGCGCGACTCCGCCGATGCCCATGGCGTTCCGGGCGAGAAAACGGCGACGGCTGTAATGCTCAAACGGGTTCATGGAATGCTTAATCAAGATACAGGAATTCATTGGCGCTTAGCAACGCCTGACACAGGCTCGTCAAAGCGCGCCGGCTGGCGACCGCTGGTTTGAACGGCCCTGAGAAATCCGCCTGTGCGGACCATTCGCGAGTGCTCTTGGCGGGATTCACGGGGACGATTGTCGGCGCCCAGTTGAATGAATCCGCATTTTCATCACGCTGGCAATCCACACCGAAGTCCAGGACGTCGCCACGTTTTACTTCGATACGCGCTACTGTTGTTTCCTTATGAGTATTATGCGCAATCCATTCGCCTTGCGGCCCCAGACGGCTGTGCAAGACCCAGGCGCGCACGCCATCGCCCGCCGATGAACTGTGTCCCAAACCTCCGCTGACCGTAATGGTCCCATCAATGGGCGAAATCCACCGACGCACCGGCGAGAATGCCGACGTTCCCGGATGCCCGCCACCCGAGTTCAGAAACGCCCAGCCGATCTTGTCATCCGGCAGTTTCTTTCCGCCTTGCCACGCATTACCGCTCCATTGGGAAAAGGGAGTGAAATTCTTCAACACACGGTTCGTGGCATCGTAATCACCAAAACCATACTGCCACGGATGCTCCTCCACATTGCGCCGCTCCACTTCGATCGCCTGCTCAGATAGTAGCCCAACAGCCATGCGTTTCTCTTCTGCCCCAGGACTGCGACCGAACGCGATCCGCCACGCCCGTTCCACCTGTTTCACCGGATCATCACCCACTTCACGCTTAAGCCGGTCAGCGAACAGTCCCGCTTGTTTGATGATGAAATCACTATTCATCAACATGAGCGATTGCGGCGCGACGGTGGACGAATTGCGCTTCTCACAATTGACCACCATCACCGGCGCATCGAAAACATTGAGCATCGCCAGAGGTCGACTGCGGCGCACCTGCACGTAAACGCTACGACGATACTCTTCCTCGCCTATGGCGACGTCATTGCCCGGCGTGTTCGACTCTCCCTTGCTGTCGATGCCCACCACAATCTGCCCCACCGCATCTTCTTTCACCGGCACCGGCGCACCGAACATCTTGGGATTCAATGCGCCACTCGTCTTGAGCACGCTGTCACGTACCGCTTCGGCATCGAGTCGCTGAATAGGTTTGCGCCAGTAGAAACGGTTGTCGGGATCAATCGCCAGTTTCTTGGCATCTCGCACGGAGGATTGGCGATATGCCGTGGAGAGCATGATCGTGCGATGCAGCCACTTCACGCTCCAGTTCTGTTTGCGGAACTCCGCCGCCAGCCAATCCAGCAATTCTGGATTGGAAGGCTTCTCACCCGTGAAGCCAAAGTCAGCGGGCGTATTGACGAGCCCACGGCCGAAATGATGGAGCCAAACGCGATTCACGAACACGCGGGCGACAAGCGGATGTTGCTCACTGGTCAGCCATTGCGCATAAGCCAACCGACGGCCAGAGGTAGGTAACGTCGCATTCTTCTCAGGAATCTCTGCATAGCCAGTCGCAGGCCGCAGGATGCCCAGCTCACCTGGCTTGATCGCCTGCTTGGGCTGCTGATGTTCACCGCGATGGAACAGATACGTCACGGGCACTTGCCCCGGCACCTCCGTCATCGTCTGCACGAAATCTTCTACCGGCTTCTTCGCGCGGATGGCCGTGATCTTCGGGTCGTAGGCTTTGATTTCATCCGCCGCCTTCTGATTGTATTGGTAGAGCACGCCCGGCGAGATGTTCACGCTCGGATTGCTCTTGAGCAGTTGCACCTGTTCCGGCGTCCGTTTGGCGGCAGGCACATCCAGTGCCGCTCGCAGTTGTTTTCGTTGTTCCTCCGGAAACTTCTCCAGTTCCTTCACCAACGCTTCTTCGATATACGTCTTCTGCTTGGCATCACGCTCAGTGACCAGTGTTTGCGCTTCTTTCTCCACTTCCGCCGCCTTCGCTCGATCTTCTGCCGTGTAGAGGGAGACGAGTCGTTGATTCGGATTCCGCCATTTCTTCCAGTCGTAACCGGGCTCGAAGATGGCGCGCATCCGGTAATAATCCTCCTGCGTGACCGGGTCATAACGGTGGTCATGGCATTGTGCACAACCGACGGAGAGGCCGAGCACCGAAGTGGAAACGATCTTGATCGTGTCCGTGATCACCTGATTTCGCGCGAGGTCCTGGTCGATGCCACCTGATGCCGTGCCATCTACACCCATACGCAGAAAACCAGTGGCCACGAGCTGCTCCAGCTTGTCCGGCGCGAGATTCGGATACGGAGCACCCGCAAGTTCATCACCCGCGAGCTGTTCCGTCAGAAACTGGCTGAAGGGTTTGTCCGCGTTGAACGAACGGATGACGTAGTCGCGATACTTGTAAGCATAGGGCCGCACCGTATCGACATCAGTGTAGCCATCGGAATCCGCATAGCCTGCGACATCCAACCAATGACGTCCCCACCGCTCGCCGTATTGAGGAGATGCTAGCAACTGCTCGATCAGCTTTTCATACGCATCCTGAGCTGAGTCATTCACAAACTTTTCCGCATCCTCCGGCGATGGCGGCAGACCGGTGAGATCAAGGTAAGCACGGCGAACTAGCGAAAGACGGCTGGCATCCGGCGAGAAACTCAGTTTGCGTTCTCGCTGGGCCGCGACCAGAAAAGCATCGATAGGCGTGCGCGCACGATCGCGTGACTTGGTCTCAGGAACCGGAGACTGCTTGATCGACTGGAAGGACCAATGCGCCCGCTCCTGCGCCGTGATCTCCATCGTCCCGACGGGCAACGCCGCCGGTTCCTCACGCTCCACTTTCGCTCCATCCACGATCCACTGCTCGATGATGCCGATCTGTTCCGGCGTGAGCTTCTTGTCCCGCGGCGGCATCTCGCCCGAACGCACCAATTCCAATAGATGACTCTTCGTGGGCTTATTGGGAATGATGCCGGCACCGGATTCGCCACCTTGAACCAAGGTGCGACGCAGGCGCAGGTCCAAACCACCTTTCAGCTTCTCACCCTCACCGTGACACTCAAAACATTGGGCCTTGAGAATGGGCCGCACATCTTTCTCGAAGGTCAGCGCGTTTTTTGCCGGCTTGCGACTGGTTGCTGCCACGGAAAAATCCGGCGTGGCCAGAGCCCATAACAGGGCGCCGGCGGTCGAGACGCTCAGTGCACGACGCAAGACTGGGGACATGGCTGGTAATTTAGCCTTAGTTTGGCGGCGTTGAAAAGCGTCAATCATGCTTGGTCGAACGCTTTGGACGAATGGAATCCGCCGGTTATTCGGGCAAATGCCGAGGGCCGAGCAGTTTCATCAATTCCTTCCCGAGCTTCGGGCCTGTTCCCGCTTCTTCGTGCTTGAAATAGACATAGATATCCGCCAGTCGATTCGCTTGCTCCCGGATGGCATCGGCCCATTCCTGCAATTCCTTCTCCGTGTAATGCACGCGGCGCATGCGGAAGTAAGCTGCGCGATCGCTCGTGAATACTTTGGGCGTGGTGAGTTCTTCCGTGTCCGCGATACACAACACCGCCTGATGTTTCCGCAATGTCTCAAACACCTCATCCGTAAACCAGGAGGCGTGGCGAAACTCGACCGCGGGAACGAGGTCTGGGGGAAACACCGCGAGAAAATCCTCCAGCCTGACGGCATCACATTTGAGATAGGGCGGCAATTGGAACAGCAATGCACCGCGTTTGTTGCCGAGCTTCCGTGCCGCTTCCGCGAATCGTTCCATGATCGCGCCGCAATCTTTCAGCCGTTGGTGGTGTGTGATGGTTTCCGGCGCTTTCAACGTGAAGCGGAACAGTTCGGGCGTCTGGGCGATCCAGTTGGCGAGCGTTTTGTCGCTCGGCAATCGCCGGAACGTGTAGTTTATCTCGGTGGTCGGAAAATGTTGGGCGTAATAGGCCAGCATCTTGGCCGGAGGCATCTTCTCCGGGTAAAAAATCCCCTTCCATTCCGGATACTGAAAGCCTGAGGTGCCGATCCAGATCATCGTTCAATGTTCTTTCATCTGCTTTCGCTGTCAATCCGGTCGCAGCCCAGCGGCCTGCTTCATGGCCTTCTCATGCATGCGGGGCTATAGTGAGTGCGGTTGGTCGGCGAGGATTGCAAAATGAAGTTCGAGCTTTGGTATTTGTTGATGGGAACGTTGCTGGTGGCGGTCGCGTTGATCAGCTCCATGGTCAAGCGGTTGCCGCTTACGACGACCATGCTTTACCTTGGTGTCGGCGTGCTCTTGGGGCCGCTGATGGCTGGCGTCGCGGCGATTGATCCGTTCAAGGACGACGGCGGATGGCTAGAACGATTGGCGGAACTCGCCGTGCTGGTTTCTCTTTTCACCACGGGTCTGAAATTGCGGGTGTCCTTGCGGCACAAAGACTGGTGGGTTCCGCTGCGCCTCGCGGTGGTCACCATGATCCTCACCGTAGGCATGGTGACGATGGCGGGTGTCTGGTGGCTGGGATTGCCAGTCGGGGCGGCAGTGCTGCTGGGTGCGATCCTGGCGCCGACTGATCCGGTGCTCGCCTCGGAAGTGCAACTGGAAAGCCCGACGGATCGCAACAAACTGCGCTTCAATCTCACGGCGGAGGCCGGCTTGAATGACGGTACCACGCTTCCCTTTATCCTGCTGGGTCTGGGGTTACTGGGACTGGAGGGCGGCAGCAGCGGGTGGCGCTGGGCTGCGTTTGACCTGGTGGGGGCGGCCATTTGCGGATTGGGCATAGGCGCGTTGTGCGGCACTTTTGTGGGCCAGTTCGTGCTCTACCTGCGCCGTGAACACAAGGAGAGCTTCGGTCTGGATGAGTTTCTGGCTTTGGGGTTGATCGGCCTGTCGTACGGATTGGCCGGGCTGCTGCATGTGAATGGTTTTCTGGCGGTGCTCGCCGCTGGTCTGGCCTTGCGCCATGTGGAACGCCGGCACACGGGAGAGAAGCCGCCGGAGATCGTTGCGCTGGCGGTGGCCGGCAAGAAAGAGGAGCTCGCCACCCATCCGGAGAAGGCGCCAGCTTATCTGGCGGAGGCTGTTTTGGGTTTCAATGAACAAGTGGAACGGATCTTGGAAGTGGTGCTCGTTTTGTTGGTGGGAGTGATGCTGGCGCCGAAGTTCCTGAATCTGGCCCATCTCCTTTTTGTACCGGTGCTGCTGCTCGTCATCCGTCCGCTGGCGGTGGTGCTGGGATTGCTCGGCTCCTCAGTGGAACGCGACCAGCGGCTCATGATCTCGTGGTTCGGCATCCGTGGCATCGGTTCACTTTTTTATCTGCTCTTCGTCATCCGTCAGGAGGTGCCGGAGGAGATCGCGCGCGTTTTGCTGTCGGTGACCTTGTGGGTCATCGCGGTCTCGGTCGTGGTGCATGGAGTCTCGGTCACGGCGCTGATGAACTGGTATCGCTTTCATAAGAAACGTGCTCAGTAAGTCTCTGCGCAGGTCAGGCGCTGCCATCGCCAAATCATTTGGCTTTCTCCGGTCCGATTTGCTACGGTTTATTTCATGCCTCACACCTCGCGAGCCCTGCTCTGTGCCCTCTTTCTCCTCGTGTCGCTCCTGGGACGGAGGGAGCTGGTCGCGGCGCAAAAACCGAACATCCTTTTCATCCTCACCGATGACCAGCGGTGGAATGCGATGGGATGCGCGGGCAATCCGATCATCAAGACGCCGAACATGGATGCCTTGGCGAAGGACGGCGTGCGTTTCCGCGAGGCGTTTGTCACCACGGCCATCTGTGCCGCCAGCCGTGCGTCGCTGCTGACGGGTCTTCATGAGCGCACGCATCGTTACACGTTCGGCACGCCGCCGATCCAGGACGCGCATACGGACATCAGCTACCCGGTGCAGTTGAAGCAGGCTGGTTATCGCACCGGGTTCATCGGAAAGTTTGGCGTGGATGTCGTCGGCGGACGGCAGAAGGAGATGTTCGATTATTTTCAACCGCTGAACCGCAATCCCTATATCAAGAAGATGCCGGATGGTTCCGAGAAACATCTTACCGACATCGCCTTCGACAAAGCGGTGGAATTTCTGGGCACCGTGGACAAGGACAAGCCCTGGTGTCTCTCGCTGAATTTCAATGAACCGCACGCGGAGGATAATGATCCGCAGCAATATTTCTGGCCCAAGACGGAGGATAGCCTCTATCGCGATGTCACCATCCCGCAGGTCAAAACGATGGCGGCGGAGTATTTTGAGGCGAACCCTGAGTTCCTGAAGAACTCTGAGAGCCGCATCCGCTACAACTGGCGTTTCGACGAGACGGGCAAGTATCAGGAGATGGTGAAGGGTTACTACCGCATGATCAGCGGTGTGGATCGCGTCATCGGGCAAGTGCGTGCGGAACTCACCAAACGCGGGCTGGCGGAGAATACGATCATCGTCTTCACCAGTGACAATGGTTACTTCCTGGGCGAGCGTGGCTTCGCGGACAAGTGGTATCTCTACGAACCCTCCGTGCGTGTGCCCATGATCATCATGGACCCGAAGCTACCTGCCATCCGCCGGGGCGAGACGGTGGACCTCATGGCGCTGAATGTGGACATCGCCCCGACCATCCTGAGCTTCGCAGGAATTAAAGTCCCGGCCTTGATGCAAGGCCGCAGTCTTATTCCTCTTATCAACGGCAAAGCGCCCACCGACTGGCGCACGGATTTTTTCTACGAACATCTCTTTGACCGGCACAACATCCCCAAGAGCGAAGGCGTGCGCACGGATCGCTGGTCCTACATCCGGTGGTTTGAGCAGCAACCTGTGGTGGAGGAACTTTACGATCATCAGGCCGATTTTGAGGAAGTGAACAACCTCCTCAAAGACCCCGCTTACGCCAGCGTGCTGGCCCAGATGCGGAAACGCACGGACCAGCTGCGGGATCAGTATGGGGGCGTGTTCAAGCCTTGGCCCAAGCCGGAGCCGAAAGGCAAAAAAGCGAAGGCCAAAGCGAAAGCGGAATGAGGATGGCAGGGCCTAAGGCTTGCGCTGGTCTGCGGGAGCGTCTTAACTAGGCGCAGGAATTTCCATGGCATTTGTGACCGCCAATCGGCAACAAGCAAACGGGATACGGCATTGGGCCGTGCTCGCGTGCGTGGCGTTGGTGGCATTGATCGGCGGTTGTGGGCAAAAGGAGGAGCGGGCCGATCTGGTCATCATGAACGGGGCGGAACCGGAATCTCTTGATCCCACGATCGTCACCGGGCAACCGGATGGTCGCGTGGCGGGAGCGCTCTTCGAGGGGCTCACGCGGTTCAATCCCAAGAATGCCAAGCCCATTCCTGGACTGGCCGAGCGTTGGGACATCGCGGAGGATGGCAAGACCTACACTTTCTATCTGCGCACGAACGCCGTCTGGTCCACCGGCGACCCGATCACTGCGGAGGACGTGGTGTATTCCTGGCGTCGCGCGCTGGACCCCTTGACGGCCAGTGATTACGCCGGCCAGCTCTACTACATCAAGAACGGCGAGAATTTTAACACGGGCAAGACAAACGCGGCCACGGGCAAGCTTTTCGTGAAGGAAGATGTGGCCGTGTGGGCCATCGACAAGCGCACGGTGAAGGTGGAACTGGAAGGGCCGACCCCATTCTTCTTGGATCTTTGCGCTTTCCGCACGCTGGCGGTGGTGCCGCGTCAAGTCATCGAGAAAAATCCGGATCGCTGGCTGATGGAACGGCCGTTGCCTACGAGCGGGCCTTACACGCTCGAATTTTGGCGCATCCATGATCGTATCCGGGTGCGGAAGAATCCACGTTATTGGGATGCCGCCAACATCCAGAACGAATTGATCGACCTCATGCCCGCCGAGTCAGCCAATACCGCGCTGAACCTCTACCTGTCCGGTGAAGCGGACATCATCTGGGACAAGAACCTGGTGCCGAGCGAATTGATGGATGTGTTGAAAGGCCGCCCGTACGTGCATACGTATGATTACCTGGGCACGTATTTCATCCGCTTCAATATCACGCGCAAACCGTTTGATGACGTGCGGGTGCGCAAGGCGTTGTCCATGGTGTTGGATAAGAAACGCATCGTGGAGCGCATCACGCGGAGCGGAGAGAAAATCGCCACCTGTCTGACTCCGCCGGGCATGGACGGCTACACCTCGCCTGAAGGCTTGGGCTACGATCCTGAACTTGCCCGCAAGCTGCTCGCCGAAGCGGGTTACCCCGGCGGCAAGGCATTCCCCACGTTCAGCTACCTTTTCAACACGAGCGAGATGCACAAGCAAGTGGCTGTGGAACTCCAGGAGATGTGGAAGAAGGAGCTGGGCATCAACATGGAACTGCGCCAGACGGAGTGGAAGGTTTACCTCTCTTCCCAAAGCCAGTTGGATTTTGATACCACGCGCAGCAGCTGGATCGGTGATTACGTGGACCCGAACACTTTCTTGGACATGTTCATGAGCGGCAATGGCAACAACCGCACCGGCTGGAAGAATCCGAAGTATGACGACCTGATCCGGCAGGCCAACCAGGAGCGTGACCCGGTGAAACGCGCCAAGATCCTCTACGATGCCGAGGTGTTGCTGGTGCGCGAAGACCCGCCGATTGCGCCGCTGTTCTTTTACATCGGCGTAAACATTTTTGATTCCACCAAGGTCGAAGGCGTGCATCAAAACCTGCTGGATGAACATCCACTGTGGCCGTTGAAACGGAAGGACGGCGCGACGAAGGCTTCGGGCAAGAGATAACCATGCATTTTCTCCGCCGATCATTTTTCCTGCTGCCGGTCCTGCTGATCATCAGCTTTCTGGCCTTCATGCTGGTGCGGCTGGCGCCGGGTGGCCCTTTTGACAAGGAACGGGCGCCGGCGTCACCCGAGATCGAACGTAACATCCGGGCCAAGTACCATTTGGATAAGCCATTGCTGGAGCAGTATCGCATTTACCTGAACGATCTGGTGCAAGGAGACATGGGGCCTTCGTTGAAGTATCGCAATCATTCGGTGAACGACATCATCGCCTCGGCGTTGCCTGTTTCCATGGCCTTGGGGCTGGTCGCCTTTGTGCTGGCCATGGGCATGGGAATTCCAGCGGGATTTTTAATGGCAGCGAGAAAAGGCACGGGCCTGGATTACATGGGCAGTTTCCTCTCTTTGCTCGGCGTCTGCATTCCCGGTTTTGTGCTGGGACCGTTGCTGGTGCTCTATCTCTCGATCAAGTGGGGGATCTTTCCTGTGGCGGGCTGGCACAGTCCGTGGCACGTGATTTTGCCGAGCTTTTCGCTGGGGGTCTTCTTTGCCGGAAAAGTGGCGCGCATCATGCGGGAAGGCATGCTCGGCACTTTGACCGCGGAATACATCACCACCGCACGGGCGAAGGGCCTGACCGATGTGCAGATCCTGACCAAGCACGCCTTTCGCATCGCGGTGCTGCCTGTCGTTTCCTATTCCGGCCCGATGCTGGCCGACCTGCTGACCGGGTCTTTTGTGGTGGAAACCATTTTCTTGATCCCCGGCATGGGGCCGTTCCTGGTGAACAGCTCTTTCAATCGTGATTACACCATGCTGGTGGGCATCGTGTTGGTCTACTCACTGATTTTGCTGATCCTCAATCTGTTGGTGGATATGGCTTACGGAATTTTAGATCGCCGGGTGAAGTACGATTGATATGGACCACCTGAGCCCCAATCAACGTGCGTGGCAGCGGTTCACCAAGAACAAACCGGCTTGGTACAGCCTTTGGTTCGTCGTGGTGCTGTGCACGGTCGTAATGATCTGGCCTTTGTTCAGCCGGCCAGCGTTCGCAAACGTCCTGCCGCAAGGGTTGACGCATTCCGCCATCGCGGTTTCCGATCTCCAATTCGATTCGCCGAGCCTCAAACATTGGTTCGGCACGGACATTCACGGACGCGATCTCCTGTCGCGCGTGATGTCGGGCGCACGCATCTCCATTTTGGTAGGTATCGTGGGGGCCATGGTGAGCTTGGTGATCGGGGTGTTATGGGGGGCCATCGCTGGTTACGTGGGCGGTTGGTGGGATGGCGCGATGATGAGGTTCGTTGATATCCTTTATGCGTTGCCTTCCATCGTCTTTGTGATCGTGCTGATCACCAGCTTGAGCGCGATGCTGCAGGACAACCTGAACCCCCAGGTGAAATTGAAAGACTTTCGCGATGCAGACGCTTTTTACCTGCTGCTAAAGAACGACCAGAGCGCAGCGGTGAACACGATCCGGGCGAAATTTCCAGAGGCGTTTCGCCAGCAAATTCAGGCGTATCAAGCAGGACAGGCTACGCCCCGCTCCAGTTCCGGGTTCAAACTCGAAGAAGAAATCCGGATTGCCGAGCAGGCATCCATCCAGGCGGATGCTTTGCAGAAGTCGCTTGCTGCCGAGTTGAACAACTTGGTTGGTGGCCCGCTGCTAGTTGATGTGTCACTAAGCCATTTCAGCTTGCGGACTAAGAGTGTGGAGTTGGCCGCCAAGAAACCTGAAGGAGCTGAGCTAACTCGGTTGAACCGGTTCCTGCTGGAAGATGTGTTTCCTGAACAGCTCAAGAAAAGGGAAACGTGGTTCACGCGTTCCGTGGCGTTCATCTTTCCGCCGCAGAAAGCGGGGATGATCCGGATGGTGCTGCTTTTCGTGGGATTGGGTGCGGTATCGTGGCTGACGATGGCGCGCATCGTGCGCGGCCAAGTCTTGTCCCTGAAGAACCGACAGTTCGTGGATGCCAGCCGCTCGCTGGGTGCCAGTTCCGCCCGCATCCTTTTCCAGCACATCCTGCCGAACGTGCTCGGCATCATCATCGTCTATATCACGCTCACCGTGCCTTCCGTCATCCTCTATGAATCTTTCCTCAGCTACTTGGGGCTAGGCATCCAGCCGCCCTTTGCCAGTTGGGGTTCCTTGATCTCGGAAGGGGCCGGACAACTCAACCCAGTGCGCATCTATTGGTGGCTCATCATCTTCCCGGCGGTGACCCTCGTGACGACCCTGCTGGCGTTGAACTTCTTTGGCGATGGCTTGCGGGATGCATTTGATCCGCGCGGCTAGTGGCCAAAAAGGTCTTTTCTACCTGCTCCGGTTGGTGAATCATCCTGCCCACCTTATGACCACACGCCGAATTCTTGCCTGCGCTTTGGGTGTCGCTGCGCTCAGCCTGGGCTCTCACGCCCAGAACCAGCCCAAGCCAGCCCCCGCTACGTCCGAGCAAAAGCCCGTCATCGTCCCTCCCGAACTTTTCGCGGTGCCCGAAGGCCTCGAAGTCACCGTTTGGGCCACCACGCCGATGCTGTTCAATCCCACCAATATCGATACCGATGAAGCGGGTCGCATCTGGGTGGCGGAAGGCGTGAACTACCGCAGCCATGCCAGCCGCCGTCCCGAGGGTGACCGCATCATGGTGCTGCAAGACACGGATGGCGATGGCAAGGCGGACAAGAGCCACGTCTTCGTGCAGGAGAAATTTCTGGAAGCGCCGCTGGGCATCGCCGTGATGGACAACAAAATCATCGTCTCGCAAACGCCGAGCATGATCGTTTACACGGATGTGAACCGGAACCAGGTTTTCGATCAGGGCATCGATAAGCGTGAGGTATTGCTCACCGGTTTCAATGGCCGCACTCACGATCACAGCCTCCACTCCGTCACCGCCGGTCCCGATGGCTTGTGGTATTGGAACAGTGGCAATTGCGGGGCCATCTTTACGGACAAGTCCGGCAAGACCTTCCGCATCGGCAGCCCTTACCAACCCAATCTCAAGGATGCCCCTTTTGATCCGACCAAGATCGCCGGCAGCAAGAGTGATGATGGCAACGTCTGGATCGGTGGCTTCTCCGCGCGCATGAAGCCGGACGGCACTTACACCGAGATCATTGGTCACAATTACCGTAACAGTTACGAGCAGAGCGTCACCTCGCTCGGCGATGTCTTCCAAAACGACAATGACGATCCTCCGGCCTGCCGCGTGAGCTACGTGATGGAATATGGCAATGCTGGTTTCGCCTCTCGCGATGGCAAGCGTGCCTGGCGCGCGGATATGCGCCCCGGCCAGACCATCCAGAAGGGCGAGTGGCGCCAGGATGATCCCGGCACGATGCCTGCCGGTGACGTGTATGGTGGCGGTTCGCCCACGGGTGTGGCCTTCTACGAGAACGGCGCGCTCGGCAAGAAGTGGGACGGCCAAGGCCTGCTCCTCACTTGTGAAGCCGGTCGTAACGTCGTCTTCGGCTATGTGCCGAAACTCTCCGGCGCTGGCTTCCAGCTCGACCGTTTCGATTTCCTTACGTCGAACAAAGAGAAGCAGTTCGCCGGTTCCGATTTCCTCGGTGGTAATACCAGCGTGAATCACGAACTCAAGACGCTCTTCCGCCCCTCGGACGTGCTCGTGGGTGCGGATGGTGCGCTCTATGTCTCCGATTGGTTCGATGCCCGTGTGGGTGGCCACGCTGACTTGGATAACAGCTTGTCCGGCACCATCTATCGTATCGCTCCGAAGGGCTTCAAACCTAAGGTACCGAAGTTCGACCTGACCACCACTGCTGGCCAGATCGAAGCGCTGAAGAGCCCCGCCGTGAACGTGCGCAACCTCGGCTTCACCCGCTTGCAAGAGCAGGGTGATAAGGCCGTGCCCGCCGTCAGCAAGCTGCTGAGCGATAACAACAAGTTCATCGCCTCACGCGCCATCTGGTTGCTCGCGCAGATGGGCCCGAAGGGCGTCGCCAAGGTGGAAACGCTCCTGAAGGACAAGGATGAGGAAACCCGCATCGTGGCTTACCGCGCCTTGCGTCGCAGCGGTTACGATATTGTCACCCTGGCCAGCCGCATGGTGTATGATCCTTCCGCCGCCGTGCGCCGTGAGATCGCGCTTTCCCTGCGCGATCAACCCCTCGGCCAGAAGCAAGACATCCTCGTTCGTCTCGCTGAGCAGTTCGATGGCAAGGACCGCACCTATCTCGAAGCCTTCGGCACCGCTGCGGACAATCAAGCCCCGGCCATCTACGCCGCCGTCTCGCAGCACCTTGCCTATGGCAAAGCCGCGACCGACTGGAGCGACAGCCTCGGCTGGATCGCTTGGCGCCTCGGTGCGCCGAAAGCCGTGGCCGACATGAAGGCCCGCGCCCTTTCCGCCAGCGTTTCGCCCGATCAACGCAAGCGCATGATGGACGGCATCGCCTTCATCAAAACCCGCGAAGCCTCCGTGGCCATGCTGGAACTCGCCCAGGCCAAAGACTTCCCGTTGAAAGGCGAGGCCATGTGGTGGCTCTTCAACCGCATGGGCAATGACTGGAAGGATCACGGCATTGCCGAGGCCCTGAAAAAGAGCGGCCTCTATGATCCGGACACCGTCCAGATCTCCCCCGTGGAGATGCCGCCCGTGCCCACCACGCCTTCCACGCTCCCGCCGCTCAAGGACATCCTGGCGCTCAAGGGCGATGTGGCCAAGGGCAAGACCGCCGTCGTTGTCTGCTACACCTGCCATCGCATGGGCGATCAGGGCACCGACTTCGGGCCCGACCTCACGCAGTTCGGCAAGCAACAGACCCGTGAAGTCATCATCAACTCCATGATCAATCCCTCCGCCGAGATCTCGCACGGTTACGACGGCAGCGAGCTCGTGGCCAAGGATGGCTCCATCGTCCACGGCATGGTCCTCGCGAATGGCGACCCCGTCATCATCAAGTCCATGGCCGGCCAGACACAGACCATCCCGCGCAGCAAGATCAAGAGCGTGAAGAAGCTGGACCGCTCCCTGATGTTCACCGCGGACATGCTCGGCCTGAGCGCGCAAGACCTCGCGAACATCGCCGCCTACATGCAGTCCAACGAACTGAAGTAAGACACCGCGAACCGCCTTTCCACCAACCGCGTCCAGGAAAACTGGACGCGGTTTTTTCTTTTCCCCGCTCACCCTATTAGTCCTATCGGTCCCATACGTCCCATTCCCATATAGGCCCGCCAGTGCAACCGGCTTGAGCTTAATTATTAAGCCCGTAGTGCAACTACTGCCCGTGATGCAATCACTCCCTTGAAGCGCGCCTTCCCATCTGATCCGTTTTATGTTTCCTACACGATTGCCTCCTGTCCTGCGGTACTGTAGCAACCAGTCCACCCTCACCGGACCAAACCCTCGCCAGCCACTCCACAAAAGAATGCTGCACGGTAGGGCGAGACTCCGTCGAGCCCAGACCCTTTTCGCCAAGGCACCACGATAACCACGCCCCACCATCACCGAAGCACGACGCCTCTCCTCCCTCTCCCTTCAATAGGGAGAGGGCTGGGGTGAGGGTTGAGCGCGCCAAGCGTGTTAAAAACGCCCAACGCCTTCTCCTCCCCACAAGGAGGTCGAACTTCGACCTGCATTCCCTTTAGGGAATTATTTCAAAGAACAATGGAACCATCCGACCCCTGTGCGGTATCGTTTCCTCCCTCCCTACGATTGGGACTTCAGATTCAGCGTAAGTCCAAGGCCAGGCCGGTTCCGCAGTGGGTACGGCAGTCGAACTTCGACCTAGAGATTCCCCGGTTGGTCATAAAATCCTACGCCAACCGACGTCCCGTTCCCCCTCCGGCTTACGGACCCTGATCCATACGCCCGATACACCCACATATCCTGACGGCCAAGAGTCCGGCTTTTTACCTTCCTTCTCCCCGGCGGAAGTCGAACTTCGACCGGGAGAAGGATTGAGGATGAGGGTGTTGCCCCTCTTCCCAGCCCGTCTCGGCCCTGATGGCTCCATAAGGACTCGTCACCTCCCCGCCAACGCAGGACATAACAATGCAATGCACTATCATGCTTAATGACTTTGGGATTCTCCAGTGGCTGTCTAGCGCTCCGAAAGAGCACAACCACCGTTCACCCGTCCTTTACCAGCAGCGAGCTGCCAGCACCTAAACTTATCCCACAAACCACTCAATAAAACCATCACTTTTCGCTAAAATTTGCAGTGTAAACCCAACCATTTGTTCCATAAGAACATACAAAATTCACCGCTTGCGTAACTCGCATTTCCACAAGCCATTCCAGCCCGCCAGGGCGAAAGAAAATAGCCCCGCGATTTATCGCGGGGGCGCAAGATGCAGAAAGAAAAGTCCCCTCAGGGACGAAAGATCTTTTGCCCCAAAACACCCCAACTGCTCCTTTCCGCTGCGTCCCGCGCCACTCCCTGCTCGACAATCATTCCCGCCTTTCCTACAACCATTAAATGAGCCATCAAACCACAATTTCGCAGCTCACTTAACAGTTAGGCATCGTCACCCATGCCAGCCTTCACTTGCATCACACTCATCAGAGACAGCTTCCATGTGAAACAGCACATTGCTACCGGCCCCGAGGCGGCATTACGCATTCATATTGAGAAGCTGCCTTACGACGATGGGGCTGGCCCTTTTGACGAGGAGTTGGAGTGGTTGCAGCGTGTCGCGGGAGGGACGGAACAAGTCACGATGCACGCCCTTGGTGGCCATTGTAAGAATACTTGGCTGTGGTTGGAGGGAGCGAGGTATGATCCGCAGTATCACACTTATGTCGTGCAGTCTGATGTCCACAATGCCTAACCATGCGCTGCCGTGTCTTGCCGAAGCCGGGCGAAGGCAGAAACGAACCCGGCCATCGCATCACTGTTGCAATCGAAGCGTCTCGCGGGCCGGGTCACTGAGCTTGGGTCGTTAGGCGATAGCACACGCACCAAATGGATCAGCGGTATTACAGCGGCGAGGAGATTCACATGGGAGATCGCGTCCAGTTCTGTGGATGTCCTGCGACTGTGATTTTTGTCATAGACCGGGATGAGTGGCCAGATGACGAGAGTCAGGAGAGTAGAGATTGGTGGCGAAAAGAGAACGGCTCAGGATTTCTCCTTCTCCAAGATGCAGGAGCACGGATATTTTTACCCGAAGCTGATGAAGATTTATTTTTTGTTTCTCGAGCAGAGAATGTCGCTTAACCAGAGCGCTGCCGTGTCTTGCCAAAGCTGGGCGGAGGCAGACGTGTCGCGCCGTAGCACGGAGCGAAGGCGGAAGCGAACCGCCGCTCCGCTGGGCAGTTGGACGGTTGGGATAATTTGCCCGCGCTTGTTGCAGCCGCACGGGCGTTTCCGGTGGCGGTCGCTGAGCTTGGGTCGTTAGGCATCATATGACTCTCGAAGAAGCGCTTTCTGAGGTTGACCGTTCCGCTCTTTTCAACGGTGCGGCGGTGACATCAGTTCATACAGAACGGTTTGGCGGGGAAACAGCTTTGCACATCTGGGCCAAGTGGGGTGGGGCCGAAGCCATTCGTGTTTTGGTTGCAAACGGAGCCGATATCAACAAGCCAGGCGAGGATGACAATACTCCCCTGCATTATGCAGCAATGTTCGGCAAGTTGTCGGCTATAGAGGCACTGGTTTCACTTGGCGCCGCAAACCCGCGTGACCGTTACGGCAACTACGCCATAGACCTCTGCCAAGATCATGAGGACGTCAGGGCATTTCTTGGGGCCAGCGGGTATGACGCTTAATCACTCGTTCCAGCCGACGTTAGTCCATCTTACACCATGAAACTTAAACCCCTCATCCACATCGCCCTGCTCGCGCTGTGCACATCCGCCGCACTGGCGGATGACACGGCCAAGTTCCTCTACGAGCTGCGTGCGCCGAAGACGCTGAAGTTTGACCCGCTGACCAGCTTTGAACTCGTCACCGAGGAGGACGCGTCGGGCACCCGCTTGCGCCTGACCAAGCGCCGGGAGGAGGGCGACTTCGTGGTTTTCGCGGACTCGTGCCTCATCTTCGAAGGCCACACCAGGCGGGCGATGATCGTGACGGTTGCCGGACAGCCTTCGCAAGTTTTCCGTCTCACCATTCCCAGCACGCCCAAGCCTGCCGATTGGACGAAATGGCAGCGACCAGACTACACCGAGAAGTCCGATGCGATGTGGACCTTCATGCACGACCTCAAGAAGCACGACCGCTCCACGAACGTCCCTCCGAATGCTTTCGAGCTGCGCTTCAAAATTACGGAGCATAAACCGTGAGACGCTTCCCAAACCATGTGCTGATTTTGGGCGTTGGGCGTTTCTACCGTTCGTCATGATACCACTCCAAAATCTTGACCAGCAGCACCTCGGCTTTTTTCTGCCAGCCGGATTGCCCGCCGACTTCATTTCTAGCGTTGGTAAGTGGGAGGGCGATTGTGTGTTCATGGCACTTCCGACGAATCCCGAGTTTTTTGACGATCCCGCTTTCCTCGTTCTCTCCGACCACAAAGATGCAGGCGAGCATCGGATTGAGGTGAGCAACGATGGTTCTACACTTTCTTTGATTGCCACTGCGCCCACTGGCGCGCAGCTTTTCATCCGATTGCCAGTCTCCGCGCCCGGTGAATGGGGCACCCGCGTCGCCACCACCGACACACGGATGGGATATGCAGTCAGAGTCACCCCACGGAGGGGAGGGAGCTAGGGGTGAGGGGTGCTCGCCATTAACTCGCTCTTTTAGAGGCACTGCCGGGATGCACCATGTGCCTTTCAAACCACGGAAAACCCTTTGAACGCCGCGCAGCCGGTTGCTAGTCTGCGCCCCATGCGAATTTTGACGGGTATCCAGCCTTCGGGCGCGCTGCACCTCGGGAATTACTTTGGGGCCATGCGCCCGGCCATCGAACTGCAAGATCAGGGCGAGGCGTATTATTTCATCGCGAACTACCACTCCATGACCTCCCTGACGGACGCCGCCAAACGCCGTCAATACACCCTGGATGTGGCGCTGGATTTCATGGCCTGCGGCTTGGACCCGAAAAAATGCGTCTTCTGGCGGCAATCCGATGTGCCGGAAGTGGCAGAGCTCGCGTGGTTGCTCTCCACGGTCACTCCCATGGGCCTGCTGGAACGCTGCCATAGCTACAAGGACAAGATCGCCAAGCTGGCCGATGGTGACGCCGGTGCCGTGAACCACGGCCTGTTCGCGTATCCCGTGCTGATGGCTGCGGATATTCTCCTGTTCGATTCCAACATCGTCCCCGTGGGTAAGGACCAGAAGCAACACTTGGAAGTCACGCGGGATATCGCCATCAAGTTCAATCATCAATACGGCGAGACCTTCATCGTGCCGGAACCACGCATTCGTGAGGACGTGGCGCTCGTTCCGGGCCTGGATGGTAACAAGATGAGCAAGAGCTACGGGAACACCATCGAGATCTTTGGTGAAGAGAAAGCCACGAAGAAGCGCATCATGGGCATCGTGATGGACAGCCGCACCCCGCAAGAGCCGAAGCCGGATGCGGACAAGAACCTCGCCATCCAATTGCTCAAGCACGTGGCTCCCGCTGACGTGGCCAAGGATTACGAAGACCGCCTGCGCGCCGGTGGCATGGGCTACGGCGATCTGAAGAAGGGCCTGTTCGAGCACTACTGGAATTACTTCGCCACCGCTCGGACCAAGCGTGCCGAGCTCGCCGCCAATCCCGATTACGTGGAACAGGTCCTGAAAGAAGGTGCGGAAAAAGCCAAGGCCACCGCAGTGAAAGTGCTGGCGAAGGCCAAGCTGGCGTGCGGTTTGAACTAGCATTAAAGTTTCGCGCAGTATTATGAAGATTGCCAAAGACGCCCGGATTTACGTGGCGGGACATCGTGGGCTGGCCGGTAGCGCCATCTGGCGAGAGTTGGAACGGCAAGGCTTCACCAATATCATTGGGCGCTCTCATGCGGAGCTGGACTTGATGGACACGGCGGCGGTCACGCACTTCTACGAACAGGAAAAGCCCGAGTATGTTTTCATCGCCGCGGCGCGGGTTGGCGGCATCAAGTTCAACAGCGAGTACCCGGCGTGGTTCCTCTACGAGAATCTCCAGATCCAGAACAACCTCATCCATGGCGCTTATAAGGCGGGCGTGAAGAAGCTGCTGTTCCTCGGCAGTTCCTGCATCTATCCCAAGCATGCTCCGCAGCCGATGAAGGAAGAGCATCTGCTGACCGGACCGCTCGAGCCGACCAATGAATGGTATGCCATCGCGAAGATTGCCGGGCTGAAGATGTGCGCGGCTTACCGGCGGCAGTACGGTTGCAACTTCATCAGCGTGATGCCGACAAACCTGTACGGCCCGAATGACAATTACGACCCGGACAAATCCCACGTCCTGCCCGCACTGCTCCGCCGTTTCCATGAAGCCAAGGTGAACCAGACGGAAACGGTCACCTGTTGGGGTTCCGGCACGCCCTTGCGTGAATTTCTTTATTCCGACGACCTGGGCAATGCCTGTGTCTTCCTCATGGAAAATTATTCGGAAGAGCAGTTCATCAACGTGGGCTCCGGCATCGAGATCACCATCAAGCAATTGACGGAACTGGTGGCGAAGGTCGTGGGCTATCAAGGGCAAATCATGTGGGACACCACCAAGCCCGACGGCATGCCGCGCAAATTGATGGATGGCACCCGCCTCTTCGACATGGGCTGGAAACCGACCATCCAGATGGTGGAAGGCGTGGGGCTCGCCTATCAGGATTACCTGAAGAAGCTGGCGTCGAAGTAAGAGCGGCGCTCGTTAGAGCGTTTTTAGAAATTATGTAGCGGTGTGGAGCGAGGATTTTTGGGTTGTGGCGAGGCTTTGGCGAAGGAGCAGGTTCCAATGACCCTGTGACTGAGCCGAAACGATGCCACAACCCAAAAAGACCGCTCTCTCCCTCTTAACCCGCACCGCTACATAATTTCTAAAACCGCTCTAAGCCACCTTCGGCGGTAGCGTGATGTTCCAGAGATTCTTCCCGTTCACATCCCAATGGGTGACGGTGAGTTCCTCCGTTTTTCCATCGATCTTCATCGTGCCAAAGAACTGGTAACCATCCGACGGCGGGCGATTTCCCTTCATCCCTTTAGGAATCCCGAGAAAACGCGTCTCTGGACCAAACGTATTGTCGGCCGTCGGAGGCCCAAATGTGCCCGCATGCAAAGGCCCAGAGATGAATTCCCAGAACGGATCAAACTCCTGGAACACCGCCTTGCCCGGATCGTGATAGATGGAGCTGCAATGGTGGACATCCGTGGTGATCCAGACCGTATTGTGAATCTTGCGCTCTTTCATGAACCGGAGCAGTTCAGCTATCTCCAGTTCGCGACCGAGCGCAGGCCCGTCACCATTGGCCACCGCTTCAGAGTTTTTGCCATCGCGACACTGGAGACTGATCGGCATGTCCGAGCAGATGATTTTCCACGTGGCCCTGGAAGCCGCGAGCGCACGCTTGAGTTCGTCCAATTGCTGACGGCCCAAGAAAGCGGAAGCCTCGTCCATCTCCGTCTGTTGATTCAGTGAATTCGCCCCGCGATAGGTGCGCATATCGAGGAAGAACAGTTCCAAACTCGGCCCATAAGAAATGTTCCGGTAGATGCGCTCCAGCGGATGGGGCCGGATGGGCAGGCAATCAAAGAAGGCGCGGCGCGCACGTGCGGCCAGCAGGGAAGCGCTCTTCACCGTGTAGCGTTTGTCCTCCGTCATTTGCCGCCCAGGATACCAGTTGTTCAGCACCTCGTGATCATCCCATTGGAAATAGGTGGGCACTTCGCTGTATAGCCGACGGACGTTTTCATCAAGCAGGTTGTAGAAGTGGTTGCCGCGAAATTCCGAAATCGTCTCCGCCACTTTACTTTTGGCGGGTGTCACCAGATTTTTCCAAGTGGTGCCGTCGTCCAGCTTCAATTCCGCCTCGATAGGATTATCCGCATAAATCGTGTCCCCGCTGTGAATGAAAAAATCCGGCTGCATTTTGCGGATGGCTTCATAAGTGCGCATGCCGCCGCGACTGGCATCGATGCCGTAACCTTGTCCCGCCGTGTCCCCTGACCAGGCGAACATCACGTCGCGTCTTTCCACCGAAGGTGTCCGGAAAAACCCCGTCACCGGTTCGGAGATGACGTTGGTATCGGCCAGGTCCTCGAAAGCGAGCCGGTAGAAAACGGTCTGGCCCGGGGGCAGGGCACCATACGTCAGCTTGGCGGTAAACTCGGTATCTTCCAGCGCCACAGGTCCGCGAATACGCCGGCCTTGCTCGAACTTGGGCGTGGTGCTGAGCTCCAGCAGCATGGTGGAGGGACGATCGCTGCGGGACCAGAACACAGCGGAGTTGCCGGTGATGTCCCCACTCATCGCGCCACCCTGGATCAAAGGGCGATTGGCCTGGATGAACCCGGGAGCCTGCTGCGCATGAAGGATTGAAGGCATCAATCCCAAGGATGCACCTGTGAAAAGGAGATGACGGCCAAACTGGCGACGGGAAAGGTGTTTCACAGCCGAAGAATAACACAACACTGCGCCTCAAAGCGAGAGTGTTCCCGTCACGATCGGGTTACTGGCGGCCTTGACCTAAGGTGCTCAAAATCATCGCCACCGTCTTGACCGTGGCCCCTTGATTTTGCGCGACGACGGCCTGGGCATTGCGTGCCAGCTCAGCGCGACGAGCGGGTTTGGCAAGGAGTTCAGCGATGGCGTTTTCCAATTCGGCGACATCACGCACTTGCACCGCACCATCACCTTTCACAAAGACACGCGCGATGGCCGTGAAGTTCTGCATGTTCGGCCCGAAGGTCATGGCCTTGCCCAGCGCACCCGGCTCGATCGGGCTTTGACCACCATTGGCCGTGATGCTCTTGCCGACGAAGACCACGGTAGCGTGCTCGTAGAAGAAAAGCAGTTCGCCGGTGGTATTGACGACGAAGCAATCGGTATCCGTCGGTTGATGACTGCCAAATTCCGAGCGGAAGGAAACGCGCAGGCCAAGATCAGCGACCTGCTTGCCCGCCTGACGCGCACGCTCCATGTGACGCGGGACCACGACGAGGAAGAGATCGGGGAACTTCTTTTTCAGACGCAGGTAAATCTCACCGAGGATTTTTTCCTCACCATCATGCGTGCTGCCGCCGATCAAGATGGGTGCATCCGCTTTCATACCCAGCGTGCGCAGCATGGAGGGAACATCGATCGGCCGTTTCTCCGGCAGGCGGACGGCATCGAATTTCAGATTGCCGAAGACGTGGACGGCCTCCGCGCGGCAGCCGATCTCCTGCAGGCGAACGGCATCCTCAGCATCCTGAGCACCGATACCAGAGAAGCCATTGAAGAGTGACCGGAACAATCCTCCAAACCGCCTGTAGCCTCGGTAAGAACGCTCCGAAACGCGGGCGTTCACGAGGAAGTGCGGGATGCCACGGCGTTGCAGTTCCCACAAGAAATTGGGCCAGATCTCAGCTTCCATGAGCGCGACGGCGACGGGTTTCACGCGATCCAAGGCGCGGCGTACGTATGGAAGAAAATCAACAGGGTAATAAACCTTCTCCACATCCTCCGGCAGGCGCTTGCGGAGTTCGCCCATGCCGGTACTGGTGGTGGTGGAGACGATGATGCGGTATTGCGGCGCACGCTGGCGCAGCTCCCGGATGACCTGCGCGCAGATATTCACCTCACCCACGCTGACAGCGTGCAACCAGATCGCCGGCCGCTGCGGGTCGGCGGGAGGCAGATCGTCATACTGACCGAAGCGCTGCTTGAAACCCGCCTGCCAGTTGCCGCGCCGCCACATCTTCCAGAAGTAGTAGGGCGCACTGAGGCAGAAAAAGATGACGAACAGTATGTTGTATAGGAACCGCATCAGAATCCGCCCCGTATGTGTCAAAAACAGGACGGTCTGACAAAGTAAATCGGCAGAAGCCCTCCGACGAGCGCGTCCGTTTCGGGGCGGTGCTGGTCAGCCGTCGTTCATTTTGCGGTTCATTTCAGCGGGATGCTCTGTTATTGTTCCGGGTATGAAACCTTCCCCGCTGGCGGACCGTCTCATCCCTTTGACTATGACATCATTCCTGTCCTTGCTGGTCGCGATCTTGTGTTTCCTGCCCGCAGCGCTCACGGCGGCGGAGGCGAAAAAGCCGAACGTCATCCTCATCATGGCGGATGATCTGGGCTACGAAACCATCGGCGCGAATGGTGGCACATCCTATCCGACACCGCATCTCGACAAGCTCGCGGCAAGTGGTGTGCGTTTCACGCAATGCTACGTGCAGCCCCTCTGCACGCCCACGCGGGTGCAGTTGATGACGGGCAAGTATAATGTCCGCAACTACGTGGACTTCGGGGACATGGACCCGAAGGCGGTCACGTTCGGCAATCTTTTCAAGCAAGCCGGTTACGCCACAGCCATTGCAGGCAAATGGCAACTTGGCCAGGACAAGGAGTTGCCCAAGAAATATGGCTTCGAGGAGCATTGCCTCTGGCAGCACACGCGCCGCCCGCCGCGCTATGCCAATGCCGGTCTGGAGATCAACGGCGTGGAGAAAGATTATACGAAAGGCGAATACGGACCGGATGAGGTGAACCGCTTCGTGCTCGATTATCTCAGCCGCAAGAAAGATACGCCGTTCTTTCTCTATTATCCCATGATGCTCACGCACTCGCCTTACCAGCCCACGCCGGACAGTCCGGATTGGGACCCGAAAGCTATCGGTGAGAACGTGAACAAGCACGACAAGCATTTCGGCGAGATGGTGACTTACATGGACAAGCTCATCGGGCAAGTGCTCGCGCAACTCGACAAACTTGGTTTGCGGGAGAACACGCTGGTCATCTTCCTGGGAGATAACGGTACAGGCGCCGGCACCAAATCGATGATGGGCAGCAAAGTGGTGATCGGCGGCAAGGGCACGACGACGGATGCCGGGATGCATGTGCCGCTGATCGCGCATTGGCCGGGCAAGACGGCGAAGGGCAAGGTGTGCGGTGATCTGGTGGACAGCACAGATTTCCTGCCCACCATCTGCGAGGCGGCGGGCATCAAGCTTGCCGCAGATTTCGTGGCGGATGGCCGGAGTTTTCTGCCGCAATTGCGCGGGGAGAAAGGGCAGCCGCGCGAGTGGATCTATTCCTGGTATTCACCACGGCAGGAAAACCTCCGCGAGTTCGCCTTCAACCAGCACTACAAACTTTACCGCACCGGCGATTTTTACGATCTGCGGAAAGACCTTGAGGAAAGTTCACCGGTGAAAGCCAGTTCGCTCTCGGGCGAGGCCGCCAGTGCCGCCAAAATGCTGCAGGGCGCACTGGATAAATATCAAGATGCCCGCCCGGCCAGCCTGCCCAAGCCCGCCGCCGCGGCGGAAGGCGCAAAGAAAGCAAAGAAGAAAAAGAAGGCGGAATAGACGGCCTGGGGGATTTACCCTCGAAACGGTTGTTGGCTTTCGGGCCGTTATCAGGGACTTTGGGCCGGTCATGCTTTTAAGCATCTCGCACACCACTGTCTATCGCTACAGCGAGCCCGTCGCCTTGGGGCCGCATCGGCTCATGGTGCGGCCACGGGAAGCGCATGATGTGCAGATCCGGAGTTCCACCCTGAAGATCAGCCCGGAGCATCGCATCCGCTGGATCCATGATGTGTTCGGAAACTCCATCGCGCTGGTCGATTTTCTGGTGCCTGCGGCCGAACTACGCGTCGAGAGTGCGGTGACGGTGGAGCAGTACAACACGAACCCGTTCGATTTCGTCCTTGATCCCAGCGCGGCCGAACTGCCCTTTTATTATCAGCCGGATGAGATGCCGGATCTGTCGCCTTATATACACCGTCAGCATCCGGGGGATGATCAGGTCATCCGCCAGTGGCTCCGGCCCTTTCTGAATGTGCAAGGGCGGGGGAAGACTTTGGAATTCCTCATCGCCCTGAACAAGTCCGTGCCGATGATCTTCACCTACCGGCGGCGGGAAGAACCGGGTGTGCAAAGCCCCGGCCAAACGCTCAGTTATCGTTCCGGCTCCTGCCGTGACTTTGCGCTGCTGATGATGGAGGCGGCGCGGTCCATGGGCTTGGCGGCACGTTTCGTGAGCGGCTATCTTTGCCAGGCGGCAGGCAGTGTGCATGAAGCGGCCTTGGGCGCGACGCATGCGTGGGCGGAGATTTATCTGCCGGGCGCGGGCTGGCGCGGATTTGATCCCACGTGCGGCATCCTCGCGGCGGATACGCATTTGCGCGTGGCCGTCACCCGGATGCCTTCCCAGGCCGTCCCTGTGGGTGGCATTTTCACCGGTTACCCGATGCAGTATCGGGGGTTGCAGGTGATGGTGGATGCGCGGGTGATGGAATAATTCCTACTCCACCACCCAGCGCTTCGCTTTCAATTCATAACGCGGCAAGGTGCCGCTAGCAGCTACTTCGATCGGCACACGCAAGGCGAGGGATTCTTGAAACGCTTTTTGCAACCGTTGCACCAAGGCTTTCGTATCAGTGCAATCAGAGGCGGGCTCGATCTCCAGCTTCAGTTCCGTGAGGGATTGCAGCTGGGTCACGCGAACGCGGTATTCGGTTATCTCGGGGAAATCGCGCACGATGGATTCCACGGCGGTGGGGTAAACATTCACTCCGCGGACCACGATCATGTCATCCACGCGGCCCAAGATGCCGCCTTCGAGGGCGAGGGTGTGACGGCCACAGGCGCAGGGCTCGCCAGCCGGGCGTAATTGAGCCTTCACCAGATCGCCCGTACGATAGCGCAGCAGCGGTGAGCCGGCACGGCCCAAGGTGGTGAGGACGAGTTCACCTCTCGCTCCGGGTGAGGCAGTCGCGCCCGATTGCATGTCCACAATCTCAGCGTAGAAGGCGGGTTCGATAACGTGGAGGACGCCAGCTTGAGCGGGGCATTCAAAGGTCACCGGGCCCACTTCCGTCATGCCGTGGTGATCGAAGATGTGCGCGCCGAGCCACAAGGTGCTGAGACGTTCACGGGTGGCGGGGATGCTGCCACCAGGTTCCCCAGCCACGACGATGGTGCGGAGCGGAATCTTGGTGAGATCGATATGCTCTTGTGCGGCCACTTCAGCCAGGTGCAGCGCGTAGGTGGGCGTGCAGCAAAGCGCGGTGGCCTGATGGGCGATCATGGAGCGCAAGCGCGCTGCGGTGCTCAGTCCGCCACCGGGAATGGACAGCGCACCAATGCGTCCACCCGCCTCGAAGGCGAGCCAGAAACCGATGAACGGGCCGAAAGAGAAGGCGAAGAAAATGCGGTCCTTGCCGGTGATGCCGGCGGCCTGAAAAACTTCCGCCCAGTTGGTCACCATCCAGTCCCAGCTCTCCGGCGTGTCCAGCCAGCGGAGCGGATTGCCGGTGGTGCCGCTGGTCTGGTGCGTGCGCGTGTAGCGCTCGAGTGGGAAGGAGAGGTTTGTGCCGAAGGGCGGGTGCTCTGCCTGATCGGCGACGAGTTCGGCCTTCGTGGTAAAGGGAAAGCGCGCGCTGAAATCTGCCAGTGAAGCCACGCGATGCGGGGCATCCACGGCCACGAACTTCTCCTGATAGAAGGCGTTCCCGGCGTGGATGACCTCCAGCAGCCGGTTCAGGGACGCGAGCTGTTCCCGGGCGATGACATCACGGTGGGGAAAGCCGTTGGTCATCGCGGGTGAATTAGTTGTTGGCCTTCGGCGCCGAAGGTGCAGCGGGCGGGGTGGCCGCCTGGGTCACGGCCGGTTTGGCCGGGGCGGGCGGCGGCGGTTTGAAATAAGTGGCCATGGTGCCACCGGCGGCCGCCAGGATGATGCCCACGTAGAACTGCCATTTGATAGAACCCCAGCCGCCTGCGGGCGGATGCTGGATGATGGCGACCACGGCGTTCACAACCGGTGCACCCGCGAAAACGATGGACATGACGACCGCCGGTTTGCCATTGGCACCGAAGGCCATGAGGACACCGAGCGCGCCAATGGCACCGGCGATACCGGCGATGAGCGACCACCACATGCCTCCGCTGGTGTAGCCCGAGAAGGCGACGCCCTTGGACATCAACAAAGCGAGCGGGGCCAGCACGGCGATGAGAAAATAAGCGATGCCGACGAACAAAAAGGCCTTGTAACGGTTCATCGCCGGATCACCGCCGGGATTGATGATCATCTGGCCTTTATGCAGCAGAAGACCGTATACGCCCCAGCAGAGGACCGTCATCAAAGAGAAGTAAAGCCAGGTATTGCTAGAATTTGCCGAACTTTCAGTCGCCATAATGGAGCGGAATCTAGCCCTTGGTGCCCTTTACAGCAAATGGTTTATGGGCATACATTGGGGTCGATTCGCTGAATCGGGCCGGATGCTCCGGCGTCTAATCTTTATCGTGAAGCTTTATCTCACAGTTTTGATGGCGGGTGCGCTGGTTTTGACGGGCTGCAAGTCCAGCACGGTGGAGACGCGCCGCGCCGAACGCCCGGATGCCTATGCCGCGTTGAAGCCGGAACAGAAGGCGCTCGTGGACCAGGGCCAGATCAAGGTGGGCATGACGGAAGATGCCGTTTATATCGCGTGGGGCAAGCCGGCCCAGGTGGTCGCCAGCGAGGATCAAACGGGACGCACGACGACGTGGCTCTATCACGGGACGACGCTGGAGGAGAGCCGTTACTGGTCGTATCGCGAAGTGTCACGAGATGGCCGGGTGTATCTGGAGCGGTATCTGGACCGGGACTACAACTCCCGGGATTACATCAGCTCGGAGATCATTTTTCAGAATGGGGTGGTGGTGAAGTGGCGGACGTTGCCGCGGCCGACGCAATGAGTTCTGCCGGCCTCTCTTCGCTCCACCGTTATTTCTGGGGATAGAACTTCTCGCTTAAGACGCAATTCAATTCGTGCACAGCGAGGGTGAGCTGGCCGTAGAGGTCGTAGAGTTCCTCTTCAGTCTTTTCTGCCAACCAGTCCGCGAGGTCACCGGATTCAAAACGTTGGCGCAGTTTGCGGAAACGGACGCTGAGGGAAACGGATTCGTTCTGATCCCCGATCTCGCGCATGAGCTTGAGCACTTTGTCCGCCTTGCGCCGGGTGGAGCGGATAAGTTTCAGGGCAGGCTCAGTTTCGGTGTAGCCTTTCATCACGTCTAACAGCAAGGCGCACTCGAACTGGCGGCAACGGGAAGGGCGGTCAGTGTAGATGCGGCAGCGGCAGTCAGAGCCCAGAGCGACGCAGGGCTGGTTGAATTTTCCAAACTGGACCTTCCCCTTCACCGGCATGCCCAGCGTCTTCAACTTGTGCCCGTCATCACCCGGTTGCAGCTCCACGTCACGAAAGAGCACGCCATTGCAGCAGAGGCCGCACTGGAGGCAGAGCTGGTCGATGGCGATGGCAGTTGATACTTCGGGCATACCGATGCGTGAGGATAGGTAAGCTTAGGGAAAAGTCCACTGGCGGCGTGAGGGATAAAATACTTCGAAGCTGCTTCGCGCTATTCATGTCGCTGCGGGTTCAACCCCGACAAGCAGATGCCGGGGCAGGTAGCCCCGCGGTCCACGGGCGTGGTGTGTTTGCGCGTGCAAGCGGCGGTCCCGGCGCTATCTTTCACGGGTCCACAGAACGAGCCGCCCGCAGCCCGGTCTAATCCGCGAGGGCTCCGCTGTGTCCGGAACCCAGAGACAAACGTCCGCCAAACATATACCGATCATGCCTGTCAGCACTTGTAGTCATTGCGCGCAACATATCGAATTCCCCGTGGAGATGGCCGGTCAGCGGGTGGAATGCCCGTCCTGCGGCGGACCGACCACGCTCGTCTTGCCGGAAGGCTCCGTGGTCCGCGTGCCCGCCCAGGGGCGACAGGCGCGCGTGGGCAATGAGGAGCTGATGCGCACGAGCCACGTGGCCACGCGTATCATCGATAACGTGGAAAAGGTCATCGTGGGCAAGCGGCAGGAGATCACGCTCACGCTGATGGCGATGCTCGCAGATGGGCATGTGCTGCTGGAGGATGTACCGGGTGTGGCGAAGACGATGCTCGCACGGGCCTTGGCGCAAAGCATCGGGTGCAATTTCAAGCGACTGCAATGCACGCCGGATCTTTTGCCCGGTGACATCACGGGCGCTTCCATCTTCAATCCCAAGACGACGGAGTTCGAGTTTCGTCCGGGCCCCCTCTTCGCACAGATCGCGCTGGCGGATGAGATCAACCGCGCCACGCCACGCGCGCAATCAGCACTTTTGGAAGCAATGGCGGAACGGAAGATCACGGTGGATGGAATGAACTATGAGTTGAAGCGGCCGTTCTTCCTCATCGCCACGCAGAATCCGGTGGACCATGAAGGAACGTTCCCGCTGCCGGAGGCGCAATTGGATCGCTTTCTGGTGCGGCTCAGTCTTGGTTACCCAAGCCTCGAAGAGGAAGGGCGCATGATCGACCGGCTGCGCACGGCACATCCGATCGACACGTTGGGTGCGGTGGTGACGGCGGAGGAGATCGTGGCGTGCCAGCAGGCGGTGCGTGATGTACAGGCAGACCCGAAAGTGCGGGATTATATTTTGCACATCGTCCGCGGCACACGGGAGCATGATGCGGTGCGTTTGGGCGGCAGTCCGCGCGCGACACTCGCCCTGTTCCGTGCCGCCCAATCGATGGCAGCAATCCAAGGGGATGATTATATCCTGCCGGATTATGTGAAACAGATCGCCCCGGCGGTACTGGCGCATCGTTTGATTCTCAAGCCGGAAAGCCGGTTGCGCAAAGTCACGGCGGCGGGCGTGGTGGAAGAAGTTTTGCGTAAAGTAGCCGTGCCATTGCTGCCGGACACGATGAGACGATGAAATGGATCATAGGAGCGCTAGTGTTGCTGGTGGCCGGGCTGGTCCTGCGGCTCGAGCTGCTGGTCTATGCCATGTATGTGCTGCTGGGCGTGCTCTTCGTCAGCCGTCTGCTGGCGCGCACCTGGATCGAGAGCCTCTCCGCGAAACGGCGCTGCTGGGAAACGCAGTTGGAGGTGGGCGGCAATCTGCCGGTGGAAGTGACACTGAGCAACAGTAGCCCGCTGGCGGTGCCGTGGGCATTGCTGGAAGATTCACTGCCGAAGGAAGCGCTTACGGCGAGCCCCGCGCAACTGAAGCTGGATGGCTCACGCATGCAACTGGTGCGCATTCCCTCACGCGGTGACAAAGTGATCTCGTATGACATCACGTTTTTGCGCCGAGGATATTATCAGATCGGGCCTTTGCTGGTGGAGAGCGGGGATTTGTTTGGACTGCATCGGCGCTATCGTGTGCTGACGTTACCGCATTACGTGACGGTGTTGCCGCATGTGGTACCGTTGGAGGGATACGATATTGCGTCGCATCGTCCGTTGGGCGAGATACGGCTGACGCACCGGCTGTTTGAGGACACGGCGCGCATGTCGGGCGTGCGCCAGTATGTAGATGGCGATGCGCTAAACCGCATCCACTGGCGGGCCACTGCCCGCACGGGGGTGCTGCAATGCAAGACCTTCGAGCCCTCATGTATCGCCGGGGCTACGCTCGTGCTGGATTTTCATCGGGATAATTTCAACGTGCCGGGAGCGGAGTATCGCGCGGAACTGGCGGTGACCACGGTGGTGTCTATCGCGAACACGCTCTACGAACTGGGTGAACAATTCGCATTTGCCACCAATGCGCGGGATGCGGCGGAGCGCGTGGCCACTGAAGGCTGGCGGTTTGAGTTCACCACACGGGATGCGGCGCAACAGGTCGTCGCTCCCTCGGCACGACCGGATCGCTTGCGTCCGGTGATCTTGGAAGCGAACACGGGCGACGAACATTTCGCCCATCTGCGCGAAACGCTGGCGCGGATGGAATGGAATGATGGGCTGACTCTCTCACAACTTTTGAACGAGGTGGAGTCGCGGATGTCACGCGACACGACGGTGATGGTGGTGGTGCCACAGATCACGGAGGAGATGGCCTTCGCGTTGGGAGCGCTGCAGCGAAGCGGCTTCAAGGTGTTCGCGGTGATGATCACGTTCGGGGACGAAGATTACCACGATTGGGCGAAGCCGCCGGTGTGGGCGGAACGGTTGCTGGCGGAAGGAATCGAGTTCCGCTGGATCTTTGACGAGGCCGGATTGTCGTCCTTGTGTGCGAGCGAGGTGTGGCGATGAGTGCATACCAGCCACCGCCGCAGAAGACGATTGTGGATCATCTGGTGATCCTCGTTTGTCCGCTCGTCATCATGATCATGGTAGGGAGTCTCGCGCTGTTCCTCGCGAAGATCGGCTATACCGGCCGCTATGCCTCGCGCGTGAACTGGGCGCTGTGCTGGTTCGTGCTGGCGTCGGTGCTCACCTCGCGCATCGGCATCCAATACAGCACGGAGCGTTCGGCGGTGTATGGGCTGCTGTTGGGCAGTGCGATCGCGGTGTTCTTCTGGCGGTTTCTGGGCTTTGGCGTGCCGTTGTTTATCTTGCTCGGGATACTTTGTTTTATCTGGTGGTGCACGAGCCAACTCACATGGGACTGCACATTGATCGATGATGATGAGGATTCGTCGGGACAAGGTTTGCTGGAGGCCTCGGGGCTAGGTGGAGAGGCGGCGAAGGAAGCGGAGGCCGACGCGAAGAAGCATCAACTGCGGCGCAAACGGCGATTGTGGTGGCAGCATCTCTTCGGCAGCCAAGCGAATCGCAAGGGGCAACCACACGCGCCGGGCATCTGGATCATCTTGTTTTCGCTGCTGGCACTGCCGCTCTTTGGCATCGGGCAGTTGAAGTTTGGTTCGGTGGATTCGCCGGATCGGCGGTTAGGGTTCACGTTGCTGGCCGTATATGTGGCGGCTTCGCTGGTGTTGTTGTTGCTCACGAGTTTCTTAGGGTTGCGGCGTTATTTGCGGCAACGGCGGTTGGAGATGCCGGTGATCATCACGGGATCGTGGATGGTCTATGGTTTGATACTCGCGGCGCTGGTGATGGGAGCGTGCCTATTGCTGCCGCGGCCGAATGCGCGGTTCACGCTGCCGGACATCGTCAACAAGGTGAGCAAGGAGCTGGAGCTGAAAGCGTCCAAGTATTCCATACTGGGTGGTGAAGCGGGCGAAGGTGAAGGCAAGCGCAAGGGTGAGGGCGAAGGCGAACCCAAGGGCGAAGAGCAGGAGAAAGGCAGTGGCGGGGAGAAAAAAGGTGAGAGCAAGGGCAAGACGGGTGAGGGGGATGAAAAAGGTGAAGGTAAGGGGAAGCAAAAAAGCGAATCAGGCGAGCAGAAAGATGAGGCGAAGAAAGGCGAAGTCTCTAACGAAGGGAAGAAAGACGGCGAAGGACAACGACCGGAGAATCCGACGGAGCAACCGACCCTGACGCCGCAAGAGGAGAAGACGAATTGGATTAAATGGATCATCTACGCGTTGCTCGCATTGACGGCGCTTTATCTCATCTGGCGTTATCGGCAGATCATCAAGCAGACGTTGGTTTCGCTGTGGCAGGCGATCTGCAAATTCTTCCGTGATCTGCTGGATGCATTGAAACGTCGGCCTCGGCCGGAGGCTGTAGAACCAGTCAAGGTAGAGGCGCCCAAGCGGCATTTTAGCGAGTTCAGCAATCCGTTCAATACGGGTCAGGCAAGCGCGATGGCCCCCGAAGAACTGGTGCGATATACGTTTGAGGCGCTGCAATGCTGGGCGGTGGATCATCGGAACGCGCGGGGACACGGGGAGACGCCGTATGAATTCGCCAACCGGCTGGGGCAGAAGGAGCCGTTGCTGGCGGACGATGTGCGGCAACTGGCGTGGTTTTATACGCGGATGGCGTATGCGCAACAGGCACCGCCGGAAAGTGTGGTGCAGAATGCGCGGAGTTTGTGGGAGTTTATGTGCGTGGCTGAGGCGGTGGGGGCGTAATCAATATTATGATCAAAAGACCCTTCTTGAACGAAGTTCTCTTGTTGGTCTTGGGTGTTGCAATGATAATGTTGGCAGCCGGATGTTCTCCAGCACAGCCGCAAAAACCACTAGCTCAAACTTCGGCCGTAAGCTTTCAATCAAAACAAGCTGCTTTTCTCGCCAGCACGAATGAATATGAGGCGGAAGTGATATGGAGAGATCTCGACACGACGCTTAATCGTGCATCATCGAAAGAGATTCAAGAATGGTTAACTTTACAACAAACGGTGCTCAACCACTATACCAATAGTGGCTTCTCAAACAATGGTTTGCGGAGGGCTGCGATTCAAGAGTTTCGGCTTCTGAGCGATCATGCGGAACCTTTCCGTTCTTGGCTGCAAGAATGCAAAACAAATGGCCTTTTCAGAGACCCTTTTGTTATTGGTAACTTGGACCTGATACTCGATGAGATGAATGCTAAAAAGAAATGAGTATCAGAGCATCTGCATTGCCTCAAATTCCACGGTGACGGCAACGCGAGGTAGCCGATGTCAGCACAGCCTGGATAAACCGCTTTGCCCTCCCACGGGACAATGAAATTCGGGCGATTGGGAAGTTACGCGAGGCCTGCCGACTACCAGTCGGCGACACAGCAGGTTGCCAACCTGCGCTACTTTCGTTTCGCGCTCTTGAGGAGGGATTCGGCGTGGGTGCGGGCGGCGGCGGATTGGCCGCCGAGCATGCGGGCGATCTCGCTCACGCGGGCTTTTTCATCGAGCAATTCAAGAGACGTGGTGGTGCGGCCATCGGCGACGTTTTTGGAGACGACGTAGTGAGCATCAGCACACGCGGCGACAGGAGCGAGGTGCGTGATGCAGAGGGCTTGGCGGTTCGCACCGATCTGGCGCATCTTGTCGCCGACGGCATTCGCGGTTTCGCCGCCGACGTTGGCATCGACTTCATCGAAGACGAGCACGGGAATCTGGTCGTGCGCGGCAAGGACGGTCTTGAGAGCGAGCATCACGCGGGCCATTTCACCGGAGGAGGCGATGGCGCGGAGCGGATGCGCGGGCTCACCGGGATTCGGGGCGAAGAGAAATTCAATCGTGTCCAGGCCGGAGCTGGCGGGGAGTTTGTCGGCAGAGACTTCGGTGGCGCTCTCGACACGCACATCGAACTGGCTTTGCTTGAAGCCGAGGTCGGCGAGCTGGGTGACGACGGCTTTGCTCAGCTTGGGCAAGAGCTTCTTGCGTTTCGCACTGAGGTCTTTGCCGGCTTCGAGCAATTGTTTGTTCAGCTTGGTGAGGCCGTTGTTGATGTGTTCCAGTTCGGCATCGCGGCTTTCCAACTGGCGGAGTTTATCCGCGCTTTCGACACCGAAAGCGATTACGTCGCTCAGCGTGGAACCGTATTTGCGCTTGAGCGAGTGGATGAGGTTCAGGCGCTGCTCGACTTCTGCGAGGCGTTCGGGGTCGATGTCCACGCGATCGGCGTATTGCGTGAGCGCGTGCTGCAAATCATTCAGAGTGGAGACGGCGGCTTCGTGCTGTTCGGCCATGGAGGCGGCGGAGGCATCGATGCGTTGCAGCTCGTGCAAGGTGCGGCCGATGGTGCCGAGCTGATCCATCACGTTGCCCTCGGCTTCGGAGAGCACGCCAAGGGCGTTGCGGCTGAGCTCGATGAGGCGGGCGGAGTTGGTGCCGCGTTGATATTCTTCATCGAGGCCGGCTTCCTCATCCGGTTTTAGGCGGGCGGCGGTGATCTCGTTAGTCTGGTGGCGGAGGAGGTCGAGCTGTTGCGCGTAGGTGCGTTCGTCCACGACGAGGTCGGCCTTTTGGGCTTCGAGTTCCTGACGCTGCTTCACCAAGGTGGTGAACTGGGCGCGGGCTTCGGCCAGGCCACCGAAGGAATCGAGGATTTCCAATTGCTTGGAAGCATGCAGCAAGGATTGGTGATCGTGCGGGCCGTGCATGTCCACGAGCCATTCGCCGAGAGAGCCAAGGGCATTGAGCGTGGTGGGCGAGCCGTTCACGAACTGGCGGTTGGTGCCGGTGGCCGTGAAGGTGCGCTTGATGACGAGTTGGCCATCTTCGCAAGGTTCGAGACCGTTTTCGTCGAGAAATTCTTTGAGCGGGGCCTTGAGTTGCGAGACGTCGAAGGCGCCTTCCACGGTGCAGCCATCGGTGCCGCTGCGGATGAGGGTGCGGTCCGCGCGCTCGCCAAGCAGCAGGTTCAGCGCGCCGATGATGATGGACTTGCCCGCGCCGGTCTCGCCGGTGAGGGCGTTGAAGCCGGGGCGGAACTCCACCGTCAGGTCACTGACCAGCGCGAGGTTCTTGATGCGCAATGTGGTTAACATGCCGCTTTCGTTCGCGGGGAATCTGCCGGGAAGCGGGCGAAGGGGCAAGCAAATGACCGAAAGGAAAACTCCAAATCCAAAGCTCCAAACACCAGAGAAACTTCAAGTATCCAAGCGGGGATAAGTTGGACGCATCGGATCGGAAAGAGTCAGTTCCGCCTCCTCATCCCGCATGCGGGTCGGCTACGATGAGTAGGAATGGACAAGTGGACGATTCAAGGCAACGTTGAGGGCTGCGTTGGCCGATGAATGTTCTGGCTTACGCGTTCGTCATTCGTATCGCCATGAAACAAATCGCCAAGTTCTGTGCTGTTGCCCTGCTCACGTTAACCGTCCTGGGTTGTGACCGTTCACCAGCCAATGCCGCGGCCGCCGTGCCAGCGGACAAGATGGTGAAGCTCTCGACCTCTGGTCTGGCGACATACACGGACGTGCTGGTGGCGGCGGATGGGGCGGTGCATTCCGTCTTCACGGAGCGACCGGCGCATGGGAAGCCGGAGTATGTTTATCACCGGACGAGCAGGGATAACGGCAAGACGTGGACGGAGCCGAAGAATCTGAGCGATGATGAATCTGGCCAAGCAGCGAGCTTCACGCGGCTGGTGCAGGATGCGCAGGGCCGTATCTATTGCGTGTGGAAATACGTCAGCGCGAATGAATTGCTGGATGGGCCGGGTGGGGCAGCGGTGGGAAAGCTTGTGTTCCGCAGTCTGGAAGGGGGCACGTGGTCGAATCGCAAGCTGATCGGGGATGATAAGGTGCCGACGTTTTCGTGGTTTGTGGCGGTTGATCCGAAAGGCACCGCGCATATCGTCTGGAGCCAGATGTCGAAGGATGGGGCGAAGGCGCTGGGCTGGGCCTCCTACACCTATGCCAACCAGGTGAGACACGCGGCATTGAATGGTGCCGCCTTGGGCGAGGTGAAGGACATCATCACGCCGCAAGTGATACCGACCAAGGAGGAGCAGGCGGAGATGAGCAAGAAGGGTATTCACGTGAAGTATGAGGATACGGTGCCGAAGAAGGAAGGCTTGCTGAATCTGCGCGGGTATGTGGATGCAGAAGGCATCGCGCATTTCGTAGCGGAAGACCCGGGCCTTACGGATGGGCCGTCCGACCAGCAGACGGGCAAGCGCATCCGCCATTGGGATGGGAAGAAGTTCTCCACATTGTATTCGTACGAGAAGCATCAGACCTATAACAACTTCAACAACCCGCCGGTGCTGGTGGTGGATGCGAACGGAAAGGAATGGCTGGTCCGCGCGCCGGAAAAGTCCGAGAAGCAATGTGTGCGGGCGTATCCGGTGACGGAGGGCGAGCTGGGTGATTTCGTGAATATCATCGAGCCGAAGAGCGGGCCAGGACTGGTGGTCAATTGGCAGCTCCACCCACTGGCGAATGGGCAATCGGCCTTGACGGTGGCGTTCTCGGAGAGGGGCGGTTATAGCCCGGATGATCTGGAGCTTTATCTCAGCAAATTCGATGGCAAGGGCAACTGGAGCGCGCCACAGCAGTTGACGGCTAATGGAGCCAAGGCCACGTCGTCACACACGGGAACGGGCGGTTTGAACTCGGTGGGGACGGTGACTTCTTATTGGACGAAGTATACGGCGGCAGCAGCGGGCAAGGATGGCGCACCGGTGCTGACGACGGTGAATATCGAGAGCACGATCGTGGGTCTAAACAGCGCCGCGACGACCAGTGGCGGACGCGCAGTGATCGTGAGCAGTGGCGGGCGGGTGGAGAATCCGTACGTGTTCTTCCTGAAGCCCTGATCAAGCGGCCGGCGGGGTGCCGCATTCGGGGCAAGGTGCGGCAGGGTTCTTGAGTTCGCTGAGGCAGATGCGGCAGCGGGGTTTGCCGTAGTTCATGTCATCGGGATCATCAGCGACGCCGCGCAGTTTCACGGCGGCTCCGGTAGTGGCACAGCGAACTGCGCCACCGGCCACGTCGGGTTGGCGGACGGCACCTTCACCATGCAAGGCGTGACAGGCGGGGCACCAGTAGGTGATGAGCATGGAGGAAAATATATCAGAGGTGTGGATGAAGCGCTGATGAAAATTTTTCAGGTATCGGCAAGGGTGCCTTGGTTTTAGTGCACGAGCGTGGCGGATGGTCAGGGTTCATGGATGGTCCGCCGTTCACTGATTTTGATGCCACTCGCATCCTTGGTCAGTTGCTGTTTGTAGAATTGTCGCGGAGTGGCTTCCTCTCCGGAAACAAACTGAATGGTGTCACCCGGGCCAAGCATCCACGCCAATCGCACGGCAACGGCCTCAAGACGTTGATGGAAGAGGAGGGCATCCGCTGGCGTGTAGTTCGGGATGATTTTGTTTACGGGCAACGAAAGGTTCACGAGCCAGCCTTGCCCGGTGGAATGGAACGAGCATCGGCTCATGCGGATGCGGGGATGTCGCACGGCGAGCCAGACCTTGGAAACGAGGTATCGCCAGGTGCTCATGAGGGCTTATGTGTAAAGTTCAGCGAGGTGGCCGTCCGTGTTGTGAGTTTTGCCACAGCTTCCGCCTTAGATGCGTCCGCTCTGTATGGCAGACTCAACAAAGGGCGAAACAAAAGCAATCACCTTGGCGTCAGGAGTGCCGGGCGGCCAGGTGCCCCTCAGCAGTATGGCATCTTCATCCGGCAGGCAGGTATGCCACTCATGGCGGGTGAAATCCAAAAAGGTCTCGTATCTGAGAACGCCTTCCACCCGCGTTTCAAACCAGAACGAGATGAACTCGTTCCGCAGCTTGGAATGTTCGATGTGCATGATTAAGCGAGGGAACCCATAAGATGGTCAGGGGCCTTTGAGGGCTGAATTTTGCTGAGCTTGGGCGAGATAGTCGAGGATCGCCTGGGCGCGTTCCTGCCGTGTCGGATATCCCGCTTGCAGTGAAGGTTTTTCTGAGCCTAAAGCCCGGTTAGCGGCAGGGGACAGAAAGGAGGCGGCAGCGGCTTGGGCGACTCTCATGTCGTTGGTGGACCAGAACTGCGCCGCGAAACGGTCGGCAGCGAATTCCTGCTCCCTGACGGTGGCAACGGACCGGTTGCCAGAGCTAAAAGGTCCAATGTGTTTAAGGTGGAGATGTGCGTACTCATGCACCAGGGCAAAGGCCAAAACATCCGACGGCAACTGCTCCGCGATACGGGGGTTGTAGGAAACATAGGACTCCATCATGCCGGCAGTGGACCAGGCCAAGGCGGGGTGCTGGAAGGAGGGGATGATCTGAACGGGCAATGATTTCATGGCTGCGGGCAACGAATCCATGACCGCGGCATGATTCCGGGTGAGAGCGGCGCCACGTTGGTGTGCACAACCGGAAAATCCGAGGAGGCAGAGTAAACCGAGGAGGATGGCGGGTTTCATAATCAGCTAAGGGACCAAGCTCTGTGAGATGCGCGTCCTTCCTTTCATGGATGGCAGCGTAAATTTCAGAGAATGCATTGTCGAGAATGGAAGGCTCCTTTTCTCCGCCCGCTGCCGGGGGCCACGGAACGGCCCATAAGTTTTGGGTTCAGTAAAAAACGGCGGAAGGGAAGTGGTTGTTTTAATGATAAAAGCTGACGAATTTTTGTTTAGGAAAGTCTCCTTCCCCCTCACCCCGGCCCTTGCATGTTGGAGAGGTGGTAATTAATGAGGGTGGAGCAAGGGAACATTTGAGGCAGAGGGAGAGGGAAGCCCGACCCGGCCCGCAGGTGCTTTTTGAACGAGACCCTGGGGAGAGATAGGCCCCTC
>CALRJY020000033.1:0-76577 GCA_943367715.1 Chitinophaga pinensis | reverse complement strand
GCTGCTGGGAAGCCTTGTCCTGGCAGTCGCCCAACGCCGTTTTCAACGCCGCCGCCAAATCCGGCCGGTTCAGACGAAATCTTTTCGGCATGAACCTTAACTTTCCCCACCTTCACAATAGTGCAATCTCAAACTAGAATTGGTATAACAACCAGATTGCTTGACGTGCTTTTGAAGCATCTGTTCCACGTACATCCTTTGCTAACTCTAATATAAAAGCTTCAGGAATGTTATCCATGAGAATAAGAAGCTCATAGGCTTTCCTTTGCCTTACTTTATCGCGGGAAATGAGGCTTTCCTTCTTGGCAATCCGATCATAGACCTTCCAACCCAATGTTGTTAAAGTGGAATTAGTACGGTTTGTTTCTTTCCACAAATACCAAACGGCGTTGGTTCCCAAACCTTTTAATGCGATAACAGCAGGTTGCTGATAGCGTCCTTGACGGTTCTCTGTTGAGAAGTCGAATCCTTTGGCTTCCTCAAACCATTCGGACGCAGTTTTTCCGTCGTACTTCGGCTGCATTGCGTAATGGATGGCTTTGATGCCCCAGACCAACACGCACACAGTGACGAAGCCCAGAAGCACACGCGATCGGGCAAAACGGCCCAGTGGTTTGGTTATCGCTGGCTCAACTGGTGGCTCGGTATTCACAGCGAGTCAGTTCACGAACCTATTCACTCCGCAACCCATCCAACAACTGCCCTCGCAAAGCAAACGATGCGGCCACCAAAGTCCACACCCCACCACTGATCAACACCGCCCCAAGCGTCAGTGCGAGGGAGGCATAGGGAATTTCCGCACCGGGTGACAGGAGCGCGGGCAATACGGCGATGAGTGCCGAGATCACACCCACCGCTAGGCCGACGAGCAAGAGCACGCCATGCTCGCTGATGACGAGCCATTTCAAGGTCTGCGCACGGAAGCCCACCGCTTGCATCAGCGCTAACTCACCACGCCGTTCCAGCACATTGCGCAAGACCACCACGCCCAAGCCCAAGCTGCCGAGCAAGAGGCCAAGTCCACCGAGAATCTGGAACGTGCTGAGATAGGTGTTCTGCACCGCGTTGAACGCGTTCAAACGCTGCGCCGTAGCGGTCAGCTCGAGGCCTTCGTTCTGCAAGGCTTTGGTCAGGGTCGTGGAAACTTCTCCGGCACGTTCAGCGGGTGCATCGATGAGGAACATCCGATAGCCGCTCTCCGAAGGATACTTCGCCACCAATGCCGCTTCATCGACGAGCAAGTTGCCCTGCAGGATTGAATTCGCCACCGCTCCGACGATACGTATCTTGAAGACTTGGCCACGTTCATCGCGGAAGTCCAGCGTATCGCCGACCTTCTTGCCCATCGCCCACATGATGGAATTGAAATCACCGATGGCGGGAATTTCATCGCTGTTCGCCGCAGTCTTGAGCGCATTCCACGGCTCATCCTTGTTCATGCCTTCCGCCAGCTTCGCAAACGTGAACGCCTCGCGTTCCTGCAAGAGTTGCGGATTCACACCGAGCAAGCGCGGTGTCTGCGCACGATTCAGGTTCAGGCAGCTCGCATCATCACCATCTTTCACGCGGAAAGGCACGAGGGAGACACCCGCGAGCTTCTTGTCATCCAGGCCAAAGAATTCGCGGCCTTCCTTTAGATTCAGATCTTGCACCACAGGAATCGTCGTATCACCGATGAAGGCGAAACCACCAGTGCCTGCCGAGCGCTTACCCGCATCCGCGATTGCATTCAGCTTGTTCGCACCTACGGCCACGACGAGGAAGCTGCCGCACGCGAGCAAACTGATCGTAGCGAGACTGCGCTTGCGCCGCCGCACGGCATTGCGGATGCCGAGACCGTTGAGATTAAATGCCGCCGCGAGCTGGTCGCTGGTCAGCTTCAATCCCGCATCGCGCAAATGGTTCAACCACGCCGCACTCGCAGCGAGTCCACCGATGAGGAACAAACCTCCCGCTCCGAAGAACAAGCCCGCTGCGCCGCCGCCACCACCACCGAACTTTGCCCACGCGACCATCGCCACTCCTAACACAATGCAAACCGTCGCGATGATGCCGGCTTTGCTCTTCTTCTGGGCACCTTCCAGCGTGCTGCGCCGTTCCTCCGCACCTTCCGCGAGCAATTCGCGCGCGGGACGTTGCACCTGCTTCCGTACGGCGAGCCAGATGGTGATGAGCGCCACGGTGAAGCTCGCCACGGTGCCGATCACCAAAGTCTGCGGCTGCGCATGAAACGCGAGTGAGGACGTGCCCACCGCATCCCGCCACAAATTCGCCAGCCCATAGAGCATGCCGCGCGCATACCAGATACCGCCTACCGCACCGAGGATGCCGCCGATCAAAGCGATGGCACTCCCCTCGCCTAGAAGGAGATTCCGCACCTGCTTAGGCGTGAAGCCGAAGGCGAGTAACGTGCCCACTTCACGAGCGCGTTGTTCCACGCCGAGTTGGAACAGCAGAGCCATTAGCAACAGAGCGGCGACGATGAGGAAGAAACTGAAACCGATGAACAAACCGCCGAAGTCTTGCGATTGCGCCACCGCTTTCAGCGCCTGCTCGCGCACGGGCAGGAAGCTCAGGCTGACGCTGGCCGGATCCATCTGTTGCTGGATGGCTTGGGCGATCTGGTTCGTAGTCGTGTTGGCATTGTCATAACGCACGGCGGTGAGATCACCGAAGCGGTTCGACCAAAGTTTTTGTCCCGCTGCCAAAGAAATGAATGCCTTCGGCGTGCCTTTGTGATCGTCCCAATACTTCTCATCCTTCGGCGTGATGGCGTCCATCTTGATGGGAAAGCCCGTGTCCCAATCCCCACAGTTCTCCGCATCCGTCATCCCGGGAAAATCCGGCATCAGTGTGCGGTCCGCATAAATACCGCTAAGCGGCACGATGGAATGCACGCGGAAAGTATTCGTGCGCTCCTCCAGCTTGCGCCCGATGCCCACGAAGTAATAGCTCATCGTGACAGTATCACCCGCCTTCGCACCGAGGTCTTCCGCAGCCCATTCCCCCAGCACGATCTCATCCTCCTTGATGCCCGCTGGCAACCACGGTTCACCCGCAGCGGTCACCATGGAGTAGGGCACGGAGTTCGTGCCAAGACGGATGTCATTCGCGAAATAGGTGAGAATCTTTTTTCCGTTCGCGCCCGCCTTCTCCGAGGCTTGCGCCATGGCCGTATCGAGGAACACGCGAGGAGTGCGGATCTCGATGGCCTTTGCGTCTGGCAAATCGCGCAACTCGATCTGCGCATCAGCGATCTGCCAATGCTTCTTCAGCGCAGTCGTGAGTGCGGCATTATCCGTTCCACCTTGGCCGACGAGCAGCAGATTCGCTTTGCCGGGAATGTCCAGTTTTTGCTGGAGCCAGGCGAGCGGCATGAAGGCATTGAACGGCGGCAACTGGCTCGCCTGCAGGCCGAAGCGGCCGAATTCTTCATCGCTTACGATGGCATGCACGGTCACGCGCAAGGCAGCGGATGCATCTTCTTGCGAGGCCAATGGCGCATCGCGAGAAAGCGCGGAAGGTTTCGGCACACGGAAGACGACGTCATCCTTCTCCTTCACACCGAGCTGGCGGGCGAGGCCTTCGTTCAAGACGACGGAGCCATCGGGAATCGTGGCGAACGCGGGTTTCTTCTGGGCCATTTCCCAGAAACCGTTCTCGATGCCTTGCACCTGCACCTTGTTCGCGCGGCCTTCACCACCCCGCGCACTGGCGGTGCCGAGCACTTGCACGATGGGAGTTATGGGAGTTTTGACTTCACCCGAGATCTCACCGGCCAATGCGGAGCGGAAGAAACGATCATTCGAGGCGAGCGCCTGTTCCGTCGCTCCGAGCCGCAAGAGCGCGAGCTTCTTCAAGCTGGCGCGCACGGAATCACCGACGAGCAACGCACCGATCAAAACAGCGCTGCCGACGATAGCGCCGAGTAACACACCTAGATGCGCGCGCCAATGATACGCCAGGCTACGCCGCACCAATGTCCCCATGCTCATCATAGGTCAGTTCCTCTTCTCCACCAGTTTGCCGTCTTGCAGCTCGAGGATGCGGCCCATCTTCTTCGCGAGGTCCAGCGCGTGCGTCACCACGATGAGCGTCACGCCTTCTTCCTTGTTCAATTCGACGAGCAGTTGCGCGAGCGTATCGGCTGACACGCGGTCCAGCGCGCCGGTAGGTTCGTCGGCAAGAACGAGCTTAGGCTGGTTGATCAACGCGCGCACGACGGCGACGCGCTGACGTTCACCGCCGGAGAGTTGGCCGGGTTGATGATTGGAGCGGGGTGACAGGCCTACGCGATCAAGGAGGCGCTTGGCGCGATCCACGGTTTCAGTTCCGCGAATGCCACCAGAGGCAAGTGTGGGCACGAGCACGTTTTCCAGCACGGTGCATTGCGGCAAGAGATGATGGGATTGAAAGATGAAACCGATCTCGCGATTACGTAGCGCTGCTAAGGCCAGTTCGTCGAGCTGCGTGAGGTCGCGTCCACTGAAGGTGACCTTGCCGGTGGTGGGCTTGTCCAGCGTGCCGAGCACGTTGAGCAAGGTGCTCTTGCCGGAGCCGGAGGGCCCGATGATGGCCACGGCCTCGCCTTGCGCGATATCCAGCGTGACGTCCTTCAAGATATAGAGCGGCGCGGCACCTTCCGTGGAAGGATACTGTTTAGACAATCCTTCCAGCCGCAATAATGCTGCCTGTGTTCCCATAGCGAAGATTAGACACTACAAACCTGTTATTGTCAGAAATTTTCTTAACCGTGGGAGCGTGCCCGTCTCGGGCACAGCAACGTTCCTAAGCAAAGGTAGTTTACATTTTGTCCAAAGATATCCGCTCGGGCTGCTCTCCTTTGCCGTAAAGTTTTCTGAATCCGCCGGCAACATTTCACCTTGCTGTGCCCGAGACGGGCACGCTCCGGGGGATTTTTCTGGTCCGCCTGTGCGGCTTGCGATTCTATTTCCACATGCGTCCCCTGCTCCTGCTTTATTTACTGGCTGTGACTTTCATTTCTCTGGGTGTGTCACGAGTTCACGCGGCGGCACCTAAGCCACTGGATCCGGCGGCGCAGATCGCGGCCAAGGTCGAGCCGACACGCAAAGTGGTTTACAAACAGATCGAAGGACGCGAACTGCGCTTGCACATCTTCGAGCCCAAGGAGCTTAAGCCCGGTGATAAGCGCCCGTGCTTCCTGACCATTCACGGCGGTGGCTGGCGGGGCGGGGAACCACGGCGCATGTATCCGTTTGCGGCGCATTATGCTGAACTGGGCATGGTGGGAATCAGCATGGAATACCGGCTGGTCACGACGAAGGGGACGAACACGGTTTTCGATTGTGTGAAGGACGGACGCTCGGCGATGCGTTATATCCGGGCGCATGCGCAGGAGCTGGGCATTGATCCGGAGCGCATCGCGGTAAATGGCGGTTCAGCAGGTGGCCATGTTGCGGCGAGCACGGCGATGTTCGACGGCATTGATGAGGCTACGGATGATCTGAAGATCTCCAGCGTGCCGAATGCTATGGTGCTGTATTATCCGGTGATCGATACGTCGAAGGAAGGGTATGGCAATGCTTTGATCGGAACGCGTTGGCAGGAGATCTCACCGGCGCATCAGGTGAAGCGCGGCACACCGCCCACACTCATCCTGCATGGCACGGGCGACACCACGACGCCGTTTAAGGGAGCGCAGAAGTTTCATGAGGCGATGTTGAAGGCGGGCAATCGCTCGGAACTGGTGGTGAACGAAGGAGGGGCGCACGGCTACCTGATGTTTGACGGGGCGCTGTACAATGATGCGCTGGTGCAGACGGATCTGTTTCTGGGGTCGGTGGGGTGGATGAAGTAAAATCCCTTAAAAAGACAATTTTTCCAGGCACAATTTTAAGAAAATCGCGCTAAGTCCATTAGTGTTTGGGCGTTGCGTAGACCGGGCTGCCTCACTTCCGCCGATAATGCAGAATCGAAAACTCCGGCGTATCCCGCAACGTCTCCACCAGTTCAAACTGCTCTTCAAACGGCGGAAAAAAAGCATCCCCTTCCACCGTCCTTTTTACCAACGTGAGATAGAGATCTGAACAAAGCGGCAAAGCCTGACGATAAATCTCCGCGCCACCACAAATAAAAGTCTCACGCCCATCTTCCGCTGGCTTTAGTGCGGCCAAATCCTTCAACATTACCGCACCCGGCACCGCGAGATCACTCCGGCTCAAGATTACCGTCGTGCGATTGGGCAGCAGCCGGCCGATGGACTCATACGTCTTGCGTCCCATCACGATGATGTGCCCAGTTGTGGTCTGCTTGAACCACTTGAAGTCCTCAGGCAGATGCCACGGGATCGTATTCCCCATTCCGATCACCCGGTTCTCCGACATGGCGGCGATAGCTTTGAACGGCTTCATCAATGCGTGAAAAATAATGGCGCGTCCTGCCAAAGCCAACTCAAAGCGGCGGCGGCTGGCTGGGATTCCGCTTCACCGTCGGCACGGCTTGGGAACGGACGGAGAGACTCGTGATGAGCGACCAGAACCACGACACCACAAATGCGGCCAATCCGCCGATAGCCATCCAGACGAATCCATCTCTCCACGTCGGATAGCGCGTTTCATCGATCATCATGCCCGTGAACTTGAACAACGCCGCGATGACCGTCACCAGTCCTCCCAGCGAGAGCATCATTTGCACCCAACCACTCGCGCGCCGGGCCAGCACGGAGCCCAGGCCCGGCCACGCTCCAAGATTCAGCAACAGACAGGCCCGCGCGCTGTTCTGGTCCACCGGATACGTTATTTTCAGCCAGCGGCGCAGCAGTTCGATCATAATAGTAAATCAAGCAAACCACTGTGCCAGTTTCGGTAGATTCCGGACCACGGTAAAAGCCAGGAGCAGCAGTCCCAGCGTGATCAACACTCGCGAATTTCCCAATACGCTGGGCAACTCTTTCTTCCAAGCCCGCCGAATAATTCCCTCATACGCCGCCAGCGGAACCAACACGAACACGAAGGGATTCAGTTGCCACGCCGCCACGATATTCCCGTTCGTAAGTTGGTGCATGGCCCGTAAGCCGCCGCAGCCCGGACAATCCAACCCTGTGCTTTGACGCAACGGGCAAACCGGATAGATAGGATATTGCCCCGGAGGGAAAAAATGGAGCACCAGCAACACCGCCGCCCCGACCGCAAAGGCCACCGCCCACATCACCGCCGTCATCCGTTTCACCGGACGCTCTTGCAGCAATGGCGGAACTGAAGCGGCATCGCTCATGGACTAAAGACCGGCTTCGATCCCGCGCCCGCCATGAATTTCGGCAGGTAATTGAACACCACGATGTTCAGGATGATCACCAGCAGGCTGATCACAATCCCCGCCACCGCAAATCCATAACCTTCCTTCAAATCCTTGCCGGAATTGATCCGGACCAGGGCGATCGTTGAAACGATCAAACCCGCCGGCGCCAGCAGCACGCAACAGCACAGGAGCGAAACGACACTGAGGATAAACCCCATGCGCGCCGTTTTGTTCTGTTCCGGCTTTGGCGTCGCGACACTGGCGCTTGCCGCCGGGGCATTGGCCGCCCTTTGCGCGATAGCCTCGGCGAATTCCGGCAGCTCGCCCATTTTGCGCCACGCGGGACTGCCTGTGGCGCGCACCATCGTCTTGGCACTCGCCCGGCCTTCCCTGATCCACGCGCGTACGTCCTCGGCGGAGACCGGACCGTATTCGATGCCGTCACTGCCGATGAGTTGATACTGAACAGGTTGATCCGACATGATGAATTGATTAACGGGTGGCCAGTGCTTTGATTTTAGCCGTCGCCTTGCCGCTATCGATGATCTCCGCCGCCAGTTCCCAGCCTTCGATCAAGGACTTCACCTTGTTCGCCACATGCAGGGCGGCGGCGGCATTTAGCAACACGGCATCGCGCTTGGGCCCGCGCTCATCACCGGACAACACCAGGCTGACGATCACCGCATTCACCTGCGCATCTCCGCCGGCCAGTTCGGCCAGCGTGGCCGGTTGCAAAGGCAGAAACTCCGGTTGCCACACGGACGTGTGGAAACCGCGATCCTGATAAAACTCGGCCACCTGATTGTCGCCCATGGTGGAAAGCTCGTCCAGATACGCGCCTTCCGCCAGCCCGCTCACCACCATGCCACGCCGGATGCCCAAGCTCTGCAGCACCCGCGCGATGGGTTCGGTGAGGAGTGGATTTGGCACCCCGACCAATTGCGCCGTCGGCCGCGCTGGATTCATCAGTGGTCCGAGGAAATTGAAGATCGTCCGCTGTCCGGCCACCGCGCAAAGCTTCCGCGCCGGACCGATGTGCTTGAACGCCGGGTGAAAACGCGTGGCCATGAAGAACGCGAAATTGTGTTCCTTCAACAACGCCGCTGCTTGCTCCGGCGTGTTGTCCACCGGGATGCCCAGAGCCTCAAGCACATCCGCGCTGCCAGACTTGGACGTGATAGCGCGATTGCCATGCTTGGCCATCGGCACACCTGCCGCTGCTACGACAATGGCCACGCTGGTGGAGATGTTAAAGGTGTTGAGCTTGTCCCCACCCGTGCCACAGACATCGAGGATTTCGCCCGCGCGCAGTGATGGATCCAGGGGTGGCATCAATGACAGCTCACGCAACTCCCGCGCAAACGCCGCGATCTCCTCCACCGTCTCGCCCTTTAATGCCAGCGCGGTGAGGAACTCGGCCTTGGCCTCTGGCGACACGCTTTCCGCCGTAAGCCCCCGGATGGCGGCAGACACATGCTCCCCGCTCAACGCCTGGCGGGATTTCAATTGCTCAGTAAGTGACGAAAGCACGCCAGCAAGATAAAGCGTCCCCGCCCCCTGCAAAGGGGAAATTTTAGGGAGCGTGCCCGTCCTCGGGCACAGCAACGTCCCTGAGCACATACAGCGAGAAATTCGTTAGCCGCGTTCAAGCATATCTTCCTCGACCATGGGCGGTCTACATACTGCCTGCAGCATTTCGCCTTGCTGTGCCCGAGGACGGGCACGCCCCATCTCCAGACTTGGCCTTTTACCGAACACGGCCTAGCTTCGGTGCGTCCAATTACCGGGTATGACTATGAAGACGCCTTTACTTTCATCCTTGGCCGTAATCGCTTTCGTGGCGGTGACGAGCAGCCTCGCTTTCGCCGTGGATACCAGCAAGCTGCCGCTGCCCGCGCCACGCAAGGTGGATTTCGTGAAAGAGATCTATCCCATCTTCGTGGAGAAATGCATCAGTTGCCACGGCCCGGACAAGCAGAAGGGCAAGTATCGCATGGACACGAAGGAGCATGCGATGAAACCGAGCAAGGAAGGCCCGTTCATCATCCCCGGCAACAGCGAGAAGAGCCCGATGGTGCATATCGTGGCCGGTTTGATCGAGGAAGGCCTGATGCCCCCGCCCAGTGACAAGCCCGGTGAAAGCGTGCCCCTGACGAAAGAACAGATCGGCCTCTTGCGCGCGTGGATCGATCAAGGCGCAGTCTGGCCCGATGGCGAGATTAAGATGACCGCCAAAGAGATCACCTTTGCTGCCGATATCAAACCCGTCTTCGACAAATCCTGCATCTCCTGCCATGGCCCATCGAAAGCCGAAGGCGGCTTCAAGGCAGATACGCGTGAAGGCGTACTGAAAGGTGGCGAAGTCTATGGCGCCGCGGTGAAGTTAGACGCTGCCGCTCGCAGTCCCCTCGTGATCATCGTCTCCGGGAAAGATGGCGACATCCCGCAACCTGAGAAACACAAGCTCTCCGCCAAGGAAGCAGAACTCGTGCAGAAGTGGATCGAGCAAGGGGCCAAATAATTTTATGCTTCGCACTTCGCGCCGTAGTTTCCTGAAAGGTTCCCTGGCCACTGCGGCCGTCACCGGTTGGTCCGCTCAATCGTGGTCGCAAGTCGCCGGAGCCAACAACGCCGTGCGGGTGGGCGTCGTTGGTTTGAACGGCCGCGGCCGGGATCATCTGGCGTTGCTTCGCAAAACTTCCGGCGTGCGTATCGCGGCACTGTGCGATGTGGACCGCCAAGTTTTGTATCGCGAAACGAACGAGGCCAAAAAACTCGGTGAAACGGTGAAGACATTCACGGACGTGCGTGAATTGCTCGCCAGCCGGGACATCGACGCCATCACCATCGCTACGCCGAATCATTGGCACGCACTCCTCACCATCTGGGCCTGTCAGGCGGGCAAGGACGTGTATGTGGAGAAACCCGTCTCCCACAATGTGTGGGAAGGCCGCCAGATGGTGAATGCCGCGCGGAAATATGGTCGCGTGGTCCAGACTGGGACCCAGAGCCGGTCCAGCGAGGCCCTCACCGCGGCGATCGGATTTCTGCGCTCGGGCAAACTGGGCCGGATCATCCTCGCTCGCGGTTTATGTTATAAACGCCGCCCTGCCTTGGGCCGCGTGAACGGTTCCCAACTGGTGCCTTACTCCGTGGATTATGATTTGTGGAGCGGTCCCGCTCCCAAGTCTTCCCTCAAACGTTATCGCCTGCATTACGACTGGCATTGGTTCTGGGAAACCGGCAATGGCGATATCGGCAATCAAGGCGTGCACCAGATGGACATCGCGCGCTGGGCCTTGGGCTATGATTCGTTGCCGGGCGCTGTTGCCAGCCTCGGCGGTCGCTTTGGTGAGGCCGATGACGCGCAGACGCCCAACACGCAGCTTGCGATGTATTATTACCAGCCCGCGCCCATCGTCTTCGAGGTGCGTGGCCTGCCCGAACAGCGCGGTTCAGCCGTGATGCCGAAGTATGCGGACACCGCCATCGGCGTCATCATCCATTGCACGAACGGCCATCTGCGCCTCGTATCCAACGAAGCCTTCGCCTATGATACTCAGGGCACATTGCTCCGGCACTTCCCGGCCACGAACGATCCCGCGCAAAGTCATTTCGCCAATTTCATCCATTGCGTGCGCGATCATCAGCCCTCCGCGTTGAAAGCCGGCATTCTGGAAGGCCATCTCTCCAGTGCCCTTGGACATCTGGGCAATATCTCCTATCGCCTGGGCCACACCGGGGAGCATGGCGAGATCCAGGAGAAACTCTCGGACGAGCCCGCTACCCGCGAGGCTTTCGGCCGGATGACGGAACATCTGGCGGCCAATCAGATAAACCCCGCCAGTCAGCCGACTGTGATCGGGCCGTGGTTGAAGTTCGACGCTGACCGCGAACAATTCCTGCAGCATCCCCGTGCTGATGCCCTGCTGACCCGCAATTATCGTTCTTCTTTTGTGGTGCCGAACCTTGAGAGGCTTTGACGGCACGTCCCTTTGGTGAAAGGTTGAGCCCGCAATGCGTTTGATCGGAACCATCACGCGTGACCAGCACGCCGCCCTTTTTAGCGACTACCTGTTTGTGCGCGGCATCGAGAACCGCGTGGAACTGGAAGGCCAGCACTATGAAGTCTGGGTGTTGGACGATGCGCAGATGGAGGAGGCCGCGACCTTGCTGAAGCAGTTCACCGCCAATCCGGCCGCGCCCGAATACAGCACTGCCCCCCAAGCCGCGCGCAAGAAGGAAGCCCAGTTACAGGAGGGGGAGGCAGCAGCGGCCAAGCGGTCATTTAACAGCCGGCAGATTCTGAACCGCCAGCACAGCGGCCTGCCTTACGTCACCTTTTTTCTTTTCATCGTCAGCCTCGTGGTCGCCGCACTGACCCAGTTGGGCAGCAATACGGAGATCATCCAGCCGTGGGTCATCACCAAGTTCGAGATAGATCAGAACTTCATCCGCTGGCATGGGGGCTTGCAAGAGATCCGGCAGGGCGAAGTCTGGCGTTTGATCACGCCGGTCTTCATCCACTTTGGTCCCGTGCATTTGATCTTTAACATGCTCAACCTGCTGATGCTGGGTGGCATGATCGAGCGCGTCAAAGGCTCCGGCTACGTGCTGGTTTTCGTCTTCGTCACCGCGATCCTCTCGAACCTCGCGGAATACAGCATCAATCTGCCGCCCTTCAGCCGGGCGGTTCCCAGTTTCGGTGGCATGTCCGGTGTCGTTTACGGGCTTTTCGGCTATGCCTGGATGAAATCCAAGTTCGATTTCGCTTCCGGGATCATCCTCCATCCGAACACCGTGGCGATGATGGTCGTGTGGTACCTCATCTGTTTTTCCGGCATCCTCCCGATCGCCAACATGGCGCACACCGCCGGTTTGTTGATCGGCATGCTCTGGGGTTATCTTTCCGCCCGCCGCAATGTCCGGCGCTGACTCAGAATTTCTCGTGCCACTGCGGATTATCGTACTTCTCCGCCAGCAACGCCTCGATATCCTGATCCAGATTCTCTGTGAATTTGCCATTCACCTTCCATGCCTGGCGCAAGGCACTTTTCAGCCCCATACCCGTCATCGGCACATTCGTGATGAATTCCCCATGCGCCCGTTGTTGCCGGTAATCCGGTTGTAAGAGGGGCATCTGGAGGGTCTTCTCCACCAAGTCCAAGTCGAATTTCAGCAAAAAGGTGCCGTGGAAGAGCAACGCATTCCGGGTTCGGCGCTGGGAATTGCCGGAAAACTTCCGCCCTTTCCAGACGAGATCTGTATGACCATCAATGGTGACCAACCCGTTAAGCAGCAGATCCACCGCCTCACAGTTCCGCGCCATGATATATTCGTTGGCTCCGGCGATGGTCCGCACTTCGGGCACCCATTCCACGGGCAAAACCAACGCATAGCTCACGCAACCAGGACCTTGTAATACGGTACCTCCACCAGTGCAACGCCTTAGGATCGGCACGCCCAACGCTTCGCAGGCGCCCCGATCTGCCTCTTTGGAGAGCCGGTTGGCGTAGCCCAGCACCACAAAAGGCCTCGCCGACTCCCAAATCCGCAGCACCGGACGCTGATTTGCCTCACACCAGTTGAGCAATGCCTCATCACAGGCTAGATTGCGCCCGGGTTCGGTATAACTGAGGTCGAGTAGCTGCATCAGTTTGCTTTAGGCCAAAAATAAGCCGTTCTTGCGGCTGAATAGGAAAACAGCCACCGATTTAGGTTGGCTGATAAGCCGCGCTGCCTTTACATGTTGCGGCTTCGGCGGTCACTCCGCCGGACCCATATTGGTCAACCTTGGACGACGGGACAAGCTGTGAGCACAAAGATTTTGGAATCAGCGCCGAAAAATGGCGCGGCAGACAAATCCGGCAACACCGCCATTGCGCAAAAATGGCTGGTGGCGCTGGAGCACTTTGTTGACGCCACCTTGGCGCAACAAAACCCGGAACAGGCGCATGCCTTTCTGGAACGTCTTCTCGAACGTCTCGAAGAAGCGGGCGTTTCCATGCCCCGCCCCGTCAGCACGCCATACGTGAACACCATCCCGGTGGAAGATCAGCCCGAGTATCCCGGCGATTGGCAGACCGAAGTCCGCATCAAGAGTCTCTTGCGCTGGAACGCCATGGCCATGGTGGTCAATGCGAACCGCAAGCATAACGGTCTCGGTGGTCACATCTCCACGTTTGCTTCTTCCGCAACGCTTTACGAGGTCGCCTATAACCATTTCTTCCGCGGTGGTGATGGTGAACGCCCGGCAGACATCATTTATTTCCAAGGTCACGCCACGCCCGGCAATTACGCCCGTGCGTATTTGGAAGGCCGTTTGTCCGAGCAGCATCTGCATAATTTCCGCCAGGAACTCGCCGAAGGCGGCGGGTTGTCCTCTTATCCGCATCCGTACTTGATGCCGGATTTCTGGCAGTTCCCGACGGTCTCGATGGGTCTCGGTCCCATCATGTCCATCTATCAGGCGCGCTTTAACCGCTACATGAAGGCACGCGGGTTCGTGAACTGGAAGATCGAACCCAAGGTCTGGGCCTTCGTCGGCGACGGTGAATCCGATGAGCCGGAAACGCTCGGTGCCCTCACGCTTGCCTCCCGCGAAAACTTGGACAACCTCGTCTGGGTAGTGAATTGCAATCTCCAGCGCTTGGACGGTCCGGTGCGCGGTAACGGCAAGATCATCCAGGAACTCGAATCCGCCTTCCGCGGTGCGGGCTGGAATGTCATCAAAGTCATCTGGGGTTCGGATTGGGATGAACTTCTGGCCAAGGACAGCAAGGGTCTGCTGCGCAAGCGCATGGAAGAAGTCGTCGATGGCGAGTATCAGAAATATGTCGTCGAGCCCGGCAGCTACATCCGCAAGAATTTCTTCGGCAAAGAGCCAGAATTGCTCGCGATGGTCCATCACCTTACGGACGATCAGCTCAGCAAGCTCATGCGTGGCGGTCACGACATGCGCAAGGTGTTCGCTGCCTTCAAGGCCGCTACCGAGCACAAGGGCCGTCCGACGGTCGTGCTCGCGAAGACGGTCAAGGGCTACGGCCTCGGCGAAGCCGGCGAAGGCCGCAACGTCTCGCACGGCCAGAAGAAGCTGAACGAAAAAGAACTCCGCGTTTTCCGCAAGCGCTTCGGCATCCCCATCAGCGATGAAGAGATCGCGGAAACGCCGTTCTACAAGCCCGCTCCTGACAGCCCGGAGATCAAGTATCTCCAGAAGCGCCGCAAAGAACTCGGTGGTTACATCCCCAAGCGCACGGTCAAGGCGGCGAACCTGAACACGCCAGACTTGGAACATTTCAAGGACTTCCTGAAAGGTTCCGGCGACAGCCAAGTCTCCACGACGATGGCGTTTGTGCGTTTGCTGACGCATCTGCTGCGCAACAAGGAGATCGGCCGTAATGTGGTGCCGATCATCCCTGACGAAGCGCGCACGTTCGGTATGGACGCCTTGTTCCGCGAGGTGGGCATCTATTCGCCGAAGGGCCAGCTTTACGAGCCAGTCGATAGCAAATCGCTCCTCTACTACAAGGAAGCGAAAGACGGCCAGATTCTCGAAGAAGGCATCACCGAGGCCGGGGCTATCTCGTCCTTCATCTCCGCGGGCACGGCGTATTCGACTCACGGGGTGAACATGATCCCGTTCTTCACCTATTATTCGATGTTCGGCTTTCAGCGCATCGGCGACCAGATCTGGCTCGCCGGTGATATCAAGGCGAAGGGCTTCCTGCTCGGCGCCACGGCTGGCCGCACGACGTTGAATGGCGAAGGTCTGCAGCACGAAGACGGTCATAGCCTTTTGCTCGCGAGCACGATCCCGACCTTGATGACGTATGACCCGGCGTTCGCTTACGAGCTCGCGGTCATCGTGCAGGATGGCATGCGCCGCATGTATCAGGAAGGCGAAGAGATTTTCTACTACCTGACGCTGTACAATGAGAACATCCCGATGCCGCCGATGCCGGAAGGCGTGGAAGCAGGCATCCTCAAGGGTCTCTACAAGTTCAACACGGGCGCGCCCGGTCTGAAGCACAAGGCGCAGATCCTCGGCAGCGGCACCATCATGCAGTCCGCGTTGAAGGCGCAGAAGATCCTCGCGGAGAAGTACAGCGTCTCCGTGGATGTCTGGAGCGCGACGAATTACAAGCTGATGCGGAACGAAGCCCTGAATTGCGAACGCTGGAACATGCTGCATCCCACGGAAACGCCGAAGAAGCCTTGGTTCCAGGTGGAACTGGAAAAGGAAAAGGGGCCGTTCATCGCGGTATCCGATTTCATGAAGATCGTGCCGGATCAGATCGCCCCGTGGGTTCCGGGCGGTTTGACTACCTTGGGCACGGACGGCTTCGGCCGCAGCGACACGCGCGAACGTCTGCGCCGCTTCTTCGAAGTGGACGCCGAGCACACGGTCATCGCCACGCTGTATGCCCTGGCCAAGCGCGGTGAAGTGGAACGTTCCGTGGTGGCCCAGGCCATCAAGGACATGGGCGTGGACCCTGAGAAGGTGTTCCCGTACCTGCTGTGAAATGACATTTGCGCGGCCTAGGCCGCGCGTAGTGGCAGCCGTGGGTTCCGACCCACGGCTTCCGCGTTAAAAAGATTTTGCATCGCGCGAGCGATGTCGCACTGAAATAGAAAATTTATGGACGTCAAATTACCGAAGCTCGGTGAAGGTGCCGATTCCGGCGTGGTGGTCGGGATCCTGGTCAAAGAAGGTGACAAAGTCACCAAGGGCCAGACGCTGATTGAACTCGAAAACGAGAAGGCCGTCGCGCCCATCCCCTCCACGGCGGATGGCGTGATCAGCAAGATCCACGTGAAAGAGGGCGCCAAGCTATCCATCGGCGCGCTCATCGTCTCGCTGGAAGGCGTCGCGGGTGCCGCTCCCGCTGCCGGTGAAGCCCCGGCCGCGAAGGCCGCCGCTGCTCCGAAGGCCAAGAAGAAGGCCGCGCCGGTCGTCGAAGAAACGGAAGAGGAAGATGATGACGCCGGTGACGAAGGCGAAGAAGAAGAGATCAATGACGCCGAAGTCGCCGCGCCGCCCTCCGTGCGCAAGGTCGCCCGCGAGATTGGTCTGGACCTGCGCCGCGTGAAGGGCAGTGAAGAAGGTGGCCGCGTCGTCATGGCTGACGTGCGCGCTTACCTCCAGAAGCTCATCAAGCTCGCCGCCAAGGGCAAAGCCGCTCCGGCTGCCGCCGCTGGTGCGCCCGCTGCTCCTGCGAAGCCCGTGGCCGAATCGATTGATTTCTCCCAATGGGGCGAGATCACCAAGAAGCCGATGTCCGGTCTCCGCAAGGTCATCGCCCGCCGCATGGTGGAAAGCGTCACCACGATCCCGCAAGTCACCCAGTTCGAGGATGTGGACATCACCGCGCTGAACGATCTCCGCAAGAAGTTTGCCGCCGATTACGAGAAGGCCGGTGCGCGCCTCACGCTCACGCCGTTCGCCATCAAGGCGCTCGTCGCCGCGTTGAAGAAACATCCGATCATGAATTCCAGCCTCGATGAAGGCGCGGAAGAGATCGTGTTCAAGGATTACTACCACATCGGCATCGCCGTGGATACCGATGCCGGCTTGATGGTCCCGGTCATCAAAGACGCGGACAAGAAGAGCCTGCTGCAGATCTCCAAGGAACTGGAAGAGATCGCCAAGAAAGCGCGTGATCGCAAGCTCTCGCCGGATGACATGAAGGGCGGCACCTTCACCATCTCCAACCAAGGCGGTATTGGCGGTGCTCACTTCACGCCGATCGTGAACAAGCCGGAAGTCGCCATCTTCGGCATGGGCCGTGGTGCACTGAAGCCGGTTGTGGTTGGCAAAGAGATTCAAGTGCGCTTGATGATGCCGATCGCGATTTCATACGACCATCGCTTGATCGATGGTGGCACCGCTGCCCGTTTCACGGTGGATCTCGCAGCGGCTTTCGCGGCGATCACGGAAGCGGACGCGAAACTCTAACAGCGACCTAACCACAACGATTAAGATTTAAGACATATGGAAACGATTAAGACCGATATCGTAGTAGTAGGCGCTGGCCCCGGTGGATATGCCGCCGCGTTCTACGCTGCGGACCAGGGTAAGAAAGTCATCCTGATCGAGAAGGATCCGAAGCTCGGCGGCGTGTGCCTCAACCGTGGCTGCATCCCGTCCAAGGCGCTCCTCACGGCCACCAAGGCCATCAAGGAAGCCCGTGAATCCGCTCATCGCGGCATCACCTTCGCCGAACCGACCATCGATCTCGCCAAGCTCCGCGACTGGAAGAACTCCATCATCACGAAGCTCAGCGGCGGCATCGCCTCGCTCGCGAAGATGCGCGGCGTGGAAGTCATGCACGCCCGTGGTTATTTCGAAGGCTCGCAACTGCTCCGGGTTGAGACCGAGCAGGGTCAGAAATTCATCAGCTACGACAAGGCGATCATTGCCGTCGGTTCCCGGGCGTCCTTGCCCAAGGCGTTTGATCTCGGCAATCCGCGCGTGATGACCTCCCGTGGCGCGCTCGAAGTGGAAGATATTCCCGAGAACCTGCTCGTGGTCGGCGGTGGCTACATCGGCATGGAGCTCGGCACCGTGTATGCCGGTCTCGGCAGCAAGGTCGTCGTCATCGAAGCGATGGACACGCTCCTCGCCGGAGCGGATCCTGACTTGGCCCGCCCGGTCGCTGCTTACGCCAAGAAGGCGTTCAAGGAAGTGCGTCTCAAGGCCAAGGTGCTCGGCATGGCCACTGTCGGCAAACAGATCAAGGTGACCAGCGAATACAACGGCCAGAAGCTCGAAGAGCTGTATGACCGCGTCCTCGTCGCTGTCGGTCGCGGCCCGAACGCCGAAGACCTCGGCCTGGAAAACACCAAGGTCACGCGCGACGAAAAAGGTTTCATCAAGATCAACGCGCAACAGCAGACGGAAGACCCGAACATTTACGCCATCGGCGACGTCGCTGGCGGCATTATGCTGGCGCACAAGGCTTCCAAGGAAGCGCGTATCGCCGTGGAAGTCATCACGGGCGAACAGAGCACCTTCGAGAAGATCGTCATCCCGGCTGTTGTGTTCACTGACCCCGAAGTGGCCTGGGCTGGTCTGACGGAAGCGGAAGCCAAGAAGCAAGGTCGCGAAGTGAAGATCGCGAAGTTCCCTTGGGGCGCTTCCGGTCGTGCACTGACGTTCGATCGTCCGGATGGTTTGACCAAGCTCATTATCGATCCTGAGACCGAACGCATTCTCGGTGTGGGCATCGTGGGGCATGGCGCCGGCGAACTCATCGGCGAAGGCACCTTGGCCATCGAGATGGGTGCCACCGTGAAGGACCTCGCGGAAACCGTTCACCCGCATCCGACGCTCTCCGAGACGTTGATGGAAAGCGCCGAAGTGTTCTTCGGCCACGCCACGCACACGTTCGTGAAGAAAGCCGCTCCGACGGAATAGTTGTAGCCACCGAGGTGACGAGGCGGAACTAACTGGCGGAATAGTTTGAAGCGGCTCTGGGATGGCACTTGATGCTATCACAGAGCCGCGTTTCTTATAAGATTCAGCGATGAGCCTGCTCCCGTTACACGAGTTCCACGAACTGCAAGACGCCCAATTCACCGAGGTGAACGGCCTCGAGTTCGTCGCGACTTATGGTGATGTGGCCGCCGAGTATCGCGCACTGAAAGAATCCGCTGGCTTCATCGATCTCAGCAATCGCGGCCGCATTTGCCTCCTCGGTGCCGACCGCATCAAGTTCCTCCACGGTCAGGTCACCAATGACGTGCAGGGCTTGAAAGCCGATGGCGGTTGCTACGCCGCACTGGTGAATGCGAAGGCCAAGATGGAGAGCGATCTCTACATCTACCGTTTGGCCGATGAACTCCTCCTCGATTTCGAACCTGGCCTCACGGAGAAGGTTAGCACGCGGCTCGACAAATACATCATTGCTGATGATGTGCAGATCGTGGACGTCGCTCCGCACTACGGCCTCGTGAGCGTGCAGGGCCCCAAGGCGGCCGCAGCCGTGACGGCTCTCGGCTTGGTTCCGACTTTGCCCGCTGCACCATTGCAATGGGTGAAGGATAACATCCCGGACGTCGGCGACATCTATGTGATGAACCAGCCGCGCCTCGGTACCACTGGCTTCGATATCTTCATCCCCAGCGCCGGTCTCGGCATGATCGCCGATAAAATTCTCGCTGCCGTGAAAGCGCAAGGCGGACGCGCCTGCGGCTGGGAAGCCTTTGAAGCCGCCCGCATCGAAGCGGGCATCCCTCGCTACGGTGTGGACATGGACGAAACCAATCTTGCGCCGGAAGCCGGATTGGAAAAGCGCGCCATCAGCTACACCAAGGGCTGCTACATCGGCCAGGAAGTGAACGCGCGTATCCGCACCTACGGCCAAGTCGCCAAGTCCCTGCGCCGTCTTGAACTCACCGGGGTGACTGAGCTGCCAGTGAAAGGCTCGAAACTGCAATTCGCGGGCAAGGACGTGGGCTATCTCGCTTCCGTCGTGCGATTACCCATGAGCCAGCAAGTTGTCGCCCTTGGCTATGTGCGTAAAGAGCACAAGGAACCGGGCACTGCGTTGGAGTTCCTAGGCGGTCAGGCGAAGGTTGTTTAATCACTTCTGATTCAGCAAGTATACGAGCAGATCGTACAACTGCTCCGGCGTCAGCGCTTCACCAAAGTTATCCGGCATCAACGAATTCGCCGACTCTTTCCGTTCCTTGATATCTTTCTTGGGGATGCTTACTTCCAATCCTGCGGCATTGGCGATCACCAATGTTTCACCTTCTTCACGACGCGGCAGTCCCGTGGTCACTTCCCCATCTTTCATCGTGATGGTATGCGAGCGGAACGCGTGATCCACATTGCGGTTCGGGTCCAGAATGTCCTCGATGACACGCTCAGCACCACGGCTCATGATGCCATCCAGTTGCGGGCCCACCAAACCACCCTTGCCCTTCACCTGATGACAGGCTGCGCAGACCGTGGTGAAAAGTTCGCCGCCCTTGCGCACATCTGTTTTGGCCCCGACAAACCCCAAGCGTCGTTCCACGATGAGTTTTTCCCGCGTCGCATCCTCAGGCGGCAGGCTGGCGATCAGTTTGTTCAACCGCGCCTCCCACTGGACCGGTTTCGCCGCACCGAGCTTCTCTTTCGCTGTGCGCTCCACAACCGCTGATCCGGCAATCTTGCCGCTTTCCGCCAGTGTTAATACCAGCTCCGCCCCCTCAGGTGAACCGGCCAGCATCAGCACCAGTTTGTTCAACACGCGTATCGGCACGATTTGCAGGTTCTTGGCAATGGCCTCACGCGCCTTGACTTTGTCCATCGAAAAGGCAGCGGCCAGTGACTGCTTCGTCTCTTCCGGCACGGAAGGATCGCTCAATGTCCCCACCAGTGAGGACATCAGGCTGTCCGATTGCAAACTCGCGACTGCGGCGGCCACTGCAGGGCGGGAGGAATAGTCCGTGTCCGATCCTCGCAAGACCGCGACCAAAGACGGCAGCAGGTCTTTCAGTGTCATGCTCTGGGCCAGTTCCGCTGCTGCTTTCTGAAATTTCGGCGCGAGGCTTGGATCCACCGTGGCCAATTGGGGCAAGGCGGGCTCAAACTTTCCGAACGCCAACCACGCGTAGGCTCGTTCCGTATTGGCATCCACGACTTCCAGATAACCCCGCTTGCCCTTATGTGCGGCGAGGTTCCAAGTGATCTTTTTGGGAACATCATTGCGCGGCGGAGACACTTCGAACAGCAGGTCGTTGCTGCCTGTTTCACGCAGCCGGACAAAATTCTTTTTCAAGAGATTGGTCTGCGGAAAGCCATCATGACCACACAGATAAAAGCTCAACTTGTCCGGCATTTCAAAGGAACCGGAGCGCAACACACCGGCTAGCTGTTCACCAACCGGATGGCTGGAGATCAACTGGACCGCCACGCCATCCGCCAGCTTGCGCTCCTGCAAGGTCCAAGGGTTCTTGGTATTGCTAATGCCGTCCACCGGCATATTGCCCCAGCCACCCAGTTCTTTTGCGGCGGCGAGCAAGCGCGGCGCCAAAGTGCTGCCCCATGTTTGCATTTTCGGCGTCAGTTTCTGTCCCCGCTGATTGAAGCCCTGCTGCACGGTCTGAAAGAGAGCCAGTTGCGCATCCAGGTCATTGTCCCGTTGCCGAAGCACCGTTTCAGCCAACGTATCCAGCGCAGCGACGGGCGCATAACGGGCGACGTGTTGCAGGACGCGCGTGCGCAGATCTGCATCCGCACTGACAGCGTCCTGATGCCGCAGTTGGAATTCTGCCGCAGCCTCTGTCTTCAATCCAAGGGCGATCTCCATCAAGATAGCCAGTTCACTTTTAGAGAAGGTGCCAGCGAATTTAAGTGAGGCCGCGCCTGGGCCGCTTACCTGATGGCGCAGAGCCATCCGCGCCATGTGTTTCAGATGTGTGTCTTCAGTCGGTACCTTGGCGAGGAGATCAAGCAGTGGTTTCACCGCCTCCACTTTCATTTGCTGGGTCAGGGCCTCGGCGGCTGTTCGCTGCACCAATGGCGCTTTGTCTTGCAGGGCACGGATAAGAATTTTTTGCAGCGATTGGCTTAATGCAGGTACGCCCGGTGTGCTTTGCGATTTCAGCCCACGATCAGCGATGATCCGCAAAGCATGCACGCGGCCCACGGATAAGGGTGACTGCACGGCCAGCTCCAGCTCCTTGTCCGTCAGCACATTTAGACGCTCACGCAACCACAGCGAATGAACGTAACGAAACGCTTCCCCTGATTGCTCATACGCCGCGGCATCTTGTGCCAAGCTCGCCTTACCTGCTTTCTCCAGCCAAGGTGCTTTCAACGACAGCTTCGCAAATGCTTTTCCATGCACATCGGCGATGGTGTTCATCGCGAGCATCCGGCGCGTCATGTTCGGTGAACCCATTTCTGCCACCAATCCTTTCAGGTCCTCCGGCAATTTGGTGGCAGGCAACACCGCCTTGCCATCTTCACCGCGATAGACGATGCGCCAGATGCGTCCGCGTTCACGGTCACGGCCCGGATGCAGCAAGGGCACCTCGTAGTGGCCGATGATACGATTGTAGAAGTCCGCCACGTAGATAGCACCATCCGGCCCGATCTGCATATCCACCGGGCGGAACCACGGATCATCCGTGCGCAGGAAATCCGGCTGCTCATGGCCCTTGGAAGTGGAGCCCAGCCATTCCACGCGGTCACGATTGATGCGGCTGGTCATCACATTACCGATTATCAGATTGCCTTGAAGCTCCTTGGGCCAGGATGGATCGGTGATCATCTGGATGCCACAGATGGCCGTGCTGCCGTGACTGTGCTGGATGGTCAACGGGGCGAAGCCGAGCCCATCATGTGGTTTGCCAAAGCTGGGATAATATGCACCGCGCAAAAGCTGATATATCGGAGAACTGTGGCAGTCTGCTGAATACAGGTTTCCCTGCGGATCAAAGCACAGGCCGAAGGGATTCACTTGGCCCCACGTGTGATGCTCCAAGCGGGAACCATCCAGCCGCATGCGATAGGTATTGCCCGAGGACATCTCGACCTCGTGCCCGTCTTTGCCCCGCACTTTGGAGTTGTTGTTGAAACCATGCGTGGCGTAGAGCCAGCCATCGAACCCGCGGCGATAGCTGGACTGGTTGCCATGTGTATCGCGCGTGTAATCAAAAGGGCCGAAGAGCATCTCCTGCTTGTCTGCCTTGCCGTCGTCATCGGTATCTTCCATGAGCCAGATGTTCGGAATGGACCACACCACACATTTCCAAGACAGCTTAGAGGGCTTCACAGATGAAGGAGAACGGAACGGATACACACCGGTGGGAATGTTCAATCCCTTAGCGAATTCCGTGATTTTGCGCGCTTTGCCATCAGGCGCGAAGTCCTCAAAGATCATCACACGATCACGCGGAGCGGCATTCGTGGAAGCGAAAGGATACTCGATGCTTGTCGTTACCCAGAGACGGCCCAAGGCATCAAACGCCATATTCATCGGTTTGTTGATGTGCGGCTCGGTGGTGACGAGCTGCATCTCAAATCCGGGCGGCAGGTGAAAGGTCTTGAGCTGCTGCTCTGGAGTCAGCGGCTCCGTGGTGCGGACACCGGTGGCGAAGGGATCTTCCGCGGCGGAAACGGAAGTGGCCAGAACGAGGAAACACGTCCACGACAAAGCGGTCAGGCGCATACGGGCTGGGAACATATGCGCACCAGATTAATGACTGGCGAAAAGAAGGCAAATGCAGGTTGAGCCCAACCGGCAATTATTTCAGCTTCAGGAAATTCTTGAGGATCGTCCGGCCGCTCTCGGTCAGGATGCTCTCCGGATGGAATTGCACGCCCCAGACCGGCAGCGTCTTGTGCTTCACACCCATGATCTCACCTTCCGCCGTCTCGGCCGTGATCTCGAGGCAATCCGGCATGGTATCGCGCTTGATGACGAGGGAGTGGTAGCGCGTGGCGTTGAACGGATTCGGCATGCCCTCGAAGAGGTCTTTGCCGTTGTGTTTGATGGGCGAAACCTTGCCGTGCATCATCCGGTTGTTCACCACCACTTCGCCGCCGAAGGAATGGCCGATGCATTGGTGACCCAGGCAGACTCCGAATAAAGGTATCTCGCCGGCGAAGGTCTTGATGATCTCGTTCGAGAGACCGGCTTCGCGCGGGGAGCAAGGGCCAGGTGAAATCAGGATGCGCTCGGGCTTCAACTCGCGGATCTGGTCCAGCGTGATCTGGTCGTTGCGATGGACCTGTAAATCCACGTTCATCTCGCCCAGGTATTGCACCAGGTTGAACGTGAACGAATCGTAGTTATCTATGACCAGCACCATATCAGTCCGCGGAACCTAACGCGGGATTGGCATTTTGGAAACTGAAAGTTGAAGCCTATCGAAGAGGTGGGATTACGGTTGGCAACCGCAAACATTCCGCCAACACTCGCCTGGTTCCACCATGAGCTATCCGCGCCTTTATCAATGGACGTTTGGCAACCGCGTGCCTCAAGGGCCGTTTCAAGGCATGCGCTATATCCGCGCCTGCGTGGGCAGTGCGCTGTGGCCCAAATTGCTGGGGACCTACGAATTGGAACTGAATCCGGCGGTGGAGGAGCTCATCCGCTGGCAGCCGGATGTAATCATCAACGCCGGTGCGGCCGAAGGTTACTATGCAGTAGGCATGGCCTTGCGCTGTCCTCAAGCCATCGTGGCCGCTTATGAGATGTTCGCCGAGGGGCGCAAATTGGTGAAATTGCTGGCAGCGAAGAATCACATCGGCAGCCAGTTACAGCTCGCGGAGGAACTGACTCCGGCTCTTCTGCAAGAACGTCTCGCGAAGGCCGTTCGCCCGGCAGTCATCCTAGATGTCGAAGGCGCGGAACTGGAACTGCTGGATTTTCAACGCTGCCCGGATTTGCGCAAAGCGTTTGTGTTGCTGGAGAACCATGATGTGGCGAGCGGTTCAACGTTGCCGGAGATGCGACGGCGCTTTGAGGCGACACACGCAGTGGAAGAGATCCCGATCGCACCTCGGACGCTGGCAGATTTGCCTGCCGGATTGCGTTCGTTGGCCCGCATTGGCTGGAAAGAAGAGCTTTTGAAGTTAATGGATGAAGGACGTTATGCCGCCCCTCCTTGGCTGAAACTCCAGCCTCGTTGAAGCCGAGGCAACGTCTCACCGCTTCTTCCGCTTCGTCTTGAACAGCTCCATTTGCGGTTCTTTGAAGAAATCGTAGTTCTTCAGGATACGGATCATCTGCAGCAGATCGGACTTCTGATAGTTGCGGTTCGTCTCGGTGTGCTCCACCAAGTCGCCAAGCATGCTCTGGAAGGGGATGACGGCGTCGATGCCTTTTACCCGCAGCAATTCAATGCTCTGGTCCCGCGCTTCTACGCTATGTGGCAGGGCGGGTACTACGAGTATTTTGGTCACCGGCCCGCCTTCACCAATGGCTTTCTCCGCCTGCTTGAAGACCTCTGGCTGTACGAAGCGGAAGATTTCCGGTGCATGCGCCAGCACAGCAGGGCTAAAGGTTTCCGTATGCCAACCCTTCACCACGACCACCGCCCGTGAGATGCTCGGCAAATCACGTGAACCCAAGATGAACGGCAACGGCTCCGTGGAGATCTCGTAGCGCGGGTTCATGACGAAGAAATCGATGTCATCATCCTCGCGCTTGGAGGGTGCCACATACTTGCGCTGCTGGCGGACGAAGAAACCGTGGAGCTCGAAATACTCGCGGACGATGGTTTCGCTGACAGCAGACATAAGTTTATGAGGAGAGGTTAATCGGCGATCTCATCCAGCACTTCGTTAATGGTCGCATCAGATACTTGTTGGCCCCAGACGATCTCGCCGATCTTTTTGGCCAGAACAAATTTGATCTCACCACCGCTGACCTTCTTGTCCAGGCGCATCGCGGCGAAGAGAGCTTTGCGCTGCGCGGCCGTCAGCTTCACCGAGATGGGCAAGCCGGAGCGCGAGAACAGCGTGGCGATGCGCTCCACCTCGGGGACGCTTAGCCCGCTCAGATGGGCTGAGAGATGGGCGGCAGCGACTTGGCCGATGGAGATGGCTTCACCGTGAAGGTACTTGCCGTAGGAGGAAATCGCTTCGAGACCGTGGCCGATGGTGTGACCGAAGTTCAGGATGGCGCGCAGACCAGTCTCCGTTTCATCCTGGCTCACCACCTCGGCCTTCACTTCACAGGAGCGGGCGACGGCATGCGTGAGGGCGGCGCTATCCCGTTGCAAGAGCTTAGGCAGGTCCTTCTCTAAACGGGCGAAGAACTTGGCGTCATAGATGATACCGTATTTGATGATCTCCGCGAGCCCAGCCTTGAGCTCTCGTTCGGGCAACGACTGCAAGCTATCTTGATCGCACAGCACCAACTTCGGCTGATGGAACGCGCCGACGAGATTCTTGCCGGATTTCAAATTCACGCCCGTCTTGCCACCCACAGAGCTGTCCACCTGCGCGAGTAAGGTGGTGGGCACCTGCACAAAGGCCATCCCGCGCAGATAAGTGGCGGCCACGAAACCAGCCAGATCACCGACGACACCACCACCGAGTGCGACGATAAAGGACTTCCGCTCCAGCCGATGGGCGGCGAGTTGGGCGTAGCATTGCTCGACGACTTTGAGGTTCTTGGATTGCTCACCGGCCGGCATGGTGATGAGCACCGGCTCAAAACCTGCCGCTGCGAGGGATTTCATGGCCGTATCCGCAAAAAGCGGGGCGGTGTTGCTGTCCGCGATGACGGCGCAACGCTTGCCTAACCCAAGCTTCCCGCACTCGCGACCAAGGCGGGCGAGCAGGTTGCGGCCTATCAGGATGTCATAACTCCGGTTGCCCAAGGCAACGTGAACCATACGCATGACGTGGAGCATAAGGAATGGCGGCATGGAGTAAAGGCTGCGAGAACAACAACTTGTGGAGAGCAAGCAACAATCCGTGTAATGCTTTAGGGGCTGGAACGTCTATAAAGACAGATAACGGGATGCCCGGAAATTAAGTTTGAGCAAAAAGCACGGTTCCGGTGTATAAGTAGTCATAGAGAGATATGCGTCGCGCATTTGCCATAGTTTTCAGCATGTTACTGGTCCTCGGCCAGTGGACGAGCGCGATGCCGTCTGGTCCCCAGCGGCTGGCGGACGCTTGCGATACGTGTTCGTGCCAGAGGGTGAGTTGCTGTGTGGCTCCGGCTCCCGCGCCGACTTCCAATAATCCCGCCGCACCCGTTCCTTCGACGCGAGTGAACGAACAGCAAATGGTCGCGGCTTTGGATGCGGCTCTGATGCTGTTGAGAAGTCCATCGCATCCGACCCAAGTCCCGGCGCCGGTTCACACCGCTGATTTTTCTGCCTCTTCAGTTCCGCTCTACCGCTGGAACTGCACACTTCTGATCTAGATTCCTTCCTGCGCACGTGAAGTGTCTTCACGCCGCGCCCCTATTCGCAGCCACAGCGGCTATCGCGTGGCATTAGGCATGATGGATCATTTATCCATCCGTCCTTGATCCCAAAACAAACCTGTCCTGACCGGGTGAAGTGTCAGGAGGAATCTCATGCAACGCTCGAAATCTATTTTGAAAGTCTCTCTGCTCATGGCGGCCATGGCTGCCTGGTGCCACGGCATCTATGCAGCGGACATCGTGTCTTCGTCCGCCCCTGCCGTTAACGCGATTGAGCTTACATCGGCATATCTGACCAGCCTGGCCGAGCAGATGCGCACGAACCACCCGGCTCTGCAAGCGTCGGGTAAGCGGATCGAATCGACGCAGGCGAATGCCGCGTCTGTGCGTTCCTGGACGGACCCCACCTTTACCGCCGGCGGCATGGCGGCCAGCAAAGCGAGACGCGCGGATGATGGCGATTTCTTTTATGGCGTGGAGCAAAAGCTGCCGGTTTTTGGCAAAGAGAAGCAGGAAAAGCGGGCTGCTCAGGCCGGCATCGCCGTGGGCGAGGCGGAGCAGGAAGCGGTCTTTCAGATTCTGCGGCGCGATCTCGCGAAGGTTCTTTTTGAAACGGCTTACGTCAGTCGCGCTGTCCAGGCAGCAATGGAAGACATCAAGTGGCTCAAGTCTTTGGAGCAATCCGTCGAGGCCCAATATGGCTTTGGCAATGCGATGCAGGCCGATGTCCTGCGTGTGCAAAACGAACTGGCGAAGCGCCGCGAAGAGCTGAAGACCGACGAGCAGACGCTGACTAACTCATGGTTTGCGCTGAACCGTTTTCTGAATCTGCCCCTGACCAATGCGTGGCCTGAACTAAAGCTGCCCGCACTCGCCAGTCCGATCGTTTACAATGAACGTCTGGCCCAACTCGCGGTGAGGAATGAGCCGCAATTGCGGATCATGCGCGAGCAACTGGGCGTGGCTGATGAGGAGATCGCCTTGGCCAAATTGCGCCGGCGTCCTGATCTGGGCGTGGGTGTGCAAGGACGTAACTACACCGGCACGGGCGAGTTCCGTTCTGGCGAAGTCATGCTGTCCCTCTCGTTGCCGTGGTTCAACCGCGAACGCTACCGGCAGGAGGTCGTCCGCGAGGAAACGAAAAAACAAGCGCTGGAAAAGGACGTGAGCGACAAGGAACTCGGTCTCCGGCGGGAAATCCACGCGCTGACCGTGAAGATCGATGCCGCCCGCCGCGAAGCCCTGCTATATCAGGACAACATCCTCCCGCGCACCCGGCTGATGATCGAGAGCATGCATGCCACCTGGCAGGCAAATTCAGGTCCGTTGCGCGATCTGCTCGATACCCGACGCCTGTTGTTGGAGGCCGAACTCAAGCGGGCGAAAGCCATTGCTACACAGTATGAAGCCATGGCGGAAATGATCCTCTGCTGCGGCTTGGGAGATTTTGAAGCGCTCGAGATGATCGGGGCCTCGCCCGCCGCGCAGCCCGAAGTGAAACCAAAGAATTGATTTTATTAGCATGAAACCCATCCCTTTCATTTTGGTTGTGCTGGCGATCGCGGGCGCGGCGTTTGGCGGCTACTACTACGCCACGCACAAGCATGCCGGAGGTGTGAGCGCAGGCGATTCTTCCGGGCGCAAGGTGAAGTTTTACCAGAGCGCGATGCACCCTTGGATCAAGTCAGACAAGCCTGGCAAATGCACCATATGCGGCATGGAACTCACGCCGGTCTATGAAGGTGAAAAAGGCATCGAGTCCGTGGGTGGCGTGGTAGTGCTCGGTTCCAATTCCATCCAAGTCATAAACGTTCAAACGACTCCGGCAGCCAGGCAACCATTGACTCGCTCGTTCCGTTTCGCCGGGACCATTGACGATGATGATTCACGCCATCGCATTCTTTCTGCCTATGTGAAAGGGCGCATCGATGAGCTCTTCGTGAACTATGTCGGCGCTGAAGTCGCAGAGGGGCAGCCGCTCGCCAAGTTGTATAGCCCGATGCTGCTAGCCGCAGAGCGCGAGTATGCCGGACTCGCCCGCAACGTGGGCCAAGGTGAAGATACCAAGCGACTGCTCACCATCGCCCAATCTCGCCTGACGCAATATGGCCTGAGCGAGAAACAAATCACCTCGCTGGCGGAGAAAAAGAGCGAGGACCTGCACACGGAAATCGTCTCGCCGATGACGGGCACGGTGGTGGCGCGCAAGGTGTATGCAGGTCAATCGGTCGCGGAAGGAGAGGCGCTCTTTGAGTTGGCCGATTTCTCGAAGATGTGGCTGCAGTTCGATGCTTATGAACAGGACCTTGCGTGGTTGAAGATCGGGCAGGAAGTGGAGATCACCACTCCTTCCGTGCCGAACAAGGTCTTCAAGGCGGCCATCACCTTCATCGATCCGAATCTGAACATGATGACGCGCAGTGCGAAAGTGCGGGTGGAGATACCCAACCCGGTTATCGAAGCGGATGGCGTGAAGCGGCGGGAGCTTTCGCACCGTCTCTATGCGGAAGCCCGCGTGAAGGTGGAGTCGGCTCCCGCCCTCGTCGTGCCACGCTCCGCCATTCTCATGGCCGAGAGCGGCAAGGCGTTGCTCTACGTGGATAAAGGCAGCCATGCCTATGAGCAACGCAGCGTGAAACTGGGCCGCGCCGCCGATGGCGTGTGGGAAATCCTCGAAGGGCTCAAAGAAGGTGAAGCTGTCGTAACCCAAGGGAATCTGCTCATCGATGCGCAGGCGCAGCTTAACGCGAGTGCCAGCCCTTCTGCCGCTCACGCTCATGAGGAAACGACAGCGAAACCTGCCGCGACCAATGCGGTTCCGGTCACATTGCCTGCTTTGACAACGGAGCAAGCTGCCGCAGTGGCTGAGTATCTTAAACTTGCCGATGCCATCACCGCGGCTTTGGCCGCGGATAATCTGGCTGAATTCAACACACAAGGTGGCAAGACCCGCACGGCCACGCCTGCTTTTGTCAAAGCGTTTGCCAGTGACAGCCCGTGGCGCAAGCTGGTTGATCCGCTTGAGAAGAGCGGTCATTTGGCAAATGCCGCTGATTTGACGGCCGCGCGCAAAACATTTCATCCGTTCAGTGTTGCGGTAGTCGATCTGGTGCAAGCCTTGCGCCGACAGGAGGATAGTTTCAAAGCGTTGAAAGTCTTCCGGTGTCCGATGACGAAGGATGCTTTCGAGGGCGCTCCACGCACGGCGGACTGGATGCAACTGAACCCGACTTTGCGTAACCCTTACTTCGGTGCGGAGATGCTCGAATGCGGGGTGGAGGTGAAGCCGTGATCAATCGTCTCATAGAATGGTCGCTGAAGAACCGCTTCTTGGTCATCTGCGGTTTTCTCATCCTCATCGCGTGGGGTGGGCGCTCGCTCTATCGCACGCCCGTGGATGCGATCCCTGATCTAAGCGAGAATCAGGTCATTGTGTTCGCAGATTGGGCTGGGCGTTCGCCGGAAGAGGTCGAAGACCAAGTCACGTATCCGCTCTCGGTGAATCTACAAGGGCTTTCCGGCGTGAAGACGGTGCGGGCGCAATCCATGTTCGGTTTCTCCCTCATTACCGTAATCTTTGATGATAAGGTGGATAACTACTTCGCACGTTCTCGTGTGCTCGAGCGGTTAAACTACCTCACCACCTTGATGCCCGAAAAGGTCACTCCGCAACTTGGCCCTGATGCCACCGGCCTTGGCTGGATCTATCAATACTACCTGGAAGTCGATCCCAAGAAAGCGAAGGACGGAGGCATGGACCTCGGACAGCTCCGCGCGGTGCAGGACTGGTTTGTGCGCTATCAGCTCAACGCGGTGCAAGGCGTGGCGGAAGTCGCGAGCATCGGTGGGTTTGTGAAGCAATATCAGATCGAAGTCTCGCCCACGAAGATGCGCGCTTCCGACGTCATGCTCAGCGATGTCATGAACGCCGTGAAGGATAGCAACCTGAACGTCGGCGGTAAAGTCATCGAAGAGAACGGCATGGAGTTCGTCGTGCGCGGTGTGGGGCTGGTGAACAAGACGAGCGATCTGGAAAACATCGTCCTAAAATCTACGAATGGTGTGCCGGTCTATCTGAGGGACATCGCTACAGTGCAGATCGGCGGGGATTTCCGTCGAGGCACGCTGGATGTGAATGGCAAAGAAGTTGTCGGCGGCATCGTCGTCATGCGCACGGGGGAGAACGCCATGCAAGTCATCGAGCGAGTGAAAGAGAAGATCGCGCAGATCCAGCCCGGCCTCAATAAACAGGGTATCACGGTGAAGTCCTTCTACGATCGCAGCGAACTGATTGACCGGACCATTGAAACGCTCAAACACGCGCTATGGGAGGAAATGCTTCTCGTGACCCTCGCGCACATCCTGTTCCTGTTCCATTTCCGCAGCATCCTCATTGTCACGCTGCCATTGCCTGCGTCTATCTTGATCGCGTTTATCCTCATGAACCAGTTCGGCATCAGCTCGAACATCATGTCGCTGGCGGGTATTGCGATCGCCATCGGAGTGCTGGTGGATGCGGGCATCGTGATGACGGAGAATGTCATCCGGCATTGTGAACGTGCAGAGGAGGAGAAGGGCGGACGGTTAACGGCCGAGGAGACGTGGCACGCGACCGCGGAGGCCGCGAAGCTGGTGGGGCGGCCCATCTTCTTTGCGATGGCGATCGTCATCCTCGCGTTCCTGCCGGTGTTTGTGTTGAGCGGACAGGAGGGCAAGCTGTTCCATCCGCTGGCGTGGACGAAGACGTTTGCCGTAGTCGGTGCCACCATCCTCGCGGTGACGTTTGTGCCGGTGATGTGTTCGCTGCTCATCCGTGGGCCGTTCCATGCCGAGGATCGCAATTGGATTATGCGCTTCCTCATGTGGATCTATGAGCCCTTCCTCGACCTGGCTTTGCGCTGGCGCAAGACCGTGATGGGCATTGCCCTCGTCATCCTGATCATTTCGCAAATCGTGGCGTGGGGACTGCCGCGTGAGTGGCATCAGAAGATTGACGCGAAGAAACACCCGCAACTCGCCAAGCTCACCCATGGCTTCGGCCGCGAGTTCATGCCCGCGTTGAACGAAGGTTCCATGCTCTTCATGCCGGTGCTGCTGCCTTCTACTTCACTGACGGAAGTGAAGCGCATTATGGCGTGGCAGGACACGGTCATCAGCCAGACACCCGAAGTGCTGAGCGTGGGTGGCAAGCTAGGTCGCGCCGAAACCGCCACCGACCCCGCGCCCGTCGAGATGATTGAAACGACCATCATGCTGCGGCCTGAATCCGAATGGCGTGCGGGCATGACGAAGCAGAAGCTCATCGCGGAACTCACGGAGAAGCTGAGCGCGGTGCCCGGCTATGTGCCCGGCTTTCTGCAACCGATCGAGAATCGCATTCTGATGATCAGCACCGGTATCCGTGCGCAAGTCGGCGTAAAAATTCTGGGCGACGATATCAACGTCCTGCAGAAGCTCGCCTACGACGTGGAGCGCGTGGTGCAGCAAGTGCCGGGTGCTGTGGGGGTCGCGCCTTCGCGGGTGCAGTCGAAGCCTTACATTGAGATCGAACCCGACCGCGTCGCTATCGCCCGCTATGGTTTGAAGGTGCGCGACATCATGGAGATGGTGGAGACGGGTATTGGTGGCATGAACCTCACCACGACCATCGAGAAGCGGGAGCGTTATCCGATTCAGGTGCGTCTGGAACGTAGTGAGCGCAATGACATCGAACGTCTCGGCGAGATTCTGGTACCGACACCTTCAGGCGCATTCATTCCGCTGGGGCAGTTGGCGAAGATCAGCCGTATCATCGGGCCGAGCGAGATCGCCAGCGAGAACGGGCGCTTGCGGCTCTTCGTGCAGGCAAATGTGCAGGACCGTGATCTGGGCGGTTTCGTGGATGAGATCAAGGAACGCATCGCGAGGGACATCGTGCCGACGTTGCCTGCGGGCGTGACGATCGAATACAGCGGGCAGTATGAGAACCAGCTACATGCGGAGCAGACGTTGAAGGTGATTCTACCGGTGGTGATCCTCATCATCTTCATGCTGCTCTACATCGTCTATCATTCGGCGATGGAGGCGGCGCATGTCATCTTGGCGATTCCCTTCGCGCTCAGCGGCGGGGTCTTCTTGCAATACTGGTTGGGCTACAACTTCAGCGTAGCAGTGTGGGTCGGCTACATCGCGCTCTTCGGCATCGCCATCCAGACGGGCGTGGTGATGGTCGTTTACTTGGAAGAATACCTGGCGAAGAAGAAGGCGGCGCGGGGTGCGGATTTCAATCGTGATGACCTGATCGAGGCGGTGAAGGAAGGGGCGAAGCTGCGCTTGCGCCCGAAGGTGATGACCGTGGCTACGACCATCGCGAGCCTGCTGCCCATCATGTGGAGCACGCGCCCTGGTGCGGAGGTGATGCAGCCGATTGCCGCACCGGTCATCGGCGGTTCCATCAGCAGCCTGATCCACATCTTGATCGTGACGCCGGTGATCTTCGCGTGGTTACGCGAACGGGAGCTGAAACACGAACAAGCGGTGAAAGCGAAAAACAACAATCTGGTTTAGATTAAGAGAAAGACCATAAACCAAAGAAAGAACGAAGTATGAAAACACTGTTAACCACATTAGCCATCGCCGCGCTGAGCATCTGCGCCGTGAACGCCGAAGATAAGAAAACCGATAAGAAGGCGGAAGTCTGCCCGGTCTCCGGCGAGAAGCTGGGTGAGCATGGTACGCCGTATGTCTTCACGCATGAAGGCAAAGAGGTGAAGCTCTGCTGCAAAGCGTGCCTGAAGGATTTTAAGAAAGATCCGGACAAGTATCTGAAGAAGACCGCGCCGGCTAAGTAGGACTTTCGCTGATGCACTTCACGTGGCCATGCCTGCCCCTTGGCAGGGCCTCTTTGTTTGCAGCACGCTTCAGTTGGATTTTCGCAATATTTGCGAAGCACAATCTGGTAGCAGGGCGAAGTTGCTTCAAAGACGAAGATGATATGAACACGAGCTTTAATAGCCCATCTGTCAGAGATAGCAGTGAGCGCCGTTTGGTGCTGCTGTGGCTGCTCTTCTTATTCACTGTCATCCTCGTCTCGCCAACTGCTTTTGCGACACCAGATGCCGAAGACGAAAATGTGGCCCCAATGTCTTGTGGCGACAGCTGCGAGAGCGCCCCGGAGCTGCCGGAGCTGGGTGTCTTCGTGATTCCCGCTGAAAATTCCACAACTGTCCGTTCGCTCGCGCAAGTGCCGGGCATGAGGTCGGTGCTCTACGCTTGCACCGATCTGCCTTCCCTTTCCCATCCGCTTCTAAAGGCGTCTGATCCGCCGCCTATTTTCGTTCCTCTGCTGGTCATGGGACCTGCCCATGCGGCTCACGCTCCGCCGGTTGCCTGATGCTGCGGCATCATTCCCAACCCTGTTTCACTGTCCAGGTTTTCAGGCAGTGCGAGGCTTCAGGTTCCACCGGTGCGCCCAGAGTCTCGTCAAGCGGAGCCGGTATAACAAAAAACTGAATAGAAACTTATGAATACTTCAAAATGGATCGTGGCGTTTGCGGGTGCGGCCCTGGTGGCTGGGGTCGCGATAGCGGGTGCAACTCGTGACACAGACAGCGGGAGCTGTCATCAAGCGGCGGCCATGGCAGATATGGAAAACTGCCCGATGCACGCGGTAAAAGCCGAAAGCAAGCCGATGGGCTGCTGCGAAAAGCCAGTGGTGAATCCGGCAGGCTGTCCGATGCATGCAGAAGCAAAGCCGGCCAGAGCGAGTTGCCATGATGGTGACTCCACGGCCGTCAAGGATGCGCCTGCCCATGCCGGTCATCACTAAGCGACGCTGAATAACGGAAATGCAAAAGCCGGGGAGCAAAAACTCTCCGGCTTTTTTCCGATTGAAAGCTAGGACTGTAACGAAGCTTTAGCGATTCATCAGCCAATAGCCGACGAACACGACCAGCACGATGATCGCCAGCAGGGTGAGTGTGCGCATCAGCGGGCTGGATTGAGAATCATCGATCTCACGGTGCAGCTTCATGCGCCGGAGCATGATGGTTTCCCGTTCATCCTCATCAGCGAGCATCTGCTCGGTCCGGCGTTGCGCGTATTCCTCGGTGATATCAGAACCCTTTTCGGCGGCAGCCTCGATGGATTCGTTCAGGACGGGGTCGCGGGGATTGCCTTGGACCAGTTCCTTTTCCGCCACTTTACGATAGCGGTCGCTTCGTATGTCGGTAGTCATGCCGGAAGAATGGCAGAGGCGAAGGAATTGGGCAAACGGCCGGATTGTAATGGCTCAGCAGACTTACTTCACATCCAGATAACCCATGCTTTTCAACCATTCACCGCAGCGGGCGGGCCAGTCGTTGATGGGGTTCTTGTCTTTGCGCATGCCGAAGCCGTGGCCGCCTTGCGTGTAGATGTGCAGCTCGGCGGGCAGGTTCAGTTTCTTGTATTCGAGGTAGAGGCTGGCAGCTTCGACGGGATTGTTGCCGTCGTTGTGGGCGACGAGGAAGAACATGGGTGGCGCATCCTTCGGCACGCTGAAGCCGGGCATGAACTTGGTCTTGTCGTTGCGATCCAGGAAACCGCCGCCATAGATCATGATGCCAAAATCGGGGCCGCGCGGGTCATCGAGATGGGGCTTTTGCGGATAGGTGCGCGGGGTGCGGTCGCAGGCAGCGTGGCCGAGGAGATTACCACCGGCGGAGAAGCCGAGGAGGCCGACGCGTTTGGGATCAAGGCCCCATTCCTTCGCGTGATGCCGGACGAGGCCGAGGGCGCGTTGGGCGTCTTCCACGGGTTTCTCGTAGGGGCGCACGTCATCGCGAGTGGGCGTGCGGTATTTCAGCAGCACGCCGGTGATGCCGAGGGTGTTCAGCCATTCGCAGACCTGTTTGCCCTCATGCGCATAGGAGAGGAACATGAAGCCGCCTCCGGGCGCGACGATGACGGAGGTGCCGTTCGGTTTCTCCGGACGATAGATGACGATATCGGGATCGGTGACGTCGGAGATACGGTTGGTACCGGCCGGGCCGTAGGAGGCGATGAGTTTTTTGGTGGCGTCCGAGACGGGGGGCATCGGCGTAGGCGCGCCTTCCGGCCAGAGTTTCAGAGTGATGAGGTCGGCGGCGGGAAGGCTGGTGGTGGCAAGGGTCAGCAGCAAAAGGATCAGGCTATGCAAGCGGGTGGACATGGGGAAAGGGTAAGGAGTGGGGGTGGTAAAAGGCAATGGGAACCTTAGGCGAGGGGAATTGCGTGAATAATCTTGGCGGGAGGCCGTCACATCTGCTTTAAGAATCACCCATGAACCCGTCATTCCGTCCAGGCATTGCCACCTTGGTCGCCGCTGCGTTTACGCTTTCCCTCCAAATCGTCTCTGCCGCAGCTCCGGCAGCCGCACCGACACCGCCTTCCGCGCTGTATGCTCCACCGGGCTTCAAGGTGGAATTGCTCGCGGGTGGTGAGATCGGTGAGGGCTCTTGGGTGGCGATGACGAAGGATGATCGCGGGCGGCTCATCATCAGCCCGCAGCATCGCGAAGCGAACAGCGAGGGCGGCCTGCTGCGCATCACGCTAGGATCGGATGGCAAGGTGGCGAAGCGGGAGTTCATCGCCAAGCCGCTGTATGATGCGCAAGGGATGACGTTCATCAACGGGTCCATCTATGTGGTGGTGAACAAATACAGCTCCAAGTATGCCAGCGGGCTCTACCGCATCCGCGACAAGGGGAACGATCTGTATGAGGACATCCAGTTGCTCAAAGAATTTCCCGGCAATGGCGAGCACGGGCCGCATGTGCCGCGTCTGGGACCTGATGGGAAGCTCTACATCCTCGCGGGCAATCACACGAAATTGCCAGCGGGTATCGCGTCGGATTCGCCGCATCGTAATTATGCGGAGGATCATCTGCTGCCGCGCCAATGGGATGGGAATGGTCATGCCACAGGCATCCTAGCTCCGGGTGGTTACATCGTGCGCACAGATCTCGATGGCAAGGAATGGGATGTCATGTGTGCGGGCTTCCGCAATCCGTATCACTTCGCCTTCAATAGTGATGGCGAGATCTTCACCTTCGATGCGGATATGGAATGGGATTGGGGCACTCCATGGTATCGGCCTACACGCGTGAATCATTCGGTTTCCGGTGGCGAATATGGCTGGCGCTCGGGCACGGGCAAATGGCCGGCGTATTATCCGGACAGCTTGCCGGCGATCGATATCGGGGTGGGTTGCCCGACGGGAGTGGAGTTCGCGTATGGGGCCAAGTTCCCGGCGAAGTATCAGCGGGCGCTTTACGTCCTGGACTGGACTTATGGCCGCGTGATGGCGGTGCATCTCACACCGGATGGCGCGAGCTATACGGGCAAGATCGAGAACTTCGTGTGCCCGCTGGGGCTGATGCAACCGGGTGCGGAGAAGAAGCCTTTCAACGTGACGGATCTCGTCATCGGCAATGACGGCGCGATGTATCTGGCCATCGGTGGACGCAACACCTCAGCGGGGCTTTATCGCGTGACTTACACGGGTACGGAAAGCACGGCGACGGCGATGGAACCGAACAAGGCGGGCGCGAAGGAGCGTAAGTTGCGGCGTGAATTGGAAGCTTTTCATGGGCGGGTGGACTCAAAGGCCGTGGCCACGGTTTGGCCGCATTTGAACAGCGAGGATCGCTTCATCCGTTACGCGGCGCGTATTGCGCTGGAGGCGCAGCCGGTCGCGCAGTGGAAAGATAAAGCGATTGCGGAGAAGAAAACGGAAGGTGGCCTCACGGCGTTGCTTGCGCTCGCGCGGGTGGGCGGGAAGGAAACGCAACCGGCATTGCTGGAAGCGTTGAAGCGCTTTAAGTGGAGTTCACTCAGCGAGGCGCAGCAGCTCGATAAGTTGCGCGTCATTTCGCTGAGCTGCATCCGGCAGGGGCGGCCGGCGAAAGGGGCGGAGGATGTACTCATCGCGGAACTGGATGCACAGTATCCGGCGAAGACGGAGTTCCTGAATCGTGAGCTGGCACAGGTGCTCATCTATCTGCGCGCACCGAATGCCATTGGCAAGACGCTGAAGCTGATGGCGGATGCGCCCACGCAAGAGGAGCAGATCCATTACCTCTTCCATCTCCGCACGGCACAGGGCTGGACGATGGATCAGCGAAAACAGTACTTCACGTTCATGGGGCAGAAGATGGCCGCGTCGCAAAACGTGGAGTTCTATGAACCAGATTATCCGGGGACCAAGCCGGGGCCGATGCCGATGAGCAAGAACCACAATCCGGCGCTTGAGAAATGGTTCAAGGAAGCGGGTCGTGCGTATGGTGACGGCTCGAGCCTCGCAAACTTCTTGAAGAACTTTTATGCGGAAGCGCTGGGCAACCTGAATGGCGCGGAGCAGCAGGAATTGCAGCCGTTGCTGGCGGTCATCGAGGGGAACTTGAAAGGGGGCAAGCCTTCCAAGTCCACTTTCCCGGCGCTGCAACAACGTGCCTTCGTGAAGGAATGGGCGATGGCGGATGTCACGGGTGAGCTGGAAAAGGCGGAGTACGGCCGGAATTTTGCGAAGGGCAAACAGGCGTTTGTGGATGCGCAGTGCATCTTGTGCCATCGCTTCGGCAATGAAGGCGGCGGAGTGGGACCGGATCTCACGGCGGTGTCGGCGCGGTTCAGCGGGCGTGATCTGCTGGAGAGCATCGTGGAGCCGTCCAAGGTGGTTTCGGAGCAGTTCCAAAACACGACGGTGCGGTTGAAGAACGGGGATGATGTCACGGGGCGTCTACTTAATGAGACAGCGACGGAGCTGATTCTGCAGCCGAATCCGCTGCAGCCGGACAGGGTGACGGTGAAGAAAAGCGACGTGGCGAAGCAGTCATTTGCGGCACTTTCACCGATGCCAGAGGGGTTGGTGAATGCGTTGTCCAAGGAGGATATCCTGGATCTGATCGCGTTCATGCAATCGGCGGGGAATCCGGGGCATCAGGTGTTTCGCAAAAAATAGGCAGCGAGCTTCTAAACCTCTCTCTCTTTAAGTGCGGCCATCGAAAGATGGCCGCACTTTTACTTTTGGTGTCTGTGGTCATTCCTTTTCCGGCTTGCTGCCTCTTCCCTTGAGGTTAAACTCATTTCGTTCCGATTTTTCTAACACACATTACACATGAACACGGTCACCGCTCTGAAGACGGTCAAAAAGAACGTCGCCAAAATCGTTGAAGCCGAGATTTCCGCCACGGGCGGTTTGCTCCGCCTCGCCCCTTGCTGGGTTCCGCGCTCCTTCTTGCAACCGGGCAAACGCCTGAAGCTGCATCCGGATGATCTCTACGCCTACGGCTTGAACCGTGGCGGTATCGATGAACGCTGGTTCGCCTCCACAACGCCCGCGGCGAATGAGAATCGCACGCCGGATGAAGGCTTGAGCTACGTGGTGGTCGGCAAGAACCGGTTCACGCTGCAACAGGCGGTGGATGAATGCGGCAGCACGTTGATCGGCAAATCAATCTGGGGCAAATACAAGAAGTGGCCGGTTTACTCGAAGTTCTTCGATAACATGGGCCCGATTCCCCATCACATGCACCAGAGCGCCGCGCAGGCGAAGCTCGTGGGCCAGGAAGGCAAGCCGGAGTCCTATTACTTCCCGCCGCAGCATAACAACACGGGTAACAATTTCCCCTACACGTTCATGGGCTTCGAGCCGGGCACGACGAAGGCGCAAGTCCGCAAGTGTCTGGAGAACTGGAACAAGGGCGATAACGGCATCCTCGATCTCTCGAAGGCGTATCGCTTGAAGCCGGGCACGGGCTGGCTGATCGATCCGTGCATCCTCCATGCGCCGGGTTCGCTCTGCACGTATGAGCCGCAGTGGGGTTCGGATGTGTTCGGCATGTATCAGAGCCTTGTGGAAGGCCGTGAAGTGCCGTGGAGCCTACTGGTGAAAGACATGCCGAAGAAGCATCACAAGGATCTGGACTTCATCGTGGAACAGCTCGACTGGGCGAAGAACGTGGATCCGAAGTTCAAGGACAACCATTACCTCGAACCCGTGCCGGTCGCGGATACGCGCAAGGAAGGCTTCGTGGATCGCTGGATCGTTTACGGCAAGGTGGATGGCGAACAGCTCTTCACGGCGAAGGAACTGACCGTGGAACCCGGTATCAAGACGACGATCACGGATAATGGCGCGTATGGCCTCATCTGCGTGCAAGGCTCCGGCAAGATCAACGGCCAGGCGCTGAACAGCCCGAAGCTGATCCGCTTCCATGAACTGACGGAGGACGAGTATTTCGTGACGGAAGACGGCGCGAAAACGGGCATCACGTTCGAGAACACGAGCGAGACGGAACCGCTGGTGGTGCTGCGCTACTTCGGCCCGGAAGTGAATCCGGATGCGCCAAAGATGGGGGCGTATCGGAAGAACAAGTTCTAGGTCATTGGTCATTGCATGACGGGCCTATTTGGGGGCTTGTCTGAGTAGATGGTTTTGCGACGGCGGCTGATGGAGACATCAGCCGCCGCTCTTTAAAGCGATAGCAGAAAAAGAAGCATTTCTTATTTTAAACCGAAGCGCCAACTACTTGGAAAGTCGTCCAAGCTGTGTCCAAGGCAGCGCTGCCAATGAAATAGTAAATATACTGAGCAATGGTCAGTTTTACACTGCGCGGTTTAATGATAAGATTAACTGTTGACTGATTTTGTAAATTAGATACGCTTCACATTGTGTTTTTTAAACAATTTAGCAACGAGACACAGACAGCCGTTGGCACGATTCTATGAGTGGCGCGTCACAATTTCGAGTGGAGGCACTTGATCCTGCGATTCATCGCCGGGAACAGTTCTCGTGCGAATCACCGGAGTTGACCGATTTTTTACGCACGCGGGCGCGTAAGGAGGCCAAAGCAAAAACATCTGCCTGCTTCGTCGCAGTGCCTGAGCGGGATACTGGGTGTATCGCCGGATACTATACGCTCTCCGCTACCAGCATCTGTTTGGAGAAAATACCGGAGGATGTAACCAAAAAGCTGCCTCGTTATCCGCACATGCCAGCCACCCTCCTGGGAAGATTGGCGCGTGATTTGAACTTCAAAGGACAAGGCGTGGGCAACATTCTTATGGCAGATGTCTTGGAACGAGCCTATCAGAACAGTTCGGTCATCGGCTCAATCGCTGTCGTAACCGATCCGAAAGATGAACGGGCAGCGAAGTTTTATACAGAGTTCGGCTTCAAACCCTTGGATGAAACGCGGCTGTTCATCCCTATGAAGACTATTGCGGAATGGTTGGAAGCAAGTGGTCGCTAAGGCTCAACGCCTGACTTTGTTGCGATGTTCTTTGAGAGCTTTGCGCAACCGCGCGGGAACAGCAGGTGCAGGCTTCAAAAGAGCTTCCACAAAACGCTTTGATTGAGAGGTATTCAAGTGGATTTCATCGGCATCAGAAACAACACGACGGGCCACATCCCGTGCATGGGTGACGACGAACGTGGCAACGGACATCCCTTGCAGGGCGGCCGCACGGGACAGCAGTTCCTTGTCATTCCCGCTTACACGGGCGACCAGTCTGGCAGCGCGACGTTCTTTGATGGTTGTTACCATGTGACACAATGTGTGCCAGATAGGCACACATTTCAACTCCTTAATTTTTCTTCAAGGTGATGGTCAAAGGAGGAAAAACTGGCACGCCCTGCCGGGGTGCGGGGTTTGTTTTAGGCGGGGTTATCCTGTGGTGTCGCTCGTGCCTCGCTTACCAACCGGCTACAAGCTTTCATCCCTCCGGGATAGGGGGCGGCAGGGTTAATTGGGAGCGGGGGTGGTGTTGGGTGATTGACTGGTGGCTGGGGTGGGTGTTTTTGTTTTCTTGCGGGTGAGGCGGATGGCGAGGGAAGCCAGGTAGAGTGGCAGAATATACCAGCGCATGAGGTCGGGAAGCCAGAGGATGAAATTCGTCCAGTCGGAAGGGTCGAAGGTCTCGATCATCCAGTAGGGAACGCGGGTGAAGAACATCCAGGCGTTGGTCCAGTATTGGCAGAACCAGAGGAAGACGAGGCCGAAGCCAAAGGACAGGGCCAGTGAAGCGGGCATGGCGCGGTGGCGGAAGAGGCGGTCGTAGGCGAGCGCAGTAGCGATCACGACGGCGTAAAACATCAGGAATGTGAGCAGTGGGAAGTGATGGACGATGGTGGCGAGCATGGGGCTGTACAAAAACGTGTCTCAGCTCTTGGGTGGTGGGCCGTTCAGCACTTTGAGGGTGTGGAACAGGGATTCCATGTCGGCTTCGTCAAAATGGCCGTTCTTGGTGCTGGTGGATTGAAGGGTCACCAGCAGGTGGCCGCCGGGGACGGTCAGGGTGTAGTCAATCCGCTTGAAATGAAATTTCGCACGGGACATTTGTGAGACGCATTTCAGACCGGTGACGGTGCCGAACTGCATTTCCTGAACGGCGGTGCCTTCGCCATTGGTCAGAGGTTTATGCCGGGCTTGCACTTGATAGCCATTCGCATGACGGAGCAGGTCTTCAGGCCGTTGGGGATAGAGGACCAGAAGTCGTTTCTTCCACTTCACGGTCCAGCAACCGTTTTCCTTGCTCACCTTGGCATCGGGCGGAAGTTCGATGTGGGCCTCTCCGTGTTCAGGGGGAGCGGTGTCTGCTTCCGCGAAGAGGATTTCCATGGCTTCTGGAAGGATGGGAAGAATGAAATGCAGAAGAGCGTGGTCCGGTCCGCTGGTGGACAACCACTGCTCCAGCTCGGCGGTGTCTTGCTGAAGTGCGGCGGAGATTTCGGTGTCGCTCAAGCCTTTGATGCGTTTACGGACGGCTTTACGGAGAGGGGCAAGATTGGCGTCTTCGAGGACGGCTTCAGGGGGAAGCGCGGTGAGTTGTTTGCGGACGGGTTCGAGGTATTGCAACCGCTCGGGTAGTGGTGACGAAGTGGTGCGCGTCATAGGATATCCTTTTCACGATTAAGTCGTTTTGAGGAAGGATTGGCAAGGGGAAGGTTGAATCTGCAGACTATGCGATAGGAGTGCGCTCCCAAATGGGTCCGCAATTCTGGGAGTTGGCTTTGCTTAGGGGCGTTGCTGCGGTCCCGCAGTCGCGGGATCACGCTCCACAAAAATCTTCGTTTGTAAGTTTCTCTGTCTCAATTTATTGCGTTTGGGAGCGGGGTTTTGGTGATTTTTTGATGGATAAATTGATGGTGGTTTGATACGGTTTGCAGTGCTGACAACTCGTTGTCGGTAAAGGACGGGTGAAACGGTGGTTGCGCTCAATCAGAGCAGCAGGCAGCTCCCGGAAAATCCCAAGTCATCAAGCATTTCGGTGTGATGTATTGCATTGTTATGTCCTGCGTTGGCGGGGAGGTGACAGTCCTTATGGAACCAGCCGAAGTTCGGCTTCCCAAAAGGAAGAAATGCTTCGGCGGTGGTGGGGTGTTGGTTATCACGGTGCCCTACCATGTCTCAGGATATGTGGGTGTATCGGGCGCTGGATCAGGGCTCGTAAGCTGGAGGGCAAACTGGACGTCGGGCGGCGTAGGATTTTACGACCGACCGGGGAATCCATGAGCCACTGCGGAACCGGCCGGGTTTTGGACTGCGCGAAGTTCGCGCTTCCCTATGAGGAGGAAGCAAAGACAGATACAACACAGGGGTCGGGTGGTTTCGTTGTTCTTTGAAATAATTCCCTAAAAGGGAAATGCGAGGTGAGAGGGGCGAAGTCCGAAAGGACGGATGCCTCCTCTCCCTGGCCCTCTCCTCCATCTACCGATGGAAGAGAGGGAAATGGGACGCCGTGTTTCGGCGGATCTTAACGCATTTTCTTTGCGAAGTGGCTGGCGAGGGTTTGGTCCGGTGAGGGTGGACTGGTTGCTAAAGTACCGCAGGACAGGAGGCAATCGCGCAGGAAACATAAATCGGATCGAACAGGAAGGTGCGCTTCGAGGGAGTAATTGCATTACGGGCCAATGAAGAAGGGAGAATGCAGAAAGCGGGATGGCTGGTTAGGCTTCGCTTAATCAGGGCGGCCGGGTGAGGACACCCAGCCCTACCTTGATTAGTTAGGGACGACGGTCGAAGTTCGACTTCCAGAACTCATCCTTACCTGATTAGTTAGCGCCGTCTTATCCCGCAGTCGCGGGACGGCTACGGATGGAGGTGAAACATTCCCGAAAAAACCATTCGCATTCCTCGGAGGAGCGGTTCAAACTGGCAGGCTCATGCAGTTGCCCAATATGCCTGATAACGCAGCAGATGATGTCGTAAACCCGGTGGCGGCAGAGAAGCCATCCGCGGATGCCAACAAGTATGACGGTACGCCCCGCCCGATCACGGAGGTGGTGATGCAGCCGGATTTCCCGAAGAGCGCCTTGGGCGAGTTTGTGGAGATCGGCGGGCTCACGGGCATAGTCATCGAGATCGTCAATCAATCGCTGAAAGTGAAGTCGAAAGACGGTGTGGTGCAGAGCTTTAACGGTAATGTCCTGAAAAAGCTGTATGCGCCAGCGCTACGGCCGACACCTCAGGCAGAGCATGTTCGGGCACGGGATGCTGCTTATAGCGGGAGCGCCGGGGCGACGGGGAGTTCCCCCAGTGACGAAGCTGAAGCCGAGGATGAGGATGAAGCCCAAGTGGACCGGCCCACGCCAGGTGCGCTTACGGCGGAGCCGAATTTCGAGGCGCCGTTGAAGCCGATCGGGGAGCTGGTGGTGCAGGCAGATTATCCGAAGTGCCTCTTGGGTGCGCATGTGGAGATCGGCGGTTATACGGGGGTGGTGATCGAGCTTTTGGACCAGTCGCTGAAGGTGAAGTCGCGCGATGGGGCGACGCAGCGTTTCAATGCGCGGGTGTTGCAACGGGTCTACGGGCCGAAGATCAAGGTCGCGGAACGTCCCGCCCGCGCGACCTACAAAGAACCCGCGGCTCCCGCCCAACCGGCGGCGCCGCGCGAAATCATTATGAACCCTGACTACAGTACACCGGTGTTGCAGATCGTGGATTACACGACGCGCATAGACTTCCCCCAATGCACGCTCGGCCAGCACGTGGAGATCACGGGCTTTACGGGTGTGGTGGTGGAGATCGTGAAGGGATCACTGAAGGTGAAATCCCACGACGGCCTGACGCGGAGCTATAATTCGCAAGTGTTGCGGAAGCTCTACGTATAAGGCGGCAACGGAAAACAACCGGCTGATGGTTGCTGGGTAACTGCGGCCTGAAAAAGGCGTCGAATCCGTGATTTGACAGCGGAGGCCGGGCAAATCACAGTTGCACGCATGAAATTCACCGCTCTCGTCACTGCTATGGCTCTGGTCACACTTACGGCATTTGCCGCCCAATCGGTTCTGGATATCCCCCTCAAAGACATCAACGGCAAGGATGCCGCGCTGAAGGATCACAAGGGCAAGGTTATCCTGATCGTCAATGTGGCCTCCAAGTGCGGTTTCACGAAGCAATACACCGGCCTGGAAGCGCTCCAGCAGAAATACAAGGACAAGGGCTTCACCGTGGTGGGCATGCCGTGCAACCAGTTCGGCAGCCAGGAACCGGGCACGAACGAGCAGATCAAAGAATTCTGCTCCAGCAAGTTCAACGTGACCTTCCCGCTCTATGACAAGCTCGAGGTGAACGGCGCGAACCGGCATCCGCTCTACACCGCACTGGCAGGCAAGGAATCGCCGTTCCCGGGCGATATCAAATGGAACTTCAACAAATTCCTCATCGGCAAGGACGGCAAGGTGATCGCGCGCTTTGATTCCAAGGTGACGCCGGAATCGCCGGAGATGACCAAGGCGATCGAAGACGCTCTCGCCGCGAAGTAAACGGATTCGCTAGCATTTCAACCCTGCCTGGCGAAATCCGGGCAGGGTTTTTCTTTTGGGTGAATTCGAACGATGGTTCGCACGAGGTATAAATACCCCCGCTTTTTATCATCGTCCTGTCCGCGGAAAGCTGCTTTCATCACAGCGTCGTAGGAAAGAAATCCAAACCAGCCAGAAAATTATGAGTATCGCTATTGGAATGATTGTGGGGTTTGTGGCGTGGTTCCTGGCGCGTTATCTGGTCGCGGGCTTTTATACCGTGGACCAGAATGAACGCGCGGTGAAGACCAGCTTCGGCCGGGCGGAACGGATCGAGGGCAAGACCACGCTCGATGATCCCATCGCCGAGACGTTGCGGGAGAGTGAACGCGAGCGTTACATCTTTCCGCAGGTGCGCGTGATCCCGCCAGGCGGGCCGTATTGGAAACTGCCGTGGGAACGCGTCTACAAGGTGTCCGTGGCCACGCAGACGGTGAACATGGCGTTCGATCCGGAGAACCCCATGGCGAATCAGGGCGGGCGCATGCTGGAAGCGGTGACGAAAGATCAGTTGAACGTGGGCCTCACGGGCCAGATCCGCTACCGCGCCTCCGAGCGCAATCTCTACGCGTATCTCTTCGGTGTGAAGAATCCGTTCGCACACATCATGGGTTACTTTGTTTCCGTGTTGCGCGAGCGCATCGCCACGTTTGAAGCGCCCTCTGTTCCTACTGATGGCAAGGTGGATTCCGTGGATGAACTCGCCTCTGCGTCCGGCATTTCCATCAACGATCTGCGTAAGAATTTGCGCGACCTGAACGAGCACATGGATCGTGAATGCCGTTCTTCTTCCGCGCGTTACGGCATGGTGCTGGACGCCTCGCTCATCACCGGCATCGATCCGCCGGAGGAGGTAGAGTCCGCGCTCGCCGCGATCAATACGGCACACAACCAGGTCTCGTCCGACATCAGCCTCGCGCAGGCATCCGCCGATCAAAAGATCGTGCAGTCCAAGCGCGCGGTGGAGATCGAGACACTGAAGGCGCAGACCGAAGTCGAGCCGCTGGAGCGCATGGCGCACCAATTGACGGAGTTGAAGAGCAACGGTGTCGGGGCACTTGAGGCGTATCGCCGGAATGTGCGGCTCTCGTTGTTTGAACAGGCAGAAAAAGTCTTCGTGGAGGTGGAAAAGTGAGCACTCTAGCAAGTTTCGCAGTCGCAGCCGTGGTGACGTTCGTCGCCTGTTTCATCGTGGTGCCCATCCTGATCGGCCTGTTCAAGATGCTGATCGGCTTCACCATCGTCCAGGAGCGGCAATGCCACGTGTATATGCTGTTCGGCAAGGTCGTCGGCATCATCGATGAACCGGGCTTTTACTTCCTCTTCCCGCGCATGGGCTGGCGGGCGTTTCTGGTGCATTGGATCGGCAAGTGCCTGGTGGTTGATATGCGTATCGATCAGGAGTATCTGCGTAGCCAGCCGGTGAACTCCGAGGAAGGTGCGCCCATCGGCATCGGCATCTGGTATGAGATGATGATCAGCGATCCCGTCTCCTATCTCTTCAAGAACACTGATCCGCGCGGTTCCTTGGGGGCAAACGTCAGCAACTCCACCGTGCGCAGCCTGAGCAATATGCCGCTCGATCTCCTGATGTGCGACCGTCACGGCATGAGCAAAACGGTGCGCGAAGAAGTTTCCATCAAATCCCACGAATGGGGTTACAAGCTGGGCTCCGTCTACATCCGCAAGGTGCATTTTCGCGACGCCGGTATGATCCGGCAGATCGAGAGCAAGGTGGTAAACCGCCTGCGCCAAGTGACCTCCGCCATCAAGCAGGACGGCGCGAACCAGGTGAGCATCATCACCAGCACCGCCGACCGCAAGGCCGCCGTGGAATTCGCGAAAGCGAAGGCCATCCGCCCGCAGATCGTGGGTGCGGCCCTGAACAAGATCTCCGCCGACAAGGAAGTGGCGGCCACGATGTTCGACATCCTGGAGATGCAAAAGCTCATCGATGGCGAGGCGCGCATCAGCATCATCCCGAAGAATCACGGCATGCTTTCCAGCCTGCTGGCCTCGGATTCAGACAAGCCGCACGCAGCCAAAGCGACTCCGCGCCCGCCCAGCATTCCTACGAATAGCTGATCCAGCGCGATCCTTCTCACTTCAGGCGCAACCGGCAACGGTTGCGCCTTTTTTATGGCCGTCCTCGGCCACAGCAAGGTCCATAAGCAGACCAGTTTTGCTTGAAACCCGCCGCCAGAAAGACCTTCCTTTGGCACGTTTTTAAAGGTTCTGAAAACTATCTAGTTTTCGCAGCTTGCTGTGGCCGAGACGGGCACACTCCACCAAAAGCACTCGCTTTCCATCGCTTAAAATTCATGACAGGCTTAGTTAACGAACACATGAATGCCACACTTCACCGCTTCCGTATCGCCTGCCTGATTCTGATCTCTTCGGTGCTCCTCACCCAAGACGTGATCGCGGCACCTGCGGAGAAGCCGCTGAACATCATCTTCATCCTCGTCGATGATCTCGGCTGGACGGACTTTGCATGCTTCGGCAGCAAAGCGTATCAGACCCCGAACATCGACCGTCTAGCGCAGGAGGGCATGAAGTTCACGTCCGCCTATTCGGCCTGCACCGTGTGTTCGCCCACCCGCGCGGCTTTGCTCACGGGCAAGTATCCCGCGCGCTTGCACATCACGGACTGGATCGCGGGACACAATCGTCCTTATGCGAAATTGAAGATTCCAGATTGGTTGCAGCATCTGCCGCTGGAGGAAGTGACCATCGCGGAAATGTTGAAAACCAAAGGCTACACCACCGCGAGCATCGGCAAGTGGCACTTGGGCGGGGAAGAATTTGCACCCACGAAACAAGGCTTCGATGTGAATGTGGCCGGATATGATCGCGGCGCGCCGCCGAGCTATCACGCGCCTTACAACATTCCCACGCTCAAGCCCGAGGGCGAGAAAGGCGAGTATCTGACGGACCGTGAGGCCTTGGAGGCGGCGAAGTTCATCGAGACAAACAAGGAGAAGCCGTTCTTCATTTACCTGCCGCATTATGCCGTGCACACGCCCATCCAGGCCAAGGCGGACGTGACGAAGAAATATGAGAAATCCATTCCGGCCAATTCGCGACAGAATAATCCCGCCTACGCCGCGCTGGTGGAGAGCGTGGATGATTCGCTCGGCACGATCATGAAGAAACTTGCTGAGCTGAAACTCGATGAGCACACGGTCATCTTCATCACCGGGGACAATGGCGGCCTCAGCGGTACCGTGAATGCCCAAGGCTGGAAGAAAGGGCCGACCGATAACACCCCGCTGCGACTGGGCAAAGGCTCCGCCTACGAGGGCGGTGTGCGCGTGCCGCTCATCGTGAAATGGCCGGGCGTCACCAAAAGTGGCAGCGAGAATGAAACGCCGGTCATCACCGTGGATTATCTCCCCACCATCCTGGAGATGACCGGGGTGAAGCCGACAGGCACCATAGATGGTGAAAGCATCGTGCCGCTCTTGCGCGGCCGCAGCAAACTCCAGCGCGAAGCGATCTACTGGCATTATCCCCATTACCATCCCGGCAGCGCCATGCCTTACAGCGCGGTTCGCAAAGGGGATTTCAAGCTCATCCACTTCTTCGAGGATGACCGCGTGGAGCTCTACAACGTGAAGAAAGACATCAGCGAGAAAACCGATCTCGCCAAGACGGAGGCCAAGAGAACCGCCGAGCTGCGGAAAGAGTTGAACGACTGGCGCACGGCTGTCGGGGCGCAATTGCCCACGCCGAATCCGAACTATGACGCCGCGCGAGTCTGGGAGGCGGAGAGACCTGCTGGTAAGGGCAAGCAGAAGGCGGCGAAGGAAGAGTAGGTGGCGGCTGCTTATAGTGGATTCCGACCCATTTGATTTTCTTGATACGGTCGGCCAGTTTCTGTTATCAATTGCGCCATCGCTGGCGGGCGTGTTTGGTCGGGCATGGAGGCCTGTGTTTTCCTTGAGCATGAACCGTTCGCCTTGGTCCGTGTAGAATTTTCTAAAAGGATAAACTTCCCGCCGTATTCCGATCAACCGCCCCGGCGTAAAAATTTGAAAAGGGATAACTATGTTTGCGCATGCACTGAAATTGACGTTGGGCGTGGCACTGGTGGTCTTGGCGGCGGCGATCATTATCCCGAAATTTGTGAAGGCGAGAGCACCGTCGCCTCGCGGGATATGCATCGGCAACTTGAAGCAGATTGATGGCGCTATCCAGCAATGGGCGATTGAGAACAAAATGTCTGAAACCAACGCCCCGGATTTTAGCGCCGCCATCAAGTATCTGAAAAACGGCGAACTGCCCAAGTGCCCTAATGGTGGAACATACTCGGCGGGTAAAACAGTCTGGCATCCGCCGACCTGCTCAAAGGCGAACACGTTGGGGCATTCATTACCTTAAGCAAGTAACTCATGATGGCATTGCCTGATCGTATCTGTGGGCGCTAACGCGAACGAGATTGAAAATCAGCCAGCGATGGGATAGCTTAAAGCATCTCCCTGAGAAAGGTTGTGGGTATGAATTGGAGGCCTAAAGGTTCCTGGTTTGTCCGGATTGCCCTGGGTGTGGCTCTGCTCGCGGGTGTCACGGCTCTCGTCCTGCCTTCACTGGTCACGCGGAGAGGGTGTGGGAGCACTAAGAACAGTTGCATCGCCAATCTGAAGCAGCTCGATGGGGCCATCCAGCAATGGGCTTTGGAGAACAATCTCGAGGAAACCAATTCCCCCGTGCTCGCCGAGGCGGTGAAATATCTGAAGCACAGCACGTTGCCGGTCTGTCCCCAAGCTGGCTCCTACGCGGCCGGCAAAACGATCGCGGACGGGCCCACGTGCAGCAAAGGGAGGGAACTGGGGCACACGCTGCCGTAACTTTCGCAGGCTGGCCGAACTATGGATGCCATTCCTACAAGACCTATATCTCGGAGGAAGTTGCTGGCGGTTTCTTTCATCTGCCTGAGTGTGATCTTTTTTGCCATTGTCTGGTATCGGCTGACAATGAATCCGGAGGGGAGGTATATCGCAGATACGATCGGCTACGCAGGATTGAGCTGTTTCGAATTCAAGGACGGCAAAGCATTCATCGTGCTTTCCAAAGACAGTAATCGATCGGATGGCCAGGAAGTTCACCGCGATATGATCGCCACTTACGCGTATCGTGACGGAGAATGGATAATTACCGGAAAGAACGGTGGTGAACCAGCTACTCTCAAAGCAGGGTTGCTATCGATCCGATTAGTTCACGCATCAGGTCATGTGTACGAGATTCCTCGCCTCTTCAGCATAGGTGGGCGGGTGTATAGAATCTACAAAACCTGAACCTAATCCATGAAAACGCGGGTATACATAGTCTCGCTGCTGGCACTGACACTGATGGTCTCTGGGTGTCAGTCGGATCGCGCCAAGACCCTTCACCCGGAATTATTCCGGAATGGGCATGTAACGGTTGCCGGGTTGGCGAACAACACTCCGGAAAGCGACGAAACCATGAACGCCATCGGCCGGGTGTTCAATCAGGCGGGAATTAAAGTAGGTTTCGAGTGCCTTCAAGTGTGTGATGTGCGCGTGCCCGAGAAGGACCGGTTGCGGGCGCTTGACCTGCTGGCTAAAAATCCGGAACTACAAGGGCGATCGATACATATTTACACGGATGCGGAGATCATACGCCTAAAAGAGCCCAAAGTGCCGGTTTTCAGCATTAATTTCAAAAGCCCGATGAGTGACCATAAGAATATTAAAACGGTCGTCGAAGTTTTGAGGGGTGCGGGGATACGCTGGCGTACCAAAAACGAAGAAGGCAGGCTCGCCTTTAGTGTGGCCACCGCGCAGAAACGATCCGCTCTGAAATTGCTCAAGAATAACGCCGCCTTGCAAGGCATCGATATTCAATTCGTAGAATAGGTAACAGCCGTTTGAAACGCCGACCTGGAGATCGGCGCTCCAGCAGCTCACGGAAACAACTCCATCAACGCATCCGCAAACAGCTTCATCCCCCGTGCATCCGGGTGATTGATCGAGTTCAGCATGATGGTGCTGTGCGGGATGCCTTGGCGCCAGAGGCGTCCGTAGCGCAACGACGCATCCGCGAGCGCCACGTTGTGCTTCGCCGTGAATTCACGCAGGCCTTTCACATACGGGCGCGGATCGTTGTCGATGTCCCGCTCGCGATTCAGCCCCATCCAATCCGGCCGCGTGTAGTGCGGCGTGAGGATGATCCATTCCGTGCCCATCGCCTGAAAATCCGCGAGCAGCTTGCTGTAGCGCTCCTCCACTTGCACGGGCGTCAGCCCCGCGTCATTCACGAACTCGGACACGATCAAGTCCGGCTTCGTCGCCAGCACCTTCTCCTTGTAGTTATGCTCGCTGCCCGGAGGCTCATTGAGGTAACTGCTCGTGTTACGACCGCCCCAAGCTTCCGTGAGCAACTCGATCTTCGCTTTCGGGAAACGCTCTTGCAGACGCGTGACGAACTGGTTCTGCCACCGGTTCTTCTCATAATCCGGCACGTACGTCCCCACCGTCACGCTATCGCCCCACGCGAGGATGCGGATGGGCTCGCCGCTTTGCAGTTTCTTCAATGCCTTCGGCACCAGCTTCTCCGCCACGGATGGCGTCGCCTTGGCCGCTTCCGGATACTTGTCTTCCAACACCACGAACACATTATTCGTCGTCAACTTCGCGACATGACCGGGCAGCCACAAGCTCGCCAATCTCCGTTCGCCTTCCTTCAACGCCGCCGGTAAAGGCGCCGCCGCCAGTGGTTGCCCCTTGCGATACTCGATCTGGTTTCCCTTCGTCAGCACGATGCCATCCAGGCGCAACAGGCTATGCTGGTAGCTCGCATACACCGCCTGCCCTTCCTTGATGACCCCGTTCGTCAGGCGACCCAGCGTGCCCCACATCAGATCGATCTCATAATCCTGCCCGCGCACAAACGTCATCGCGGAAGCTTCCGGTCCGGCGCGCAGCACGAAACTGTTCGTCACCAGCAGGAACGGCGTGGTCGTCTCTTGCGCCTTCAACGGTGTGAGCTGCACCCCGCGCGCCCAGCCACCACCCGCCGTTTTGTAGAGCGGCAGCGATGCATACTTCTGCGCCGTCACGGTGAACTGCGTATTCGGCTCCACCTTGATCGTGGCGGGTTTTACCGTTACACTGTTTAGTATACTTACTTGAATTTCCCAATCCCCCGTGAGCTTCACCTCCGCCGGACCGGGCGGCGGAACGGTGAGACCAAACAGACTGAGCGCGACGACTGTAATTAATGCCTTCATGGAATGACTTCAGTATGCAGAGCTGACGCTGCCAAGGCAAAGCGGATTCAACCTTTCCGTTTTCTACTTGTTCCCCAGCAGATCGAACAATATCCCCGTCGTCACCGTCACGCCCGCTTTGATGCTCGGCTCCGCCGCCGGTGCGAAGAACGGCGAATGGATCGTCGGCAGCGCCTGTTTCTTTTGCAGCGCCTCCTTCACCACCTCCGGATTCACCACGCCCAGCCACAAGATGCTGATCGGCACCTTGTCCTCCGTGCGCCCGTACTCCGAGAAGTCCTCCCCGCCCATCACCGGTTGCCGCTCGATTGCCGCCCCTTGTCCGAGCCAATTATCGATCACCCCCGCCAACCGCCGCGTGAGCGAAGGATCATTGTAACACGCCGGTGTGAACTCATCGCTGAACTTCACGATCGGCATCCGGTCCTCCGGCACACCCGCCGCTTCCGCCAAACCCTTCGTGATGCGCTTGATCGCCGCGATCGTCTGCAACCGCACCTGGTCCGTGTAGGAACGCAACGTCAATTGCAACGTCACCTCATCCGGGATGATGTTATGCTTCGTGCCTCCGTGGATGGAACCTACCGTCACCACCGCGGAATCCGTCGGCGAGATCTCCCGGCTCACGATCGTCTGCAAGGCCAGTATCGTTTGCGCCGCCAGCACGATCGGATCCTTCGCCCCATGCGGATAAGCCCCGTGCCCGCCCACCCCGCGGATCGTGATATCCACCGAATCCACATTCGCCAGCGCGAACCCTGGCACAAACCCCACCGTCCCCACCGGCATGTCCGACGCCACGTGCAGCGCCACCGCCTTCTCCGGTTTCGGAAAACGTTTATACAAACCATCCTTCAACATCGCTCGCGCCCCGCCGCCCTTCTCCTCCGCCGGCTGCGCGATGAATACCAGCGTGCCCTTCCACTGCTCCTTCAGCGCACTCATCACCCGCGCCGACCCGATGAACGACGTCATGTGGATGTCATGCCCGCACGCATGCATCACCGGCACCTCTTTGCCGTCCGGGTCCACCACCTTCACCTTGCTCGCGTAGGGCAACCCCGTCTGTTCCGGCACCGGCAACGCATCCAGATCCGTCCGCATGAGGATCGTCGGCCCGCTCCCATTCTTCAGCACCCCCACCACGCCATGCCCGCCGACCTTCTCCGTCACCTCAAACCCCGCCTTCCGCAACTCCTCCGCGATCCGCGCCGCCGTCTTCACCTCCTGGAACGACAACTCCGGATTCGCATGCAGATGCTGATACAACTTCACCAGATCCGCCGTCTCCGCCGTCACTCGCGCCGAGACCTTCTGTTTCAGATCGGTGGCAGGCTGCGCGCGCAAACTGGTCATGGTTGCCGTCAAACCGAGGGCCAGGAGGAGTGCTAAACGGGTGTTCATGAACTCAAGGTATGGACCTTGGACAGATAAAGTCAAATATGCGCTGGTTGACCGGCTTTAGCGTCTTCGCTTCTTTACATGACGTCGCCGCAAAGCCGTGTTATAGCTAACCGGCATTTGGAAAGTATGCTTACACTGTTTAGATTCTGCCTGACCTGCTGCCTCCTCTTGGCGGCGATGCCCCTCTGTGCCCAGACGAAGACGAATGTGACCCATCCGTCCATCGACACCATTCTCAGCAACGTCGTCGCCCGTTATCAGTCCGTCTCCACCCAGCGCCAGACGGTCTATAACTACAAGCAGACCACCGTCATCGAGGAATTGGACAGCAAAGGCACGGTGAAGGAGCGCAAGGAGAAGTTCTACGACGTGAAGCTCATCGGCGGCATGCCCCGCGCCAAGCTGCTCCTCGTGAATGGCAAACAGCTCACCGGCAAGGCGCTCAAAGACGAGGAGGAACGCGACAAGAAGCGCGCCCAACGCTTTGATGAAAAGAAGGACACGCCCGACTACGAAGTGCTCGTCTCCAAAGAACTTATCAGCCGCTACAACTTTCGTTTCAAAGGCCGCGAAGAACTGAACGGCCGTGACGCTTATGTCCTTTCTTTCGCCCCGCGCAGCGATGATCTGCCCATCGACAAGATGCAGGATCGCGTGCTGAACAAGCTCTCCGGCCTGGTGTGGGTGGATTGCGAAGACTTCGAAGTGGCCCGCGCTGATCTGCATCTCTCCGACCGCGTGAAACTCCTCGGCGGCTTCATCGGCGCCCTCGATATCTTCGATCTGGAACTGAACCGCGCCCGCTCACCCTATGGCGCGTGGTACAACCAAGTCGGCTCCCTGCGCGTGGAAGGCCGGAAACTCTTCTCCCCCATCCGCTTCAAAGCCAAGGAATCCGCCCAAGAATTCCAACCCGCGAAGCCGTAGCCTTTCTCTCTCTCGAGGTTCGACGTTGGACGTTCGATGTTTCCCCAACTACGCCAAAATCCCTTTCACCACTTCCCCCTTCACATCCGTCAGCCGGAAATCCCGACCCGCATAACGGTACGTCAGCTTCTCATGATCCAGCCCTAGCGTATGCAGGATCGTCGCGTGAAAATCATGGATGTGCACCTTGTTCTCCACCGCCTCCGCGCCGTAGTCATCCGTCTGGCCGTAAGAGAAACCCGCCTTCGTGCCGCCACCCGCCATCCAGACTGTGAACCCCTTGTTGTTATGATCGCGCCCGTCATTGTTCTGCGCGAACGGCGTGCGCCCAAACTCACCACCCCAGATCACCAGCGTATCCTTCAAAAGCCCGCGCTGCTTCAAATCTGCGAGCAATCCCGCGATCGGCTTGTCCACCGAACCCGCATTCTGCGCGTGATCATTCTTCAGATCGCGATGCTGGTCCCATCCACCGGAGCCGATCTCCACGAAGCGCACCCCCGCCTCCACCATGCGCCGCGCGAGCAGGCATTGTTTGCCGAAGCGATCCGTATCGCCATCGCCGATGCCATACATCTCCTTCGTCGCTTCCGTCTCCTTGCTCAGGTCCATCACTCGCGGCACCTCGCTCTGCATGCGGAAGGCCAGCTCGTAAGATTCAATGACACCTTCCACCTGCGGATTCACCTGATCCTTCGCCAGCCGTTCGCGATTCAGCGATTGGATGAAATCCAACTGCGCCCGCTGTCCGCCACTTGAGAGCTTGCCGTTCGCGATGTTCGCGACCTTCCCATCCATATCCAGCCCGCTGCGTTGCGCCCCGATACGCGGACCTTCCGCTCCGATGCGTGTGCCCTGATAGATCGCGGGTAAAAACGAACTGCCGTAATTCTGCGCCCCGCCATTGTTCAGCGGCGGATTCAACGTGATGAAGCCCGGCAGATTCTCATTCTCCGTGCCGAGACCGTAGAGCGTCCACGCACCGAGTGAAGGCCGCACGAACTGAAAACTCCCCGTGTGCATCTGCATATACGCCTGCGGATGCGCGGGCAAATCCGTATGCATGGAGCGGATGAGGCAGAGGTCATCCGCATGCTTCGCCGTTTCAGGGAACAGCTCCGAGATCCACAGACCGCTCTTGCCGTGCTGCGAAAATTTCCATGGTGATGCCAACAGCTTCGCCTGACCGCCACGCCCTGGCGCCTTCACCGTCTTGCCATCGTTCTGTTGCAAGTACGGCTTATAGTCGAACGTGTCCACGTGCGAGGGCCCGCCGCTCATGCACAGGAAGATCACGTGCTTGGCCGTCGGTTTGAAGTGCGGCTGCTTCGGATCGAGCGGGCCCGCTTTCATCGCCGCATCCGCCGCCTTGGCGGCAAGACCGGCGAACGCCATGTAGCCGAAGCCCGACCACAGGCCTTTCAGCATCGAACGGCGGGAGAAGTTCCAGGCCGGGTTGGCAGAAGTGTTGGTGTTCATGATGTCCTCACTCAATTCACGATGCGAAATTCCGCGCTGCCCAGCAGCGCCTGGCAATAAGCCGTCAACGCCGCCCAGCGCAACTGGTCGCGGTCGGTGAAATTCTTCGCCTCCGCAGCGTAGAATTTCTCGAAGAACTTGCTGATCGAAGCCAGCTCCTGGTCCGTCGCACGACGGCTGAAGGCGAGTTCAAATCCTTTTTGGCCCAGCTCAGAACCTTTCGCTCCGCTCGCATACAGACGATCCGCCATCGACTGCGCCAGCTTGTTCACCGTCGCGCTGTTCATCATGTAGAGCGCCTGCGACGGCACCGTCGTTTCCTCGCGATCACCCGTCACCAGGCTCGGCTCGGCGAAATCAAAGACCGAGAGCGATTCCGGCACCATGTCGCGCAAAATCGGCAGATACACTGAGCGCGAGTTGTTATCCCGTTGCAACGTGTTGAAGCGCATCAACTGCTGCGTGGGCCCCTCAGAGTTCGCCACCACGGAACCACGATACGGCTTGAGATCCAGCACCCCCGCCGTAGCGAGCATGGAATCGCGCAACGCCTCCGCATCCATGCGCCGTTTGCTCATGCGCCAGTGTGCGGTGTTATCCGGATCAATGCTGTAATTGTGCGAAGAATATTCCGAGCTGAGCTGATATGTGTGACTCATCACCACCTGCTTCACGAGCTGCTTCACTGACCAGCCATTCTCCACGAACGAAATAGCGAGATGATCGAGCAAGGCCTGGTTCGAAGGCTTTTGGCCGGTCGTGCCAAAATTATCTGCGGAGGCCACGATGCCCTGACCAAAGAGATTCAGCCAAACGCGATTCGCCAGCACGCGCGCCGTCATCGGGTTCTCCGGTGATGCGATCCATTCCGCGAGTTCCAGGCGCCCGCTGCCTTTGCCGATCTTCGGCTGTTCTTTCGCGCTGCTCACGATCTGCACGAAGCCGCGCGGCACGACTTCCTGCGGCTTGTCGAGTTCACCACGCGCGAGCAGGGCGATGTCGCGCGGCGTGCCCTTGTCCTGAACGCCCATGGCGAGCGCGACATTCGGGGTGCCATCGGCGTTATATCGCCCCAGCAGTTTCTCCAAGATGCCGATCTGGCTGTTGCTGCGGATGAACTTGGGATTCGCGAACGCCGTGCGGTCATTGGTGGCGCGTGCTTCCTTCTGCACTTCCTCCAGGTCGGTCTTCGCTGTGGCGAGCTGCCGCTGCATCGTCGTGACAAGTTGCGCGGGGATGGCCGGAGCCTCGGTCACTTTCGCCCCGTTGGGCAACGTGACGAGCGGGGTGAACTGGTTGTTTTGGACGAAGCGCGGCGTACCGAAACGCGTCTCCGTGCTCATGAAGATGCCAGCGAGCGCATAATAATCCGTCTGGGGTACGGGATCGAACTTGTGATCGTGGCAGCGTGCACACGCAACCGTCATGCCGAGCATGCCTTGCGTGACGGCATCGATCTGCTCATCCGCGACATCCAATTGGAACTGGCGGAAATCCCGCGCGTTATGCGATTTCGGCCCGATGGCGAGATAACCCGTGGCGATGAGCTTTTGCGCCTTGTCCGTCTCGTTCTTCGCCGGCAGCAGATCACCCGCGAGCTGTTCTTTCAGGAATTGATCGTAAGGTTTGTCTTCGTTGAAGGCTTGGATGACCCAATCACGATAACGCCACGCGTGCGGATACACCACGTTCACTTCCTTGCCGCTGGATTCCGCATACCGCGCGACATCCAGCCAATGACGGCCCCAACGCTCGCCGAATTGCGGCGCCGCGAGCAGCTTGTCCACGACCTTCTCGAACGCCTTCGGATCTTTGTCCTGCTCGAAAGCCGTCACCTGTTCCGGTGTGGGCGGGATGCCGATGAGATCGATATAAACGCGGCGCAGCAAAGTCGTTTTATCCGCATCGCCCACGGGGATCAGTCCCTTCTTGTCGAGGTCCGCGCGGACATGTTTATCAATATCATTGCGCACCCAAGCCTGGTCTTTCACTGCGGGAGCGGCTGTTTTCTGCGGCAGTTGGAAGGCCCAGTGTTCCTTGCCTTTCTCCAGGTCGATGCCTTTTTTTGCCAGGCCTGCTTTGCTGTCGCGCGGATCGGGCGCACCCATCTTCACCCACTTCTCGAAATCCGCGATGACTTCCGGCGCGAGCTTGCCGCCCTGTTTCTTCGGCGGCATCTGCAGATCGGAATCCGTATAACGCAGCGCCTTGATGAGCAGGCTGCCTTCCAGATCACCGGGGATGACGCCATGACCGGTATCACCGCCATTGCGCAAGCCTTCACGCGTGTCGAGCACCAGACCGCCTTTCACTTTCTCGGCTTCCGCCGAATGGCATTCGTAGCACTTGTTCACCAATACGGGACGTATCTTGTTCTCGAAAAATGCGAGCTCTTCATTCGTGGGAGCGCGTTCCGTCATTGCCGGTTTGGCGGCAGGCTTGGCTGCAGGGACGGGTTCCGGCGGTGGCGCGCCTTGCATTTGAGCCGCCCGTTGCAATTCGATGATTCCCTGATACTCCGCCATCACCAGTTTCTCGTCCCCGTTCTGGTCCAACTGCGTGAAGAGGTAATCCGTCGCGTCCGGGTTTCCTTTCAGTCGGGGCGAGACCTGTCCGATCTTGCTGAACTCCTCCTTGGTGAGCTTGCCATCGCGGTTCACATCCAGCAGGCGGTAAAGTCCCTCAAGCTGTTTCGGATTCGTGGGCCCACCCGGTCTCGGCGCAGGAGGGGCGACTTGAGCGAGGCTGGCGGCGACACCGGTGCTCAAAGCCAGAACGAGGATTCCCCGCAACATGCGGTTGGACTGATGGGTGGTCGTTTTCATGGCTCGTGCGCTTGTCTTCCAGTCTGATGACGCCCCGTGATAGCTTGAGTTACATCTCATTTAACGTGCGAGCAGGGGAATTAGTTCGGAACAAGGTGAGGGAATCTCTCAATTCTTCAGAAAAGTATAACGGCGGTTTCTTTCCTAAGTTGCCGAAGCGCCGCCTAACCTCTAAACCTAGCCCATGAAATCGCTCCTTTGGGTCGGTTTAGGCAGCGCGCTCGGTGGCATGGCCCGTTACGCGGTGACCCTGCTCTTCGCCAAGTCGTTCACTGGTCTTTTTCCACTAGGCACGGTTATCGTTAACGTTACAGGCTCCTTTCTGATTGGGTTTTTGTTCATGGCGACGGGCGAATCCGGTCGGTGGTCAGCCTCTGAGGTCACGCGTAACTTCCTGATGGTAGGCATCTTGGGCGGTTATACCACCTTCTCTTCTTTCAGCCTCCAGACCGTCCAGCTCATGGAGAAGGGTGCTTGGGGCTTGGTTTTCGCTAACGTGTTGGGCTCCGTGCTGTTCTGCATCGGCGGGGCTTGGCTGGGGCAATGGGCGGGGCGTCAACTGGGCTGAGTTTCAAATCTCCGTTACTTACCGTATTTGACGAACTGGAACGTTAAGGTAGGTTTTCCGAGGTTTCGCATCTGATCAGGCGGACCCTTCTGGGTGAAAATTCATTCATCAATCACTGCCCGGGTTTCGGCCGGGTTGCCTTTTGGCTGGCCCACAGCCTTTTTTGACGTTTTCATCGACTGAACCGAAACACGCTGGGGCGGACGGGTTCGCCCTTATTAATGAAACCATCGCCTGCTGACACGGAACAACCGGCCTCGACGACTGCGAAGGACCCTCATTGCACCACGCCTGTCTGCAAGGCTGGCTTGGGGGTGATGACCTTGGGTGCCTTGGGGGTGGTCTATGGAGATATTGGTACCAGCCCCTTGTATGCCTTGCGGGAATGTTTCAATGGCACGCACCCCGTTGCACCCACCCAGGAGAATGTGCTTGGCATTCTATCGCTCATCTTCTGGTCGCTCATCGTCCTGATCTCCATCAAATATCTTTGGGTGGTGATGCGCGCGGATAACAATGGGGAAGGCGGCATCCTCTCGCTCATGTCCTTGGCCATTCCCCGGTCCTCCGTGCAAACCAAGGGCTTGGCCGCTCTGACTCTGGTTGGTCTCTTCGGTGCCTGCCTGCTCTATGGCGATGGCATGCTTACCCCGGCCATCTCGGTCCTGAGCGCTGTGGAAGGCTTGCACGTGGCCACGGATGCTTTCGATTCCTATGTCATCCCCATCACGGTGGTGATCCTCGTGGGGCTCTTCTCTTTTCAACATCACGGTACTGGCGGCGTGGGCCGTATCTTCGGCCCCATCACGCTGGTCTGGTTCGTCGTCATCGGCGTCCTCGGGATACGTGGCATCCTGATGGCCCCCGAGATCCTGGAAGCGGTGAATCCCCTCTTCGGTGTATATTTTTTGGTCAACAACGGCTGGGTGGGCTATCCGGTGCTGGGGGCCGTATTCCTGGTAGTCACCGGTGGTGAGGCGCTTTATGCGGACATGGGCCACTTCGGCGCGAAGCCCATCCGCCGGGCGTGGTTCATGATCGTGCTGCCTTCCTTGCTCCTTAATTATTTTGGGCAAGGAGCACTTCTGTTCAGCGACCCTAGCGCCTCGGTGAATCCCTTTTACCATCTCGCTCCACGCTGGTTCCTTTACCCGCTGGTAGTCTTGGCGACGATGGCGGCCATCATCGCTTCGCAAGCCCTCATCTCGGGCGTGTTCTCCATCACCATGCAGGCCATGCAGCTCGGCTACCTGCCGCGCATGGCCGTGCGCCACACCTCTTCCAGTGAACGTGGCCAGATCTATCTGCCCCAGATGAACTGGTGGCTGATGCTGGCCTGCATCAGCCTGGTCATCGGCTTCGGCAGCTCCAGCAAGCTGGCTACCGCCTATGGCATCGCGGTCACGGGCACCATGGTGGTCACCAGCATCATGCTATATCGTGTGGCCCGGCATCGTTGGTCGTGGAGCAAACACCGCGCCCTGTTCGTTTGCGGAACGTTCCTCACGTTGGAACTGATTTTCCTGGGATCCAACGCCCTGAAGATCCCTGATGGCGGCTGGTTCCCGCTCGTCGCCGGGGCGGTCATCTTCGCCGTCATGACCACCTGGCAATCGGGTCGTAAGCACATCCAGGCCGACTTGGAAAACCGCATCCTGCCCATCGAATTCTTCCTGCAAAGCATGGAGATCGAGAAACCTCTGCGCGTGCCCGGCACGGCCGTTTTCATGGCCGGCAATCCGCACGGCACGCCGCTCGCCCTGCTGCATAACATCAAGCACAACCGCGTGGTGCATGAGCGCGTAATCCTCCTGAACATGTTCACGGCGGATGAACCGCATGTGCCCGAGGACCAACGCGTGACGGTGGAAGAACTGCGTTGCGGTTTCTACCGGGTGATCGGCCGTTTCGGTTTCATGCAGGAACCGCTGGTGGCGGATGTTATCGCCGCCGCATGCAACAAGGGGCTGGAGGTGAAGCCAGAGCAAGCCACCTTCTTCCTGAGCCACCTGAACATCATGCCCACCGGCAAGACCAAGATGTTTCACTGGCGCAAGCGCCTCTACGCCTTCCTGTCACGGAATGCCCAACCCGCGAACATGTTCTACGGCCTCCCGGCCAACCGCGTGGTGGAGCTGGGGATGCATTTGGAAGTGTAATTCGTTGGACCGCGGCTGTGTTCCGCGCAGCGGAATCAGCCGCAGCGATTTAGGCGGGAAACATCGCTACAAAATATTCAGAAACTACCTTTATCCGCGTTCCCTCTGCGGCTGGTCCTTAAGGGACACAGCCGCGCTCCACTATAGCCCCAGCCGCCGTTTCACTTCCTCCGCCTTTAGCCCCATCACCTTGATCGCCTTATGCCGCGCCGTAGCGCCGCGCACGAGCTGCACCTGATTCTTCGCCACACCCAATTCTTCCGCCAGGAAACGCACCAGCGCCTCATTCGCCGCTGAATCCACCGGTGGCGCCGTGATCTTCACGCGCAACTCCGCCCCGTGCACCCCCACGATCTCATTCGCATTGGCCCGCGGCTGCGCCTTCACGAACAGCGTCACGCCATCCGGCTCTTCGCGGAAATAATTTGTCGGCGCACTCACTAAGACAGCATGGAAAATAGCTGCACGACTGTCGATGCTCCGCTTTCCCGGAGCGCGGGTTGTCCTCAACCCGCAGCAGCTTCAAATAGACAACGAGCGCGAAATATTTAATCTCCCACTCATGAATCGCCGGGCATTCCTGCACCAAACCGCGCTCATCTCCGCCACTACGATGGCTGCGCTCTCCTCCGGCTGCGTCAACTCGCCCAGCGGTTCCCGCCTGAATACGTCCGCTATTCCACCCTTCCCACTGGAAGAGTTGACCATCGCCGATCTGCAACAAGCGATGAAGGCCGGAAAATATTCCGCCGTCGATCTGGTCAAACTTTACCAAGCTCGCGTCAGCGCGATTGATCAACAAGGCCCCAAGCTCAAGGCCGTCCTCGAACTGAATCCCGAGGCACTCAGCATCGCCGCCAGTCTGGATGCTGAGCGGGCGACCAAAGGACCGCGTGGTCCACTGCACGGCATTCCGATCCTCATCAAAGACAACATCGGCACGCACGATCTCATGCAGACCACGGCCGGTTCGCTCGCGCTAGCCGGTTCCATCGCGCCACGTGACGCCTTTATCGTGGAACGTCTGCGTGCAGCCGGTGCTGTCATTTTGGGTAAAACGAATCTGAGCGAGTGGGCGAATTTTCGCGGTGGCCGTTCAATCAGTGGGTGGAGTGCGCGTGGTGGCCAAACACGTAATCCTTATTTCACCGATCGCGGCCCTTCCGGCTCCAGCTCCGGTTCCGCCGTGGCGACTTCCGCGAATCTCTGCGCGGCCGCCATCGGCACCGAGACGAATGGTTCCATCGTATCGCCCGCGTCCTACTGCGGCATCGTCGGCCTCAAACCCACCGTCGGGCTCATCAGCCGCACCGGCATCATCCCCATCGCCGCGAGCATGGACACAGCAGGGCCCATGACCCGTACCGTCAGCGATGCTGCGGTGCTGCTGGGTGTCCTCGCCGGAACTGATCCGCAAGACCGCGCCACGCAATCCGCTGATGTCAAAGTTTACTCTGACTACACCCAGTTTCTCGATGTTACTGCCTTGCGAGGAACCCGGCTCGGTATTTTGCGTAGCACGTTCCGCATGCATCCGAAAGTAGATCCCGTCACCAATGCCGCTCTCGCGACATTGCAGAAAAGTGGCGCCGTCTTAGTGGATGTGACGCTGCCGAGTCTGACTGGTCTCAGCGAAGCCCGCTTTCAAGTCATGCTCTTTGAATTCAAAGCCGGCCTGAACGACTACTTCGCATCGCTTGGCCCCAAAGCTCCCGTAAAAAACTTGGGTGAACTCATCGCCTTCAACGAAAAGGAGCGCGCCCGTGAACTTGCTTTCTTCGGCCAGGAGATTCTGCAGGAAGCCAACGCCAAAGGACCGTTGACCGATGTCTCCTATCTAGAAGCGAAAGCCAAACTCCAAGAATGGCGCGACGTGCTCACCCGCTTCATGGAGACCAATAAAGTGGAAGCCCTCCTTGCCCCTACCGCTGGACCCGCCGCAACGATAGATTATATCCACGGAGAGCGCGGCCTCGGCGGCAGTTCCACCCCCGCTGCCACGGCTGGCTTCCCGCACATCACCATTCCGTGCGGCAATGTCTATGACCTCCCCGTCGGCCTGTCCTTCTATGGTCGCGCCTGGAGCGAGGGCAAGTTGCTCGCTCTCGCTTACGCCTTTGAGCAAGCCACCAAAGCCCGCCTCATCCCCCGATTCCACCGCTCACTCGAACTGGCCTGATCTTTGGGGGCCGCCCATGAAAAAACGGCTGGAGTTGCCTCCAGCCGTCTTCGCGAAATCAATATGGCTGCCGCCTACTTGTTCGGCTGCGGGGTGTAGCGCAGGTAGGGCTTCACGGTGCGGAAACCTTTCGGGAACAGCGTGGTCGCTTCCGGATCTTTCACGGCGGGCGTGATGATGCAGTCCTGGCCGTCCACCCAGTTCGCGGGCGTCGCCACCTTGAACTTCGCGGTGAGCTGGAGGGAATCGATGACGCGCAGGATCTCAGCGAAATTACGGCCCGTGGAGGCGGGATACGTGAGGGTGAGCTTGATCTTCTTGTCCGGCCCGATGACGAACACGGAGCGCACGGTGAACGTGGCGTCGGCGTTCGGGTGGATCATGTCATACAGCTCGGAAACCTTGCGAGACGGGTCGGCGATGATCGGGAAGTTCATCGTGGTGCACTGGGTCTCGTTGATGTCCTTGATCCAGCCGTGGTGATCGCCGATCGGGTCCACGCTCACGGCGATGACCTTCACGTTGCGCTTGGTGAACTCGTCCTTGAGCTTGGCCACGGTGCCCAGTTCCGTCGTGCAGACGGGGGTGTAATCCGCCGGATGGGAGAACAGCACGCCCCAGCCGCCGCCGAGCCATTGATGGAAATCAATTGTGCCTTCCGTCGTCTCCGCCGAAAAATTCGGCGCCTCATCACCTAAACGCAGTGCCATAATCTGATCTTTCGCTTCTAAAAATTAAGTTGTCAGGGAGCGGGAGGATAGCGGGCCGGAAAAAATGTGCAACCGGGAAGAACGGGCACCCAAGCAACAGATCAAGAGGCCATAGCAGCCCTTGAAATCGATCCCGGCCTTGGCTGGCACAGCCTCGCAGGTTGCCAACCTGCGACACGGCAGACGGCCAGTCTGCGCTACAAAAAAAGCGGCGACCCGAGGGTCGCCGCTTTCGTGAATATCTTTAAATTGCTTAGGCTTCCGCGCCTTCTTCGACGAACTTGATCGCCCGGCCTTGGGAGGCGCGTTTGCGGGCGTTTTCGTCGAGGATCTTCTTGCGCAGGCGCAGGTTCTTCGGCGTGGCTTCCACGTATTCGTCGGAACCGATGTATTCCAGTGCGCGTTCCAAGCTGAGCTTGAAGGGAGCGTTGAGCTGGATGCCCTTGCCATCGCCCTGCGAACGCATGTTCGTGAGCTTCTTTTCCTTCACCGGATTCACCGGCAGGTCGTTCTCACGGGCGTTTTCACCGACAATCATACCCACGTAGATCTGGTCACCCGGCTCCACCATGAGGCGGCCGCGTTCCTGCGCCATGTTCAGCGCGTAGGAGGTGGCTTCACCGGCGTCCATGGACACCAGGGAACCGTTCTTGCGGGCGGCGATCTCACCACGGTCTTCACCGTATTCGTGGAAGAGATGGCTCATCACGCCCATGCCCTTCGTCGAGTTGACGAGGTCAGTCTCGAAACCGATCAGACCGCGCATCGGCACCAAGGCTTCCACGGAAACCGAGTTGCCCACGTGATTCATGTTCGTGATCTGCGCCTTACGGAAGGACAGATTTTCCATGATGTTACCGAGGTTTTCGGCCGGGATTTCCACGAACAGCTTCTCGATCGGTTCCAGCAACGTACCGTCCGCCGTCTTCTTCCAGAGCACTTCCGGGCGGGAGACGAGCACTTCGTGACCTTCGCGGCGCATCTGCTCCACGAGGATCGCGATCTGCATCTCGCCACGACCAGCCACCTCGAATATCTTCGGGTCGTTCGTCTGTTTGATGCGGAGTGCCACGTTCGTGCGGATCTCCTTCACCAGACGGTCCCAGAGGTGACGCGCGGTCACCAGCTTGCCGTCCTGACCGGCCAACGGCCCGTCATTCACGGCGAACTCCATCTGAATCGTCGGCGGATCAATGGGGATGTAAGGCAGGGCCGCGCGGGCTTCGGAATCGCAAATGGATTCACCGATGAACACGTCTTCAAAACCGGCGAGACCCACGATGTCACCAGCGTGCGCTTCCTCGATCTCGATACGCTTCATGCCCTCGAAGTGGAAGATCGCGGTGATCTTGCCCTTGGAGATGCGGCCGTGACCGTGACGGCAGATGGCGGCATCGCCCTTCTTGACTTTGCCTTCGTAAATCTTGCCGAACGCGATACGGCCGACGTAGTCGTTGTAATCGAGGTTCGCGACGAGCAACTGGAAGCCCGTGCTGGCATGGGCGCGCGGCGGCGGGATGTGCTTCACGATGCCTTCGAACAAGGGCTCCATCGTGGTGGTGTCATCCGTCAGTTCCAGCTTCGCGTAACCTTGCTTGGCCGAGCAATAGATGAACGGGAAATCCAATTGCTCATCCGTGGCGCCGAGCGACATGAAGAGTTCGAACACGAGGTCGAGCACCTTCTTGGGGTTGGCGTTCTCGCGGTCGATCTTGTTGATGACCACGATCGGCTTCGCCCCGGCCTCAAGCGCCTTGCGGAGCACGAAGCGCGTTTGCGCCTGCGGACCTTCGGCGGAATCGACGACGAGCAGCACGCCATCAATCATGTTCATGATACGTTCGACTTCGCCACCGAAGTCAGCGTGGCCGGGGGTATCAACGATGTTGATGTGGTAATTCTTGTATTTGAAGGCGGCATTCTTCGCTCGGATGGTGATGCCCTTTTCCCTTTCCAAGTCCATGGAGTCCATGAGCCGTTCTTCCGAAGACTCGTGCTGGTTTGCCCGGAAGGTTCCGGACTGCTTCAAAAGACAGTCCACCAACGTGGTTTTGCCGTGATCCACGTGTGCGATGATCGCAATGTTACGAATATGTTCCATAAGCCGCTAAAACTAATCCGGCCAATCGCCGGAGCCGCGCAGTCTGCCTTTTCGCGGAAAAAGGTCAAGTACTAGGGTAAACGAAAAATGAGTGCCGTGCGCAGGGGCTTAGGTTTGGTATTTCCTCTTCCTTGAGTGAAGTAACCCGGTCACGCCGCCCATCCTATTCGTTCTGATTCCATTTTTCATGCCTGCACTTTAACGAGGAGGGTGGGACATCCGCTGTCCATGTGACTTTTCCGCTGAAACCCTCGATTCGTGTATAAGTCTCTTATATTCAGTCAATTACACGGCAGACATCGCGTTGCTCCAGAAGATTTATGAACTTTCGTGGATTGGTGTTGGCGGTTCACCCTACCGTGTTCCTTGGTTGAATATCCCAAGGGTTTTCGGCATTCTCTACCCGCCAAGCATGAAAGAAAATCTCGCCATCTTTGAAGGACATGAAATCCGCCGTCACTTCGATGAACAAACCGGGACTTGGTGGTTCTCCGTGGTGGATATCGTTCGCGTGCTGACGCAGCAGCCTAATTATCAGACGGCTCGAAAGTATTGGAACAAGCTGAAAGAGCGACTTAGCAAGGAGGGCAGTCAACTGGTGACAGATTGTCACCAGTTGAAAATGGCGGCAGACGATGGCAAGCAACGCCTCACGGATGTGGCCACCGCCGAAACCTTGCTACGCCTCGTCCAAAGCGTGCCCAGTCCCAAAGCCGAACCGATCAAACTCTGGCTCGCCAAGGTGGGCTACGAACGGATGCAGGAAATGGCCGACCCCGCCCGCGCACTGGCACGTGCCCGTGAGACGTGGCAGCAGCAGGGCCGCAGCACCAAGTGGATCGAGCAGCGCATGACGGGTCAGGAAACGCGCAACAAGCTGACGGATTACTGGTCCACCCATGAGATCAAGCAAGGCGATGAGTATGCGATCCTCACCAACATCATCCATCAGGAATGGTCGGGAGTGGGTGTTCAGAAACATAAGCAGCTTAAAAACCTGAAGACAGAGAATCTACGAGACCACATGAGTGAGGCCGAGTTGATCTTCACCGCATTGGCTGAACTCTCCACGCGTCAGATCGCCGAAAGCACGGAGGCTACTGGGATGGTGGAGAATGCTGCTGCCGCAAAAACGGGCGGACGTATCGCCAAGAAAGCGCGACTGGAACTGGAGGCCAAGACCGGGCGGAAAGTGGTGACGGCTGAAAATTACTTGGGGCCGGCCAAATCGGCAAAACAACTCAGATAGTCTCGGGAAAAGCTAGTTGTGGTCTCATTTCCCTTCAATCCGTTTCGTCCCCACCACTAGTTCATCAATCCATAAAGTCTGCGCGTGTGGCAGCAGACCCGGACCGAAGTAAGGCGTCAGCAGGTATTGATTGAACTTCATCTTGGGGAAATCGGTGGAGCGCAGGATGACATCCGTGCGGTCGATCACCAGCTTGCCATCGAACCAGCCGCGCACGAGGCCATCGGCGTTTGGCTTGTCCGCTTTCAAGTCCAAAGTGTTGAGCTGGAAGAGGGCTTCGATACAGTGCCACTCGTCATCGTTGAAGAGCACATCCGCGCTGTCAAAAAGCTGGCCGTTGTAGCCGCCTTTCAACGGACCTTGGGTGAGGCCGTGGGGTTTGTCTTTGTTCTGAATGTCCTGGGTGGCCAGACGCAAATGGCCATTGCACGGTTCGATATAGACGGTGAGATGACTCCCGGCCGGACCATGGAATTTTTCGTTCTCCGTGGTCATGAAGTGCATGAGGTGCGGATGATAATTCCGCCCGGTCCAACCCCAGCCTTTCGAGAGCCGGATATAGCAGCGCAGGGCAATGGTCTCTGTCGGTTCGAACAACCGGCGGACGCCTGTGGAACTGGCGGGTGTGGTGGTGCCTTCCTTCCAGGCGTACTCGAGGGAACCGGCACCGGCGAAAGGGCGGTTTGTGGAGATGGTGAACTTCCCGTTGCCATCGTACCAGCCGCGCGGGAGCAGTTGGGTATCTTCAAAGCTTTCGCGGAAGAGGATGGATTTATCGGGCTCGGCGGCAGGCAAAGAAAACACGACCACCATCAAGGCGATGAGGAAACAAGTGACTGACTTCATAGTTGTAGTGCGAGCGAGGTGATCATGTTTTCGTCAATTTCAGCTTTCCTTCCACATAGCAGACCAGGTCATGGAAGGTCACCAGCGGTTTGAATAGCTGCTGGTACTGTTCGTCGGTTTCTATGTGGTCAATTTCCGTCTGGATGCCGAACTCCTTCTCCAAGTCCCAGAAAAGGTCCGGGTACGCCGGCAGTTCGATTAAAAGATCCTCTGCGAGCTGATCCGTTGGGCGTAGCCCATCCAAGGATATCTTCACTTTTGTTGCCAGCATGTCTCGCACCCGTGCGGCGATCGCGGCCTGCTGGCGGTCACGATAAAATTTGATGCCGAAGTCACGAGCGGAAATCTGGGGACGGTCACGGAGCAAAGCATTTCTCCGCCTGTGCCGTCGTTCCTCGAAGAAAATGCCGATCATTATCCCCACGGTGATGAGGACCGGGAACAGCAATGGCTTGATCTCCGCGAAAGTCATTTTGCGCAAACAACCAGTGTTTCGACGGCACTGAATGTTTCATAAAGTAGCCCTTACTTGAATTATATTCCCATGCCGGTTCTGTAACTTGAATTGGTGTCACCTTGACTCGTTGCGGCATACCTTGGGTGGATGGGGTGGGTTTCCAAGACCGATTTTCTGAAATTTTGTCTCCAGATAACGCATATAGCTCATATAGGCCTAACGAGAACTGGAAAAGCGGGGCAGACTCATGGCCGTGATGAGAGAGATGAACAGAGAAAGTGAGAGGGAGAGCCGGCTGGTTCCGCCTCCTTATCTCGCCGACGCGGGAAGGCTGCAGCGGGCCAAAGGTGCGTCCTGCCAAGGTGCTGGTGGATTGGTGGCATGGCTCTGGAGCGTCTGCTTCTACAGGATGACAACATCCATGAGTTTGCCTTTGAAAACTGTCTCCGGTAAGGTGGGCGGCAATCGCCCGAACATGCCTATGAAACGTCCTTTCATCGCCTTATTTGCCCTGGTCGCCGTCCTTGCTTCCGCTTTGGTGACGGAGGCGGCCGATCTCCGCGTCTTCATCCGCGGCGGCAAGAAATCCCACGGTCCCGGTGCGCATGAGCACGAGCGCTTCCTGGGCGACTGGACCAAGCTCCTCACCGAGCGCGGCATGAAGGTGAGCGGCGGCATGGAGTTTCCCACCGAGGCGGAACTCGACAAGGCCGATCTGCTGGTGATGTACTCGCAGGACGGTGGCGAGATCCCGGCGGACAAGCGCGCGGGGCTGGAGAAGTTCCTGAAGCGCGGCGGCGGCATCACGGTGATCCATACCGCGAGCGTGCCGAAGACGAAGGAAGGCGCGGATTACCTGAAGTCCATCATCGGTGGCACCTGGGTGCCCGGCACCACGAAGTGGCTGGAAGGTCCGATGTCCCTCTACTATGTGAACCGCACGCACGAGATCACGCAAGGCGTGGCGAACTACGACCTCAACGACGAGATCTATTACGACTTCGATCTTTCGCCGGACATCAACATCCTCGCGGGTGCTTACACGCCGAATGTTTCGGCGGCGCGCAAGAACGATCAACGCGGTCAACCGGGCAAGGGCAAGATCACGGTGTATGACATCCAGCCGCAGATGTGGACGTATGAGAAGACCTTGGCGGGTGGGCTGCCGTATCGTTCGTTCGTCCATATCCCGGGTCACCTGTATACGAACTTCAGCCAACCACAGTTCCGCGCGGTCTTGTTGCGCGGCATGGCGTGGTCGGCCAAGCGTTCAAACGTGGATGAGTTTTGCTCGAAGGAAGAACTGGCTTCGTTGCGTTATCCCGCTGGCGGCCCACAGCGTCCGGACAAGGCGCTGGAGCAATTGGTCATCCATCCTGATTTCAAGGTGAAGCTGGCGGCGGCCGAACCCTTGATCAACAAGGTGATGAATGTGGACTGGGATCCGCAGGGCCGTATGTGGGTGGCCGAGACGCCGGAGTATCCGGATGGGCGTTATTCGAATCCGCCGGAAGATCTGGTGCAACGCTGGGTCGAGGGCAAAGCCGATCCGGCCACGGGCCGCTATGATCGTAAGGCGCATGACAAGATCTCCATTCTCACTGATACCGATGGTGACGGCGTGATGGACAAGAAGGAGATTTTCTATGAAGGCTTGGAGTTGGTGACGAGCTTCGTCTTCCACAACGATGGCGTGATCGTGGCGCAAGCGCCGGACATCCTCTGGCTGCGCGATACGAACGGTGACGGCAAGGCGGACAAGGTGGTGACGCTCTACACCGGTCTGGGCACACGCGATACGCATGCAGTGCTGAACAACATCCGCTGGGGCTTCGATGGCTGGATCTATGGCACGCATGGCTACAGCGCGAGCCAGAAGGTGACGAATGGCGATGGCTCCAAGACGTTTGGCACGATCGGCTCAGGCGTGATCCGCTTCAAGCCGGATGGCACGGGCATCGAGCAGTATTCTTCCAAGGGCGGCAATACGTGGGGTCTGCAAGTAGCGTGGGACAACGAGATCTTCTACACCCAGCCGACGAGCGGTGACTTGCTGATGAATGTGGTGCTCGGGGAGAACAATCTCGCCAAGGGCCGTCTGCCGGGCGTGAACAGTTTCAGCGTGGTGCGCAAGACGCACTCGACGCACCCGGTCATCCCGTATGACCAGCTTCCGTATGTGCAGATCGATTTCGTAGGGCAATTCACCGCAGCGGCGGGTTGCGTGATCTACGGTGGCGGTTCCTGGCCGGAGAGCTACAACTACAATTACTTCACCACGGAGCCGACGATCAACATCGTGCATCATGAGACGGTGAGCGCGAGTGGTGTGAGCTTCACGGCAGCACGCGTGGCGGATCGCGAGAATGTGGAATTCATCGCGGGCAAGGATTACTGGTTCCGCCCGATCGAAGTGCGCACCGGTCCTGATGGCGCCGTGTATCTGGTGGATTTCTACAATCAGGCGGCAATCCATAACGACACGCGCGGTCCGAAGCATGGCCCGCGCAATGCCGCCGTCCGTCCCGATCGCGACCATTACTACGGCCGCATCTGGCGCATCGACCACAAGGATGCGAAGAAGCTGACGATCCCGAAATTGAGCGCGAAGGATACAGACGGGCTTATCACGGCACTTCGTCATCCGAACGACAATGTCCGCATGAACGCGCTGCGGTTGCTGGCGGAGACGGAGAACCCGAAGCTCGCGCCGAAGATCCAGGCTTTGCTCGATGCGAAGGAAGCTCCCGCTACTCGCGTGGCGGCTCTGTGGACGTTGCATCGCATCGGCGGCTTGAATGAAGAGACGTTGCTGGCCTCCGTGAAGGATGGCGTGGTGGCGGTGCGCAAGAACGGCTTGAAGGTGGCGCAATTGCCGCCGACCTCGCAACGCGGGCCGGAACTGAAGCTGCACCAGGCGATGAACGAGAAGTTGTTCGATACCGATCCGCAAGTGCAACTCCAGGCGCTTATCGCACTCGGCAGTTTCGAGGTGGATGATGACGTGGCTGCGGCCATCATCGCAGTGTATCCGAAATTGACGGATGGTCATTTGCAATCCGCCGCGCTGGGTGTGGCGAACAGCGCGCCGCACAAGATGATCGAAGTGGCGCTCGCCTCGGCGAATCCGCAACCGCTGCGCCCGCTGGTGCTGGCGCTCACGCAGAAGCTCGCGGAGAAACAGGATGGCGAAGAGGCCGGGAATCTGGTCATCGCGATGGCGGGCAAACCGGCCACGGCCGATCCGCTGAAGCAAGCGGTGATGGAAGCGCTGGTGCAAAACTTGAACACGACGGCGCGGCCAGAATGGTCGGTAGCCCTGCAGGCGGCGATGGAGAAAATGCTGAAGTCGCCGAATGACGACCTGGCCATCGCGGCCTTGCCGCTCACGGTCCGCTGGGATGTGGGCCGCAAGCTGGATGATACCGTCATCCCGCTCTTGCAGGAGATGATCGGCTCGGTGAAGAACGCGGGCAAGACGGACGAAGAACGTTTGAAGACGGCGCAGGCATTGCTGGCGGTGCGGCATGTGAATGAAACAATCGTGCCCGGCGTCAGTGGCGTCTTGGGCAGCAATGCCTCGGACAACCTGCAGCGCGGCGTGCTCGAGGCACTCGGCGGCTTGCCAGGCGCGAAGATCGGCGCGCTCATCATCGAGAGCTATCCGAAGTTGAACGCGAATCTGCAAAGCGTAGCCTTCGCGCAGATCATGAAACGCGGCGAATGGGCGTTGGCCTTCCTCGATGCGTTGCTGGCGAAGAAGGTGGATCCGGCCACCATCAACCCGTCCAACTTACATCGCCTACGCACGCACGCGGATGTGAAGGTGGCGCAGAAGGCGAACCAGGTGATCGACGAATTGCGCGGACCAGAAGCGAAAGAAAAGGACGCGATCATCGCGAAGCTGACGCCCGCCGTGCAGAAGCCGGGCAATCTGGCGAAGGGCAAGGAACTCTTCACCGCGAACTGCGCGAACTGCCACAAGCTCGGCAACGAAGGTCGTGACGTCGGCCCCGTGCTGACCGGAATGGGCGCGCATGGCCCGGCGGAATTGCTGGTGCATATCATCGATCCAAACCGGGCGCTGGAACAGAACTATGCTGCTGTCAGTTTCGAGACGAAGGATGGCGAGAGCTACGACGGTATCATCGCCCAGGAGAACAACCAGTCCGTCATCATCAAGAACGCGGGCGGCGAGATGGAGATCAAGAAGAGCAACATCAAGAACCGTCGCAATACGGGCATGTCGCTCATGCCGAACGGGCTCGAGGCGCTCGGTGAAGAGGCTCTGCGGGACATCCTCGCGTATATCTGTGGCAGTGATCAGAAGTATCGCTTCATCGACTTGAGCAAGGCCTACACGGCGGATTCACGCCGCGGTCTCTATAATAAGGAAGAGAACGTCAACGACACGTTGAAGTTCACGAAGTTCGGCTCGGTCAATGTGGAGGGCGTGCCCTTCTACATCGCTGACCCGGCGAAGTATGGCCGTAATCTGCTGCTTTTGAAAGGCGGCGGACCGGATACATTCTCTTTTACCATGCCGCAAAAAGTGGAAGCGAAGCTGGGTTATGCGGCGGGCAGACTGCACTTCCTCGGTGGTGTCGCAGGCTGGGGTCATCCTTACACGCCGAATGCGAACGCGCTGAAGGTCACGGTGTATTACGCGGATGGCCAGACGGAAGAACTGGTGGCGAAGAATGGCGACCAGTTCGCGGACTTCATCCGCGTGGTGGAAGTGCCGGGCTCCAGACTGACGGAAGGTCTGGTGAAGGAGAATCAACTCCGCTGGTACACGCACTCGCTCAAGCGCAGCAATGTGGTGATCGACAAGATCGCCATCGAAAGCTTCGCGAATGGCCTGGCGCCTACGACGGTGGCCATCACGGCGGAGTTGCCGGGTGCGGATGGTCGTATGGAACCCATGAAGGTGGCTTCGGCAGCGCCGGTGGCACCTGCTGTTCCAGCTAAGCCGTTCGAGTGGGGTACGGGCACGAAGGTGTTGCTTGTGGGTGGCGGCAGTTCGCACGACTACAACCGCTTCTTCAACTTCGCGGACATCGCCATCCTTAAGGCGGCGGGCATCACGGCGAACTACACGGAAGATTCTGCGGTCACGGCGCGTGAACTGCCGAACGTGGACGTAGCGGTGTTCAGCGTGAACCGTAATGGGTTCCAGACGCCGGAATTGCGTGAGGCGCTCAACAAGCACATCGCGGCGGGCAAGGGCCTCGTGCTGTTACATCCGGGCGTATGGTACAACTGGAATGACTGGCCGGAGTATAACAAGACCATCGCGGGTGGCGGCTCACGTGGTCACGACAAGCTGGGCGAATTCGAAGTGAAGGTGACGAATGCCGCGCATCCGATCATGAAGGATGTGCCGGCGACGTTCACGATCACGGACGAGCTGTATTACTTCATCCCGGATACGGCAGGCACGCCGATCGAGGTGCTGGCCACGGCGGATTCGAAGATCAAGAACGCGACCTTTCCGCAGGTGTTTGTGGTGAAGCATCCGCAGACACGCATCGCGGCGATCACGCTCGGTCATGATGCGCGCGCGCATGATCTGCAGGCTTACAAGACACTGCTCATCAACGCGGTGAACTGGACGAAGAAGAAGTAAGACCGCTTTTTTGCATATTGCCCGACGCTTGCGTGCAAGTGTCGGGCTTTTTTGTGGCTAAAAATCGGCAAACCATTGGCAAATGGCGTATTTACAAGGTCCGCTTCGCTGGCATGGCGCATGCACTTTAAGTGATCATGAAAACGAAACAATCTTGTGCGGTTCTGCTGGTGGCTTTGCTGGCGGTGGCTGGATACGCCCCGTTGAAAGCAAATGAGCCAGCAGCAGAACCGACGGCCTTCTCCTTGATTGAAGAAGGCAACAAATACGTCGGCGACCAGGCCAAGGACAAGGTGGTGCAGATACGCGCCGAGAAGTCCATTGGCACGACTACGCCGAATGTGTGGTACGTGGTCTACTACGATCCCACGGCCGCGCTGAAAGCGGTCGAGGTGAAGTTCGGCGCGGGCAAGATGATGTCCGTGGAACGGCCCTTGCGCCTGCTGGAGCCGATCTTCGGCAAGAGCACGCCGCTGGATCGCACGAAGTTCAAGGTGGACTCGGATGTCGCCATCAAGACGGCGATGCAGGAGCCCCTGCTGGCCAAGTTGAAAGTCGTGGCCACGGCCCCGAAGCTGGAAGACAGCCCGAGCGGTCCCATCTGGCGCGTGAAGCTCTGGGTGCAGAAGGTGCGTGACCCGGGTGCCGATGTGCAAATCGGTGAAGTCGTGATCTCCCCGGAAACGGGTGAAGTGATCAAGACGGACCTGCACATTGACCGTGCCGGTTAACAAGAATATCAGGCGCACATGGGTGCGCGGCGGCGTTCTGCGGAACGCCGCTCTGATGGGTCTTAAAACAAAACGCCCCGGGTGCGAGAA
>CALRJY020000032.1:0-76609 GCA_943367715.1 Chitinophaga pinensis | reverse complement strand
GGCGGGCGGGCAGAAACCGCTGAACGCGGCGGACTTGAGCAGCCGGCGGGGCTTCCTCAAACAGGCGGTGCGCAAATGCGCCGCCCCGGCCATCATCGTCTACTCCGTCCACAAGATGACGCCCCCGGCCTTCGGCCGCACGCCGATCTAGTTCGGACGCGCCTCACCGCACGCCATTTGACTTTCCGCACAGTCGCTTTGGGGCGTTCACTCCCCAAAGCGGCTGTTTCTTTACCCACAAACGACCTTCCTGTCCCGTGTTCCCTCTCACAGGTGGTCAAGTTAGCGGTTGCCCATCTTCGGCATCCGTAATTAACCTCCGCCCACATGGAAACGCTTTACGACGTTGCAATCATTGGCGGTGGTCCGGCGGGCAGCACGGCGGCCACAATGCTCGCCCGGCAGGGTCACAAGGTGCTCGTCCTCGAGCGCGAAAAATTCCCACGTTTCCATATCGGCGAATCCCTCCTGCCGCACAGCATGGAAGCCTTTGAGCGGCTGGGTGTGCGTGAGGAGATGGATAAGCGCTTTGTTCACAAATACGGCGCAGAGATATCCACTGCGTGCGGTGCGAACACCGTCAAAGTTCTCTTCCAGAAAGGACTAAAACCGTGCCACGCCTACGCCTACCAGGTGACGCGTTCGGAATTCGATAAGCTGTTACTCGATAATTCCATCAAGAATGGCGCGGAAGTGCGCGAGGAAACGTTCGTGGAACATCTGGACTTCGGAGCGGAAGAGATCGGCCTTACGCTTAAGGATGCCCAAGGCGCACAGAAAGTTCGGGCGCGGTATCTGCTGGATTGCAGCGGACGAAATGCCGTCGTGGGCCAATACTTCAAGCTCAAGCGCAACTATGAGACGTTGAAGAAATTCTCCGTCTTCGCGCATTATGAGAACGTGACTCGTGCCGAGGGCAAGGAAGGCGGCTTCATCCGCATCATTCGCGCGCATGACCGTTGGTACTGGATGATCCCGCTCACGCCTACGAAGATGAGCATCGGCTTCGTGATGGACATCGCGGACTTCAAGGCGGCGAAGAAATCTCCCGAAGTAGCGCTGGAAGACAGTTTGCGCGAGTATCCGACGATCTGGAACACGATGACGAATGCCACGCGGGTGACGGAGGTTTATTCCGCCAGTGATTACTCGTATCGCAACACTAGCCTCATCGGTGAGCGTTGGATGCTCGCGGGCGATGCCGCGGGGTTCATCGATCCGGTGTTCAGCACCGGTGTGTTTCTGGGCATCCGTTCCGGTGAAGAGGCTGCGGAGGCTTTGGGCAAGGCGTTGAAGAACGCCTCTCAACGCGCTGCGGCTTTCAGCCGCTACGAACGCAGCATGAACCGTGTGATGGATCTTTATCTGCGTTTCGTGAACAACTGGTATAAGCCTCACTTTGGCGAGGTCATCACACATCCGGTGGATCGCATGCGCATCCCGGCTACGGTGAACACGGTTCTCGCGGGCAATCTCAGCAACAGCTTCTCCATCTGGTGGCGCATGCAGGTTTTCTATTTTATCGTGTTCCTGCAGAAATACATGCCTGTCTGTCCGCGCGTGCCTTCGCAGCGCAAACCTGTGCCTTCGGCTGTGGTCTGAGCTACCAGGTCACGCCTGATTGCCGTAGCAATTCGAGTTGCTGGTCGAGCCGTTTCGGCGAGACGGGCACGGCTGTGCCGAGTTCTTGCGCGAAGAGCGACACTTTGTATTCCTCCACCATCCAGCGAAATTCATCCACCAGCGCCTGCGCTTGCGGGGTGCGTTGCGCCTTGGCGTGGATGCGTTTCAGCACGTTCGCATAAGGCGCGAGCGCTTTTGCGCGTTCCTGGTCTTTCACTGGATTTAGCGACGCCCGTTCCGCTCGTGTCAGCAAACCCTTTAGGTAACGCGGCAAGTGATTCAAGCGTGCAAAGGCCATTTGCTCTAAGAACCGTGACGGCATCAATTCCGCCAGTTCCGTTGCCAAGGGATTGCTGCTCGTCGTCGCCACTGGTTGGCCGAGTTGTGCGAGTGAGGTCAGTTTCTTGCCGGATTGCACGACACCAGAGCCCACGCGGCCGACCTTTTGCTCTACTTTCTGTCGCGCTTGCAAAATACCGCCGATGCGGTCGATGAATTGTACGCCAATACCGGGTAGCTTCTTGCGCGCTTCGTCCACGGCGGCAGTGAAGTTCGCTTCTGTCAATTTCTGCAACGGCTCTTGCGGTAGAATATAATTCTTCAGGTGCTCCAGCGCCGTCTCGCGCAATTCCTCGCCGGTGCCGATGGAGGCATACAGCGAATCGTAGCGCACCAGCGCGCGCAGATCCTTCTCCAGCCACGCGAGATCTTTTTGGATGGCCAACTCCACAAGCCGTTGCACGGCGCGTAACGTCGCGTTGCGAGCGAGGTCTTCGCTGCGATGGAGGCGTACGTTCACACTGCCGTCTTCGTAGGCAAGTCCCGGCCACGCGTAGAGTGGCAATCCCGGCCCTTCGCTAACGGTGATGCGTTCGGGCAACTCACCAAAGGTCCAGCCCGTGATGCCGAAGCGTTCCCAGCGTTGCGCGGCAATTTGCCAATCCTTCGGCTCCTTCGTCGGCTCCGTCTTCATCTGCACGAGTTTCGTGCGCAGTTGTTCCAGGTCGCGTCCGCTGCCCAGCAGCTTCTGGTCGTTGCCGATGACCTCAATGCGCGAGCGCAAATGCGCAGGTAACGCATCCGCCGGCCAATCCGATGCGGAGACCTGCACGCCGTAACGCTTGAAAATAAATGTCGCGAGGTCGTGCAAGAAGGATGGCCCTGTCGGCTGAAACTCCTGAACGATCTCCACCACCTTCGGCGGGAAGGGCATGAGGTCACGCCGGATGGATTTTGGCAGGGCCCGCAATAACTCTGCGATCTTCTCCTCACGCAAACCCGGCACCGCCCATTCCAATTGAGCAGGCGAGACACTCTGCGCAATGGTGAAAGGCAGCTTGATGGTCACCCCATCATTCTCCTCACCCGGCGCGTACGCATAGGTGAGGGCTACCGGCTGCCCGCCCACCGCCACCGCATTTGGGAACGCCTGAGAATCGTAGGTGAGCTCCTGTCCACCGGTCATCTCGGCTTCAGTGATGCACAGTGCGTCTGGATTTTTCACGTCACGCAAAAACCGGTTCAATTCATGAACGCTCGAAACATTCTGGATGTGCTTCGCATAGAAATCGCACATCACCTGATCGAGGTCCGCGAAGCCATACCGGCGCACGCGCGTCTGCCAGTTCTCAATCTTCTGCCGCGTGGCGCGATTCTTCATCATGAAGGCGTAGATGGGTGGCAACGCATCTTGAGTTTTGGTTGTCGCCAGCACGCGCACGTCATCCGAGTCGTCCTCATTGCGTCCACGCTGCGGCAGCAGATTTTCCTCCACCAATGCCGATCGGATAAAAATCTTCGTGGCCTCTTTCGGATTGATGGTGCCGTAAACCACCTTGCGCCGCTGTACTTCGAGTCCATGCAACGTCACGATCTCCTCCACCATCACCCGCCCTGAACCCGCAACCCAATGCGGGTTATGATGCGTCACCTTGCAGCAATGTGGGGCGAGCTGGAAAACCCACTGCGGATCGATGCCCGCAATCGTTCGCGCGAACAATTGCGATGTCTCCACGATTTCGCCCGCTACAATCCACTCCGGCTGGTTCGTTTTGGGCTTCGGCGCTTTGTTGTCCGGCTTCGCACCTTTCTTCGGATACGCCTCACCGCGTTCGTATAGCGCGGAGCCAGGGAACACCGTCGTCATCCGGTTGCCCGTCGCCTTGTAATTATTCCGCTCTTCGCGATGCGCCACGTGCCCGATCAAACCCGCGAGGATGGAGCGGTGGATGGCGTCATACTGTGCGTTGCTCTCGTTCAGCTTCAGCGTGCCGAGGTCTTCCAGCGCGTTGTGCAGTTGCGTGTAGAGGTCCTGCCACTCGCGCATGCGCAGGTAAGAGAGGAAGTGCTGCTTGCAGAATTTTCGTCGCGCATTCTGCGTGCGGAGCTGCTCCCACTGGTCATGCACTGCGTTCCAGATGTTCAGTAGCGCGAGGAAGTCCGACTTCGGATCAGTGAACCTCCGATGCGCCGTCATCGCTGCTTCCTTCTGATCCGTCGGACGTTCGCGCGGATCCTGGATGCTCAAGCCCGCCGCGATGATGAGCAACTCCTGAGTGGCGTGCTCTTGTTGTGATTGCAGGAGCATCCGCCCAATCGTCGGATCGATCGGCAACCGTGCGAGATCACGCCCCAATGCCGTGAGCATGCGGTTCTCGTCCAGTGCGCCCAACTCCTGCAAGAGCGCGTAACCGCTGGAGATAGCCGCAGGCGTCGGCGGTTGCACGAAGGGGAACGTCTCGATGTCCCCGAAGTAATACGCCTTCATCCGCAGAATGACTTCCGCGAGATTGGAGCGCTGAATCTCCGGCTGCGTGAACGCGGGCCGTTCGTTGTAATCTTCCTGGGAATAGAGGCGGATACAGATACCGTCCTGCACACGGCCGGCACGACCTTTGCGCTGGTTCGCACTGCTCTGGGAGATGGCCTCTACGGGCAACCGCCGGGTGCGCGTGCGCGGATTGTAGCGGCTGATGCGCGCTAGTCCGGCATCTATCACATAACGGATGCCGGGGATGGTGAGAGAGGTTTCCGCAATGTTCGTCGCGATGACAATCTTCCGGCGCGAGGACGGAACAAACACCCGCTGCTGATCGCCAGAGCTTAGTCGCCCGTAGAGCGGAATGACCTCGGCTTCACCGGAGAAACGTCCTTCGAGCTGATCACCCGTCTCGCGGATATCCCGTTCGCCGGGCATGAAGATGAGCACATCGCCGGTGTTCGTCTCATATAGGATGCGCTCGCAGGCATTCACTGCGGCCTCCACATAGTTGACGTCGCCGCTCTCTTCGGATTCTGCATCGAGTGGCCGGTAGATGACGTCCACCGGATACATACGCCCAGACACTTCGATGATCGGCGCGTCGTTGAAATGTTTAGAGAACGCCTGCGTATCGATCGTCGCGGAAGTGACGATGAGCTTCAGGTCCTTGCGCCGCGCCAGCAAACCTTTCAGGTGGCCCAGCAGAAAATCAATATTCAGCGAACGCTCGTGCGCCTCATCGAGGATGATGGCGTTATATTCGGAAAGATTCGGGTCACCCTGTGCCTCGGCCAGCAGGATGCCGTCCGTCATCAGCTTGATGTACGTGTGCGGGCTGGAGTTATCATCAAACCGGATCTTACAACCTACGTCTTTGCCCCAACCAACATTCAATTCCTCCGCAATCCGCTTCGAGATGGAGAGGGCGGCTACGCGTCGTGGCTGCGTACAACCGATCTTCGCCTCGATGCCCAAGCCCGCCTCCAGGCACATCTTCGGTATCTGCGTCGTTTTACCCGAGCCCGTCTCGCCCGCGATGACCACCACCTGGTTCTCCCGGATGGCCTTCACGATCTCATCCTTCCGCATCGTCACCGGCAGTTCCGGCGGATACGTCACGCGCGGCACATTGATCCGCCGGGCTTCCCGGAGCGCGATGGATTTCAACGCCTCATCCTTCAGGCGTGCGAGCAAGGCATCGTGCCGCTGGGCGTGATGCTGATCCCGCAAAAGCCGCACGAGCCGCGAACCGAGCTTCACCCAATCGGGCAGCAGGCATTGCGGCAGCAGCGTTTTCAGTTCATCTATCCGTGCATCAACCATACCAGAGCCGCGTAACATAGACGAAGCCGCGCCTCATGGGAAACAGGGAAATGAGGGTAGAAAAAATCTCAAACTCCAATAAGAGCAACTTACTTCTTCCGAAAGACAAAGGTCATGTAAGTGATGGAACCGTCCGTGCTGATGGTCATGGGCACTGTCGTCTTTCCGTCGTCAAACTTGAGCTCCAGCTTGTCACCCTTGATCTCGTAGCGCCCGGTCTTGCTGCCTGCTTTGGTGCCGAATTTGACTTCGCTACCGTCAAATTCCAGAAACATGCCCATCATCGCGTTCTGTTTCTTCAGGTTGTCTTCCATCTGTTGCTGCAGCTTGGCGTTATCGCTGGTGGACGCAGGCGGCACCATGGTGCCTTCGTAGACACCGGTCAGACGTTTGCCGCAACCTGCCAGCAGGCAAAGCGAAACGGCGACCATCAAGCTTTGGGTTGATAAAAACCTCATGCCGTGAAACTAACGCAATGCTCCTGGATGGGCATTACAATGTGCGTGATTTATTATCACTCCACCTTCACCAACTGCACCGCATCCACGATCACAAATCCTTCCGTCCCATCATTGGAGATTGTGATGGTCGTCTCTTTTCCGGCGACCAATTCAAACGTGCCAGCAGCGCGAAAGCTCTCTCCACCCAGCGGTGTCTGCTGATTGAACAGCACTTTCGTCTCCTTGCCGCCAGACTTCACCGCGATGGGCACCTTAGCCGCCCTCGTTTCATGTGGTGAATACGCCACGCGCAGCTCATACTTGCCCGCCTGCGGAATCTCCGGCTGGAACACCATCTTCAGCTCCCCTTTGCGGGCATTACCATCATGCGCGTAATTGCGCCCGATGAATCCCTTGAAATTCGTGGAACGCTGCCATTCGCCAGAAGCCGTCGCGTCCAGTTCATCCACCACGATTCCCTTGAGTGACTTCGGATCAATCCCTTGACCACTTGGAGCCGCTGCTGCCGCAGGCTTCGGTGGCAATGGTGGAATATCCAGCACTTGCTTCTGTGCCAGCAACCGTTCCCGCAGCGTTGCATACGGCAGGTCTTGCACCGCCTGATTCGCCTTCGCTGCCATTGCCGCCGCGATACCTGCGCTATGGCCTAGCGTCATCCACGTCGGTTCCACGCGAATGGAAGAGATGGCCACGTGTGTGCACGAGAGAGAAACCGGCACCAGCAGGTTCTGGCACTCAGCGCGCTTCGGTGTGATGGAGCGATACGGCAACTGATGCCGTGGCCCGAAACGATAGCCCGCCTCATGCTTCGGAAAGATCGTGCCTTCATTGATAAATCCAGTGCCATCCGCCGTCACCACGCGTTGCACATCATGCGAGTCGATTGGGAATGACCCGATGGCGATGGAGTCTTCTTTGGCGACGTCCGTGAGAATATCGCTTTGCTTCACCACATACTCGCCGAGCATGCGACGCCCCTCGCGCACATACAGCACCGGCGGCCAGTTGCCCCATTTCACGAGTTCATCCTTCGCCAGCCCCCAGCGTTTCATCTCACTGCGGATCGCCTCCGGCATGCCTTCATCGTGCATCATGAACCAGATCAAGCCCTCCGTATAATCTCTGTGCGCCTGCCACATTTTGTCGCGCTCCTCATAAGAAGCCTCAGGCCAGCCCCAATTCTCGCCGACCAGCCCCAGGGATATCTGTCCGCCGATGCTGTTGTTGCCGTCCCATTTGCCGCCGGGCAGATTGTAGAAATCGAACAAGGGCCGCTTGTGCGAGTTGGCGGTCACGAATCGCCGCACCAGTTCATACTTGGCTGGATCATAATTTGCTGGCTTGCGGAACGGCGTCTTGTTCGCGTCATTCGTAGTGATGCACAGACGGTAGCTGTAGGTCATCACGCCCTTGTCACCCGCTTCCGGATCGCCCGCGTCCTTCGCGGTCATCAATGGTAGCAACTTGCCCTGCGCGTCATACGGCGATGCCTTCACTGCCACCTTCGGAAACTGTTTACCCGCCAGTGATTCGCCATATTGCTTCCGCCCCTCACGCCCGACTGCGTAACTGACCCCCGCCTTCGCCATCAGATCACCCTCATACGTGCAATCGATGAATACCTTCGCCGTGAACGTATTCGAGCGCGTATTGAACGATTGGATGCGCGCCCCCTCCTTCTTCACCGTTGTGAGCCGTTCATTGAGAAACACCTTCACCTTCGCTTCACCGAGCATGTCATCAAACACCTTCGCGGCGACATGCGGTTCATAAGTCCAATGCTTCTGATCTTTCTCGGCGACAGAGTAGGGGAGCGTGACGCCCTTGGCCTTGTAGTGCGCCTCGATGCGCAGATGCGTCTCCTCGAACAAGCCGAGTAGAGTGCGCCGGTCCGTCTGGTTGGAATCACTGAAGCTCAACCCGCTCGTCATCACGCCGCCAACGATATCCATCGGCTCCACCAACGCGACCGTCGCGCCTTCGCGGGCCGCACCGACTGCGGCGGTGACGCCACCCGGCGTGGCCCCGAACACCACAACGTCGAATTTATATTCCGCAGCCTGTGCGTGAATGACTGTGGTCAATGCCAGCAATCCAGTGATCAATGATAAACGCATAGTAAATTGAGGTATTACTCTCCAAGTCATCAGTTCGTAAAGATCATCGGCAGAAATTCCGCGAGATACTTCCGCCACACGGGCCAGCTATGGTTGCCTGAAGTTTCCTTGTAGCCATGACGGACGCCGCGTTCGTTCAGGATGCTGTCGAACTTGCGGTTGTCGTTCAGCAGGAAATCATCGATGCCGCACGCGAACCACAGCACCTTCAGTCGTTTGTTCAACTGCGCCGCGCTCTTGAGTGCCGGGCCTATGGTCGCATCGGGGTCACGCACGGCGGAACTCATCCCGCCTACCCAGGCGAACTTATCCGCGTGCTTGATGCCCACCACCAGAGACTGCTGCCCCCCCATGGAGAGGCCGATGATGGCGCGGTTCTCGGCATCTTTTTTCACGGTGTAATTGGCCTCAGTGAGCGGGATCACGGACTCCAGCAGATCCTTCTCATACATCTCGATGTTACGGCCGCGATCAGCATCCGTGCGGCGCTCTACGGCGTGTCCATCCGTCATCACGATCACCATCGGCACGCATTTCCTTTGTGCGATGAGGTTATCCGCGATCCAGTGCGCGCGGCCGAAAGAAACCCACGTCGAGTCATTATCGCCCGAGCCGTGGAGGAGATAGAGCACCGGATAATTCACCTTCTTCTTCGTGGTGCCATAGCCTGGCGGCGTATAGACATGCACGCGGCGAATGGCCCCCGTCGCCTTCGAGATATATTGATGCTGATGCACCGTGCCATGCGGCACATCCTGCCAATCATGATTCAGCGGCGGTTTGCCGGGGATGTCTAGCACGCTGGTGTTCATCGTGCGCGAAGGTTTGGACAGTGGGTTCGCCGGGTCTGCTATGCGGAGGCCATCCACTACGAGGCCATAGCCGTAGACCTCAGCGGGCAGAGGACCAAAAGTCACGCTCCACATGTTCTCTTCACCGCGTTCCAAGGCCTTGTTGCCACCGGTCCAATCACCGCTCGCTTCCACCTTCTTCGCATTTGCCGAACGATAACGGATCGTCACTCGACCATCTTCATGAACTTGCGGGGAGACCACCGGCGGCGGCTGTGGCGGACGTGCCGGTGTGGTGGCTGGCGTCGTCGGGCTGTTGGTCTGCGCGAGAGCAGAGGTCGTGCCTAGGCTGGCCAGTGTCAAAGCACCGATAAATTCACGTCGAGTGGTGTTCATGGAATGACGCCAGTTTGCCCCTGACGATGCGGGAGCGTCAATCACCCTGTCGTGATTTACTTCTCCTTCAACACCTCGGCCACCCATTGTCGCACCAGCTCCCGCTCCTTGATGGGTCGCAGCACCCATTCATCCGTGTGATTCCGATACGGAAAATCCACGAAGGTGAACGCACCCTTCACACCTGTTTCCTCCAGATACTTTTTCGTCTCCGCCGTGCCACCTTCATGACTGATGAATTGCGGCCGCCCATTCAACCGCTTCAATCGCACCAAGGCCGCTGCTTTGTCCGACTCCGCATAGTTCCACGTCCGCACACCATCGTAATGACTGTGCGCGATGAATCCGCACCACAGCTTCGCGATCTCGTCATCATGCAACCCGATGTAATTGCACGCGATGGCTCCGCGCGAGAATCCCGCGAGGAACACCTTGTTCGTATCTCCGCCATACTTCGCGCACACTTCGTGCACTGCTTGCAGACAATACTTCTTCGTTTCCGCCACCTCACCCCACCACTGCGTGATATTCGCCAGCTCTCCATCCTTGCCACCGACGTAGGGAAGGCACACCCAGATGAAACCTTTCCCGCCGGAGATCCCGTAACCCAGATTGCTGCCCTCCACCGTGCCTGCTGAATAATCACCGAACTTGTTCGTGTAATTACCGTTCCCGGCATACTCGCAGATCACCGGATACTTCTTCCCCGCCTGCCAATCTGCCGGCAGATGCAGCGCGTGATACACCTCCGTCTTTTCATAACCCGTCGCCGTTTGCTTCACCCGTTTTCCGGGAGCCGCTTCACTGACGACCATCTTTGGCGTCACCAGATCCGGCGTGATGCTTCGGATCTCCGGCAACGGTTCCGCTGCCGCACAACTCCATAACGCAAACCAATACGTCGTTAGCAAGACTACGAGAAAACGGGTATTCACCCTTTTTGCTTCGTGTATTTTGCCGATGAAGTCACGCCCCATTTGATCCGCCCCAGTGCGCTTCAAGGCGCAGCTTTCTGCCACGGCACCCGGCCGCCCTCCTGCAGATGCTTCTGCAAACTCACCGCCAGCTCATTGAAGATTCGCCGCTCCTTCTCCGCCAGGTTGTTCTTCTCCAGCGGATCCTGCGAGATGCGGTAGAGCTCCATCGGTTCGAACGGGCTGTTCTGCAGCAATTTCCATTCGCCCCGGATGATCGCGTCCGTCGTCTTGCCGCCATACTTGAGCCCGCCCTCGCGCCGCGTGAAATAGATCTCCCGCGTGAACTCCTGCTTCTGCCCCAGCAACGCCGGCAACATGCTCAAGCCATCCACCCGCGGCTGCTTCGTGGCCCCCGCCACATCGATCACCGTGGGGAACAGATCCATCGTCACCGCCTCCAGATCATTCGTCGTGCTGGCCTTGATTTGCCCCGGCCAATTCGCGATCAACGGCACCCGCAATCCGCCCTCATACATGCTCTGCTTGCCATCGCGCCACGGTCCGTTGCTCGCGCCTTGCGGCAGATCCCCGCCGTTATCCGACGTGAAGAGGATCAGCGTGTTATCCCTCTTTCCCACCTGGTCCAGCGCGGCCAGCACCTTGCCGATGCCTGCATCCATGTGTTCGATCAATGCCACCAGTTTCGCGCGCTTCTCGTCGATGCCCGTCTCCCGTTCCTTCACCTTCTTGAGCCAGTCATCCGGCGGTTGGACCGGCGAATGCGGCGCGTTGTAAGCCAGGTAGAGGAAGAACGGTTTCTCATTCCGGCGCGGATCCTTCACATAATCCGCCGCCCAGTTTGAGAACAGGTCCGTCGCATGTCCCGTCGGTGAAGTGACGTCCTTGTTCACCCGCATGTAATTTTCCCCGTGCCGCAGATGCGTGTAATAATCATCCATCATGTCGCCCAGGAACCCGTGGAAATATTCAAACCCACGTTCCCAGGGCAGGTTCGGCGATTCCAGTCCCAGATGCCATTTGCCGATCATCGTCGCGTGGTAACCATGGTTCCGCAGCACCTGCGGCAGCGTCGGTCCCGAGGGCGTGAGATAACCCCACGAGTTATTGTTATGCGTCCGGATCACCCCCGGCACCCCCACGCGATCGGGATAACGCCCCGTCAACAGCGACGCACGGGTAGGGGAGCACACCGGACAATTTGCGCGGAAGGTATCGAACTTCATCCCCTCCGCCGCCAGTCTGTCGATGTTCGGCGTCTTGAGATCCTTCGCCCCATAACAGCCCAGATCACCCCAGCCCAAGTCATCCGCCATGATGACGATGATGTTTGGTTTGGTGGCTCCTTGTGTTGGCGCTGCCATGAGCAACGCCATCACTACCAAGAATTTAGCTATTCTGGTCATAATCGCCGTAGTGGACGATGGCAATTTTGGGTTAGGTATGCTCCGCGGTCAATGGCACCCCAGACGAATAGTTCCGAATCAGGATATTTACGTAGTTTTCATCCACTTAGCCGTCAAGATGACGAAGCGGAACTAGCCTTGGTAAGGACGATTTCCACAGCGTCCCTGACTGAACGGACGCCCCATGAGTCCTATTGGACCCATAAAGACCTCTTCCCCCAATGCCACCGCCTTTGAACTTTATTACCCGTCCCCCCTGAAGCAGCCTTCCCGTCTGATCCGTTTTATGTTTCCTACACGATTGCCTCCTGTCCTGCGGTACTTTAGCAACCAGTCCACCCTCACCGGACCAAACCCTCGCCAGCCACTTCCTTGTTTTTCACCACCCAATAAGACACCCTTCAGTCCACCGCTCCCTGTTTTCAAACCCACCCCGAAAAACAACTCGGCTTGAGCTTTGAACTTTGAGCTTTGAACTTCCGATACATACCCAGAGCCAGGAATTACTTCCCGTCTCCATCTATGTTCATCCGTGTCCATCTGTGGTTAAACAGAAGGAAACTATGTCAAAGAGCAATGAAACCATCCGACCCCTGTGTTGTATCGTTTCCTCCCTCCCTACGATTGGGACTTCAGATTGAGCGCCTGTCCAAAGCCAGGCCGGTTCCGCAGTGGCTACTGGAGATTCCCCGGTCTCATCTATCCTAGACTGACCGACGTCCCGTTCCCCCTCCGGCTTACGAGCCCTGATCCATACGCCCGATACACTCACATATCCGCAATGACTCCATAAGGATCGTCACCTCCCCGCCAACGCAGGACATAACCATGCCATACATCACATCGATATGTTTGATGACTTGGGATTCTCTAGTGGCTGTCTACCGCTCCGAAAGAGCACAACCACCGTTCACCCGTCCTTTACCAGCAGCGAGCTGCCAGCACTTGAAACCATATCAAAAACCCCGCAATCATCAATCACTTTTTCTGAAAAACCAGTTCATAATTTCTAATCCTTTGTCGCCCAATTAATTGCAAACAAAGTTTTTTTCTGTGGAACGTAAGCATATGCCGTGCATGCACCATGCCCCGACTTGCCGTCGCGTAACCGTACCCGCTTGATGTCACACTTCAAATCAGTTCAACTACCTTTACATGAGTCTTGCTGTCTTAGAACTTTGCGCCGGCGGTGGTGGTCAGGCCCTCGGCTTGGAGATGGCTGGCTTCAATCATGCGGGGGCCGTTGAGTTTGAGCCGCAAGCCTGCACGACTCTGCGCAAAAACCGGCCCCACTGGAATGTCATCCAGCAAGACATCCGCAATCTTAGGCATCAAGATTTTACTGGCGTCGATCTCCTCGCCGCTGGCGTTCCTTGTCCGCCCTTTAGCATCGCCAGCAAGCAGTTGGGTGCAGACGACGAAAGGGACATGTTCCCTACGGCTCTTGAACTGGTGAGCCGGATCAAGCCTCGCGCTGTCCTTTTCGAGAACGTACCCGGTCTCGCGACGGCCAAGTTTGCCTCTTACCGGGCAGATTTGCTGAGAAAGCTTTCACGCCTGGGTTATGAGCCCCAGTGGCAGATTCTTCAGGCCTCTGACTTTGGAGTTCCACAACTCCGCCCTCGATTTGTCTTGGTGGCATTGCCTCCCCGCGAGGCTGAGTTTTTTCAGTGGCCGATCAAAAGCAAGCACAGCGAGTCAGTAGGCGAAGTGTTGGTTGATTTGATGGGGGCGAATGGCTGGGCGGGTGCGGCGTCATGGGCTAAAAAGGCTAACAGCATCGCTCCGACCGTCGTAGGCGGCTCCAAGAAGCATGGTGGCCCTGACTTGGGACCTACGCGCGCAAAACTTCAATGGCGCAAATTGGGCGTCGATGGAATCGGGATTGCCGATGCCGCCCCAGATGCTGCCTACCCCGAGGATAAGTTGCCTCGTCTTACGGTTCAGATGGTGGCTCGCATTCAAAGCTTTCCAGATGAATGGCAGTTTAGCGGAGGAAAAACTTGGGCATACCGTCAAGTCGGCAATGCTTTTCCCCCACTGGTCGCCCGACGTGTCGGCCTGTCCATCATCAATGCCCTCAATATGCGCCGGGCATCGAGCCGAGCGATTTCTGAGGAAACACTCTTTACGCGTCTGTCAGATCGCGTATTGGCTCATTGAGCCTGATTCCTCTACATCCCCGAGGTGTCTTACCGCGGTGATTAGCCGTGGTCTGCTTAAGGTGCTCACATACTATAGTCTATAGACTCTGCACAGCTCAAATGGCACAAGACCTTTGATGCCAAGTTCCAGCGTTTCCAAACAGTTCGGAATAGCCGTTCGTCGTCGCCGGATAGAAGCTGGCCTGTCTCAAGAACGTCTGGCTGAACAGGCCGGACTTCATCCCACCTATATCAGTATGGTCGAAAGGGGAGTTCGGAATCCCACCTTGGATGCATCTGCGAAAATTGCCAAGGCGCTGAAAGTAAGTCTTCCGCGATTGATTGAGGAAGCCGTGAACCCAAAGACGGCATCATCCAAATAGCACATTTATGGATGAAGAATTGGAGAAGGTGTTTCAATCCCTGCAATCCACAGACCCGCATGGAATTCGGACCTCTGATGTGTTGAGATCCACTTTTGACCAGCTCTACGATGGACAGCGGACACGCCGCTACCATTGGGATCAGCTCTACAAGACAGAAAAGACCCACTGTGGCACTCTGGTGGAGATCAACCTGCAAAGAGAGTTCGAATTCGCTGATGGAAAGGAGTTGGATTACCAAATTGAGGGGATTGAGGTGGATTGCAAATACTCTCAGAAAATGGGTGCCTGGATGATTCCACCTGAAGCTCGCAACCATCTTTGTCTGTTGCTGTCAGCAGAAGATACCGCAACCCCAACTTGGAATATGGGCTTGGTCCGTGCCAGCGAAGATCACCTGAATACCGGTGAAAACAGGGACGGAAAGAAGACTCTTAATCCCGCAGGCCGTAGCGCCATTAGATGGTTACGCAAAAACGCTCCTTTACCACCCAATGTCCTGTTGCAGTTACCTGCAGATACCGTGGCCAGGATCATGGCTCCAGAATCAGGGCAACAACGTATCAACGAACTCTTCCGCGCAGCATTGGGTTTGGCTATCGGTAGAGCTACCGTTGCTACAGTCGCCCAGCAGGATGATTACATGAAGCGCGTGCGCGCAAATGGAGGAGCACGCACAAAGCTTCAACCAGAAGGCATCATCATTTTAGGGCAATATGATTCCCATGTGAAAATTGCTGCCGCGCTGGGCGTAACAATTCCGCAACGCGGAGAATCCGTTCCAATACGTGTCGTGCTCGCGTCAAAACCGGGAATAGGGGTTGCTAGAATTGACGGGAAACATTGGCGGATGGCAGGTGAAAAAGATCCGGTTGTGCCAGCACCTCGCTTACCCAAGATTTAGCGGCCACTCTTTAGTCTGATTGATTTCCCCATCATCTGCGTTTATTTGCGCCCATCTGCGGTTGCCTTAACTCCGACCCACCGCGGCTCCACCCCCAGCAAATGCCGCACAAAAAAATCCTGCCGCCGTCTCCGTCCATACGGCGTCTCCGCACTCCCATGACCCGCACCCGTGATGATGAGCAGCTCAAAATCCTTGTCCGCCTTCTGCAGCGCGTTCGCCACCTGCATCGTTGAGGCCGGGTCCACGTTGCGATCCAGTTCGCCCACCACCAGCATGAGTTTGCCCTGGAGTTTGTGCGCCTGCGTCACGTTCGATTGCTCCGCGTAATGCGGCCCCACCGGCCAGCCCATCCACTGCTCATTCCACCAGATCTTATCCATGCGATTGTCATGACACCCACAGTCCGACACCGCCGCCTTGTAAAAATCTCCATGCGCCAGCAGTGCCCGCGTAGAACTCTGCCCACCCGCCGACCCGCCGTAGATGCCCACGCGCGCGAGGTCCATCGATGGATGCTTCTTCGCCGCCGCCTTCAACCACAAGATGCGATCCGGAAAACCCGAATCGCCCAGGTTCTGCCAGCACACATCATGAAACTTGCGCGAGCGGAAATTCGTCCCCATCCCGTCGATCTGCACCACGATGAACCCCAGCTCCGCGATCTCCTGCATCCCGTAATACGCGCGAAAATCCTTCGGCACAAACGCCCCGTGCGGTCCTGCATAAATGTTCTCGATCACCGGATACTTCTTCGCCGGATCAAAATTTGTCGGCCGGATGATGATGCCGTAAATATCCGTCGCACCATCACGCCCCTTCGCCACAAACCGCTCCGGCGCCTTCCATCCCGTGGCGAGCAACGGCTTCTCATCCGCCGTCTCCAACGCCACAGCCAGCGTGCCTCTCTCGCTGTTGCGCAACGTCGTCACCGGCGCTTGATCCACGCGCGACCACGTATCCAGATGAAACCGTCCGTTCGGCGAATAAGTGATTTCGTGTGTCCCATCCCCCTCAGTCAATGGCGTCAACCCATTGCCATCGAAATCCACCCGTAGATATTGCACGTAATAAGGGTCCTCATCCTTCCGGAATCCTCCCGCGCGAAACCAGATTCGCCGTGTGGCATCATCCACTTTTTCCACGCCGCGCACCACGAAGTCACCCTTCGTGATCTGATTCTTCACCGAGCCCGTGGCCGGGTCATAGAGATACAGATGATTCCACCCATCCCGCTCCGACATCCAGATCAGCTCACCCGTTTTCTCCACGCGATGCAGATACAGCTTCCCTGAGTAATCGATGAACGTAGTGCTCTCCTCATTGATGATTGTCCGCACCGCGCCGCTCTCCGCGTTGATGCCCAAGAGCCGCAGCACCTGATGCCCGCGCTGATTGTAGAGAAAACTGAACTCCCGCGAATCCGGCGCCCACGCCATCTGAGTCACACTCCACGGATTCGGAAACAACTCCTCGCTCACCGGAATCTGCTTCTTCGTGGCGAGATGGAACAACTGCGGCTTGGCCAGCGGTATCGGATCGCCCGGCTTCAGATAATTATAATCCTGTAACTTCGGCTGTAGCTGGTCCTTTGGCGAGGACTCCACCATATACACCTTGCGATCGCCCCCTTGCTTCGTGCGCAGCACCACCAGTTTCTGCGAATCCGGCGACCAATGAAACGCACCGCCGTAGCTATCCTGCGCCGTCCCATCCGTGCTCAACGCCGTTTCCTCTTTCGTCTCCTTGGCCCGCACCCACACGTTGTTGTTCTTGTAGAACGCCACCCATTTGCCATCCGGCGATTCCCCGCGAGGTTTCGTGACCGCCGCCTTTTCCGGTGCCGGCGGATTGCCTGTGATCTCCGCGACGCCGTTTTCCAAAGTCGCCTCAAATTGTCCGAGTGATTTCCCATTCTTGTCCGTCACCAGCCACACATGCCCCGCAAAGGTCCCCATCTCACGCTCCCCATTCGCCGCCAGCTTCCCGTAGCTCTTCTGCTTGCCCTCCGTATCCACCCAGAAAAGCTCCACTTCACCACCGGAACGATTGACGAACGTGATGTTCGCCCTTCCTCCACCATTCCGCGAAGTGCCTTTACCGCCACTGGTTGCCACCAGCTTGGGCGCTGCCTTGTTCAACGCCTTGAGCTCATTCGATGCCGTATCGAACTGCCACCACTTCCCCTTGATCAAGAGTTCCAACGTTGTGCTTTTATCCACCGGTTCGATCCGGTCCACCGGCAGGCGATCCGCCTTCAAGTCCTTCACGCCCGCCTTGCTCAAAGCCTCTGTGAGTTTGGCGTGATCGAACGCGATTAGCCGCGTGCGCTTAAGACTGCGCACCAAAATGAATTCATGCGCATTATCCGGCAATTGCCGCCGATACCAAAAATCCTCCCCATTGCTGAGCCAATGCGGCTCCACCTGCATATTGAGCACCTTGTTCTCCGTCAACCGCCGCAAACCCGCTGCCCGCTCATAATCCGCCTTGCTCCCCTGAGCAAAAACCGGATCGATGCACGCCATCGATAACAAGCAGACACCTGCCAGCCACAAAACGGGAAAACGCATGCCAAACGTGTTAGCCGATACCCCCAGAACTGCAACCGCTAAGTGGCCGGATGTTCTCCAGTCCCATCAGGGACTTGCTGAAACGAGGGCCAAAGGCCCGGCCTCATACCAGCCTAGGCCAACGGCCTAGGTAAAGTCGGGAGAAAAACAGAAGCACTGAAAGTGCGATTCATGCACGGGAGAGATGGAATGCATCTAACGGCCCGAATTCTCGAATGGACCGCGGGACTATGTCCCGCAGGACCGTGAAAGAATAAAGTGAGAATAAAATGTCAGTCGTGTGACAAAGAATATTTCTGACGGCATGCGAGACCAGGCGCCGCATGCCCGCACCGCACAAATCCCTCAAACAGCCGCAAATGTTCTCCCTCTCCCCAAGGGAGAGGGCAGGGGTGAGGGGGAAGGTGACTTCCATAAGCAAACTCAGCTTGAAAATTGATTGTGGGTGAACCTCTCCCCACCTTTACTCCCGCCCCTTCTTCCCCTTCTGTGCCCCCGGTATCATCGGCTCCGCCACCACCCGAAACCACTCATCATACCTATCCTTGAGCAATTTGAATTGCGCCTCATTCGATGTCGCCAGATTACGCATCTCCGTCCGGTCCTCCTTCAAATTATAGAGCTCCCACTGGCTTTGCGGCCGTGAATGCGCCACCAATTTCCAATCCCCCATACGCACCGCGCGCCCATTCTCATGCTCAAAGAAAACCGCCTCCTGCGTCGTGCGTTGTTTGCCCTGTAGAACCGGCATCAGGCTAAGCCCATCCAACGCCGTCAACTTGTTGCCCTGATACTCTGCCGGATAAGTGCCCTTCGCCAGCTCAAGACACGTTGGCAGCAAATCAATCACATGTCCCGCTTGTTCCGTCGTGCTGCCGCCCTTGGCCTTCAGACCTTTCGGCCAATGCACGATCATCGGCGTATGCGCGCCGCCCTCATACGATTCCTTTTTCCAAAACCGGAACGGCGTGTTCGCCGCATTCGCCCAATACGACCCGATGCCCGTATAGCTCGTCTCCTTGCCCAAGGACTCCACCGGAATGCCGTCAGCCTCATAACGCAGCTTCTCACCCGCGCGCGTGAACGCATTCCGATCATAGCCCGGCACCGTCGGTATCTCGGGCGAAGCCCCATTGTCCGCCATGAAGATAATCACCGTGTTGTCGAGCTGCTTGGCCGCTCGTAAAGCCTCGATCAATTTGCCCACGCCTTGATCCAGCCGGTCCACCATCGCCGCATGCACCGCCATCTTAGCCGCCTGATAATTCTTCTCCTCCGGTGTGAGCGCATCCCAATCCTTCCCATTCCCTTGCACCGGCGGCAACGTGGTGTTCTTCGGATCGAACAGACCCAACTGCTTCTGCTTCTCAAACCGTTTCCTCCTCAGTTCATGCCAGCCGTCCTTATACGTATCGCGATACTTGGCGATGTCCTCCGGCAACGCATGCAAAGGCCAGTGCGGCCCACAATGGGCCATATAGAGGAAGAACGGCTTCTCCGCCTTGGCGAAGTCCTGCACATAGCTCACCGCATGATCCGTGATGGCATCCGTGATGTAAAAATCCTTGGGCACTTCCTTCACCGCATTGGTCCCATCCACGAGCGAGAACGGATCGAAATAATTGATCACTCCCCACACGATGCCGAAGTGGCGATCAAACCCACGGCTCACCGGATAAGAATCCAGCGGTGCAAACGGCTGCTGCGCATCAAAGCGGTGATCCAGCCACATCTGATGCTTCTCCGGCAGCACCGGCGTGAACGAAAGATGCCACTTTCCGGACAGTGCCGTCTGATACCCATTCGCCTTAAGCAATTCCGCGATCGTCGCCCCATTACGCGTGAGACTGTTCCCATTACGCGCCAGACCCACCTTGTGCGCATACTGCCCCGTGAGCAGCGATGCCCGCGTAGGACAGCACCGTGCCGCATTGTAAAACTGCGTGAAGCGTAACCCATTCTGCGCGAGCGAATCGATATTGGGCGTCCGAATCTCTCCGCCGAAACACCCCACATCCGAAAACCCCAAATCATCCGCCATGATGATGACGATATTCGGCCGCGTATCCGCGCTCCATCCAGTGAACGAAAAAGCCAACAGGCACAAACAAGCGAGAACTCGTTTCAACAGCAGGGTCATACTCCGAGAGTGCTAAAGATCGCGGCGAAAGGGAATCCCTGCGATGCACCAAAAGCTATCAAACCCGCACGAAGCGAACGCTCTTGGACTGCCGGACTTCCGTGCTGTTAGGCACGCCAGATTCCTAGCGGCGGCTTTCAAGCCGCCGTGGGTCGTGAAAAATTCCCGTCGCGTAGCGACGGAAGAAGCCCGCCAGTGATCTCTCTTCTTGCGTCACTACGTGACGCATACATATAAACCATATCCCACGGGCTGAAGCCCGTGGCTAAGAATCCATCCTCGCTAACGCGAGGGAAACCCAAGAAAACTAAACCTACTCCGTCACCTTACCCTTCCGATTCTCCACCGCCCGCTTCTCCGCCATCGGCCAGTTCGGGTCTTCCACGTGCGCTTCCTTCATCAACGCCTCCGCCTTCGCCACCACCTTCGGATTCTCCGCCGCCAAGTTCTTCGACTCCGATACATCCGCCTTCAGATCATACAATTCAATCGCCGCCGAAGGCCCATTCCGCACCGCCTTCCAATCACCAAACCGGATGGCCTGGATGGACTTCGCCTCATGCAGTTCCCAATAAAAATATTCCCGCTTCGGCGCCGCCCCACCTTTCAGGAAAGACACCAGCGAAAGCCCATCTGTCTTCGCTCCCTTGGGCAGCGTGGTCCCCGCCAGTTCCGCCGCCGTCGGCATAAAATCCCAGAACGCCCATGGCTCATCACTCACGCGACCCGCTGGCACCTTGCCCGGCCACCGCACCAAAGCCGCCTGCCGCAAACCGCCCTCATACATGCTCCGTTTGAACCCGCGCAACTTGCCGCCCATCGTTTGGTCGAACATCTTCCCGATCTCCGACGTGGGGTTGAATGAGGAACCATTATCCCCGGAGAAGAACACAATCGTGTTGTCATCGATCTTCAATTCCTTCAGCACATTCAGCAACCGCCCCACATCACTATCCAGCCGCGTGACCATCGCCGCGTAGTTCTTCTGTTGCGGCGTCCAGTCTTCCTTGGCGTACTGGCCTTGGTCATCGATCTCAAACCGCCCATGCGGCAGCGTGATGGCGTAATAAAGGAAGAACGGTTTGTCCTTTTGTTGCTTCACCCAGTTCACCGTCTCCTGCGCGATCAACTCCTGCGCATACGTCTTGCCCACGCCCTTGCCATCATTGCCCGGCAACTCGATGCGCTTGTCGTTGCGATACAGATAAGTCGGAAAATAACTGTGCGCATGCCGCTGGCAGTTGTAGCCGAAGAAATGATCGATGCCGTTCTTCAGCGGACTGCCCGTCGTATCAAACATCCCCATGCCCCACTTGCCCATGCACGCCGTCGCATAGCCCGCATCCTTCAATAGCTTCGCTACCGTGAGTGTGCCAGCGGGCAAGGGGAACTGTCCCTCTGGTTGCGCCTCGAAATTCGCCCGCACCGGACTATGCCCCGTATGTAAACCCGTCATGAGCGATGTGCGTGAAGGCGCGCAAACCGTCGTGCCGCAATACGCCTGCGTGTAACGCGTCCCCTCCGCCGCCATGCGGTCGAGATTCGGCGTCTTGATCTTCTTCTGCCCATACACCCCGAGATCCCCCTGCGCGAGATCGTCAGACAAAATGTAGATGATATTCGGCTTCCTCTCCGCCGCCTGCACTGCTGTGACCACGGATAGCCCCAGCACCACCACGCTTAAAATAGAAGATAACGCTTTCATGCTTTGATTGATCGAAAATTTTAAGGCCGTGTCCGTCCCGCCTGTTTGAACTTGTTCAGCGCTGCCTGCATCTCCTGCACCTTCTCTGGATTCTCCGCCGCCACGTTCTTGCGCTCGTTCACATCCTTGCTCAAGTCATACAATTGCGGCACCTCATCATTACCCGTCTCCGCATTCGTATTCTTGTTCACCTTCGGCCCCTTGCTCGCCTCGATGAACTTCCAGTTGCCCTGCCGCAACGCCACCGCATTCGCGTGTTCGAGTACGTATTCACGCCCTTGCTTCGATTCGCCCAACAAAGCTGGCAGCATGTTCAAACTATCCGGCGCATCCGCTTCCGCCAACGTCTGCCCCGTCAACGCCGCGAAGGACGCCAGCAAATCCACCTGCGAGATCATCGCGTCACTCACCCCCGGTTTGATCTTCCCCGTCCAGCGCACGAGAAATGGTACGCGCGTCCCTGCCTCAAACTTGCTATACTTGTTCCCGCGATACGGCCCCCACGGCTTGTGTTCCCCGAGCAACTTCACCGCCTCATCCTGATACCCGTCATCGATCACCGGCCCGTTATCACTGCTCAAGATGACGAGCGTGTTTTCGTTGAGCTTCAGTTTCTCCAACGCATTCAAAACTTCACCCACGCACCAGTCCGCTTGAATGATGGCATCACCCCGCGCACCCATGCCGCTCTTGCCGACGAAGCGCGGATGCGGCACCCGCGGCACATGAGGATCATGCAAACCAAAGTAGAGGAAGAACGGTTGCGCCTTGTTCTTCTCCATGAACTGCACCGCTTTGCCCGTGAAAATATCCGCCATGTCCTCATCCTTCCACAGCGCCGCCTTGCCACCCTTCATGAATCCGATACGGCTGATGCCATTCACGATGCTCATGTCATGCCCATGGCTCGGCTTCTGCTTGGTCAGCAGTTCCGGATTCTCCTTGCCCGTTGGTTCACTCGGAAAGTTCTTAGTGTAGTTCACCTCGATCGGATCTTTCGGGTCCAATCCCACTACGCGATGATTCTCCACAAAGACACACGGCACCCGATCCGCCGTCGCTGCCATGATGTAAGAATAATCGTAACCGATTTCATTCGGCCCCGGCTTGATGTCCCCATTCCAATCAATCTCTTTGTCGCCCAAGCCCAAATGCCATTTCCCCACCGCACCCGTCTTGTAACCCGCCTTTTGCAGAATGGAGGGCAGCGTAGTGCGCCCCGGCTTGATGATCAGTGCCGCATCACCCGGCAAGATACCCGTGCCCTTCTGCCGCCACGCATACTCACCCGTCATCAGCGAATACCGCGAAGGCGTGCACGTGGCCGACGTCGCGTAACCAGCAGTGAACCGCAGCCCGTCCTTCGCGATGCGGTCCATGTTCGGCGTCTTGATCGTCTTGGAGCCATTCGCGCTCACATCGCCATAACCGAGGTCATCCGCGTAAATGAGCACGATATTCGGCTTCTGGGCGGCAAAAGCCGTGACCGCGACCAACGACAGCGCACACGTAACGAGCAGTCTCTTCAGCATAGAATTCCCGGGTTCGACAGATACCCTAGCACAGACGCGGAATGATGGGGAGAGGTTTCAATCGATCCCCGATAGTAAACAACAGCTGTCTTAGATATGTCTTTCAGGTGCATTTCCCCAAGGTTCAGGCGGATTCGTCTCATTGCCATTGGGCGGGGTTGGGTTATTGTCGCACCATGTTCCCTGCTGCTGCGTTGCCTTCGCGCTGGCGTTGTCTTTGCCTGATGCTCGGGATTTATCTGCTGCTTCTTCCAGTTGGCAGTATGGCTGCATCACGGCCGAACATCGTCCTTTACCTCGCCGATGACCTCGGCGTTGATTTCTTGGGCTGCTACGGAAACAAAGCCATTCGCACACCGAATGTGGACCGCTTGGCCACCGAGGGGATGAAATTTCAACGCGTCTTTGCCGCTTCGCCTACTTGCGCCCCCTCACGCGCGGCGCTTTATACCGGCCTCTATCCTTCGCGCAACGGATTGATGGGAAACCATACGGACTCCAAGCTGGGCGTGAAATCCATGGCGCATCATCTGGGGGCCTTGGGCTATCGCGTCGTGCTGGCAAACAAGAGTCACGTGAAGCCGCAATCGGTCTATCCCTTTGAAATATTGAACGCCACGCTGCCGGCGAATCCCAAGTTCCCCCGACGTTACCGCGCCGAAGGGCTGGACGCTCAAGCTGTCGATGCTTTCCTTGCCCGACATGCGAAAGAGAAACCGGAACAACCGCTCTGTCTGATTCTCGCGGATAACAATCCGCACGTGATCTGGGAGAAGAACAAAACCTATGATCCGACGCGCCTGCCCGTGCCGCCGATCATGGTTGATACACCGAAGACTCGGACTGCGCTGGCCAACTATTATCAGGATATCACCACCATGGATCAACGTGTAGGCCAGGTGCTGAGCTCGATCAAGAAACATGGCTTCGAGCCGAACACGCTTTTCATTTTCACCAGTGACCAAGGGCCCGAGTGGCCGCATTGCAAATGGACAGTTTACGACACGGGGCTAAGGGTGCCTTTCATCGCGCGCTGGCCGGGACACATCAAGGCCGACTCGCACAATCACGCGCTCATCTCGCTGGTAGATCTGCTGCCGACCTTTCATGAACTGGCCGGAGGCGATGCGTTGCAGGACATCGATGGATTGAGTTTCAAGAACGTGCTACTGGGTCATGAGAGGAAGTTTCGCGAGACGATCTTTGCCAGTCACACGGGTGACGGCGAGATGAATGTCTCCCCGCAACGCGGAGTGCGGGATGAGCGCTTCAAGCTGGTGCTGAATCTGAATCCCGAACGCAAATGGACGACGCATTTCACCAAGGTCATGGATATTCCCGACAGCCACGGCGAGGTTTACTCGACGTGGACGGAGAAAGCGAAGGAGGACGCCGAAGCCGCCCATCTCGTGAACCTGATCGAGCGCCATCCACGCTGGGAGCTCTACGACACGAAAGCGGATCCATTTGAGCTGACCAATCTCATCGACCATGGCGGCCATGGGAAACGGGTGGCCAAGCTAAAGGCCGAACTGCGCAACTGGATGAAGTCGCAGCGGGATGAGGCAGGCGAACTGGCCTTGGGTGAATAACTGCTCGGACCGTTTTTACGATTGGTGTTAACCTTGGTGACGTTGAAATCGTCTGTAACTACACATGAAACATCTCTACGCGTGGTGCCTGTTAACGGCGTTCATGACTTCTGCCGCTTTCTCGGCGGAGAAGCCGAACATCGTCTTCTTCCTGGCGGATGACCTCGGCTACATGGACTGCGGTTTCAGCGGCGGCAAGGACATCAAGACGCCAAATCTCGACAAGTTGGCAGCAGCCGGCACGGTACTGGAGACTTTCTATGTGCAGCCGGTGTGCTCACCGACCCGTGCGGCATTGATGACGGGCCGCTACCCCATCCGCACCGGCTTGCAGGTGGGCGTCATCCGGCCATGGGCCACGTATGGATTGCCGCTGGAGGAGCGCACCTTGCCGCAAGCGCTTCGTGAAGCAGGCTATAAGACAGCCATCACCGGCAAATGGCATCTCGGCAGCTTTGACAAGGCATACTACCCCAATGCACGGGGTTTCGATCACGCGTATGGACATCTGTTCGGAGCGATCGATTACAATACCCACATCCGCGATGGGGAACTGGACTGGTATCGCAATGGCGAGAAACTGAAGGAGGAAGGTTACTCCACCCATCTGCTGGCGAAAGAGGCGGTGAAGTTTGTGAATGAACAGCAGAAGGAGAAACCGTTCTTCCTCTACGTGCCGTTCAACGCCGTCCACGCGCCTTACATGGCCCCAGATAAATACACGCAAGTTTACACGAACCTCACCGGTCAACGCCGTACGATGGCCGGGATGCTGGCCGCGCTGGATGAAGCGGTGGGGCAGATCGTCGGTGCTGTGGAGGAGAAAGGTTTTCGCAAGAACACGTTGTTCATCTTCTCCAGCGACAACGGCGGAGTCTCGCCGGGTAAAGTCACCGACAATGGACCATTGCGGGCGGGCAAGGGGACTTTGTATGAGGGCGGAGTGAGAGCGGCTGCGTTCGCCACCTGGGATGGGAAGATCAAATCGGGTGCGCGGTTGAACACCGCCCTGCATATGGTGGACTGGTATCCGACCTTACTGAAGCTGGGCGGTGCCTCACTGGACAAGGACAAGCAGAAGCTGGCGCTGGATGGACGCGATCTCTGGCCGTCCCTGACGCAAGGGAAACCCACGCCGCATGAGGATATCCTCTTCAATTCCGAGCCGCGTCGCGGAGCCATTCGCATGGGTGACTGGAAACTGGTGATGAACGGCAGTGCTGCCGGCGAATCGGAAGAAGGCGAGCCTGCAGCGAAGGCCAAGAAGAAGAAGGCGCCGGCAAACGACAAAGAGTCCGTGGAGCTATTCAACATCGCCAAAGATCTGGGCGAGAAGAACAATCTGGCGGCGGAGAATCCGGACAAGGTCAAAGAACTGAAAGCGCGTCTGGACAAGTATGCCAGGGAGGCGCGTCCGCCTCAGAATGCCGGTGAAGCGGCGAAAAAGAAGGAGTGAGCGGAAGCATCGACAGAACGGGTGATTGAGTTACATTGATGGCATGCGTTCCCGTATTCCTGCACAGATTGTGGCGGTGCTGTTTCTTGGATGCTTGCTCCTCGGTCATTCCTTGCCTGAAGCGGCAGCCCAGGAGAAGCCCGCGACGGCAGCCCGAAAGAGTTATCCCGCGCATTGGGGCCAGCCTCCCAGAATCGGCACAATGGACTATGTCGAACTGCCTGGTGGCTATGGTTTCGGCAGTTCCACGTTGGCCAACTGGATCAAGGGCAATCTCGCGAAAGATAATGCCGCGGGTGGTGGTGTTGCCGTTGCCAAACCGAACATCCTTTGGTTCGTGGTAGATGACATGTCGGCGAACTTCTCGTGCTACGGTGAGAAGCTGATCCAGACGCCCAACGTGGACCGGTTGGCGCGGGAGGGGACGAAATTCACACGGGCATTCACGACGGCTCCGGTGTGTTCGCCGTGCCGTTCCGCCTTCATCACGGGCATGTACCAGACGACCATCGGCGCGCATCATCACCGCAGCGGTCGTGGAACGGTGAAGATCGAGTTGCCACCCGGTGTGCTGCCTGTCCCTGCGCTGTTCCAGAAGGCGGGTTATTATACCTGCATCGGCAGCGGCTTGCCGGACGCAGGGCGCGCTGGCAAAGGCAAGGCGAAGGCGAAGGCGGGTGGAGGAGGCTTGGGCAAGACGGATTATAATTTCGAATGGGACGAATCCATTTACAACTCGAACGACTGGGCCGGGCGCAAGGCGGGCCAGCCGTTCTTCATGCAGGTGCAACTGGCGGGCGGAAAACTGCGCGGCGGTACGGCCGAGGCGGCGAAGAAACTGCAACAGCGGGCGGTGACGGAATTGGGTTCAGCGACTGACCCACAGAAGGTGACGTTGCCGCCGTATTATCCGCGGGATCCGGTCTTGCTGGAGGATTGGGCGGCGTATCTGGATGCGGTGCGCTTCACGGACAAGCATGTGGGCGAGGTGCTCGCGCGACTGGAGAAGGAAGGTATTTTAGAAAACACCTTGGTGATCTTCATGACGGATCACGGCATCAGCCATGCGCGCGGGAAGCAGTTCCTGTATGATGAAGGCACGCACATCCCATTCGTGGTGCGCGGACCGGGCATTGCGAAGGGACAGGTGCGGGAAGACTTGATCGAACAGATCGATCTGGCGGCGATTTCGTTGGGAGCGGCAGGCATCGAGATTCCGAAGACGATGCAGGCGAAGAATGTGTTCGCGAAGGATTACCAGCCGCGCACGGCGGTCTTCGCTGCGCGTGATCGTTGCGATGAGACGTCCGAACATATCCGCTCGGTGCGCACGGATCAGTGGCTCTACATCAAGAATTACCTGCCGGAGCGCCCGCATCTCCAGCCCAACGCATACAAGGACGGGAAGAGTATCGTGGAGAAGTTACGCGAACTGCATGCCGCCGGGAAACTGGACAAGGTGCAGGAACAGTTGCTGTTCGCCCCGAAGCGTCCGACGGAAGAGTTGTACGAATGGACGAAGGACGGTTACCAGTTGAAGAATCTCGCGGGCGACCCAAAGCACGCCAAGACGCTGGCCGATCTCCGCGCCCGGCATGAGCGTTGGGTGAAAGAAAGTGGTGATAAGGGAGCTGAATCCCCGGCGATGTATGACAGTGACATGGCGGTCTATCTGGCGGAGAAGAAGAATCCAGAGCAGCGCAAGGAGCTGGAAGAGAACATCGCACAGATGAAGAAGTGGGCGAAAGAGGGCAAGTGATGGGCCGTGGTTTTTTATCGGGAGCATAATGACGGGATGACCGTCTAATGCTTCATGCTGAAGAAAGGGCGATTGCTTTGCTTGAAAAATAGAGGAAGTGAGACAGCCTTTGCGGTCAGACTTTTGACTCTCATCGTCTTGCTCGTGTCTTTCACTATTCCGGCATCCACCCAAGTGGAGGTATTTGAAAAGCTGGCTGCAGCGGGGAAGTCTCGGCCGGAACAGTATCCGGAACTGAGGCGTGAACTGGAGAAGGCCTATCCAGAAGGGGTGGACGTGGATAAGGCGACGGAGAATTCATGGGAAGCGGGGTTGATGGCGGTCATCCTCAATGAACGGGTGAAGCATAGGGAGGTGTTCGCCAAGCTGGACCAGTATCACCCGGCTCTTCAAGCCAATGGGGAGTGGAACTACATGCCATATGATTTATTTTCTAAGGACAGGAAAGATGTCACTGCAGAAAAGGTGTGGCTATTTGAGCGGATATGGAAGGGATGCATGTTAAAGCCAAGCTACCGGGGAGTGACTGAACAAAAGCTAGGCCTTGTGCCTTTCCGTATGCAGATGATCAATTCCTTGCTTCGAAGAGGAAGCATTGAGTGTCGGCCTGAATTGTGGCGCAAACTAATTAAGGCCGCCCAGAGCGATGATCTGATGCGGATCGCTTGCTTTTCGTTACCTGGCCATTCCGATCCCCAATCTGTCGGTCTGTTGACCGATTTGATCATCAGCCAGGAGGCTAGTGACGAAGCAAAGGTGTATGTTTTAACCGGGATCGAGCGACACCAGCCCTCATGGGCTGGAAAAGTGCTGCTTGGTTCTTTCGATAAATGGGACGGAGGGAATGGGAGGATGATGGAGGTGTTTTTGAGGACCATGGCGTCGTTGCAGGAGACTGGCACCCGAGCGAAATTGTATGAAATCTTGGAAGATTCCCAACGTCAGGTTTCCGTTAGGTTAATCGTTTTGGAAGCCTTGGGGAGATACTCGATGGAAACGGATGCTTCTGTTATAGAAAAGCTGATTCGAAAGGATGTTCCCGATGAGTTGATGAATGGGGCGGCGGCCGCGATCAGATGGCTGCCGATTGAAAAGTTGAGGCCGATTGCCCGGCCTTTGTTAACTGATTCACTTGGCGAAGCCGCCATCTCAAGTTTGGTGGATGGCATGGTGCTGGGAAGGGAGGAAGATATTAGCTTCCTAAGAAGTTTAACCCAGCGGGCGGATTTGCCGGAGGTGAACAGGCAGGTCATTTCTAAAAAGCTCTACCTCAGAGAGCTGCATGAGATAAATTTCCTCAAACGCAAGCAAGCTCTTGCGGCACCAGCCGCAGTGCCTGCCGGTAATCCAGTTCCTGAACCCGTGAGGACAAATCTGTCCGAAATCACACCGCCAGCTGTGAATGAGAGTAACCGTCTAAAAATCAGGACACCTCTTCAAGTGCCGGTGATGCCGAACAAGGTGGTGGTTCCCATACCTCCCGTACCCGGAAGTCCCGATCTGCCTAAATTCTAACAATGCTGTTTAGGGATGTTTCTTCGCGCTCTTTCCTTCGCGAATCTTTTTGAAGGTCTCGCGTATCTCTTCCGGTTTGCCGAGGGTCAGGTAGAGATCGTATTCGAAGACGGTGCCGGGCGTTATGGCCATCTGGATGAGGGGAGCGAAGTAGGAGCAGGCACCTTGCTTGGTGGTCGCTCCAGCGTTGTAGCGATAGCAGGTGATCTTGGAGGCGATGGGGACATAGGCACCGACCCCGAAGTTTTCTTTGTCCACGTAAGCGGCCCAATTTTCTGTGATGTTTTTATACTCGTTCGGCCAGCCAGGTTGTGAGATGTGGAAGGCATCGCCTGTCCAGGGTTTCGTGCCGGTGTAGGTGACTAGTGTATGCAGGTCGGGCTCGATGAAGACGGCGGGGACTTCCTGGTCGTGCGTGGGGTGGGTGTCCTTGCCGGTGTAAGTCATCTTGTAACGAACATGGGCGACCTTGCCGGTGAGGGTAATCCATTGCTCAAAGGTGACCTCGGGCAAATCCACGCAGCCGGACCAATGACGCCCCATGGACTTCGCGTAGAGCGTGGTCTTGTCTGATTTCAGTTCGAGCACCTTGGCGGCGCCGTGCTTGTAATCGCCGCCTTGCACGGGATTCCAACGCCACGGTTGCTTGGCCCAGATGGTGCCGTCCTCCTTGCCGTAGTAGGATTGTTGCACAAGACGGCCGTGATCGAAGTGATTGAGGAGATTGCGGTCGGAGCCGCTGAGGGAGAGGTAGGCGATGCCTGCGCCGGAAGACTTCTTCACGCCGAGACGCACCTGCCCGTTATCCAGGTAAACCCACTCAGCAGGTTCTACGGCCAGGCATTGATGCGTGACGCAGGCGGCGAGCAAGAGCAGGAGAAAAATCCGATGCATGCTCTTAAGGACGCGGTGAAACGGGCCAAGATTCAAGGCTGTTTCTTCGCCTTCTGCTTGCCGCCGTCTTTGGGTGCTGGGTTGCCGTTGGGGGCTTTGGAGCCGTAACTGGTGGGATCGCTCAGCAAGCGTGGTTTTCCGGCGACGAGGAATTTGTCGTCTTGGGATTTCAACCAAGCATCGAGTTCGGCACGCAGGGATTTGAGACGGTCGGATTGCTTGGGATCGGCGGCGAGATTCACTTGTTCGTGAGGATCTTTGTTCAGGTCGTAAAGCTCTTCAGCCGGGCGGGCGTGATAGCGTTTCACGATGGCGGCAGCGTTTTCATTGGTCTTGGCGGCGTTTTCCCAAGAGGGGAAATAGGCGGTGTTGAGCTGGTTGGCAGCGAGGTCGATGTGCGTGCTGAACGCGTATTCAGGGTGCAGGTTGCGGATGTATTTCCAGCCATCTTCGGTGCGCACGCTGCGGATGGGATAGATGTTCCACTGGCCATCGCCGGTGTGTGTGGTGAAAATGCGATCGCGAAGAGAATCTGACTTCCCTTGCAGAATCTTCAGGAATGAGCGGCCATCGATGTCTTTCGCAGGTGTGCCACCGGCGGCTTCGACGAGTGTGGGCAGGAAATCCACCCAACTGACCATGGCGGCGGAGCGTGAACCGGGCTTGATCTTGTCCGGCCATGCGACGATGAGCGGCACATTCACGCCCGCTTCGTAGCAGTTCCATTTGCCGAAGGGCCATTGCGCGCCGTGATCGGAGCTAAAGAGGAAGAGGGTGTCCTTGCTGAGATGCGCTTTCGCAGCAGCGCGAATAGTGCCGAGGTCGTCATCGGCTTTTGTCACGGCGGCGGCGTAGCGGGCGCGCCATTCGCGGGTGGCGGGAGTATCGATGCTGCCAGCGGGCAGGGGTAGCTTGGCGGGATCGTAGGCGGAGGCGTCATCGGGCCAAGGGACGTGCGGCCAATTGCTGCCGACCATGAGGCAGAGCGGCTTGGCGTTCTCGCGCGGACGATTTTTCAGATACTCCACAGCGGCAGGGATGGAGGCGTGATCGTGGAAGGTATCGTGGGCAAAGTAATCGAAGCCATAATCTACCGTGTGTTTGTAGTGCGAGATTTTGCCGAAGGCGACGACCTCATAGCCCAGTTCCTTGAAATAGGCGGGCCATTTCTTCAGTTCAGCGCGGGGCTTGGAGTGGTTCGCCTCGGAACCATTGCGGGCAGGCATGAGGCCGGTGAGCAACGCGGCGCGGCTGGGCGCGCAACTGGGCGAGGCGACGTAGGCGCGCGTGAAGAGCATGCCGGAATCAGCAAGCGCCTGCATGTTCGGCGTGCGGAGGGTGTTGGCACCGTAGGGCTGGAGATCGAGCTGGCTCTGGTCATCGGTGAGGAAGACGACGATGTCCGGTTTGGTGGCGGCGACTGAGGAAAGAGAGAGGGTCAACCACAAGAGTGCAATGAGTAAACTTATCGCAAAGTGATTGGCGCGCTCACCCCTCACCCCGGCCCTCTCCCCGTTGAGGGGAGAGGGGGAACATTTATCGCGCATAGGCAAGTCGGGTCCGTCGTGAATCTGTAAGAATGACTGCATAGCGAAGAAAGGTTGTCAGTTAATTCTGCTTTTTCTTTTTGCCTGCGCCTTTATCCGCTCTTTCGCCGTAAGCGGGCTCTGAGTTCCAAGGCAAGACCATGGCGCGTTTGGCCCAGGTTTCCCATTGCTGGATCATCTGCTTGGCGCGGGCGGGTTCTTGGGAGATGAGGTTCTTCGTCTCGGTGCGATCGGCGGTCATGTCGTAGAGTTCCCAATCGCCGGCGGGGCCTTTGGCGACGAGCTTCCACTGGCCGTCACGCACGGCGCGATTGCCTTCGTGCTCGAAGAAGATGGGTTGGGTGCGCTGCAATGATTTGCCCGCGAAGGTCGGGGTGAGGCTGATGCCTTCCAAGGGGGTGAGCTTTTGGCCTTTGAATTCAGGCGGATACTTTGCTCCGGCGAGGTCCACACAGGTGGCCATGATGTCGATGAGGTGGGCGGGGGAGGTGACGAGTTGGTTGGCTTGTTTGCCGGTGATGCCCTTGGGCCAATGGGCGATGAGCGGGGTGCTGATGCCGCCTTCGTGCTGCCAGTGTTTGTATTCGCGGAAGGGCGTGTTGCTCACGTTCGCCCAGCCGCGACCGTAGCCGATGTAGGTATCCGCGCCACCGGGCATCACGCCGTAGCCTTGGCGCACGGGATAGCCATCGCGGGTTTGCTTGGGGATCATGTCGGGTTGCAGATCGGTGGCGGCCATGGGCGGGAGCGTGGGTTTATCGGCACGTTGAGGAACGGTTGGCTTGGCACCGCGGCCCATGAGTTCGGCGCAACCGCCGTTGTCTTGGAGGAAGAAGATGAGGGTGTTGTCGTAGATGCCTTGGCCCTTGAGTTCGGCGATGACGCGGCCGATGCCTTGATCCATGTTATCGATCATGGCGGCGTAGACTTCCATGCAGCGGATCTCGAACGCCTTGTCTTTCACATCGCTCCATTCATCGGATTGAGGAGTGAGCGCCCATTGCTTTTCGATGAGGCCCATCTGCTTCAGCTTTTCCCAACGGGCCGCGCGGATGGGCTCGAAGCCGGCGTCATACTTGCCTTTGTATTTGGCGATGTCGGATTCCTTGGCGTGCATGGGCCAGTGGGCGGCGGTGTGGGCCAAGTACATGAAGAAGGGTTCGCCCTGGTGCTGCTTGGCGTGATCGGTGATGAAGCGGGTGGCGTGGTCGTTGATGGCGTCGGTGTAGAAATATTCTTTCGGCTGATACTCCTTGTCTGCGAAAGGAGAGATGAGTTCGTTGTCGCGGGTGAGGGAGTTGGGATCGTAGAAGCTGCCCGCGCCGTGGATGGTGCCGTAGAAGCGGTCGAAGCCGCGTTGCAAGGGCCAGTTGTGTTTGCTGGGGTTCGGCTTGGTGGCTTCGTTCGGGGTCACGTGCCATTTGCCGGCCATGTAGGTGCGGTAACCGGCAGGCTTCAAGGCTTGGGCGATGGTGATGCAGTTTTGATTCAGATCACCGACATACCCAGGGCCGGGCTTGTTCTTGGAATCCACCATGTGACCGATGCCAGCCTGATGCGGATAGAGGCCAGTAAGAAGCGAGGCGCGCGTGGGGCAGCAACGGCCGGTGTTGTAGAACTGGGTGAAGCGCACGCCGCCCTTGGCGAGCCCATCGAGGTTGGGCGTTTTGATTTCGCTGCCGTAACAGCCGAGGTCGGAGAAGCCCATGTCATCGGACATGATGAGGATGATGTTGGGGCGCGGTGCGGCGGCTTGGGCGGGGATGCCGAAAGCGAACGACAGCAAAGCCGCCAGCAGGGCAGCGAAGGGTTTCATGGGGACAGAGTAGCGTTTCCCGGCGGGGAATGGCAATAAGGCGGATGGGCACGGGCCTTGGGGAAATGCACTTGGGGGAAACACCAAATTCAAAACACCAAGCTCCAGGGAATGGCCCCGAAAAGACAGGTGAAAGCCAACAAGGGGGAACCGCGAACTACGCCAAATACGCGAAAGAGAAGCTGACAGAAGGAAGCGAAGGGGGAAAGGGTTTGGGCTGGACCCTTTGCGGGTATCAGGGCAAAAGATTGGGAGTTACCGGACGAAGAGGGTTTAACCATAAGATTTTACATGGCAGGGAAAAAGGAATCTCAGAAGGCGACGACGAAGAAGGAGTCTTCAGCCAATATCGGTTTTGAGGCGAAGCTGTGGCTGGCGGCGGACAAGTTGCGGAGCAACATGGACGCGGCGGAGTACAAGCACGTCGTGCTGGGGCTCATTTTCTTGAAATACATCTCGGATGCGTTTGAGGAGATGCATAACAAGCTGAAGGCGGGGAAGGGTGACTACGCGGGGGCGAATGCGGAAGATCAGGACGAGTACAAGGCGGAGAATGTTTTTTGGGTGCCACCGGCGGCACGCTGGGCTTACCTGCAGAACAGCGCGAAGCAGCCGACGATTGGGAAGATTGTGGATGATGCGATGGTGGCGATTGAGCGGGATAATCCGCGGTTGAAAGGCGTGCTGCCGAAGGACTATGCCAAACCGGCGTTGGACAAGCACCGCTTGGGTGAACTGATTGACCTGATTGGCACGATTGGGCTGGGGGACAAGGAGAACCGCTCGAAGGATATTTTGGGACGGGTGTATGAGTATTTCCTGACGCAGTTTGCCAGTGCGGAGGGGAAGAATGGCGGGCAGTTCTATACGCCGAACTGCATTGTGCGGCTGCTGGTGGAGATGCTCGCGCCGTATAAGGGACGTGTTTATGATCCGGCTTGCGGTTCAGGGGGCATGTTCGTGCAGTCGGAGAAGTTTGTGGAGACGCACGGGGGCAAGATCGGGGACATCAGCATTTACGGGCAGGAGAGCAATTCCACCACGCGGCGGCTGGCGGTGATGAATCTGGCGTTGCGCGGGATTGAGGCGGACTTTGGGCCGGAACATGCGGATACGTTCCGGCGCGACCTGCATCCTGATTTGCGGGCGGATTATGTGCTGGCGAACCCGCCGTTCAATGACTCGGACTGGTTCCGGAAGGACGATGATGTGCGGTGGCAGTATGGGATTCCGCCAAAGGGGAATGCGAATTTTGCGTGGGTGCAGCACTTCATTCATCACCTGGCGCCGAACGGGATGGCGGGATTTGTATTGGCGAACGGCAGCATGAGTTCCAACCAATCGGGTGAGGGGGAGATACGTAAGGCACTGATTGAGGCGGACTTGGTGGATTGCATGGTGGCGATGCCGGGGCAGCTTTTTTACAGCACGCCGATTCCGGTTTGTTTGTGGTTTCTGACGAAAAACAAGAAAGATGGAAAACGCCGCGACCGACGCAAGCAGACCTTGTTCATTGATGCGCGGAAGATGGGGACGCTGGTTGATCGCGTTCATCGCGAACTGACGGATGTAGATATCTCAAAAATTGTGTCTACTTACCATGCGTGGCGGGGAGACAAAGGGGTGGGCAAGTATGAGGACGTGGCGGGCTTTTGCAAAAGTGCCACCAACGCTGAGGTCACTACCCATGGTCATGTATTGACGCCGGGGCGATATGTTGGCGCAGCAGATGTGGAAGATGATGGCGAGCCGTTTGAGGAAAAGATGTCGCGTCTCGCAGCGGGACTTCAGGCTCAATTCCAAGAATCCGCCAAACTGGAGAAAGCCATCAAAGAAAACTTGAAGGGGCTCGGTTATGGCGGGTAATGACTGGCGTAAGACAACGGTTGGAATCCTGTGTGATGAAGGTGTTTTGCACACGCAAACGGGGCCATTCGGCTCGCAGCTCCATTCTTACGACTACGTGTCGAGCGGAGTTCCGGTCGTACCGACTGAAGGCATTGGGCGGCGCAGGTTGTTGACCGAAGGCATTCCTGAAGTCGCCGAAGAAACCGCCGCTCGGTTGTCCCGACACCGCCTGAAGTGTGGCGACATCCTTTTCGCTCGTCGTGGTGTCCAGGCAACCGGCCTTTCGGCTATCGTAGAGCCTAAACAAGAAGGTTGGATTTGCGGCACGGGTGCCATCCTGCTTCGGGTACTCGATGAATCGATTCAACCAGAGTTTCTGTCGTTCTTACTTTCTGCGGACGAGTCCGTTCAATGGCTCAAGCAGCATGCGGTAGGCGCCGTAATGCCAAACTTGAACGAAGGCGTCATTCGGCAGCTTCCGCTCACGCTCCCGCCTCTCCCCGAGCAAAAAGCCATTGCGGCGATGCTGGGGGCATTGGATGACAAGATCGAATTGAACCGGCGGATGAATGCGACGCTGGAGGCGATGGCGCGGGCGCTGTTCCAGAGCTGGTTCGTGGATTTCGATCCCGTTCGCGCCAAACTCGACGGTCGCAAGTATGATGAGCACCACCTTGACACGGTGGGGGTCTTCCCTTCGGCCTTCCAAGACTCCGAGCTCGGTCACATTCCGAAAGGATGGCGCGTTGGCTCAATTTACGAAATCGCCGATGTCATTTACGGTGCTCCGTTTGCTTCAAAACTTTTCAACACGAATTGCGATGGTAGGCCACTTATCCGCATTCGTGACCTTGCCGATGAAAGTCCTGCTGTCTTCACTACCGAGGTTCATCCCAAGGGATACTTGCTCAAGCCCGGAGACATTGCTGTCGGCATGGACGGAGAGTTTCGCGCCTATCTTTGGGCGGGAGTTGAATCGTGGTTAAACCAGCGAGTGTGCGTCTTTGCCCCTAAACCCAGTTTCTCTGCCGCCTTCGTGCGCAACAGCATCATAGCTCCTCTTGCTCAAGTGGAAGCGACAGAAACCGCTACCACAGTGATTCATCTCGGCAAAAACGATATTGACCGCTTTAAGGCTGTCGTAGCTACGCCAGAAGTACACACAGCCTTCACCAAGATCTGTCAGCCTTGGTACGACAAGATTGTTGCCAACAAGCAGGAATCCCGCACCCTCGCCACGCTACGTGATACGCTGTTACCGAAGCTCCTGAGTGGAGAATTGAGTGTCGCTCAAATAATGAAGGAAACTGCATGAGCCTGAACGAATCCATGGTCGAGGAGGTTGCCCTGACTTGGTTCGAGGAGTTGTATTACGCCCTCAAACACGGTCCGCACCTTGCACCCGGTGAACCGGCGGCGGAACGGGATTCGTTTGGTGACGTCGTTTTGGTGGAACGTTTGCGGACGGCTATCCAGCGGTTGAATCCAGCGGTGCCGGAAGACGCGCGGGAAGATGCGTTGCGGAAGGTCTTGCGGGTGACGACGCCTTCGCTCATCCAAACCAATAGGGCGTTTCATCACATATTGCGGGATGGGGTGGAGGTGGAGTATCCACGGGCGGATGGTTCGCTGGCGGGGGATCGGGTGCGTTTGGTGGATTTTCAGGCGGCCAATAATAATGACTGGCTGGCGGTGAACCAGTTTACGGTAATAGAAGGGCAGCATAACCGGCGGCCGGACATCGTGATCTTTGTCAACGGTCTGCCGCTCGGCCTCATCGAACTCAAAAATGCGGCGGATGAAGGGGCGACGATCTGGAGCGCGTATCATCAGTTGCAAACGTACAAGGCGGAGATTCCCTCCCTGCTGGCGTACAACGCGGTGCTGATCGTCAGTGATGGATTGGAAGCACGCATCGGCTCGGTGACGGCCAATCAAGAATGGTTCAAGGTCTGGCGGACGATCAGCGGGGAAGATGCGCCGAAGGGAATATTGGAGCTGGAAATATTGGTGAAGGGAGTTTTTGAACGGCAAAGGTTCCTGGACCTGCTCCAGCATTTCATCGTCTTTGAAGAGGATGGGGAGAAGGGGGACACGCACAAAATCATTGCCGGGTATCATCAGTTTCACGCAGTGAATGCGGCAGTGGAGGAAACGGTGCGGGCGAGCGGGATGGTGGAGGTCATGAAAGATTCCGCCGGGGGCTATTGGGCCGGGCGAATGCACGGAGGCAAGCCGGGGGACCGGCGCGCGGGGGTGGTGTGGCATACGCAAGGGAGCGGCAAGAGTTTCTCCATGCTTTTCTACGCCGCGCGAGTGGTGCGGCTTCCAGCAATGCAGAATCCGACGCTGATCGTGCTGACGGACCGCAATGATCTGGATGACCAGCTCTTTGGACAATTCAAACGGTGTCATGAAATCCTCGGGCAAACGCCGATCCAGGCGGAGAGCCGGGAGAAGTTGAGAGAACTGCTGGCAGTGGCAAGCGGGGGTGTGATTTTCACCACCGTGCAAAAGTTTTTGCCGGAAGAGGGGGCGAAGATGCCGGAGCTGAGCCCGCGCGCAAATATCGTGGTGATCGCGGATGAGGCGCATCGCAGCCAGTATGGTTTCAGCGGGAAGGTGAATCCCAAGACGGGCGAGATGAGCTATGGGTTCGCCAGCAACATCCGCTCGGCGGTGCCGAATGCGTCCTTCATCGGTTTCACGGGAACGCCGATAGAAAAGACGGATGCGAATACCAGAGCGGTTTTTGGTGATTACATCAGCGTGTATGACATCCAGCGCGCGGTGACGGACAAGGCGACGGTGCCGATCCATTACGAGAGCCGGATCGCGAAACTGAGCCTGAACGCGAGTGAGGTGCCGAAGCTGGATGATGAGTTTGAGCAGATCACCGAAGGTGAGGAGATGACGAAGAAAGAGCAGCTCAAGGCAAAATGGGCCGCTCTGGAAGCGCTGGTGGGTGATGACAAACGCATCAAGCTGATCGCCGCCGACCTGATCGCCCATTTCGAGCGGCGGCAAGAGGTGAATGTAGGGAAGGCGATGGTGGTGTGCATGAGCCGTCGTATTTGTGTGGATCTCTACAATGCCATAGTGGCGCTCAAGCCGGAATGGGCGAGCGCGAAGGGTGATGACCTGGAAGCGGAGAAGCAAAAGGAGTGCGTCATCAAGGTGGTCATGACGGGCAGTGCGGACGATGGTGATAAATGGCAGCCGCATATCCGCAACAAGGAAAAGCGGCGGACGATGGCGAACCGGTTCAAGGACAGCAAGGACCCGTTCCGCATTGTGATCGTACGGGACATGTGGCTCACGGGCTTTGACGCGCCGTGTCTGCACACGATGTATGCGGACAAGCCGATGCAAGGGCATGGGCTGATGCAGGCGATTGCGCGAGTGAACCGCGTGTTCCGCGACAAGCCGGGCGGGTTGGTGGTGGATTATCTGGGACTGGCGGATCAACTGAGGAAAGCGCTGGCCACCTACACGGAGAGCGGGGGCAAGGGCCATCCGGTGCATGACATCCGGCAGGCCGTGGCGGTGATGCGGGAGAAGCATCATGTGGCGTGCGGGCTGATGCATGGTCTGGATTGGTCCAAGTGGACCACGGGAAAACCAGCGGAACGACTGGCACTGCTGCCTGCAGGTCAGGAGCACATTCTGCAGCAGGTGGATGGCAAGAAGCGATTCGTGCAAGTAGTCGCCGAACTGTCCCAAGCGTTTGCCCTGTGCGCGGCGACGGAAGAAGCCGCGGAGATTCGGGATGATGTCTCTTTCTTCCAAGCGGTGCAGGCGGCACTGAACAAGCAGACCGGCGGGAGCCGTAAAACGCCCGAGCAAATCGACGCGGCCATCCGGCAACTGGTGTCCAAGGCGATCATTACGGAAGGGCAGGTGATCGACGTTTTCACAGCGGCAGGTTTGAAGAAGCCGGATATCAGCATCCTCTCGGACAAGTTTCTCGCGGAGGTGCGCGGTCTGAAACACAAGAATGTGGCGGCGGAGCTGCTGGAGAAATTGCTGAAGGATGAACTGAAGGTGCGGACGAGCAAGAACCTGGTGCAGTTCCAGCTTTTCAGCGACAAGCTGAAGAAGGCGCTGAATGCGTATCATAACCGGGCGATCGCGACGCAAGAGGTGATCGAGGAATTGATCAAGATCGCGAAGGAACTGGAGGAGGCGGCGAAGCGTGGTGAGAGACTTAAGCTAACGGATGATGAGGTGGCGTTCTATGATGCGCTGGCGGCAAACGGCTCGGCAGTGGAGGCGATGGGGGATGACAAGCTGAAGGTGATCGCGGTGGAATTGATTACGAAGGTGCGAACGAGTGTGACGATTGACTGGACGGAACGCGAGGGTGCGCGGGCGAAGATCCGGGTGATGGTGAAGCGGATTCTGAACAAGTACGGGTATCCGCCGGATTTGCAGGAGGAGGCGGTGAAGACGGTGCTGAAACAGGCGGAGGTGTTGTGCAAGGATTGGGCGGGGTGAAAAGGGGAGGCAAGGGCGTTGCGGCAGCAACGCCTTACCGGGAAGCCAGGCCGGGTCGCCGCTAGGCGACTGGATTTGGTAGAAAACCTCGGCACTTGTGTACATGTGCCGAGGGTCGAGTGGGTTGCACCCACGGGCCTAACCGGTTGCACCGGTGGGCCATTATTCGGGGACGGTTGCACCGTCGGGCCTATTTGGGGGAAGGGGGGAGGTTTTAAGCGAAATCGGCCCAGCTTTGCTTAGGCTAGTTGCTGCGGATTGAGACAATCCGCGCTCCAAAGGAAAAATCTTCGTTTGAAAGTTCTTCGGGTGCAAATCGTTGCGAGGGAAGGCGGTTTTGGAGTGATTTTTTACTGGCGATTTTGACGGATTGAGGTAGTCTTTTCATAGCTGAACAAATGGTTGTTCAGGGCAAGGAAAGGAGGAGATAGCAATTTATCCCAACTTGAAGAATGACATAGGCCTTTCGTGGCCGGAATTGAGACGTGATTTACGAGACCAAAGCGCAAATGTGAATGGTGACGCTGGTGTTATTGGACGTTGCTGTGCCCGAACCCCGACTTCCAGCACGGGGCAGGCGGCCACGCCATCGGAGCAGGTCAGCGCCGACTCACGTCGGCGGCTACAGATCACTTGGTCTGCTTTAGGTAATCGCAGAGAACTTTCACGTTTTTGATGAAGGTCTCGGATTGGATGACGCCTTCGGGGGAGGCTTTTTTATGGCCTTTCAGGGAGCGGGCGTCGATCCAGGCGCCGCGTGGGTCCATTTGCGCGATGATGGTTTTGACTTCGGCGGCGGTGGGCTGGAGGCGTTCGTGGGCGGGGAGTTCCTGGCGCGCGTTGTTGCCGCCGTTTTTCAGGCGGTTGTATTCGGCTTCGATGCGGTCGAGCTTGGAGTCGAAGATGAAGCCGTAGTGGTCGGGGGCTTTGCTGAAATCGTAGGAGAGGTGATAGACCTTGTCTTGCACGATGAAGCAGAGGGGCTTGTTGGTCTTGAGCTCGTAGAAGCGGGCGATGCGGCCATCGCGCAGGAGTGACTTCTTGAGATAGGGCAGGGCTTTGGCGAAGGGTTCGAGATATTTGGCGTCGCCGGTCTTGCGGTAGAGCAGGAGGAGGCTTTCGAGGACGTATTGGGATTCGAGGCCGCTGATGGCGGGGGGCTCGAATTTGCGTTCCCAGACGGGCTGCATCTTCACGTCGTATTGCTGGCCCCAGGCGGGTTGGGGATCGGGCATCTGGGCGAGGAGGAAGAAATCGCCGGTGCGCTTGGCGGCGGCAAGGTAGCGGTCGTCACCGTAGATCTCGTGGGCGAGGAGCATGGTGGCGAGGACGTTGCCGGAGATGTTGTCGTTCAGATGATAGTGACCGGTCCAGTCGTTGGGCCAGGTGCGGGACCATTGGGCGGGGTAGGTGGCTTTGAGTATGGGATATTCGCGGACGTCGTGGCCCTTGGGCCAGCGGTCGTAGTTATGGGTCCACGCGCCGATGGGGTATTGCGAGAGCATGATGGACTTCATCGCGTAGGCGATGGTGTCTTTCAGCGCGGGGTCTTTGAAGCCGGTGACTTTGTCAAAGCGCATGAGGAAGCGCAGGGCGGCGGGCGAGGTGTCGTCATCGAGCATCGTGAGGTTCTTGAGGTCACGACCGGATTTGGGCGGGCGATGGTTCGGGTTGTCGCGATAGCCTTCACCGACGCGTTTGGCGGGATCGAGTTCCACACCGTAATACCAACCGCCGGAGAGGCGCTGGCCGCGGATGAGGACGTTCGCGGCGGCTTTGGCGGCAGTGAGGTATTGCTGGTCGCCGGTGATTTCGTAGACATCGAGCAGGGCATCGCCGATGGAAGGTGTGCCGGGCGGTTGGACCCAGGAGGAGGTCTTGGAGGTCTCGCCCTCGCCTTCGCTCAGGCGCAGGTCGCGGCTGTGGCGCCAGGCGTAGCCGCCGGAGTTGGAGCAGTTCTGGGCGTAGAAGGTGGCGGCTTTTTTGAGGGCGGCTTCGGCGGTGGCGCGGGTGGGGTCGCCTGCGCTGGCGGCCATGCTCGGGAGTGTTTGGGCGAAAAGACAGGAGCCGAGGGTGAGTTGGGCAAAACGACGCCTTGTTATGCGCTGGGCCGGGGAAGTCATGGCGGGGATGGTGACGATTTTTTGGGAAACGTTCAACGTCCAACTTTCAGAGGGGAGATAGCCCGCCAAAAACGCGAAACTGGTGAAAGGGAAGAGAGAAAATTTACGATTTTTGGAATTACGAATTACGAGATGAAAAAAGGAAGGACGGGAATAATGAGAAAGGCATCAAGGGGATGGTGAAATGCGAGTTACGAGAGCTGTGTTTTTTTTGGAAGTTCTTGAAGGTGAAATAGTTCGGGTTTGGGTAAAAATTTTAGCGAAAAAATGCTGGCAGGATTGCATTAAATCTGGCATTAATTTGAGTGCTGGCAACTGGTTGTCGGCAAAGGAGCGGTTTAGCGGTGGCAAGATGGCTTCCCCCGGAACTCCTCAACGAAAACGTATGAAGTATTTTGCATATTTGGTGGGGGCGCGGGGCCCGGAGGAATCCGTAAAGCGGGGGTTAAAGGGGACCTTGGCGGGCGGATGGTGGTCGGTTGGTCATAGAATGGCCTTTTCGGCCTATTGGGGGGAAACGCCTTGTAAGGCTGGAAGGCAGAATGCTAGGTACGACCAATCCCTAAGTTTTTACAAGGATATGGAAGTACCATCCCATCTCAGCGGGGCGAGGATAAAGAGTGTCTTAACACTCCTCCTGGCGATTTTCTTTTTTCAGGCCGCCGGAGTGCGAGGAGCCAGTGTGGAGCAGTTGGGCTTTCAGTGGGCTAAGTTCGGGGGGGGCACGGCAGGGGGAACTTACCCGCGCGACATCTCAGTGGATAGCTCGGGCAACAGTTACGTGATAATCGAGTTTCCGGATAACTCTGAGTTTAATCAAACGGCCGTCACCAGTGGCGGCTCCCACCTGGTCAAAATCAACCAGTCGGGCCAGTTGGTCTGGAAATTGAAACTTGCCGGTGGCGGTTTGACCCAAGTGTGGGGGCGGGAGGTGGCGGTCACCAGCGATGGAAATATTGTGGTGGCGGGGATTTATCAGGGGACAGGCACCATCGCTGGCCAACCGGCGGCACCGGTGGGCACGGAAAATTCTCTTTATGATTTTTTCCTGCTGAAGGTCCGGCCGGATGCAACGACAGCGTGGCTGGTCAACGAGGATATGAACATTAACGGTGGGGTGGTACACCGTTATCTCGCGACCGATCCGTCCGGCAATATCTACGCGCACACGTACCACGATCTGGATGTGACGATCGGGGGCCAGACGTTCGTCCGCCCTGAGTTCACTTCCGGCTACTTGATCAGCCGTTACAATTCTGCGGGTCAGCGGGATTGGACACGACCGTTGGCTTTTCGGGGGAATTTCACCTGCGGACCCAATGGCGAGCTGTATTATGTCTACCGCTTCTCACAGACTCATCAATGGGGCACGGAGACGTTCACCACGGCCGGCAGCTTGGATTTGATCATTTCGCGGCTGAACGGGGATGGAAGTGTGGCGTGGGCCAAGCAGGGTGGCGGATCGGGATCGGATACGGTGCGGTCCCTGTGCACGGACAAGTTCGGGAATCTCTACGTGGCGGGTGATTCATTTGGGTCGGTCCAATTTGGCGGTAACACGTTTCCCAATGCGGGTTCGTCCAGTCAGGATGGATTTATCGTCTCTTATTCGGACAATGGGACATTTCGCTGGTTGAGACCCGCGCAAGGAACTGGAGATGAGACGGTAGTGTCCGTCAGAGCCGATTCGGCGGGGAACATACACGGTCTTTTTAACATCGTCAGCGGCACTGCCACGGTGGATGGCGAAGTGATCGTGCCCACCGGCAGCAGCGACATCGCCGTATTGACGCTCAACCAGTCCGGCCAGTTGCTCAAGATATCCCGGTCGCGCGGTCCGTCGTATGAGGCAGGAGTGGCCATGGGGGTGGGCCCTGATAATCAGCCGGTGGTCGGTGGCGTGCATTTTGGCACGACCTATGTGGATGGTTTTTTTGGGACGAATTACGGGCAAGAGGCGACCTTTGTCGGAAAAGTCGGCCCCCGCCGGGCGCCCACTGTCCATCTAGATCCGGTTTCGGTAAACTTGCCCATCGGTGGAACAGCGAGATTCGTTGCCATCGTGGATGCATCACCGCCGTTCACGCTGCAATGGAAGAAGAATAATAGTAATTTCCAGCAGACTTCGGACCCGTCGCTGACGATTTCTGGAGTAAACAGCTCTCATCAGGGATCGTACAAGATTTCGGTGGTGAACGATTTGGGAGAGGATGAAAGCCTGGGGGCCACTTTGGCGGTGATCGATCCGCCTGTGTTCGTGCAACCGCCGGCGGCGACGAATGTGTGGAGCGGCGATGTGTTGCGGCTGGGTTTCACGGCGAACAGCACGTTCCCCTATGGGATCCAGTGGTACCGGAATTCGATCGTCATCGATGGAGCCACCACCGCGGAACTGGTGGTGAATGACCTCAATATTTCCCACGAAGCCACCTATTCGGTGACGATATCGAATGCCTTCGGAATGAATTCTGCGAGTGCGGAGGTGAGGATGAATTTTATCCCGATCGCTTCCCATCGGGACATGGTGCATGACCCGGTGCACAACATGCTCCATATCACGAGCGGCAGTCTGTTGAACCGGTTCAATGTCACGAACAAAACATTCATCAGTTCCGTCGGAATGCTGGGTCAGGTTTATGGCATTGATATTGCGGAGGATTATGAGCTGATGGCTCTGGCTACGACCCGCACGGCGGGGCTGACCTCCCACGTCTTCACCATCACTACCGACCTTTCCCCCACGACAAATGTGGTCCAACTGGTGCGAACCAATGGAGCCACGGGCATAGCCACGCGAAGCGTGGCGTTCGGTCATGGATACAACCTGCTGGCCACTTTGGACGCTGATGCCATGCCGGCGTTTTGGGTGGATGCGGCAAGCCGGCAAAGCACCGTCTATGGAAGCAACTATAACAATGCGCATGTCGTGAGTGGTGCGGGCCGTAGTATCCATGGGATGGTGTCCACGAAAACAAGTCCCGGGCAATACTACCGGCTGGATGCCGACAACCAGACGCAAACTCTGAAGATAGATAATGTGGGGGCGGTGGGAACGGATCTCGCCGTCAGCCGTGACGGGGCTCATACGCTGCTCTGCCGCAGCGCCAATGTTTTTGATGCTTCCGGCGGATTGGTCGCCTCCTTGCTTTCCGGTCCGGGATTTCCCTTGGGCGCGGTGTATCATCCGCAGAGCAATTATGTCTATTGCACGTGGTCGGGTTTCGCTGAAATACGAGTGTTTGAAACGGCAAACTATAACCAAGTGGGAACGATCCCCATCGGGACGGTTCTGAACTATTCGGGGACGGCCCATCCCTATGCCCCTGGGCATCTGCGGATCTCGGTGGATGGCAATCAGATCTTCTGTTCTTTGCCGGATGGCATCCGCATCGTCAACCTGCCTTTGAGCCCGCCGGTGATCGTGAAATCTCCCGTCAACGAGGCGAAGTCCGCGGGTTCATCGGTGACGTTTCGTGCCCAGGCGGCGCAAACCCCGGGCTTGAGATATCAATGGCAAAAGGATGGCCAGGACATCCTGAACGCCACCAACAGCACTTATACCATCTCGTTCATCCAAGGGAGCGATGAGACCAACTACCGCGTGCGGGCCAGTAATGCCGCGGGATTTGTTTACAGTGTGGAGGCCCATTTGGACGTGTTGAAAGGCGATCCCCAAGTGGAGTGGAGCGACCCGACGGCCATCGTTTACGGCACGTTGCTGGGAGCGGCGCAACTGAATGCGAGTTCGATTGCCGGGGGCACCTTCACCTATGATCCACCCAGCGGCACGAAATTAGGCGCCGGCAACGGGCAAGTCCTCCGGGTGGTTTTCGTGCCGACGGACTCAAATGCATTTGAGCAGGTGACTAACACGGTGGTCATCAATGTGACGAAGAAACCGCTGGTCATCACCACCAGCAATGCGAGCCGCCAGTATGGACTGCCTAATCCGAATTTTGCGCTGAACGTATCCGGATTGGTCACCGGCGACGTGCTGGGTGATGTGGATGTGCTGCCGGTCGTCGCCTCGGCGGCAACTGAGACGAGCGTGGTGGGGACTTATCCCATCACAATCACAGGCGGGACTGATAACAACTACAGCTTCAGCAATGGCTCCGGAACGTTGACGGTCACGAAACGGACATTGGGGATCACGATCAGCAATCTCAGCCAGGCGTATAACGGAACGCCCCGGCCGGTCACGGCTACCACCAGTCCGGAAGGGGTCGCCTTATCGATAAAATATAACAACCAGACCACGGTGCCCACGGCGATCGGTTCCTACCCGATCGTCGCGACGCCGGTGGATACGGTGAACTATCAGGGCACCGCCAGCGGCATGACGCTGGTGATCTTCAAGGGGGCAGTGGAAATCACTTGGACACCGGCGGCCCTCACGTATGGCACGGCGCTGGGAGCGGCGCAGCTCAATGCCTCCGCGCCCGTTGCTGGCATCTTCAGTTATACGCCTACCACCGGTGCGATACTGGATGCGGGGCAGCAGACCTTGACGGTGGTCATGACGCCTACGGACAGCGTCAACTACCTGCGCACCACCAACACAGTGACCCTGCAGGTGGCCACCAAGACGCTGACTGCGACGGTGAATGCGGCTTCACGCGGGTATGGTTCCGCCAACCCTGCTTTGAGCGGATCTTTGAGCGGAGTGCGGGCCGGTGACAACATCACGGCGACCTATACCAGCGCAGCAAATCTGACGAGCCCGGTGGGCACTCATGCGATCACGCCGGTGTTCAGTGATCCCAACAACAAACTGGGTAATTACTCAGTAGCGGTGACGGGTGGATCATTGACGGTGACGAAGGTGCCGCTGACGATCAAAGCGAACAATCTCTCGCGGGCGTATGGGGCGAGCGCCACATATACGGCGACGTTCACAGGCTTGAAGAACAGCGATGTCATCCCGATCACGCTGAGCTCGACGGCAACCGTCGCCAGTGCGCCGGGGACTTATCCGATCACGGTTGCCCTCAATGACGAAGCGGGTTTGCCGACGGCGAACTACACGGTGACTTTGCAGGAAGGAACGCTGACGGTCACGCTGGACCCGAGTACCATCATCGTTTTCTCCGGGGGAACTGCCACGTATGTGGAACGCAGCGGGGCGCAGCTTGTGGATGTGAATGCCATCGTCACGAATGTTTTCGAGATGTCGGGAGCTAAACTTCAGGTTCGCACGGTGAATGGACAGGCGACCGAGCAGGTGTCCCTCTTGCCGGAAGGCAGCGGAGCGGGACAGATCGATCTGGATGGAACGAACGTGCGTCTGGCGGGAGTGCCGATCGCGACCCTCAACGGTTCGGGGGTTGGCGCGGGAACCTTGGAGATCGAATTCAGCGCTTTAGCCACCATGGAACAGGCCACCAGAGTGTTGCGCCGGATGGCTTACAGCAACACCTCGGGGAATCCGAATCCGACGAGCCGTTCGATTGAAGCACGGCTGGCGGACATCAATGGCGGGATCAGCGACCCGGCCAATCGTAGTGTGACGATCTCGCTTCGCAATGATACACCGGTGGTCACGTGGGTGCTACCCGGAGCGGATCGGGCGTTGAAAGCGGGTCATCCCGTCATCTTGGAAGTGAACGCGACGGATGTGGACGACACCGTGAGCAAGGTGGAGTTCTGGATCAACGGCGAGAAGGTGGGGGAACGCACCGCACCGCCTTACCGTCACACGTGGACGCCGACGGCGGCCATCATCCCGGCGTTCAAAGTGGTGGCGACCGATGTGGCGGGTGATTCCACGGAATCGTTCCCGCCGGGATTGCCCTACTTTGTCGCGCCAGCGATCGTCACGCCGCGCTTTACGGCGGGCGGCCTGGGCGAGTTCCGTTTGGACTTTATCGGGGCCGATGGCGTGGAGTATGATGTGGAGGTATCGTCCGACTTCATCACGTGGATCAAACTGACGACCATCACGGCGCAGAATAACAGCGTGCCGGTGGTTGATGCGGGAACACTGGGGGTGAACCGTCGCTTTTACCGGCTGGTGCCGAAGCTTTAGCTTAAAAAGGGTGATTTAGGCTGAAATAAAGGATTGCACCGCCGCCTGCCTTTGGTATCTTTTCGCCTCTTTTCGGTATGACTGCCGTCAGGTGGTCAAATTGGGAAGAGTTGCAACGACCTTAATATCATGCCGTTACCGTGTTGGTAAAGGTGGTCATAATAACACTAAATACGAATCCTGTTTTCCGCAGGATGGCCGGGATTAATCCGGTTCATAACAAAGGAAACTTAGTACATGTCAACGAACGTAGGTATCAAAGAGCTCCTGGAATCAGGCGTTCATTTCGGTCATCAGACGCGCCGCTGGAACCCCAAGATGAAGCGTTTCATCTTCGACGCGCGTAACGGCATCCACATCATCGACCTGAGCCAGACGGTCACGCAGCTCGAGACGGCCTGCAATTTCCTCGCCAAGACGGTGCTCGGCGGCGGCAAGGTGCTCTTCGTGGGCACCAAGAAGCAAGCCCAGGAAGCCGTTAAAGAATCCGCCAAGGCCTGCGGACAGATGTTCATCACGGAGCGCTGGCTCGGTGGTACGCTGACGAATTTGAAGACGATCAAGCGCTCGCTCGCCCGTCTGAAGCAGATCGAGAAGATGGAAACCGACGGGACCATCAACGATTACGTGAAGCAGGAGCAGTCGATGATCCGCCGTGAAGCCGCCCGCCTGGTGAAGAACCTGGACGGTGTGCGCACGATGGAACAGCAGCCGGATGCGATGTTCATCGTCGACATCAAGCGCGAGCACAACGCGGTGGCTGAAGGCCGTCGCCTCGGTATCCCCATCGTGGCCATCGTGGACACAAACGCGGATCCGGATCTGGTGGACTACCCGATCGCCGCGAATGACGACGCGATCCGTTCGCTGCGTTTGATCCTGAATACGGTCACGAACAGCGTGCAGTCGGCGAAGGCTGAATTTGAAGCCAAGAACGCCCGCCGCAAGCGTGACGAGGAAGAGAAGCGCCAGGCGCAAGCCGACGCGAAGGCTGAAGCGGCGGCCGCTCCTGCTGCTCCGGCAGCGGAAGCCACAGCGACGGCTTAAGCAAGACAGACAACTTTACTTGTGCAAGAGCCGGCGGGGAAAATCCCTGTTCCGGCTCTTCACTGTTCAACGACAACGAGAGAAAATAATATGGCTGAAATTACTGCTGCTGCAGTGGGCAAACTGCGTGAAATGACGGGTGCCGGCTTGATGGATTGCAAGAAGGCTTTGACGGAAGCGCAAGGCGACTTGGACCTCGCGGTGGACATCATCCGCAAGAAGGGCGGAGCGATCGCGGGCAAGAAGGCTTCCCGTGACACGAACGAGGGCGTCATCGCCCAGCACATCCTGGCGGGCTCCAAGGTGGGCGTACTCGTGGAAGTGAATTGCGAGACGGATTTCGTGGGCAAGAACGAAGCCTTCCGCGCGTTCTGCGATGAAGTGGCCAAGCAGCTCGCGGAGAACCCCTCCGTGGACTTGGAACCGCTCCGCACCGCCCAAGTCGGCAAGGTCGGCGAGAACATCAAGATCTCCCGCCATCACCGCATCGAAGTGCAAGGCAATGGCTTGGTGGCCGCATACATCCACACGGGTGCCAAGGTCGGCGTGCTGGTGGAAGTGGGCGCAGGCAAAGATGGCACGTCCTCCACGGAAGAGTTCAAGCAGCTCGTCCGCGACATCACGTTGCAGATCGCTGCCGCGAGCCCTTCGGCTGTGAGCCGTGACCAGCTCGACCAGACGGTCGTGGCGAAGGAAAAGGAAATCGCCGCCGAACAAGTCAAGGGCAAGCCCCCGGGCGCTATCGGCAAGATCGTGGAAGGCAAGCTGGAGAAGTTCTACCAGACGATGTGCCTCGTGGACCAGGGCTTCGTGAAGCGCAATAGCGAGATCACGATCAAGGAACACGTGGCCGCCGTGAGCAAGCAGCTCGGTGACGAGATCGTCATCCGCCGCTTCGTCCGCTTCCAGGTGGGCGCGTAAGCGAACGAGCGAAATGGTTTTCAGAGACCGGCTGTCCTTTGGGGCAGCCGGTCTTTTTGTTTTCCGGGACACGCTTTCGGTCATTTTGCAGTCAAGTGGGGTATGGTCTTCATTTGACGGACTGCGGGGTCGTTGGTAGAAACCTCGCGAACTGATTCGGGAATGCTGTTTGTGCAATACGCAACAACTGCACAGTTTCCCGGATACCCAGCACCGCATGAAAAAAACGCCTAAATCTCCCAAACCCAAATTTCGTCGTGTTCTGCTTAAATTGAGCGGTGAGGCCTTGGGCGGGGACGAAGGCATGGGCATCTGCCCGGAGGTGGTGCATGACATGGCCCAGCAGATCAAGGAAGTCCGCGCCTTGGGCGTGGAAGTCGTGATCGTGGTGGGCGGGGGGAACATTTTCCGCGGGTTGCAGGGCAGCGAACGGGGCATCGAGCGCGCCACGGGGGATTACATGGGCATGTTGGCCACGGTGATCAATGCCTTGGCCCTTCAGGACGCCTTGGAGAAGAAGGGCGTGGCCACCCGGGTGCAGAGCGCCATCTCCATGTCGCAAGTCGCCGAGCCGTTTATCCGGCGTCGGGCGGTGCGTCATTTGGAGAAGGGCCGCGTGGTTATCTTCGGCGGTGGCACGGGCAATCCTTATTTCTCTACGGATACGGCGGCTGCCTTGCGCGCGAATGAGATCGGAGCCGAGGTCATCCTCAAGGCGACGAAGGTGGATGGCATCTACGACAGCGATCCCAAGAAGAATCCCAAGGCGAAGAAGTTTGAGACCATCAGCTACATCGATGCGCTGCAGAAGCAATTGAAAGTGATGGATTCCACGGCGTTTTCGCTGTGCATGGACAATAAAATGCCCATCATCGTGTTCGACCTGTTCAAACCGCACAACATCAAGAACGTGGTCTTGGGCGAAAAGGTCGGAACGCTGGTGAGCACCTAGAGATTTACGGATTACGACAGGAGAACATTATGTCAATCGACGATATTTTGCTGGAAGGCGAAGAGAAGATGCAGAAGACCGAGGAGGTCGTGCAGCACGAATTCTCGGGCGTGCGCACGGGCAAAGCCTCGGGCTCGCTCGTGGAGAACATCCTGGTGGACGTCTATGGTTCCCAGATGCGCATCCGCGAACTGGCTGGCATCACCACGCCCGAAGCGCGTGTGATCATGATCCAGCCGTGGGACGCCACCACGGTGACCGCCATCGAGAAGGCGATCCAAAAGGCCAATCTCGGACTCAACCCGGTGACGGATAAGAAAATCCTCCGCATCGTGCTGCCGGAGCTGAGCCAGGAGCGCCGTGAAGAATTTGTGAAGGCCGTGAAGAGCATGGCTGAGAAGGCCCGTGTGGCCGTCCGCCACGTGCGCCGCGACACGATGGAATCCCTCAAGAAAGAGGGCAAGGCCGGTGGCGTGACGGAAGACGATGTGAAGGCGGCGGAGAAGGAAGTGCAAAAGCTGACGGATGATTACATCGCCAAGATCGACAAGCATCTCGCGCATAAAGAAAAAGAGATCATGACGGTGTGAGTCTTGTTTTCAGAATTTGTTAAAACGAAAAAGGGCCGCAGTGATGCGGCCCTTTTGCTTTTGCCCCAGGGGGGCAAGTGCGGGTAGCCACGGGTGACCGAAGGGAACCCGTGGATAGATGGAATAGAAAGAATACCGCCCTGGAGGGGCGGATGATGTTTCAGTGTAACACTCGAAATCACGCGCTCCTAACGGAGCGCAATCATTTGAGAACTATCCCACGGGTTCCCTTCGGTCACCCGTGGCTACCAGCAGACGCCCCTCCGGGACTGGTGGCGATCTCACTTCTGATTCTTTAGCTCCAGATTATCCAGATAGTAAACCGTCTTCACCTGGGCATTGCTCACGAAGCCCAGCCAGTGCAGTTCCTTCCAATCCGCATTGGTGTTTTTCAAGCCGGTGAACTTCTGGGGCGCTTGTCCGGCCACGGACACGGTGAGATCCCACGTGCCGGTGGATTTCGTGCCTAGGCCCGCTTTCACTTCGAGGCGGACCCATTGGTTATTTGGGATGGAGATTTGTTTGCCGGCGGCGGTGAGTTTGCCACCTTGGATCCACAGGGCGGGGCCGGTCTTGTAGGGGGCGGAGCTGTCGCGCCATTCGTGATTGAAGACCACTCCCGGCTCCAAGTAGATGTCATAGGTGCAGGTGGTGATGCCGTCCTTGTGGTTGGGATCGAAATGGAAATGCGGATTGAAAACCGCTTTCAGGCCCGGTGCATCCGTGATCTTGAGGCTGCGTTTGCCGGAAGCGGCTTTCTCTTCCGTGACGGCGATGCTGTCGCCTTTCTTTTCCGTGCTCACGGTGGCCTTTTTCACTTCCGAGCCCACGGGCAGTTTCTCGAATTCTTCCTTGAAACTCATGGGCGGCGGTCCGGGAGGCGCCGGTGGCATCTCAACCGGTGGATAGGTGACGGAACTGGCGAGCTTCGTCCAAGCGGCATCGCCATACACCCCGGCTTTGTTGTAGTCGAAAGGTTTGAAACCCAGCTTCAAGGCCGGTGAATCCGTCTTCAACGTGAAGTCATACTTCTCCGGTGAGACGAACTTCGGATCGGTGACCTGGCTGGTCTTGTCTTTGCCGAGCTTCTGCCAGTCGGTGAAGGACAGGTCGAGGAACTTGACTGGTTCACCGGCAGCGTTCCAGTACACGTTATTGTTCATCACCACGTTGGTGTCCTTCCAGTTGCTGGCGAGGAGCGGGCCGGTCTTCCAGAGGACGAGGTTGTTCGTGAAGTAGAAGGAGATGTGCGGTTCCACGCGCGTGCGCTGGAGTTGATGCTCGATGGCGTAGGCGAAGATGTTGTTCCGGATGACGTTTTCCTTGCCGTAATGCTGATGGTAGCCGCCGGTCTTGGTGTTATAGACGAGGTTGTTCTCCATCACAATGCCGGTGCTGCCTTCGTCGTTGTAGAGACCCCAGCCGCCATAGGTGAAGGAGTTGATATCGTGGATGCGGTTGTGGCTGACGGTCGTGCCCTCGGAAGGTCCGAGGGTGTAAACCGCGCCCATGTCGCTTAGCAGGCCCCAGCCGATGTGGTGGATGTGGTTGAAATCAATCGTGTTCCGTTTAGCCAAACTCTCCGCATAACCCCAGCGCCAGCCGACGGAGATACCGGAGTAATAGAGGTCCGCGATGTCGTTGTTCGTGACTTTGTTGTCGCCACTGTGACCGATCCACACGCCCACAGCGCAGGGGAAGACATGCCCACCGTGCCGGATGATGTTGTTATCTACCGTCGTATGGCTGGTGCGGTCATCAGGCTTGGCGGCGATGCCTGCCTCGCCGATGCGCACACCGCCCGCGCCGAAGTCGTGGATGAAGCAGCGTTGCACGATGTTATCCTTGCACCCTTTGCGGAACCAGATGGCGTAGGTGCCGAAGTGGCTGATCTCACAATCTTCGATTGTGATGTTCCGCGCGCCATCGACTTGCACGACCGCATCAATCGGTGCCGCCGCTTGGGCGGGCTCGAAGCCGGTGGGCGGCGTGAGCCATTGCGCGTGCTGGAAGGTGAGGCCCTTGAAGGTCAGGTGGCTGACGAATTTGCCATTCGTGGAATCACCGGCGATGACGAGGAACTTGTCGGCGACGGGCGCGATGATCTCGGCCTTGGTCATGTCTTCGCCCGGACGCGGCTTGTAATAGAGCGTGCCGCTACGGCTCAGGAACCATTCGCCTGCGGCATCAAGAGCGCCCAAGTAATTCTCGAAATGGAAACCGGTTTTGTTGTCCCAAGAGTTCCAAGACTTCATGCCTTCGCCGGAGGTGGTGAAGGTGCCGGTGGTGGCATTCACGGAATCGAGGAAACGTCGGGTGTTGTCCCATTTATGAAAAGCGACGAGGTTGACGTCTTTCAATTCATCCGGTTTTAACGAGACGAGGGATTTCAGGTTCTCTGGCAGCGTGGTGACGGTCTGGGTGGCTTTCTTGGCGCGGGCTTTGGCGTTGGCGGCATCCAGTGTGGTCTCTTCCACGCTCTGCATGTAGTAGAAGAATTTGTTCGGCGTGCGGGCGCGGGTGGCGCGTTGACCATTTACCCAAAGCTGCTCGAAATACCACTGACCGGATTTCACCTCGGGCACCTCAGCCGTCCAGAGCCCATTAGCGGCGGGCTTGAAGCCTTTGATGACGCGTCCACCGCTGATCACCGGCTTGGCAGCGGGAGCGGCTTCGTAACGGATGGGACCTTTCGCGCTGCCGCTGTCCGCGAGATCGAACTTCACGGCATTGGTGAGCGCATAGGTGCCGGTGGCGAATTGGACGGTGACGGGTTCGTCGGGCGTGGCGGCTTTGAGTTTGCGCACGGCGAGGCGTGCGCCATCGAGTGAGGCGAGCGGGCCATCGGTCCTTGTGGCGTTCGGCGTGGCGAGTTTGCCGGACCATTGGTCGTTGCCGGTGGGCGCGACGTGGAGGGTGGCGGCGGAGACAAGCGATGTCGTGACGATCCAGAGCGACAGGGCGATTAAAAAGAGGCGCGGCATATGACAAAGTATGGACGTCGCTAACGTGAATCTTCTTCAAGGGAAGGGGAAGACGGGGATTGTAGCGCAGACCGGTGGTCTGCTGTGTCGCAGATTGGTAATCTGCGAAATCGTGAAATACTCGAGCTCCTGCCGACTGCCAGTCGGCGACACAGCAGGTTGCCAACCTGCGCTACTTGGGGATCAGATGTCGGTGGGATCACCGTGGACTTGGTTTAGCTTCACGGCGGATTTTACGAGTTTGCGGATGGTGGTGGGGATGAGGGTGTCGCCCGCGCGGAGTTCGAGGGTGGCCATCTCGTATTTGCCGCCGGGTTTCAGGCGGGGCTCGATCGCGCGGAGAAGCTGGCCGCGCCAGAAGCCGAAGAGAACGCGCTCTTCCTCCGCACGGATGAGCAGGACCGGGCCGTTGCTGAAGTAAACGAGGTGGCCCCATTTGATGACCTCTTCCAGCTTGGCTGCGGCTTTGACGGTGTCGCGCAGGCCGGTGACGCAATCCAAGCGCCAGCCTGCCAAAGATGCTATGTAAGCGTCAGGATTTGCTGCGGGAATGGTTTTCTTCATGGGCATAGTAGTCCTCGCCAGCCTAGATAAAGCGTTTTACGAATTGATAGGAGACATCCAATGTCCAACTTCCGATGCCCAACGTCGATAGAGCGGGACCGTTGCGTCTTACTGCGTTACCGGCCCTGGAGCGGGCATGGTGGAGACGTTGTTGGTGCCGGGGGGCTCGAAACGGATGATCGTTTCTCCGGGTTTGGCGTAGCCGAGGCGTTCACGGGCGAGGCGTTCGACGGCTTTGGGAGCTGTCGCCGGATCGCGCAGAGTATCGATGGAAGCCTTCAATTCACGGGCCTTGGTTTCTTCCAGGCGGATCTCGTTGTCCAGGCGCAAAATCTCTTTGCGCATGCGTTCATTGCGCTGGATGAGGGGGAGATACCAGACACCGACACCGAGCAGAATCGCGATGACGATGAGAACGAGCACGAACTGAGTCAATCGATCCCAGATGTTGGCGCTGTCGCTCATGTGCGCTGATTAAAAACAGAGTTGCGGCGACTTGTGAAGCCGAGAATTAAAAATCCGTGCATTTACTTGTACAGCCGCTTCGCCTCGGTGAGTTTCTTCTCGGGATTGAAGGTCAGTCGCAGAAAGGCATCGGGCGAACCGGGATTGGAGCTGGCGTAGACTCCGTAGTAGCCGCTGGTGATGACGGTGCCGCCATCCGAACCACGATAGGTGAGCCATTCGCAGACCTGCGTGCCATCAGTAAGTGTGGCGGTCTTGTCGGGCGGGCCCATCTCCTTCACGGCATCATCGAAGGTATAAGTGCCGACGCGGGAGGCCCAGTCGATCTTGTTCGTCTGGCAACCGGTGAAGAGGCCGAGCGCGAGGAGCAAAGTACAGAGCGAGTGAAGCCAAAGTCCGGCAAAGCGTGACGGTTTAGGCGCGGGGATGGGCGGATTCATAAGCCTTCTTAAGACGATCGGTGGTTAAATGGGTGTAAACTTGGGTGGTCACCAGATGCGCGTGACCGAGCAGTTCCTGGACGCTGCGGAGGTCGGCACCGTTGTTCAAGAGATGGGTGGCGTAACTGTGGCGCAGCTTGTGCGGGGTGATCTGGTGGTCCAGGCCGGCAGCGATCAGATAGCGTTTGAGGCGTAGTTGGACAAGACGTGGTTGCAAGCGGGTTTGAGATTCCGGTTTGCTGAAGAAGACGGCGCCGGTGCTGGCGTTGTGTTCGCCCAAGTTATCCCGATACTTCCGGATGGCTTCCAAGGCAGGAGTGCCGACGGGCACTTGCCGTTCTTTCTTGCCCTTGCCACGTACGCGGATGAGTTGCTCGTTCCAATCGATGTCTTCCAAATTGCAACCGCACGCCTCGCTGATACGCAGGCCGCAGGAGTAGATGAGTTCCTGCACGGCGGCATCACGTAAGAAATCGACGGGATCGATGCCCTTGGCTTCCGCTTTCTGAGCGGCGGCGAGTTCGAGCATCGGGGCATCCATCAAAGCATGCGTTTGCTCCGGTGTGAGGAACTTGGGCAGGCGCTTGGGTTGTTTGGGTAACGAAATGTTGCGGATGGGCGTCATCTCCACTTCACCACGGCGGACGAGGAACTTGTAGAATGTCCGCAAGGCACTGAAGCGAAGCTGGATCGAGGCGCGACCAAAGTTCTTCCGTCCTAAGTGACGCAGGAAGGCGCGGAAGTCATCGCGTTGAAGCGATGTCCAAGTGGGGTGCGATTTGCGTTCCTCAGCATGCCAGCGACAGAAATCGAGCAGGGCTTCGCGATAGTTACGCTGCGTATAGATCGAAGCATCGCGGTCGATCGCGAGATGCTGGAGGAACTGCAAAAGCAGTTCATCTTTGATCTCAGTTTCGGACGCCGCTTCGGACATGAGGATACGATAGCCGACTTCGACTGAAATACCAAGCGTGTCCCGCTAAGCGCGGCCTAACTATCCGGGAACTCGAACTCCACCTTGCCGGTTTTCTTCACCACCAGATGAGCCTTGAAGGGCTTGCCGGAGCGGGAGACGAAGGCGGTGAGCAGGTCGGTGCGCTTGTTCTTGAGCAGCTTCTCCGCTTGTTCCTTGTCGATGGGTTGCTGGAGGACCAGCTTGCCCGTCTTGAAGGTGCACTTCTTGGCGTCGCGCTGCGTGTTCTCGCAGAGATAGTTGTCGGCGGTCTCGAAGACCTGGCCGCCGCACTTCGGGCATTTGCCATTGAGCGGGGTGAGGCCGGTGAAATCGATCTTCGGCACGGGTTCCTTGCTCTTCGCTCCCTTCTTGGCTTCGCGGGGCGGGAACTCGAACTTTACTTCGCCCTTCTTCAGCACCATGAAGGCATCGAACTTGCGGTTTGTCTTCTTGGAGACGAAGCCCTTCAGCACGTCCGTCTTGCCATCGGCGAGGAGCTTGGTCATCTGCGTGGCGTCGATCTCCTGTTGCAGAATGACCTTGGACGCGCGGAAGTCGCAGGTCTTTTCCGGACCCGTGGCCTTCTCGCAGACGTAATGCATGCCGTTCTCGAACACCTGCGCCCCGCACTTCGGGCATTTGCCCAGCGGCGTCTTGCCGGTGAAATCAACAGGCGTGGAAGATTCGCCTTCCTTCTTGTCATTGCCGAAGTCGAACTCGAGCTTGTGCTCGTCCGTCAACTTCAGCATGGCGGCGAAGGGAAAGCCTTGCTTGCTCCGGAAACCTTGCAGCGGACCCAGCACGCGATTGGTGATGAGCGCCTCGGTTTCCGAAGCTTCCATCAAGCGGCCCGCCAGGAACTTGGGGATGGCGAAATCGCACTTCGGGCACTGGTACTTGCGGTAGTTCTCTTTGACGATCGCGCCGCACTTGGGGCAAGGCGTCTTGAGATCGCCGAAATCACCGGGCACTTCATCACCGGGGAAACCTTTGGTGCGCTCCACGATCCGGCGCGTCATGTCCGCGATCTGCGCCATGAAATCCGGCCGCGAGAGCTTGCCTTGCTCCATCTGCTTGAGCTTGAACTCCCAATCGCCCGTCAGCTCCGGCTTGGACAATTCCTGGATGTTCAGCCCGCGCAACAGCGCGATGAGCATGAACGCCTTGCCCGTGGGCTGGAGCTCATTGCCATTGCGATAGAGATACTCTTCGTAAACGAGACCTTCGATGACGGATGCACGCGTGGCGGGTGTGCCCAAGCCGCGTTCGCTCATCGCTTCGCGCAATTCTTCGTCGTCCACCAACTTGCCGGCGCCTTCCATGGCGGAGAGCAACGTGGCTTCCGAATAGCGCGGTGGGGGCTTGGTCTGCGATTCCTTGAGCTCGATGTCGCGGGTGTGGACTTTCTCGCCCGCCTTCACCGGCACCAGATTGCTGGTGGTATCATCGGCATCGCCTGCGCCTTCTTTGCCGTAGACTTCGAGCCAGCCCGCTTTGACGAGGACTTTGCCGTCCGTCTTGAAAGGCTCGCCTTCCACGCGCGTGATGCGAGTGGTGATGAGGTATTCCGCTGCAGGATAAAACACGGACAGGAAGCGGCGCACCACCATGTCATAGACGCGTTGTTCTACGTCATTCAGATCCTTCGGCGCCACGCCGGTCGGGATGATCGCAAAGTGATCCGAGATCTTGGCGTTGTTGAAAATGCGCTTGTTCGGGCGCACCCAGCCCTGTTCCAGAATCGTGCCGGCAAAGCGGGCGTACGGCGTGTCTGACATCGCCTCGAGCGTATTACGCGTGGTGCCCAGATAATCTTCCGGCAGGGCGCGGGCATCAGTACGAGGATAGGTCAGGGCCTTGTGACGTTCGTAGAGTGCTTGCGCGATCTGCAAAGTACGCGTGGCGGAGAGACCGAAACGGCGGTTGGCATCGCGCTGCAAGCTCGTCAAATCATAGAGGAGCTGGGAGAGCTGGTTGCTCGGCTTGCTCTCTTCCGTTACGATACCGGGCTTGCCCAAGCACTTGCTCTTGATGGCTTCCGCCTGGTTCTTGTCCCAGATACGTTCGGCGCGCAGACCTTCATCCGCTTCTTTGCTGCCGGGCGGTTTGGAAAACTTTTCATCGAACCAGCGACCGATGTATTCGCCCGCTTCGCACGTGAACGAGGCATTCGCCTCCCAGTAAGTGCGGGAGATGAACCGGCGAATCTTTTCCTCGCGCTCCACCAAGATGGCGAGGGTAGGGGTCTGCACACGACCCACGGTGGTCTTGTTGAAGCCGCCGCCCTTGGAATTGAAGGCGGTCATCACCCGGGTGCCATTGATGCCTACGAGCCAGTCGGCCTCACTGCGGCAGGTGGCGGCATCCGCGAGCGGTTGCAGGTCCGCGCCACTACGGAGCTTGTTGAAGCCTTCCTTAATGGCAGACGCCGTCATGCTTTGCAGCCAGAGACGTTGGATGGGCTGCTTCGCGGCCGTGTGCTGGATGATATAGCGGAAAATCAGTTCGCCTTCGCGCCCAGCATCGCAAGCATTGATCAGCTTGTCCACGTCCTTGCGCTTGATGAGCTTCTGGAGCGTCTTGAGCTTATCCATGCTCTTTTCACGCGGAATCAGGGCGAAATGAGGGGGAATAACCGGCAAATTGGCAAAGCTCCACTTGCCCTTCTTGGCTTCATACTCTTCCGGGCACGCGATCTCGAGCAAATGGCCGACCGCCGAGGCGATGACGGCGTTATCGCTCTCGTAATAGTCGTCCGTCTTCTTGAAGCCACCCAATGCCTTGGCAATGTCGCCCGCAACGGACGGCTTCTCTGCGATGATCAATGCTTTGCCCATGTCGGTAACAGTTACACCTGTAAAGCCATTTATGCACTCCCAAGGCTTTACAAGGGCCGAAACGTGGACAAAAAAATGGCACAAGTCAAAAACTCATTCTCGGCGGAAGGCCGAGATAGTTCAAAGTTTAAGGTTTAAAGTTCAAGGTTGGTTGCGGTTTAACATCTTTTTGTCCAATGAGTTGCGTAAGGTCTTCTGGTCGAAGGGATATGACAGGGAAATACTTTGAACTTTAAGCTTTGAACTTGGAACTCACCCGGTCTGCCGGGTTACAGTGCGTCCGCGCAATGGCCAACAAGTTCTATGAGGCGGGTGAGAAGCGGGCGGAAAAGGTGAATGACCTTTTCGCCGCCATTGCGCCCCGTTACGACCTCATCAACGATTTGCAAAGCTTTGGGCTGCACCGGTATTGGAAGCGGAAGTTGATCAAATTGGCGCAAGTGAAGCCCGGGGAGAAGGCCTTGGACCTTTGTTGCGGCACGGGGGATGTAGCGTTTGCCTTGGTTGGTCAGGGGGCTGAGGTCTTAGGGGTGGATTTTAGCGGTCCTATGCTGGCCGTGGCCAAGCAACGGCAAGAGCGGGACGGGGTAAAAGGGGTGGAGTTTGTGCGGGGGGATGCCCTAAATCTGCCTGCGCCGGACAGTTCGGTGGATGTCCTGACGATCAGCTATGGCCTGCGGAACTTGGCGGATTTCGAGGGTGGCTTGAAAGAGATGCTGCGGGTGCTCAAGCCGGGCGGGCGGCTCTTGGTCCTAGACTTTGGCATACCGGATAACCGGCTGTGGCGATTCGGCTACTTTCAGTATCTGAAATGGTTCGTGCCGGTCTTCGGTCGGCTCTTCTGTGGGGATTCCGATACGCACGCTTACATCTTGAAATCCCTCCAGCACTACCCGGCGCAACGCGGGGTGGAGAAGCTGATGCACAAGCTTGGCTGCCAAGATGTCCAAGTGGTGAACCTGCTGGGAGGAGTGATGGGGATCAATTATGGGGTGAAGGCCAATCGGTAGGACGAAATTCCGTCGAACTCTCTCTCTGGATTATGGTGAACATGCAGAATGAAGCTAAATTTCTCACCGGACATGCTGATGCACCCTCTGTCATTTATGTGACAGATGACTGGGCTTACGTCATGGATGTTTCCAAGGGAGAACTTTTAGGCCGAGTCCCGGCCAGTTCGGAAACAGGGTGCCGTGTGTGTTTTGGGCCGGTTCAGGATACTTGTGTAGTGGGAGCATGGGATCAGGATGTAAAGTGTTACAATTACCATACAGGGCAACTGATCTGGAGCAGTGCTATCAAAGATGTATCTTCCATCCGATCGTATGGAGACGAGGAACACGTCAACGTTTCCATGGACGGATCAATCCTTTTGAACGGGAAGACTGGCAAACTGAGCATTCATCACAAATGGACCCAGTCCTACTTTGACCGGCACTGTTCGCGGACACTTTTTGCGGATCGCAGTGAGCAGCGCATTACCGTGTTGAGCCGGGACGGCAGTTCGTTCGAGACGGCAATGATGGATTTTGCGTTATTGGACGTGGCTTTTGATGATGAGGGGGTAGCTTGGTCTGAACCTGGCGGCAGGCTGGTTTATTGTTCGTTAGAAAAGAAGAAAGTCGTGTTTTCAACCGATCGAGCGTTTTGGTTTAATGTCCCCAGCTTGGTTTATGAAAGGGAGTCTGATTTGTTTTTTGGGGTGGCTAGCGATTGGAATTTGAAGGCCGGATATGGCCTGTTTCAATTTGATGCGAAAACGCGAGAGATAAAACCGGTGATCCAATTTCGAAAGCCTATCCGCTACGCATTTGCCTGCAGAAATTCGCTGCTAGTCTTATCCGATGGCAGAGTGCTCGATACGAAGAGCGGCGAATCAGTTTCGGTTCTGGATTTTAACAAATTGTTTTAAATTTTTCGCTGTCTCTGAATAGGTTTTGCAAGAGGAGTTTTCATTTCAATTTGTTAGGCGAAAAGAAAAAGCCCCGAACTTTCGTTCGGGGCTTTCAGATTTTTTAGCGATGCAACTTAATCCGCCTTCACGCTGAGCATCATGTCTTCCATGAGGGCCAGTGCGGTGGCTTCGGCGATCTCACGCACGTCGAAGCTGCGCAGCACGCGGCCGGCGTAGCGATCTTTGCCGAGGATGTCAGAGGCGGAGGCCTGGCCGATGATCTGCGAGTCTTTCACGCGGATGGCCGTCGCTTGGATGTCCGGAGCGGAATAGGTTTTGTCGCCGCTGGCTTCCGGCACCGTGATGGTGCGGGAGGAGATGAGCACTTCCAGCACCACGTCCGCTTGCTGGGCAATGGCCGCACGATCTTTGCGGGCTTGCTCGGTGTCTGTGGATTTCAAGATGTCTTCCACGGAGCGGCTGCCCATGAGCTGGGTGGCGGTGCGCTGATCAGTGATCTTAGCATTGCCGTGACGGAGTGGACGGCCAAAGAGCCGTTCCACATCGCGGACAGTCTGTTTGTCGGCCAAGGTCTGGTCAGCGCGATTCGTGTTCTTGTACGTATCATCGCGGGAAGCCTTCTCGTTCACGGAGGAGATGTTGCCTTTGCCGATGGGCACATTGCCGTTACCGGCATCACCGCTGATGTTCACATTGCCGCCGGCGGAGATGTTACCGCCGTTCGCCTTGTTAGCGTTCGGGTCCGCTTGGAAATCACTGTTATAAGTGGTTTTCGAAGTAGTCGTCTTTTCCGTGCGAGCGGAAAGACCGAAGCCGGACTTCTCATCCACCAACTCGCGGTTCACGTAGATCAAGATGCGCGGTTCGCCGAGCTTCGCGTAACCTTTCTTGAAGTTCTCGATGATCCCACGCGCCTGTTCTGGCGCGATGAGCGCGGGTTGGTTCGCGATGACCTGCTGTTGATAGACGTAAACGGGGTTATTCGCCGTCGGTATCACGGGCGGTTGCGTGGCGATACCTTCCGCCGTGGTCAACGGTGGTGGCGGTTGCGGAGCCATCGGTTTGCCGTCCGGACCGATCTTCTGCGCGGGCTGGGCCGAGGCCGAGCCAACCGCGAGGATGACTGCCAACGTCGCTGCAATGGTCGTTTTCATACGGAAACTTTCGTTCAACTTAATGAGCCTGACGGACGCGGATGGTGAAATCACGCGCCTTGTTGTTGATGGAGACAAAACGGAGGTCTTCCTGGGAATTCTCCGTGAGGATCAGCGTCTGCCACGGCGTTTCGTCATCCGTGGAGAAACCGCTCTCGTCCTTGAACACGCAGCTCGTCTGCACCTGGATGCGGCGGCCTTCGCGATTGCGCACATGGGCGATCACTTCGAGGCGGCCGTCGGGCAGAATGCGTTTCTGGATGCCGGAAGAAGTCACGGAGCGTTGCACCATGCTGTCCATGAGCACGAACTTCTCCTTGTTCTCCAGATCATACTTCGTCGTGTTCTTGGGAGAATACGCTCCGCCAGACTGGCAGCCTGTGAGGACTGCTGCGGCGAGCAAGAGAGAACTGAGCCAGATCTTATTCATAGGGTTACTACGTTGCTTACTGTTGCTTGTCGGAAATATACACCACTGTGTCGCGGTCTGCCGCTTTGACTTCAAAGGTCACGCTGCGGCTGAGGTTAGCCAATAGACGGCCTGCGCCATCTTGGAATTCAACTTGCGCCGTGTACGTGCCCGGCGCGACGCGCAAAGCGCCAAAGCCTAGGAACTGCGGGAGATTATCCCACGCCCGGACGTCTGCTGCGGGCGTTGTTCCGGCTGCGATGGCCTTGCTCAACAGACCGAATGCCAAGACGCCGAGCCCGGCTTCCTGCGTGTTCCGGCCGGTGGCCAACACGGCACCGCTGACGATGGCAACATCACCCACCGTGTCAGTGCTTTGTTTGAACACCGCTTTGTTCGCGAGGATGTGATCCATCACGCGGCCGCCACGGGTCGTCGCCTGAAAGTATATATCATCCCAAGGCCGGGTGCGAATGACCTGCCCGTTGTTCAGCTTGATGGTCACCACGCGGGCCTGTTGCTGGCCTTCGCGGAAACGCAACTGCTCGCGATATTGCCCGGACGCATACTTCTGCGGGCCGAAACCGCATTCAGTGAAGAAGAGCACATTCGCGGCGCGGTCATAATCTGGCGGCACATCCATCTTCGTGCTGGCGTTGGCCTTCGCCCGCTTCAGAGCATCGCCGCCATCGGTAAACAGCTTGTCGGAAGCGAAGCCGTCGAGATAGTCCAGCAGCACATAATCGGCGGAGTAATTGTCCACCTCGGTATCGCTGTCGATCAATTCACCGCTGCGGAAACAGGCGCGGGCGTTGTCCGGTTCGCCATCCATCCAATAAAGGATGCCGCGATAGTAATACGCCATCACGCGTTCATACGGTTCACCGATGAACTTCTTGCGGCTCTCGCTGGCGAACATGCTCCGCGCACGACGCGCATCTTTATCATTCGTCAGGATGCCACCGATGGTGAGGATAGCGTCGTCCAGCAAAGCCTTCGCCTGAGGATAATCGCCCCGGCGCATCGCCACCAAGGCGGTGCGGTATTGCCAGAGGATGCGGTCATTGGGCGGACCCTGTTCGATGTGCGTCCGGCCATCGACCAGGGGATCACCCGTGAGCGGGATGCGTGCGGCTTTCGGTGTGGTAGCACAGCCCGTAAGCAGCAACAGAGCGCCCAGACCAACGCTGAGAAAAGCGACCTTCATGGATGTAGTGATGGGACGAGACGCTTAACGGTAAGCGGCATCTTCCAACCCCTGCTTCTTGATCTCCGCCATGTCTTCCCAAACGATGTCGCTGGTGCGGGCATCGATCAGGCGGAAGGAATAGAGCACGTAATCGCTCACGCCCTTCGAGGTGCGGGTGGTCATGTTTTGGAGGGTGCCGGTGAGAAAAAAGTCAGCGCCTTTGAATTCCACCACGTTCGGATCGCTGGAGGCGGTCACCTGGCCGGATTGTTTCAAGTCACGTTCGCGCTCGAGCGCGGCCATCTGGTCGCGGGCGAGGAAGCGCACCTTGCCGGCGGCCTTCGAGTTCAGTTGCGCCCGGATACGGGTGAGGAAGATGTCCTTGTTGATCGGGAACCGGGTCTCGTTATTGACCGGGTTCAAGACCACGCGCGGAGTGCCTTGGGCGTTGGCGATCTCGGGGATGGCCAGGATGCTGCGGGCCATCTTGTCAGTTACCATCACGAGATCTTGCGATTCCATGCCGGTACCGGCGACGAACCCACGTTCATCCGCCTTCATTTCGGTCACCGGAACGCCCCGGGGATTCTGGACGCCTGAGGAGGCGCAGCCAGCAGTCATCGCCGCCACAGCGGCCAAGCAAAGAGAATAGTTTACGTACGACTTCATAAAAGGTTTCACCATCCTAAGTTAAATTCCGCGAATTAGCCAATCGCAATGTCACCGGCCAAACATACCATTGGCGCTGCTCATGGGATTGGCATTGCCGTAATAGTTGTTGATGATCGTGACTTGCGAGGGGGCAGGGGCAGATTGTTGCTGTTGCGGCTGGGCCTCATAGCTCGGCGCGTAGCCATACTGCGTGCTGGGCGACACATAGACCGGAGCTGGTGCGCTTACGACCACCGGAGCCGGAGCCACATAGGCCGGCCGGTAATAGTAGCTGGGACTGCTGTAATACCGGACGCCATAGCTCGGGTAGTAACCGCCACGATACGGTCCATAATGGCTGTGACCATAGTAACCGCCGTGACGATAGGGGGTGCCGTAGCCAAACCCTACCGAGACGCTGGTGCCGGAGGAATAGCCGTAACCACGGTCATAACCGTAGTAGCCCCGGTCAGCATTGTTGCGATCAGCGATCGCGCCCAGTAAAAGTCCCGCACCGGCACCAATGGCCACACCTTCCGCCGTATGGCGACCGTTATTGTGACCGATCACGCCACCGGCGATACCGCCGAGGATGGCCCCGCCTACCGCATTCGGGCCGCCAAAAATCTGTGCCTGCGCCGGAACAACTGCCGCGAGGACTAAAGCGAACAAAACTAAACGTTTCATACGATAATGTAGACACCTTAAGGCGTCGTTTTATTCATTCAACACGGCGATCAGGTGATGGTTGCGCTGTAAGTAGCCTGACCAAAGCCGGTTTCGATGTGGAAAAATCGCATCATCTCATCCAATCGCAAAGTTTTTCAGCGATAACGTTAACGCATGTGTTGTTTACCTGCTTTGAGGCGGTTTAGATAAACCTTTTGAGATGAACGGGATGCAACTGGGTTACAGCAAGACAGATGGCTGAGGCGGTCTAAATAAATACAGTTTAATACTGAGAAGACTCAGCTACTAGGGGACACAGACCAAGTAGCTAGCCATGCGTCGATTCGATTAACGCGCACGACTAATTATCACTAGCCATTTATTGCTCTCGCTCTTTTATAATGCTATAATCCGTTCGATGTGGCGATGGGCGAAGGTATCGATTTTACGTGGCTCCATGGGCCTTTTGTTTTCGGGAAACATCTAATTGAGATGGGTTAAGCCTTATCTAATAGCGACATTTGGCTTTGAGCCTTATTAAAATCTTAGTTGGCAAATCTACGCTTCTTGTTATAGGATAGGAACTTCTGATTTATGAAAAACAGCAGCATCAAAAAATTCATCTCTCTTCGCGACGGTCTTCTAAAAGAACAAGCGGCATTGACTGCGCGCTTGGCGGAAATCGAACAAGCCCTCGGCACGGTGGGTGAATCCAAGGCTTCCAAAGCCTCCGCTGCTGACGCTCCTTCCGCTCCCCGGGCCGTTAAACGCCGCGCCCGCAATGAGCTGTCCCTGAAGGAAGCCGCCCTGAAGGTCGCTGCGGGCAAGAGCCTCAGCAAGCAGGACATCCTCGATGGCATCCTGAAGCTTGGCTATAAGTTCAGCACCAAGGATCCCATGAACTCCCTGAACGTGGTGCTCTATTCCGGCAAGAATTTCAAACGCGCGGACGGCAAGTTCACCGCCGCCAAGTAATCTTTCAACCAGTCACCGCCGCGCAACGCTCCAAAATGGGAGCTTGCGCGGCGGCACTGTTTCCGCTCTATTTTCCCCATGTTAGCAGGCTTGAGCCATTGGCATAGATAAGCGGGACCTCCCTGGTGGAGACTCGTTTTTGCCTGGCAAAGCGTGGCAAGGTCCCGGTCCCGATGATCCTAAAGTCATCGGGAATTTTTTTTGATGGAACCAGCCAATGAGTTGGCGGTTGAAACGGCCGGTAAGCGAAAGAATTTGTGTTAGCCAAACGTGTCATACCTTGTCTGGACGTGCATGATGGTCAGGTGACCCGTGGCGTGCAGTTCGGCAAAGCGGAAGCGGGCGAGTTGAAGAATGTCGGCGATCCCGTCGCGCTGGCCTTGCGTTACAATGAGCAGGGCGCGGACGAGATGGTCTTCTTTGACATCACCGCCAGCGCGCACGGCCGCGCCTCCATGGTGAGCGTGATTGAGCGCGTGGCTGATCAATGCTTCATGCCGCTGACGGTGGGTGGCGGCATCCGCGCCGTGGAGGACATGAGCGTGATGCTCAAGGCCGGTGCGGACAAGATCAGCATCAATTCCTCCGCACTCTCCAATCCCGATCTCATCCGCGCAGGCGCTGAGAAGTTCGGCAGCCAATGCATCGTGGTCTCCATCGATGCCAAGAAGGTCGCGCCCGATCGCTGGGAAGTGTTTTCGCACGGCGGCCGTAAATCCACTGGGCTCGATGCCGTGGAATGGGCGTCCAAGGCCGTGAGCCTAGGCGCCGGAGAAATCGTGCTGAATAGCATCGATGCGGATGGCACGAAGAAGGGTTTTGACCTTGTCATCACCAAGCGCGTGAGCCAATCCGTTGCCGTGCCCGTGGTGGCCAGTGGTGGCGCGGGCAGTTTGGAGCACATGGCGGAAGTACTGCTGGCGGGTTGCGCGGATGCCGTGTTGGCCGCGAGCATCTTCCATTACGGCACCTTCACGGTGGCCCAGGTGAAAGACTATCTGGCGAAACAAAACATTCCGGTGAGGTTATGAGCGAACTTCTGCAAACACGCTGGTTCCCAATCTTGCTCCTGGTCTGCTCCAATGTCTTCATGACGTTCGCCTGGTATGGGCACCTCAAGCACAAGCACGTGCCGCTGTGGACCGCCATCATGGCGAGCTGGGGCATCGCGTTCTTTGAATATTGCCTGATGGTCCCGGCGAACCGCTACGGGCATTCGAGCTACTCGGCCACGGAATTGAAGATCATCCAGGAAGTGGTGACGCTCGTGGTGTTCAGCGGTTTCGTCTTCTTTTTCCTGGGCGAGAAGCTGAAATGGAACCATTTCGCCGCGTTCCTGTGCATCTTGGCCGCGGTGGCCTTTACTTTTTTGCCCGGAAGCTTTTCAGCCAAGGCCGAGACGGCTAGTATTTCAGACTCTAAAACGACGACCGACAAATAGCATGAGCTTTTACGACAAGCTGAAGTTCAATTCGGATGGCCTCATCCCGGCCATCATCCAGGAACAATCCACGGGCCGCGTGCTCATGATGGCATGGATGAACCGCGCCTCGCTCGAGACGACCATCGCCACGGGCAAGACGCATTTTTGGAGCCGCTCCCGCCAGAAGTTCTGGATGAAGGGCGAATCCAGCGGCCACACGCAAGCGGTGAAGGATGTGGCGTTCGATTGCGACGGCGACACGCTGCTGATCCAAGTGGAGCAGATCGGCGCCGCCTGCCATGAAGGTTATCAATCCTGCTTCTTCCGTTCCGTGAAGGAAGCCGAGTTCGAGGTGACCGAAAAACAACTCGAAACGCCCGAACAGATCTACGGCAAGAAATAATCAGTGGAGCGCGGCTTTTAAGCCGCCTAAATGTCGAAGTAGAAGACGGTGTGCGAATAGGCAGTGACCATTCGCTGACAAATGCCCCGAAGGGGCAAACGACAGTAGCCACGGGTGACCGTAGGGAACCCGTGGAAGAGAGTTAAGAAACTATTCGCCCCGGAGGGGCGGACGGAAACAGAATTTAAACGACGGTGCCGACGGTGACCGAGCAAAAGAACAGTTATGTATTCGCCCAAGCAGACTGAGTTTTTGGAACTGGCCAAGCAGGGAAACCTGATCCCGGTCACGCGCCGCATCCTCGCGGACTTCGAGACACCGCTCTCCGCCTATCAAAAGATCCGCGGCGATGGTGAATCCTTTCTGCTCGAGTCCGTGGAAGGCGGCGAGCACCTGGGCCGCTACTCTTTCGTCGGCTGCAATCCGCGTGCGATCATCAAGCAGACCGGCAACCGCATCGAACTCATCGAGAACGGCAAAGTCATCGAGAAGTTCGCCATCCCCGCCAAAGGCCGGGAGAACACTGAATGCGATCAATGCGTGCGTGATGGCTTGGAAGTCATTGAACGCGTCTTGGCGCGCTACAAGGTCGTGCAATTGCCCGGCCTGCCCATTTTCACCGGTGGCGCAGTGGGATTCTTGGGTTACGAATTCATCCATGATGTTGAGCCCGTGGTGCCACGTCCGTCGAAGGATGACTTGGGCACGCCCACGATGTATTTCCTCATTGCGGATGAATTGCTGATCTTTGACCGCGTCGCCCAGACCATCACCATCCTCGTCAACGCCTTCATCGAAGACCCGACCAAGGTCAATGAAGCGTATGAAAACGCCGTGGAAGAGATCGACCGCATCCTCGCGCTGCTTTCGGAGCCGGTGCACAACACGCCGGTCACGCTGAACTCGGACACGAAGGATGTGCCGTTTGTTTCCAACGTGACCAAGGAGCAGTTCATCGCGAACGTGCTCAAGTCCAAGGAATACATCACCAGCGGAGATATCATCCAGATCGTCGGTTCCCAGCGCTTCTCGGCACCTGTGACTGCCAGCCCGCTCTCCATCTATCGCGCGGCTCGCACGATCAATCCTTCGCCTTACATGTTCCTGCTGGAGTTGGATGGTTTCGCGCTCGTAGGGGCTTCACCGGAAATCCATGTGCGTTGCGAGAAGGGCAAGATCGAGATTCGCCCCATCGCTGGCACGCGTGCGCGCGGCAAGACGGTGGAAGAAGATGTGGCGAATGAGAAGGATTTGCTCGCCGATCCGAAGGAACGCGCGGAACACGTCATGCTCGTGGACCTCGCGCGCAATGACCTTGGCCGCGTGTGTGATTACGGTTCCGTGCAGGTGAAGGACTTGATGATCATCGAGCGTTACAGCCACGTGATGCACATCGTGTCCGAGGTGGAAGGTCATCTCTCGAAAGACAAGACGCCTTACGACCTCATGCGCGCCACGTTCCCGGCGGGCACTCTCTCCGGTGCGCCAAAGATCCGCGCCATGCAGATCATCTCGGAACTGGAAGGCACCCAACGCGGGCCCTACGGCGGTTGCGTGGGCTACTTCTCCTTCAACGGCAACTTGGACTGCTGCATCACCATCCGCACAGCCTTGATCAAAGACGGCCAAGCGCACGTGCAAGCGGGCGGCGGCTGGGTCCATGACTCCACGCCGGAAGGCGAGTATCAGGAGACCGTGAACAAGTCGAAGGCGATGATCAAAGCGATCGCGCTGGCGGAGAGTTTTGAGAAGTAAAGTGAAGTGTTCGGTAGGGCGAGACTCTGTCGAGCCCTTGCCAATCCTAGTCGCATTTGAATTAAAACAAATGGACATTGGCAGGCTTTCAGTTCTTGAACGCCGATTTGCCGCCAGAACAGCTGTTCTGGTCGCTTGAATATTTTAAGGTTTAGTCAGGGCTCGACAGAGTCTCGCCCTACCGGCGCGCCGCTTACACAATTTCCACCGGACACTTAGGGATGGCATCCAGAAACGCCTGGCCGTAACGTTTCGTCAGCACGCGATTGTCTAGCACCACTACGATACCTTTGTCCGATTTCGTGCGGATGAGGCGGCCGACGCCCTGGCGGAATTTCAAGATGGCCTCGGGCAAAGAAAAATCACTGAAGGCATTGCCGCCGCTGGCCTCGATGTCCTCGATGCGTGCCTCGATGAGCGGATGATCTGGCACCGCGAAGGGCAGGCGCGTGATGATGACGTTGGAGAGGGCTTCTCCCGGCACATCCACGCCTTGCCAGAAACTGTCCGTGCCGAAGAGCACGGAATCCACGTCTTCCTTGAACTTCTCCAGCATGGTGGAGCGCGGCGTGCCGGTGCCTTGCACGAAACATTCGAGGCCGAGCCGGTCGAAAAAGGGCTGCATCTGCTCGCTCACTTCCATCATCAGCTTGTAGCTGGTGAAGAGCACGAAGGCCTTGCCGTGCGTTTCTTTGATGAAGTGCTTGATCCATTTTACCAGTTCGTCCCGGTAACCGGCTTCGCGCGGGTCGGGCATCTTCCCGGCGACATACACACGCATCTGTTCAGCGTAATTGAACGGTGAACCCACTTGCAGCAAGGTCGCAGATTCAGCGCCCACACGGCCGGCGAAATAGTTCAGGCCGTTGTCGCGCGGGCTGGTCTTCTTCACCGATTCCCGTTTCTTGGGCGCATCTTCTGGTGTCGGTGGGAGCGCTTGTGGCTGCTCTTTCACGGCCAGTGTGGCGCTGGTCATGATGACGGAGGTATCGGAGGCGAACAGGCGTTGCCGAAGGAACTCCGCCACGTTGACCGGTGCGGCGTGCATGGAAAAATTCCGCTGCGTCTTGCCGCCGCGTTCCACCCAATAGACGTAATGCTCCTCCACCTGACCGATGAAAGTCGTGATGGCCGCCTTCACTTCCATGAGGCGACGGCTGCATTCCATCAACTCCTGCCCGGTGTCTTTGTCTTCGCTGAGTTTGATGAGTTCGCTGAGCGCCTCGCGCACACGCTGGATGGGCAGGCTCATCGTGTCTTCCACGAGATCCGGACGACGGATGCGGAGTTCCGACCAAGAGCGTTTGCTGGCACCGCTGCTTCCGGGGCGTTCGCTTGACACCTGGTTTTGCGAAAGCTCTTCGCAACTGGTTTCCAATGCCGCGAAAAATTTATCACTCTCAGAAAGCACATCTGCGACCAGTTTGACGGCGTTGCCCTGGCGTAAGATGGCAAGCAGGCCCTTTTCCGTGCGGGGATTCCAGAGCTTTTGCAGCGCATAACGGATCTGGCCGCTCGAGACGCTGACGCCGACGTGACGCGAAGCCACGCCTTCCATCTGGTGCGCTTCATCAAAGACCACGAAGTCATTCTTGAAGATCACGCCGCCTTCCATCTCCTCATTGATGCCGCCGAGGTGCATGAAGAAAAGGGTGTGATTCAGCACGAGCACATCCGCCGCGAGGATGCGTTGCCGGGCGCGCTGAAAGAAGCAGGCACCGCCGTCTTTGCCGAAATCCGAGGCGTGACCGCAGAGCTTGGGAGAACACAAGCCACGCTCGGAACAGACATGCTCCCAAACCTTCGGATCGGGCTCATCCTCGAAGTCGGAGAGGCTGCCGTTCTTCGTGGTCTTGGACCATTCGTAGATGCGAGTCAGTTCCTGCACTTCCGGCGAGGTGAAGAGGCTGTCCGCCTGCTGCATCGCCTTGCGCAGGCGTCGGGTGCAGAGATAATTCTGCCGCCCTTTCAACATCGTATAGCTGAACTTCACTGGCAGCACCTGCTCCAGCATGGGCAGATCCTTCTCGATGAGCTGCTCTTGCAGGTTGATCGTGTAAGTGGAGATGACCGCCTTCTTGCTCCGCGCCACCGCGAACAAAATTGACGGCACCAAGTACGCAAGGCTCTTGCCGACGCCGGTGCCGGCCTCTACCGCCAGATGCTCGCCATGCTCCAAGGCGCGCGCCACCGCCATCGCCATCTGCTGCTGCTGCGGGCGATACTCGAAATTGCTCGCCCGCGATAAGATGCCAGTAGGCGAAAAAATGGCCTCTACCTGCGCGACAAGGTCGCTGCCGGTATCCGCCGGTTGCTGTTCGATGATGCTGATCACTGGCGTTACTTGGACTTTAGGCTTTTGGCCAAGCGTTCATCAAAGACAAACCGCTCCGGTTTGCCTATCTCAATCTTTGCAAAGTCGGAATGCGTGGGGTTTAACAGATAGTTGCGTTCCGATGGAATGATCGTGCTCGGCACGGAAAGAACTGCGGACGTCTGTCCATCGAGCCAATTATCTCCGGCGATTTTAGCACTGAACGGTGCCGGTGTGGCCTGCCAGTCAGCGGGTAATTTGCCCAATTCTTCCAAACGGTTGACCAGTTTTTCAGGGAAACGGACCGGAATAAGGCTGTAATGGCTATTTAAAACCTGCTCGGAAGAGAGATGCACCAGCATCTCCAAAGCGGCCAAGGCACGAGACTCAGCCACATAAACCACGCGGTGACCGGGACTGTTCCACCGGCCGCCATAGAGACGCGCGCCTTCACCGCTGAAAGCAGTGCCGGTCAGATGTGACTGCACGATGCGGTAAGCCTGGCAGATCAAGTGAAGACTCCGTGTTCCAGACGCCCTAACAGATATTCGACTTCACGTGCTCCCAATTCCGTATCCGCATAGTCCAAGGGAGCCACTCCGGCGAAGGCATGTTGCGGTGAGCGAAACCAAGCCCGCGCCGCTTCCGCCGATCCGAGAACTTCAACTGCCCGCTGAAAAAGGCTTCCTAGACGCAAGATGCGCTCTGACTCATCCGGCTTGAAAACAGTCCGGCGGGCCAAGGTCCGTGAAGGAATGCGGACCACCAGACAAAGCCGTTCACGGGGGACATCATAGGCTTCGCAAAGAAGGTCAAACGCCTTGGCGGTGAAGCCGTCTTTCACGCCTTTAATCTGCACAGCGGTAGAGCTGGTCGGATGCCGACCGCTGAAACGACCCTTGCTAGGAGAGAGGAGGCGTTCGACCAAAGGTAATTCTTTGACTGCCATATGGCATCAATTAACCAGCCAAACGGCAGAAAATCAAGTGGCGTTATTTTGCCCGCTTGACTACCACTTCCTGTGTGGCTTTGGTCTTGGCGATGGAATTGGCGGGCAGGACGCCACGCCAACTGGTGGTGGGATAGATGATAGAATTGCGACCGATGATGCTGCCGGGGTTCAGGACGGAGTTGCAGCCGATCTCGGCGTGATCGCCCAGAAGCGCGCCGAACTTGCGCAGGCCGGTGTCCATTTTCTTGCCCTCGATCTCTACGGTCACGTTGCCGGGCAGGGATTTTACGTTGGAGAGGATGCTGCCGGCGCCCATGTGCGCCTTGTAGCCGAGGATGGAATCGCCTACGTAATTGAAATGCGGCACCTGGCAGTTGTTGAAGATGAGCGAATGCTTCACCTCACACGAATTCCCGATGACACAGCCGTCGCCGATGAGGACGTGGTCGCGGATGTAGGCGTTATGTCGGATCTCGCAATTCTTGCCGATGATGGCGGGGCCTTTGATCATCACGCCGTCTTCCACCACGGTACCTTCGCCGATGAAGACCATGTCGCCGATGAACGCATCGCCTTCGCAACGGTTCTTGAGGCCGGGCTTCACGGTCTTATCGATATACGCTTTCAGCTTCTTGAGGGCGTCCCAAGCGGTCTCGCAGCCCTCGAAAAGGGCGGCGTGTTCCGTCTGGCTCAGGTCAAACAAATCGGCCGGTCTGATCATGGGGTCCAAGTTACGTGATGGCGAGGGGACCGCAAGCGCGGAGCGTGCCCGTCTCGGGCACAGCAACGTGAAATGAGCGGTGATTTGCAGAATGTCGAGGGCGGGCGGTAAAAGCGTAAAGGAGATGCTTATGGAAATCTTTAGTCAAAATTGTGCCATCTTTGCTTATGGACGTTGCTGTGGCCGAGGACGGCCACGCTCCTCTGCATTGCGTTCCTCGGTCACAGGCTCCATCCTTAGTCCTGTCGCATGAAGTATCGCACGTTGGCGGGGACGGACATCCGGGTGTCGGAGATCGGCTTTGGGCTGTGGACTTTGGTCACGGGCCGCTGGGGCCGGTTCACCGAGTTCGAGGCCACGGCCTTGCTGCATCGCGCCTTGGATCAGGGCGTGAACTTCTTTGTGACGACGGATGTGGATGCGGAAGGGGCCGGGGAGGAGTTGCTCGCTAAGGCGTTTCGTTCCCAGCGCGAGGAGATCACCATCGCGGTGAAGGTCGGCTATGATTTCTATCATGCTCATGCGCGATTGCACTCCAGCGGCAAGCCCTCCGTGCAGTTCACGCCGGAATACATCCGGTTCGCGGTGGATAAAGCGCTGCAACGGCTCAAGTGCGAACGCATCGATTTGTTGCAATTGCATGACGTGACGCTGGAGGCTATCGAGAGTCAGGATCTGCACGAAACGTTGCTGGCACTGAAGCAGGCGGGGAAGATCCGACATCATGGCCTCGCTATGGGGCCGGGTGGCGGCTGGTTAGAGGAGGCGAAAGCGGCAGTGCATCGGGGTGAGCCTACGGTCATCGAGCATCTGCATCATTTGGTGGAGCCAGCTAATGGGCTGGCCATCAACGCGGAGGCGTATCGCGAGGAAGTGGGGAAGACAGTGCGGTTCAGTCACGGTCTCATGACGGAGAAGGCGAAACATCCCGCATCATTTATTGTGCGTGGGCCGCATGCTTCGGGTCTGTTGGAGGGCAAGCTCACAACGGACACCGTTTTCAAACCAGATGATGCCCGGCTTCAGTTCGGCCCGGACTGGTTGCGCGATGGATTGGATCGCGCCGAGCAATTTCGTTTTTTGATGGGCAAGGATTCTGGACGGAAGTTGGCTCAGGCCGCCTTGCTCTGGCATTTGGCGGAACCGACGGTCGCAAGCTGTCTGCCAAATATCGCGACGCGGGAGGATCTGGATGAGTTCGCCAGCGCACCGGAGAAGAATGCGTTGACGAAGGAAGAACTTTTGCGCTGTGAAGATTTGATGCGTCCCTAATCAGCATCAGGTTTGTATCTGTGTTAATCTGTGTCCATCTGTGGTTAAACCTTTGAAGCCATGAAAGACGACTACATTGCCCGGAAAGAACGGTGGGCACGCAAAATGTCCGGCCAGGAGAAGCCCGCGGTGCGTTCCAGTGACCGGCTGCCTCCCGGCCAACGGCAGGTGCATAATTTTCCGACGCTCGATCTGGGCATCAAACCCAAGGTTGGACCGGAGGAATGGGAACTATATATCCACGGCAAGGTGGAGAATCCGGTACGGTTGAAGTGGACTGATTTCCTCGCATTGCCGCAGTTCAAGGATGTTAGTGACATGCATTGCGTGACCACGTGGAGCCAGTATGACATGCAGTGGGAAGGCGTCGCTTTCTTCACGCTCGCCGATCTGGTGAAGCCGACGAAGGAAGCCACGCATGTGTTCTTCAAGAGTTACGATGGTTACTCCACGAACAATCCCATCGAAGCCTGCATGGATGACGATGTGCTTATCGCGCATTCGTGGAATGGCAAACCGCTGGCAGTAGAGCATGGCGGACCGGCGCGAGTGATCGTGCCGAAGCGCTATGCGTGGAAGGGCGCGAAGTGGGTGCGGGAAATCACGTTCATTGATCGAGATATCTTGGGCTTCTGGGAAGTGCGTGGTTATTCGAACACGGCAGATCCGTGGACGGAGGACCGGTTTTCTCGGGGCGAAGACGTTACTTTTCCGTAGGCATTTGGCTGCCATTGGCTTCGGCGGCGGCCCGCTGAGGACAGCGGGCCCTACCAGTCGTTGGCT
>CALRJY020000031.1:0-78354 GCA_943367715.1 Chitinophaga pinensis | reverse complement strand
GGCATCCAGCAATCCTCACTATGCGGCCACTTGAAACTCCACAAGGTTTCCAATATCCGGTTCGCGTCTTCAAGATAACCTGCCGTGGCCAGAAAAAGCGCCTCATTCGTTACGACGCAATACATCCCCGCATCAGATTCATTGCGAATAAACTTCAGGGCGAGTTTTTGGAATACGCCATGGACCTCCTTCTTTTTCATAGGCTTGGGCCAATTCAGCCTAAACCCTTCCAGCAATTCCAGCAGATTTGCCTGAATACCGTAAAAACTTTTTTAAGCCGCAGCCAGTTCCCGTTGCTGCCGGTAATGATCGGCTAAACCGATTTCCGAAGGCTGCAGCTTCTCCTGTTCAAGAGCTTTCAAGATGCGCCCTTCCGTCATGATGAAGCGGTCACGCTTGTAGAGCACATAGTCTCCGCGCACATCACTCGGTGTCATGTTGATCGTCGCCAGATTTGCACCAGTGCGCCAGCCGCGGCGATACCCTTCCACCGGGTCAGCCAAGTTCATGGCGCTCACTACTGGGATCACCCAGTCTGGCCGCATCAACCGCATCGCCGTCATGCTGTTCAAGACCAACTCGACATCAGCCGTTGTTTCTTGTGCCAGCGGAGTCGATTCTCCCGGGATAAAAGGACTCACACTGCAACCAGCCAAAGGCAGGGAAGCCGATAAGGCCAAATTTTCCAACACATCCTCGATACCTTGCCCTGGAAGACCTGAAATGAACCCCGAACTCACATTCCAGCCCTTCGCCGCCAGATGCCGGATGGTTTCCAACCGCTCATCAAATGTGCCAGGTGCATGACGTAATTGGTAGTTCGTGCGATTTGCAATCTCGAACTTGATGATGTAGATGCTCGCTCCTGCGTCTTGCAAGGCCGCGTAGAGATCGGCACTTAAAGTGCCCAAGCATACGCTTAACCCAAGGTTGGTTTCACGTTGCAAAATCTTCAATAGCGGCAAAACCACTTCACGAACCGCCACCGGATCTTCACCCGTTTGGATGTTCAAATCGGTGACACTGGCAGGACGATGCTCAATCAGCATCTCGGCCAACTGCTCGGCTTGGCCGCGGAAACGATGTAGCGATTTATTGTCCCGGCGCATCCCGCAATACTCGCAGTTCTCCCGGCAAAAATTCGACACCTCCACCACCGCCCGGACAAACGCCCGACGCCCGAATCGTTGATCACGAACTGCCGATGCCCGCTCCATCCACTGCGCTTGCTCATCCCCACGAGCCGTCAGCATCCCCGAAGTTGGAAGGAATATTGAATCCATCTGTGACACTGTTAAGCCATAACTATGCCAGCAGCAAAGGTTTATTTCTAACCCCAGCCATTTGGCCCCATCGTTTTTCCCTTTTTCCTGACCCGCCATCCTTTGCTTGTTCACGCATATTGCACTAAGCTAGTTTCCAACGGAATGACTTGGGCCCAACAATGCATCGTCGTCCTGCCATGCTACAATGAAGAGCGTGGTCTGACTGCTTTGCTCCCGAAGTTACGTCGGCTGTTGCCCAATATTCTCGTCGTCGATGATGGCTCTACGGATGAGACAGCCATAGTCGCGGGACGTCAAGGCGCCCAAGTATTTTCCCTAGTGGCCAATCAAGGCAAAGGCGCGGCCCTGCGCCAGGGTCTCGAACGCGCCAAACGGCAAGGCTACGTCTGGGCCTTGGTCATGGATGGCGATGGCCAGCATAGTCCTGATGATATCCCGGCTTTTTTCGCGAAGGCAGAATGCACACGACTCGACCTCATCATCGGCAACCGGATGGCGCAATGCATGAACATGCCATTCATCCGCCGCTGGACGAATCGTTATCTCAGTCACCGCATTTCCACCCTCGTAGATCAATCACTACCCGATACCCAGTGCGGCTTCCGCCTGATCCGCCTAGAAGCATTGACGGGATTGAATTTGAACACCACGGGGTTTGAGATCGAATCGGAATTGCTCACGCAAATGGCCTTGGCGCAACGCCGCATCGCTTTCGTTCCCATCACGACGATTTATCAAGGTGAGCAGAGCAAAATCCATCCGGTGCGGGATTCCTTGCGCTGGTTCCGCTGGTTGTATTCGGTGAAGCCCGCCAACACGTCCGTGACTGCCTCAGCGGAAGTCCTCAAGCCATCGCAGGCTTGACCGCTTGCAACACCACGCGCGCAGCACGATCTACGCGCACATTCGGTGCCGTGATACCAGCCTCTTGCGCCATCGCTAGCCACTCTGGCGGACGCCAGCCCTTCTTCACCGAGAGCAAACCGTCATCGCGAAAATCTTTCGGCGCACGCAGGCAGATCAACGTTCCCCAGACGAGCATGTACATCGGCAACGTCCGATGCAGATCGTAAATCACGACCATCTTCTTTGCGACACGATAAGCCTCACGGAAGTGACTCACCACGCCATCCGGCACTTCGAGGTGATGCGTCATCTGCGCCGCGATCACGACGTCAAAGCTGTTGTCGCGAAATGGAAGTGCCAACGCGGAGCCTACCACGCGACGTTTGCTTTCGCTCAGACTGAGCGCCAAGGGGCTGAGGTCCAGGTGCGTCGTTTCCCAGTTCCAGTTCTTGCCTTTCGCCCACATCTCCAAGGTGTCGCCCAAGGAGCAATCCCCTGCCCCCAAGTCCAGCACGCTCAGGGACTGGCATTGGGCTTCGCCCAAGGTGGCGGGGATGAGGCGCTGAAAAGGTTCCGCGAACTTGAAAATGCGGTTCACCCGGGCCAGTTGCAGATAGTCATCCCGGACGATATCAAGCGTACGGCCCGGCAGATCCAGATTCTCTGGTTGCGTGGAGCGTTGCGCGAGTAGCATGCCTCTTCCCTAGTCCATCCGGGCGGCTCACTCAAGTCAAAGCCGCCGAGAAAATGAATCTTCTATTGTCTCCGGGAGTCTAAACCCTTAATCATCAGGGCACACAAGCGCCCGAATCATTATGAAATGTCTCCGCACTTTTTGGTTGGCCCTGCTTCTGGGCCTAGTTGTCACCTCGGCCACTGCCGCTGATTGGGTCGTTTACGAGGGTGAAAAAGGCCCCGGCAAAGGCAAGCACATCGTCTTCCTGTCCGGCGATGAAGAATACCGCTCCGAGGAAGGCCTGCCGATGCTGGCCCAGATCCTCGCCGTACGCCATGGGTTCAAATGCACGGTACTGTTCTCCCTCAATCCGGAGACGGGCGAGATTGATCCGAACGCCGGCAAGAACATCCCCGGCATGGAAACCCTGAAGACCGCCGATCTCGTCGTCATGCTCTGGCGCTTCCGCGAACTGCCGGATGATAAGATGAAATATTTCGTCGATTACTACCTGAGCGGCAAACCCATCATCGCCCTGCGCACGAGCACCCACGCCTTCAACTACGGCAAGGACAGCCAGAGCATCTACAAACACTACGGTTGGAATAATTCCACTTGGAAAGGCGGCTTCGGCAAACAGGTATTGGGCGAGACCTGGGTAGCCCATCACGGTGCCCACAAGAAGGAAGCCACCCGCGGCATCATCGAAGCTTCTGCAAAGGATCATCCGATCTTGAAAGGTGTGGAAGATCTCTTCGGTGACTCCGACGTCTACACCGCCACTCCGCCGGAAGACGCCAAGATTCTCGTGCGCGGTCAGGTGCTGGTGGGCATGAACCAGACTGACGTTCCCGTCGAAGGCAAACAGAAGCCCACGGACAAGTTCGAAAAGAACAACCCCTTGCAACCCATCGTCTGGACGCGCGATTACAAAAACGAAGCGGGCAAGACCAACAAGATCCTGACCACCACCATGGGGGCCGCCACGGACTTGCAGAATGAAGGCCTGCGTCGCCTGCTGGTGAACGGCGCTTATTGGGCAGTCGGCTTGGAAAACAAGATTCCTGCCAAGGCTGATGTGAGCTACGTGGGCGAATTCAAACCCACGATGTATGGCTTCAATGGCGGCAAAAAAGGAACGAAGCCCGCTGACTACGAGTTGAAGAAGTAAGCGGATGAAAGTTTACTCCGTCCAACTCAACACGGTTTGGGAAAACAAACCGGCGACCTACGAGCGTGCGCGCAAGTTGGTTCTCGGCGCTGCCCCAATCGCCGGTTCGCTCATCGTTTTGCCGGAGACATTTTCTACCGGCTTCAGCACGAACCTGCCCGTCACCGCTCAAGGCACAGAGCGTGAGGATGAGGCTTTTCTCGCCAAACTGGCGCAGGAAACGAAATGCACCATCACCGCAGGCATCGTCTCGCGGATCAATCCTCAAAAGGGATGCAACGAGTCCGTGACATTCGGTCCCGATGGCAAACTGATTGCCCGCTACCGCAAGATTCACCCCTTCAGCATGGGCGGTGAGCTGGATGTGCATCAACCGGGCACTGAGATCGTCACCTTTGAATGGAATGGTTTCACGGTCGCACCCTTTGTCTGCTACGACCTGCGCTTCCCGGAGATCTTCCGTAGTGCGGTCGCCCGTGGCGTCAATCTGTTCGTGGTCATCGCGAACTGGCCGGTGAAACGCGACCATCATTGGATCACCCTGCTCCAAGCGCGGGCCATCGAGAACCTGGCTTACGTGGTGGGCGTCAACCGTTGCGGCATCGATCCAAACTTCTTCTACTCCGGCCGCAGCATCGTGGTGAATCCGCATGGACTCATCATCTCCGATGCGGGCGGTGAAGAACGCGTGGTGACTACGGAGATCGATCTGGACCTCGTACAGAACTGGCGACGGGATTTCCCTCCGCTGCAGGACATGCACTGGAAGTAATCGATTACTTCGTCACCCAAGGCAAGCGGTCCAAATCCACATTGCCTCCGGACAGAATCAAACCTACCCGGCGTCCTTTCAGTTCTTCCGGGTGAGCCAACACTGCAGCGAGCGGAATCGCGCCAGAAGGCTCAACGACAATCTTCATCCGCTCCCAGAGCAGACGCATGGCACGGATGATGTCTTCTTCGCTCACGGTGAGAATCTTCGGAACGTGTTGCTGAATGATCGCAAACGTCATTTCACCGAGCGAGGAACGCAGTCCATCGGCGATGGTTTGGGTGCTCTGAACGGGCATGATGTGTCCGTTTTGCAGCGAAAGAAAAGCGTCGTTGGCCAAGGCTGGTTCTGCTCCCCATGTCTGCGCTGCTGGACACAGCGAGTGAACAACCAGCGCAGTGCCACTCAGCAAACCTCCACCACCTACAGGTGCCATGACCATATCGAGCTCAGGCACTTCTTCGAGCAACTCCAACGCTGCTGTTCCCTGCCCGGCGATGACGTGCGGGTGATTGTAAGGCGGGATGAAAACAGCACCGGTCTCCTGCTCTAGACGCGCGAGCGTTTCCTCACGGCTGACCAGATTCGGAGCGCACGTGATGACCTTTCCTCCATAACTCAACACCGCGCTGCGTTTCACTTCCGAGGCATTCTGAGGCATCACCACATACGCTGGAATTCCTCGCCAACTGGCCGCGAGCGCCAAAGCCGCTCCATGATTGCCAGATGAGTGAGTGGCGACACCTCGAGCTGCTGCTTCCTGGGAAAGCTGGAGCACGGCATTGGTCGCTCCGCGTGCTTTGAAGGCTCCGGCTTTTTGCAGATTCTCGCACTTGAACCACAATTGCGCCCCGCTCAACTCGTTCAGCGAGGTGCTGGTCAGTACGGGCGTGCGGTGTATCCATGGCTGGATACGCACCGCAGCCGCCTGCACATCCGCCATGGTGGGCAGCATCACAAGCAGATCACTTCAGCGAAACCGCCGTGATGAACTTGTTATCCCGCACGTAAATCACTCCATCCGCGAGGGCGGGATTCGTCCAGTTCACCCCGCAGACTTGGGTGCGGGACACTTCCTTGTATTCCTTGGGATCGGGTGTGAATTGGATCAAGGCACCCGTATCCGTGAGCATGATGATGTCCTTACCGGCTACGATCATACCCGCATAGGCCTTGCCCGCCGCGCTATTGATCAGACCATCCTTGGACCACGTGATCTCACCTGTCTTGGCGTTCAGGCAGATGATATTCTTCGTCGGACCGACGCCGTAAAGGTATTCACCTACGGCCACCGGACAGGCGAAATTGATGGCGGCATTCTTGTTAAGCCAAGCCTGTTCCGCCTTGAATTCTTTGCCTTCCTTGCTGACGCGGACGCCGAACACGCCGTGCGCATGGGAGGAAACCATGACGATGTCACCTACCACCACTGGCGCAGTCACGTGCCGGGCAAACTTCGTCTCGATGGGGAAACGCCAAAGCAATTTACCATCGTCGGGATTCAAGCCGATCACGCCATGAGCCGTGAAGATGATGGCCTGCTCAGTCCCGGCTACTTTACCGAGGTAAGCGCCCGCATAACCCGCCTGATCATTCTGGGAGCGCCAGTTCTCCTTGCCCGTGGTTTGGTTCAACGACACCACGCTCGCGCCATTGGTGCCCCCTGCCTGCACCAGCAGGTTCTTGCCAAAAAGCACCGGCGAACCGTTGTTACCATGGCGACTAGCTCCATTGGCCAGGAAATCCTTCGTCTCGCCATAGAAGAGCGCGCCGTAGTCGGTAACGAAATTCTTTTTCCATAACACCGCACCGTCTTTGACGTTCAGACACTGAAACTCGCCACGGCAGGAGGTGACGTAAACGCGATCGCCTGAAACCGTGGGCGTACTGCGGGAGCCTTTGCCTTGAGTGTCGGCGTAAGCCTTGTCCACATCGTGCTTCCATAAATCCTTGCCGGTAGCAGCATCGAAGGCACGCAAGACTTCGTACTCACCGGGTTGCTCTAGGATAAATACCCGGCCATCGGCCACAACTGGGGAACCGACGCCATCGCCCAAGGGCGCTTTCCAGAGGGTCTTGGGAGTTGCGGGCAAGGTGGCGGGAGCCCAATGCTTCGCGGGAAGATAGCCGGTGGCCAAAGGACCGCGCCATTGCGGCCAATCCTCAGCGCTTGCTTGAATGACAATCGACAACCCGGCCAGCACGGATAAGCCGTGAAAAAAACAACGGGAAAACATGGAAGCGAATTGACGGGTTTTGACCGCCTTACGTCAAGCTGTAAACCGTCGGCTCCTCTGGTCTCATCATACGCTTGGCGAGGTGTAGCACCCGCTTGCCGGATACGCGCAGGCGCAACCGTCCTCGCAACAGACCATATTCCGGGTTCTGATAGCGAAAGTTGTCTATCTCAAATCTCATCTCATTGGCAGAGGTGACCGAAGACAGCCGACGGATGAAGTCCAAGTCCCGCGCAAAATACGCCGGCCACAGCCGCCACATGACCCAAGAAAAGAGAATTGCGTGAGGATAAAGCGTCCGCCAGAAAACATCCTCTTCAAAGGTCACAGACGTCTGCGGATGCGCTTGGTTCCAAGCCTCCAAAAACGTCTTTTGTTTCACCATATCGCTAGTGTCAGCTTGACGCATACCAAGTGTAAGAGCGGCATCAAAACTTAGCATAATTTGTCTAAAACGTGATTTGCTGTCGAGCCCAGATTGGCGACGATTTGGTTAAAATTGAGTAAATCCCCCTCTTGTATGCTTCCCCTAAGGCTCGCTGATCAGGGCAAATCTTGCTCTCCGGCGGAATGACAGGCTTCAAGGAGGCAAGAAGATTGACCACCGTTTCTCAAAGCGGATTGATTCCAACCACTGTGGCCAAACTTAAGCAGGTTAATACGGGACTTGCGTGACCACATCAGAATCTCACTCCAGCAGCTGACATACAGTTGTCAGTCCGCCTATTTAGCCTGATGCTCAACGAAATCGTTGTCTATGAACCAAACTCGCTGTCCTTGGCCCACGACGGAGAACTATCTGGCCTATCACGACCATGAATGGGGCGTGCCGTTGCACGATGACCGCCGGCTCTTCGAGATGCTCATTCTGGAAGGCGCCCAGGCCGGCCTGAGCTGGATTACCATCCTCAACAAACGAGAGAACTACCGGGCCGCCTTTGACCGATTCGATGCCAAGAAGATCGCGCGTTATGACGAAAAGAAGGTCATGGAACTGCTCGAGAATCCCGGCATCGTGCGGAACCGCCTTAAAGTGGCAGCGGCCGTCAAGAATGCTCAGGCTTATCTCAAGGTGAAGGAAGAGTTTGGTTCCTTTGACCGTTATATCTGGCAATTCGTCGGCGGCAAACCGATCCAGAACCACTGGACCAGCTCGAAAGAAGTTCCTGCCCTGACCAAAGAATCGGATGCGATGAGCAAAGACCTACTGAAACGCGGATTCAAATTCGTCGGCTCCACCATCTGCTATGCCTACATGCAGGCGACGGGCATGGTGAATGATCACCACACGGGCTGCTACCGGCATAAGGAATGCGCCAAGCTGAAATAGACTCGCGGATGCAGGACGTCTCAGGCAGTCTGGCACCGTTATGTCCGATTCCATTCAGGAAATCACGGCGGAGATACGGGCCTTTCGCGATACGCGGGACTGGCGGCAATTCCATTCACCCAAAGACCTCGCCGTGGGTATCACGGCCGAAGCCGGTGAATTGCTCCAGCATTTCGTCTGGCAAACCTCCGAGCAATCCGAGCAGCGGGCCCTTGACCGCAAGGACGAGATCGCCCAGGAAATCGCCGATGTCGGCATTCTGCTTTTTGAACTCGCCGACAACCTCGGCTTGGACCTTGCCCAGGTCATGCGGGCGAAAGTCGCGCGCAACGAGCAACGTTACCCGCTGGATAAGGCGCGCGGCTCCAACAAGAAATACAACGAACTGTGAGCGACGTTCCCCCACCCTCCACACCGATGCCGGAAGAGACGCCGAAAGTCCACAAACGGCGTCCGCGCTATTCCGGCAAGAATCCACGCCGCTTTGAGGAGAAATACAAGGAGCACAATCCGGAACGCTACAGCGAGACCGTCGCCAAGGTGATGGCCTCCGGTAAGACCCCGGCGGGCATGCACCGGCCTATCATGGTGAATGAGATTCTCGCAGTGCTGGCACCGCAACCGGGTGAGATAGCGGTGGATTGCACCTTGGGTTACGGTGGTCATGCCCGGGAAATCCTAGCCATGATTCAGCCCGACGGCCGCTTGCTTGGGTTGGATGCTGATCCAATTGAATTGCCCAAGACCGAAGAACGCATGCGCACTTTGGGCTTTGGTCCTGAAAACTTCACCGCCCATCGCAGCAACTACGCCGGCCTTCCGCAGGTATTGGCGGCAGAGAAACTCACGGGCGCAGATGTGATCCTTGCGGATCTAGGGGTATCCTCCATGCAATTGGACGATCCGAGCCGTGGCTTCTCCGTCAAAAACGACGGACCACTGGATATGCGGATGAACCCCTTGCGCGGGCAATCGGCCGCCTCTTATCTGGAGAAGATTTCAGTGGAAAAGCTGGCGGTAGCGTTGGTGGAGAACTCGGATGAGCCTTACTCCGATACTATCTCGCTGGCATTAGCAGGAAAGAAATTCAACACCACGCAAGAGCTGGTGAAAACCATGCGCAAAGCGATGCTACGCATTCCGGAAGCTGAACATGACCTGAGCATCCGGCGCACGTTTCAAGCCCTGCGCATCGCCGTGAACGACGAGTTTTCCGCCCTGGACACCTTGCTGCGCCATCTGCCGAACTGCCTGAATCCCGGCGGAAGGGTGGCGATTCTTACTTTTCATTCCGGTGAAGATCGGCGGGTGAAGAAGGCATTTGAGTCGGGGCTGCAAAGCGGACTGTATGCAGAAATCGCCGAGGAGGTGTTGCGCCCCTCCATGGAAGAACAGCGGGATAATTCGCGATCCAAGTCCGCAAAGCTGCGTTGGGCCAAGCGGGCCAGTTGATTTTTGAACTTGCCGACATCCTCCTTCCCCTACCACCCTCCGGGCGAGTTTTGAATACGACCGCTGCACCAGTCACATCGTCTCCTCCAGGTCCTTTGTGGCTGCGTGTCGTCAAACGGATACTGGTCGTGGCAATCGTGGCAACGACGTTTACGTTGGTGCTGGACACTTCTTCTGAAAGCGCGACGAGCGAAAAACCCGCAGGCTTTCTCAAAGGGATGCTCCACGGGGCCATGATGCCCGGCGCCATGCCACATCTGCTCTTCGGCCATGATGTAACCATCTACGCGCTGAACAACACTGGGCGCACTTACAAGCTAGGTTACACCGCCGGGGTGAACGGCTGCGGGGCGATCTTCTTCGGTGTGCTCTACTGGCGTTTCAACGCTTGGCGGAAGAAACGGCGTCCTGAGGGAAAAGACACACCTTAGAAATTCCAGCGGTGAAACACTTCGTGGATGTCCAGTTCACCACCGCCGTAATAGCGGGTCTCCGGGAACACGAAACGCTTGGTGGCTGAATTAAAGTGAACGGTTACAGGAGCTGCCGGTGTATTTGGATCGTAGGCAATGAAATCAATTCCCTCCGGTGTCTTCACACTGTCATAGACGACGACAGCGTGATTGATTGTCAAAGCCGGAAAAGCGACGACATGCACCACGGCGATACCGTTCAGACGGACACTCTCTTGAACCTTCTGTGCGTTCCGTTCCCGCTGGCTGGAGGAAAACGGCAGGATCATCCGCCAATGTCCCCGCTGGGCATAACTAAGCCAGGCCGGGCCGCATTCTTCTTTCAAGATCTGCTCATGGTCCTGGCTGAAGGATCGCAGATCCGCATAGCCCGGGATGAGCACGCGCTCAGCACCCGGTCGCTGGCGGGGATCGCTGTTACGAACCTGCCTCACTAGTTCACGATACCGCTCCTCAGAGACTTTCGGGTATTGCGGCTTGAACTCCGCGTGCACGAAAAATTGCTTGGCCGCCCGGGCGACCACGAAGCAATGGTGCGTGTATTCCGGCACCGGATCCGCCTTGGAATGCAGAAACTCGCCAGACTCTTTGTCACGGTAATAGACCCAGACGAGTTCATTCGCGTAGGAAAACGTGTCCCGCTCGAAATTGAACTTTCGCGGTACGGCAACGAGCGGTCGGCTGGCGCACCCGCCCAGCAACAACGCCACCATCAAACTGAAGAACAAACGCAACATCATGCTTGCGGTGGAAAGTAATGCTGCTCCAGCATAACCGCAATGCTGTATGAGCGCTGGCGTCAGGTTGTTGAATCGCACGCCCATGAACTTGCCTTAAGCGAGTCATGGTCCGGGCGGCGCTGGACTTTTGGGGAATTGGCCGCAGTGGTGGACGCTTTGCCGGTCTTGGATCAAGCTGTCGCCTTCGCTACTGGCCGTTCGCACGCATTCATTCTGGAAATCTTGCGGACGTGGCGTGATGGAAAGATCTGCTGCCCCTTGGAAGAAGGTCAGGTGCAACCAAACATACCGCCCTTACCCAACGAATGCGTGCACCTGAAGTTGACTTCCGGCAGTACGGGCCAACCACGCCTGATTGCCTTCACGGGTGAACAACTGGCCGCAGATGCACGAAACATCGTTTCCACTATGGGACTGAGGCCGGGGTGGCCGAACCTTGGCGTCATCTCACTGGCACATTCATACGGGTTCTCAAATCTCGTTTTACCCCTGCTCTTGCATGGCATCCCACTGCTGCTTGTGGATGCCCCGCTTCCCGCCATGGTGTTGGCGGCATCCAAGCAGGCAAACGATTTGACTGTAGCTGCGGTTCCAGCGCTTTGGCGCACGTGGCATGAAGCGAACAGCATTCCCGGCAATGTGAGATTGGCCATCTCTGCGGGCGCACCGCTCCCACTGGCATTGGAGAGCGAGATTTTCATAAAGAACGGTTTCAAAATCCATAACTTCTACGGGTCCAGTGAATGTGGAGGCATCGGGTATGATCGCAGTGAAACACCTCGTACGGATGCCTCCGATGTAGGCTCAGCGATGGATAACGTGCAGCTGACGGTGAATGGCGAGGGTTGCCTGGAGGTGCGTGGTGAAGCGGTTGGCATCGGATACTTCCCCGGTGAACCGGCACGGTTGAATGGGGGCTGTTTTACGACAAGTGATTTGGCTGAGATCCGAAATAGCTGCGTGCATCTTCTAGGACGAGCGAGTGATGTGATCAATGTGGCGGGACGCAAGGTGTCGCCAGAAGCGATCGAACTGGCGCTGGCAAATCATCCGGCGGTGAGTGCCTGCATTGTGTTCGGCGTGCCCAGTGAGGATGTATCGCGCGGGGATAACATCATCGCGATGGTGCGGCTAAACGGTGATGTCACGGTGGAGATACTGCGGCAACACCTGCTCGCCCGCCTGGCGGCGTGGCAGTTGCCGCGCGAGTGGGTGATCACGGATGAACTGATGACGAATGCACGCGGAAAGATGCCGAGAGCGGAATGGCGGAAACGGTGGTTGGAGCGAAAAGTCGGGTAAGCTTCAGCACCATCAAGCGGAAGCATTTTCACCCGAGAGCGTGAGCTCCACCGCGAGAACTTTCAGCCCATTCACCGTGGCTTCACCGCGTGTCTGGATCAGATTTCCCATGCGGCCGAGGACTTCAGCACTAAGCGAAACGGTTTGCCCGGGAGCAGCTGTGCCGAGGATCTTGGCGTTACGGACAGCGGTGAGCTTAAGGCCAGCTAAAGGCGTGATGCTCGGATCAGATTGGGCGACAGTGCCTGCCAGTTGCGCAACGGCCTCGATGAGCAGCACACCCGGCAAAAGTGGATGACCGGGGAAATGGCCTTTCAAGAAAGGTTCATCACCTCGCACGAGGTATTCGCCTGTCCCGCGTTGACCAGGTTCGAGAGTAAGGAGTCGATCCACGAAACGAAACCCGGGGCCGTGTGGCAGAGCGGCCAAGGCGCGTTGCAAAGAATCTTCGCTCATCGGGATTTCATGGGGTCCGAGACTTGGTATCCAATGGGAATAGCCGTGGAGAACAGACCTGCTTCCAGCTTGGGATTCTGCTCCGCCTGCTTGAATTCCGTGCGCATGGTGGAACCATCACTGAAAACCATCTCCGTGCTGAGGAGCGAAAGATCACTGGTGCGGAAACCCAGTTTGAGTTCGGGCATGAGCCGTTTCGCATTGCTGCTGCGCGGTTGCAGGACCACTTCGTGACGATCATCTACCGTGGTTTGCTTCATGATGCGGAAGCTGGCTTCGAGCGATTTGCGGTCACGCGGAAAACCGGCTTCCAACAACACGAGGAGGTCTTTGTAGCGACCGGCTTGCTCTGCGTTCACGGGGTAGCGTTCGGCACGGGAGAGATTCGGATAGAGCACGACCATTTCATTGGTGCCACGAATAGCGACGGTCTGTGCGGGCTGACCAAGCTCCCAGCGAAATTCGTTAGGTGCTTGGAACATCGCCTTGCCGGGCGTGCTCAGCGGATTGCTCAAGGCCTTCAACGTGCGGGTCTGCACGAAGTCAGCACGCCACGTTTGCAGCTTCTGCTGCGAGGCGAACCAGCGGTCCAGCAGATCGGCGGACGGCTCGGCGGCGGTCAGGGCGGTGGCGATCAGCCACGCCGCGAGGGCCAGATGGAAACGAAGTGATACCATTGCTCGGGATATTGTTTTAAGAGCGGTTCAAAGGCACGAATGATTTGTTGCGTGAACTTTAGACGTGCCTCGCGGTTGTTTAATTCAGCACGTTGATACGTCAGTTCCGGCAGAATGTGCGCGGCGTAGTTGTTCCGGTCACGCACGATGGCCGTAGGCAAGATAGCACAGCCGGTGGCGCGGGCCAACTCAGCGGCAGAGATCGAGGCGAGGAAGGGTTCCCCGCAAAGCTCTACTTCCACTTCGGTACCGGATGGCGGGCGATCGACGAGCAAGGCCACGCAGGCGCCCTCCTGCAGGCGCTTGATGACTTCCACAAAGGCGAAGGCATCACGGCCTACCACTAAAGTCTCAATACCCCAGCGCTCGCGGGATTGCTGGCGCAGTTCGGTGAAACCATCGCCGGGTTCGGCTTGGGTGAGCACGAGAAGCTTCACGCCGCGTTGCGTGAGCAAGGGGCCGCCGAACTCCCAATTGCCGAGGTGCGGGGTGATAAGCAGGACGCCCTTCCCTTTCTTCTGCGCAGATTCGAAATGCTCCCAGCCAGTCCATTCACCGAATAGCCCTTTCACATCAGCACCGCTCTCGTAGCGCCAGAGGTCCACGAGTTTTTGGCCGAAGTTGCTGAACAGTTGCAGGGCTTTGGCGTGCAACTGAGATGTGTCAGAGCCGAGCAAAGGTCGCAGGTTATTTTCAACAATGCTAAAACGAGCGGAATTAAAGGTGGCGTAGAGACGGGACAAGGAGCGAGCGACGAAGCTCACCAAGCTTTCGGGAAGATTCTTGCCGAGCCAGAGACCCGCCTTCCACCAACCTAGGCGATAGAGTTGTGACGGGGCCTTCATCTTTCTCTCCGGCATCGGGCCGGCGCAAAGTTGCCACATGCAGGGCAGCAGCAGCAAGGAGACGACGATAGCACAGACGATGCCGAGGGAGCAGACCTGGCCGAGACTCGCGAGGCCAGCATTGCGTGAGAATGCCAACGAGCCGAAACCGATGATGGTGGTGGCGGAACAAAGTAAGACCGCTTTGCCGGTGCTGTGCCACGTCTCGCGCCAATCGCCGTGTGTGCGGCGCAGGGCGAGTTGGAGATGGATGCTATAGTCTTCCGCGGAGCCAAGGAGCAATGGAAGAGCCATCAGGTTCAGCAGATTCCACGACCAACCGAAGAGGCGCATGAAGGCGAGCATGAGGAAGCCACTGACGAGCAACGTGCCGATGCTAAGCATCACCTCGCTCCAGCGGCGGAACGCCATCCAGAGAGAGAGGAGCAACAGAATTGAGCACGGAATCATCACCCAGATGAACTGGCTTTGCACATGACGCAGGATGGAGATGCCGAGCAACTCCCAACCCGCGACCCTTGCACCCGGACCATCGAGGGCTTCACTGAGTTGGAGGGCGGCCGTTTCACCATTGCTGGTGGGCGTGATGATGCCAAGGGCGTAGCGTTCCTTATCCCGGCGGACGATGACTTGTTCCAGAATCCATGTAGGCGTGGAGCCGGTAGGCAGGTGCAGTTCGGTCCCCTGTTGGCTCCAATAGCGCAGCATCAGTTCAGTGACGCGAAAGGCGTTCTCGGCAAAACCGGCATTAAGGAAAGCTTGCCGGATGCGGTCCGAGTCTGCGGCGAGACTGCGCAGGCGTTCGCGATTCACGGCGATCTGAGCAGGTTGCGGCCAGAGGGTGAGCGGGAGCAAGGCATCGCGAACGAGGCCTTTATCGCGCAACCCCTTCAAGGTTACTTGCGCATGTTGCAGGCGGTCGGCGACTTGAGCGTCGGTGTCACCGCTGATGACGAGAAGAACCGGTTCATTCGTGCGACCCAGTTCAGTCTTCAACTGGTCCATGGCGTTGTATGAACCGCTATTGCGCGGGCGAAGCGGCTCGGAACTGGCCGTCAGGCCGGGAAAACCTTTCTGCTGCAGGATGACGACCGCAACCAAAAGAATGACTATGCTGCTGATGAGGCCGAAGCGAGGGAAGTTGCTGGGTGATTTCTTACCCGCTGCCATCTCGGCGGCTTTCTCCGATTGAATTCTGGCCGCGTGAGCTGCCAAAGGAATCACGCGGGGAAAGAAACGGAGAACCAGCCAGGCACCAGTGAGAATACCAGCGGCCACAAGCGTGCCGAGCTGCGCGAGGCCCGGGAGGCCGCCGAAATTCAAGGCGGCGAAGGCTGCTGCGGTGGAGATGCCAGACCACCAGATACCAGGGGCAATCTCGGCGCGGATCTCATCAGGAGATTTGCCGGAAGTGACGCCTTCCTGATACAGGACGAGGGCGAAATCCACGACCATGCCGAAAAGGATAGCGGCGAAGCCCAAGCTAATGACGTTCATGCGACCAAAGAGCAGGCCGCCGATGGCGATGGTCAGAATGACGTTCGCGCCTAGTATCACAATCAGCCACAGGAGCGGTTTGAGGCGGCGGTGTGCGATAAGAAAAACGACCGCGATCAAGGCCAGTGAGCCGGGCATGGATTGCCGCATGTCCGTCTCCATGCTGTTGGCGATCTCCGACATGAAGGCGGGGCCACCCGTGAGGCGCAGTTCCACGTCAGAATACGCACTATCCGATTGCACCCATTTAAGAAGGATGGCTCTCACCTCAGCGATCCAGCGGGTGGCTTCATGGTAATCTTTCAGTGGCGTCGCAGGATCGATGTGAAGGAGACGGAAAGTGCCGTCGGCGGAGGCGAAAAGCTGATTGGAGCCAAGATCATCAGGTGAGAGATCGCCGGAAGAGACGTTGAGCAAATCCAAGGGATCGTAGCTGCTGCGGGCCACGCTTTCTGGCGAGAACGAGGTAGCGAGCTGTTCACGGACCTTGGCGAGTTGGGCGGGAAGCTTGTCCGGATGGAAGCGTTCTTCCAGTTTTTGAACGGCGTTGGTGTCGGAATTCAGCCAGAGATAGGCAACGAGTTCGGAAGCGCCGAGCGCGTCTTCCTGCCAGGGCGGCTGCCAGATGGCCCGGCCGATGACGTTGGTATGATTGCGCAACTCTGCGGCGAGCGCGCGGGCGGCGTCTTCGGAGAGAGCGGCATCCGTGGTTTTAAGGGTGATGATGAGCTCGCGGGCATTGGCGAAGTGTTGCTGATGGGCGCGTAGGCCCTGCACCACCGGCAACTTAGCGGGAAGCAGATTGAGGACGTCCACGTCCAAGCGGAGACGGCTAAGACCGAAGACCACAAGGAGGGTGAACGCGAGCAGGAGCCACTTGCGAGGGGTCATGTGGCGGGGACTCCTTTAGAGGCCGAGAGGAAACATTGAACACCGAACATTGAACACCGAACATCGAAAGAAGGGGCACCCCTCACCCCGGCCCTCTCCCCTCCGAGGGTAGAGGGAGATGTGAGGTTACTGACATAATTAGGGCCTTCTGAAATTTGAGAGAACGGTGACTTCGATGAGGTTTGGCTGAGGCCATTGAATTTGCTCATGGACGTCACTTTCCCCCTCACCCCGGCCCTCTCTCTTGGGGAGAGGGAGTTGACCTTTGCGGCCTTGATGCCAGTAGGGACACCTTGGATTTGTTCGCCGGTCTTTTGACTGGTCCAGCGGGTGGTCTGGTTCGGCAGCGTTTCGATCTTTAGATGGGTGGCGTTGGTTTTTTGGAGCGCGATGAGGACCCAAAGATGAGCTGCGTCCGTCGGAATGGTCGCGCCTTTACCGTAGCGGGGACGGGGGCCGTATTCTACCCACCATTGGCTGCCTTCAGTTTGAACAGTGGCGAGAATGAGCGGGGTTTTGCTGACTTGGAGAAAGATTTTCCCTGATGGATGGCGGGCTTCCAAGACGTCGCAGACCATTTCATTCGCGTCCGGTTTGGCTTGCCAGACGACTTGGTACTGCCGTTGCGTCCAGCCGGGTTGACTAAGATCGAGCGGGGCAAAGGGAGATGGGGTGCGGCAACCGGTGAGCAGCATCACGAGTAACGCACAGAGGCCGACGTGCCAGCGCAACGGTGAAAATTGCCACGTGGTGGTCATTGGAAAGAGATGCGCGGGAGCAAGGGATAGCGGGCCTGCATCCGGACGATGAAAAAGAAGAGCCGCAGACGCCAGCGCATGCCCACTCCCCCATCCAATTCACCGGCCAGCACGGCGTTCACCGCGGCTGGCATGTCAAAACGTTTACGCGGTTCCAGAAAGACCTCCATAAAAGGCGTGGTGTAAAAATTCTCCACCATCTGCCAATAGAATTTCATGGAGTCATACACGCGGCGTTCATAAGCCTGAAAGCGCGGAATGGGATCGTCATTCTTTTTCACCGTTTCGGCGATGGCCTTCGCCGCGAGTTTACCGCTGAACATGGCCAAAAAGACACCGGCGGAAAAAATGGGGTCCATGAACCCGGCGGCATCACCGACGCGCAGCAGGCGCGGACCGTAGAAGCTTTTGTTGCGGTACGAAAAATCACCAGTGGTCTGGATCTGGCCACACAACTCAGCCTTGGCCATGCGTTCGCGCAGGGGAAGACTGGAATCAACGAAGCGTTGAAAAACCTCGGCGGGAGACTGCTTCAACGTACCGAACTCGGTATTGTCCATGACACAACCCACACTCGTCTTTTCCGCGGTCAACGGGATGAGCCAGAACCATTTATTATCCAGCCGGACAATGATGGTGTCCGTTTCCTTCGGTCCTTCATCCCGTTTCACATGTTTGAAGTGCCCAAAGACGGCGAGTTTCTTCAGCCGGGGATGCACCTCGCGGATGCCTTCCTGATTGCCAGTCATGTTACCGCGACCGCTGGCATCGATAAGATAACGGGCTTTGAAGGTCCTTGCCTCGCCTTTATCCGAAACGGCTTGGACTTCGGCGACATCACTCCCCTGCTCCACGCGTTTGACGGTCCAGCCTTCACGAACTTCAGTGCCGAGTTCCGCAGCGTGCTTGAGCAGAATGTGATCAAAAACCGAACGCTCCACCTGGATGGCTTCCGAGAACTTGGTGAAACGGCCTTCTTTGAAAACAAACTTGGTGCCTTTGGAGCCGTTACCCAGATGGAATTGCGCACCGAACTTGCGGAGGAAGCCGGCGGCTTCGAGTTTGGACTGCACCCCGATCTCTTCGAAGATGCGGCGGTTATACGGCAGCAAAGATTCGCCGATGTGAAAACGGGGAAAGTGCTCACGCTCCAGCAGGAGCACTTTCAGGCCGGCCTGTCGCAGATAACAGGCGGAACTGCTGCCGCCAGGACCACCGCCGATGACCAAAACGTCATACACGTCCGCAGGCATTGGTGGATTCAACGACATGACATCATTCCAAGCCCAAGATACGACGACCGTCCTCGGTGATCATGGATTGGTGCCACGGCGGATCCCAAACAATCTCGACGACGGCGTTTTCAACCTTGGGCAGAAGCAAAAGCTTTTGCTGGGCATCTCGGGCTATGGTGGGGCCCATGCCGCACCCCGGAGCGGTGAGCGTCATCTTCACGAAAACCTTTTTATTGTCGTTCGGCAAAGTCTCCGTGGCCATGTCATACACCAACCCCAAGTCCACGATGTTCACGGGGATCTCAGGATCGTAGCAGGTCTTGAGCGCCTCCCAAATCATCGGGTCGGTCAATTCGGCATTGGAATCCATGGTCTGGGTATCCATGGACATGCCGAGAGCATCGGCATCCTTCGGAGCAATGCGGAACAAGGCCCCCTGCCCGCGCACGGTGATACTGCCGCCGAGAGTCTGGGTGATGTCCACTTCCAAGCCTTGCGGCAGGGTCACTACATTGCCCGCAGGGATCTGGACGGCCTCACACTCTCGCTTTAACAGAACGGTCGTAACTTCGTGCATCCGAGGATAGTAGCTCAGGATGGGAAGAAGTTCAAAGAGGGAAGTTTTTCCTGTCGTGAAGGGGAGCATAGAGCAACCGACATCCAACTTCGTAAGCAGAATGAGGAAAGACGTCAGCAGGCGGAACTCCGACGGGAAAAGAGCGTTTTATGAAATTTGTGTGAGCGTAGTGCTTTACAGCGAGCCGAAGACTAACGGTCCCCTGAATAATCTGCCAAATTCAACGCGTATGAACGACTTAAGGACAGTCGAAAGCGAAAGAAAGACCGCCGGGAGCGGAACACGCGAGCTAAAGGCGGCAGGAAGCCACCCGCAACCTCTACAAAAGGGTATTTTACCTTTGGCGGGAAGCGGGGTAGAGTCCCGACGACTTGCAAACAGCTATACTCACCCTTGTCGTAGCCAGACGAAGGAAAGTCCCGTGACCAACTCCCATCCAGACACGAATGCCAGCAGCAAGTTGAAGGAATGGCACTCCCAGCCCGCATTCATCTGCTTTCTTCATTTGGACAGCTCGGGACTGGTCCAGCATGCGGAAGGAAACGTCGGTGATCTCTTCGGACCTGAGGGTTGCCAAGGCCATGAACTGGCCAATCACCTCAAGTGGCCAGGAAATCAGCACCCTCCGTTGGTTAACTGGCTGGAACAGAGCCAGCAGAAATCCCAGGCTGTAAGGACTCAACTGGAAGGTCAGCGAGGCGACTTCATACCGGTAGAACTCCAAGCCACGTATCAAGGTGACGGGGTCTATCTGGTGAGTATCCGCAGTGTGTTCACAGAGATTGTGGACCAGTTCGCCGCCCAGCAGGTGCACATTCTGGAGATGCTGGCCCGGGGCAAACCCCAGGGCGAAGTACTGAACGGCCTCGTGACACTGATTGAAAGCGTCCTGGCGGGAGCGACGGGCTCCATCCTGTTGCTCGATCCGGTGAAGAAATGTCTTCGTCACGGGGCTGCACCCAGCCTGCCTGAAGCTTACAATCTGGCGCTGGATGGATTGGCCATCGGCCCCACAGTCGGTTCCTGTGGTTCTGCCTTATTTCACACGCGGCGAGTAGTGACGAAGGATATCAATTCGGACCCGCTCTGGGCAGATTACCGGTTACTTATTCTGCCTTTAGGATATCGAGCCTGCTGGTCCACGCCGTTTTACGCGGAAGATGGCAGACCGCTCGGAACCTTCGGTATTTACTACCGTGAAGAACGGGCACCACAACCCTACGAAGAGGCGATCCTCGATGCGGCATCACATCTGGCAGCCGTGGTCGTAAGCCATCACTTGAACCAGAAAAGGCTCCACGATGCCTTGGGGGCGCTGAAGCAGAACGAAGAGCGGCTGCAGGGAGCTTTTGATCTGGTGAACGACGGCATTTTCATCCACGACAGCGAGACTGGAGCCATCATGGACGTGAACGAGCGCACCGTGGAAATGTACGGCTGGACTAAGGAAGAGATAAAACGCCTGAAGGTGGGAGACTTGAGTTCTGGAACAGGTCCCTACACTCATGAGGAGGCGATGAAGTGGATCCAGCGGGCGCGCGTAGAAGGACCACAAATCTTCGAGTGGCGAGCAAGGCATCGCAGCGGAACGCTTTTCTGGGTGGAGGTAAACCTCCGGTACGCGCAATTGGGTGAACATAACCGTGTGCTGGTGACGGCGCGCGATATCCGGCAAAGAAAATTAATCGAAGAGCGGCTGGAGCTGGCCTTGCGCGGGGCGGACATGGGCCTGTGGGACTGGGACATAACCACGGGCAATGTCATTTATGGTGACCGCTGGATAACGATGCTCGGTTATGAGGTCACGGAACTGCCTAATACTGTCGCGACCTGGCGGAATTTGCTGCATCCCGAAGACGCTCCGTCCGCCGAGAAAGCGTTGAGTGAGCACTTCAGCGGCAGGACAAAACAATACAACGTGGAGTTTCGCCTACGGACAAAGAATGGTGGCTGGCGGTGGGTCGAGTCCCGAGGGCGAGTAACAGAATGGTCCTCGCAATGCCAGCCATTGCGGATGACGGGAACCCATCTGGACATCCACGCCCGCAAAACAGCCGAGGAAGAATTACAACGCAGTCAAAAGCGCTATGAACTGGTGCTGGCGGGCTCGGGTGCAGGTTTGTGGGACTGGAACCTGGACACGGATGAATGCTATTTCTCCTCCCGTTTCCGGGAGATGCTGGGTCTTTCTGAAGAGGAATTTCCTAATCACTTCAACTCATTTGTGGAACGATTGCATCCTGATGATGTCCCCCGGATGCGCCAGTCAGTAGCCGAGCACGTCAGCCAACGGGCCCCCTGTGAAAACGAGTACCGGGTGCGCATCAAGAGCGGCGAATACCGCTGGTTTCACGCCTCCGGCCAGGCGACGTACGATGCTGAGGGCAAGGCGCATCAGATGGCGGGTTCGCTGATCGATATCCATGAACGTCGTTCCGCTGAAGAACGCATGCGGGAGAATCAACGCGTGCTGGAAACATTGTTCAGCAACCTCGTGGGCATGGCTTATCGCTGCCGGATCGACGAGCATTGGACGATGGAGTTCGTCAGTCGCGGTTGTTTGCAACTGACCGGTTATGCGCCGGAGGATTTGATCGGCAACCGACGCGTAAGCTACGAGGAGGTCACCCACCCCGAAGACCGGACCCGGGTGCGGGATGAAATCTACGCGGGACTCAGGCAAGGACGGCAATTTGAACTGGCCTACCGCATCGTCACGGCCGATGGCACCGAGCGCAGCGTCTGGGAACGGGGCATCGGCATCCAATCGGCGGAGGGCAAACTGGAGTTTCTGGAAGGGTTCATCACGGACATCACAGATATCCGTCAATCTCAGGACAAGATCGCGGAACAGGCGGCCCTGCTGGACCAGGCACAGGATGCCATCATTGTGCGGGATCTGCGTGGTGTGGTGACGTATTGGAACCAAGGTGCCACCCGGATGTACGGTTGGAGTCCCGCTGAAACTCTGGGCCGACCGGTATTGGAATTATTCTACCGCGATGAAGCGGCCTACCTCAGCGCCATGCACAAGCTGCTCGACCTTGGCGAATGGTCCGGGGAGTTGCATCACTTCACCCGGGCAGGCCGCGAACTCACGGTGGAAGCGCGTTGGACCCTTTTACGGGACGAGAAAGGACATCCGAAATCCGTGCTAACGATCAACACGGACATGACAGAAAAAAAACGGCTGGAAGCACAGTTCCTCCGGGCGCAGCGGATGGAAAGCATCGGCACGCTGGCCGGTGGCATCGCACATGACCTGAACAATGTGCTGGCACCGATCATCATGTCCATCGATCTGCTGAAACTCTCGACGCGCAGCAAGGAGGACATGGAATTGCTGAACCAGATGGATACCAGCGCGCATCGAGGAGCGGACCTCGTCCGTCAGGTGCTTTCTTTTGCCCGCGGTGTCGGCGGCCGTCGCGTCAGCATCAATCCTTCCTACCTGATCAAGGAAGTCTCGAAGATCGTCAAAGAGACCTTTCCGAAATCGATTGTCATCCGGTGCCCGCGCACAGGTGAACCGGGCTTGGTATCTGGCGATCCGACGCAATTGCATCAGGTTCTGCTCAACCTGTGCGTGAACGCCCGCGATGCGATGCCGCACGGAGGCACGTTGACGCTCCTCGCGGAGAATGTGGAGATCGATGCGGACAAAGCCGCACAGATGGAGAACGCCCAGACTGGATTTTTTGTGCGGTTCAGCGTGGAAGACACCGGCACGGGTATTCCCCATGAGGTGTTGGGGAAAATATTCGAACCGTTTTTCACGACCAAAGAGATCGGCAAGGGCACGGGCCTCGGACTCTCGACGGTGCTGGCTATTGTGCGCAGTCACGGCGGGTTCATTCACGTAGAGAGCGCCCTGGAAAGAGGCAGCCGTTTCCACGTCTTTCTGCCTACCAGCAACCAGCAGGCTGAAGGAGGTCCGTTGACTGCGACCACCAGCATCCCCCGGGGGCACGGTGAATGCATCATGGTAGTTGATGACGAAAATGCCGTCCGCTCGGTGGTGAAGAACACGTTGGAAGCCTACGGATACACCGTGCTGACGGCAGAAAACGGGGCTGATGGATTGGCCCTTTATCAAAAGGAAGCAAAACGCATCCAGGCCATCATCACAGACATGATGATGCCGGTGATGGATGGTCCCGCAATGATTGGAAAATTGCGCCAGTTGAATGCACGGCAACCGATCATCGCCTCCAGTGGCTTGGCGGAAAGCATCAATATCGGCCGCGCCACTGCTGCTGGAGTAGAACATTTCCTGGCCAAGCCGTTTTCTGCGGAAATTTTGTTACGAGCGGTGCATGAGGTGCTCACCGAGGCTGCGAAGACCCGGCCCCCGAAGGATACCGGGACGCCATGAGATACCACCGGGGGAATTTTTCGGCTTTGAAGCCACCGGCCTTCCCACCTATGCTCCGCCCGTGTCCGCCGCAGATATGCAGTCAATAGATGCCACTACACGCTTTTGCGCAGTGTATGGGCATCCCATCGCCCACTCGGCCTCCCCGGCGATGCAGAATGCCGGCATCGCCGCTCTGGGATTGAACTGGCGTTATCTGGCGTTCGATGTCGCCCCGGAATCGCTTAAGCAGGCCATCACTGGAGCGGCGGCGATGAAATATATCGGGCTCAACCTGACGGTGCCGCACAAGGTCCTCGCCCTTGATATCGTGGATGAACTAGATGTCTCTGCATCCACGTGGGGTGCAGTAAATACTATCCGTTTCGAAACCAATATGAAGGGCGAATGGCTGCCCTTGGCTCAAGTGCCAACTGCTGACATCACCGAAATCCGTACTCGCGGCTTTAACACCGATGCGGATGCCATCACCCGCTCTTTGAGAAAAGACCTGGGCTTTGAGTTGAGCGGCTCTCGTGTCGTATTGCTCGGAGCCGGTGGTGCCGGTCGCACCGCCGCACTGAAACTGGCGGATGAGGGGGTCGGAAATTTGCATCTGGTGAATCGCACGGCGAGCAAGGCCCAAGAGCTGGCCGAAGAGATTGGACGGCGTTTCCCGGAAGTCACCGTCTCGGTGGGGTACCCCGCAGAAGGCTATGTGGACTTGATCCTGAACGCCACCTCGCTCGGCTTGAAAGCAGGCGATCCCCTGCCCGTAGATTTGGCTCTGTTCGGCTTGGACCGTGCCCGTTATGCTTACGACATGATTTATCGTCCGGCGGAAACGCCATTCCTGCAGGCAGCGAAAGCTGCCGGTTGCCGCACCTCCAACGGAGTGGGCATGCTGCTCTACCAAGGAGCCAAGGCACTGGAAATCTGGACTGGTAAAACGGCTCCAATCGAACCCATGCGAGCTGCATTACTGGCGCATGTCTATGGTGCGGCACATTAATTTAATACTGATTTTAAACTAACTGACCCATGTTTGACCCTGAAGTCTGGAGCGCGGTTCCTTTTAATTTTTGGTCAGTAGTGGCTTTTGTGCTGGGCTGCATGATCGGCAGCTTCCTCAATGTATGCATCTATCGCATGCCGCTGGGTATGAGCATCGTGCAGCCGCGTTCCCATTGCCCGCACTGCAAGCATGCGATTCCCGCTTTCTTAAATATCCCGCTCGTCACGTGGCTGTATCTGGGGGGCAAATGCGCCAATTGCAAGAGCCCCATCTCCATCCGCTATTTTCTGGTGGAACTGCTCACGGGTGTGGTGTTCCTGCTGACCTGGATCCGTTTTGGCCCGCAATCAGCAGGTGTGGCTATCGCTTATGCCATTTTGCTCGCCGGGTTCATCGTGGCGACGTTCATAGATTTCGAGCATTTCATCATTCCGGATGAAATCACTTTTGGTGGAATGGGTGCAGGATTGGTCGCCTCCATTCTCGTGCCGGAATTGCATAATGTGACCAGCCGCCCCGAGTCCCTCTTCCGCAGCATGATCGGCCTGGCGGCAGGCGCGGGTATTGTTTATGGCATTCTCAAATTCGGCAAACTCCTCTTCGGCCGCGAGAAGCTCGCTTTTCCAGAATCATCCAAGCTCATCTTCACCGAGACGCATTTGCACCTGCCCGATGATGTGAGACCGTTTGAAGATATTTTTTACAGCGATCGCGACACTATTGTCTTGGAAGCCAAACGTGTGGAAATGATCGACCGTTGCTACCAAAACGTAACCCTCCGCCTTTCTCCAAAACTGTTGAAACTGGGGGAAGATGAATTTGACCCGATCAACGTGAAACATATGGAGGTCATCACCGACAAAGCGGTGCTTCCACGTGAGGCGATGGGCTTTGGTGATGTGAAATTTATGGCAGGCATTGGCGCCTTCCTCGGCTGGCAGGCAGTTGTCTTTTCATTGATGGTCAGCGCGGTGATCGGTTCTTTCGTCGGCGTGAGCCTGATATTGTCCGGACGCAAGGACTGGTCCAGTCGCTTACCCTACGGACCTTACATCGCACTGGCAGCGGTCATTTGGCTAGTGGGAGGCAATGACTGGTTTGCGAGCCTGTTTGAAATCCCGGGACCCACAGCCGCCGAACTGATGATTACCCCTGGGCCATGAGCAGCGCCCGCACTTTACCATCCGACTGGCAGATCCAGGTCACGGAAAATTTCACTCCTTTTCCCGACATACGGCATGCTGTTTTTGACTTTGACGGCACGCTTTCACTGGTTCGCGGCGGCTGGGCTGAAATCATGTTGGAACAGTTCTTGGAACAGCTTTCAGCCTACCCTCATGAAGCTGATGCCGGGCTGAAACAATTCCTCCTGCATGAAATCCTTGCCCTGAACGGCAAGCCCACGGTCCATCAGATGCAGCTTCTGGCCGATTTAGTAGCCAAGCAGGGTCGCCAGCCTGATTCACCAGACAACTACAATTTGGATTTCCAAAGGCGGCTCAGGACCAAGATCGCCGAACGTCTGCACGATATCCTCACGAACCCGGGACGCCGCGATCATTATCTCGTGCATGAGGCACGCGCCATCCTCACCTTGCTGCGTGATCGGGGCGTCGTGATTCATTTGTTGAGCGGCACGGCTCGTCCCCATCTGTTGATCGAGTCTGAAGCCTTGGGCATCGCCGAGTTTTTAGATGTTCGCATCTATGGACCAGAAGATCTGAAACCGGGTTTCACCAAACGCGCGGTCTTCGAGCAGATCGTCAGTGATTACTCTCTTTCCCCCGGCCAGCTCATGTGCTTCGGCGACGGTGCCGTGGAGATCATGGACACGCGGCATCTGGGCGGACTGGCGGTAGCCGTGGCCAGTGATGAATCTGCGAATGGCAGCGGACGGCTCGATCCTAACAAACAAACACACCTGGTCAAAGCCGGCGCGCACGTGGTCATTCCCGACTACCGATACGCTGGAAAGCTGATTGAACTGCTGTTTTCGCACTGATGCATCGTGATGCATAGATGCTGACAAACCGTCTCAAACCCGGCATGCTTTTCCCCGATGATCCCCGTTGACGTGAAACCGCTGGACTTGGAACGCGTGCGTGTATTTCCGCTCGCGACCCGAAAGAGTCTTACCAGCGTTGAAGAGATTCTGCTGTCACCCGAAGGTCAGCCCGCAGCGGCCTCGGGCTGGAACTTGCAATTGATCGAGCGCTGCGCCGCAGATATCAGGCGCGCCCGCGAGAACGGCAAATCGGTCATGCTCATCTACGGCGCGCATCTGCTCCGCAACGGAGCGGCGCAAATCCTCGCGCAATTGATGCAAGCCGGCTGGCTCACCCATATCGCAACAAACGGCGCAGGAACGATTCATGACTGGGAATATTCATGGCTGGGCCGCTCCACGGAAAGCGTGCGAGACGGCGTGGCCAACGGCAATTTTGGAACCTGGGATGAGACCAGCCGGAATATCCATCTCGCGTTGATGAGCGGCGCGCTGGATGGACTTGGTTACGGTAACAGTCTGGCCCGCTTTATCCAAGAGGACGGAACCACCCTGCCCTCGCCCGCCGAACTCGAAGCGCAGATACGCACCATGCCTGCCCACTCCCTGACGGCGGCTCGCGCCGACCTCTTGCGCATGATGCAGAAGCAGCGTTACCAAGGGGGACGCATCGCTGTGCAGCACCAATGGAAGCAAGCCTCCATCCTCGCCGCTGCCTGGAAGCATCAGGTGCCGATGACAGTTCACCCCGGCATTGGCTACGACATCATCACCAATCATCCCATTTTCAGCGGTTCAGCGGTGGGCCGGGCCGCCGAGCTTGATTTCAAACTTTTCTCCGGATCGGTGGAGCATCTGGATGGAGGCGTCGTTCTCTCCGTTGGTTCCGCCATCATGGGGCCGCAAGTGTTTGAGAAAAGCATCAGTTGCGTGAACAATCTCCGGATTCAAGCAGGTCGGCCTATCGTGCAGAACCATTCGATCTACGTAGTGGACCTGCAGGAAGGCGGCAGTTGGGATTGGACACAGGGAGAGCCGCCGAAATCCAACCCGGCTTACTACCTCCGCTTCTGCAAGAGCTACGCTCGCATGGGTGGTGCCATGCACTACCTTTGTTGTGACAATGCTGCTTTCATCCACCATCTGCATCACCAGCTCAAGCCATGACACCGAAACGTTATCAGCAGATCAGCTCTCAGTTTCCCAAAATGCGCATCGCCATCGTCGGCGATTTTTGCCTCGACCGCTATCTGGAGATCGACCTCGCCAAAGAGGAGATCTCCATTGAAACCGGCCTGCCCGTGCATAACGTGATGAACGTCCGTTCGCAACCCGGCGGCTCTGGAACCATACTGAACAATCTGGTGGCTCTGGGCGTGGGCGAGATCGTGCCGGTAGGTTTTGCTGGCGATGATGGTGAGGGCTTTGAACTGGTTCGCGCTTTGAAACAAACCAAGGGCGTGGATCTTTGCTCGTTTTTTCAAACTGCGGACCGCCGAACCTTCACCTACACCAAGCCGATCGTCGTGGGTGAAGGAAAGCCGCCCAAAGCAAGTGGCAAACAGGCTGGCCACAGTCCCATGACGGCCAGGAGCACCGTAAAGACAACTCGCGGTCCACGGGAATTGAACCGGTTGGATTTCAAGAATTGGTCAGCAACGCCGGCCACAGTCAGCAAACGTCTCATTAAAAACATCACCGAGATCGCACCCAAAATGGATGCGCTTATCCTGCTGGATCAGGTGGATATTGCCGGAACCGGGGTATTAACCAGGGAAGTCCTCAGTGCCATCGGGAAAATCGCCAAAAAGAATCCTCATCTTGTCATTTTGGCGGACAGCAGGAATGGCCTTAGTCAGTTCCCCGCCGTGGATTTCAAGATGAATGGCACCGAGCTGTCACGGGCGCTCGGCAGTCACATTGTTCCGGATCTGGCCGAGTTGCATCGCCGCTCCTCCCAATTGGCCGTGCAAACCGGTCATCGGGTTTTTGTGACACTTTCCGAGTGTGGCATCATCGGTGCCGCCCCGGATGGTAGTGTAGAGCACGCTCCTTCCCTGCCCGTGCGCGGCGAGATAGACATTGTGGGCGCGGGTGATTCAGTGACAGCCAACCTCGTCACCTCACTGCTCGGACAAGCCACCCTGCGTGAGTCTCTGGAGATCGCCAACACTGCGGCTTCCATCGTCATTCATCAGCTAGGCACTACTGGCACCGCCAGCCGTTCACAGATCAAGAGTCTGCTGGCCTAGAGCAGTGATTAAAAAAACGCCTAAGGCACCTTAACTTGTGGGAATCGGCTGAATCGCTTGGATTCAATCTGCTGCATTTTTCCATCCTTGAGCACTACGATCAATGCCGCCGTGTCCGTTTGTTTCTCGATGAAATTCAACCCTCGTTCTGCCCCTAAAATACTGGCTGCCGTGTCGTAGGCATCGCTATCTGTGGCGTTCTTTGCGATCACCGTCACTCCGATCCGCTCGCGCAATCCAAGGCCAGTTTTTGGGTCGACGATATGCGAGTAGCGCTGGCCATCGATCTCGGTGAACTGCTCCGTGTCACCAGAAGTGGAAAGCCCGCAATTCTTAACGCTCACGATGCGCGAGTGTTTGCCTTCGGCAGCATCAATGGAATCAATGCCGATGTTCCATCCATCCCTGCCCGGTGGCGCGTCGCCAATGGCCAGGTCTCCGCTCGCCGCCACCATCGCCCGGCTCATGCCCTGCTGCTTGAGCACCTTCAAGGCCGCTTCTGCTGCGTAGCCCTTGGCGATGCCGCCGAGGTCCAGGACCATGTCCGGTTTCTGCAGAGTTGCCGCACGTGTTCGCGGATCGAGTTTAAAAAATTGATAACCACATGCCGCCTTCGCTGCCGCCAACAGATCCGGTGGCGGCAATTCGCGTTGTCTTCTCGCCCGCCGCCACAAGCGGATGATCGGTCCCAGCGTAATATCGAAAGCCCCATCAGTCCGCTCAGCCACCCATTGAGCCTTGGCGATCACGGTGAAGAGATCCTCGCTCAACACCACCGGTTGTCCGCAAGGAGCGAGACAGAAACGCATCAACTCGCTGTCGCGATCATAGTCCGTCATGATGTCGTTAAGCTGCACCACGCGTGCAAACGCCGCCTCGGCCGCGCTCTTTCCGGTTGCTTCATCGGCTGCAAATAAGGTGATGGTAAAGACCGTGCCCATCACTCCTTTGTGAAAGACGAATCTCTGCAACTCAGCGCTACGACGGCTTGGTTTCGAGGCTTGGCAACCTGACAGCAAAGCGGTCCCCGCCAATCCAAAGAGCAATTCACGTCGCGTCAGCAAGGTCGGCTCAGGATTCATTCAGTTCTTAAAAAGCAACACCCGCACCAAGTGTATCAGTGCGGGTGTTGTTCGATAAACTTTCGCAGGCAATGCTTAGATGACAACGGTCTTGCCCGGCACCGGCAATTGATACAGGCCGTTCGGTCCCGGCTTGGTCGGCGGCTCCAATTTCATCGCTTCCTCGAAGGAAACCTTGTCGATGTTCTTCACCATCGTATCGATGTTCGAATTGACGGCAGCCTCCCAATCCAGCTCTTTGCCCGAGTAGGTCGCCATGCGGCCAAATACAGCCGTCATGGAACTCGTCGCACCATATTCCGCTTCGTTGAAAGGTTTGTCGTTGCGGATTGCGTTGAACAGATCGTCGTGTTCGAGCTGATACGGCGTCTTGGTCGAGCCTTCGAAGCGCCACTTGTTCGGACCCGAGAACGTGTAACGGTTGCCCGAACCATCCGCTTCCCAACGACCTTTCGTACCGACGGCATGTTCTCGCACTTCGTTCCAGCAACCGAGCTGGTGACGGCACATGCTGTGGCAGATGGACCCGTCCGCATAGGTGAACTCAACAGAATGATGGTCGAAGATCTCGCCGTAGTCCGGTCCTTTGCGGGTTTCACAACCACCCATGCCACGCGCCTTCACCGGCGGACCCTTCTTGATCCAGTTGATGACGTCGATGTTATGGATGTGCTGTTCCACGATATGATCGCCGCACAACCAGACGAAGTAGTACCAGTTCTTCATCTGGTATTCCATCTCGGTCAGTTTACGGCCGGCCAATCTTTCCAAGTCCGCACGTGGCTTGACCCACGGTGTGTTACCATTCCAGTAGCAGCGCATGGAGACGATATCGCCGATGGCACCGTCTTCGATCCGCTTGATGCTTTCCAGATAGCCCGGCTGATGACGCCGTTGCAGACCGACACCGACTTTAAGATTCTTCTTCTTCGACTCCTGCGCTGCCGCCATGAAACGGCGGAAACCCGGGGCGTCCACGCAAACCGGTTTCTCCGTGAACACGTGTTTACCCTGACGCACAGCCTCCTCGAACATCATCGGGCGGAATCCCGGAGGCGTGGCCAAAATGACCACATCGGCCGTGGCGATCGCCTTTTTATAACCATCAAATCCCACGAACTCGCGATCCGGCGTGACGTCAACGCGGTCAGGATGATTCTTGCGCAATGAGCTCAGGCTCTTGGCGATCTGGTCTTCCGAGACATCCGCCACGGAAACCAGCTTGATCTTGCCCTGATCATGGGTGTTCAACGCCTGGTCGGCAGCACCTGAACCACGACCGCCGCAACCGATCAGCGCGATCTTCAGCTCATCACTGCCGGCAGCAAAAGCGCTGCGCTCGATGCTCAAACCGCCCAGCATGGCACCACCTAGTGCGATACCGGATGTCTGCAAGAAACCGCGGCGCGATAGCTCTGGCCGCTCTTGGGGATTCTGGGATTCGTTCATAGTTGTATGGACTGTCAGACCGGATGTTCGTTCAGTAAAAAATCAATCCTTCTCCACGCCATTGTTCCAGATCTTGTTCAACTCTTCCGGAGAGGGAACCTTCAACGGACGCACCACACGAATACCAAGGAACTGGGCATCCGTATGATACCAGATGCTCTTTGGCAATTGCGGATCCTGAATCTTCCAGCCCGGTCCGGAAGCACGGCGGACACCGCTGCGCAATTTGTCCGGCGTGTCATCCCAGGAACCGCCACGTGCGACATGCGGATACGGCGTGGATGAACGCACCCACGGATTATCCACCGTCTTACCCGCACCTTGCTTGTAAGTATCGGCGCTGTATTGGTCCAAGCACCACTCGATCACGTTGCCGTGCATATCGTGCAAGCCCCACGGATTCGCCTTCTTCTTGCCGACCTTCTGGTACTTCCAGTCGCTGTTCGCTTCGAGCCAGGCGTATTCGCCGATCTTCGAGGCATCATCCCCGAAAGAATAAGCCGTCGTCGTGCCAGCGCGGCAGGCATACTCCCACTCGGCCTCGGTCGGCAGGCGGTAGAAGTGTCCGGTCTTGGCGCTCAACCACTGGCAATACTTATTCGCCGCATGATGCGTCATGCTGATGGCGGGGAAACCGTCCTTGCCCATGCCGAAGCTCATCTCCACATACGGCTTCGTGGGACGGCTCACACCATCCACCACCGCATCCTTGGTCACCGTGCCGCCAGCGGCAGCCAGGCGTTGATCTTCGGGATACATGAAAAGCTCATACTCATTCCAAGTCACCTCGGTCTTGCCCATCCAGAACGGCTCAATCTTCACCTGCACTTGCGGCCCTTCATCCGGTTTGCGTCCCTTCTCCGTCTCCGGAGTACCCATCATGAAGGTGCCTGCCGGAATCGGCATCATGTCGAAAGCTACCGTTCCACCCGGGATCACCTGATTGTACTGCTTCATGTCCGCCGCAGTCTTCTCTTTCAAGTTCGCCACGATGCGTTTGTGCATCTCCACCACTAGCGCGAGATTGTCACCACCAGTTGCCTGATCCGCCTTCTTTGGCGTTAGGGTGATTCCTTCCGGCCAAGCAGCACCTTGGTTGATCCATTCCTTGAGGATGTCCTGCTTGTCCTTCGGCATCGGGCCACCCTTGTTTGACGGCGGCATCAAGGCTTCGTCATCCTTGGATAGCGTCGTAGAAGTGAACGTCTTGCTCTTCTCAGCGAAGAACGGAACGATGCTCGGACCGCTGTCACCCGTCTTCAGCGCAAACTCCTTGGCATCCAACCGCAAACCACCCTTGTCATGTCCCTCGCGATGGCACGCGACGCAATTGAACTCCAAGATCGGTTGCACGTCCTTTACGAAACTAATGCGCGTGACCTGCTTCAATTCAACTCCATCCGGCCAGACCGCCCCTTCCGCAATCCATTGCTTCAGGATCTCCGACTGCCCCTTGGTCAGCGGTTCCTTGCTGCTGGGCGGCATCACATCGTCATGATCCTTGGCCAGCGTGGTGGATGTATAGAGCGGGCTCTTGTTGGGATCCTTGGCCACGATGGCCACGCCATCATCACCGCCCTTGAAAGCCGCCGCCTTCGTGTGCAATTGGAAACCACCCTTTGGCTTCTCCGCTCCGTGACAGCTCAAGCAGGCCGATTCCAGGACAGGTTTCACCTGCCGCACAAAATCAACCGCCCCGTAGGACGAGACCACGCCTGACGCAAACAGGCCCGTAAGCGCAAACACGCTGGATTTGAAACGCTGACTCAATTTCATGACTCAAAGAGAATGCCGCTACTTTTGACGCCACATCGGGCTTTGTCAATCAGTTGGACGTCCGGACAGCTATTTGCCTTCAAGCAAACGTGACCGCCTTTTCGCTGCCCTTTAACCTCGTTTTTCAATGCCTTCAGTTTGAAATCAATTTTCTCAACGCCACCACATTCCACGCCGCCTTTGGCACAATCGATGGCACCTCGATATATTCCTGCTCCTTGCTCCCGTCCGCACTCCGCTCAGAACAATGGCTGTTATCCCCCCATGGCCCTAGGCCATCCAATGTCGGCACCGCATCCCAGATCAAATTTCCATCACTTAAGCCGCCCCGCTCCTGGTGCCCCACCAGCATGCCCAATTCCGCACCGGCCACCTCCCATATTTGGCAAAGCTTCTCCGACCCCTCATTTCGCGGCCATGGCCGGCTCACCGTCTTGATCTCCGCCTTGATCTCACACGCGAACCGATCCACCGGACTAGACACCTCGCCCGGCCCACTCAATTTCAGAAATGCCTGTTTCGCATCTTCAAACACTTGCGGATCAAACGACCGAAACTCCCCCTCCGCCACCGCCTCGTGCGGCACGCGGTTCATCACGGTTCCACCCTCGATGGTCGCCACGTTCACCGTCAATTCGCGTTTGTAATCCGTCATCGCCGCGATCTGCTGCACCGTGCGTCCGATCTGCACCACCGCGTTGACTCCGTGCGAATGTTTCGACCCCGCATGCGATCCACGTCCACTTGCCTTCACTCGCCATGTTGCCCTGCCCTTGCGTGCCGTCACCACCAACCGCTGCTCGCCGAGTCTCCCTTCCGATTCAAACACCAGTGCGCCCAACATATTCGGCGCAAACCGTGTCCGGCACACCTCACCGAAATCTGGCGAATACTCTTCCTCCGAGGAATTCAAGAACAACTTCCATGTCACGCTCTCGAACACATCCGGCTCCAAATCGCGCAACGCCACCAGCATCAGCCACATCATCACCGTGCCACCCTTGATGTCGTTCGTGCCCGGTCCATAAATGAAATCCCCCTCCATGCGCCACTTGAAATCATTCCGCTCCTCTTCTTCCGGCGGAAACACCGTGTCCAAGTGCGACACCATCGCCACCGACTTCGTGCCCTTACCCGCCCGCGTCAAGATCAGGTGCTTTCCATATTTCGGATTCGAAGATTGCACATACTCCGCTGTGAAACCCAGCCGCGCGAACACCTCCGCAGTGAATTGCCCCAGTTTGTCGACCCCCGTGACATTCTGCGTCCAGCTATTGATCAAAACCATCTGCCGCAACAGCTCCAGATACTCCGGCAACTTCCCTTCAAGATATGAAATTAACTCTGTTTTATTCATGAGTATTTCTCTTTTCTCTAGCCCGTTGGCGAAATCGGCTCGCTAGCCGCCTTCGGCTTCCCTGCAACTTCAAGATGTTTCGCCACCACCTGTTGCAACTGCCCCTCTCCATCCCGGAACAACGCCGGACTCCACAACCGATGCAGCTTCCATCCCTGCGAACTCAGCACCATGCTGCGGAACTGTTCCCATGAGATCGGGTCCGGCGTCTTCTGATACCGTGTGAAATCCGCCAGCACACCCACTGTGACATCCGCGCCTAGTTCCGGATGCGTCAACGCCACATCCACGCAAAATCCGTCATTGCCCCAATACAATGTGGAGCCCACGCCATGCTCCGCGTGCAACGACCCGCCCACTGCCTCCACCAAAGTTGATGGCCGCGTCGTCTCGCCTGTTACACATTGCACCAGCGCCTTGCCCCTCGCCTGCTCCATATCCGATTGCCAACGCTCAAACGTCGTTCCCACCCCTTCCGCATAGCGCAGGTAATCATAGAGAAAATGCCGCCCCGTCGGCCGTTGCCCCGATTCCAACTGCTCCGGGCTGATATATTCCGCCCGCGGAATTGAAGTCAGGATATGGATTGCCTCCCGCGCACGAGTGACCAACACATTCAACCGCCGCTCACCCCCATTTCGCGACAACGCACCGAAATTCCGCCGGAACTTCCCATTCACATCCAGGCCGAACGTCGTGCAGATGATCATATGATCCCGCTCATCCCCCTGCACGTTCTCCAAATTCTTTACGAACAATCCCTCGAACGAATCATTCCCGCGCCGCTTCCGCGCGATCTCCAACCGCTCCGCAAACTTCGGATCCGCCGCTGCCATCCCATCCAGTTCTTCCAGAATCAAATCCCTCTGATTCAGATTGAAGCACGCCACGCCGATGGACGGTGGATTCTTATCATCCAACAACTCCACCACCAAAGCCGCCGCCGCCTTCGCCTCCGCTTCATTGCCGCGATCCTTATACAGCCCATCCACGCGCACCAAACGGATGGGCGCTGCGAGCGCCCGATTCTTCGGATGTCCCGGAATCGGCTGCAATCGCTTCGAGTAAAATGCTTCGTTCGAGAACCCGATGAGCGCCTCGTTCCGCGACCGATAATGTACATCCAGAAACGCCTCCTGCACATTCAGGTTCAGCGCCGCCGTCAGCAGGTCTTCCGCCTCCGATTGCTGCTGCACGAAGACCTCATCTGCCGTCTCCGCCGCGGTATCATCGCTATCCGCCAGCGCTTGCTCGAAGAACCGTGTGGGCGGCAATTGCTTCGGATCACCCGCGATCACCACTCGCTTCCCGCGCAACAACACCGGCAACGCTTCCTCCAATCGGCATTGGCTCGCCTCATCAAACATCACCACATCGAACAACGCCTCTCGCGGAAAAATCTGCGCCACCGTCGCCGGACTCGCCATCCACACTGGACACAGATCGAACAACGGATCACCGCCTTCTATCCCCGCGCCCGCTGCGATCATCTGCCGCAACTTCATCGCCTTCTCGCCGCGCACATAAAGCCGCTGGCGCAATGACGCACCCAACGTATTCAACCGTGACCCCGTTGAGGCCAGCAATCGTTCCCGCCACACCTTCTGCCAGCGATGCACCACCACTGCGCGCACCAACTGTTTCTTCTCTTCCGTGCGCTCGAGCAATTCCGCAAAGGCCGCCTCCACGCGTTTCGTATCGATTCGCGCCAGCGCTTCATCCTCACGCAATCTCTTCCGTATCTCGCGTGACAACACCGACGCCTTCAGCGCCGGTTCCGCCGTCTCCCACGGCATCCCCCGCACCGCTGCTTCAGATACCGCCTGCTGCATCGCCGCCGAGCACGTACGCAAACGGTCCGACAACCGTATCGCTTCTTCCAACGTGTCAAAAAACTCCACGAACCGTTGGCAAATCTCCGCCGCCAGTTCGTTTTTCCGCCAGCCACCGGAAAGCTCGCCAATCGCTTTGTCAGCAAAAACCTGCGAATCCATCAGCGCCATTTCCAATCCATGGATCGCCTCCGCGCGTTCCGCCGATTGCCGCAACATCGTCACACACACCGCGCCTTTGCCCGCCAAGTCTTGTAACGCCGCCAGCACTGTCGCTTGCACCAGCGCATAGATCGGCTGCTTGAGCGTCTTGAGCACCGTGATGACCTCCGGCAACCCGTCGCGGAACGCCAGCAACTCCTCATCCGTCGGCAATGTCGCCGCTTCCTTGCCTAGCAAACGGTCGCGCAGATCGCTCCACAGATAACGCGCCTTGAGTCCCAGATAGAACACGCGTGCCCGCTCCGTCGCTTCCGGCGTCATCGGCAAGGCCAAAGGTGTCAGCGCCGCTGCCGCTTCCTTCTTCTTCGCGAACGCAAAGAATCGCGTCCAACTCCCCGCGATCGGCGCCCAGTTATCCAGCGCCAGCAAGCGCCGCCCCACCTCGCCCAAAGGCGGCACCGCCCCCTTTATTTGTAAAAACAACTCCCGTTCCAACGGATGCCCCAAACGCTCTGCCTCTTTCGCTAGGCTAGAAATCTCTTCCTCAAACCGCTGCCATTGGCTGCTCGCCGCCAGTTTCAGCGCCACCTCAGGCAATCCCCGCTTCACCACTGCCTCCAGCAAATCCGCCAAAGCCCCACGCGCCTCCGCCTGTTCCAACGCCCCAAAACCCGCCTCCAAATGCACCAAACCATTCGCCTGCCCGTTGCAATGTGCTGCCGGATTCCAGCCGGCAGTAGCGGCGCTCCCACTAGCCACACCACTTTCCAAATCACCAGCACCGCCCCTCTGCCCGCCAGGCACTCCGCACTCATCCACAATCTTTGCCGCCACCACCGACTTCTCCAGCTTCCCTTTGATCTCCGCTGGCCGGCTCGCCAGCCACTCCGAAAGCGTCATGCCCAATCGCCCGCGATACGGACTCTCCGGCCACCGCGCCGTCAGTGCGCGCCTTAAGATTTCCTCCGCATCTGTGCGATGCGTCATCAAATCCTGCTCCGTCAATCCTTCCACCTCCGGTAAATCCACCCCACCCTTCTCCCGTGCCAGCCACCATTCACCGCACAATTGATGGAACGATTCCCCTGCCTCACCACAGCCGTGCAACCGGTCAAAGTATCCGCGCAATTCCGCGTGCAGGTCATTCAGGCGGATATTCGTCTGCCCCAGCTTGCGCGCTGGATCGGGCAATTCTGCATCTTGCGCCAGATCTTCCAGCTTCTGCCGGATCTGCATATAGAGCTGTGTGCGATCGCGCTGCGGATCATGGATCACTCCGCACAGCCCGCCCAGGCCCATGCTCTCCAGCCGATACTTCACCACATCCAGCGCCGTGCGTTTATCGCATACGAACAACACTCGTTCACCTCGTGCCAGATGATCCCCGATGATATTCGCGATCGTCTGGCTCTTGCCCGTTCCTGGTGGTCCATGGATGACCAAAGCCGCACTCCGACGTGCATGCGCCACGGCTTCCGCCTGGCAAGGATCCGCATGTGTCACCAAAAGTTCCTCACTGAAATCGCGTTTTACTTTCGCCGCATTCGCTTCGTGATCCCACTCCTTCGCTTCAGGTAATTGATTCTCCTCCGCCTCTTCCAACGCCTTGGGCGAGAGAAACGCCTGCACCGGATTCACCAGCGTCGGCTCCGTTTCCTGCATCCACTTCGTATCCCGCAACAACCCCGGATTCACCAAAGGAAACAATCCGATGATCGCGCACGGCAAGATCTCCGCCTTCGTCGGTAAGGCATCCGTCTTCGGCACACCCTGCAACATCGTCTTATCATCAAATACCGGTGGCACCTCGATCCCCGCTGCCTTCGCCGCCAATGCGATCATCTCCGCGATCTCCCGCCACGGATTCTCCCCCGATTCATCCGCAAAAAGTCCCTCAGTCGTCTGCCCCGTCTGCTGCTCGATCCACGCCAGCAATCCCGGATTCGGCATCACCAGGTCCGCCCCCTCACCCGTCACCGTCAGCGTCACCCCCGGCGATATCCCGCGCCGCACGCTCAACGTCACCGGCACAAACGCGATTGGTGCCAGGATCCGTGAAGATTTGAACCCCTGCCGGTCCTGCGTCACTGGAATGGACAGCAGCGGAAACCCGACGAACAAAGCCTGATCACCATGATCGTTGTAATACTCCGTCGCGTCCTCCGCGATGTCCCGCAGCTTCCCCAGCACCTTGTTCTGCTTGTCTTCGGACGTCCGCGCCGTGCGCTGCTCTTCAGACCATTCGCTTTCCGGGTAATCCGGCCAGCTAAATTCCTTCACCTTCGCCGGAAACTCCACCATCCCCGCCAGCAGATCGCGTAACGCCGTCGCTGGCTCCGTCCCCTGCAAATGCCGCAGCTCCAGCAGGTCCACCCGCTGCCGGCTGTTATGCGGCCGCGCGTTCAACCCCGGACCGGCGATCAGGCTCGCGTAGAGCCGCTGCAACATCGTGCGCAGTATCATGTGTTCTCCGTTAGTCCCCATATCTGAACCTGTTCCCCTACCTCACCGCAAGCCTAGCGTATGCTCTCGGCCTCGAACCGTAGCCGCCGAGGTGACGAGGCGGACCCCACCCCAGCCGACGGCCAGGAGGCTCTGCCTTCCTTCTTTCGATGTTTTCCCCGCTCTCACATGCTCCACTCTGCCACCAAATCTCCGCTTCCGTTAGCAATGCATCTCACTACATCTCAATGCATCCACACAAAATTTCGTCTGTTCATCCTGGCCGTCGCTTTTCCGCCTTCTCCGTCTTTCCTTTCTTTACGCCCCCATCCTGCCACCCAGTTCCCGCCACCGTTACGCCTACATGCGTTATATGCGTTATGTGGAGACAAAATCTTCTTTTTCTCATGCCCAAACCATATCTGCTCCAGTTCATCCCCGTTAGCCTTGCGTTCCACTACGTTCCAATCCGTTCACCCTAAATTTCACTTTTGTCATGCCCACAACCTGCCACATCTCCCAGCCACCCCGTTATCCTTAGCCTCGCTATTCCCCGCTATTCTCGGACAAAATTCCGTCGTCATGCTCATCATCCTGCCATCCTTTGCGGATAACCGTGAGCCTTCGGTGCGCCCGGTGAGCTCCATGGAGACAAAATTTCTATTTTCTCACACTTGGAACTTTCTCAGCGTTGAACCCAGGGTCTTGAACTCTCCTTTTTCTGACTTTGAAACGTTCACGCAAATGGCAAAATCACCCCCCATGGCGCTCGATTTCTTCATCGGCTCAGACACCTCCCGGTACCAAACCGCCGGGTATTCTTTCTCCTTGTCTGAGTCCAGCCACACCCAGCTCTTCACCTTCTTGGAACATCAGCCTGATTCACTCCGTAATGTTCCGTTACTGGCCCGCATGCAGAACTTCTACACCGATTGCCGATACGAAGCCGTTGAATTGCCGCCCTTGGGTTCAGAACTGATCTACGTCCTGCATCATTTGAACTCTCGCACTCCCCTTTTTCTCACCGTGCAGGAATTTCACACCTTCTCCCAGCGAGCCCTAGCCTTGAGCGAACCCATCTTCGGCTGCTGCGATTGACACCCATCTCACGGCACCGCAAACAACGCAAACTGCTCCACATGATTGATCGTATCGAACGGTGCAAAAACCATCGATGTCGATTCCCCCCACGGTGAACCCAGCACCTTCGTGCGCAACGGATACGTCTGCCCATCCGGCTTCGTGAGCTCCACCGTGGCCGTATAATCCCCCAGTGGGATGTCCCGGAAATAGAAGTAATAACCGATCATGCTCTCCTCCAGGACCGGCAGTGTCCGGACGATGATCCGTGATGGGGAACCGTCCAGCAGCGTTCCCGCGGGTGTGAACGTCGCCTTGATCACCGAGCCTTTCATCACCTTCATCTCCGGCTTCTGCCCCACCCGATGATCCAGATCCAGGCAAACTGTCCCGCCATAAAAAGAATTGTACCCCGGATCACTCCTTTCATTGCGATGCGAGTCTTTGGGCGGCGTATTCTTTTCAAAGCCCCGCTTGGGTCCTTGCACCTTCAGCACAAAATCCCGTACCACACCCTTTTCCGTTTCACCTCGGAACGCCGCCTTGTCCGAACCATCCAGCAAACCATCCAGCGGATGCATGGCGATCCGATACTTCCGGTCCTTGTAAGTCAGCAGCGCATCCGCTCGTAATACCGTCACCAGCGCCTCCTTCAGGACTTTTTTCCGATCAAACGAGCTCGTCGGCACAATCTCAAATTTCCCATCCTTGCCATCCACCTGTCCCAGGCTCGGTATTGATCCCGATGGTCCCAGATGAATCTCCCCCGCCCAGCCCAGTGCTGTCGCTTTGAAAGCCTCCATCGGTCGCCCGTCCATATACACCGCACGTCCGCTGATCAGTCCGGACTTCGCTTTCATCGGCGGTAGCTCCGGCATCGGCGCTGGCCGCGGCGTTAACACCCCCGCCGGTGCTGCCACCACTGCCTTCGCAGGCGCTGGTGCCGCGATAACCACATTCGTTGGCACCACCACAGCCGGCTTGGCAGCGCGATCCTTTTCCCGACCCGCACTGAACTCCTCAAACACCACGCGCCCATCTCCATTCGTATCATACTTGCTCACAGCGGGCGTAATCTCCGTGCCGCTAAGATAGCCGTTCTTGCTCAGATCAAACGCTTCGAATAACTCGGCATCCACCGTCTTCGCATCCAAACCCGCCGCCTTCAAGTTGATGGCTGCAAAGGATGCCAGCACGATGATTCCCAGACGGAGACAAAGTGATGTGGAAAAATCCCGCCGTGAGAAAATTGCCTTCATTAGTTTTGCGCCTTCCATTCCGGGCAAAATGCCCGGAATTTTGCAGGCACCCCACTACACTCTCCTCACCTCACAATGGCGATATATAAATCCAAAAAACACGGGCCACTGCCATTAGACCAGAGCCGAATTCCGTCATCCCCCAGTTACACATGACACCATGCGCTTCACTCATGCCTTGCCCCTTGGCCTCCTATCCCTTTCAATTCCTCCATGTCATACGCGCGCCCAATCTTCTTCGCCCTAATTACCCTCGCGCTCTCCTTCACCGCCCGCGCCGCCAATCACCCCGATCAAGCCGCCGCGAAAACCCTCCTCACCGCCGCTACATCCTCCACTAACGCCTATGCCCGTCTGGCGTATATGTGCGACACCTTCGGTCCCCGCTTCAGTGGTTCTACTAATTTGGAAAATTCCATCGATTGGATCATATCCGAGATGAAGCGTGACGGTTTCGTCAACGTCCGCGGTGAGCCCGTCGTCATTCCTCGCTGGGTCCGTGGTCAAGAATCCTTGGAACTCATTGGCCCACGCCGTCAATCTTTACCCATGCTCGGGCTCGGTGGCAGCATCGCTCCACCCAAAGACGGAATCACCGCGAGAGTCTTCGTCGTCAGAAGCTTTGAGGAACTCGCCCAACGAAAAGTCGAAGCCATCGGTCGCATCGTGGTCTTCAATGTCCCCTACGACGACTACCACAAGACCGTCGCCGTCCGCACTCGCGGTGCCATTGAGGCCGGTCGCGCGGGAGCCATCGCCAGCCTAGTCCGCTCCATCACCCCCATCTCATTGCAGACACCCCATACCGGCAACATGGCCTACGATGATACTGTGCCGAAGATTCCCCACGCCGCCATCACCATTGAAGACGCCGAAATGCTCCAGCGCCTCCAAGACCGTGGCGAATCCCCCGTGCTGCGCTTGAAGATGGAGGCCCGGACCTTACCCGACGGACTCTCCCGCAATGTCATCGCTGAAATACCCGGCAGCGAAAAACCCGATGAGATCGTCCTCGTCAGCGGCCATATTGATTCCTGGGATATCGGCCAAGGTGCGCAAGACGACGGCGGCGGTTGCATCGCCGCTTGGGAATCCGCCCGCTTGATTATGGCCTCCGGTTTAAAGCCTCGCCGCACCATCCGAGTGGTCTTCTGGACGAACGAAGAAAACGGCGTCCGCGGTGCCAAAGCCTACGTCGCAGCTTATACTAACGCACTCGCCAAACACGTCGCCGCCATCGAAAGCGATAGCGGCATCTTCAAACCCACCGGCTTCGGCCTCACTGGCAGTGAGAAAGCCATGACGGCCTTGAAAGGCATCGCCCCGCTCCTCGAACCCGTCGGTGCCACGCAGATGGAATTCGGCTGCCGCGGCACTGATGTCCTCCAACTCCTCGTCGGTGGCGTCCCCGCCATGCACCTCGAAGTCGCCCGCGAAAAATACTTTTGGTACCACCACACCGCCGCCGACACCGTGGACAAAGTCTCCCCAAAAGACCTCAACGACTGCACCGCCGCCCTCGCCATCATGGTCTGGTCCCTGGCGAACTCAGCAGAACCTTTACCGCGCTAAAGGAGCGCGGCTTTTAAGCCGCTTCAACATCCGACAGCCCACAAAATCTGACTGTTTAAAGACATCCATCGCTCATCCCTCTCCTCTCAACGAGGAGAGGGACTGAGGGTGAGGAGTGAGAATAAAAGTAAACGCGACAGGATAGCGCATCGCTTCCACCTTTGACGTCCCTCGCCCCCTTTTCGTTCACCCAAAAAATCTTTATTTCCCGCCCCGCAACTTTCCCCAGTTTCCGGCGTCTTATCTTCTGGGACAGGCGAATACCCGCGCTGGGGCGGACGTCCTTTTTGCTGACATAGGCGAACACTCTCTTTACAGTGCGAAGCGATACAACCATGGGCGAGCGCGACGAGCCAATTGCACCAGAGTCCACTCCGACTCCGGCTGGCGGCGCGTCCCCGAACACGCCGCCTCGCACTCCGCATCCCACCATCCAGCTCGACCTGGGCAAGATGCGTGAGCTCGTCACCGAAGCGGGTTTGAAGAGCAATCAGATCCGCCGCTTCGGCGATTACGAACTCCTTGAAGGCATCGCCCAAGGCGGCATGGGCGCCATCTACAAGGCACGCCAGATCAAGCTGAACCGCACCGTTGCCCTGAAGACCATCCTCGCCGGTCTCCTCGCCGGTGAGGACCAGATGAAACGCTTCCGTGCCGAGGCCGAAGCCGTCGCGAATCTCGACCATCCGAACATCGTTCCCATTTACGAAGTCGGCGAGCATGACGGCCAATTGTTCTTTAGCATGCGTTATATCGAGGGCGGCAGCCTCGATGAACACATGAAGCGGTTCACGCCGGACCCTCACGCTTCCGCCATCCTGATGGCCAAGGTCGCCCGCGCCGTTCACTTCGCCCATCAGCACGGCATCCTGCATCGCGATCTTAAGCCGGATAACATTCTCCTCGATAACCAGGGCGAACCGCACATCACCGACTTCGGCCTCGCCAAGCGCGTGGATGCCGGTGAGAACCTCACCGTCACCGGCGAGATCATCGGCACGCCGAACTACATGTCGCCGGAGCAAGCGGAGGGCAAGGGCTTCAAGCTCACTACTGCGGTCGATGTCTACGGCCTCGGTGCGGTGCTCTATCAATTACTCACCGGCCATCCGCCCTTCCGCGCGGATTCTCCCTTGGAGACCTTGCGCCTCGTCATTGATCGCGAGCCGCAACGCCCTTCCGCCATCAATCGCCGCGTGGATCGCGACCTGGAGACCATCTGCCTCAAGTGCATGGAGAAAGATCCTCAGCGTCGCTACGGTTCCGCTGAGGCTGTCGCTGAAGACATCGAACGCTGGTTGCGCAAGGAACCGATTCGCGCCCGCCCTGCCGGTTACTTCTATCGCGCGGGTAAATGGGCCGTGCGTCGTCCCGCCGTCGCCTTGCTCGCCGTCACCACATTCTTCGGCCTGTGCACCTTGCTCGGCGTCATCCTCGTCAATGAACAACGTCTGCAAAAGGAACGCGACTTCGCGCTCGACCAGGAAAAAGCCGCGAACAAGGAACGTCTCAAAGCCGAAGCGCTCGCCGAGCAAAGCCGCCAGCGCCTCGTCCGCCTGAACATCGGCGATGGCCTCCGCCTCATGGATGAAGGCGATGCCTCCGCCGCCCTGCTCAGTTTTGTGGACGCCCTCCGCCTCGATGAAGGCCACAAAGAGAATGAGGAGATCCAGCGCACCCGTATCGCCTCCGCCTTGCGGCAATCCCCGCGCCTCATCCAATTCTGGACGGAAGATCAGCCCATCGTCGCCTCCGCCGCCAGTGTGAATGGCCGTTTCCTCGTCACCTTCGCCGGTAAACGTGCCCGCCTCTGGGATGTCTCCACCGGCGTCGCCCTCGGCCAGCCCGTCCCACTGCCTGATAACGTCCGCTCTGCCGCGGTCAGTCCGGATGGCCAGCAACTGCTCCTGCTTAACGACAACCGCACCGCCCTCCTCTGGAACTGGCGCAAGGACAAGTCACAGCCGGTCAGACTTGCCCACGATTTCCCAGTGAACGTCGCCACGTTCAGTGCCAATGGGGAACTAGTCGCCATCGCCGGCGGCCAGAATCAGAATGGCACCGCCCGCGTCTGGAGCACTGAGACCGGTGAGCCGGTCACCAAATCGATCCGTATTCCCGACGACGTCGAATCTATCACCTTCAGCGCGGATGGCACCAAGCTCGCTGTCGCTTCACGTGATCGTACGGCCACCGTCTGGAATGCCAAGACCGGTCAGGCCATCGGCAAGCCATTGCGCCATGGCGGCATCGTCCGGCACGTCTCGTTCAGTCCGGATGGTTTGCGACTCGTCACCGCCAGTGAAGACCGTACCGCACGCGTCTGGAATGTCATGACGGGTGAAGCCATCACTCCGCCGATGCAGCATAACGACATCGTGACCTACGCTGAGTTCAGTCCAGACGGTTCACGCATCGCCACCGCAAACAAAGACAACACCGGTCGCGTCTGGGATGCCAATACCGGCGAGCCCGTCACGCCACCACTCGCGCACAGCACCCGCGTAGCCCGGGTCCGTTTTTCACCTGATGGCCGCCGCGTCCTGACCGTGGCAGAAAAATCTGCCCGCGTCTGGGACGCCACCACTGGCCGCCCCATCACACCTCCACTTTCCCACAGCGCGGAGATTCTCCACGCCCTGTTCAATCCCGATGGCCGCAGCGTCATGATCGCGAGCAAGGACCGCACGATCCGGGTTTGGGATACACCGGCCGCCCAGCAGAATTCCCGCGAGTTGCCAATCAAAGGCGAGTTGCGCCAGACGATCTTTTCCAAAGACAACCGACTCATGCTCGCCGTCACAGACAACACCATGCAGGTGTGGAATGTCATGACCGGCGAACCTGTCTCGCAAATTTTTAATTCTAGCGCCGAAATTCTCGCCGCCCGTTTCGTCAACAACGACAGCGCCATCAATGCCATCAGCAGCGACCAGACCGTACGCTCCTGGGAGATCAAGACCGGCATGGAAAAGCGTAATTTACGCATGCCTTTTTCCATCAGCTTCGCCGCTTTCAGCCCGGACAGCAAAATCCTGTTCACCGCGGACATGGACCGCAAAGCCCAGTTGCGTTCCATCCCCACTGTAGAACCCACACAACAACCCGGTGGTGGCAATTTCAAAGGCAAGAAGCGCGAAGACCGCACCAACGCCCCTCCTTTCTTTGCCGGTAAAGCACCCACGGAAGGCGCACCACCTTCCGGCGAACGCGGTGGTATGCGCCCCGGCAATGACAACGCGAAAACCATTGAGCACAAGAGCCGCATCGCCTACGCGCAATTCAGCGCCGACAGCACCAAGGTCGTCACGGCGAGCTGGGATAATACCGCCCGCGTCTGGGATGCCACCACCGGCAAAGCCATCACGCCTCCCCTGGAACACACGGATCGCGTCGTCATCGCCTCCTTCAGCCCCGATGGTACAAAGGTTATAACCGCCAGTTGGGACAACACCGCGCGCATCTGGGATGCCACCACCGGCAAGCCGCTCTCACCGCCGCTAGAACACACGGCCGAACTGACACTGGCTTCCTTCAGTCCCGATGGGCGCTTCGTCATCACCGCCAGTGCGGATAACACCGCCCGCGTCTGGAACGCTTCTATCGGCGATGCCGTCACCCCGTTTCTCCAGCATAACGGCTGGGTCGTCGCCGCCACGTTCAGTCCGGACAGCACCCGCGTGGTGACTGCCAGTTGGGATAACACCGCGCGCATCTGGGACACCTTTACTGGTGCGCCCATCACACCACCGCTCTTGCATCGTGACCGCGTGGATCACGCCTCTTTCACCCAAGATGGCCGCATCCTGTTCACCGCCAGTGCCGATGGCACCACGCGCCTCTGGGATTTTACGCCCGATGCCCGCCCCATCGATGACATCGCACCCCTCGCGCAACTCCTCTCCGGCCGCCGCCTCGATAACACCGGCAGCCTCGTCGCTGTCTCTGCGCCGAAGCTCGCGGAACATTGGGACATCCTGCGCCAGAAATACCCGCAGCAATTCTCCGTGAAAGCGGATGAGATCGTCGCCTGGCACAGCGAAGAAGCCGAAATCTGCGAACAGACGCAGTCCTGGTTCGCCGCCGTGTTTCACTTGAACTGGCTCGTCGAGAACGACCCAAAAAAAGACGATACCCTCAAGAAACGCCGTGACACCGCCCAAGCCAAACTCCGTGAAGCGGGCGCTGCCGCTCAACCGTAGCAGCCGACGTGAGGAGGCTCTGCCGCAGAGCAATCTGAGTTGGGTAGGATCGGACTCAAAACTTAACAAAATCCATCACACCCACTGTAACTTTATCTCTGAAACTGCCAGACATTCGCACCATTTTAAATTCCAGCGGCAGGGTATCCGTTGCGACTATCGGCGGAACTGGACTAGCTACCCGGCAATAAGCACTCCCTTTGGCCGTATCGTTCTCCAGCGACGTGTAACAGTATAGTCCTTTGGCGGCGTTATAATTGGCGTAATTCCTCGTCCACGAATTCCGGAGATTTCTATGCTCTCTCAAGCTTTGCACTGGAAGAAAATATTTGAGCAACGGGAATAGAAGCCATTTTTGCAAAGAAGCAATGGAGTTTTTCTGAAAACTTTCGACATGCTTTTCCGTCAAAGAATCAATCAAATCTGTCCGATTCTCATAAACAGTGGGGATCACCCCAGAACTGTCAGATCGAAATATTCCCAGATGTCCTTCAGCATCTTGGCACAACCAGAACAATCCCGAGTCCCCTCCTCCAATCATTAATTCGCTCATGTCTGTCGCATCCAACACCTGTTTCGTGCAATTGCCTTTCACTACTTGAACAACAACTTGCTGCCTTCTCCCGCCCCATTCGTTCCAGTCCCCTGCAGCTTCAACAACAACCCATGCGCCTCCCTAAATCTCGGCGCCTCCTCCAACGCCCTTAACACGTGCTCCTTCGCCCCTACCGGGTTCTTCTCCGTCATCAACTTCGCCAGCCGGAAATGCACCTCGGCCGGATCCGCCGGGTCCAGTTGCAGCAGCCGCTTGTAAGCATCCATCGCCCGCTCCGGATTGCCGGTCGCCTCATTCGACTTGCCGGCAAACCAATACGGCTGCGCCAATAGTGGATTGACGGCCAGGAACCGGTCCGCATTCGCCTGCACCAGTTTCCAATCCTGCTGCTCCACGCCGATCTCCATCAGTCGCAGATACGCATCCACCGCTTCGCCATCGATCGCCGCCAGTTTCTCCAGCGTGGCGCGTTCCTCCGCTGTCTCTTTCAGATTACGATGCGCCGCCGCCAGCATGTAGTGAGCACTCTCCGGCCCGATCTGGCGCGGATACGCCTCGATCAATTTTTTCAGCGGCTCCTTCGCCTCCGCCCACTTCTTCTCCTGCATGAGCGCCCGGCTCTTCTGCAGGAGCACATAATAATTCCGCGGATCACCCAGCAACTGGTCCACCACAGCGGGAGTCGGAGCTCCTGGCACCAACGCCTTCTTCGGGTCCGGCCGGTCAAAGGTCAACGTCGTCGCCAGCCCCTTTGCCAATTTTTTCGCATACTCGGCGAACTCCTTCTCCACCTTGTCCATCGGTTGCGTATTCTTCGCGATGGCTTCATTGATCGTCACCCCGTCATGCAAGTCCTTCAGTATCTTCCTCAAGGCATCCATGCCGTATTTCCCCACCAGATACTCCACCACCAGTGAAGATTCATAATAGGCGAACTGCACATGCAACCCGCTCTTCGCATTCAGGAAAGCCCCGCTCAATTCGCTCACCGGCGTCAAATCCTCGCCCAGCACCATCTCACGATACCGCGCATTCATGTGCTGGCCCCAGACCGGGTTTGCCTGCCGCTCTTCATGCACCGAAATGCCTTCGCTCAACCAGCGCGGCATACGGTTGCGCGTCAGCTCCAGCGTGACCACATGACAAAACTCATGCCACAGCACCGCCTCCCAATTCGCCGAGCGGCTCACCTGCGCCGAAGGACTGTTCGCCGTGATGACCTTGCCGAAGCACACACCAAGGAAGCCCGGATTATCCGGCATCCCGAATGTCCGCACTCCGAAATCCTTCTGGCTGCCGAAGATCTCCACCACCACTGGCTGTTTCAATTCGAGCCCATACTTCGTGCACAGATTCGTCCGCGCGCGCTCCAGCAATTCCAGCACGCGATCACCGAAGATCGGTCCTTCCTTCGCCGGCATGCGCACGATGAAATACTGGTTCGTGATCGTCGCATAGCTATCCAGCACGCCTTTCAACGTCGTTAGGTTATACGCCGTCACATCATACTCATCGGCGCGATGCACCTCATCCGCGAGTATCCAGCCCTCATCCGTCTTGCCGATACGCAGGTAATCCTGAGCCAGTTGCGCCTTCGCCGGCAAATATTCCGGATCAAATTTCAACGCCTGTCGTTGAAACTCCGCCCCTTCCGCGAAACGATACTTCTGCGAGAGATTCAGCCCGATGATGTGGTCCACCTTGGGATTGTTCTTCCACAGCTTCAGCGCTTCCTCACGGCAGCGTTTCTCCTCCGCCGCGTTGTTCTTCAGGTGCGCCATCACAGATTGATACGCCCAAGCCTCCGGATGTCGCGGATTGATTTTGACCACCTCATCAATGCTGGATTTCGCCGCGTCATACTGTTCGGCATCAATCAAATGATCGACCATCAGCAGGCGTGCCTCCACATGATTTGGATTCGACTTCAGCGCATCATTGATCAGCTTCACCATCGTCTGTCGATCGCTCGGTGCGTAAGCGCGCGCGAGCCCGTACAACAGTTCCGCATCCTTTGGATGACTCTTCAACCCAGTCTGAAATTCTTTCGAGGCCATTTCGAAGTCATGCTTCTCCAGCGCCAGATCACCGGTGGCGAGATAGATCTCACGATTCGTCGCATCCTGGGTTTTCAACGGATCGTAAAATGTTTCCAATACCCGCTTCGGATCGGCACCTAACATCAGCGCGGTGCGGCCCAGCGTGATCATGCTCGCCGCATCGCGATACGCGTACGTGCGTGAACTGGCCAGATAGTTGATCTCTGACAGCATCGACTTCGCGCGATCCACCTGCCCGTTCGCCCGATGGACTTCCCAGGAGAGCAGTCGCAACCGCACGCTGGAGTAATAACGCGGCACTGCCTTCGTTATGGCTTCAAGTGCTTCTGGATATTTCCCCTGCGCCAGCAATGCCTTCCCTTGCAGCACGCGCCACTCCTCGTCGTATTCGTTATCGTCGATCGCCTGCTTCGCCACTTTCTCGCACTCCGCATACTTGCCTTCCAGCAGCAGCTTGCGCGCATCCGTCAACTCCGCCGCCGAAGCCATGCTCGGGAGCAAAATCACCAGCGCTACCATCGCGACGAGCCAACGAAGTGACGGCAGGAAATGCAGCGAATGGCGGCTACAGACCGGTAATTGAGGCGATTGGCTCATCGGTTACTGGGATTGTCTAGGATTCAAAGGTTACCCGCGGACGGCGGGAAATCAACGAATGTTGGCCTTATTTGACCACTTTTTCCGGCGATTACAAAATTTCCCTTTTTTCGGCCAAACTCCCGCGAAATCAGCAGGTTACGTATTAAACAGCCCATAAAACCTAAAGTTTCCCGGGAAAATGCCGTTGACTGCTTTAAAAAGCGCAATAGGGTGCGCACCCCGTTGGAAAACGGACTGTGTTGGGTTATAAGACTATTTGCTGAAGCAGAATCGCCAGCTGTCGGCCCCCTGGGAACGCCGTTCCCAGCTCGCTGATGGCCCTGACGAACTTTAAAGCCGGTAAATCGGCACTTTGCAGGCGGCAGTTTAGAGACTGTCCATCCGCTCCCGCCAAGGAGCATGCCGCTGCAGGGTACGCCGCCGGTAGTAGTCTGATATATGAAACACATTCTGTTGCTGATGGTCCTGGTGTGGGCAGGGTTCACTTCGCCCGCTAGTGGTGCCACGTACGGACAAAAAGTAGTGGCTGCCGTCCTCCTCGCGGAAGCCCGTGGTGAAGGCGAGACTGGTATGGTAGCCGTTGCCGAAGTCATCCGCCGTCGCGCCGACCAGCAAGGCGTGTCCCCGCTTTCCGTGGTGAAGCCCGGTGCGTTCTCCAGCCTGAACGGCAAGTCACATGATCAGATCGTTAAGGAGTTCGAAAAACATCCTTTGTTCCCGCAAGCCGTCCGGATTGCCCGCACCACCTACAATGAACCGCAAAAAATGCGAAACATCACCCGTGGCGCCACTCATTTCACCAACAAGAAAGAAACTCCTTATTGGGCGGTGAACCAGACTCCGGTGGCGGTCATCGGCAACCACGCCTTTTACCGTTTGGAAAGCTGGTAGCGGCTGAGTTGCGTGATAGCGTTTAGCGGGAGATGGGCTGATCGCCTCATTCGTCAGTCTTGCAAATTTTCTTTGCGCAGCCGACTTACAACGCACATCACTTCGCCCCCGCGGAGCCAATAAAATTGCTGGCCAACTTTTGGTCTTTCGCCAAAACTCCGCCAAAGATGACAAGCGTTCCCGTCACGACCTCTGCTGCCTTGGACGCCTGGTTCACTCCCAAACGGTTTGCCCTCCTGGTCCTGGCCTTTTTGCTCGCAGCCTTTCCGGATGTATTGCTGTTGGGAAAATCTTTTTTCTTCCGAGATTATGCCTTCTTCACGGCCCCTTTTACCTTCTATCAAAAGGAATGTTTTTGGCGTGGTGAACTCCCGTTCTGGAATGCATATCACAATCTGGGCCATCCGTTCCTGGCGCAATGGAACACCATGGCCCTTTATCCCGGTTCGCTCATCTATCTGTTATTTCCTTTGCCCTGGTCCTTGAATCTCTTTTGCCTGGCGCACTTGTTCCTCGGCGCTATGGGCATGTATTTCTTTGCCCGCCATCTGCTCAATCATTCCTTCGCCGCTTCGTTCGTCGGCTTGGCCTACATCTTCAATGCGTTCACCCTGAACTGCCTGATGTATCCCCACAACATCGCGGCCTTGAGCTGGTTGCCTTGGATTCTCTGGGGCACAGTTCTGGCCTGCCGGAATGGCGGACGGGCGTTGCCCCTGGCCATGCTCGCCGGAGCCATGCAGATGCTTACGGGCGGTGCCGAGATCACCTTGCAGACTTGGATTTTAGCAGGCTGCTTTGTTCTCTTTGACTGCTGGCAGAATGGCTGGCATTGGAAAGCCCCTTTGCGCCTCGTGGCCATCGTTTTGGTAGTGACCGTCCTTTGTGCAGTTCAGCTCCTTCCCTTCCTGGATCTGCTGAGCCATTCCCAACGGGATAAGTCCTGGGCTTCTGACGCCTGGTCAATGCCTGCCTGGGGTTGGTTGAATCTTTTCGTGCCCAAGTTCGGTTCCTATCCCGGACCACACGGCGTGTACAACCAATTCGGCCAGGCCTGGGTTAACACCTATTATCCCGGCTGCATCATCTCATTGCTGGCGTTGCTGACGTGGTGGAATCTTCGCGAAAAATTGATTCTAGGTTGCTGGTTGGTGATCGCACTGTCTCTCGCTATCGCTCAAGGCGGTGAAGGCATACTCCTCGATAAGATCAAGGTCTTGCTGCCCCAACTAGGTTACATACGTTACCCCGTCAAATTCATTGCCATGACCATAGTTCTCCTGCCGCTAATGGCCGGTGCCGGCTTGCGCACCGCCATAAATGGCTCTGCCCAAGCGGGTGGAACTACGCTGCCGAAGAAACTGTTTCTGCTGGGTTTTGTTTTGGTGTTTCTGGCTGCGCTGGCCGCACGCCTGGATCTCTATCTGCAGATACCTTTTGTGGTTTGGGAGACCACTTTAATCAACGGTCTTGTCCGGGTGCCGATCTTTGCTTTTGCCGCGTTCTTGCTAGTTCGTTTGCTCAAAATATCGATCGTAGCCAACGCCTTAAAAATCTCCATCGCCTTGCTGGCTTTGATATGGGCTGACCAGATCATCTTCAACCATCGCCCCAGCCCCACCGTGAAATCCTGGGTATATAAGCCGGAGTTGGCGCAGAATCAGTTGGGTATCGATGTCCCGAGCGGCCCCGGTGCACCAAGGTTCTTGCCCAACGCCCAGATCATGGCCGAACTCGGCGGCACCGCCTTCGTCATCCCTGAAGAGCAGGTCGCCTATTGCCGGATGGCTTGTTTTGATAATTTGACCCTCTTCGATCATCTGCCCAAATTGTATGGCTTCTTCCCCATGGATCTCCGATATTTTCAGGAGATTCTGCCTTGGTTCCACGTCATGCCAGATGAGGATGTCCGGCCGCTCATCGAATTCGCCGGAATGGCCTACACCCAAAGGCCGGGCAAGCCCATCGAGTGGTTCAAAAAATGGGACCCAAAACCGCTCATCACGGCAGGCCAAAAGCCGGTAACCGTGGAGTCAGGCGGAGTCTTCACCCTGCTCCAGGAGAGAAGATTCAAACCGGCCGAAGAAGTTTACCTCTACCCCACAGAAGCAAATGACCTGCAAGACGTGGTGCCGGGACAGGCGACCGTCGAAGCCATCGACTGGCGAGAACAAAGCATTCGTTTCAAGGTCAATGCCGCCAAACCATCCATCGTCGTTTTGGCACAGACCTATTATCATCCTTGGGTTGCCCGAATTGGCGATACTGTAGTGCCTCTCCGCCGAGCCAATCATGCCTTCACGGCTTTGAAAGTTCCCGCGGGCAGCCATCAAGTGGTTCTGACTTATGAAGATCCTAAATTCCGTCTGGGCCTGATGATCACCGGTTTTGCCAGCTTGGTCGTCATGGTCCTGTTGGCGGTTACGTTCAAGAAGAAGCCCCAGCTTCCGGCTATCTGAAAGGGATCAAGTTTATTTTCCTCGATATCGCTCCATCAACTCATCCAAATGCTGTAACTGGATATCCCACAACCCCGTTATCACCTCTGTGACGCGTTGCTGCAATTCAGGCGTCTTCGCCTCCTGCAATACTATTTTCAACGCCATCGCGCTATGTTTTACATCCGCAGTAGTATGCAGTGAGAAATAGCGCAATGACGCTTCAGGCACTTCATAGCGCTGATGAAAGGTTTTGGCCAGCATCGCAAAGAACTCTGGCAACGGCCGCTCCACACCCAGGCCCACGCACGCCAGGCCTTCCATGAAAGTGCCCTCGCGCGCCGTTTGACACATGTAGTGCCAAGCGGCCCGCCCTCCTTTCGATTGCGGTTCCGGCAGCAAGTCCGCCTTCTTCAGGCCTAACCCTTCGGCGAAGGTCGCGAACAAGTTCACATGTGATTCCGCTACCTCACCACTCCCCGTTTCTTCGTAGATCGTCTCACCCAGATACGTCTGTGCTTCGATGGAATCCGTCTTCGCCGCGACCTGCATGTAAGCACGCGGAAAATCCCGCACTACCGGATACGTGTCCAACGCCCAAGCCTGCAATGCCTCCAACGGCAGCTTTCCCCGGAAGCATGCCATCCAAAACGGATGCGCCTTCTGATAGAAACGATGCTGCTGCGGCAATTGCCTCAGGTGTTTGCGGAACTCTTCTGCGGTCATAGCTTTGAAAATATTAACGCAGCGTTATTACCCCAAAAGCCCGACGAATTAGAAAGCACATGTTTCACCGCCACTCGCCGTGCGTCGCCGGCGATGATGTCCATGGCACATTCCGGGTCAGGCACCGCCCAGTTCGATGTCGGTGGCAGCAAACCATTTCCCAGGGCTTCTATACACACCACCGCCTCCAATGCCGCTGCGGCCCCCATGCAATGTCCGGTAACTGGCTTGATGGAAGAACACGGTGGCATCTCTCCACCAAAGACCCGCTGGCACGCCACCGTTTCCTGCCGGTCATTCAACACAGTGCCCGTCCCGTGTGCATTCACATAACCGATCTCTTCCGGCTGCAACTTCGCCAGTGCCAATGATTGCTGCATCACCCGCACCAGCGCCGCCGAATCTTCACTGATGCCCGTGCGCTCGCCGCTTTCGGTGCCGATTGCCCAACCGCTCAATCTGGCGAGAATTGTAGCGCCCCGCTTCTTCGCGTTGGCCTCGCTTTCAATCACCAAAAATGCCGCCCCCTCACCCAGTACTGTGCCCGTCCGGTTCAGGTCAAACGGCTGGCAAATCTGTTCAGGCAAATCCGCCTCACCCAAGACGCCTGCGGCCCGAAGCTGCGCCAGCACCATCGGATGCAATGGCGCCTCTGCTCCACCCGCCAAGACCATATCCGCTTTGCCCAGCAGGACTTGTTCTGCAGCCAACGCGATGGCGGACGCAGCAGATGCGCAGGCTGAGGATACCGTCAGTGCCGGACCGCATGCTCCTACGCTTAATGCCACCATGCCGCTAAGACTCGCGAGCGTGCCGCTCGCCGCTGAACTCGGCAGCACACGGTCGATCCGTAATCGCTCCGCCGATTCTAGCATTTTGCCCACCGGCCCCCGCGATGTCCCTGCAAAGACGGCGATCCGTTCCGGACTGGTCCCACCGCCTCCCGCTTGTCTCCATGCCTCCGATGCCGCCTGCACTGCCAGTTGCACAAGCCGGTCAGACTTGCGCAGTAAAGATCCCTTCATCGGCTCCATCGCCAACGCAGGCACCTGACAGCCTGCAAACTTCATCCCCTCAAAATCCAACTTCTTCGCCAGCGATTTACCCTGAACCACTGCCTTCCACAGCGCCTGCACCGAACCGCCAGCCGCCGACACGGCACCCGTCCCGGTGATCACCAACGGACATTCCTGCAACCATTCTGCGACACGTTCGTTCATTTCGTTCCAGCCTTCAGGCTGTCCGCCAGTTGTGGATGCATTTGCTCCGGTGTGGCAAGCACCTTTGTGGCTAGGCTCGCCAAAACTGCCCCAGCGACATCCTCCAGCTTGCCCGTGCCGGAAAAACCCGCTTCGATCTCCACCACGAAATGCCAGCCCTTCGTCTCCCGGATCGTCACGGGAAAAACCGTCGCACCTACCGAGTCCGCCACTCGAAAAGCGCCTGATGCCACCTGGATATTGGCCCGCCCGAAAGGAACGTCACACATCTTTCCCCGCCCATAATCGGCAGCCACCAGCAGGCATCCGCCTGCCCGCATGAATTGCTGCATCGCCTTCAACTCATCGTTGCAGAACACATTCGGCACATCTGCGGGTGGACTGAGCCGGTCTTTCCATTCCCGCACCGCCAGGCGTTCTTTCCGTGATTCCAACACCACCATGGCGCACGGAAGTCCGCCGGCTCGCAGCACGTAGCGCAAGACATGGATTGGTCCATGATGCAGACACACGAGCACCGTTGGTCTGCCCGCGGCTTGCAACTCCTTCACTGCCTCCAAACCATGAATTTTAATCTGCCCGCGCCAAGGGTTGACCGCCAGCCGGTCTGGCCAAAATGTCAGAAATCGAATGAGATGAAAGCGGATGAGCTCTTTGAACCGCACTCCGCCGTCTGGTATTGAAACTCCAAGATGTCTCCAACCCGCTTCCAACTTGCCTTGCCAGCGCAGGTCCTTCAGTGCCAGCGGAACGATCAGCGGCATCACAAGCAGACGCAACAGGCCGGGAGGCACCACGGCCTCACAAGCCCGCATCAACCGCATCAGGGTGGTTCCAGAGTCCCTCAAATTTCAATCTGAATACGCAACAAACGCCACTGGTGGCAAGGCATTAGGCATTCGACCAAAGAAAAACGCCATGGCAGCAAAGCCATGGCGCTCTCTTCCAAATTGATTGCGCTTACTTCTTGTCGCCCTTGTGCACGCTATGGCATGCCTTGCAGTTGGACGTCTCCTTGAGCACCGCGATGGCAGCTTTATCACCCGCAGCCACCTTCTCGGCAGCGGCCAGCAAAGCGGCCGTTTTCGTCTTCCAGCTCGCCGCGTCGCCCTTGGCGGGTTCCTGCTGGGTCAAGGCTTTGCAATACTCCACCAATTGCTTCTTCTCCGCATCCGTGGCCACTCCGTCAACGACCTTCTTCAAGGTCGAAGTATCACCTTTCATGCCCGTCTTCATGATTTCTTCCATGGAGTACTTAGGCTTGTTATCCGCCGCTTGCACGTCGAAGAGTGACGTGGCCGTGAGGGCTGCGACGCAGAAGGTCGCCAAGGCAGAGACGATGATCCGGGTGTTGCGCATAAATTTTATTACTGGCTGAATGTCTTGGCGATTAAGGACGCTAATCCTCCTCAAGTCAAGCCAGCCGCATCAAAAAGCGCAACGCTTCACCAGAAATAAGAGATAAAGCTCCCGGCTTTTCCAACTGGCTTCAACCCTCACAGCTTCAAGAACTGCGCCGCTTGCGCCACATCCTTGTCACCACGACCCGATAGGTTCACGATCACCAAAGCGTCCTTTGGCATCTTCGGCGCACATTTGATGACTTCCGCGACCGCATGGGAAGATTCCAGCGCCGGGATGATTCCCTCCAGTCGCGCCAATCTTTGGAACGCTTGCAACGTCTCATCATCCGTCGCGTACGTGTACGTCACGCGCTTCTCGTCGTGTAACCAAGCGTGCTCCGGTCCCACGGCCGCGTAGTCCAGTCCTGCGGAGACACTGTGCGTCAACTGGATCTGCCCGTTCTCATCTTGCAGGATGTACGAGCGTGTCCCTTGCAGCACACCAAGTGAACCGCCTTGGAATCGCGCCGCATGCTTCTCCGGCATGATACCCTCGCCACCCGCCTCGACACCTACCATCTTCACGGAAGCATCGTTCAGGAACGGATAAAACAACCCGATGGCGTTGGAACCGCCACCCACACACGCGATCAACAGGTCGGGCAGGCGTTCTTCTTTTTCCAGAATCTGCCGCCGTGCCTCATCACCGATGATCCGATGAAAATTCCGCACCATCACCGGGTACGGATGTGCGCCATAGGCCGTGCCGAGGATGTAATGCGTGCTGCGCACATTCGTCACCCAGTCGCGCATCGCCTCGCTCACTGCTTCCTTCAAAGTCTTCTGCCCAGCCGTCACGGATACCACTTCCGCACCCAGCATCCGCATGCGATACACATTCAACGCCTGCCGGTTGCAATCCACCTCGCCCATATAGATGCGGCACTTCAAGCCGAACATCGCGGCCACCGTTGCCGTCGCCACACCATGCTGGCCAGCACCCGTCTCCGCGATGATCCGCGTCTTGCCCATCCGCCGTGCGAGCAACACCTGCCCCATCGCGTTATTGATCTTGTGCGCGCCGGTATGCAGCAAATCCTCGCGCTTCAGGTAAATCTTAGCTCCGCCCAGTTCCCGCGTCAGGCGTTCGGCATAATACAGCGGCGTCGGCCGTCCCACGAATTCCCGCAGGTAATAGCTCAACTCCTGCTGAAACTCCGGATCTTTTTGAGCGCGAAAATATTCCGCCTCCAGCTCCTGCAAAGGATGCATCAGGGTCTCAGGCACATAACGCCCGCCGTAGGGACCAAAGTGTCCCTGCGCATCGGGTAAAGTCGGCGTAGCCACAGTACTCATAAATCGTCCCGCAACTTCCCTCGAAACCCCCTGATTGGCAAGCCCTCAACTCTCGCAGCCGTCCCGCGACGGCAGGATGATGAAGCGGAACTGACCTCTCTCACTCGGAAGGTAGGCGTTGGAAGTTCGACATTGAATGCTTCCTCAACAAATTCCGACCTCACAGCGGACTCACAAAAACCCAAGCGATAGACTTTTTATCGGTAACAAACGTAACCCCCTGAGATTCCCTCACCCCTCCAACTCCATGGCGAGCAATGATCGGCGTGTTGCTTTTGAATACCTCAATAAACAACGGATCCTCTCGAATTATGGCATATACAGATTGCGGATCACTCAAAGAAACCGGATGTCCCGTTGTATTCGGTAAAACCGCCTTTTCCACTTCACTCAAACAAACTTGATCCGCCTTGAACACAAAGCAAGCCACTGGCTCTTCGTGGTAGAAACGAGCCATCGATGACTCGGCACATGGCGGCATTCTCACTCCAAACCACTTTTTGAAACAGAATGTCGCCGATCTTCCGGTATAGCTTTTCACCACCCAAAACAGCGCGATGACCACCACCAGAAAAAGGCATATTTGATTTCTTTTGACCCTCATCCTAAGGCGTTCCTTTGGGTTCAAATTTCCATAAGGTATGCACCGACCCCTTCCGCTGGTCTCCCCTAAGGTTCGCCGGTGCCGTGTTCAAGACGCCCCTTCGCCCCCATCCATGCTCCTCACCCCTGCCACAAACTGCCGGATCATCTCCGCATCCTTTTTTCCGGGAGCCGATTCCACCCCGCTCGAGACATCCACTGCATACGGCCACACCTCATGCACAGCCTCCGCGATGTTCTCCGGCGTTAATCCGCCTGCGAGCACGATCGGCTTGCCCGAATCCTTCGCCTGCACCGCCAGGTCCCAATTGAAGACCGCTCCCGTCCCGCCCCGCTGTCCCGCCACGTAGCTATCCAGCAACCACGCATCCGTATCGTAATCCGTTAACGTCACAAGTGATGACGCATCCTTCACACGAAACGCCTTCATCACCTTGACCGCCTTGAACTGGCGGCAAAACTCCGGCGTCTCCGCCCCGTGCAATTGCACCGTATCCAACCCAATCTCCTCGATCGCACGAAACACTTCACCCGCCGTGGCATCCACAAACACGCCCACCTTGCTGATGAACGGTGGCAACGACCGCACGATCTCCGCTGCCTGCGCATTCGTCACGAAGCGCTTGCTCTGCCCCCAAAGCATCAACCCGATGGCATCCGACCCGGCCTCTGCCGCCGCCTGGGCATCCGCCACCGAAGTAATCCCACAAATTTTGATTCGTACACGCATCGCTAATAATCAGTGAAAGGAATTTACCCGAAAACCAAGAGAATGATAGCAGGAAACATTGCACTACTGCACCAACACCCCAAACTCACAACTATACTGCTTCCCGCAATTCGTGCAGGACGCTTCCTTGAGTTTCAGATCCGGTGCCCATGTATACACCGTCCTGCACGCCGGGCACTTCACCTCGTAATACCTTCCTGATGCCCGATAGGCCAGCAACTGATCTTGTGCCGGTGAACTCAAGTCTTCCTCCGCCAGATTGCTCAAGGCCGCTGGACTGAAATCCCCGCTCGCCGCTAATCGCATCGCCTGCGAATTGATCGCCGCCTCAAAGCAGTTCCGCACCAGCCGCGCATTGCCGAACTGGTCATCCGCCCGCTCGCGCAGATACGTGAAGTGATGCACCAGTTTCTCCCGCAAACCCGGTGTGAGATGCAGCGCGTTCTTCCGACAGATGGCGGCGAAGATACGGCACAGCTCCGGCACCGCGTAATCAGGAAATTCGATATACCGCGAGAAACGCGAACTCAGTCCCGGATTCGAATCGATAAACGTCCGCATGTTCTCCGGATAACCCGCCACGATGACGATCAACCGATCGCGATTATCCTCCATCCGCTTCAGCAGCGTATCGATCGCCTCGCGACCAAAATCCTCCCCGTCCTTCGCCAGCGTGTAGGCCTCATCGATGAACAGGATGCCGTCCAGCGCCGAATCCACCATCGCATTCGTGCGCGGCGCCGTCTGCCCCACATACTCCGCCACCAACGCCGAGCGATCACATTCCACCACATGGCCCTTCTTCAAAACACCCAGCACGCGAAATATCCGCCCCATCAACCGCGCCATCGTCGTCTTGCCCGTGCCCGGATTGCCCGTATACACCGTGTGATACGTCGCCGGAATGGCGGGCATCCCCTGAGAAATACGCATCTGCTGCAAGCGTGCAAAGTTCGCCACCTCCCGCACCTTTTGCTTCACCGCATCCAATCCCACCAGATCGTCGAGTTCCCTCAGAATCTCATCCAACCGGTCATGCCCCACCGTCTGCGCTGCTTCGGCGGCCTGACGCTGCACCTCATGGCAAATCGTCGAGGTCTGCTCCAGCAGGTATTGCACGAACCGGTTTTCCTTCGCGGAGAAATCTCCATCGATACCCGCCAAGGCATCGCACACCTCGCGCAGTAGCGAATCGTAGAACAGGATGACTAGCGGCGGCAGTTCCAGCTTCGTCACTACACGCGCGATCTCCCGAAATGGCTGATCCAACCCCGCCTTCACCGTTTCCTTCACCGCTTCGCGCAATTGCTGCAACCGCTCTGGCGCTTGGTGCATGAAATCCGTCACCTCATCCTTCACCCGTAACGGCGTAGCACCCACTACCTTCCCACTGAGCGATTGAAATTTTTCCCGATTGATCCGTTGGAACAAACCGATGAACCCGCCCGCCATCCGCTGTGGCCCGTTGCTGTAAAGGCACGCCACCCAGAACTGGGCCGAGGCATCCGCCAGCAGCGAACGATCATCTTCCGCCATCATCACGGACCAGATGCCACCGACGATCTTGCGAAATGAATCGTTCAGGCTCGCCAGCAAATCCGTGGTTCCTTGGGCGGTCTTCTCGAAGGAAACTTGGGGTGGTGTGAGTATCTCCAGGTATTCAGCCAGCAGCCTGGCGCTGAACAAGGCGCGTTCCAACCGCTGCACCGATTCCTCATGGCATTCCGTGATCTTGCAAATCTCCGGGATATGCTCCTGCACATACTTGTGCCACTGCCGGTAATCCGCATCGAGCTGGAGCAGGTCATTCCCAGACTCCTCACCAATCACGCCCGATTGCCGGAACTGTGCGACGATCTCCTTGACCGTGAGTTTGTTATACGCTGCCAGATCATCGGCGGTGAACTGGCTCAACCGCCGCGTCTGGGCATCACCCGAGATGCCCACCAGCACCGCCCCGGGCAGCAGCGGATGCTTCGTGAAATCACTGGCTACCTGACGTAATAACATCGTGTCTCTTAACCTCGGGTTTACTGCCGCCAGCAAACCTGCTGGAACGTCAGGGAGCAATTCCAAAGAAGCACGCAATTCGGAGTGCGGCTACTCGTATCGCAACGACTCAATCGGATCCAGATTCGCCGCCTTATACGCCGGATACGTCCCGAAAATGATGCCCACCGCCGAACAGATCAGCAATCCCAGCACCACCCAATCCACCGGAATGACCGGAGGCGTTCCGAAATAGATCGCCGCTCCATTCCCTCCCGCCAGTCCCAGCGCCACACCGATCAACCCGCCGATCTGACAGATCACCACTGCTTCCATGATGAATTGCGTGAGGATATTGCGTTTCTTGGCCCCGATTGCCCGCCGAACCCCGATCTCCCGCGTGCGTTCCGTCACGGACACCAGCATGATGTTCATGATCCCGATGCCCGCCGCGAGCAGCGAGATGGAGCTGATCACGGCCACACCGATGCGCACCGCAAAGGTCAGGCTCCGGAACTGTTCGATGAGCGAATCGTTCGACATGATCTCGAAATCATCCGGCTGCCCCGGCTGCACCTTCCGCACCGCGCGCAAGATGCCGCGTGTCTGCTCGACCGTGTCGTCAAAAGATTCCGCGCTGGTCGCCTGCACCATGATGCCCAGATTGCGCCAACGCGCCCCGTAACGGTTCAAGCCCGTGCTCAGCGGGATGGCCATGAAGTTGTCCTGTCCCGTCCCGCCTATTCCGCCCTTGGCCTCCAAGTAGCCCACCACCATATACCGCACCCCATCAAATTTTACCTCCTCGCCCACCGGTGAACTGTGAGGAAACAAGTTCTTGGCCAGATAATTCCCCAACACACATACTGGTCGAGCACTCTCCAGATCGCCTTGGCTGAAAGCACGCCCCTGTTCGATCACCCAGTTCTTCGCCTGAAACACTCCCGGTGTCACCCCGTTCAATTGCACATCTGGATTCGTGGTGGCATAGCGTGAAGAGGCTTCACCACTTTGCAATCCGGTCTCCGCCCCCACGGTCTTCGCCAAAGTCGCCCGCCGCTCCAGCGCCTCCACATGCTCCATCATCAGATTCTGCCGGCGACGATATTTTTCCCATCCGCTCGGTCCCTCGAACGAAATACCCGGCCAACGGCTCACCGCAAAGGTATGCGTACCCAAACCGCTCAACTCAGATTCCATGTTGCGCTGCAATATCCGCATCGCCGTCATCACTACGATGATGGAGAAGACACCGACCACCACGCCCGTCAAGGTCAGCGTGGATCGCAACTTGTGCGCCGCCACCGATGCGATGGCCATGCGAAAGCTCTCCACCGTCTCGGCCCAAAGCACGAGCAACGCACGCTTTCTAGATTTTTTGATCGCAGCCACTTTCCAGTTTTCAGTTACGGATCATCCGTCATTCCACCCTTAACGCCTCCACCGGGTCCATCTTCGCCGCACGCCAGGCCGGGAAGAATCCCGCGATGATTCCGGTGACCAAGGAAACACCCAACGCCAAACTCACCACGAGCGGCGAGATGCGCATGGGCAATATGCTCGAAGCGCCGGCCGCCGCTCCCCAGGCCAGCCCCAGCCCGATCAAACCGCCCAACAAGCAGATGAGCGCTGCCTCCAGCAGGAACTGCAACAGGATGGCTCGCGGCTTGGCTCCCAGCGCTTTGCGCAGACCGATCTCCTTCGTCCGCTCCGCCACACTCACAAACATGATATTCATGATGCCGATGCCACCCACAAAGAGCGAAAGTCCGGTGATGAATAACCCCACTGCCGCAATCGCCCCACCCACGCGCTGGAACATATCGACGAAAGCTTGCTGCTCGTTGATGGCAAAATCATCCGGGTCCTCGGGTGCCACATTGCGGACGCGGCGCAGGATGCCACGGAACTCTTCACGCGCTTCCGGCATCTTATGGATGTCACTCACCTTGATCCGGATGTTCACATTAGGCCGCCAGCCTATGACCTGATTGAAACGCGTGATGGGCATGAACACCTGGTTGTCCAGGCTCTCCATGGCCAGGAATGTGCCGCGACGGCTGATGACACCGACCACTTCAAAAGTGCTGTCGCCGACCCGCACGCGTTTGTCCAGGGGAGATTCAAACGGGAAAAAATTAGCCGCCACATCCGCCCCCAACACACAAACTGGCCGCGCTCCTTCCACCTCTGCGGCGGTCAGAAAACGCCCGTGCGTCAGAATGAGCCCGCTCACGGTGGCCGCTTGCTCCGTGGTGCCGATGATTGTCACTGACGTGGCCACCGCATCACCGTAACGAACGGTCCTCCGGGAATAGGTCTCCGCTGTTGCTGCCAGGATGTATTGCGACTGGCGGGCCAAGGCACGGGCCTCGGCCAGGGTGATGTCCTTTCGATTCCGCATCTTCCACCACGGCTCCTCATTGATCCAAGGATACTTGTCGATGAACACCACGTCAGCCCCGATGGCTGAGATGCTTTTCATGAACGCGGTGTTCAAGCCATCGATCGCCGCCGCCATCAAACTCACGGTGACGATGCCCACCACGATGCCGAGCGTCGTCAGTGCTGAACGCAGCTTGTTGGCCCGGATCGCATCCAATGCGATCCACAAGCCTTCAAGCACTTCAGCGAAGAGTTTCACGGTTATTCCTTCACCAATACTTCATCGCTGGCGATGAGCCCGTCCAAAATACGCACCACCCGCCGCGCGTGCCTTGCCACGGCCTCTTCATGCGTCACCACGATGATGGTATTGCCTGTGCGGCTGAGATGATCGAAGAGCGCCAAGATTTCCTTGCCCGTGCGCGAATCCAGATTCCCCGTCGGCTCATCGGCCAAAAGAATGGAAGGTTTGTTCACCAGCGCCCGCGCCACGGCGACACGCTGACGTTGACCGCCCGAGAGTTCGTTGGGTTTGTGTTCCACGCGGTCCGCCAAACCCACCTGTGTGAGAGCCGCCATTGCGCGTTCATGCCGTTCATCCGCTGGCACACCGGCATAAACCATTGGCAACTCGACATTGCGCAAGGCACTGGCTCGCGCGAGGAGGTTGAAGCTTTGGAAGATGAACCCAATCTCACGATTACGCACTTCGGCGAGTTCGTTATCGTCCATCTCGCTCACGTCCGTGCCGTTCAGTTCGTAACGGCCAGAACTGGGCGTATCCAGGCAGCCCAGCATGTTCATCATCGTGGATTTGCCGGAACCAGAAGGCCCCATGATCGCCACATACTCGCCGGGCTCGATGGAAAGCGACACGCCGCGCAAGGCATGCACAGTTTCCACGCCCATGTCGTAGTGCCGGGTGATGTCGGTTAATCGGATCAAGCTCATGGCAATGACACCTGCTTAGGGCTTTTTCCCATCGACAGATTTCGGATCGCTCGTGCCGATGACAACTTTTTTGCCGTCATCGAGATCGCGATTGATCGCCTTGTAGCTGCCGGAAACCACCTCCAGCCCTTCCGTCAAACCCTCAGTGATCTCTGCATATTGCTGGTCGCTGATGCCACGCTTCACCGGCACCATTTTAACCGTGTCGCCTTCCTTTAGGAAAACCACCTCGATGGGCTTGTTGGCATTCTCCTTTTCCTTCTTGCTCGCGGCGGGAGCATTGGTAGCCGCAACGGCTACGGCATTAGTCCCCGCTCCTTTGGGCGGACGCGTCGTGACGCTCTGGAACGGCGCCGTGATGACATTCGTGCGATAGCGCGTCTCGATCTCCGCTGTCACGGACATGCCCGGGCGAAAAATTTCCTTCTCCTGCACCCGGATACGCACCTCGAAGCGCGTCGCTTCCTGCTGCGTGCCCAAGGCCGAAGTCTTCGCCGTATTGGCAATCTCGGTGACAATCCCGGTGAACTTCCGATCACGGAAGGCGTCCACCTCCAGCCGCGTTTTCTGTCCTACGGCGATCAAGACAACATCGATCTCACCGATGTCCACGCGGGCTTCCATCTCTTCGAGATTGGAGAGTGTCATCACATCCGTGCCCGCCATCGTAGCCGTTCCTACTACCCGCTCACCTGCTTGCGAGTTCAACTTGGTTATCACGCAATCGAGGGGGGCATAGATAGTCGTCTTGGCTAGCTCCTCCTCAGCTCTCGCCAATGAAGCGCGAGCCACGTCGCCCTGATGGGTCGAAGCATTCAACTGGGCTTTGGCCACATCAAACGCCGTCTTGGCCTCCAGATACTGGGATTCGGAAATAAGGGCGGACTTTAAGAGGTCTTGGCTGCGGAGATGCTCCAGCCGTGCTTTTTCCAGATTAGCCGCCGACAAATCCTTGTTTGCCAATACTGCCTTCAGATTGGCCTCGGAAGAATTCCGGCTGGCCATGTAAAAGTCCGGTTTGATCTTCATCAGCAGATCGCCCTTTTTCACCACCTGCCCTTCCTTTACTGGCAGCTCGATGATCTCGCCGCTCACCTCGGGGCTGATCTTCACCTGCAGCACCGGTTGGATGCGTCCAGTGGCCACCACCAGCTCCGTCAGGTCACGGCGTTGCACCTTCTCAGTTTGCACTTCGATGGGCTTTTCCTCCCGGTGCGAGTATTTCCACCATCCGGCACCGCCGCCCAAGGCGATGATCAACAGGAATATCCACCAGCCTTTTGAACTCTTTTTACGGGCCATGTGCTTAAATTATTGGCGTTTTACGGACTGGGACGAACCCAGAACCCACAGTTGGAACACCCCTGAAGCAAAAAGGTTCAAGCGAGATTGCGCAAGCCGGATAAATGACAATCGCTTTTCTCGTTGAATCCCTCGCCGTAACATCCATTAATGGGCGTGCGTTCGGCAGCGTCCGAGGAACAAACCGGGTGGTCCGGTCTCGCTACCTCCGTCCGTACTGATAATCTTATAGTGAAACCAACGGATCTGCGGGGCATCCTGCAATACATCCCGCGTTACCGGGAAAAGACGTTCGTCATCAGCATTGATGGCGCCATCGTCACGGACGAAAACTTTGCCAACATCCTGCTGGATATCGCCGTCCTGCGCTCGCTAAACATCCGTGTGGTGCTCGTTCACGGTGCGGCCGCCCAGATCAAGGCGCTCGCTGTGCAGCAAGGCACCCCTGCCTCCGATCTCGATGGCGCAGGTATCACGGATGCCGAGACGCTCAAGCTTTCCCTGACCGCCGCCAATCGCCTGACGCACGAGATCCTCGAAGGCCTCTGCACCCATGACATTCGCGCCGTCTGCACGAATGCCGTCATCGCACATCCAAAGGGTATCATCAACGGCATTGACCATCTCTTCACCGGCAAGGTGGAGCGTATCGATGTGGAGATGCTGCAGTCCCTGCTCACGCAAGGCATGATCCCTATCATCCCGCCGCTGGGCTTCGATGGTGATGGGAAGACCTATCGCGTCAATTCGGATGCCGTGGCCACCGCTTTGGGTGAAGCCTTGAAGGCGTCCAAGATCATTTTCATCACCAGCTACGATGGCTTGGTGCGGCAAGGCCAAGTCATCCGGCAGGTGCAGGTCGGCGACTTGGACAAAATGCTGACCACGAGCCGGAGCGAATTTCATCCGGAACTGCTCTCCAAGGCCGTGCATGCGGCGGCGGCCTGTCGCGCCGGTATTCCGCGCGTTCACGTCATCAACGGCGAAGTCGATGAGGGCCTGCTCGCGGAAGTGTTCTCCAATGAAGGCATCGGCACACTGGTCTATGCCAATGAGTATCAGCAGATCCGCAAGGCAATGAAGAAGGACATCCGCAGCATCCTCGCGCTGTCCAAAAACGCGATGGCGAATGCGGAACTGGTGAAACGCACCCGCCCGATGATCGAGAAGAACTTGGGCGATTATTACATTTTCGAGATCGATAAGAATCCGGTCGCTTGCGTGGCCCTGCATACCTATCCCGAGTTCGGCAAAGGCGAACTGGCCTTCCTGTTCGTCAGTCCCTCACACGAGAACCAGGGCATCGGACGGAAACTCATCCAGTTCGTGGAGAACAAGGCTAAGGAATCGGGCTTGAACACCTTGATCACGCTCTCCACTCAGGCGTTCAGTTACTTCCAATCCAAGGGTGGCTTCGTCGAAGGCACCACCACGGATCTGCCCCCCAACCGGCGGGAGAAGTACGACGCGAGCGGACGTAATTCCAAGGTACTGGTGAAGCCGCTCGTCGGCAACGGACACTCAAAGGCGAGTTGATGCAGCTTCCGCCCGGCAACATCTTTCACTACCCCTCGGCGCTCGCTTCCGAGCGGCGGTTGCCGAAAGAACTGCCGCTGCGGGCACGTCGCCTCAATGTAGCTCCGACGAGTTTCCTCCTCGCCGCCTCAATCCGTGAGCAGCGCATGGACCTTTTTGCCGCCAATCTGCCGTGGCGGCCCACATGGGACTCGTTTCTTTTTTCGAAGCGCTATCTCATCTCCACTTCGCGCTTCGGCATCGGGGAGAAAGAGAACTCGAACTGCACACCACGTGGTTTGCACAAGGTGGGACGCAAAGTCGGTGGCGGTTGGCCGGTGGGCACCGCTTTTAAGAGTCGTCAACCCATTGGCAGCACCTGGCAAGGGATGCCGAATGCACCGATCGCCCATCGTATATTTTGGCTGGAAGGGCTGGAGCCGGGTTTCAATAGCGGTGATGGGGTGGATACGTTCAAGCGTTACGTTTATATCCACGGTTTGGGTAATGAGCCTAGTCTAGGCCGTCCTGACTCTCACGGATGCATCCACCTGTCTTCCTCGGACATCATGCCGCTCTATGACCGTTTGCCCGAAGGCACACTGGTCTGGATTCAACCATGAGCGCCTGTTATGCTGGGCGCGTGTTGTCATTGAGCCCTAACCATTTTCGAACTGTTCGGTCATGGTTTTTGATAATCACTCTCATCGCCCTCTCTGCTCTGTCCGCCATCGCGCAGGTTCCCAAACTGCTCTGGAGCACTGATCTCGGTTCCCGCATCCAGTCGTCCCCTGCCCTTGGTTTGGATGGTAATATCTACATCGGCACGGATGATGGTTTTATCCATGCGCTTAAGCCGGACGGTACCGTCGCTTGGACAAGTCGCAGCGAAGCGGCTGTGGTTTCGACGCCTGCGGTTGATGCTGCGGGGAATATCTACTTTGGCTCCATGGATAAGCTGCTGTATGCCGTCAGCCCCGACGGTCGCGGCAAATGGTTCACCTCCTTACGCGCCGAAATTGCCAGTTCCGCAGCCATCAATGAAGACGGCGACATCATCGTAGCCACGACTCAAGGCGTGGTCTTTTGCATGAACTCCTCGGGCAACGAACGCTGGCGTTTCGCCATCAATGAAACGATCGTTTCCTCTCCCGCCATCGGTGCCGAGGGAATCATCTACTTCGGCGGACAAGACGGAAATCTTTACGCACTGCGCCGCAACGGGACGTTATTCTGGCAACTGAACTTGGGTGACCGCATCAATGCCTCTCCTGCTATCGGACCTGATGGGACTGTGTATATCGCTACCGTGGCCGGAAAGGTCGTCGCTGCTTCGCCCGCTGGAACTATGCTGTGGGAAAAGCAGCTCAACAGTCCTATCCGCTCTTCTCCTGTGCTTACACCTGATGGTCATGTTCTTCTCGGCACGGATGATGGCAAACTGATCTCTCTGACCAAAGGAGGAGAAATGTTTTGGACGATGCACCTGCCTCAAACTGGTTCCTCCATTCGGTCCACACCGGCGGTGACCCACGATGGCACCATCCTGTTCGGCAGTTATAGTGGAGAACTGCAAGGCGTAGCCGCGGCAACCGGCAAGCTCCTTTGGTCACAAAAAACAGGGGATAAGATTTCCGGGTCCCCTATAATTCTACCAAACGGAACAATCATCATCGGCTCGTGGGATGGCAAAGTCTATGCCTATGCAGGCTCGAGCGGTCCTGCTACGAACACCTGGTCCGCCTTTCGTAACAATGCACAGCGGACGGGTCGGGCTGCGTTGACGAATTCTCCGGCCGAACTGAAACTGACGCTCACTCCGCCCACCTCACCCCTGCCCGCTTCAACCTCGTTAAATGTGCAAGCCGAAGCACTCGGCGTAGTGGAGACACCCACCTCCGTGCGGCTGCTGGTGAATGGAAAACAATTCTCACAACTTAGCGCCGCACCGTTCAACTGGACTTGGATGGAAACCAACTCCGGCACTTTTCATCTGATCGCCGAAGCCTCTTTCCCTTCCCGCCCGGCTTTGCTTTCCGCCACTCAAACAGTAGTCCTGCAACCGGCCGGGATGACCAGTGACACGGTGAAACCCAAGGTGGAGATCAAAGCTCCCGCGTCAAACCCGCGCGTCCTCATTCCTCAACTGACTCTCAGTGGCACGGCTGAAGATAACTTTGGCCTGGCCCGTATCGAGTATCAGTTGAATAGCGGCACGTGGCAGGCTGCCCTCGGCACGACCAACTGGACGGCACCTGTCGCGCTAGTGGCCGGGGAAAACAATGTTTCCATTCGGGCGGTAGATATCGCAGGAAACCTATCGGCAGAGGAAAAACGCACGTTCCGACGTATCGTGATGATCTCTCTGTCTGTGGAAACGATTGGCGATGGCTCTCTCAAACCCGACCTGAAGCGCGAAGAATTGGAGATCGGCAACACTTATTCGGTCACTGCTGAACCGGCGGAGGGCTGGCTCTTCACTGGTTGGAGCGGCAGCGTGACCAACAGCATCGCCAAACTTTCCTTCGTCATGCAGACGAACTTTGTTTTGCGGGCGGAATTCAAACCAAATCCTTTCAAGATCATCGCTGGGGATTTTCACGGGCTCATCTTCCAGACGAATGCGGTTTCCTCTGATTACTGTGGCTATTTCACGCTCACCACTTCTGAGCGTGGTGCGTTCCGGGTCCGCCTCATCCTCGGCGGTGTGACGCATAATCTCAGTGGGCAGTTCGATGCCGATGGCCAGGCCAGTGCCGTCATCTTGAATGAGCGGCAGCAAGCCCTGAGCATCAAATTCAACCTCAACTGGCGCAACACGCCCAATCTCATCACGGGCAGTCTCTTCACCGAAGGGGGCACCGCCGAAGTGCTGGGTGATCGCTTGGCCTTTGACGGGAAAGAGAAGAAAACGCCGTTTGCGGGCAATTATACCGTCAGCCTTTCCTTACCCGAGAATGTAAACGGGCCCAGCGGCAGCGGCTATGCCTTGGTGCAAGTCGCGGAGGATGGTCGCATCCAGATGAAGGGACGACTGAACGATGGCACGTCGATCGAACAGACGACCCATATCTCACCTGATGGTTTGTGGCCGCTGTATCTGGCACCTTACGGCAACCGCGGTTTGCTCACGGGTTGGTTACGTTTTTCAAATGAGTCCTTCGCCGATCTGCATGGTAATACCCGCTGGATCCGCCCCAGTACCACTGGCACCAATGTTTATGCTCTCGGTTTTCAGCAAAGCCTAACCGTCATCGGCTCCAAATATGTTCCTCCTGCCCGCAAGCAACGTGTGCTAGGCTGGGCGGATGGATTACTGGGCCTGCAAGGTGCGGGGCTGACGGAACTGGCCGTCTTCAAGCTCCAGTTCAAAGAGAACAACGATATCGTTCTGCCTGAGATCAAACCTGATATTCTCAGCCTGAAATTGACCACTGAAACCGGTTATTTCTCGGGTCAATTCATCCATCCTGATTTCGATAAACCCGTTTCCGTGGAAGGTGTCATTTTGCAAAAGCAGAATCACGGTGCCGGCTTCTTCCTGACCCCTCAGGCAAGCGGAAGTGTGTTCTTCAGCCCCAAATAGTTAGGACTTGGGGAGGTCGACCAATCCCCAAACTTCACCCCTCGCTTTTCCGAAATCATGTGCTTATTGTAGCGCCCTGATATGAGTTTGACGGAGCAAATGACGAAACTGGCCCAGCAAGCCAAGGCCGCCTCGCGCGAACTGGCCAAGCTGACCACGGACGAGAAGAATCGCTGCCTGCTGGCGATGGCGGATGCCCTTGAGCAGCAAGGAGAAGCGCTGAAAACAGCGAATGCCAAAGACATGATCGTAGGCCAGCAACTGGGCCTTTCCGGCGCGATGCTGGAACGCCTGAAGCTGGACGATAAACGCATCAAGTCAATGGCCCAAGGCCTACGCGAAGTCGCCGCCCTGCCCGACCCGGTTGGCCGTCTGCTGGATGAACGTAATCGCCCGAACGGTCTCAAGCTCAAGAAGGTCGCCACGCCGATTGGTGTTGTCGTCATCATTTACGAATCCCGGCCGAACGTCACTGCGGATGCTGCGAGCCTGTGCTTCAAGACGAGCAACGCGACCATCCTGCGCGGCGGCAAGGAAGCGCTGAACTCGAATCGCCTCATCAGCGATGTGATGGTCGCAGCGGCCAAGAAAACGATTCCCCATTTCCCCGAGCACGCCATCCAAGTGGTGCCCGTACCGGATCGTGAAGCGATCCCCATCCTGCTTTCGCTCACGCAATATGTGGACCTTTGCATGCCTCGTGGCGGCGAAGGACTCATTCGCGCCGTGACTGAATGCTCCAAGGTGCCGGTCATCAAGCACTACAAGGGTGTCTGCCATGTGTTCGTGGATCGTGATGCAAACCTGACGATGGCGGAAGAGATCGCCATGAACGCGAAGGTGCAGCGTCCTTCCGTCTGCAATGCGATGGAGACGTTGCTGGTGGACAAAGAAATCGCCCCGAAATTCCTCCCCGCGATGGCCAAGCTCCTTTGGAACAAGAATGTGGAACTCCGCGTGGATACTGCCACCCGCAGCACTTTGAACGGCAACGCGACAGCGCCTGATACGAAGTTGAAGGACGTCACAGATGCCGATTATTTCACGGAGTATAACGACTACGTTCTGAACGTGCGCATCGTTGATGGTGTGGGTGAAGCCATCAAACACATCAATCATTACGGTTCCGCCCATTCGGACAGCATCATCACGGGCAACGTCGCCAATGCGAATCGTTTCCTGGATGAAGTGGATTCTGCTGCCGTCTACTGGAACGCTTCGACGCGCTTCACGGATGGTGGCGAGTTCGGCATGGGCGCGGAGATCGGCATCAGCACGGACAAGATCGGCGCACGCGGGCCGATGGGTCTGGATGAATTGACGACTTACAAATGGATCGGGATCGGAACGGGGCAGATACGTTCCTAAGGTTATGAATGCTTCGCCTGCTGCTCCGCCCGCACCGGAAGTGGTTGCCCAATCCGTCCGTGCCGCCCTGCCCTCCGAAGGTCTGTTCGCGGGTGAGACTTGGCGCTGCGCCACGCAGCCATTCGCTCTGGGCGAAGACGTGGTGGGCCGTGTCGACAAGCTGGGACGCGTGTTCCTGCAATTCTATCGCGCGCTCAATCTGCTGTATCGCCAAAGCGTGGATGGCAAGCAACCGGCATGGGTCGCCGACTGGCTCGAGCGCGGCAAACCGGCGGACCTCATCGAACTACAACGCTCCGCTGCACTGAAGGGCGAACTGCCGCGGGTGATCCGTCCTGATCTGCTCCTCACGGAAACAGGTTTCGCCGCGAGTGAACTGGATAGTGTGCCCGGTGGTGTGGGTCTCACGGGATGGTTGAATCAATCTTATGCGCAAGCTGGCTTTAACGTGCTCGGTGGTGCGAATGGGATGATCGAGGGTTTTCGTGGCATCTTCGGTGCTGCAAAGAAAGTTCATCTGATGGTGTCGGAAGAATCCGCCACGTATCGTCCGGAGATGCGCTGGCTGGCTGCGCAAATGGGCGAACGCTTCCACGTGGTTGACGCGTCTTTCACGGACATCAAAGAAGGTGAAGCGGTGTATCGCTTCTTCGAGATGTTCGACCTGGCGAATATCCCTGCGGCCAAGACACTCTTTGCGTTAGCACAGGAGAAGCAGATCCGACTGACGCCACCACCGAAGACCTTCCTCGAAGAAAAGCTCACGCTGGCCCTGTTGTGGAATCGCAATCTGCGCCCCTTCTGGCTGCAGCAATTGGGCGAAAGCTTCTTCAAGCAATTGCTCCAGATCGTCCCTTACACCTGGATCATCGACCCGACGCCCTTGCCGCCAAACGGCGCTTTCCCGGAACTGAATCTCACGGACTGGCAGCAGCTCAAGACGCTTTCACAGAAAGAACGCGATTTGATCCTGAAAGTCTCCGGCTTCTCGGAAAACGCTTGGGGCGCGCGCGGTGTGTCACTCGGCAGTGATATGTCCGTGGCGGATTGGAGCGCTGCTGTGGATCAGGCGATCAATTCCGCGGAGAAAAATCCGTTCATCCTCCAGCGTTACCACAAGCCCAAGACGGTTGAGGCCAGGTGGTTTGATTTCAAGGCCAACGCAGTGCACGTTATGAATGGCCGGGTGCGGTTGTGCCCGTACTATTTTGTCCATGGTGATGGTGATGCCGCCCGGACGCAGCTCGGTGGTGCTCTCGCCACGATCTGTCCGGCGGACAAGAAAATCATCCACGGCATGGACGACGCGATCCTCGCGCCCTGCATGGCATGAGCATTTCCGAATACCTGCTGCTCGCGCTCAGCTCCCTCTTTGTCATCATGGACCCGGTGGGACTGGTCCCGCTCTTCCTCGCGATGACACCGAAGGACACGGTGGAGCAGCGCGTGCGCATGGCCCGTATGGCCACTATGCTCGCGGCTGTGGTGCTGATGGTTTTCGCGCTCGGTGGCAAATGGGTTTTCAAGCTCCTCGGTATCAGCCTTCCCGCGTTCCAGATGGCCGGCTGCGTGGTGCTGCTGCTGATCGCCTTGGACATGTTAAAGGCGAAACGTTCCCAAGTTCAGGAGAGCCAGGAAGAAGCTGAAGCGGGTATGGCAAAGGATGACATCGCCATCACGCCCCTGGCCATTCCCATGCTGGCCGGGCCTGGTAGCATTACCACGACCATGCTATTACAAGGGAGGGCGGAAGGATTCTCCCAGCAGATCGGTCTCTTTTTCGTGATCGCGGTGGTCTGCTTTGCCGCTTACCTGATCTTGCGCTGGGCGGCGCATGGGGCGAAACGTCTGAGCCCGCTGATTTTGAAGATTGTCCAGCGTTTGATGGGACTTTTGCTCGCGGCGATCGCGTTCCAATTCCTTATCAACGCGGTTCAGGAAATCATGGGACAGACCGCTGCCAAGTAACCTGTCCGCCGTTTAATTCTGCTGCGACAGCGGTGTTGGTGGCAGCGGAGGAAAATCAGGAGGTTGTGTAACGCGACTGACCTCTATCTGAAGCGTTTGGGCTGCCGGATTGATATTCGGAGCCGGAGGCGCGTCATAGCTGGCTCCACCACCATTCGGGTTTACCCGCAAAGGACGCGACGGAATGGACCGCGTGCCCGTGCCAGGGTTGGGTTGCGCTGCCGGTGAAATCGTCGTCGAATTAACAGGGCGAGGCTGGCCGATGGCAGAATTATTCGGGGCCACCGGCAAGGCTGAACTGACAGCTCCGCCCACGGGATTATTGGCCGCCGGTGCTGCTCCAGGGACCGGCGGAACACCACCGGGCATTCCGGGCGGACGTCCGGGAATAATGGGCGTTTGCGGTGCTGCAGCCGCGAAAGGGTTGCCATTTTTTTCAAAAGAAAGCTCCGAAGGCACCCCGGCGTTCTTGATCCGGACCCGGCCACTCTTGGAAATGATTTCCGTTATTTCAATCGCCCCCTGCCGCTCGTTCTCGGCCAACCTCATGTATTGCGGTTCTTTTTCTCCCGGCACGGTCACCTTCAGGTAAACCTGCTTCTTGCCGTTGATGGAACTAAGTCCGGTCAAATTGATATTCGAGGGGGCTTGCTCAACCTTCGGCGGTTCCGGTGCCTTGGGCGGCTCCGGTGGTTTCAGCCCGAACGCGTTCCGCACGGCGATATCCGCGTATGGGTTGCCGGTGTCTTCTACTCCCAATGCCACCGTCGCCCCCAGCATCAAAGTGCTGGCGGAAACAATCGTTACGGCCCGGTTGATAAATGGTCGCATAGGAACTTCGCTTTACACGTTAACACCGCTATCTGGCTTCAGTTGTGTAATATACATGCCTCCTCTCCAAAAGGAAAGACGTCCGTTTAAGAAAAATGAACCCTTTGCTTAAGGCCTAACCTGCTTCATATCAACCATTACCGGCACGGGCGGCAGCTTGGCCGCTACCGGTGTTGAACCCGCCTTCGCACCATGCGTGGCAAAGGTCATCACCATCGGCTGTCCGTTATGCTTGAGACGCACCCGTTCGTTCTTCAAATCGATCTCCAGCACCTCGATACCCCCATCCCGCTCCAACTCACCCAACCGCAGGTATTTGGCGTCTTTCTCCCCCGGCACAACCATCTTCAAGAAAACTTGTTTCTTGCCGGCCACCGAGGCCATCCCGGTCAGAGTAACATCCGATGGTGGCGCCACCGGTACCGGCACGATCTTGGGTTCGATTACCGGTGCTGCCTTCAGGCCAAACGCGTTCTTCTCCGCGATTTGCTCGTAGGGATGCCCCGCCTGCGCTGCGCCAGTTCCCACAACCAGCATCAACGCCACCAAACGCCCCGCCTTAAACATCTCTATCATCAGTCAATTAAACACCGCTCAAGCGCACCGGTTTCGCCCCTCCAACAAAAAAAAGCCGCCCGCAGTGAAGCGGACGGCTTTTGAATTCCTCCTGCGATGATCTTAGTAAGACGCCTGGGCGCCCTTGATCGTCCGCTTCTGCATCCATGGCATCAGGGAGCGCAGCTTGGCACCGGTCTTCTCGATCGGATGCTTCTCGCCCGCCTTCAGCAGCGCGTTATAGCGCTTGTAGCCGCCCTTGTATTCCGCGACCCAGTCCTTCGCGAACTTCCCGTTCTGGATCTCTTTCAACGCCTGCTTCATGCGTTTCTTCACGCTCGCGTCGATGATCTTCGGACCGACCGACACATCACCCCACTTGGCCGTCTCCGAGATCGAGAAGCGCATGCCGCTCACACCGGATTCGTTCATCAAGTCCACGATCAGCTTCAGCTCATGCAAGCACTCGAAGTAAGCCATCTCCGGGGAGTAACCCGCTTCCACGAGCACTTCGAAGCCGGCTTGCACCAAGGCGCTGCAACCGCCGCACAACACCGTCTGTTCGCCGAACAAGTCCGTTTCCGTCTCTTCCTTGAAGCTCGTTTCGAGCACACCCGCACGGGTGCCGCCGATACCCTTCGCCCAAGCCAGCGCGACCTTCTTCGCGTCCTTGCCCGGGTTCTGATAGATCGCGATCAGGGACGGCACGCCTTTGCCTTCCGTGTACTGACGGCGCACGATGTGCCCGGGGCCCTTCGGCGCCACGAGGATGATGTTCACATCCTTCGGCGGGACGATCGTCTTGTAATGGATCGAGAAACCATGGCTGAACAGGAGCGTCTTGCCCTTGGTCAAATTCGGCGCGATGTCCTTCTCGTAAGCGGAAGGCTGCTTCGTGTCCGGGATCGCCACCATGATGACGTCCGCGCGCTTCACTGCTTCACCCGTCGTGAAGACCTCGAAACCCTTTTCCTTCGCCACGGCGATGGATTTGCTGCCTTCGTACAGGCCGATGATGACCTTGCAGCCGCTCTCTTTGAGATTCAACGCATGCGCGTGGCCTTGGGAACCGAAGCCCAGCACCGCGAGCGTTTTACCTTTGAACACGCCTAAATCAGCGTCCTTATCCGTATAGACTTTTGCCATAATATTTCTGACTGTTTAAATTGAGTGGTTGATTGATTGATCCGTTAGTTACGACGCAGCGCGATCTTGCCCGTCCGCGCCAGCTCCTTGATGCCGAAGTTGCCCATCAACTCGATGAACTTCTCCACCTTGGATTCATTGCCCGTGATCTCGATGGTGAGCGTCGCGGCCTGCACGTCCACGATCTTCGCGCGGAAGATATCCGTGATCTGCATCACCTCGGCGCGCGCCTTGGAGTCCACCGCGACCTTGACGAGTACCAGTTCCCGGTCGATGTATTCATCATCCTTGAAGTCATACACCGCCAGCACGTTCACCAGCTTGTTAAGCTGTTTCACGATCTGCTCCACGGTGGCTTCGTCGCCCCGCGTCACGATCGTCATCTGGGACTTGGCCGGATCCTGGGTCGGACCGACGTTCAGAGTGTCGATGTTGTAACCGCGGCCGCTGAAAAGGCCCGTCACCCGCGTCAACACGCCGAACTTGTTCTCCACCAACACGGAAATGATATGTCGCATATCTACAGATACCTGCTGCTTACCGCTGCTGCTCAAACGCCGTCGTCAGAACTTCTTCTGCCCGATGAACGCTTCTGGTCGATGCTTGCCCTGCCAAAACTAAAAACCCGCATCCCGTGAGGGGAATTGCGGGCGGCCTGCGAGCATTTGGGACCAAAAGCCTCGGGCCGCGTTAGTCGGCTACGACTACGCTGACCGGCAAAGCTACCATGGTCCGCAAAAGCATCGGGCGCGAACACTACCAACCCTTTTCCCCTGCGGTCAACAGACAATTTCAGCTCAATTTCACTATCAATCCCATAAGTCCTATTCGACCTATAAGACCTATTCCCCCAACTCTGAACGTTGAGCGTTGGAAGTTGGATGTCGAACGTTTCCCTGTCTTTTTCTTCCTTCTCAATTCCTGATTCTACATTCCCCCGAAGCGCGCCTTCCCGTCTGATCCGTTTTATGTTTCCTACGCGATTGCCTCCTGTCCTGCGGTACTTTAGCAACCAGTCCACCCTCACCAGACCAAACCCTCGCCAGCCACTTCAAAACCCTCGTCATTACCACGAAGGGAGACGCTCTGAAAAGAGGGCTTGAGGACGGCTGCGCAGGATGAATGGGTCAGGGCTAGGCGTGGCGAGGGCGCGTATCAATATAAAGATACGTGAC
>CALRJY020000030.1:0-80700 GCA_943367715.1 Chitinophaga pinensis | reverse complement strand
CTCAAGGCCGCAGGTCTGAACAAGATGCAGATCATCGGGGCCGTCATGCACAAACTCCTCCGCTGGGCCGTGGGCGTGCTCAGATCAGGCCAAGACTTTAACCCAGCCCTCCATTCCTCCGCTTGACTTACAACACTGTATCTCTCCCTTGGGGAGAGGGAGTATTATTCGGCCGCGTTTGAGGTTGGCGGACACGTTTTGCGGCTTGGATGCTACGTGCTTCGGCGGCGGCCGGCTGAGGACAGCCAGCCCTACCAGTTTTGCGATGTCTGAACGTGAACGAGTGAATCGGTTGGTGATAAAATTTAAAATGAAAGAAGAATGAAAGAGGCAAGTATGAGTGAAGAAATGAAAACACATATCCACCCGACGGGTGAGGCGATTGGCTTCATCCCGGCGCCGGGGGACAAGGGGAAGCCGATCACGGTGATCGGGACGAATTCCATTCGCGCGGGGTTTGACGCGAAGTGCCTGCAACAGGCGTTGAACTCGCGCAGTGCGCCAGGGGTGACGGATCTGGTGCTGAATCCGGACGCGCATGCGGGGTATGGCGCGCCGGTGGGGTGCGTGATGGTCTCGCCGACGCATGTGTACCCGGGGCCGGTGGGCGTGGATATCAAGTGCTCGATGAGCTATCTGCAAATGGATCTGCCGGAGGACCAGTTGCTGGACAAGCCGGTGCGTCGTGCCTTGATCAATGCGATCATGGAACGCACGCCGACGGGGGCGGGGCGTGGTCAGCGATCCGCATACAAGGCGCGCAAGGTGGGTGAGGAACTGGGGTTCATGGCGGTGACGGAAGGGGCCTCGCCGACGGTGTGTCATGCCCTGGGCATCCCGCAGGAGTGGGCGGCGCGTTGTGAAGATGCGGCGCATACTGGTCATGATGAGACGAAGGATGCGCTGGCGAACCGCATGGAGATGTTGCTGAAGACGAACCAGATCGGGCGCTTTGGCGAGAAGATGAGCCAGCTTGGTTCCTATGGTGGGGGAAATCACTTCGGTGAGTGCGAAGTGGTGCGCATCGGGGATAATGAACGCGCGCGTCAGGTCGCGGAGGTCTTCGGGCTGAAGGACGGATGCGCGGGATTCCTGTCGCACTGCGGTTCACGTGGGTTTGGGCATGCGTTGGCAAGCATGCAGTTTCATACGCTGCAACGCATGTTCAGCACGTGGAGCATTCCGCTGCCGGGTGAGGATCGCGAGCTGGTGTATGCGCCGCTCGGAACGCCGGAGGCGGATGCGTATATCGATGATATGTCGCTGGGGGCGAACTTCGCGACGGTGAATCATCTGCTGATCAATGCGCTGGTGCTGGAGGCGTTTCAGGAAATCATTCCGGGCGTGAAGGGATCGCTGGTGTATTTCATCAGCCACAACATCGCGCGGAAGGAACTGCTGTCGAATGGCCAAGGCGGGTTCTCGGGTGAAGGTTGGGTGCATCGCAAGGGGGCGACGCGCGCGTTTCCGGCGGGGCATCCGTCACTGAAGGGAACGCTGTTCGCGGAGACGGGGCATCCGATTCTGCTGCCGGGAAATCCGACGGCGGGTTCGTGCATCATGGTGGCGGATGCGGGGGCTTCCGTAAGCTCTTACTCCGTGAACCATGGGGCAGGTCGCGCGATGGGGCGCAAGGCGGCGGACCGGGCGCTGGACCAGAAGACGGTGGATGAGGAATTCGTGACGAACGATATCCTGACGAACTGCCGTGTGTATCCGAAGGACGAAGCGCCGGCGGCGTACAAGGACTTCGATGCGGTGCTGGATTCCGTGAACAAGGCGGGTCTGGCGAGCGAGGTCGCGCGGCTGAAGGCGCGGTTTGTGATCAAGGACTCGGATCAGAGTCTGCGCGGGGCGGCTTGAGCTAACCACAGATGGACACAGATAAACACAGATGAGGAAAATACAGGGGACGTCGTGCGATTGAGTGCGGCGTCTCTTTCTTTCATGCCCGCGATTGATAAAGTGAAGCAACGAGAGGCGAGTTGGGTTGAGGTGGTTAAGGTTATGATGAAAGCGATCTCTACAGAAACACGACTGGAGTTGAACAAGCTGGGGCGTGATGAAAGCTGGTTCGGGAGCTCGCGCAGCAATATAGAAGTGCAGGTGGCTGCTTTGGAGGCGATCGGGCACTCGGCGGAAGCCAAGGCGATACCGGAGTTCGTCCATTTGCTGGTCATCGAGAAGGGAGAGGTCTGGCGGGCGGCAGCGGAGGCGACGGCCAAGCTGATGGCCGCGCTGGAGTCTTCAGATTATGTGGCGATGGACCAGTTGGTGCGCAGCGTGGGTGCCAGTAATTATGGAAACTATTCGCCATGGAGGAAGATGCAGCCGGAAGACATGAACCGATTCAAGGATACGGAGTTCCCGGTGAGCCTGTATGGACTGGCGAGCTTTCATCCGAGCGGGTATGTGCGGGAAGCGGCAGTGAAAGAATTGGCACGACAAAACAGCGGAGCGGCAATCCCGTTTCTGCTGTTGCGAATGAATGATTGGGTGGGGTCCATCAGGGAGCGGGCGCATCAGGCGTTGCGTGAGCGGTTAAATCCGGTTTACGCGAAACATTGGTTGAAGAACTGGCCGCTGCTGCTCCATCTGAAGTGCTGTGGGCGGGGCGATACGAATATCATCGAACCGGTCACGGAACTGTTGCGGACGGATGCATGCAAGGAGGCGTTGCAGTTCGGGATGAATCACCGGAACAAGCTGGTCCGCAAGGCGAGTTTTCAGATCATAGCCGAATCCACGGCGTCAGCGAGGCGGGAGGTGTTCGCCCAGCTTATCTATGACGCTGATCCGAGCATGCGGGCATGGGCGATCCGGCATCTGGTGAAAGACGTTCCAGACGCGGACCTTCCGGCATTGATCAAACCGATGTTGAACGACCGCCATATGCCGGTCCGCAGCCAGGCCCTCTGGTTGATGGCGGAGAGGTGGCCGGAGGCAGCACGCGAGGCTTTGCTGGCCGGATTGCTGGATGACCATGTCGCAGTACGAGAGATGGCGAGGCACTTTCTTTCCCGTGAGGCCAGTTTTGATGCGCGGGAAATTTATCTCGAGAAATTGCGAAGCCAAAAGAGCGTTCCTGCCGCACTCTGTGGCTTGGGGGAAACGGGCGGTTCCGATGATGGGGCGGTGATACTTCCTTATTTGAAGCGGAGCGAAGCGCGGGTCCGCCGTTGTGCGGTGTATGCTTTGGGCAGGCTGGATGTGGAGAAATATTTGGGAGTGATTTTTGAGAAACTCTTTGACCTGCAATCCAGTGTGGTGCGTCAGGCGATGAAGGCTTTGCAGCCCAAGGCGAGGCTGGTCCCGGTGGATGATCTGGAGGCGCTGGTGAGTGCTGATGAGAGAAAGGTGGTGCATCAGGCAGTGATCGTGTTGCTGTCCAAGAAAGGCAAATGGGAGAGGCTGCCTTTGATCCTCATGCTGTGTGCGGTGGAGAACGCGGTGACAGCCAATCTGGCGCTTAATGCATTAAATGACTGGTTCGAGCGGTACAATCGAAGTTTTACGGAACCGACACGTTCGGATCACGAGAGGATCAACAAGGCGTTGGATAAATGGGGCTATTGTGCATCGGCAAAAGCGGTGAAAGAGGTACGGAGTTGTTTGAAGATCTATTTTCCAAATTCATAATGGCGCGAAGCATTCATACAACCAGGAAGTCAGTGCGGGCGTTGGTGCGGAAGAAGCGGGCGGGCGAGGCGATTGATCAAAAGAAGATCGATGCGGCCGCCAAGGACCTGCGGCGCAAGCGGCGGATCAAACGGATGGTCCGCGCGGAACGAAAAGGAACGCCGGAAGCCGTCGCGGTGATGGATATCGACACCATCCCGATCGAGGTGCGGGATGAGGGGGAATATGTGCATCATGGGGCTTCGGCGGAGGATGTGCGGGCGGTCTTGAGACTCCTGACAGCGGCGGCGGTGGAGGGGATCGCGAAGATAGAGCTCTCAAGCGGTCAGCGCTACTTGGAAGAGATGTATGGGGAAGAAATGGAGACGCGCGATCCGTTTGTGGGGCGGCTTTCCAGTGAAATCATGCCGAGCGTCTATGCAGGCGAGTGCCTGGGTACGTACACGCTGCGTCAGGGGCAGATCCGAATATTTGCCTATGCTTATGATCCGCAGAAATTGCCGTTGCCGCGTCGTTTTGCGGAGCTGTATCTGCGATTGAAGTCGTTGGTGACGCTGGTGCATGAGGTGGCGCATTTCCATGATGATGTGCAGCGCACGGCGCGAGGGCGCTGGCTGGCGGATCGCCATGAGAATCTGGAATGGTATGCGGAGAAGATGGAGTATCAGTGGTCGCGAGAGGCGGTGATCCCTTATCTGGAAAAGACGTATACGCAGGATGTGAATGATTTTCTGAAGTGGATGGAAGCGGAGGTGGGTATTCCGTTCACACTGGATTTCTTCGCCGGGGATGGGCGGAGAACGGAACGGAATGGGCTTACACGCCTGACGACCAGCAGTTCAGCAGTGTTTCAAGATTGGATGAGGGAGAGGTCGGGAGATGTGACGGCTGACCGGATGGTGTTTGCGATCGAGTTGCATTACGCCGACCGCTATGAGGAATGCCTGCAGGTCTTGGAAGGCATCTTGAAAACGGACGCCAAGCATCTGCGTGCGCTGGTCTGCAAGGCGGATACGCTGGAGCATCTGGAACGATTGGATGAGAGCTATGCGTTGATCGAAGGTGTCCTGGCGGAACATCCGGAAGATGGTAAGGCGTGGGAGGTGCGGGCGAATATATTTTCAGAACGGAAAGATTGGAGCGGTCTGCTGGAGAATTGTGAGCGATGGGAGAAAGCGGTCGGCGCAGAGTGTGACAGCCGCTTTTGGCTTTGTCATTTTTACGCAGATGCCTATTGCGGGCTAAGCCGCTTCGAGCAAATGGAGGAATGGATCGTGAGGTGGGCTAATTTCGGAGGGTGCAAAAAACGGAATGTGGAGAGGATCCGAAAGGGGGTGTATCGGAGGGTTCGGGGTGCCGATTTTGTGCCCGCTAAACTGGCGAAATGACGCTAAAAGCCGGTTGCACCGGCAGGCCAATACTCCGAAGGCGCAGCAACCAGCATCCGAGGGAAAAACTGAGAAAAAGCAGAAATCTTCATTTGGAATTTCTTCTGTCGGAAGGGGTTGGGAGAAATGTCGCTGTGGGATAACTGATTTCGGTTGTTTTGTGGTGTGGATATGGAAAATTGCGAGTGCTGGCAGCTCGCTGCTGGTAAAGGACGGGTGAGAACGGTGGTTGGCGCTCAATCGGAGCGGTAGGCAGCCACCGGAGAATCCCAAGTCATCAAGCATGATGGTGCATCGTGTAAACATGCATAGTTGTGTCCTGCGTTGGCGGGGAGATGGCGATCCTTATGGAACCATAGGAACGGGGATAAGAGAGTTTCTTAGCAATCGAGTCCGCTGTTTCAAATCCGGTAGTTCAATTGCGAAAAGAGATACGGCGGAGCGGCAGCTCCGCCCTACCGGGATTAGGATCTGTGAAGAGTGTCGGGCGTAGGGATCGGGGCTCGTAAGCCGGAGGGGGAAAGGGACGTCGGTCGTCATAGGTTATGACCAGACCGGGGAATCTCTAGTAGCCACTGCGGAACCGGCCGGGTCACCGGGCATACGCTGAATCTGAAGTCCCAATCGTAGGGACAGAGGAAACGATACGGCACAGGGGTCGGATGGTTTCATTGTTCTTTGACATAATTCCCTAAAGGGAATGCAGAAGAAGCCGATGTGCGGACTCTGGTGAGGAGGGAGACGTTGGGTGATTTTAGAATCGCTTAGCGCGCTCAACCCTCACCCCGGCCCTCTCCCTGTTGAAGGGAGAGGGAGAAGAGGTCGCGTGCTTCGGCGGTGGTGGGGCGTGGTCATCGTAGTGCCTTGACGAAAAAGGTCAGGGCATCGCGGCCCCGACAATAACGTCGGGGTAAACCGCCGATGCCCCACCATGATAGGGTTTTCTGCGTTCCCTTGCGAAGTGGCTGGCGAGGGTTTGGTCCGGTGAGGGTGGACTGGTTGCTAAAGTACCGCAGGACAGGATGCAATCGCGTAGGAAACATAAAACGGATCAGACGGGAAGGCGCGCTTCAAGGAATGTATGAATTATGAAGTATGAGGTATGAAAGGGGAAGCTACAGCGAATAGCGTAGTGTTTCCATGTTCCTGCTGCGGATTGGCATAAGCCTCAAGGGAAAGTTAGGGACGACGGACGAAGCTCGACTTCCGAAAGTCATCCTTACCAGATTAAGCTAGAGCCTCGTTATTCGATAATGCGGGCGCCGATGATGCTGAGGGGGGCGAGGCGGTCGAGGGGTTGGCGGGCGGTCCACATGAGGCCGCGCAGAATCAGGATGCGGTAGAGCGGGTCGTCGTAGGTCCAGGTGAAGTGGCCGGGGATGCTGACGAAGACGCGGCCAGCGCCGACTTCACGAGTCCACATCTGCGGGGTGGCGGCGTTCTCTTCGAGGCTGGTGGCGAGGATGCTGGCTCCGGCGGTGCGGAGATCTCCGGTAAGGTGCCAGTAGCTTTCATCAGGAATCTCGAACTTGGTGAAGCCAGCGGCGAGCGGGTGGGTGGAATCGAGGACCCAATCCTTGGCACCGTGACGGAACCTAGCGGGAGGAATCTGCCAGGCGGCACCGAGTCGAGAGGCGAGCTGAGGAGCATTACCACCGGCATTGAGCGCGTAGTGGATGAAAACGATGCCGCCGCCACGGGCGAGGAAGCGGTCCATATCGGCACCGCGTTTCTGCACAGCAGCGGTATCGCGTTCGTTGGCCCAGCTCGGGTTGTAGGAGTTGAAGACGATGACGTCGGCGGTGTTCCATTGGGATTCGTCGGGCCAGTTGTTCGCGGTCTCGACGTGAAGGCCATCGGCCATGTTGAGGAGCCGGGACCAGCGGGAACGCCAGAGCGGATAATCGTGTGCGCCGGGTTGGCCGTGGCCGGCGTCTTTGTCCGAGGCGCAGAGGACGAAGTGAAGCGGTTTGGCGGTGGGGTCGGGTTTGGCGATGAGGGCATTGCCGAGAATCGATTCCACTTCGCTCATTTTTCGTGGAGCAGGTGCGCCGGGAACGAGCAAGGGCTCGGCGGCGAAAGGCTTGGCGACGGCATCGCGACCACTGGCCCAGGCAATGCCGCGACGGTGGAATTCACCGGCGGCGTGCATGGAGACGTGGCTGTGACCGAGCAGCGATTGGAACACGCGGCCTTTGCCGCGCGAGAAGGCCCACGCAAGAGGTTCATCGCGTTTGGTGGTGCGGCAGGCGGCGGTGATGAGCGGGGCGGCTTCGGGTGATTCGCCACTGGGGACTTGGTGGCAATAGAGTTCATCGATGGTGTCGAAGGGGGCGAGGCCGGCGGTGATGGGGTGCGCGGTTGGGGACGGGATCACGCGGAAAGCGGCATAGTTATCATGCGTGCTGCCTTGCTTGCCGACCCAGGCGCGTTGGAGAAAGAGGCGGCGGTAATCGGGCCAATCGGAGTTCGTGGGACCAGTGGTGAGCGGATTGAAAGCGCCGTTCGCGAAGTGCATCACGGCGAGGCCGCCACCGTCGTTCACATACTTGAGCAGGTTCTTCCGGGCGAGTTCGCTGAGGCCGTTGGCGTTGTAATTCACGTAATGTTGGATGAGGACGTCGGTCTTAAAGAGCGCATCGGAAGCGAGCCATTCGGGATCGGTGATGATGCGGACGTGAAAGCGCGGGTCGCGTTCGAGCTCCTGTTTCAACGCGACGCTGGTCTGTTCCCATTGATGGAAGGGGCCATCGAGGCCGGTCAAGATCACGGCCTGGATGATATGAGGGTCGCGTGCGGTGGCGGGATCGGCAGGCGGGGTGAGGAGGAAGGTCATCAGGTCGCGACGTTCCTCGGGGGTGAGCGCGTCCCAAAGGCCTTGGGGCATGAGCGAGAGAGTCATGGGCGTCATGCTCTTGATGCGGGCACGCGGGACGGTGCGTATGCCGGAAGCTTCGATGAAGGTCAGGGTGCCGTCCTTCTCGCCACTGAGTACGGCGGCGAAACTTTCGCCATCGGTGGTCTCGACGTTCTGGCCGATGTGTTCGGGGTTCAGCGCGGCGCTGGGTTCCTGGAGATCGCGCGCGACACTGGCGTAGTCGCGATGGATGAGGTTGGCGAGGTCGGGGCCGAGCTTGGGAACCTTGCCGGCGGTGCCCATGGAATGGCAGGTGGCGCAGGCGGCTTTGCCGTTGAACAAGGCTTGGCCACGGTCCCAGTCACCGCCGTTCAGTTCGGGGATGGTGCGTTTGGCGTCAGCGAGGGCAGGAGCTTCAGCACCGGCGGGGCGTGCCCAAGGAAGCAGGATGCGACGCAAAGGAAAGGCGCGAGGGCGGGCATCCTCCTGCGTGAACCAATGGACGCTTAAGTCTGGTGCGGAGGTTTCCGTGGTGAACTCAAAGGGCAGCCACTCGCCTGCTTGTTTTGGAGTGACGGTGATGGTGGCGGTGTGTTTGCCATCCTTCGCGATGGAAGCGAGGGGCTTGTTGTCGGCGTTGAGCTTAAAGGGAGAGCTGGATGTGAAAACGACGCTGACGGTTTCCAAGGTGTATACGTGATCGAGTTGGGAGCCGGGTTGAACCTCAGGGCGCAGCATGTGCCAGAGGTCGAGTTGACCGCGCAAGGCCAAGGTGCCGGAGCTGGTCAACAGGGGCCAGAGGGTGTCGTGCTCAGCGCTGGCTTTTACGAAGGCGCGTGACACAGAGAGATCGGGATGCGGGAGCCAGCCGCTCCAGCGTTTGCCATCGCGGCCCTGCCAGTCGGCGGAGACGCCGTGCAAGCTGGTTTGCACATCCACAGGCGTAGAATCAGTGGCGCTGGTGGGAATGGTGATGGCGAGGTTTTCCTGCTGACGACGCGGTGCAGTGTGGAGCGTGAGTGTGCGACGATCGGCGGAGAGGCTGCTGCCGAGCAGGGGGACATCGAAGCGAGGTGCGATGAGCTGGTCATGAACGACTTGATAACCGGGGCGCACGGTCTCGTAGCGGTCGGCGGCGAAGACGTAGCGGCCTGCGGTCAGATCGGCGCGTTTGGTGAGTTCGCGCAAATCGTCTGGTTGCAAGGGGCGGTCGAAGGCGATGCGCCATTCACCGGGAGCAGAGGCCCAGGCGATCACGGGCAACGGAGCGGTGCTGGCTTTCAGGAGAAAGATTTTGCCGGGACCGTTCGGGCCGCTGCCCCAATCGGGTGCGCCACTGTGACAAGTCACGACGATGTCGCCGCGAGGCGAGAGGGTGGCGTCGATAGGCAGCATGGGCATGGAGGCCATGAGCTGGGATTGGGCGATGTAGCCGTGCGGTGATTTCACGAGTTTCAAGCGCCAGATTTTGCCACGTGATTCGCCGCAGACGAAGGCGTCGCCTTGCATCCAGTCGCGACCGAAGATGGGGCCGCCATCGGAGCGCTCGTTGAAAAAGAAACCGCAGGTGCTGACGTGTTGCGGTTCGAAATCAAAGACGCTGGGTTCGTCATTCACATTGGGCAGGAACTGCGGATGACGCGGAGGGAAACCGTAATGACGGCCGCGCTGGATGTGCAGCAACTCATCGAAGGGGTTGCCGTTGGAGAGCCACGTGGCGCCTTCCTGGTCGGTGACGAAGAGATCGCCAGTGGCGTTGAAGGCGAAGCCGACGGGGTAGCGGATGCCGGAGCAGATCTTCTCTCGCGTTTTGAAATCCGGCGAGACGCGGTAGATGCTGCCGCGCTCGTCTTCGACGTTGTAGGTCATCTTGCCAGCGAGGTCGGGCACGTAAGCTTTGAACATGTTTTTCGTGCCGAGTCCGAACCAGACGCTGCCATCGCGATCGAGCGCCAGGCCAAGGCAATCGGAAGTGCCGCCAGCGAAGACTTGCGGCGGGGGCCAATCGGCGGCGACTACGATCTCCTCATCGCCGCGGCCATCGCCGTTTTTATCTGGGATGAAGAGAACGCGACCCATCGTAGCGACGAAGACGCCGTCGCCGCGCGGATCGCCCTTCGGAGTCACGGCCATGCCCATGATGAGACGGATGGTTTTGCTGTTCTCGTAGTAGAGAGAGGCGGTGTCTTCGAGGCCATCGCCATCGGTGTCACGCAGGAGCCAGATGCGGCCATTGTAACCGCCGGCCACGAGAACCCCGTCGTGGCGATAGCGGAGGAAGTTCACGTTCGGCAGGCCGCCACCGGTTGCTTGCAAGGCTTCGGGAACTTTGATCGGAGCTTCTTTCACAGTGAAGCCGGGGGCGAGAAATTGCACGGGGGCGGGATTCTGCACGCGGTCGATGGGCTTGGAATTGCTGGAGATCTTGATCGGGCGCAGGCGGCGATACTTCTCAGTTAAGTAGCGCTCGACCTGTTGCAATTCGTCGTCGGTCAAGATGCGGTCATACACGAGGACCTCGGCGATCTGACCAGAGAGGAAGCCTTGGGGACGAGGAGGAGGGCCTTCGTTGGAATAGTAACGTCCGCCGATGACGACGCGGGCGAAGGAGAGAGGGCCGTCGGTGCGCGGCCGGTTGCCTTCGGGTTTGCCATCCACACGCAAGCGCGCTTCGGTGGGATGCACGACCGTGGTGAAGGTGTGGAACGTGCCGAAATCAAAAGCGCTGCGCAGCGTGTTCGCCACGCCGGTCATGCCAGAGCCTTCGATGTTGAGGGTGTCCAGACGTTCACGTCCGCCGGGGCCCTGGTCGAGGTTCAGGCCGGAGCGATAGTCGTTGGCGGCGACGGCGGAGAATGAAGCCAAGGCGCGGAAGTTGCCAAAGTTCGAGAGCGGAGCGGCGACGATGAAAACGGTGGTGGCGGTCAATTTCTCAGGGCCATTGCCGGAGAGGAAACTGTTCGTGCCGTTGAAGGCTACGGTGTTGCCTTCGGGTGAAGTTTGCAGAGTGGGGATGCTGGCGCGATCGGCTTGGGTGACGTGGTGCTTGAGGCCGGAGCCGTCGTGCCAAAGATTCAGTTGAGCGTCAGCCAGCGGCGGCAGAGTGTGGGCGGCACGGGCTTCTTTCACGCGGTTGGCATCGAGCCAAAGAGCCACGCCACCTTTCACGGGCAATTTGTCGTCGGCCCAGGGTTCGAGGGCGTGGGCGACTTGAGTAATCGCGAGGAGAACGAAGATGAGGGCGTGGCGCATAAGGTGAAATCAAGGACGGTTGAGGCGCAGAGCGGTGAAGCGTTTCACTTCAGCGGTGAGGGCTTGCTCTACGGGCAAACGCTCCATGGAGCTGGCGCCGTAGAAGCCATCGACGCCCCGGCAACGTTCCATGACATATTGCGCATCCTCCGGAGTGGCGATGGGGCCGCCGTGGCAGATGACGAGCACTTCGGGGCGCAAGGACTTGGCGGTGTGGGCGATGGCCTGGACTTCGCGCACGCAATCATCGAGCGTTTTGGCGGTCTCGGCGCCGATGCTGCCGCCGGTGGTCAGGCCCATGTGAGCGACGATGATGTCCGCGCCGGCTTCCGTCATGCGGCGGGCTTCATCGGTGTTGAAAACATACGGAGTAGTGAGCAGGTCGAGTTCACGCGCGGCGGCGATGGTTTCCACCTCGAGCTGATAACTCATGCCGGTTTCTTCGAGGCATTTGCGGAAGGTGCCATCGATGAAGGCCACGGTGGGAAAGTTCTGGATGCCAGCGAAGCCGAGGGCTTTCAGCTCGTTGAGAAAATGCGTGCGCAGCATGAAGGGATCGGTGCCGTTCACGCCAGCGAGGACGGGTGTGTGCTTCACGGCGGTGAGGACTTCCTTGGCCATGTCCTTCACGATCTCATTCGCGTTGCCATACGCCATGAGGCCGGCGAGGGAGCCGCGACCAGCCATGCGGAAGCGGCCGGAGTTATAGATGACGATGAGGTCCACACCGCCCGCTTCTTCACATTTGGCGGAGAGGCCAGTGCCCGCACCGGCACCGATGATGGGCACGCCGCGGTTTACTTTGTCACGCAGGCGTTGCAGGATGGCGGAGCGTGGTGAGGGCTGGGTGCTGGTGTCAGACATAGGTTTCTGAGCCACAGACTAGCCGAAGACGCGACTACCCCGAAGAAAGACCGTTTAATGAAAAGGGACATCCGCATATCGAAAACGACCGAGCGGGTGGTCCGTGCGAACCGGGCGGACGAGCGCGACTGGCTGGCGAAAGCGCCGGTGTGCGGGGCGCTCGCGCAACACGGCATCGTGCATGTGGGCACGGCGGATATCATGCCACCCTACAGCGTGCAACGGCCGGATCTGGGCGGCACGTTCGTCATGATCTGCTCGGCGGGTGAGGGCAAGGTGTGGATGAACGGCAAATGGAAAGCGATGTTGCCGGGCATGGCGTGTCTCGCGCCGCCGCATTCATTTCATGCGTATCGCGCGGAACGCAAGCCGTGGAGCATCGCGTGGGTGCGGTATCAGGAGCCGGAAGGAGCAATGCCGATCGTGAGCGCGCGAGCGCCGGTGTTGGGGGCGTTTGACGGCGGGCCGTTGCGGGCAGCCATCGAGGGACTTTTCGGGGAGGCGAAGGGCACGGCGTCACCAGCGGCGATGCAGATGTGGGTGGACCTGATCCAGCATTACGCGCGGACGTTTGCCGAGCCGTGGCGCACGGATGACCGGCTCCGCGAGGTGTGGCAGGCAGTGGGGCGTGACCTGACGGCGGCGTGGCCGTTGGCGAAACTGGCCGCACTGGCGGGCATGAGCACGAAACATTTCCGACGGCTCTGTCAGCAATCGCTAGGGCGGAGTCCGGCGGAGCATCTCACGGCGTTGCGTCTGCAACGGGCAGTGCTGTTGCTGACGACGACGAGTGACAAGGTGGAGTTCATCGCGCGGGCAGTGGGTTACCGGAGCCTGTTCACGTTCTCGCACACGTTCAAGAAGCATACCGGGAGCAGGCCGAGCGAGTATCGGGGGGCGTAGGGGAAGTGGAGGGTTGATGGTGGATAGTGGGGAAGGGGTTTTCTTTTTTTACGGCACTTTTATTTAACCGCAGATGGACGCAGATCAGCGCAGATAGGAAAATCTCAGATGAAGTTAGGATAAGGATACGTGAAATGCTGTGGTTTACTGATCATTCGTCACTACGTGACGAGGGGGCTTTTAGGCGGATACCGTGGGTTGAAACCCACGGCTAGGAATCTGGGTTCGCTGACGCGAACGGAGGAAGGCGGTGGTCAGGGGGCGAGGGGATAGAGTTTGTTGATGAATTGGCGGAGTTGATGGGCGTCGGCGACGCAGATCATGAGATCATAGCGCAGTAAGGTACAGAGATCGTCGAGGGCATCGAGATCGGAGGGATCGCTGAGGGCGATTTTCAGCATGGCGTGCGGTTGCTGGGGGATAAAGTCCAAAGGGAGAACCTGATAAGATCGGGCAAGCACGGCCGGTATCCGGGCGAGGAGTTCGGGCGGGAAAGAGTATTGCTCCAAGTCAATGAACTCGGCTCCGAATTGGGCGGCTTTGGCCGCAGCATCGTCGTTCATGTTGTAAAGGTCCACCGTCGAGAGGGATTCGTCCAGTTGGGTTTTTATAGGAGAGTTCGGCGGGCTTCGGTGGGCCAATAGGGATCAGTTTCTGAACCCCCGTTTTTTGTGAAGACAACTGTCCAGAGATAGTGCTCGTAGTCGGGGCCTTCGTAGCTGAGCTCAAAACGATTGCCGCCGGAGGGGAAGCAGATGAAGACTGGGCACCATTTATTCCCGGCCAGCTTTGATTCGAACGCGAACTCATCCAGAAACTTCATGCCTTGTTCCATGTATTCGCGGAAGCGGGGTAAGATCTGTTCAGCCAAAGCTTTAGCGGCAGGGTCGATCTCGTCCAAGGTTCCGGGGATGCGGCACAGAAGGGAGGCGGTTATTGGTTTGCTCCATTCGCTGCTTTTGCCGTCAAAATCGTAGCCGTCTTTGGTGCGACGGCAGGGGAGGCATTGGCCGTGGTTTTCATCCGCCGTTCTCTGGAGGATAACGGTGCCGCAGCGGTTGCAGGTTATTTGACGGGGCTGCATCAGCCTAAATACTTCACTTCCGCTTCGCCGACGCGTTCTGCTTCGCGCGGAATTCACTCGGGCGCCAGCCGATCCACTTCTTGAACGTCGTCGAGAAGACGAAGGGATTCTGATAACCCACGGACGCGGCGATGACTTCGATCTTGTCGTTGTTGGTGCTGAGGAGTTCGGCGGCGCGTTGCATGCGGAGGAAAGTTACCTGCTGCATGGGGCTGCGGCCGAGTTGGCGGCGGCAGAGGCGGCGCAGGTGCTCGCTGCTGACGTGGCTGATGGAGGCGAGGCGGTCGAGGGTCCACTCTTGATCGAGCTCGACGGCGACTTGATGCCAGAGGCGCCAGAGGCGGTCGTCGCCCTGCCAGGGTTGCGCGAATTGGAGGACGTAAGATTGGATGAGTTCAACCCAATGATGCAGGGCGCTGGGTGAGTTGCTCGCGCCGCATTCGTGGTAGAGGCCTTCGACGGCGTGACGGAGCGGCAGGCTGTCGAACTTCGCGAGCACCGGAGACGTGGCGGCGATGATGGGTTTCTTCTCAGGCGGTTCGGCGTAGCGCACCCAGCAGAATTGCCAGCGGCATTCGGAGGTGGCGTAGAAGGCGTTCACGGTGTGCGGCGGCAACAAACAAGCGGTGCCGGGCGAGCAAACTTGCCAGCGGCCATCGACGAGGACCTTGCCGCGTCCACCGAAGCAGGCGAGGAGGTAGGTGCCGCTCTGGTCCTTGCGCACGACACGGTAGGGGACCTTGGCATTGGCGATGCCGACGTGGGCGATCTGGTGCAGGCCGAGGGTGTTGCAGACGCGGGCTTCCTGGAGCCACGGGCGCTGGTCATGCGTGTCTGCGCGCACGACGCATTGATGCGTGTCATCCCCGATGATGTGCGTTTCCGATAGCTTTTCGTGCTTCCCGCTCATGGCTGGTTGTTTGTGTGCCCCTATACTACAGTCACTTAACCGGATTGCACTCTTAAACAATATCTGACGTTTTGCTTTATGCCGAATCCCTGGACTGGAAAAGGAAATCCCTACACGCGCAAAGAAGTGGTGGAACGCCTGCGGGCCGTGGTGAAGAAGGGTGACGCGATCATCGCGGCGGGTGCGGGTACGGGCATCAGCGCGAAGTTCATCGAGAAGGGTGGTGCCGATCTGGTGATCATCTATAACTCGGGTCGCTTCCGGATGATGGGCCATGGCTCGACGTGCGGCATGATGGCCTACGGCGACGCGAATGCGATCGCGATGGAGATCGGCGAATACGAAGTGTTGCCGGTAGTGGAAGAGGTGCCGGTGATCTGCGGCGTGCATGCGACTGATCCGCGTCGCCGGATGTGGCACTGGCTGGGACGCATCAAAGAGATGGGCTTCAGCGGGGTGAATAATTTCCCGACGCATACGATCGTGGATGGTCACTTCCGCGGCGTGCTGGAAGAGACGGGCATGAGTGTGAAGAAGGAGTATGAGATGGTGGCGCTCGCCCGGCGCATGGACTTGTTCTCAGTGGTGTACGTAGGTTCACCGGACGAAGCCATCGAGATGGCGAAGGCGGGTGCGGATGCGATCATCGCGCATGTGGGCACGACGGTGGGCGGGTCGATCGGGGTGAAGAAGTCGGTGGTGTCCTGGGATTTCACCATCAAGCGCACGCAGGAGATCATCGATGCCGCCAACAGTGTGCGGAAGGACATCTTCTTCCTGTGCCATGGCGGGCCGATCAATACGCCGCAAGATGCGGATCGCGTGATGAAGGCGACGGATGCGGTGGGCTTCGTGGGCGCCAGCTCGCTGGAGCGCATGGGCGTGGAGGCTTCGTTGACGAATCTGACGAAGGAGTTCAAGGCGTTGAAGGCGCCGGCGGCGAAGAAGTGGGGTAAGAAAAAGTAACACGCCATGTCACAAAAGCACGTATTCATCGGCGCGGCGCAAGCCATGACGGAGGAGTTCAAAGGGCGCACGAACCATTGGCTCTGCCGTCCTGAGATCGCGAACTGCAAAGATCTGCAGATCTGCCGGGCGACGTTGCCGCCGGGTGAGGGGCATGATTTCCACACGCACCCGGAACTCGAAGAAGTGTTGTATGTGCTCGAGGGGCAATTGGAGCAGTGGGTGGAGAAGGAGAAAAAGGTGCTCAACCCCGGCGAACTCGCGGTGATCCCGGCGGGAGTGGTGCATGCGTCGTTCAATCCCACGGATAATGACGTGATGTTTCTGGCGATCCTTTCTCCGGCAGCGGCGAAGGGGCCGTTCGCAGTGGATGTGAGCGGTGAGGAGCCGTGGAAGTCCTTGCGGAAAAAGTGAAGCGCAGTTAGTCGCCCAAACGAAATGGCTCTGGCCGCGTGCCATCCACATCGGTGAAGCCATACTCTTTCGCGAGATCGCCTACGCAGACCACTTTGCCTGTGTGGCGGATGACGTTCCGGTCAGCCGCCAACGCGGCGACAGCGCGGCCGACATACTCGGTCGTCTCTGACGGAACGCCATGGGTTTCAGTGAGTGTTGGATCCTTCTCGAAAGCTTGCAGGACACGTTCGGTGCGCATGAAGCCGGGAGACAAGGCCAAGGCCGCGATGTGATGTGGTTTTAATTCCGTTCCCATGGTGTAGGCCATGCGGTTCATCGCGCTCTTGGCGAGATCGTAGAAAAATTGCCCGGTATATTTGTCCCGATCCCAGAAGCTGATGTTCACGATGAGGCCGTTCTGATGCGGTAACATCCACGGAACCACGGCGGCGCTGGCCATGGCGTAAGCCTTCACTCCTTGATCGAACATATTCGTCCAATGGTCCATGGATTGTTCCCAGAATGGTTTGAGATCGATGGCGAGTTCGTTGCCGGCCCAAGCGCAGTTCACGAGGAGATCGATGTGGCCGCACTCGGCGCCGATGCGGTTGATGGCGGCTTCGAGCTGCCATTGATCCGAGCAATCGCACGGAAACGCGATGCCTTGCCCGCCTCGTTCGGCTACGGTTTCGGCGGTATCTTCCGCCGTGCCGGGAACATCATCGTGACGGGGATTGCGACGACTCGTGCGGGCTAGCACATAGACGGTGGCACCAGCAGAACCCAACGCGAGTGCAATGCCTTTGCCCGCACCACGACTGGCTCCGGTGACGATGGCGACGTGGCCTTTGAGCGGGCGCACGGGATCGATCAAGGAATCAGAGCAAGGGTGATGGTGAGAACCTTCAACCGCAGGAGACATAGCATCCGTTGTCATGTCATCACTATCCCGCAGGCCACTGACAACTGTATGTCAGGATGCTTTCCGATGATGCGCCAGCGTTTGTTCTGCTAGTGCCGCCAACTTCTGCCACATTTCTGGTGGGTCAATGATCGTGGCATTGGGTCCGAAAGAAAGCAGCCAGCCGGTCATCCAATCATAGGAACCGGTGGAGAGTGCAAGGACGGCGCCATCCTTCACATTTTTTTCACTCTTCACGCCCCACGACCATTCACGGCGGGCGCGTTCGGCAGAGAGGGTTTTGAAATGGACTGTCACGGTAAGGCTGGTCGCTTCCTTGTGCCAGAGATCGTGAAGTTTCTCATACGTGAGTTCATCACGCGGTGGGAAGACTTCCTTCGAAAGAGTGATGCTTTGAATGCGGTCCGTGCGGAAATCACGCGCTTCGTTGCGCAAGCGGCACCAGGCCAGCAGATGCCAGCGCTCCAGGTAATAGATGAGAAAGAGCGGTTCGATGTCGCGTTGCCTGGCCTGCTCGTCCTTTACACCTTTATAGGCGATACGGATGACGCGGCGTTGCGCGAGGGCCTGTTGGAGCTCGATGAGATTGGCATCGTCCGGTGCTTTGCTGCGCGGAAAGGAAATGCTGCGCTCGATGTTCTCCAGATGCCGTTGCTGCTCGGTGGGCAATACCGCACGGATCTTCATCAGCGCGGACTGCATCGGCGCGCGCAGAGAAGCGTCGGTGAGTTGATTGACAAGCACGCTGCCGGTGGCGATGGCTCCGGCTTCCTGAGCGGTGAACATTACCGGAGGAAGATGATAACCGCGAACGAGGCTATAACCCACGCCAGCTTCAGCCACGATGGGCACGCCTACTTCGCCCAAGGCCGCGAGGTCGCGATAGACGGTGCGCACGCTGATCTCGAAGTGCGCGGCCATATCTTCCGCACGGACGACGCGGCGTCCTTGAAGGAAGAGAATCATGCCCAGCAACCTGTCCACGCGGTTCATGCGCAGATTTCAGGGCAGAAGTCGCGGGGCGTCAATCTTTGGTGATGGACGGTTGCAAGGGTGGGGTTGCGGATGTAGTTTTAAATGATCCAGAAAAACTGTGTGCGAAGGCATTGTGTCCATGTCCCATTATCAAGTCGTACAATGAGCCATTTACCGCGGGCATATCTAACGCTTGGATGCTTGCTGGTCCTGTTGGCCGGCAAAACCTTGGTTGCGCAGACGTGGGAGAGCACGCTGTTTGGGGCAAGCTGGTCGCCTACACCGGCACTTTCTTTTGAGACGGATAAACTCATCCAGGATTTTTCCTATGCCGGTTATCGGCGAGGAGAGGTTCCTCTGCCCAGCAATCCTCCTGGTGCTACCTACAACGTGGTGACGGGTTATGGTGCAGATGCCACCGGCACGGCTGATAGCACGGTGGCAATTCAGGCGGCCATCAATGCGGCGGCAGGAGCGGGTGGCGGCATCGTGTATCTTCCGGCGGGAACGTATCGCGTGAGTCCGCAAGGAGCCGCGACGACCGCCTTGAGCATCACGGCGGCGAACATCGTGCTGCGCGGCGCTGGGACAAACCAGACGTTCATCCTGAACACGTCCACCAGCATGCGCTCCAAGACGATCATCAGCGTGAGCGGCCCCAGCGCAGCCAGTTGGACCACGGTGCAAAATCCCAGCACGACGATCACAGCGAACCTGATGGGGCCGACCCGTTTGATTCCCGTCACCAGCACCACTGGTTTCAGTGTGGGGGAGTACATCATCGTGCGTGCCGATCCGACGGATGCCTGGGCCACAGAGCATAAAGAGACGGACTGGGTGGGGCAGGCGCCGAACTATGGGAGGTTTCTCTATTATCGCCAGATCAAGGCTATCGATACGGTCAACAACACCATCGAGATCGATATTCCGACGCGCTATTACCTGAAGACACGCGATAGCGCCCGGGTCTATCGCAAGACCACGCTCATCAGTGAAGTGGGCGTGGAAAATATTTCCCTCGGAAATGAGCAACACAGCGGCACTGGCTGGGCGGAGGAAGATTACAGCACGCCTGCCAATGGCTCCTACGACACGCACGATTCGTTTGCAATCCGGTTTACGCGGGTGCGTGATGGCTGGATACGGAATGTGAACACGTTTCAACCGGCGGGTAACACGACGACCACCCACCTGCTTTCTAATGGAATATTATTGAGTGAGAGCAGTCGTATCACGATGATGAATAATTATTTCCAAAGGCCACAGTTTGGTGGTGGAGGTGGGAACGGTTACATGTATCGCTTGCAGAACGCGAGCGATTGCCTGTTGGATAAATGCACCGCCGAGTTCAGCCGTCACGGCTTTGTGTTTTCCCACATGGCGAGTTCAGGAAACGTGATCTATCGATGCCTGGACAAGACCTCCGGCAAACAGACGGGCAGCACGGGCAATGAGAATACCAGCGGCAAGGGCAGTGATCATCACATGCACTTTAGCCATTCGAATCTGATCGATACCACCACGGCGGATAACAGTTATTTCGAGGCGCGTTACCGGCCTTTTGGAACCGCACCGGTGCTCCATAACCTCACTTCGGCTCATGGTGTGTATTGGAACACTGAGGGTAAGGCGAGTTCGCTGACTTACGTTGTGCATTCACAACAAAGCCGCTACGGCTATGTCATCGGCACGCGCGGCGGAGTCACCACGGTCAAGACGGATGGCACCTCCACGACCAAGACTGATCCGGTGGACCACGTGGAGGGAGTGGGCTTGGGCTCCACCTTGTCACCTTTCTCGCTCTATCAAGAACAGCGTCGCCGACGGTTGGAGCTGCCGTTGCTCGGTGCAGTCGGGCCGTTCATGTTAGGATTTCCAACGAACAGCGTGACCATAACGGTGCCGGTGAGTTTTGGAGAAGAACCGGGCGTTCCGGAAGGCGGCCAACTCACATGGAGCCAGTTATCCGGTCCGGGAACGGCCGTCTTCTCCACCACGACAGCGGCGAACACAGTTGTCACCTTTCCCCAGCCGGGAACCTATGTGCTGCAACTGATGGCTGGGACCGAGGGCCTGATGATCGAGGGCTTTGCCTCAACGACGACGGTCACTGTCCAAGTTAGCACAGTCCCACAACTACAGTTTGAGTTGAACGCGACGGCGGATGCTTATGTGCACGGAAGCACCGGGAATAATAACTACGGCACCGCCACCACCTTGCTGCTCAAGAATGTCGCGGGAACCGATTTCGACCGCGAGTGCTGGTATCGTTTTGATGTGTCTGCCTTGCGGAATCTCCGGGTAGTTTCCGCCACGCTGTGGTTGCGGCGTACGCAGGCGGACTTTGATGCACAGATGGCGACTTATCTGGTGAATGATTCGTGGACGGAAACGGGGCTGACTTGGAACAACAAACCGGCGACGGGCAGTTTGATAAAATCTTGGTCACTGTCTTCCAGTCAGACGGATGCGGTGGATGTGACGTCGGCAGTGGCTTCAGAAGCGGCGGGTGATGGTGTGCTTTCGCTCATCAACATGGTGGTTTCCCAAGTGAACGGAAACACGGTCTATTCGCACGCTTCGCGTGAGCATGGCACGGCGGACTGGCGTCCGAAGCTTGTGGTGACGTGCGCGCAGTTGGTGCCTGATTTTACCGAATGGATGGCGACGGTTCCCGGATTAAGCGGGGCTCAGTTGCTACCCGATGCTGACCCGGATGGTGATGGCCGGACCAATCTCGAGGAGTTTATCCTGAACTCAACGCCTGACGTGGCCAATTCCACTTCGGTGCTGCGCTTGGATGATGTCAGCCGCAAACTGAAACTGACAGTGAAGGAACAATTGCCGGAAGGGATGGTGCTGGCCGTGGAATACGCGGATGGATTGGATGGTGTCACTTGGGGATTACTGCCCGGGACGGTGTGGCATTCCGTCACCGAGCCCGGAGTTGGCCGTCATTTGGAAGCGGACTTGTCAGCGGCCTTTTCCGGTAACGCACAACGTTTCTTTCGTCTGCGCTATTCTTTGCAGGAACCGTAGCTCAGTCTGCGTCGGTATCCATCTCCAGCGGTCGGCGTAAGCGCAAGATGACGCGCAGACCGCCGCTCTTGCGGTTGCGGGCGGAGACGGCGCCATTACAGGCTTCGATACACGTCTTCACGATGGTGAGGCCGAGGCCCACACCACCCGTTTCACGATCGCGTGAAGTGTCCACGCGGAAGAAGGGATCGAACAGTTTCGGCAGGTCATCTTCCGGCACGCCGGGACCGTGGTCCGAGATGATGATTTCCACATCGGCATCCACAGTGCGGGCGGCGATCTGGATCGGACCACCCTTGGCCGCGTAGCGCACGGCATTGCGTACCACGTTGCCGATGGCGCGGACGAGCAGATCTTTCTCACCCAACACCTGCATGTTCTCGGGGATGTTGATCTCCACTTCGGCCAAGTCGCGGACTTCGCGTGTGATGACCTTCTGCGCGAGCTCCAGCACGGAGAGCGGTTTGAGCTTCACGGCCTTGGGGCGGAGGCCTGCTTTGGAAAAGGACAAGAGTTCATTCACCAGACCGGACATGTGCTGAAGTTCCTCACGCACATCTTCCACGTAGGGCTGCTGCTTCGCATCCGCGCGTTGTTCGAGGATGCCCAGTGCCAGTTGCATACGGGCGATGGGCGCGCAGAGTTCATGGGCGGTGTCACCGAGGAAACGTTTCTGGCCGTGGACAAATCCGGCGAGGCGGCCGGACATGCGGTTGATGGCATCGCTGAGGCGGCCGATCTCATCGCGGCGCTTCGTATCTACTTGCACCTCGAACTGGCCCTCGGCGATCTGTTCCGCCGCCTTCGTCACACGAGAGACGGAGCGAGTGATGTTGCTCACCAAGGGCATCCAGAACAACGCCGAGATGAAGATGATGCTGCTCAGACTCAGGACCCACGGTGTGTAATCAAAGAACAATCCGTGCGCACCGAAGGTTTCCGAACGCAGAAAGAGAGCACCGGGTGTGCCGCCCGTATCGTCACTGCTGATGAAGCGTGTTTGCAAGCCGACCCAGAAATATTCAGGGCCCTCTGTGCGGATAAGAAAACGTTGATGGATGGGAGACGGACCGCTGGGCGGTCCCGGCCGCATATCATCAGGACCGCCTCGAGGCGGCCCATCCGGAGGCCCCGCTTGGGTGCCGTCATTTTCTGCTTCAGACCGTTCAGGCCGTCCGCCTTCTTGCCCCCCTGGACCACGTCGAGGCGGACGATCACGTTGTCCGCGAGGCGGACCTTTGGGCAACCGGCGGCGTAATTCTTCGGGTAATTCGCCGAGATTGCCAAATGCCTCACGCTCTCCCTCGACAACGACACAGAAAGTCACGCCATGCTTCTCGCTGCGTTTTTGCAAGACATCGGTCCATTGCGCCTTGGGGACTTGAGCGAGTTCGGTAATCACTTCGCGGGCGAGCGGTTCCACTCGCTGGGTGATATAGCCTGAAAGGAAAGAATCCACGCCGCTCTTCACCTGCACGCGCAGGACCATCCAGCCGATCACTCCCAGAACGAGAATGTTCAGGAAGAACCAGAGGAGGATTTTGGCGTAGAGGGGGAAACGGGGCTTCATGCGAGCGGAGAAAAAGCTCCAAATCCAAAACACCAAGCTCCAGAGAAGCTCCAATGCGAAAGCTCCAAAGCACGGCTCGTTGTGATGGTGTTTGAGGTATGAATATTCACTGGTGGTTGGAGCTTGGGATTTGGGATTTCTTTTACTCTTCAGGGTTCATCATCATATAGCCCGCCGCCCGCACCGTGCGGATGTAGCGTGGTTCTTTGGCGTCATCACCCAGCTTGCGGCGCAGGGCAGAGATGTGCACGTCGATGGAGCGGTCGAAGACTTCGTAGTTACGGTCGCGGATTTCATCGAGCAACGCTTCGCGCGTTTTCACACGGCCTTTGGCGCGAGCGAGGCAGTAGAGGAGATCGAATTCCACCGGCGTCAGCACGAGGGGTTGATCGTTCATCACCGCATTGCGGCTGTTCGGGTTCACGCGCAAGGGGCCGACGACGGCTTCCGGCTCGATCTCGGTGTGCGACTCGCTGGTGGCCTGGGAACGGCGCATCACGGCGCGTAGGCGGGCGAGCAATTCACGTGTGGAGAAAGTCTTGGGCAGGTAATCATCCGCACCGATCTCCAGACCTACGATGCGGTCTGCTTCCTCGCCACGAGCGGTGAGCATGAGGATGGGGACGTTCGATTTGGCTCGGATACGTTTCAGCACTTCGAAGCCGTCCATGCCCGGAAGCATCACGTCGAGCAGCACGGCGTTCCACTTAGCGGAGGTGGCTTTCTCCACGCCTTCGGGGCCGGTGTGGACGGCTTCCACGTGATAACCCATGGGCTGGAGATAATCACCGATCAGGCGGCTGAGCTTCTTGTCGTCATCGATGATCAGGATGCGGGTCGGAGAGTGGCCGGAGTCCGCCGATTGATTGGAAATAGGCATAGCCATGGCTGTGTCGTCCGGGAGCATGGCAGATTCATCCAGATTTGAAAGCACGATACCGGTAGAACAGGAGACGGGCCGCAGAACCAGCGGTTTTACCTTAGCTTAACAAATATCCCGCAAACTCGGCGGAAACCCCAGAAAAGCCTCGATATCAGGAGGTTTGCTGAGATTTACACTTCATTAACATAAATGACCTGACCGGCACACAATTGCTTAACCCCCAGCCGATTGACTGTAGCCCAACAAGAAAGGGTTGTTGTAATGAAACTCGTAAAGAAGATGATTTTGCTGGCGGTGGCGATGCTGGGGACAACGGTGGAGCAATCGCAAGCGGCCGACAGCCAGACGCTCACGAACTGGTTCACCACGAATTCTGCCAAGTATGCCCGGGTTTACAAAACGACCACTGCCCAAGCGAACGGCACCACGAGTTCCACCTGGACAGGGCAGGATTCGCCGGTTTATTCAGACATCCAAGTCGTTCAATACTCGGCCAGCTGGGTGTATGTGCAGTATGCTGGTCTATCCAGCCACGTTATGGGGCCTTGGCTTAATCCCCAAGGTGGGCAGTTCCAATTTTGGCCCACGAACCGGCATGGAATTCACCGTTTCTCGCGCAATCCAGTGGTGCAGGCCGGAACCAAGGATTCTACTTCCGGAGGTTACTCCGGGCTGTTTGTTAACGGTGTGGCGATCTTCAATTCACTCGATGGTCAGGCCTATGATGGCAGTCAGATCCAAGGGATGGCTCCCCATACGCAGGCCACCTACTATTGGCATCGCAATGCACCGGTGGCGGAGGCGTTCAACTTTGATCCGGCGCTGGGACATCAGCCGCCTTCGGCCGTATATCATACGCACCAGAATCCGCTGGGGTTGCGCTACCAGCTTGGAGACCATGTGGATTTCAATTCCACCGCCAAAACATATTCGGAAAGCACTGGCAGTGTGACCAAGCACTCTCCGATCATCGGCTGGGCGCATGACGGTTATCCGATTTACGGCCCGTATGGTTACAGCAGCGCTTCCAATAGCAGCAGCGGCATCCGGCGCATGGTGCCGGGATATGTGAAGCGGGATGGCAGCAATAATTCAGACCAGGTCATCAATAACCGGACCGTCATTCCGGCCTGGTATGCACGTTATCGGCAGGCGCATTTTGGCGGTGGTTATTCCACCACCGCAGGTGCGACACGCTCGTCTGATACCGGTACTTATCCCGTAGGAACCTTTGCACAGGATTGGGCTTACCTCGGTGATTTGGGCAAAACCAAAGGAGTGGACTTTGACTTGGATGAGTATAACGGACGGCTTTGCTACACGCCGGAGTATCCGAACGGAACTTATGCTTACTTCACAGCGATCGATTCAACGGGCGCCGCGACCTATCCTTATCTGCTCCCGTTTGAATTTTACGGCGATGCCACGGGTGGTTCGGTGGCCAACATCTCGGAATCGGTGACGACGCAGTTTGTAGGTGGTCCGAATACTGCGCTCGCGCAGAAAACGCCTTCAGTGAACGATGAGACGAGCACGGTGACGCTGACGTGGAGTTCGGTGGAAGGCGGCACATATCAGGTGGAATCTTCGCCGAACCAGTCCACTTGGACCACGCAAACGGCCAGTCTGGCGTCGCAAGGAATTTCGACCCAAAGCAGCTACGTGGGCACGACCGGCACTGGTTATGGGCGGGTGACCCGCACTGCCTTGGCCAGCTTCGACAGCGCGACCACGGGAACTTTCTCCAGTACCCAGACGGACACTGAGAGTTACACCATCGGGTCGTTTTCCATCACCGATCCACAATCGCAAACGGTGAATCCGGGCGCAAATGTGACTTTCTCCGTGACAGTCACTGGCACCGGGCCGTTCTCGTACCTGTGGTATAAGGGCGTCGATTCCATTCCTACGGCTACGAGCAGCAGCTACACGATCAATGGTGTCACGGCGGCGAATGCCGGGACTTACAAGGTGGTGGTGACGAAGGGGGCGACCTCTCTCACCAGCGGCGGTGCCGTTCTCGCGGTGAACGTCGCACCGAGCATCACGCAAGATCCGCAGTCTCTGACGGTGAATGAAGGTGTCAATGCGACCTTCACCGTCACCGCGACTGGCACGGCACCGTTGGGCTATCAATGGAAGAAGGGCGTGGTGATCATCAATAACGCAACGAACAGCAGTTACACGGTCACCAATGCGACATCTGGTAGCAACGGAACCTACTCGGTAGTGGTTTCAAACATTGTGACTACAGCCACCAGCGCGAACGCGACACTCACCGTGAATGCGCCGGTGAACACAGCGCCGACCATCACGACAGAGCCGGTTTCTCAAACCGTCTCGGCAGGCTCCAGTGCGACCTTCACCGTTATCGCCAGCGGTACCGCGCCCTTCACGTATGTATGGAAATTAGGTAACGACCCGATCAACAATGCCACGAACAGCAGCTACACGACCACCAACGCGGGCAACTACACCGTGATCGTGACGAATCCTTACGGATCGGACACGAGCGCCGTGGCCACGTTGACCGTCATCGCTGCGGACGAGACGGGTGATGCGCTGGTGTCATCATGGTTCACGAAGTTGACCGGCCGTTATGCGCGCATCTATGAAACTGATGCTTCCCGCTTGAGCAACGAGTCGGTGACCACTTGGGGTAATGGCAATCAGGACCAGGACATGCCGGCCTATGCGGGCCTGCAAGAGATATTCTCCTCGGATAACTGGGTGTATATCCGCACGACCGGCCTGGGCATGCACACGATGGGCCCTTGGTACAACAATGCCGCGCGCTCGGTGATATTTGTGAACATGCCGGCCAATCAGAATGCGATCTACCGCTTCCCGCGCGTGCCGACCGTGCCAGGCACCAAGGTGAATGTGGGCGGAGAGATCGGTTACATGGTGGATGGTGTGAATCTCTTCGATGCCCGCGATGCGGTTTCCTACTCGAACAGCGGCGCCCGTGATGGTGACGCGCCAGGAACCCCCAGTGGCGTGACGGGTGACGGCATCTGGAACCGGGATGCGTATGTGAATGAAGCGACCACGTTTGACCCCGCCTATGCGCATCAGCAAAACACCGGTGTCTATCACTATCACGCGAGTCCGATCGGCTTGCGATACCTGCTCGACGATCACGTGGACTTCAACACCAGCACGAAGATATACACGGAGAAGACGGGTTCTCCCTCGAAGCACTCCCCGATCATCGCCTGGGCGAAGGATGGCTATCCTATCTACGGCCCTTACGGTTATTCCACGGCGACTGATGTGAACAGTGGCGTGCGGCGCATGGTGTCGGGATACGTATTGCGGAACGGGCAAAATGGCACGGTGAATCTGACCTCGACCGGTCGCACGACCTTGCCGCTGTGGGCGCAACGCACGCAGAACCGCACCACACTGACCTCGGGCCAGTATGGTCCAGCAGTAAGCACCTCATTCCCCTTGGGTCGCTATGCCGAGGACAATGATTACCTCGGTGACTTGGCCAAGGTGCAGGGCACAGACTTCGACTTGGACCAGTACAATGGACGTTTCTGCAAGACACCGGAATTCCCGGATGGTACTTATGCCTACTTCTCCTGTTTGAGCAGCACGGGTGCACCGACCTATCCTTACAACATAGGCCGCCAATACTATGGCAGCCCGACGGGTGGTTCAGTAGCCACCGTGAGCGAAACGGTGGTCACGAACTGGGTGGGAGGAGCGAACCGGCCCATCACGATGTCTAAACCGGATATCGATGTGGAAGGCGTCACCTTGATCTGGACGGCCGTGGAAGGTGGCACTTATCAGATTGAATCCAGTGCGAACCTGACCTCTTGGAGCGTGCTTGACGAAACGACCGTGGAAAGCGCACCTGATGGTGAAGTTCTATGGGACTATGCGACGGAATTTGGTCCGGATAACCAGTTCTATCGTATCAAACGGACTGCACTGGCGCCTTATGACAATATCGGCGTCGGCTCGACGGGTGGTGGTGATACTGGCGGGGGAGGGGGAGGCGGTATCACGGCCGTGGCACCGACCACAGCGGCCGCCAGTTCGACGGTCACAGTGACCATCACACTGGATGTGAATGCGAATCCTGCCCTGCCGCCGACACAGGCAGTGCCTGGCAGTGTGACGATTGGTGGCGTAAGCGGCACCAGCATCCAGCGCACGAGCACAAACACGGTCACGGCCTCCTTCACCTTCGGCGCGACGGCGAGCACGAATACCGTGACGGTGACCTTCACGAACCCGATGGATTCCACCACGTTGAGCTACACGTTGACGAATGGCTTTACGGTCACCACGGGTGGTGGCGGTGGTGGCGGGGTGGTGACGTTCAATGCCACGTTCCCGACGAACCCGCCGTTGCCACCACAAGACGCCATCGAAATAGCCGCCGTGGGCACAGCGACGGCGACCATCACCAGCTACACTCAGGCGACAGGAGCGGTGACGTTCCAGTTCAACAACAGCACCTTGGCCACGGGTAACCATAGCGCTACGCTGAAGTTCACCCCGCCGGGCCAGAGCCAGCAGACGTTGACGTCCTCCAATCAATATACGAAAAATTGAGCGGGGTAGGGGAAGGCCCTATGGCAAACGGCACAATAAATGCCACACTGCGGTGTCTGACTAAATGAAGCCTAGAACTCAACAGTATGAACGCCCGGCCATCGTGCTATGGCTGTGGCTGCTGTTGGGCTGGCTGCTGGTCTATACGGCGACTAGTGCCGAGGTTCCGGGGAAAAAGCTGACGGTGGAGATGGCCGTGAAGTTCGGGGGCGTGCCGGTGGATGTGGACCAACTGGCGATCACGAATCTGTCGGGCCAGTCCTTTTCCGTCACCCGCGCGGATTTTCTGCTATCCGATTTCGCCTTGCGCACCACGGGTGGGACTTGGATCGAGCGGACGAACTGGCAGGCCTTCATCAGCCTGACGGGACGGCGCACCCAGTTTGAAGTGTCCCAGATACAGCCGGGGCAATATGACCGCATCCGTTTCAAGGTGGGCTTGGATCCCAAGTTGAACCACTCGGATCCGGCCCAGTATGCCCCAGATCATCCTTTGAATCCGAATCTGAACGGGCTGCATTGGGGCTGGCAGGATGGTTATGTGTTCCTCGCTTTGGAAGGACGTTGGCGCAAGGAATCCGGGGATTTGGGCGGATACTCCTTTCACCTGGGTAATGACGCCATGTTGACTGCGGTGGATCTGGCACTGCCGCTGGATCTCACGCAAGACCAGCAGGTCAGTGCGGCCTTGCATCTCAACCGGTTGCTCGGCGGGCGTCCGGCATTGGCCTTTGATGAAGACACGGCGGTGACACATTCGCGGGAAGGTGATCCGTTGGCGATGCGGTTAAGCAGTCAATTGCGGCATGCGTTTTCCTTTGAAGCACCGGTCACCGCACGTGTGCCGGAACTGGCCAAGGCACCGCCCGTCAGCAAACGGCTGATTGGACCCAATGCCACCCCTTACCGGTTTGTTTTTGCACGCCAGTTTCCGCCACCCAAGCTGCCGCTCGATAATCCCCTGACCAATGAAGGCGTGGAGCTGGGCCGCAAACTGTTCCATGAGAAACGTCTTTCGGTGAACGATTCGCAGTCCTGCGCTTCGTGTCATCAGGCCACCTTGGCGTTCGCGGAGGAACGGCAGTTCAGTCTCGGGGCGGAAGGCAAGACGGGTACGCGCAATGCGATGCCTTTGTTCAATCTGGCATGGAAGCAGACGTTCTTTTGGGACGGACGCGCGCCCAGTCTGCGCGAGCAGGTGCTCATGCCGATCCAGGACCCCGTAGAGATGCATGAATCCCTGACGAACGTGGTAGCCAAGCTGACGACTGCAGAAGGTTATCCGGCCCTGTTTGAAAAGGCGTTTGGAACCAAGGAAATCGATGCGGACCGGGTCGCCCGTGCCTTGGAACAGTTCCTTTTGACGATTGTATCCTATCGTTCGAAGTTTGACCGCGCGATGCAGGGTCGGGAAGAATTCACCGAACAGGAGAAGCGCGGGTTCGAACTATTTGTCACCGAGCACGATCCTCGCCGGGGGTTTTACGGGGCGGACTGCTTCCATTGTCACGGGGGACCGATGTTCACGAACCACGGCTTTGCGAACAACGGGTTGGAGGAGAAGGCGGTGGACATCGGGCTGGGCAAGGTTTCACGTCGTGAATTTGATGCCGGTCGGTTTGCCGTGCCGTCACTGCGGAATGTGGCGATGACCGGACCGTACATGCACGATGGTCGCTTCAAGACTTTGGAGGAAACGGTCGAGCACTACACGAGCGGAGTAAAGCCGTCTGCCTCACTGGATCCGAATCTGGCCAAACATCCAAAAGGTGGCGTCCCTTTGAGTGAGGCGGACAAGAAGGCGCTGGTAGCTTTTCTGAAAACCCTGACGGACGAGACGTTCCTGCCCAAGCAGGAGACGAACAACCGGACGAAGGAATAGGGCTTCGCAAAGCAGTGGGAAACGCTTTTACGAAAAGGAGAATTTTTACCGGGGCTTAACAAATTTTGCCGGGAGCCACATATCCGCTTAACAAAGCAGAGCCAGATTGTTCAGCAGATATGAAAACCAACACGATTGTATTCATTTCCGGGGTGGGAGTGTTTGTGGTGGCGCGCTGATGGCAGTCATCGATGGTAAAGCGGCAAAGGATTTTCCGTCGGGTGGCGGAGCAGCGGGCTCGGGCAAATCAGTGTGCAGCCCGGGCCTGCTCCTTTTATGGGCGGAGAACACGCGCGCGAAAAAATCTCGCGGGAGCTTTATGATGAGGACTTTTTTTCGGGAGCGGACAAAAGAGCTTTCAAATTAATCCATGATGACCATTATTTGCGCTGCGGGTGTCAATGCTTGGGCGAACAGATAACGCCGCTGGCACAGGTGCCCGCTTCGCCAGTCGCGCCAAAGACATTTTCTGAATCAAAAACCGACCATGCTGGTCCAGTGTGCCAATCCATCTTGTGGAACGAAATTTCCGCGTCCGGATTCTGATGCAGGCCGGCTCGTGATGTGCCCGCAGTGCGGCAAATCCACTTCTGCCGTACCAGCACAGCCGGAGAAGCCTTCCTTGGGACAGTTGGGTGATTACAAGATCATCCGGGCGGTGGCCAAGGGCGGGATGGGTGAAGTGTTTGAGGCGACGCAGTTGCGGTTGGGCCGTTCGGTGGCCTTGAAGATACTGAACCGCAACCTCGCCACGGATCAGCAGTTTTTGCAGCGCTTCGAACGCGAGGCGCGGGCAGCGGCGGCGCTCAATCATCCGAACCTGGTCCACGTCTATGATTTTGCGGTAGAGGATGGGCAGGCGTATCTGGTGATGGAGTTCATCGAGGGCCAGGACCTCGCGAAGGTCGTGGCGCAGGCGGGGAAGATGCCGTTGAAGGATGCGCTGCGCATCGTGGCCGATGTGGCCAGTGCGCTGCAAGAGGCGCACGTCAAGGGCATCATCCATCGGGACATCAAACCGGCGAACATCCTGCTGACCAAGAAGGGCGTCGTCAAAGTATCGGATCTCGGACTGGCGCGGCGGTTGGATGATGATTCAGATCTGACGGCCACGGGAGCGGGTATCGGGACACCGCACTTCATGTCTCCTGAGCAAGCACGAGATGCCCATCACGTGGATCATCGCGCGGATATTTATTCACTCGGTATCACCCTCTTGTATCTCCTCACGGGGAAGCGTCCTTACGAGGGGAAATCGTCTTACAGCATCGTGCTGGCCCATTCGACGGAGCCATTGCCCAGCGGCCTGGAACTGGGGACGGAATTGCCCACGCACGTGGAAGCGCTCGTGCAGCGCATGGCGGCGAAACTGCCCACCGAGCGCTACGCGGATTACGCCACGCTGCTGGCGGATATCAAGCGGGTGCAGCGCGGCGAGATGCCCGAGGGCAAATTGGGTGATGCCACTTCTACGCAACCGATCGGGATGCCGGCCGCTTTACCGGCCACCTCCGCCAAACTAAACCAGCCGAAGCCGCTGGATATCACCGCCACCGTGCCGGCACCGACGATACAGACGGTTACGCAGAGCGGCGAATCACGCTTCTGGCAGATAGCCATGGCAGTCGGGGTGCTGTGCACGGCGATCATTTCCCTAGTGGCCTTGATGCACAGCCTGAAGAACAAGGACTCCGGCAGGGAAAACTCAGATGCGCCAGAGCTGATAACTCAAGCGCCGCCCCCTCCCGCCAATGCGAGGGACAAGGATCTTACGCCCGAGGAGCGTCAATTGCTGGAAGAGATGATGACGCAGGGGAAATCATGGCGCGGAGGAAGGCCCTTGCCCTTGCCGCCCTTGCCGCCGATGGACATGGAGCCGCTGAGAAGCTCGATCCCGCCGCAGATGCTGGATGAAGCGGACGCTTACGCGACCAAGAATCCGACCAATTACATGTCCATCCTGCTGCGTTACCAGCAGATCCAGAAGCGGGCGGGGACGTTGCCCGTGGGGATGATCGCCGGACAACAGATTCAGGAATGGACCAAGAAGCGGGATGAGGCAGCGGAGAAGGCGGTCCTGGAATTTGAGGGGAAGCTCAAGGAATTGCTGCCGGTCAGCCATCAGCAGGCGATGGGTGTCTGGCGCTACTTCCCGGATGAATTGCGTTCGGATTTGGTGGACCGGAGAGTGGACGAAATACTGGAAAAGTATCCACCGCCGGACGGAGGGAAAAAGGGCAAAGGTGGACGGCAGCCGGGTGGTGGTGGTCCTCCGCCGTAAACCCGCGAGGCAGGGTTTACACTTCCTTTACACGAATCTACCTGGGGGAACATATTCCCTTTACGTGGGCAGAGCATATTCTCTTTCGAATCCGCGCAGTTTCAGGACGGTCATAGCTGGACCTGTGCGGACTTAACGAAAGCTAAAATGAAACGAATCAGTCTGTGCGGTGGCGTATTGTGGGCCTTGATGATGGTGTCAGCCGTGAACGGGCAGACGACGGGGACGCGGACGGTGATCATGCCGCCCAAGTCGGATGTGGTGCTGGCCAAAGTTGCTCCCGGAACCGCCACGGTGAACATCAAGGTGGAGGGAGAAAATCGGGTGATCCGGGCGAATGGCTTGCCCGATCATCTGCCGGGACAATTTCCCAATCGTGGCAATCCCAGTGCCATCCGCGCGCAAACTTATACTTTCAAAGTGCCGGCGAAACCGCAGGCGGCGGCCAGCCTTTCTTCCAGCCGGGCGGCGTTCTTCGGCATCGCCTTGAACGGGGTGCCGTTTGAGCCGGGGACGGCTGAGTTCTGGAACGGGGATCGCGAGTGGAATTATGAGGCGATGTCCGGATTCATCAACTTGGGCATGGACACGCATAATGCGCATGTGCAGCCGACGGGGGCTTATCATTATCATGGATTGCCGGTGGGCTTGATCCAGAAGTTGGGCGGCACGACGAACAAAATGACCTTGGTGGGCTACGCCGCCGATGGTTTCCCCATCTACACGAACTATGGTTATACGGATTCGAAGAATACGAACAGCCCGATCAAAAAGTTGACGTCGAGCTATCGGGTGAAGCAGGGCACGCGCACCGGCGGACCGGGCGGCAAGTATGATGGGAAGTTCACGGCGGATTATGAGTATGTGAAGGGAGCGGGGGATCTGGATGAGTGCAATGGACGGATCGGGCCCACGCCGGAATATCCCGAAGGCATCTTCCATTATTATATCACGGAGGAGTTTCCTCAATTCTCACGGTATTGGAAAGGGACGCCGGATGCGGGTTTCCGCAAGGGACCGCCGGGCGGAGGTGGTGGGCCTGGTGGTGGCAAGGGGTCGGGAGGACCGGGTGGTGGCAAAGGTCCTCCTGGTGGTCCTGGAGGACAACGTGGACCAGGCGGACCGCAAGGCGGTTTCGGCGGGCCGCCCGGAGGTGGACCCGGCAATGGACGTCCGCCCGGACCACCATGAAGCTGGAGACGGCCTCTGGGAAGTGGTGAAGCATTTTCACTCCGCTGACAAGTTCCACGCCGCCAGTTTTCCGGGGACGGTGTAGAGGGTTTTTCCGTCTGGGGCAAAGGCCATGGGCTTCAAATAACCACCCGTAGCATTCTGGTGCTGCGCTTGGATCTCGAGTTCCCATTCCCGGATATCGGTCCGGAATATGCCGATGCGGGTGGCTCCGATGGTGCTCGAAGCTCCATGCACCGCCAGCCGGCGTCCATCAGGGGAGAAGGTCAGCGAGGCCAGGCCCCACTGCGACAGCGGATAGGAATACTCTGCCAGCGTCTTGCCGTTGGAGAGATCAATCAAACGGATGCCATCCGCGTGGGAAGCCGTGGCCAGCAGGCGGGCATCGCGACTGAAGGCGAGGGCGAGCACTTCTCCGGCGTAATCATCCAACTTGCGGATCAAGTCGCCGCTGGTCGTATCCCAGAGGCTGAGACCGTGGCCGCTTTGGGTGGCCAGGATTTTTCCATCCGGCGACAAGACCGCGAGACGGCTGCGGTCACTACGCTCTTTGGACCAGAACGGTTTACCGGTGGCCACGTCGAAACAAAGTGCATGCTGGTAACGGACCACGGCCACTTTTTGCGCGGCAGAGTCGAAGCTATAAGCGCCTTCGTCCAGACCACTGTCAGGTTTTCCGGTGAGGATGACTGCGCTGATCGATTGCTGTGTGTTGAGGTCCCAGTGGATGAACCGCCCAGATTTCGCCCGATCGAAAACGGTCAATTTATTGTCGTCTGGGAAGGACATGGCCTGAACACCCTCCCTGGGCACGCGCGGCACTTGCCACGCCATGGTGCCATCTATCGCATTCCAGATGGTGACGGTTCCGTTAGTGAGCACGGCCAAGTTTTTCCCATCGGGGGAGATGGTCATGTGCTTGGCGTCACCCGGCAGTTCCTTCACCCATTTGGGCTGGGTCAGAATGCGTTTGGGTTTCAAGAGGGAGGGGACAGCTTTATCTTCTGGCAGGCCGTATTCGCGGCGCAGGAGGTTGCGCCATTGGGCGAGGGCACCTTTCAGGTCGCCATCCTCCCGCCTTTCAATGTCGTTGACCTCGTACCTATCCACCAGCGGGGCGGCGCGTTTTTCCGCCGCGATCTCCAGCATTTCCTGGAGCGTTGACCAATCGGCCAGCCGAAACTTTTCATGGCCGATCAATGCCTTCATCAGTTCCGCGTTGTCTTTTCTTCCGGCGGCGCGGATCTCTTGCAGGAAGACCAAGGGTTGTCGCCAGGAGTCGTTCCGGCTGTGGGGGGCGGAATAGTACCAGTCCGTGAGGAACTTGATCTCCTCCGGTCCGCGGATGCGCCAGAGCGCACCGGCCAGTTGCCCGTCGGCTGAATTGTAATTATTGGTCGCTTCCAAGATGGCGGGGCGGAGAATCTCGCTGGCCTTGTCCGGCCGCAGCAACGCCGCACCGATGATCGGAGCCGGGGAGCCTTCCTCGTGCGTGCGGTCGGTACGGACAGAAGTTTGCAATGTGGCAAAGTCTTGGGCGCGCAACAGCTTGTCGGCGTTGAGCAAAATGAAGCGTTTCATGCCGGCAAGGTTGTCGCCGCCTTTGGCATCCGCCAGCAGATCGGGATCGTCGGAGATCTTTTCGCCTTTGAGAAAGCGCAGCAGTGCGTCCGGGCCGAGTTCGCGGGCGGCGGTGAGGAGGTAGGCGTCTGTGACCGGCCGTTCCATCAGGTCCCCGCTGCACAGCACGTAGAGCCGTATCCACCCGCGATCAGGTGGCGGGAGGGCCTCCATCTCGGACAGCAAGCGTTGAATGTCGTTGCGATACTCCGGCTGCAAGGGGCTGGTCCGGCGGTCAGCGCGATTCATTTTGACGCGGAACCAGCTGGCTGAGCGAGTCCGGCCTTCATATTTCTGCCAATGGCGCTTGAACTCCGCCATCGATTTGCCAGGAGCTCCCCAGAATTGGAGCATGGCTTGCGCGACCGCATGGACGGTGAGCGGGCGCACATGGTCAGCTAAGGTTCTGGGGCCATTAAAGCTGGGGTCATAGAGTTCGGGAAAGGTGGGGGCGTGGTCATCGATCAGCGTGGCGATGAGGGGAAGGTCCCGGCCATCCTCGCGCAGGAAGAGAGCACCCAAGGCCAGAGTGCGCACTTTAGGTTCATCATGTTCGAGCAGGGCGGCCAAGGTGGTCCGGTCTTTATTCAGATCACGCAGCAAGAGCGGAAGGCGATCGGCCCGGGATTCGATCTGCTTCAGTTCTTCGTCCGGTATGATATGGCGGAGGCCCAACTCACGGTTATAAATGACACAGGACAGGGGAAAGTGAGTGGTGCTTTTCGCCAAGGCCTCCAATTCCGCGCGCACTGCTTCGGTATTTTTTTCGGCTGCTGTAACCAGAGAGACAGTCAGCAGAAACACAACCAACACGCGGAGGCACACAAGCGAAGAATGAAGATGTGCTGGAAACATGATGGATTTAACGCGGTGAAAGTTTGATGGCGGACAATTGCCGTTGCCGGACCCGTTCATGAGCGGATTTTGCCGATTGGGTGAGGGGCGCATCGGGCAGGCCTTGGGAAAAGGACTCAAGCAAGGTCTTTGCGGCGGCAGTGTCATTGTATTCCAGCGCCATGACCGCGCGTGAAGGACGGAGCTTGGCGGCCAGCGGCAGTAGGGGGAACTTTTCCGGATCGAACTCTTTGACCGGAGACAGGCGTTGGGAAATGAATCGAACAGCCGCATCACCGGCGGCGGCAAACTTCCAGGCGATGAGGTGAGCTTCCCAGTGGTCATTGCTGCCAAGTATCCGCCACCAGTTTTCCATTTCCTCCGCGGTGGCGGTGAGCGGAGCGAGTTGGCCATTCTGCAGGCGGCCGGTGAGGTCCCAGACCAGAGCACCGGTGTAATCTGAAGAGAGCAAAATCTTGCCGTCGGATGAAAAAGCGATTTGGGAGCGATAGGAATCAGACATACCGGCGGCTAAGCGGTGGATCTCCTTTTTCATCAAGGTGTCCCAGAGCACGATCTCACCTCCTCGCTGCACCACGGCGAAGAGCCGGCTATCGTGGCTGAAAGCATGAGGCCGGGAATCATTATTCCATTCGGCGGCCACGAGGCCGGTTTTCAGATCACAGAGCTGGCTGTTAACTGCCATCCAGAAACCATCGGGTGAAAGGGAGATATTAGCGGTCATGCCAACGCTGACCTTGAGTGTGCGCAAATCTTCACCTGTCTTGAGATCCCGCAAAACGAGGTTTTGATAATCACCCGCCCACCAGGCCTGGTCACCGCCCGCCACGGGATGAACCGCATTGATTCTATTGGTGGTGACCAGGTTGGTGCGCAGCAGTTTGCCGGTGGCCGCATCCCAGATGCATATGTTACGCCCGGCGGTCATCAACTCTTTGCCGCCGGACAGGAACGAGATGGGGCTGCTAAACGGTTTTTCCTTTCCAAAATGATAAAGCAAGCCGGCTGATTTGACATCGAAGAGGAAACCGGGACCGGGGTCCTTGCCATTATTCCAACTGCTGGCGGCCAGGGTTTTGCCATCGGGTGAAAAACTCAGGTGTTCCACCCCCGTGTGACCGCCAATGCCGGTCACCTGTGTTCTTTGCCGGGCTTCCGGCCAGTCCCAGAAGATGATCTTTCCATCCCGTCCTCCGGTGACGAGGGTGCGACTGTCCGGCGAGATGGCGACGGAGATCACCTGTGCATCATGCGCAGTGCCGGTGGCCAGCTCTTGCCAAACAGCGGTATTCCATAACCGCACCCGTTTCTCCTGGGCGGCAGCCAAGATTTTGCCATCCGGGGAGAACGCCACGGCGGTGATGCGCTCATTGGATTTGGCCAGGCGGGAGGTTTCCTTGCCGGAGGCGGGATCGTAGAGGCGAATTTCCGAATGGCCGCTGATGGCGAGTGATTTTCCATCGGGAGAGAACGTGCCGGCGTTGAAGCTGCCGCCGATGTTGTGCAGGGTTTTGCCGGTGGCCGTGTCCCAGATGCGAAAGGAGGACCGGCTGGTGCGATCTTTCCTGATCTCACAGGAACCGGCGGCGAGCTTGCCATCCGGGGAGAAGGTGAGCCAATCGGTGGGGCGATGACCGGCCTCCAGTCGGACCGGAGTGACGGTCGGATCGATTCCCTGAAGCCAGACTTGGTTCAGCTCCTGGTTGTCGTCGCGGCAAGCGAGTGCGAGGTATTTGCCATCGGGCGAAAATTTGAGCGGCGTGATGGTTCGTGAAGCGGGCAACTGATCCTTGCCCGATTGCCAGCGGCGCACTTCTTTGCTTTGGCTGAAATCCCAGAGGATCGCCTCGCTACCCTGGCTGCTGGCGAGCAGGGTTCCATGGATGGCCAGCGAGCGGCTGAGGTTGCGAAATTTGGAGGCGGGGAAGGAGGCCCGGACTTTGCCGGTGGCTGCCTCCACAACCTCGATGAGATTTTCCTCCGGGCTTACCAGCACCACCGTCTGGCCATCGGGTGAAAAGGCGCTCCGCCTGGCCGGTCCGGAGGCATAATCGCGCAGCTTGTTCCCGGTCTGGATCTCCCAGAGGAAGGCGGTGTTGTCCGATTCGGTCAGCAGGATCGATCCATCTGACGAGAAGTTAAGGTTGCGAATGCTCTCTGGATGAGCGAACTGCTGGAAGCCGAGCCGCGTCAATGCTCCGGGTGGAAGAACTGGTCCGGCAGCGGACGCGGAGCGACCAAGGAGAACGCTACTGACAAGCAGGGTGATGCCTAGAAGATGACGCACGGATTTATAACATGAGGAAGGCAGAGCGATGCGCCGTGCGTGGTAAGCGGAATCGTGGTTTCCTCGTTGGCGATCCATGGTGTCTTTTAGATTAACACGCGCCCGACAGGAAGACAATGAATCTAAACGGTGCAAAAGGATGCAGGCTATGATCAATCTGAGGGAAGGACGGCCACGTTTGCACACTCCTAAACTAGGCTTCACCAGAATGGGCAATTGTCAGAGTGGCGCGAAAGAATGGTAAAAGATTTGTCAGAACCCGGTTTCAGCGGGTACGCACGGAGTTCGCCCCCAGTTTGATTTTGAGGTAGGAAAGGAGCCGTTGGAAAGTAGCGGGCTTAGTCCAGCTTCAAGCCATCAAGGACGGAGGCGAGGCTGTTGAGGTCGCCGCCAGCGGCTTTGGGCGCGGGCGTGGGGCTCAGCATTTTCTTCATGTAGGCCACGGCGTCCGGGACGTTGTTGACGGACTTAGGCAAGGTGGCGCCGGAGGCGTTCGGGTGGCCGCCGCCTTGGAAGAGTTGGGCCATGGTGAGAGCTTCGCCGTTCTTACTACGGAAGCTGACCATGACGATGCCGCTGGAGCGGCGGAAGATGGTGGCGAGGACGGGGTAGGGCGTGGCTTTTTCGTCGAGGAGGCGGTGGACGATCAGGTTTACATTGCCCACGACCGTATTCACCCAACCGACCTTATCGCTCAAGGGGACGACGTTGTTCCGGCTCCAATCGAAGCCGAGGGGGTCCTCGATGCGGCGTTTGACGGCCATGACTTCCAGCAGAGGATGGTCGAGCAGATTCTCCAGACGACCGCCGATGATTTCATGGAGATTCCAGAAGCCGTAGGTCTTCACCAAATTCGCATAGTCTTGAGCCAGAACGAAATCGGGAGCGTCTTCGAGGAAGAGGTCGGCGATGTTATTCAGGTAAACGAGGCGTTCCAAGGTAGGGGAGCCAAGGCCATGTTCGCAGGCCAGTTTGTAGCAGAGAAGGCCGGCGGACTTGGTTTTATCGTGGATCAGTCGGGCGTGCTTGGCCGGGGCATCGGTGATGTGATGGTCCAGCACGAGCCAATTGGGCTTGTCGAAGCGGGTTTCAAAGGTGAAATCGCTGACCCAAGCGGCCTTTTCCGACATGCTGCGCTGTTTCCAGAAGTTATTATGATGGGCTTCGAGCTTGATCTTGGTGCCGTAGAGGTGTTCCGCCAAACGACTGAGGATCAGGCCGGAGGTGAGTCCGTCCAGATCGCTTTCATGAGTCAGGATAACGTCGGGTTTGGGCAATTCGATAGCCATCGGGAGGGGTTTAGCGGGTGAGGTGGGTTTTGGCGAGGAAAGATAGAGGAGAATAGCGCATTTTGGGCCGAGTAGTCCCTCAAAAGAAGATTTGGACAGGGTTTTTTTGCCTATATCAGTAGTCTTGACGGTGGCGGACGATTGGCGTTACTTGAGGAATACACAGCACGCAGCCGCCGTATTGGGCTGGAGAATTCTACTTTTTACCAGTATGCGTTATTTTAGGTCCGAGAAAAACAGGAGCAAAGCGTTCACCTTGATCGAGTTGCTGGTGGTCATCGCCATCATCGCCATTCTGGCGGGCATGCTGTTGCCTGCGTTGGCGAAGGCGAAACAGCGGGCGATGGCGACCAAATGTCTGGCAAATTTGAAGCAGATTGGAGCAGCCACGGCGATATATAATGGGACTTGGGCTGATAAGTTCCCACAGGCAGCCGCCAAGTATCCCACTCCGCCTGCTATGACTACGCCTGATTTCCAGTTCAGTTGGGATGAAATGTTAGATAAAGGCTTGGGCGGACAATTAGCGATGTACGGCACAGAAATGGATGACGGTGCGGCGGTAAAAGGAAAAACGCCGAAATCGTTACTTTGCCCTTCCGATACCATCCCGCTGAAAAACGGCGCTCCCGGAGATAACGGATGGAATGATTCCCAGCGTCGCTCTTATTCGACCACCCTTTTCAACATGCAGCAGACCAATTGGCCGCCGAACCCATCCAGTGACACCGGCATGGGGATGTATTGGGATTGGACGGATTTTTATCCTAACTGGAACGCACAGGTTGCCAGTTGGGGGGTCGTGGTTCCGTCATTCTCAACGTTATACGCCTCCGGTCGCTGGACATTTAACTTTAATGCCCAAGCGGCGGTGCGGGTATCGACAGTCCAAGCTCCTACCGACACGATCTGGATCACGGAACAGGCGAACTTTGAGAATTTGGCGGGCAGCCGGGTTTTTGCGGCGATTCATCGGGCTGACATGCACCTGCAGACAACGGATACCAACATGTCCAAAACTTATCCGGGCATCGTCTCCAGCGCGTTTCATAACAGCATGTTCAACTATCTTTACGCTGATGGACATGCGGAAGTGAAAGCGCCACAAGCCACCGTGGGAGTTAACGGTACTTTGGCTGCTCCGAAAGGTGAGTGGACGATTCGCGCCAAGGATTGATGCTGCGGTGAACCGAAACAAAGCGATACTATGAAGTTGTCAGGATATATTTTGTGTCTCGGGATGGCGACGGCAATCGGTTGTTCTGATCCCGAACCGGAATTGCCTAAAGCGCCTGCTCCCGCGCCAGCTCCAGTCGTGGAAGCTCCCGCAAATCCTGCGGCGAATACTGGACCTGCACCTGTAGCAGGGCAACCTACCGCTGCTGGTGACGTGGAACCGGAACTGAAGCCGATCCAGAATGCGATCGAAAGTTTTCAGGCGCAGAACAAGCGCATGCCAATGCATGTGGATGAATTGGTGTCTTCCGGTGCCATACCTGCTCTTCCCAAGCCACCGCCGGGCAAAATCTATTTCATCGATCAAGGCACGAAGCGTATCCGCCTAGGTAGTGCGGACTAGCATCTTTGATATTCTATAGAAATCGCGAAGGTTAACCCCTTCGCGATTTTTTGCTTTCCGGTTTTGGTGAAGAACGCAGTATAGCGCAGTCCGGCGAATCTTAGGCGAGGGGACGTCCCTTGTCTGGCATCAACGGCAAACAAGATAATACATGAATCTTTTCGATCTTTCGGGTGATGTGGCGGTGGTCATCGGGGCAACCGGTGTCTTGGGCGGTTCCTTGGCTGAAGGCTTGGCTGCAGCGGGCGCCAAGGTGGCAGTGCTCGGCCGTAATCAAGAACGTGGCGAAGCACGTGTGAAAGCCATCCAAGCGAAGGGCGGTCAGGCAGCGTTCTTCACGGCGGATGCCATCAGCCGTTGCAGCCTCGGGGAAGCGCATGAACAGATCGAAGCCAAGCTTGGTGCGCCGACGATTCTTATCAATGCCGCGGGGGGCAATGACCCGAAGGTGACGGTGACAGCGGATCATCCGTTCGAGTCTATCAAGCTGGAAGATTGGCAGGCGAATTTCGACATGAACCTGGTGGGTGGCGTGTTGCTCCCGTGCCAGGAGTTCGGTCCGGCGATGGCGAAGCGCGGCAAAGGCAGCATCATCAACATCGCGAGCGTCTCGGCGCATCTGCCGCTCTCGCGCGTGGTGTCTTACTCGGCGTCCAAGGCGGCGGTGATCAGCCTCACGAAATTCCTCGCGCGCGAATGGGCGACGAAGGGTGTGCGCGTGAACACGTTGACGCCCGGCTTCTTCCCGGCGGAACAGAATCGCAAGCTGCTCTTCAATGACGACGGCACGCCGACGGCGCGCACGAAGTCCATCTGGGGCCACACACCGATGAACCGTTTCGGTGAATCGCAGGAATTGATCGGCGCGACCATCTTCCTCGCGTCGCACAAGGCGAGCAGCTTCGTCACCGGCACGGATATCACGGTGGACGGTGGATTTTTGTCGCAGACGATTTAAACTATTTTTATGCAAGCCATCGGCCAATCCGTTCCGTCGGGTTCCAGCATCTCGCCGCAGCAAGTGGTGGAGATCGTCGCGCAAGCCTGCCCGGCCAAAGAGTATCGCGACAAGAAAGTCCTGCTCATCGTGCCCGATGCCACGCGCACGGCCCCGGTGGGATTGCTCTTCAAGACGCTCTTCGACCAGATCGGGGAAGTGACGAAGTCGATGGACATCCTCACGGCGCTGGGCACGCACCAGCCGATGAGCGAAGCGGCCATCTGCGAGCGTTTGGACATCACCGAGGCCGAGCACCAAGGCAAGTATCGCAAGGTCAAATTCTTCAATCACGAGTGGGATAATCCGGCGGCACTGACGCGCGTGGGCGTGTTGAGCAAGGACGATATCCGTGAGCTGTCCAGCGGCCTCTTCGAGATGGAAGTGGGCGTGGATGTGAACAAGCTCGTCTTCGAGTACGACCAGATCATCATCGTGGGACCGGTGTTTCCCCATGAGGTCGTGGGCTTCTCCGGCGGTAACAAATATCTGTTCCCTGGCGTCGGTGGACCGGAGATCTTGAACTTCTTCCATTGGCTCGGTGCCGTGGTCACGAATCCGATGATCATCGGTAACAAGTGGACGCCGGTGCGCAAGGTGGTGGATCGCGCGGGTGCTTTGGTGCCGGTGCCGAAGAAGTGCTTCTGCATGGTGGTGGCGCCGAACAAGGATCTGGTAGGCCTGTATGCGGGCACGCCGGAGACGGCTTGGGATGCGGCGAGCGAAGTCTCGAAGCAGCATCACATTTGCTACAAGGACAAGCCGTTCCATACGGTGCTCTCCTGCGCTCCGGCGATGTATGACGAGCTGTGGACGGGCGGCAAGTGCATGTACAAGCTGGAACCGGTGGTGGCGGATGGCGGCGAGTTGATCATCTACGCGCCGCACATCACGGAAGTCTGCATCGCGCACGGGAAGACGATTATCGAGATCGGTTATCACTGCCGCGATTACTTCCTGAAGCAGTGGGACAAGTTCAAAGATTATCCGTGGGGCGTCATCGCGCATTCGACGCACGTGCGCGGCATCGGCAAGTTCGAGAACGGGGTGGAACAATGCCGTGTGAAAGTGACGCTGGCGACGGGCATCCCGGAAGAGATATGCAAGAAGATCAACATGGGCTATCGCGATCCGAAGACTATCCGCAAGGAAGACTTCGCGAATCGTGAGGACGAAGGCATCCTGCTCGTGCCAAAGGCGGGCGAGATGCTATATCACCTCAAGAAACAGCCGAAGTGGGCGGGTGGGGAGTAGGGCGATTTAAAAATTATGACCCGACCAAAGGTGCGGGGTAAGCGCCGCTCTGAGATCTCAGGGCGGCGTTTTTGTTTAAGACTCTGGCCGATTTGATTACTTGGCGCCAGACCCCGCAAAATCCCCTTTTCCACCCATTCGATTCCTGCCAGCCTTTTCGTATGATTCCCACTGGCTCGACTCGGTTCTCCTTTTTGCTGTCCGCCATTTTATTTTCCTGCCTTCTTGCCAACCCGCTCCACGCCCAGCCCCAATCCGACCCCAAGAAAAAAGCCTCCTCCGCCCCAGCGTCCAACGCCCCCTCCATCGTCTGGGTGAACACGCCCAAGGAACGCGACCTGCCGCTCCCCACCGGTCTTACGCATCACACATTCTACAGCACGGCGGCCAAGACCAATGTCGGTTACTGCATCTACCTGCCACCTGGCTATGAGAAGGCGGGGGACAAGCGTTACCCCGTCATCTACAACCTCCACGGCAATGGCGGGAATGAATTCCACTCGCTCGAAGATGTGAAGCTCCTGCACGAAGGCATCGTCGCGGGCAAATGGCCGCCGCTCATCATGGTCCTGCCCAATGGCGGCAAAAGCACCTTCTACAAGGACTCCTACGATGGCCGGTTCCCCATCGAGACCATGTTCATCCAGGAATTCATTCCCCATATCGATAAGACCTATCGCACCATCGCCGCCCGTCACGGTCGTTGCATCGAGGGCTTCTCCATGGGTGGTCGTGGCTCCACGCGTCTCGCCCTCAAATATCCGGATCTGTTCTGTTCCCTTTTCTGTCAGGCCGGGAACGTTCCGCATACGGCGGATGGCTTCGATCCGGCGAAACCCACGGAATACCCGAACAGCTACCTCGGCCCCAACAAGCAGAACTACGTGGACAACGACGTCTATCATCTGTTGAAGAAGAACGTGGATCAGATCAAAGGCCGGCTTCGCATCCAGATCGCCTGCGGCACCAAGGACTCAGGACATTTGCCCACCATCAAAGATTTTCACAACGCCCTGCTGGAGTTGGGCATCGACCACACCTACCTCGAACTCGAGAACCTTGACCATCAACGCACGGAGATGATCAAACGCCTTGCGCCGGTCTGGTTTGACTACCATGTGGAATCGATGCGATTGGCCTCGCCGAAAAAATAGCGGGCAGGAGAGTGCCTCGCCAAATTGACCGCAAAGAACTTGAATCCGGCAGAAGGCCCGTGCGTCGGAAATTTAACACGGCCAGCCTTGATTCACTTTCAGATAAACTGATAGTAATGTTGCGCATAGCCACGAGTCAGCCTAAAATAGTCCGTATGCGTATGGTTTAGGCCCTCAAACTTTTAGAGTTTTGAATCTTTTGAACCGGTTAAATCAGTTTCGTTGGTCCCGGACGGCAGTGAACTGCCTCTGCTTCTCCTTGATTGCTGGTCTGCTTTTGGGCTGCGGCTCGAAGAAGGAAGAAGCCAAAGGCAAAGGAAAAGAAGGTCCACCCGTTCCTTCCGGTCCGCCCAGACCCGTGCAGACGGTCAAGGCGCAGATGCAAGGCCTGGAAAGAACCGTCGCCACCGTCGGGGCGTTGGCCGCTTACGAGCAGGCGACTCTGGGGGTAAAAGTTTCCGGTCGGATGCAGTTGGTGAGCGTCGATATCGGAACTGTCGTGAAGCAAGGTCAATTGGTCGCCCAGCTTGAGCGGCGTGAGTATGAAGTGAAGCTGATGCAGGCGGAGGCGTTGCTCGCCCAAGCCCGCGCCAAACTCGGTCTGCCCTTGGGCGGCGATGACGATAGCGTGGATGCCGCCCAGACCAGCCTCGTGCGGGAAGCGGCGGCCGTCCTTGACGAAGCCAAAAAGAATCGTGAACGAAGCCTGAAACTTTCCAAAGAAGGCGTTTCTTCACAAGCAGAGCTGGAAACCATTGAAGCGGCCTACGAGGTCGCGATCAACCGGCAACGCGATGCGGTGGAGGAAGTTCGCAACCGTCAGGCTTTGCTGGCCCAACGGCGCGCGGAAGTGGCGATCGCCAAGCAGCAACTGGAAGAGACGATGATCAAAGCGCCGTTTGACGGCATCATCCAGGAACGCCGCTCCAGTCAGGGCGAATATCTCATCGTCGGTGCTCCCGTGGCCACCGTGGTTCGCAGCGATATTTTGCGGTTGCGCTTGGAAGTGCCCGAGCGCCGCGCCTCCGTGATCAAAGAAGGCAACCCCGTCCGGCTGACGGTCACCGGCGATACCAATATTTATCGCGGCGAGATCAAGCGCCTGAGCCCGATGCTCAGTGACTTGAACCGCATGCTCGTGGTGGAAGCCGATGTGCCCAACCCCGGCCGGCTGCGCCCCGGTTTCTTTGCGCAGGCGGATATCGTGGTGAACACCAATGAGCCCGCCCTGACAGTTCCGCTGGATGCCCTGGTGACCTTCGCGGGCGTGGAGAAAGTTCTCACGATCAAGGAAGGCAAGGCGCAGGAAAGACCCGTCACGTCCGGTCGTCGGGGCACGAACTGGGTGGAGATTCTCACCGGCCTCAAAACCGGTGAAGCCGTGGTGCGCCATCCCGGCAACCTGCGCACTGGTGAGCCGGTGGTGATCAAAGAGGGCAAAGAGAGCTAAGGCTGCATGCAAAAGCTCGCTGAAATCTGCATCCGCCGCCCGGTCTTCGCGACCATGATCATCATGTCGCTGGTCGTGATCGGCGCGACGGGTTTCTTCAAGCTGGGCGTTGATCGCACTCCGCCCGTCGACATCCCTACAGTCTATGTTTCCACCACCTTGCCGGGTGCTTCTCCGGTGGAGATGGAAACCCTGATCGCCCAGCCGATCGAAGAGCAGGTGAACACGGTGGAGGGCATCACGGAACTGCGTTCCATCTCCGGTTACGGCAGTTCTTTCGTCATCATCCAGTTTGATCTCAGCCGGGATGTGAACCGCGCGGTGGAAGACGTACGCAACCGTGTCTCCGGTGTCTTGGGAGAACTGCCTCGCGACGTGGATCCCCCGCAAGTGACCAAGTTCGATAGCGATCGTTCGCCGACGATGACCATCGCGCTTTCCGGATCGCGTCCGGAACGCGAACTGACGGAGATCGCGGATAAGATCGTGAAGGTGCAGTTGGAGCGATCGGTAGGCGTCGGTGAAGTGGAGATCCAAGGCGGCTGGCAACGGGCGATCAGCGTGTGGGTGGACCCCGAACGGCTGGCGGCCTACCAGATACCCATCTCCGTCGTCAGGGACGCGATCGTGCGGCAAAACGCGGACGTGCCCGGCGGCAACGTGCGCTCAGCTCTCACTGAGCAGTCATTACGCACCCTCGGCCGGTTCACGGATCCGAAGCAATTCAATGATCTGGTGGTGGCCCAGGTGAACGGCGCCCCCGTGCGCATCAGTGACCTGGGCTATTCCGAAGATGGCGTGAAGGAGAAACGTTCCCTCGCGCGTTTGAATGGTGTGCCGTGCGTGACCCTCAGCATCAAACGGCAATCGGATGCGAATGCCGTGGCCGTGATCGAAGGCATCAAAGAGAAGCTGCCGGGCGTTCAGGCGCAGTTGCCGAGCGATATCAAGATGGAGGTCATCGAAGACCAGTCGCGTTATATCTACGAGGCCATCCATGAGATCGAGGTGCACTTGGTTCTGGGCAGTTTTCTGGCGTGTCTGGTGGTGTTCGCCTTCATGCGGAACTTCCGCGCCGTGCTGATCGCCGGTGTGGCCATCCCCGCGTCCGTCATCTCCACCTTCGGCATGATGTGGGCGATGGATTTCACACTGAACAGCGTGACGATGCTCGCCCTCGTGCTGATGGTGGGTATCGTGATCGATGACGCCATTGTTGTGCTGGAGAATATCTTCCGGTTCATCGAGGAGAAGAAGATGCATCCCTTCGATGCTGCGCGTGAAGCCACGGCGGAGATCGGCATGGCGGTGCTGGCCACGACGCTGAGCTTGGTGGTCATCTTCGTGCCCGTGTCCTTCATGTCCAGCATTTCGGGCCGGTTCCTCTTCCAGTTCGGCCTGACCTCGGCGGTAGCCATCCTGGTCAGTTTGCTCGTGTCGTTCACCCTCACACCGATGATGAGTGCCCGCCTGCTGCGGATGAAGGAAGGGGATGAGCATGACGAGAAAACTTCCCGTGGCGGCTTGTACGGGATGATGGAAGGCGCTTACATGAAGGTGCTCGCTTGGGCGATGCGCACCCGCTGGCTGGTGGCGACGCTGGCCCTGCTGGTCATTCTGTCTGCCATTCCGCTTTACAAGATGGTGCCCCAGGAATTCGTTCCCGCCAGCACGGACGAAGGCGAGTTTGAGATCAGCATCACGGGACCAGAGGGAGCGAGCCTGCCGGCGATGGAACAGGTGGCCACCCGGGTGGAGGAAATACTGAAAGGTATCCCGGAAATCCGGCTATACCTGGCTAGCATCGGGTCCAGCCGCATGGGTGGCGCGAACAACATGCGCGTCTATGTGCGCATCCCGCCGCATGAGGAACGGACGATCAATCTGAAGCGTTTCCTGCGCGAGCCGATCGGCGTCTTTAAGAACAATTACAGCCAGCAGGATGTGCAGCAAAAGATCCGCACCGCCTTGCGCCAGTTGCCGCATGTGCGTGTCGCCGTGAGGGCAGGGGCCTCGTCCATCAGCATTGGTGGACCCAGTTACGAAGTGGATTATTCTTTGCTTGGCCCGGACCTGGAATCATTGGCCAAGTATGCCGAGGAATTGCGGAAGAAGGCACCCGAACTCGGTATTATCGATGCCGACACAACACTCAAGCTGAACAAGCCCGAGCTGCGCGTGGAGATCGACCGCGAGCGTGCGGCCGCGTTGGGCGTCGATACCGAGGACATCTCGTCCGCCTTGCGTGTGATGGTCGGCGGTGATGAACGTGTTTCCCGCTATCGTGATCCGCAGATGGGCGAGGAATATGATGTGCAGCTTCGCCTCACGGAAGGCCGGCGAAATGACGCTGATACTATTTCGCGACTGTACGTGCCCAGCCAACGCGCGGGCTTGGTGCGGCTGGATAATCTCGTCCAGATCGTCCCGGGCCAGACCGCCTCACGCATCGACCGCTTGGACCGCCAGCGCCAGGTGAGCCTGCGGGCGGGCGTGGCAAAAGGCTACGCCATGGCCGACCGCATCGAGGCACTGGATGAGGAAGTGAAAAAGATGAACCTGCCGCCGGTTTACAAGACTGCGATCACCGGCCGCGCGAAGGAATTCCAGAAAACGTTTGATGAATTCCTCTGGGCCTTCCTGCTCTCGATCATCTTCATGTATATGATCCTGGCCTCGCAATATGAGAGCCTGATCCATCCGTTCACGATCTTGCTGTCGCTGCCGTTGACGCTGCCTTTCGCTTTCCTGACCCTTTGGCTGACCGGCAATACCATCAACCTATATTCCGCTTTGGGCCTGCTCGTGCTTTTCGGCGTGGTGAAGAAGAATTCCATCTTGCAGATCGATCACATGAACCAGTTGCGGAAGAAGGGCATGAACCGTCTGGAAGCCATCATGGAAGGCAACCGCGACCGCTTGCGACCCATTCTCATGACCACGTTGACGTTCGTGGTGGGCATGATCCCGTTGGCGCTGGGTTCCGGTCCGGGATCGGAAGAGCGTCGTGCCGTCGCCGTGGTGGTCATCGGCGGGCAGACCCTCGCGCTTTTGCTGACGTTGGTCGTGACTCCCGTGGCTTACTCGCTGCTGGATGACATCAAGGACTCCAGGCTGGCCAAGATGATGACGCCCACAAATGCCAAGACCGCGAAGGGTGGCGGCACGGGCGGCGGCGGTGGACCCATGCCTGCCGGTGCGCACAGCCCGGACCAACACTGATCCCAAGTCTTACACGTCACAGACTTTGGCGGCGTGACGCAACGCGAGAATCGGATCATCCCAAGTAGGAATGAACTCTTGCGCTACATAACCCGTATAGCCGGTCTCCAAAATAGCGCGCAGGATGGGTGGGTAATTAATCTCCTGATGGTCGTCCAACTCGCCACGCCCCGGACAACCGGCCGTGTGGTAGTGCCCGATATAATCCTTGTACATCTTGATACGGCGGATGACGTCGCCGTTCATGATCTGCACGTGATAGATGTCGAAGAGGAGTTTGAAATTGGGTGACCCGACCGCTTTCACCAGTTGGATGCAGAAATCCACATTATCACCGAAGTAGCCCGGGTGGCCTTTCATCGGATGTGAGTTGTCCCGTGAGTTCAGATGCTCCAGCACCAAGGTGATCTTCTTTTTCTCGGCATGCTTGATCACTTCCAGCCAGCAATTGATGCAGTTCTTGGCGCCTTGATCGTCGTTGATGACCGCTTCCCGCATGCCGGTGAACGTGATGACATTCGGAGCCCCGATACTCGCCGCGAGGTCGATGCGATCCAGGAGGATTTTTTTGACTTCGTGATGATTGGCCGGGGTGATTGGACCTTTCGCAAAGCCGTGACTGCCCACAAGCGAGACCTTCAATCCCAGTTCTTTTACCATCGAATAAGACTCGATGCTGATGCCTTCCATCGCCACGAGCCCGATCTCTTTGCAATGCTTGGCCAGCTCTTTTTCCGGCATGGGCTTAAAGCACCAGCCCATGATGGATTGCCGGATGCGTCCTTTCTCGATGCGGTACGCCGGGTCAACTTGCGCCGTGGCAGGAACAGCTTTGGCCGGGGTGGGAACCGCCGCCAGCCCACCATAAGTCGCAGCTAAAGCGCTGGTCTTCAAAAAGTTGCGACGACTGGTGCCGGTGGCGGGGGAGTTGTTGGGTGACGCAGTTTTCATAGCAGGGCGATAACTGAAAAATACGTCCTTTCCGACCGGCTTGTAAACGTAAATACCACCCTTCCTAAACCGTGTTTTTCATCCGATAGAGCCAAAAATCTTAACATTCGGTTTTTGACACCTCGCTAACTGCGTCTATGGTTCGCGGTTCATTTATGAATATGATTCATACAAACATTAAGCGGACGCTAGTCGTTGCCAGTGTGCTGGCGGCAGTCATCGGCGTGTTATCCTCCAATGCCCATGCCCAAGCAGCGGCGGCGCCAGCACCTGCGGTGGCCGCGAAACCGGCTCCCAAGTGGGAAGGCAGCGCCGGTCTCGGGGTGACGCTCACCCAGGGCAACAGCGACACGATCATGTTCAATGCGCGCATACAAGCGCTGCGCAAGTGGGATAAAAACGAGCTGAACCTCGCCGCGGACGCCACGTATGGCGAGGCGAACAGTGTGAAGAACAACGATTCCTTCCGTTTTTCCGCCCAATACAACCGTCTGTTCACCGAGCAGCTTTACGGCTACATCCTGACGGATTATCTGCATGATGACATCGCGGATGTTTCCTATCGCGTGAATGTCGGTCCCGGTCTCGGCTACTACTTCATCAAGAACGAGCGCACCGTGCTCAGCGCTGAAGCGGGTCCCACGGTGGTGTTTGAAGATGTGGGTGGCCAGTATAAGAGCTACCTGACCGCGCGCGTGGGTGAGAAGTTCCAATACAAGCTCAGCGACCGCGCCCGTATCTGGCAGAAGGCGGAGTTCCTGCCGCAGATCGATGATTTCAACAACTACCTGTTCAACTTCGAGATCGGCATCGAGACGGACATCACCAAGTCCGTGAAGCTGGAGTTCTACGTGGTGGACAACTACGACAATGAACCGGCCACTGGCCGCAAGAAGAACGACATCAAGTTCGTCGCTGGTGTGAAATACAAATTCTAAGCTGAAACTGAAATCAAAAGAGCAACCCCGCTTCAGTGATGGAGCGGGGTTTTGCTTTTGGTACCAGTCGTCGTCGGCTACATCGTCAATAATGCCGCGTGTCGCAATCCCCGGGTGGTCACGCGCAAGGCCTGGATGCCGAAGTGATGCAGGACGGACTCATAGATCAATGCCCCCATCAACATGACGTCCGCCCGTTCCGGCGGCAGGCCGATGATCTGGCGCCGTTGGAAAAGGGGCAGGCTCCACAGATGTTGGCGAATGGCGGTGACATCCTGGGCGGAGATGGATAGTCCCTCCATCTGCTCACGCGAAAAATCCGTCAGGCCGAGATGTATCCTGGCCAGGATCAGCGCGGCGCCGCCTGTTCCGACCAACAACGTCTCCGGGCTTCCGTGAGGCGGTAACAATGGCTGGATGGCGGGCGATGCCGATTTTTCCAGCAAGTCTTTCATCCAAAGCTGACAGGTCGCGAGATTATCCATCGTCGGCGGATCGGCTGGCGGAAAATTCTCAAGCAACCGCACGGTGCCCAGTTGAAAGCTGTGATCATACCGGCGTTCCCCATTCACGCTGACGATGAATTCCGTGCTGCCACCGCCGACATCGAGGATCAGCAGGGGATGCTGGGCCAGGGAAGCGTCGCTCAGCACCCCCCGATACACCCAGTCCGCCTCCGTCGTGCCGCTGATCACCTCGGTCTGGAGATTGGTATGCTCCTGGATGGCTTGCACCAGTTCCGGTCCGTTCTGCGCATCACGCGTGGCACTGGTGGCGATGACGCGGATGGAGTCGGCCCCCATCTCCCACGCGGTAGCGGTGAACCGCGTCACGCAATCCACGGTGCGCGCAATCGCATCAGGATGCAGGCGCTGCGATTCATACAGCCCCTGGCCCAGCCGCGTCTGCTCGCCTGCTTCATGGGCGGGCGTGACATGACCGTCGGCGATATCGCCCACCAGCAATTTCACCGAATTGGTGCCGATATCGATTACTGCGCGGCGTGTTATGGAATCAACCATGCGAAGCAAGATAGTGCGGAATTGAGGGGAGTGCCAATCAGGCAAGATTGCGCCGGGCTAAAACCGCCCCCCCCGTGATGCCCGCATTGTCACCTAATTGGGAGGCAACAATCTCGATGCCTTCGGAAGTGCCATCCAGGGCGTAGTCATGGGCCGTCTCGATGATGATGGCCATCATCTGGTCTTCCATTTGCTCGATCACGCCCCCACCTAAAACAACCGTGTCCGGGTTGAAGATATTGATGAGATTGGCCACGGCGATGCCCGTATACTCGGCGGCTTCTTCCACCACCTTTTCCACGAACTTGTCCCCGCGTTTGATGGCCTTGCGGAGATCGCCACTCTTCATCTCATCGAGATTATCCCCCAGCATTTCCGTGAGCACGGTCTTCTGGCCTTCCTTCACAGCCGTAACGATGCGGCGGAAGATGGCACTGCGGCTGGCGAGGGCCTCGAAGCAGCCCTTATTGCCGCAACCGCATTTCGGACCACCAACTTCCAAGATCATATGGCCGATCTCGCCCGCGGTTTTGTTGAAACCGGAGAAGAGCTTGCCATTGATGATGAGGCCGCCGCCGATGCCCGTGCCCAGAAAGATGCCGACCATGTTCTTGGGCTTGCCGCCTAATTCTGCCTCATGCACGCCGAGCGTGCAGATGTTACAATCGTTCTCGATGAACACGGGGATGCCCAAATCCTTTTCGAGCATTTTCTTCAGCGGGACATCGCGCCATTGGAGGTTCGGGGCGAAGATGACTTTGCCGCTCTCTGGATCGACGGCTCCCGGCGCGCCGATGCCGATCCCTTTCACCTGTTTGATGTCGAGATCACCTTCATCCACGGCGTCGCGCACACAGCGGGCTACACGGTCGATGACTTCCTCTGGCCCACGCTGGTGCTTGGTGGTCATCTTGGCGTGCGACACGCATTTCAAGCCGCGATCAAAAACCCCGGCGAGGATCTTCGTGCCGCCCAGGTCCACCCCGATGACGAGGTTTTCGCTTTTGCTGGAGGAGTCAGGCATGGACGGGTGCGTTGGAGGTTAACGGCCAGCGATGACTTTTTCGATGTGCTTGCGCAACTCGGCATTGATGGCGTCGGAAGAACGATCGCCATCGATGATCGTAAACCCATAGGTGGCCTGCAGCTTCGTGAACTGCTGGGCCATGAGCGCCTGATATTTCAGAAAGCTGTCGAACATGTCCCGCGACAGGCCTAGGTCCATGCCGCTTTCCCAATAGTCCAGCGCATGATTCTTGGCGAAGTTGCGTTGCACCAATTGCTCGGGCGATACGTTAAGATAGAAGACGGCGTCCGGCTCCAGCGCGATGCCATACAGATTCTTCAACCACTTGTCATCCATCCCGCGCACCATATTTCGCGCCATGAGAGTGTAGATGTAACGGTCGGAGAGCACCATGAAGCCGGCCTTGAGCGCCGGCAGAATGACGTTCTCCAACTGATCTGCAAAATCGGTGGCGTAGAAAAGGCTCAACGTAGATCGGCTGAGAATGTTGCCTTGCTGCGCCTGCTCCAGTTCTTCGCTTACCAGCGTGGAACGCTTCAAGCCCACTTGCACGGTGGCATGACCGCAGCCTTCCAGCCATTCGACGAGGCGGTTGATCTGGGTGGAGCGGCCGGAACCATCCGCGCCTTCCACCACGATCAGATTGCCCGTGAGTTGCTTGAGGTCTACCCTCGGAATGCCGGCACCGTAGAACCGTTTGGCTTTGCGCTTGGGCACCGTCACTTCGCTAGTGAGGCGGGTGCGGGGCTTGAGGGCAGTTTTCTTCTTGGTGGCCATGACTAGAGTTTGTTGGAGACGTAACTGCCCAGATCGATCTTGGAGGCGACCAGTTGCCGCAGTATTTCCTGCTGCGGCTCGACGGTCTGGTTGGCATCGATGACCATGAAGTTATACTGCGTGCTCATGGCCAAGTACTGCTCCAGCAGACGGCCTTGGAAGATGCGGAAGCTTTCGTAAGGGTCCGTGGACAACCGCATGTCCATGCCGGCCTCAAAGTATTTCAACTCCGGCCGGCCATCGAGAATACGCTGGAGCGAGGTCTCGAGGCGGGCTTTGAAAAAGAACGTCAGGTCAGGTTGGGCGGCGAAACTGTAAAGGCCGCGCACCCATTCAGGAGGACAACCGCGCACGGTGTCACGGGCAAAGGCGGTGAATGCATAACGGTCGCACAGCACCAGATAACCAGCGCGGAGCAGGGGAACCAACTGGCGTTCGTAGCGATCCGCAAAGTCGGTGGCGTGGATGAGGCTGAAGGTGGTGGGCGTGAGCAGTTCACGCTTCTTCCCCTTGCTGGTGGCGCTCTTCACGAGCACGGAGGAGTTCCACTCACTGAAAAACACCTTGAGGCCCTGCAATTCGAGCCAGCGCTTCAAAAGGTAAATCTGGGTGGATTTCCCCGAACCATCAATCCCTTCCACGGCGATCAGCCGGCCGGGAAAACCAAGTTCCGCGAAAGTCTTCATCTTTCAGGGGCAAACGTAGTGCCGATACCTACGAAAACAAATGTTTTTTAGCGGTGAGAGCGGGTTAAGACGGTTGGATTGGGGGATTGTAACCAGTTCGTAACCTTGGAGGTGTTTGGTCGGTCGAGCCAGAGAAGGTGCAAGCTTTAGGCTATCCTGACGATTTAGGCAGTTTGGAGAAGGCTGCGGCAGCTTGTTCGGCTTCGATCTGGTTCCTGATCTCTTTGAACAGGGTTTGCATCTTCTCCACGGTAGGCGGCTCGGTCAGCAAATGTTGGTAACCTTCATCATTTCGCTGCGGAAGCCCACTGCACAATCGCGCTAGCCCGATATCGCAGCTAGTAGCCAACCCAGCTTCAATGAAAGCCTGATAGTAATCATGGCCGGTGAAGCCGTGGTCGCGGAAAAGGAGATATAAATCGAGCCAGTCCCGAGTTTTGGAGCGCAAGGCTGAGACCAGGCACTTGGTTTTGAATAATTCGGGTAATTCCGCTAACCGGACTCCCGATGAAGTTCCCGGTAACAAGACTTTGTTCAGGCCGTTTTGAGGAACAAAGAAAGATACCTTGACCGAGTTGTTTACCGAAAAATCCTGCTGATGGTCGTGCAAGTCCTGTCCGGCGTTTTGAAATTCAACTATCGCGGCTTCGTCATCCCGATGATGGAACTCGAAGCCGTTTTTTCCGGCCAGCAAAACCAAGGCTTGGAGACGTTCCTTGGGTAAATTTTCGCCGATGAACGCGAAATCCAAATCCTCGCTTAGCCGGTGGTTCAGGCGCAATGCCAAGGCCGAGCCGCCAACCAGGACAAACCCGGCAAGTACGGGCTGGTCTATTAAGAAATTCCAAAGTTGCTTAGTGGCGGGCGGCAGCAATGGCGATACCTTTCTCGATGTTCTGGAAAATGCGCTCCACGATGGGCTGTGCTCGCAAGCAATCCTCGGATGGTTCCTCCATCAGGTAAGCCCACTCCTGCTTTATGCGTTCCAGTCCGAAAGCGACGGTCAGGTCGAGAATACGACTGAAGAGTGGACGGGTCAGTGCGGCGCGGATGCGCACGGCATCGCTGGCTTCAGAGTTGGACCAGACCAGCCCCGGATGTTTTTGCCAAACTGGATGTATTCCTGCTGACACAATGGCAGTATAACTGACCGGCTTAGGTCACGCAAACCAAACGCAAGCCCTTGGTTGCGCTGATTCTTGCCGTTCCTTATAACATTTGGCATGCACATTTCCCGGGTCATGGCGTTCTTAGCCATTTTATTGTTCCCGCTGGTCAGTCCTGCCCAAACGCCCAAGCCCGCGCCGGTCAAAATCATCTTTGATACGGACATGGATAGTGACTGCGATGATGTGGGTGCGCTGGCCATGCTGCATGCGCTGGCGGACAGGGGGGAGGTGGAGCTGCTGGCGGTGATGACTTCCTCGAGCAATCCCTGGTCGGCCGCTTGTATTGATGCCGTGAATACCTATTTCGGTCGTCCGGACATTCCTATCGGGCGTTATCAGGGGACGGTTTCGCCCAGCGCTTCGAAATATGCGCAGAAGATCGCGGAGCGTTTCCCGCAAGATACGGGTAAGGGTGAGCGGTTGCCTTCGGCGGCCTCTCTCTATCAACGCATCTTGTCGCAGCAACCAGACCGAAGCGTAGTAATTCTCACCGTGGGGGATCTCAGCAATCTCGCGGCGCTCTTGAAACCCATTCCGGACGACGAAGCGTGGTGGAGTGTACTGCAGGTGGAAGCCAAAGTGCGAGAGTGGGTCTGCATGGGCGGCAACTTCATCGGCAAACCGGCGAAGGATGATCTGAAGCTGGGGAATAATAATTTCACCTTAGACAAACCGAGTTCGCATTTTGCCGTCACGCACTGGCCGGGACTGATCACGTTTGTGGGGCGCGAGGTGGGCTCGGTGCCCAGCGGATTGAAGGCGGGCAAACGCCTCGCGGAGCTTCCAGCGGATAACATCGTGCGGGCCGCTTACGAATATTATTTCGATGGCGTGGTGAAGGACCGGCATGTGGCCGATCAGACAGCGGTGCTCTATGCAGCGCGAGGGTTGCGAGACTATTGGGACATCGAGAAACGCGGCTACATGGACATCCAGCCGGATAATACGTTTGTTTGGCGGTATGAGCAGGACAAGCATCGCTACTTGCTCAAGCGGACGGTGGATGGAAAACCGAATGACCGGGAGATCGAGCGCGTCATCGAGGACTTGATGATGCATCAGCCGGAAAAAAAGTAAGCCCAGGTGGGTGGCTGTCAGCGATTCTGCTTGGCGGGGCGGCTGCTTCTGAGTTTCCTTCCCGCATGCAACCCGTACGTTTCTTTGCCCTCATGGCCGCGCTGGCTCTGAGCGCTGCTTTTACGCCCACGCTTTCTGCCGCTCCTGGCGAACCCATCAAGCTCTGGCCCGGCAAGGCCCCGGGTGACAAAGTCACCTTGGGCGAAGAAAAGGACATGACGAAGCCGACGGAAAACAAGGTGGGCGGCAAGGTCCTCATCCGCCTGGGAAATGTTTCCGACCCGACGATCACATTCTATCCCGCTCCGAAGGACAAGAACACGGGCGCCACGGTGCTGGTTTGCCCCGGTGGCGGTTACGGCATTCTCGCTTACGATCTGGAAGGCTCGGAGGTATGCGAGTGGTTCAACTCCATCGGGGTGAACGCGGTGCTGGTGAAGTATCGGGTGCCGAAACGCCCCGATACCGAAAAGCATGCCCCACCGTTGCAGGATGTCCAGCGGGCCTTTGGAATGGTGCGTGGCCGGGCGGGCGAATGGGGCATCGATCCCAAGCGCGTGGGCATCCTCGGCTTTTCTGCCGGTGGCCACCTGGCCGCCGTGGCGAGCAATAATTACGAGCAGCGCACGTATGAAAAGGTGGATGCCGCGGATGAACTGAGCTGCCGCCCGGATTTCTCTATACTGATCTACCCCGCTTATCTCACAATCAAGGAACAGGGGGACAAGGTGGCCCCGGAATTGCCCGTGACCGCCAAGACGCCGCCGACGTTTCTGGCGATGACGGAGGATGACGGCGTACGCGTGGAATCAGCCGTGTTGTATTATATGGCTTTGAAGAATGCGAAGGTGCCTGCCGAGATGCACCTCTATCCCACGGGTGGTCATGGCTACGGTCTGCGCCCCTCGCAGCATACGGTGACTACTTGGCCGAAACGCCTGGAAGAATGGATGGGCGCGAGTGGGTGGTTGAAGGCGGCGAAGTAAGCTTGATAGTGGTGGTAGCAGCCGACGTGAGGAGGCTCTGACTTCTTGGTTAGAGCCTCATTACTTCGGCTGCTACTTTTAGAACGGGGTTAGAACATCGTTAGGTGAGTTTTAAAAGCTGTGCTATACCATCGGTATGCAGAATGCGCGATGGCGGTGGTGGCGGGGCTTTCTTGGGATGGCCACGGTTTGCCTTGCCCTGAGTTGCTGCGCCTCGCTGAGGGCAGCATCGGCACGACAGTCTGCCGGGGCGCCTACGCCCACCGAGAAGTATGTCCTGGACCAGATAACCGCTGGCAAAGTGGCGAATCTGGAGACTGATTTCCCGGAAGGCGAACGCCGGGTGATCCGAGGCGTGTTCCTTGAGGAATTGCTGACCGGAATGCGGAAGGACTGCGCGGTGCACCGCAACGGTGTGCAGATCGAGGGGGCGATCATCAAAGATGCGGTCGATCTGCGGAATGCGGAGATCCCGAATGATGTGCGGTTGACCCGGTGCCGTTTCGAGGGTGAGGTGAATCTCTCCCAGTGTGTTTTTGCCAGCGGGTTGCTGATCGATGGTTGTGTCTTCACCGCTGCGATCAATTGCGTGGGGCTCAAAGTGGCCCGGGATATGTCGCTGCAAAAGGCGGCATTTCACGGACCGGCCAACTTCGACCAGCTGCAGATCGCCGGATTGCTCCAGGCCGGTGAAGCTTCATTCCTAAGCGTCAAGGCACCGGCGAATTTCACTGCTTTGAAAGCGGCGGGAAGTGTTTCATTCACTAACGCTATTTTCGCAGGTCCGTTTAATTTTCAATTCACTCACATCACCGATAACCTGAAATTTGACGGAGCCCAGTTCACGAATCATCTCTCGCTGGCCAGTTTTGAGGCGATCCAAGTGGAAGGATCAGCGTCTTTTTTTAAGACGGTATTTGCCGGTTATATCTCTTTCAAAGATGCGCGGTTCAATTCGTTGAATCTGAGCGAAGCCAAATGGCCAGAGCATCAATACGGGGAATGGCTCTGGCTCAATGGCATGTCGTATCAGCGTATTTCCGCGGGCACGGACAGCGATTCGTGGAGCAATCTGTTGCACCTGCTGGATAAGTCGGCCCATGGGACGGCGTATAGCATCGATATCTACACCGGACTGATGGAGTTCTATCGACGGGAAGGCTATCCGGGGCAGGCGAATGAATTCTTTTTTGCACAGAAACGGCGGGAGCGCGAAGAGGTGCTGCGTGGCACCGAACGTTACTGGAGCTATTTCCTGGGCACTTTCGTAGGCTACGGACGCAGCCCGTTACGGGCACTCTTTTGGAGTGCCTTGATCGTGGCGTATGGGGTCACAGTGTTTCGTCCGGGACGTATGGAGCCACGATCCAAGGATATCAAGACCGGACCGTTCAGTCCGTTTTGGTACAGCATGGATCTGTTCCTGCCGTTGATCAAACTGCACGATGTGGAGCTGTGGATACCCAAGGCTGAGGCTCGCTATGCGCGTTTCTGGGGACGCATCCACACGGTGCTGGGCTGGGCGCTTATTCCCATCGGCGTGGCCGCGTGGACGGGTATGCTGGAGAAATAAGCGGCAGCTTGTTTACAGGAACTTCGTGTAGCCGGGCATCGCCATGGGGGCGACGGGCAGGGCCTGGTTCCAGTTCAGGTTGTCCGGCACCAGTTTCTCCTGCGAGTTCATCGCCATTTCCCACGTGACTTCCTGTCCCGTGTAGGCGGCCATGCGGCCCATAATTCCGGCGAGGGTGCTGATGGCCATGCGATGGCCGTTGTTGATGGGATTGCCCGCGCGGATGGAGGCGAAGAGTTCGTCGTGCTCCGTCTGGTAGCTGAGGTTCCACGGGCCGGGATACTTCCAGACTTCAGCGCCTTCGGTATGAATCTCAGTGACGGGCTTCTGGCGGTTGTCGGCGCGGGAGAAGGCACGGCCTTTGCTGCCGAGAATCTCATCGGCCACTTCAAAGTAAGTGCGGTCTTGATGGCGGGCGACGGCGTAAGCGCGGGCGCCATTGGCCCAGAAGTAATTCGCCTCGAAATGGTCGTAGATGTTGCCGCCGGGATTGGGGACGTTGCGGCCGCCCACAGCGATGCATTTCGTAGGCGGTTCATCCTTCATCATCCAGAGCAGGCGGTCTACGCTATGGATGCAGTTCTCCACGATGCAATCGCCGCAGGTCCAGACGAAGTTATACCAGTTGCGCAACTGCCACTCGACATCGGTCATGCCGACAGGGCGCTTCTCCGGTTCGGGCATCGGCTTGATGGCGCCGACCATACAGGTGACATACATGGAGCGGATGTCGCCGATGGCCCCTTCATGCAGCCGTTTGACGAATTCACGACGGGAATAATTGTAACGCCAGTCAAAGCCGGAAACGATGGCGAGGTTCTTCTGCTTGGCGAGCGCAGCGGAGGCGAGGACAGAACGGACGCCCGGAGCATCGGTGGCCACAGGCTTTTCTGCGAACACGTGTTTGCCAGCCTCAATGGCCGCTTTCAGATGCATCGGACGGAAGCCGGGCGGGGTGGTGAGCAGGACGACATCGCACGTCTCGATGACTTTCTTGTAGGCGTCCAGACCGACGAACTGCCGTTCGGCAGGCACGTTCACTTTCTCGGGCTGCAATTTCTTCAAGGACTCGAGGCCGATCTTAAGCTTGTCCTCGAAGACGTCGCCCATGGCGTGGAGTTCGCAGTTGCTGTCCGCAGTGAGCGCCTGATTGGCCGCGCCATTCCCGCGACCACCGCAGCCGATGAGACCGACCTTGAGCTTGTCCGCCGTGCCCGCACCGCGCATCACACTGGGGAAGGAGAGGGTGGAGGCCAGCGCCGTGGCGGCGGCGGTGGTTTTGAGGAACTCGCGACGGGAGGTGTTGTCGGTACTCATAGTGATAGCGTAAGCAGCGGTGCCAAGGCGTCAAGCCGGGGCAGGCGCGAGGGGTTGGACTGAAGAAGGGACGGCGGAATTCAACGGAACTGCTGCGAGCGAAAAACAGAAGGCAATGCAGGCGAGCCCTTGCGATCTTCAGTCGGAGTGGCCTGGATTTTTCGCAAGAGCGGACAAACGGTTCTGGAACTGCCGTTCGCTTTCTCCGGGATAGGCCACGGCATTGGCCGGGTTAAGTAATTCGGTTTTGGTCCAAACGTCATCCTCGGTAAACCCTACGGAGAAAATGAAGGTTGAGCACTTGCAGTCAGCATACATCTCAAAGCGTTGAGGAAGCCGTAATGTTTCCAGAGCCGATGTGGAAATTTTGCATTCGTCATCAACCAACTGCTTTTTGGGAGCTGCCTTGCCTTGCTCCCAAACAAAAAGGCCGCAAGGCCCATCCTTGCTTTGCCATTCCAGTCCTGATGCGCCACAGACCGGACAGCTTAGGTCTGGAATCGGATGATAGTGGTCATACATGCCCATGGGTTTGTTTGAAAAACCAAAGCATTCTTGCCGTTTACCACTCCGTCGGCACGTAATCCTTCAAGAACTGCCCGTAAAGATGTTTGCCGGTGTTGATGCCGTCGATGATGGGATCGACGATGCGGGCGGCGCCGTCCACGATGTCCAGTGGGGGATTGAAGCGGTGGTCCTTCGCCTTACGCGCGGCGATGGCGGCGGGGTCTTCGTCCGACACCCAGCCGGTGTCCACGCTGTTCATGTGGATGCCGTCCACGTAGTAATCCGCCGCCGAGGTGCGCGTCATCATGTTCAGCGCGGCCTTGGCCATGTTCGTATGCGGATGGCGCGTGGTCTTGTACTTGCGGTAGAACTGGCCTTCCACGGCGCTGACGTTGACGATGTGCTTGTCGCGGTTGGGCGTGCGCAGCATCAAGGGCTTCAGGCGAGCATTGAGGATGAACGGAGCGATGGCGTTGACCAGTTGCGTTTCGAGCAGTTCCACGGACGGCACTTCGGCGAGGGTGAGGCGCCATGAATTACGGTCGCGCAGATCGATCTGTTGGAGGTCTTGGTCTAATCGGCCTTCCGGGAACAAATCCTTCTGCGCGTGCAGTTCATCCGGCAGCAATGGCACTTGGGACAACGCAGCAGCATGGGTAAGGCCGGCGACTTCGGAGATGCGGCGCTCGGCAACAGCTGCTGAGGCATCGCCTTCCGGCAGCATAGAGTAGCCGCGCAAGCCTTCGTAGGCGCCAATGAGCTTTTGCACCTGTGAGGGCAGGTCATGCAGCGCACCGGTTTCCTGCGCCATCATGTGGCTGTAGAAATCTGGCGGACGGCGAACGGTCTGGCAGGCGTTGCTGATGATGAAATCCAAACGGTCACGCGTGACCAGCAAGTGACGGCAGAACGCCTCGACGGAGGGCGTGTGGCGCAGATCGAGGCCGAAGATCTCCAGACGGTCTTTCCACTGTTCAAAATCCGGTTCTTGCGAATAACGCATCGCAGAATCGCGTGGGAAGCGGGTGGTGACGATGAGATGTGCACCAGCTCGCAGCAGCTTGATGCCTGCCTGATAGCCGATCTTCACGCGGCCGCCAGTGAGCAGAGCCACGCGACCGGAGAGATCGGCGAGTTCGCCACGCTTGCGGTAGTTCAGTTCCGCGCATTTGGGGCAGAGCTGGTCGTAGAAATGATGGATCTGCTGGTAATCCTGTTTACAGATGTAGCAGTTCTGCGGTTCCACGACTTCGCGGAATTCCGGCTCTTCCACGGTCTGTTGTTCATCACTTGCGGGCGGGAGATAGTTGGGCGTGGTGAAGACGGGCTTGCGGCGCAGTTCGCGGATGCCGGTTTCATGGAGCACCGCTTGATCCTTGTCGCGTTTATCGGTTTTGCGCTGGCGCTGACTGGCCTTGGTCAGGCGGCGGCGTTCTTTCACGTCCGGGCAATAGACCAGGCCGGCGGCCTGCACCAAGCGGGCGCGATCTTTGGCGGACATGTTGGCCATCAAGGCGCGGTCGGCGGCGATGGCTTCAAGCAGATCGGCGGCGGCGCGGAGTTTATCCGACAGCGCAGCGTCACCGGTCTTCGGGCTATGTTCAGCGGGCGTAGTAATAAGCGTCAATTTTCCGTCATCCAGCGGGCCGGAGCCCGTTGAGACGGTCGGCAACGGTATCTGGCTTTTGGGAGGCGTCAAGAGGGTGTTCGGAGAGTGTGGTAGTCGCTGTTAGGCTTTATTTTCCTCCTGCTCCAGGAAAATGTCTTGTAGGCCGCCGCTGAGCACTTCACCTCCATTTTCAGTTAACAGCTTAAGTCCATCATCAGCACCCTCTAACGTGCATACGCCATCAATGGTTCCAAAAACAGTTGAAACAGTATCTACCATTGTTTGCCTCATGATCTCGAAAAGCACAATTCTTTGGCTGTCATTTAGATTCGAATACATTTCCAAAGCCTTTTTCCAGTAAGGATCAGTTGCTTCATCGGGTTTAGTCGAAGTGAAGATTTCTTTGTACATCGTAAGGTTGTCTTCAATTATAGACTTCCTAACCATCTTGGAGAATTCACCTGTATTCATTTGCTTCCTCGAAGGGTATTAGAAGATCTAGGGCAGTTTGCCCCAAATCTCTTCCATCAGCTTGAACACTTCCGGTTCGTGTTCCTTGAGTTCGCCGCGATTGAAGGGGAAGAAATCGTTCATGCCGAAATAGGCTTCGGTCATCTCGGCGAAGAACTCCTTTTGGTCGGTCAATCCATAGTGCCGACGCGTATTACCTTCGATGTACAAGATGTTCTCGTATTGTGGTTTCTGCCGCCACTTCTCCCACAAGGTTTTGACGCGCGGTTCCTCGAACCCCAACACGCGATCATGATATGCATGGGCGAGTTCATGGAGCACGCACCACGGCTGAATGCGATGATGACGCAGTCCCGTAAAGAAAACCGCCGAAGGAATATGCACGCTCTTCGCCATCTTGGTGGAATACCCGTTCTCCCGCAGCCAGTTGATGTTCGGGTGATACTGCATGTTGGCCAGCTTGCCGTGGGTGAGGTCGAGCCAGATGGGCACGGCGCGCAACTTCACGAGCTGGTTCGTGGGCATGATGAGCGCGATCTCATAGAGCGCGTTATCTAGCATGCGCAGGGCACGCTGACCAAGTTCCTTGTTTGAGTCATCGAGCAAGCGCTGGTCAACGTGGACCGTCCAGCCCTCGATTTGCTTGACCTCATGCGCCACCGGTTTCGGCGCTTCTTGAGCCCAAAGGTTGGCGGTGAGGGAGAGGAAGAGCAAAAGACTTACAAAGGCATGCATCGGTCACTCTTTCTTTTTGGATTTCTTGGCCGCGGGAGTTGAGGTCGCTTCCGGTTGCTTCAAGGTCGGCGGGCCTTTCAGCCAGCCTAGCGATGTGAGAAACTTATCTGTCTCCAGCACGGTCTCGTACCAATACTTGCTGCCCTCTTTGCCGTAGTTGAAGAAGCCGTGCGGCTGACCTTCGTAAACATGCGTATCACAGCGCACACCGACCTTTTCCATATTCGCCTTGAAAGTCTCCAGCGTCTTCACCGGGATGAGGTTATCCTTGGAGCCGAGGAACACGATGGCCGCCGGATCATCTTTCGTGATGTTATGCGCGGGGGAGAATTCTTTATACCGCTCGCCGACGCGGGCCGCGCCCCAGCCGCCGGGGCCGTTGTCGAAGACCGGATTGTAGAGCAGCATGGCGTTGGACTTCGCGGAGATCTTCAAATCATCCTGCGGATCATCCGTGCCTTCGACCATGCCGACGAAGGCGGCGAGATGCCCGCCCGCCGATCCGCCTCCTGAAGCGATGCGCTCGGGATCGATGCCCAATTCCTTCGCATGGGAACGCACCCAGCGCATGGAGGATTTGGCATCGTGGATGCACTTGGTGGGCGGCTCGTTAGTCTTTTTATCGAGTAGACGATATTCCACCTGCACGCAGACCAGACCACGAGTCACGAGATATTCGCTATGTTCGTTGAATTGCGTGGGGCCACCACCCGTCCAGCCGCCGCCGTGAAAGAAGACGGCAGCGGGACGTAGATCGGAGGCTTTCCAGTCGGCGGGTTTGAGGGTGTGGAGTTTGAGTTCGCGCTCGCCGACCTTCTTGTAAACCTTCGCTTCGCCAAGGGGGGCGGCGGCTTGGCTGCTCGTAATGCCCAAAATGAAGCAGCACAGGGCGGGAATGAGGGGCAAGGCTTTCATGTCGCCGTTGATAACACAACGGTAGTGGGAAGCACGCCTGTTCTTAAGCCTTCGGCTTGCGGCCGACTCGGCTGGTGCTGAGTCCGCCATCCACGGCGAGGGTCTGGCCGGTGATGTAGGAGGAGGCATCCGAGCACAGGAAGATCGCCGCACCCACGCAATCCGCAGCACTACCGAAGCGTTCGAGCACGAATTTGTGTTCGTAATCGGCGACGCGCTCAGGGGATTTTCCGAGGCGTTCGTGGGTGAAATCTGTATCGATGACGCCAGGGGCGAGGCCGTTCACGCGGATTTTCTGTTGGCCGAGAGCGACGCTCAAAGTCTTCACCATGCCGATCATGCCGGCCTTGGCGATGTCATAGGCGGTGCAATCATGATCGGCCTGCATGCCGCTGGTATCCGCGATGAGGACGACGGAGCCGGGCTGGCCTTCTTCCCATAAAATCTTGGCGAATTCCTGGATGAGGAAATAGTTGCCGGTGAGATACAGGTCCATCGTGTTCTTCCAGCGCTGCATGTTCATCTCGCGGAAGGGTACGTCGTAAAAGGAACCAGCATTGCAGACCAGCAGGTCCAGCTTGGCCATCCGTTTGCGGGCGGCGGTGATGATGTCGCGGGGAGACATCACGGAACGCAAATCGCCATTCACGTATGGGCAGGTGGGTGGGATGTCTTTGGGCCGATTCTTGGTGCCGTGAAAGACCACTTCGGCACCCGCCTCATGCAAACCCTTGCCGATGGCGAAGCCGATGCCACGCGAGGATCCTGTGACCAGCGCACCGTGACCTTGTAAGGAGAATAAACTCATTAATTCAACGGCTTCCTATTTCAAGCTCGCGAGATATTCGATGACATCGCGCAAGTCCTGTTTCGTAAGGATGGTGCCGAGTTCCGGCAGCATGGAGGACATGCCTTTTTCACGTTTGGCGATGTCCGTTTTTTTGATCTTCATCACGCCGTCTTCGGGGGAGTTGACGGTCAGCTCGGTTTCGCTCTCCTGTTTGAGGATGCCCATCACGGTGGGGCCGTTTTTCATGGTGAGCACGACATTCTCGTAACCGGGGGAGATGACGGAGTTTGGATGCACGATGGAATCCAGCAGGAATTCGCGTTCTTTTTGAGATCCGATCTTGCCGAGATCGGGTCCGACGTCGCCACCTTCGCCATTAATCTTGTGGCAGCGGAAGCAGGCGGCTTCGGCGCGTTCGTGGAAGATTTCTTTGCCGCGCTTGGCATCGCCGCCGTAGAGCACTTCGCGGAAACCGTAGAGCGAATCTTTTTTGTTCTGCTTGGATTGATATGCTTTCAGCGCGTCCTTGATGGCGGGAGCCTTGCGGCTTTGGGCAGCGAAGATGACATCGAGTTGGATCTCACGCGGCACGGCACCATCTTTTAGTTTACCCAACCAGGTGAGCACGAGGGCGTCGGCCTCTTCGCTCTGGATACCGGCTAGTGTTTCCAGCGCAGCTTGTTGTTCGCCCACGGAGTTTTGCTCCAACGTGGTGGCGATGGTCTTCATCATGTTCGGACCGGCCATCGCGGTGAGGAGGCGGCTGCCTTCGCGGCGCAGGGCGTTTTCCTTGTCCGTGCGGGCGAGTTGGATTGTCTCGTTGAGTTTAGGATCTTTTAGACCAGCGAGGGCGCGCAGAGCGGCCACGCGCACGTCCACCTTTAATTCATCGTAAGCGACGAGCCCACGCAAGGCGGTGCCCGCTTCCTTCAAATCCAGCTTCTCGATGGCGGTGATGGCGGCGATGCGGACATTATCATTAGTCGAGGCCAGCAAGCTCTTCCAGGAACCCTTCAAGGCTTGCTTGGCGGGGCCATCATCGCGGTTGGGGAGCGGACGCCAGAGGCCGGTGATGCGGTCGCGACCGCCAGGCTTGGCCCAATCACCGAGGAATTCCAGACCCTCCACGCGCACGGCTTCACTGGCGGTGTCTTGGGCGATCAAAGAGGTGATGGCTTGCGCGTTGCTGCCCTTACCGAGACGGAAGTTGGCATTCATCGCGCGGCGCAGGATGAAATCGGATGACTTCGCGTTCTTGGTCAATTCGGCGAGTTGCGGCATCGCGTCATTGATGGGGACATCATTGATCGCGCGGGCGGCTTCGAGGACAACTGAGCTGTCACGGTCCTTTAGGAACTGGGCGACGTCCGGGCTTTCCAGCTTGCGCATGCCCAGCAGAGCGGCGATGCGCACGGAAGGAGAGGCTTCCTTAGCGGCGAGGTCGAGGTGCTTGCCGCCATCGATCACGGTGAGTGCCATCATGCCCGCGTGGCGCAGGTAAGGGTCGCGCTCGCCGTTCTCGCGGATGACGCTGATGATGCGTTCCACCGCTCGGGCATCGCCGTAACGGCCGGCGGCTTGCACGGCGAAGTAACGCACCCGCGCGTCGGAGTCTTGCAGCAATTGCATGAGCGCATTGAAGGCGCCTTCATAGCGGGTGATGCCCATGATGCGGGCGGTTTGGGCACGCACTTCAGGGTCCTTATCCAAGATGAGCGGGACGAGTTCCTGCACGTGATCAAGACCGGGTGTCTGGCCCATTTGGGCGATGGCCCAGAGCGCGTGAATGCGCGTCATCTGGTTGCGGCTCGTTTTAGCGGCAGTGATGAGGGCGTCTAGGGGCTTGCTGAAAGGACGGAGGAAACGGGTGACTTTCGTTTTCTTGAATTCCTTGTCGCGGGCTTCTTCGGCGATGGCGTATTGGGCGGCGAGACGCACGCGCTGATCGGAGTGACCGAGCAAGGTGATGAGTTCATCATCATTGCGACCGCGCATGCCAGCAGCGAGAATGGTCTTCGTATCCGTGACGGCATCGCTGTTATCCACTTCCGGATCGTGCAGGCGGTAGATGCGGCCTTTGCCGGTTTTTTCCCAACCGCTGACCCAATCGAGCACGTAGATGCCACCGCCGGGAGCGAAGTCCACATCCGTGGGATACATACCCCAGATGAGTTTTCCATCCATCTTGTCCAAGGTGTTATCCATTAGATAATCCTTGGGATTGTTCACCAGATAGGAGGCGCCGAAGGGGCGCATCTTGAAGTAGCGCACGCCGCCGGGGAAATCGGCGTAGAAGAATGTGTCTTTATATTTATCCGGCAGCCCGGTGCCCGGATAATACGTGATGCCCGCGGGGCCGTGACCGATGTGCGCGGCGGCCGGGAGAATATAAGCAGCAGTATTGCGCGGGGGCAGGTCCCAGAGTTTTTCAGAGTTCCATGCGCCCAGCTTGGGCAGGTGCTGCCAGCCGTAGCGCCAGCCGTAATCGGCACCTTCCACGATATGCGTCCAGCGGGCTTTGTCGCCGCCGTCGGCGTTGTTATCGCCGGTGAAAAGATTGCCGTATTGATCGAAGGCGAGTTCCTGCGGATTGCGGAGGCCTTTGGCGACGACTTCGAATTCGGTGCCGTCAGGATTGCAGCGGAAGACGGCGCCGGTGTCCGGCAGTTCGATGGTTTTGCCTTCCTTCGTCTGCACGTGCGTGCCGCGGTCGGCGATGGTGAAGTAGAGTTTGCCATCGGGGCCGAACTTCAGGCCGTGCATATCGTGACCGCCGTAGGCGATGTGCACGCCGAAACCGCTGAGCAAGGGCACGCGTTCCTTGGCCTTGCCGTTCTTGTCTACGCCCTTCAGTAACCAGAGATCGGGGATGCAGGTGAGGTAAACTTCGTCGCCCTTCACGGCGATGCCAGCGGCGACACCGGAGACGATGGTGTTGAAGCCCTCGGCGTAGATGCTGGATTTGTCCACCTTGCCGTCGCCGTTCGTGTCTTCAATCAGGCGGATGCGCTCGGATTCGACCTCCAGATCTTTCCAGTCGAATTTGCCGTCGTTGTTGCGATCGACAAGAATGTCCTTGGGCAGCTCCTTGTTGTCAGGGACGAGTTTCTCTTTCAGGAAATCGATGCGGTCTTGTACGCTGCGGAAGGAAAGATCGTTATCCGTCCAGTTGCGATGCTTGCGGATGTCGTAGACAGAAGTGCGACGACGGCCAGTTTCTACGACATAGGCGCGGCCTTTATCATCGAAGGCGAAGCTGACCACGTCCTGGATATCGGGCTCGGCGGCGAAGACATCGATTTTCAAGCCCGGCGTGATGCGGAACTTCTTCATCGCCGTCTCGGGATCATCCGCGAGGGAGACGCCGTCCGGATATTTGTCATCCTTCGCGCCGTCCGCGGCGTGAAGGGAGGAAAAAGAGGGGAGGACGCCCAGCAAGGTCGCAGCAAGACAAGCGGTGGTGGTGTGGCGGATCAGCTTCGGCATGGCAGGGCTAGAATAACGATACAGGGGCGGGAGGCAAGATTAGCCGGTGGGAAATGGGCAAGGTGGGGATAGGGCAGTTTGGACCGGGCAGGTCGATTCTCTGCTCGCCCGTTTCCCCAGGCCGTGCTATCCCGTTTCTAACATGGAGCGGGAGAAACCAGAACTTTTTGCAGGAACCCAGGTCGTCGCGCTGGTGGAGGTGCGGGGGCCGAGCAATTCCTTGGTGCATCCGCGCGGGGCGGTGGGGGTGGTCACGCGCACACCGGCGGGAACGGAGAAGCATTATCTGGTGCGGTTTCCGGATGGGTTTGAGTCGTCCTTGGTGCGGGAGCAGTTGGAGGTGTTGAAGCATTTTAAGCAGCGGTTGGGGGCCAGCAATGCCGGGTCGGAGACCGGCGCTCCGGGGGAGGGGCAGGCGGCTACCGCCTTTGATCTGGAACCGTTGATCATTTATCGGTGCGTGGTGGGGTCGCGGGCGTATGGGTTGGAGACGGAGGCATCGGATACGGACAAGCGTGGGGTGTACCTGGCGCCGGCGGAGTTGCAGTGGTCCCTCCATGGCGCACCCGAACAGTTTGAGGACAACGCCGCCCAGACCTGCTTCTGGGAACTCCAGAAATTCCTCATCATGGCCTTGAAGGCGAACCCGAACATCCTCGAATGCCTGTATTCGCCACTAGTGGAAAAGGTGACGCCTTTGGGGCAGGAGTTGCTGGACCTGCGCGACAAGTTTCTCTCGCAGATGATCTTTCAGACGTTCAACGGGTATGCGCTGAGCCAGTTCAAGAAGATCGAGCAGGATTTGCGGAATCATGGGGAGGTGCGCTGGAAGCACGCGATGCATCTGTTGCGGCTGCTCATAACGGGGGCGGCGACTTTGCGTGAGGGCAGGGTGCCGGTGCGAGTGGAGGCGGAGCGAGAGCGGTTGCTGGCGATCAAACGCGGCGAACTCAAATGGGATGAGGTGGATGCGTGGCGGAAGGAATTGCACAAGGATTTCGAGCGGGCGTTGAGCGAGACGAAGTTGCCGGAACGGCCGGATTATGAGGCGGCGAACACATTTCTCGTGGCAGCGCGGAAAAGCATGGTGATGAACTGATAGATATGCCTACTCATTCCCAACGGATGATTTATGCGGTGCGGGAGGGCAACTACGCCCGTCTGCGTGAATTGATTGCGGCGCATGGAGACGTGGACTGCCAGTCCCCAGCTGGGCGAACGCCCTTGCACGCAGCTGCGGAAGAGGGCGATCTGGAAGCGGCCCGTATATTGATTGAAGCCGGTGCGAATGTTCAGGCCCGGATGGAGGATGGGCAAACGCCCTTGCATCGTGTGGCGGGATACGGCCGCCCGTGGGATTTGATGGATGCGGATGCCGATCGAAGCGATCCGTGTCGACGCAGCCAGAATCAACCCATAGATCGTGCGGTGGCGGATGCGGTGATGGAGATTGTGAAAGCAGGAGGTGAGGGCATACCCGCCGATCTGGAGATCGACACCACCATTCCTTCGGGAAGCAAACTGAATGTTTTTTCCGCTGTCTTGGATTTGTTCGCCGATCCTAAGGTGCTGTATGACCGGTTGCTCGCGCGTGGTATCGATGTGGACACGCTCGATCCGCACTTCTCCGAATTCTTGCGCGGTAATCCTCGATATGTCCGTGTGGCAAAATATCTGCTGGATCACGGGGCGGATGTGAATGCGCCTGATGAATCAGGTGATTCTCCACTGTGGACCGCGTCCGGCATGGGACGCGCGGAAATGGTGGAGTTGCTGTTGCAGCACGGGGCCACTCCTCATCGCGAAGCAGATGAGGATGGATATGCTCGGAGTATGGTGAGTGAGGCGTTGAGTTTTTCCAAGGTGGATGTGGCGGAGCTCCTATATCGGGCCGGAGCAAAGTTTGATCCGTCGGGTTGCCTTGCGGGGTATGCGTCCAATGGGCAGATGGAAGTGGTGAAGTGGTTGATCGGAAAAGGAGCGGACGTCAATCACGTCTCGGAGGATGGGAAGACGGCCTTGTCGGATACGGCGGACAACGGGCATGACGACATGGTCCGGTTCTTGATCGAGCAGGGGGCTGATGCTTCCGCACGAGATGCGGAGGGAAATAGTGTGCTCCATGCGGCTGCACCCTGGCCGAAGGATTTGGAGGTGCTTCTGCCATTAGGGCTTTCGGTAGAGGTGAAAAATGTGGCCGGAATGACACCGCTGCACAAGGCGGTTCACGGCGGCATGGGTGAACCCATCCAGCTTTTGCTCCGCGCCGGAGCTTCACCCGATGTGCAGGATCAAGAGGGCAACACGCCGCTCCATCGCATTTTCTTCAGTGATGAGTTCCGGCCGGATATCGAGTTTCCCATCTTCCATGCGCTAGTCAGTGCCAAGGCTGATCTGGGAATACGGAATCGCGAGGGAAAGACGGCGTATGACCTGGCGGTGCAGTGGAAGTATCCCGATGAGTATCTATCCCTGCTGAATCCGGCGGGCCCGCTTGATGGACGGGGTGATTCGTTCATTTGGCTGGGGGCTCGTGAATTCGAGGGCTTTTTGCCCAAGGCATTGTTGCCGGTGGAGATCGAGGGTGAAACGTGGCTTTCCAGCGAGCACTATTTCCATGCGCAGAAAGTGAACGATCCTGAGCTTCGGGGCCGGATGCGAACGGCCGGGAGTGTCATTGATGCCATGGAGCTTATTCCAAAGGAAAGAAGGAGGCCCTCGCTTGCGTGGGCGAGCCGTTGTGATTCTATCATGAGGTCGGCTTTGCTCGCCAAGTTTGTCCAGCACCCGGCGTTGCGCGAGCGGCTATTAGCGACTGGGGAAAAGACCTTGGTGACGGATTCGACTTGCGAATGGTATTGGGTGGAGCGGTCGAATGTGGAATTCAATACCATCGGGAAGATGCTGATAAGTATCCGGAATGAATTGCGAAGTGGAGACTGAGACGTATGAACATTGATCCAAAACTGTATCGTATTGTGGAGGCGCAGCCGTATCCGTTGTTGTTTGCGACGATCAGCGGGGCGCACTTGTATGGGTTTCCTTCGCCGGATTCGGATTTTGATCTGCGGGGGGCGCATGTGTTGCCGCTGAAGAATATCGTGGGGTTGGAGACGCGGGATGAGACGGTGGAAGATGCGCGCGTCATCGAGGGGATGGAGATGGATATCGTGAGTCATGATGTGCGGAAGTTTTTCAGTCTGTTGCTGCGGAAGAACGGGTATGTGCTGGAGCAGCTTTTCTCGCCGCTGATCGTGCAGACGTCGCCGGAGCATGAGGAGTTGAAGGCGATTTGTTGTCCGAGTTTTAGGCCCGGCCGAAGTTCGGCTTCCCAAAGGAGCGAAGAGGGAGGAGGGACGGGGATTCGCGCCGGGTCGGAGACCGGCGCTCCGATGGGGGGAGGGGTGATCACGAAGCATCATTCGCATCATTACTTTGGGTTTGCGGAGACGCAGTGGAAATTGTTCCTGAAGGAATCGCCGCGGCGGGTGAAGCCGTTGTTGTATGTGTATCGGGTGTTGCTCACGGGCATCTGGCTGATGCGGACGGGGGTCATTGAGGCGAATCTGGTGACGTTAAATGAATCGTTCCGGTTGCCGCATATCGCGGAGCTGATCGAGCGGAAGATGAAGGGGGAGAATACGACGCTGACGGATGGCGACATGGCGTTTCATGAGAAGGAGTATGAGCGGCTGCGGGCGGAGTTACAGGAGGCGTTTGAGGGGAGTGAATTGCCGGAGGTGCCGGATGAGGAGACGCGGGCGGCCTTGAATGAGTTGTTGGTGAGGGTGAGGCTGGGGAGTTTGGCCCGCTAAACGCGCGAAATGGGGAGGGAAAGGGGTGTGACGCTAATTTCGCTAATTGGCGCGAATTTATTTTTGGAAGATCCAGCGAGCGAGGGCATTTTATATTTTAAGTGGTTTGATTTGAGCGGGTTACATCATTTTTAAATATTTTAAGAAAATAGGGGGGTAGGACAGCGGTTGTCCTACCCCCCTGTTTATGATGGAGGCATGAAAGTAGAAATTTAGAGGTAAGAATGAGGAAGGAAGAAAGGGGCGAAAATGGGAAACATCGAACACCGAACATCGAAGGGGGAGGCGACGCGTCAAGCCGCGTCTGGCGGAAAGCGGAGGCAAGCCTCCGCACTCCAAATAGGGCATCACCCGAAAGTGGTAGTGGAGATTCCCACCACTGCGCTGGTGACGGAGGGAGGATTGAGGCTATGCTCATGATTATTAGCACCGCAGTTTGTCGTCTGGGCTGGGCTCTGTGTGCCGTGGGCCAGCCCATGGTTTCGGCCTTGCGGAGTGAGATTGAGAGTTTAGGATTCAGGACAACCCAAAGAATCATGAAGCGAAACGCTTTTACCCGGATATTAGGCATCAGTCTGGCCGGTGTGGCCCTGTCCACGCAGGCAGCGTATCACGAGATCGTGATCAAGGACAAGCCGGTGGCTTATTGGCGGCTGAATGATGCGACGGCGGATGCTATCAAGAACCATGCGCCGGGTGAGAATGCCGCGCTGCTGAATGGCATTGGCGCGGGCAAGGTGACGGTGAAGCAGACGGGGCCCTCCAATGAGACGTTCCCGGAGTTCGAGCCGGACAGCACGGCGGTGGCGTTCAGCGGCAAGGGTGATTATGTGCGGGTAAAAGATCCAGGGGCGGACAGTCCGCTGGATTTCAAATTGGGTGAATCAATCACGATCGAGGCGTGGGTGTTCCTGAACAAGATCGGTGACGGGCAGCAGGTGTATGTCATCGGCAAGGGTCGCACGGGCACGAAAGGGTTTGCGCCGGATAATCAGAACTGGGCTTTGCGCCTGCGCGGGGATGATGGGGCGGCGTGTGTGAGTTTCCTTTTCCGAGATGCGCGCAGCGGCAAAGAGAAGCCGAAGACTTCGGATGAGTTCTGGCATCGCTGGTCCTCTACGAAGGGCTTCATCCCGGCGGCGGGGTGGCATCATGTGGCCATCTCATACACGTTCGGCAAGGGCGACAGCATCAAGGGCTACTTGGACGGACAGGAAGTCAAGGGCACGTGGGATATGGGAGGCAAGACGGATCTCGGTCCGGTGGTGGATGATGACGAGGTGTGGATCGGTTCCTCGATGGGCGGCAGTGCGGGGAATTCTTTCAACGGCTCGATCAATGAAGTGGCGGTGTATCGCAAGGCGCTCTCAAGCAGCGACCTGAAGAAGCGCTTCCGCTACATCCCGACGGGTCCGAAGGTGGATGTGACTTCGCTGCCGAAGGATGCAGTGCGCGTGGAGATCGTGGAGGGCATCCCGACGGAATCGAACTGGAATTTCACGCCGGGCAAGGTGACGGAGACGTTCAACATTCCGGCGTTCGGTCTGGCGCAGTTGCCGAAGAAGTATAATGAGCGCGGCGTGGTGATCGACCGTTCACCGGCATTCCTCGTGCGGTCGGCGGGGATGATCACGTTACCAGCGGGCGAGCATACATTGCTGGTGCGGTCGCTGCAGAGCTCACGGATTTTCCTGGATGGGCAGTTGCTGGGCATCACGAAATTCATCGTGCCGAATGGCAGCGGTCATGGGGCGGTGGCTCCGATTCCGCAAGATTTGCCAGCCGGATTGCGTTTCCTGCGCACGGGGCATGACGAGCTGGAGATCAAGGTGAAGAGCGAGGGCAAGCCGCAGTTGCTGGTGCTGGAGTCGTTCGTGGGCGGCAAGGGATTGAAGCCGGAAGTGGGCGAGCTGACGGTGAGTGTTTCGACGAAAGGCAGCCTGTATCAATTGCTCGCGCCGAAGGTGAAGGTGCCGCATACGGATGAGGATTTTCTGGCCTACGTGGACAATCAGCGCGCGCAGTTCGGCAAGCTGGAGTATCAGCGGCGTCACAATGAATTGGTGGCGGAGAACAAGTATTGGTCGGAGCGGCATGAGTTCGCGCGCAAGGTGATGGCGAATGTGCCCGCGCCAAAAGTGCCGACGACTTCCGGTGCGGCGGTGAAGAATGACGTGGACCGTTTCATCAATGCGAAGCTGGAAGCGAGTAATGTGAAGGCGGCGGGGTTGACGGATGATTGGGCATTTTTGCGGCGCATCGCGCTCGACACTACGGGACTGGTGCCGACGCCTGCGCAGATCAAAGAGTTCTTCAATGACAAGTCGGCGGATCGTCGCGCGAAGGCGATCGAGCGGTTCATGAATCATCCGAGCTGGGGTGATAACTGGGTGCCGTACTGGCAGGATGTGCTGGCGGAGAACCCGGCGATCCTCAAGCCCACGCTGAACAACTCGGGCCCGTTCCGCTACTGGATTCATGAGTCTTTCTCGGACAACAAGCCGATCGACCGTTTCGCCACGGAGCTGATCGCGATGCAGGGCAGTGTGTATCATGGCGGACCTGGCGGCTTCAGCCTCGCGACGGAGAACGATGTGCCGATGGCGGATCGGGCGCAGATCGTTTCGCAGGCGTTCCTCGGCATGAACCTCGCGTGTGCGCGGTGCCATGATGCGCCGTATCATGATTTCAAGCAGGCGGAACTGTTCAGCCTCGCGGCGATGCTCAAGCAAGGGCCGCAAGAGGTGCCGAAGAGCAGTTCCATCCCGATCAATGCGAACATCAAGGTGGGACGTATCGTGAACGTGACGTTGAAGCCGGGTGAGAAGGTGGATCCGGCGTGGCCGTTCGCGAAGAAGGCGATGCACGATGAGCTGAACCCGGGCACGGTGCGCGATGAGAAGAACAGCCGCGAGCAACTGGCAGCCTATATCACGGACCCACGCAATGAACGCTTCGCGAAGGTGATCGTGAACCGCGTGTGGAAGCGCTATTTCGGCTACGCGATCGTGGAGCCGGTGGATGATTGGGAAACGTCGAAGGCATCGCATCCGGAATTGCTCGAATGGCTGGCGCGGGAACTGGTGACGCATGATTACGACCTGAAGCATGTGGCGCGTCTGATCTTCAACTCACACAGCTATCAACGTGTGGTGTTGCAACAGGATGGGGATTTGACGGACCCGAAGGTGCGCAACTTCGCAGGGCAATATCGTCGACGCATGTCAGCGGAACAGATTGTGGACTCCATGTATTTCGCGACGGGCAAGGAGTTCGATTCGGAATTGCTGACGCTGGACAATGATTCGCGCCGTTCAGCAAAGGACTTCCTGACTCTGGGCGTGCCGAAGCGTTCGTGGGAGTTTACTTCGCTCTCGAATGACCGTGACCGGCCCGCGCTGGCGATGCCGAAGACGCAGGAGATCATCAATACGCTGGCGATGTTCGGTTGGCGCGAGGCGCGGCAAAGCGCCATCAGCGCGCGGGATGATTCACCAAACGTGCTGCAACCAGCGGCGCTCGCGAACGGCGAGATGGGCAATGGGCGCATCGCGCGGTTGTGCGATGGGTGTGATCTCACGGAGCTGTGCGTGACCAAGCAACCGCTGGATCAACTGGTGAAACAATTGTTCCAACGCTTGCTGACACGTGAGCCGTCGAGCGAGGAGATGGCGACCTTCACGGAGTATTTGAAAGCGGGTTACGAGCAACGCGTCTTGGCGGCACCGGCGAGGAGCTTGAAGAAGGAATATGATCCGAGCCTGCTCTTGAGCTGGTCGAATCATCTGAACTCCAAGGCCACGGAGATCAAGATGGCGCTGGAGGAGAAGGCGCGTCGCGGTGATGAGCCGACGCCGCGCTTGCAAGCGGCCTGGCGCGAGCGCGCCGAGGACATGGTGTGGGCGCTGGTGAACACGCCGGAGTTTGTGTTTGTGCCTTAACAGAAGCGAAAGACATGGAAGCTATGAATCGTCGTCAGTTTATCCAACGCGCCAGCATGGCCGGTCTGACCGTGGCCGGGGCCAGTGCTTTTGGCCCGAACTTGTTCGCTGCAGAAACCGCGAAGAAGACGTATCCGAAAGGCAAAGCGGAGCATTGCATCATGATCTGGCTCGGCGGCGGGCCGGCGCACATGGACACGTGGGATCCGAAGCGCGTGGGCGATCCGGAAAAGAAGGTCGCGGGCTCGGCGTATCCGGCCATCAACACGGCGGTGAAGGATGTGCAGATCTGCGAGCATTTCAAGAACACGGCGAATGTGCTCGACCGCTTCTGCCTGCTGCGCACGGTGAATCACGGCATCATCGATGAGCACGCCGCGGCGACGAACTTCATGCACACGGGCCGCAAGCCTACGGGCACGATCACATATCCGTCGATCGGCTCGCTGGTGGCGCATCAGCGTGGGGAGATGGCGGCGAATATCCCGCCGTATGTGGTGATCGGTTACCCAAGCATCATGCGCGGACCGGGTTTCCTGGGCGCGAAACATGGGTATGTTTATCTTACGGATACGGAGGCAGGACCGAATGGATTGACGCGGCCGAGCTACGTTTCCACTTCACGACAGGCGGAGCGCGAGGAATTGCTCGCCAAGCTGCGCAAGGGTTACGTGGCGAAGAACGCGGGCGACAAGGCCGTGGTGAATTACGACGACGCGGTGGGCACAAGCTTCGGACTCGCGAATGGCGATTTCATGGATGCGTTCAAGCTGTCCTCGGAAGCGTCCACGTTGCGGCAGACTTACGGTGAGGAGTTCGGGCAGCGCTGCCTGCTTTCGCGGCGGTTGATCCAGCGCGGGGTGCGGTTCATCGAAGTGTCGTTCAACTTGAATTTCATCAATGGCACGGGCTGGGACACGCATAACGACGGACAGCGGAATCAGCACATCCTCATCCAGCAGCTTGATCAGGCACTGGCGACGCTGGTGCTGGATCTGGAGAAGAATAAATTGCTCGATAAGACACTTATCGTAGTGGCAGGTGAGTTCGGGCGGCCACCGGAGTTTGATGGCGGCGGCGGACGCGGGCATTGGTCCAAGGCGTTCAGTGTGGCGCTGGCGGGCGGTGGTTTAAAGACGGGTTGTGCGATCGGTGAGACGGATGAGCTGGCAAAGCAGATCGTATCGCGACCAGTTTCGGTGCCAGATTTGCACGCGACGATCCATTGCGCGCTGGGCATCAATCCGGCGAAGAACCTGCACGACGGCGACCGACCGGTGCCGATCACGGACATGGGCGAGCCTGTGCGGGAAATCTTCACGTAAGAGGCGAAGGGGGAATTTCAAAGCTCCGAGGCTGTCGAACAGTCTTGGAGCTTTTGCTTTTTAATCAGACAGGTTTGAGGTAGCACTGGCAGCGAACGATATGAGCGATCCGGAAGCGGAACAGTTGCTGGCCACGTTGTTGCCGAAGGCTGAAGAGGGCGATGCTGATGCGCAGTATGAACTGGCGTGGCGTCAGGCCTTGGGCAGCGTGCTGCCGCTGAATGACGAACAGGCGGTGAGTTGGCTGGTTCGTGCGGCCGAGAACGGTCATGCGCTGGCTCAGAACAATCTGGGCGCGCGCTACTATGCGGGCGAGGGCGTGGAGAAGAATTTCATCGAGGCTTTCCACTGGTTCTATGCCGCCTACCAGCAAGGTGACCGGAAGGCGGGCAAGAACCTGAACTCGCTCATCGGTGAGTTATCCGATGAGGAGCTGGCCAAGGCCAAGTCGCGTTCGGGGCTTACTTGAGCAGGGTGATCGTGAAGGGATAACGGTAGTGCTTGCCGTCATTCGCCTGCAAGCCGGCTACGATGGTGAGGATCAGTTGCGCCAGCCCCAGCAAAACGGCCACCCCGGCCACCGGGATCAAGCCTAGTAGCAGCGGCGGGAAGATCAAGGACATCAGGAACAGCGGCAGCGCGACGAGCAAGCCGAGAATCAGCATGTATATCGTGATGGAAAGGTGAAAGTTCAGCGCCGCCTTGCCGTGTTCGTTCACCCCCGGGATATCGTGGCGTTTCCAGAGCCAGACCACCAACGGCCCTACGATATTGCCGAATGGAATGATAGGGATGAATACCGCCAACGCGGCCAGATGGCAGAACATGCCCCATTGACGTTGTTCTTTCTCGGCGGGACTGGGTAAAGTGATGGTCTCAGTTTCCATGAATTCAATTTATATCACGATTTTAGCGGGGGTGAAGCGGATTTGAGTCCAATAACCGCCGGGTTTTGTAATGCCCGGATCGGGAACCACCTGCGCCTCACCTTGAGGGTGGTTGATTCTGAACATTCTATATCCGCCCGGAATAAGGGCTTGCCTGCCTGAAGTCCATTGTTACAGTTTCGCCACAATTTGAATCGGTCTGAAAATCCACCATGTCGGTGGGTTTTCCATTTTGAAGCAACGGACAGCTAACGCGCCTTGTGAAAGTTTTCTGCGGCACATCCAACCGGCCACTCGCACTCTCCATCTGCGAGTATATGGGCATCGAGCTGGGCAAATGCACGGTCGATGCCTTCCCTGACGGGGAGACCTTCGTCAAGATCGAGGAGAACGTGCGTGGTGAGGACATCTACGTGGTGCAGTCCACCAGCCCGCCCACGAACCATCATTTGATGGAGATGTTCATCATGATGGACGCCCTCCGCCGCTCCAGCGCCCAGCGCATCACGGCGGTGCTGCCGTTCTACGGCTATGCCCGGCAGGACCGCAAGGACCAGCCGCGCGTGCCCATTACGGCCAAGCTCGTGGCGAATCTCATGGTGGCGGCCGGCACGAACCGCGTGCTGACCATGGACCTCCATGCGCAGCAGATCCAGGGCTTCTTCGACATCCCCGTGGATCATCTGTATGCGGCTCCGGTGATGTATGACTATCTGAAGCAGATGGACCTGCCCGACCTCGTCGTGGTGAGTCCGGACGTAGGCGGTATTAAGATGGCGCATGCTTACTCTCAGGTGCTGAATGCCGGTCTGGCCATCGTGGCCAAGCGGCGCAAGAGTGCGACGGAAATCGAGTCCATGACGGTCATCGGTGATATCCGTGGGAAAACGGTATTGATGGTGGACGATTTGACGGAAACGGCAGGCACACTCACTACGGCGGCGAAGCTGCTGAAGAAGAAGGGCGCCAAACGCATCTACGCCTGCGTGTCGCACGCGTTGCTGAACGACTTGGGTGTCCAACGGCTGCGCGCTTCAGTCATTGATGAGCTTATCACCACGGACACCGTGCTCCGCGCACCGATCGAGGGTGTGAAAGTGACGACACTCTCCGTGGCTGGCCTGCTGGGTGAGGCCATCAAGCGCATCCATAACAACTCCTCGGTGACGTCCTTGTTCGAGTTCAAGGGCGGGCGGACGAGCTAGGCGATACGAACTGTTTTACGAGCAAGGCACACCTTCTCAGGTGTGCCTTTTGCTTTTGGATGGAGATACGGTGTTGGAGGTCAAGGGGTGTGAGTGAGATTTTTTACGCGCCTAGGCGGAAGGACCTGAGCGGGTCCGTTACGCGGTGGCGACCGACGGTGACGCGAGCTGTGAGCTCGGGCGGCCGTCCCCGTCGCCCGCTGGTCC
>CALRJY020000029.1:0-82527 GCA_943367715.1 Chitinophaga pinensis | reverse complement strand
GGCGGCACTGGCCGAGGCCACCCAAATCCAGAAAGGGGAGGAGTTGGAGTGGTTGATGGAAGATCGCAACACCTTCATCTTGCGCCGCGTAACCCCAAAAAAATCAGCGCTTAAGCAACGCAAGTCCTTAACTTGACGCGCATGCCCGTCGGGGCGGTGTTTTTTTGATTGGTTGTCCACGGGTTCCCGTTGGTCACCCGTGGCTACCGGCATTTGCCCCGTTTGGGGCAAAGGAAGAAAAGCTGCTGGAGGTGAATCCGCGCAGACGAGGGACGGAGGCCGAGGAGCATTGCGTTAAGGGGGGATTTTGAGAATCGCAGAATGGGCGTAGGGTGGAGGCGAAATTAATTATTATTATGAAGTTTGAGGCATTGAAAGATTCGGCGCGGGCGGCTGGCGAGATCAACAAACCCGAAGTGCAGAAAGTGATGAAGGATTGTGACGTTGTCTATGGCCTGGAGGTGAAGGAGAGCCGGGTGGTGGAGTTCCGGAAGAAGACGGCGGAGCATGCGAAGCGGTCGCCGGGGGCGAAGTCGATGGCGTTCACGTATGACAAAGACAAGGGCGAGTATGAGGTGATCATGGCGGCGGTGACGGCAGTCTTCGGGGAGTGTGTGGTGATGCGGGAGGAGTGAGGATTTTTCCCCGAGGGATGCAGGGGATGCGGACGAATCTCGGTTGGGAAAATGCGAGTTACGAAGGGAGTGGTTTTTGTAATTTATTGATGGCGAATGGGATGGGTTTTGGCTGCAAATTTTAGCGAAAAGTTATAGTTTTCTGGTGGGAATATGATACTATTTTCAGTGCTGGCAGCTCGCTGCTGGTAAAGGAGAGGAGTGGTGGTTGGCTCTGTCAGAGAATAGGCAGCCTCCGAATCCTCAAAGTCATCAAGCATGATGGTGCATTGTGTACGCGTGCAAGGTTATGTCCTGCGTTGGCGGGGAGATGACGATCCTTATGGAGTCATACGGATATGTGAGTGTATCGGGCGTAGGGATCAGGGTCCGTAAGCCGGAGGGGGAAAGGGACGTTGGTCGAGAATGGGACCGGGGAATCTCTAGTAGCCACTGCGGAACCGGCCGGGTCAGGAACTTACGCTAAATTTGAACTCTCAATCGTAGGGAGAGAGAAAACGATATCTCACAGGGGTCGGATGGTTTCATTGCTCTTTGACATAGTTCCTGAGACTGGCTGAAAAGCTGTCTTGAGGCCGTCTGCTGGTGGAAAGCGGCTAGGGCGTCGTTGTGGCTCGGTCACGTATCTTTTATTTGATACGCGCCCTCGCCACGCCTAGCCCCATCCGCTTTCTCCTGCGCAGCCGGCCTCAAGCCACCTTTTCAGAGCGTCTCTGCCTACGTGAAAACGGAGGTTTTTGAAGTGGCTGGCGAGGGTTTGGTCTGGGAGGCAAAGGCCGGGTGATATAGTGCCGTAGCACAGGAGTTCACCGGCGGAGTCATGCTGAACAGATCGGGCGGGAAGGCAGGCTTCGGGGAGTGTATGAATTTAATGGGTTCAATAGGTCGAAATGATTAATGGATTCGATGGTGAGGATGAGAACGATCACGTGGGGCGGTGTTCGCCGTCCTTGCGTGGAGGGGCGTTCCAGACTTACTTTGGGCGCGCACGAGAAGGGTTTGAGTTGGGCAAAATCGGTCCAGCAAAACCGGAATCGTTCGGGAAGAGTGTCGGTGGGACCAGAGTTATGAATACGAATCAGCCAGGAGAGCGCAGCACCCAGAATCCGCAAGTGATCGCGTTCGTGGAGGACGCGGTGAAGTTGTGCCAGCCGGACAAGGTGTTCTGGTGCGATGGGTCGGAGGCGGAGAAGGAGCATCTGCTGCAGCTCGCGGTGGAGAAGGGGGTGCTGATCAAGCTGAACCAGGAGAAACTGCCGGGGTGTTACTATCATAGGTCGCATCCGAATGATGTGGCGCGGGTGGAGCAGTGCACCTACATCTGCACACCGAAGGCGGAGGACGCGGGGCCGACGAATAATTGGGCGGACCCGAAGGCGATGTATGCGAAGATGAACGGCTTACTCGCGGGGTCGATGCGCGGTCGCACGATGTATGTGGTGCCGTATCTGATGGGGCCGCTGGGATCGCCGATGACGAAGGTGGGGATCGAACTGACGGATTCCATCTACGTGGTGCTGAACATGCGGACGATGGCGCGCATGGGCGTGGTGGCCTACGAACAGCTCGGGATGGGCATGGACTTCAATCGCGGTACGCATTGCACGTGCGATCTGGATCCGGAGAAGCGGTTCATCTGCCATTTCCCGCAGGATAACCAGATCATGTCGGTGGGCTCGGGTTACGGTGGCAATGCGTTGCTCGGGAAGAAGTGTCTGGCGTTGCGCATCGGGTCTTATCTCGGACGGAACGAAGGTTGGCTGGCGGAACACATGCTGGTGCTGGGTGTGGAATCGCCCGAGGGCGAGAAGACGTGGGTGGCGGCGGCGTTCCCGAGTGCGTGCGGCAAGACGAACTTCGCGATGCTGATCCCGCCGGAGCATTACAAAGGATGGAAGGTGTGGACGCTGGGCGATGACATCGCGTGGATGAAGCCGGGACCGGATGGAAAGCTCTACGCGATCAATCCGGAGGCGGGCTACTTCGGCGTGGCGCCGGGGACGAACTTCAAGACGAACCCGAACGCGATGAAGTCTATCCAGAAGGACACGATCTATACGAACGTGGCGCTGCTCCCCGATGGTGATGTGTGGTGGGAGGGCAAGGATGGTGAGCCGCCGAAGGAATGCCTCGATTGGAAGGGCAACAAGTGGACACCGGACTCGAAGGAAAAAGCGGCGCATCCGAACAGCCGGTTCACGGCGCCGATGACGAACAATCCGATGCTGGCACCGGAGGCGAATGATCCGAATGGCGTGCCGATCAGCGCGATCATTTTCGGTGGACGGAGAGCGACGACACTTCCGCTGGTGTTCCAAGCATTCAACTGGGTGCATGGCGTTTACATCGGCGCGACGATGGGTTCAGAAACCACGGCAGCCGCGGTAGGTGCAGTGGGGCAGGTGCGGCGTGATCCGATGGCGATGTTGCCATTCTGTGGTTACAACATGGGTGAGTATTTCTGCCATTGGTTGCGCATGCGGAAATTGATCAAGTATCCGCCACGTGTTTTTCACGTGAACTGGTTCCGCAAGGATGGCGAGGGCAAGTTCCTGTGGCCGGGGTTCAGCGAGAACATGCGCGTGCTGAAATGGATCGTGGACCGTTGCCACGGCTGCGCCAATGCAAATGAGACGCCGTTGGGCTGGGTGCCGGGACCGGAATCCTTCGACCTGGAAGGAATGAAGGATTTCAACATCACGAACCTGGAGAAGGCGCAAGAGATCAATACGGAAGAGTGGCGGCGCGAGCTGATCTCGCAGGATGAATTGTTCCTGAAGCTCTACTCGCACTTGCCGAAGGAGATGATCTTCCAGCGCGAGTTGCTGGTGTCGCGATTGTAGTGGAGGGCAGTGCTCCTAGCACTTCATCCACTCGCAGACTTCGTAGTGGTCGCCGTTCATGCCGAGCTGTTGATAGACTTGCTTGGCGCGGGTGTTGCGGCGGTCCACGTAGAGGCGCAGGCCGAAGACGTCGGAGCGGGCTTCAGCGAGCGCTTTCACGTGGGCGAAGAGTTGCTTGAACACGCCTTTGCCTCGCGCTTCGGGAATGACATAGACGCTCTGGATCCACCAGACGTCGCCATTCCGCCAATCGCTCCACTCGCTGGTGATGAGCAGGGCGCCGAGGATTTGATCGCCATCGGTGGCCACGTAGTAACGGCCGCGCTGGGGTTGCTCGAAAACGGCGAGGACGCCCGGAGTGCACTTCAGCGGATCGAGGCGGAGTTGCTCGGTCTCCCACGCCATGGCGAGCTGGAATTCAGTGATGGTGGGAGCATCGGAAGGAATGGCAGCGCGGCATTGGATGGTGTGGCTCACGAAGGAAGCGTAACGGGTGCGGGAGGTTTGGTGAAGCGCAGATGTGGCGTGTGTTTGCACTTGGCATCCAGGGCAGACTGGCGAACGATGCCGTGATACTCTTACGTCATGAAGCAGTCTCGTCGTCATCTGACTTTTTCGCTGCGCCTGCTGGCCGTGGTTTTGCTCGCCGGCCAGTTGCTCGCCATCGTGCCGGCACACGCTGCGGATGCAGTGGAGAAAAAAGTCATTCTGCAGGAGCGGAAGAAATGGGTGTTCAAGGAGGATGGCGTCACCTTCAACAACGAGTTCGCCGGAGCCCGCGTGAATGAATGCACGCGCCTAGGCAAGGACGAGTATCGCCTGCTCATCAAGCCGGAGAATGCGCCGGTGAACAACAGCGCGTGGTATGCCTTCCAAGTGCAGGCGAAGGAAAGCAAGTCCATCACGGTGCGCGTGATCTACGAAGGCGGGGGACACCGCTATCGCCCGAAGTTCAGCACGGACGGCACATCATGGGAGCCGCTGGCGACGAATCTGTGGCAGGTCTCACCGAAGCGCACGGAGTTGACGCTGCAACTGAAAGTGGAGTCGGAGGCGCTGTGGGTCTCAGGGCAGGAGATCATCACGCAGGAGACGTTGAACGAGTGGTTGGAGAATGTGGTGATCCAGCCTTACATCACGCGGACCAATATCGGGAAGTCGATCGGGGGACGGAGCATTGAAGCCTTTGAGATCAATGACGATGCACCGCCGAACTACGTGTTTCTCATCAGCCGGCAACATCCGCCGGAGGTCACGGGCCAGCTTGGTCTGATGCGATTCATCGAGACGCTCACGGTGGATAGTCCGCTGGGGCAGCAGTTCCGCGAGCGCTTTCGGGTGTTCGTGGTGCCGATGGTGAATCCCGATGGTGTGCATGAAGGCCAATGGCGGCACAACCTCGGCGGGGTGGACCCGAATCGTGATTGGGTGAAGTTCGCGCAACCAGAAACGCGGGCTGTGCGTGATGCCATCGTGGAATGCCTGAAGGAAGAGGGAGCCAAGGTGTATCTGATGATTGATTTCCATTCCACCGACCAGGACATCTTTTATACCCAAGCCGTTGACGCCAAAACATTCCCGCAGGGATTTACCGAGAACTGGCTGGCGAAGATCAAAGAGCGGTTGCCTGAGTATGAACTCAATCGCAGCGGTGCTCACAATGTCGGGATGCCCACCTCGAAATATTGGGGGCATGAGCAGTATGGAATCCCTGCCATCACGCTTGAGTTTGGTGATAATACAGATCGGAGCTTTATCCGCGAGCTTACCCGCGCTTCCGCCGAAGAGATGATGAAGTTGCTCATCGAAGCGGACAAAGTGCAGAATCCACCGAAGCCTCAGTAAGGCGTCGCGACGTTGCCGAGGCTGAGAATTTTCCAGATATCGTCTTGTGCGGCATTGTTCGTGGGACTGATGATGGTGCAGGGGGTAAGCGGGGCATTGAAATGCGCGCGCTCCATCCATGACACACTGCCATCGCCAAAGAGCGTGTTCACGCCGCTGACATGCCGCGAATCCAGACGTTCGGGCAATCCCGGTGTATCCGCCATGATCGCTACTTTGCCCAGGCGCTCCAAGCGAGGCCAGGTCGTGGGGCGGTTCGTAGCGCCCCAATCCACGACGGGAGTGGTCGCATAACCGCCTTGCACGTTCACGCCATTTGTTCCCGGCGGCCAGGGGTTTTCAGCGGTTTGAAATTTCTGCGAGGCTGCGCGCTCTGCCGGGCAATAAAGAATCTTCGGCGTATCCAGCATGTTCGCCGTGTAGAGGCGCCCGAAGATCACGAAATGATTCACCGTGCCGCTGAAGACCATCGTGTTCCACTGCTTGCGCCCGCCGCGATATCCGAGCGGCACCGCGCCGTTGTTATCTAGCGCGTAGAGGTGCAGGATGCTGTTCATCTGGCGTAGATTGTTCACGCACGAGGTGCGCTGCGCCTTGGCCTTCGCCATGGAGAGCGCCGGCAATAGCATGCCCGCCAAGATGGCGATAATGGCGATGACGACGAGCAGCTCGATCAGCGTGAAGCCGGTCGTGAGCGTTCGCAGTGACTGGTGCTTCGTCATCATCATTTCTGCTTAATATCCGGCAGTGCGAACGCCACGTAGGCATCGCCCTGATTTCCGCCCAGCTTACCCCCACCCGTGGCCGGGATGACAATATATTGTTTGCCGTTCACTTCGTAAGTCGCGGGCGGAACATTGCCTCCGAAGGGCAACTTCACCGACCACAACTCCGCACCCGTATCCGCATCAAACGCCCGCAATTTCTCATCTCTCGTGCCGCCGCAGAAAACCAGTCCGCCTGCCGTCGCGATGGCCCCACCAAAGTTCTCTGTGCCCGTCTTTGCCATGCCTTGCTTGGTAAGTTCGGGATACTCGCCCAACGGCACCTTCCACAGCATCTTGCCGGTATTGAGATCGATGCAGTTCAACGTGCCCCACGGTGGCTTCGAGCTTGGGTAGCCGTCCGCATCCAGAAAACGATTCCAGCCCGCTTGCACATAGCCGGGCCGCTCCGGTTTCACTGTGTTCGCAGGTAAGGAACGATCTCGCAGGAACAGGAAATCGAGCATCGCCTTTTGATCCTCCGCGCTCATCGGGGGAGCCGCAGGCATCAATCCGCGACCTGTTTGCAAGAGCGCGATCACATCTGCGTCCTTCATACGATGCCGCAAACCGCGCAAGGGCGGCGCGACACCGATACCCATGCGATCATTCCCATGACACTGCGCGCACGCCGCACGATAAGTCTCCTCGCCCTTCGTCGGCTTAGCCTTGGCATCGAAAGGCGGTTCATCATTTACGATGAGATTCATCAGCCACGGGATCTCATTCGCGCTCACGTAGAGCCGGCCTTTCGTCGGGTCTGTGGCTGCACCCGTCCACTCCGCGCCGCCGTGCACGCCGAAGAAGACCGTCACCTTGCGATCACTCAACGGCAGGAACCACCCGTATTGCAGGCTCTTGAGCTTGTCGCGCACGAACTCCGCAGCTTCATCAGAACGCGTCGTGATATTGTCCGGAGTGAACTCTTGCTTCGTGAAAGGCTGCGGCAATTCGATGTCAGGCTGATACGGTGCGGTGATCTCACCAGGCACGTTTGAAGTCGGGGCGCGACGCAGACGCACGGGAAAGACCGGCTTGCCCGTCACGCGATCCAGCAACAATGTGTTACCGATCTTCGTCACCGTGGCCACCACATCCACGCGCTTGCCCTCGCGCGTGATGGTGCTCAAGACCGGCGGCGCAGGGAGGTCCAGGTCCCAGATGTCATGACGGATCTCCTGAAAATACCAAAGCCGCTTGCCCGTGCGGGCATCCAGCGCGACGACGCAATTTGCGAACAGATTCTCCCCGTGATGCTGCATGCCCATGAAGTTCGGCTTCGGTGAACCCGTGGCGATATACGCGATGCCGCGCACCTCATCCAGCGCCATACCGCCCCAGCAATTCGCTGCCACGCCTTGTGGCTTGTCCCAAGTATCGAAACCGAACTCGCCTTCCTGCGGCACCGTGTGAAACGTCCACAGTAGCTTGCCCGTGAGCACATCGAAGCCCCAGACATCCTTCTCGAAACCTGGCACCACGATGATTCCCTCGAAGATCGCCGGACCTGCCGTCGCCGCGCCGAAACTGCCGGAAGATCTGCCTGGTAACTCCATACGGCCTTCGTTGCCAAAGTTCTTCACCGGCACCCCAGTTTTCGCCTCCAGCGCATACAGGTGCTTGCCTGCCGTGAAATAGATACGCGCACCCGCGCCATCTTTGCCCACCCAATAGATCAGCCCGCGATAGGCTGGCCGTCCCTCCGGCTTGAAGCGCCACAGTTCCTTGCCATTCGTCGCATCGACGGCGGCCATTTGTGCGCCCACCGTCGGTACATACATTACGCCATCCACGATCACCGGGTTGCACTGGATGTTTCCTTTACCATCGCCCGAGCGATACACCCACGCCTCCGTGAGTTGTCCCACGTTCGTCTTGTTGATCTGCGTGAGCGCCGAGAAACGTGCCGAGCCATTGTCGCCATGCGAGCGCGACCAGTTCCGGAATGTGTCATCCTTCGGAAAGCCATTTGCCGGCGTCAGTTCATTCCGCTTCGCTGCAGGAATCATTTGGAAGGGTGGCAACTTCGCTCGCACTCCCGCATCCTCCACCGCCCAATAATCCGGCTTCTCCGCCGCGAGCAAGGACGACGGTGTAGAAATCAACAACGTCAGCAAAACACCCATCCACACCCATGGGCGCACAATTATTTCTGGCAACCGGAACATGCCCTCAAAAACTCTCACAACCATCTTGGACGGCAAGTCGCGAGTTCCATTCGGCAAAAGTTGTGGTCAAACGGGAACTTCATTTCTTAGGGCTGCTGCTGACGTTATTTTTACGGACGCGAAGCGGTTCTTGCTTCAGCAACAGCTCTAACGAGGTTGTCGAAATTCGGCCCGTCGTTGGCACCATGCCGAATTTCTCATAGCAAGCTGCCAGCAGTGCCAGGGGCTTCCAAAACTCTGCCTCCGGCAGGGTGATCACTTCTGTCCGTGTAACATTACCCGTGCGGCTGAGATATGACCGCTCCACTGTGCAGGAGGCCACCTCGTGAATGCGATCAACGTATCGAGGATGATTGAGCATGAATGAGTCATAGATGACCACTTGCTTCAGTTGCCCACGATGAAGCTCTTTTAAGGCCACAGGTTCAACAGTTGGAATATAATGCCCATCCATGGCCTGGGCCACCGCTTGGAGAAGTTCCGGTCTGACGATGGGAGTCGGGTCCCGTTTCCAATCCTCCCTGAAGAAGTGATGGCTAAAAACCCGGCTGACTTTCTCGTTCTCAAAGACCACTCCGACGAATGCCGGGAATGATCGTGCCGGAACATTAGGTGGTTTGGGCGCCCCGAAGATGTGGACTTGCTGATTGGTCCCGAATGGCAAGTTTCTGGCTGGATTGCCCCAAAGCTTGATGACCTCAGTCCTCTCCATGCCGGGGTTGATCTTGAACGGATCATACTTCTCTCGAAGCTTTCGGTGTTCGCTGCGATCGGCGATGTAGTTGCCTGCATTAGCCGCCAAGATGGGAGATACGATCAGAAGAGCGGGCAGCATTCCCAGGGAAGCTTTCTTGCCGGATTGAAGCTTGGACCGTTCCAGCAATATTGCGGAGATATCCTCCCGGGAAAGATGCGGTTGTCCCAATACAGCAGCGAGTCGTTCCTCCGGATTAACGGCTTTGGTTCTTTCCCAAGGGATTTTTTCCCGTTCAAAAGGGGGTGGCCTTACGATTGCTTGGAGTTTGTCGTGGTTGAAGAGGAAGTAAAAAGAGGCGGGTGGTTCTTGGAATAATAAGCTCACGCAAACATACGCATTGGTCCCCATGTCGGTGGAGAACTCATGCTCTCCTTTCAGTTCCAAGAGTGCCTCCACTTCGGCACGCGAGGTTCCCAGTTTTGTTTCGAGCAGTTTATGCGTCGCTATTTGCTTCGGCTGATCACCTGCATGCTTGGTCGCGCATCCGCTAAAGGCAATTAAGGCCGACAGCAATGTTATTTGCCAAAGTAGTAGGGCGAGAAATAGCGAGCTTCGCCTCATGAGATGACGCTTTGAGCCGCGGTGCAAGGAGCCGGGACAGTCTGACGTTGCTCGGTTACCACCACGTTTTTCATCCATGTCCGGCACAGCGCCAATCCCACCAGCAGCAGTCCCAATCCGGCGAATGCTGGCAGCAGATGATGCCAATCGACATAACCTACATGGAAGTGCACGCCGATGGCGCAGACGTAAGCCGCCAGACCGCTCCAGAGAAACGCGTGCCAGAGCCAGTTCGCTCCGCGTCGCAATCCCCACATGCTGCCGAGCAGATAGATGAGCCCGGAGGCGACGAGCATGCCGCCCAGTGTCGCCCGATCATGCGCCACCAGCGGCACCAAGCGCGGATTCGCATCGCGCAATGTCAGAAACTCAGTCTGCAAAAATTTCAGATCCGTATGCACAAAGACATCGTTAATGCCCACACAGCAGATGATCACGCCCGCACCCAGCAGACCCACACTATGGATCACCAGCAGCAATTGCCCCCATTGTGCCTGCTTCCATTCCCTGGTCTCCGTCCACTCGGCAACGGGACGGATTCGTGCGGGCAAGTCTCCGACAATCCCTTGTACAAATAATTGAAACAACACGACGGTCACAAAGCCGTGAAAAGGATCGAAATAATCAAAACCTAAGAACAGGAAGAACGAGAAGAACCCCGCACCAGCCGAGACGAGCACGGCGACCTTCGCCCAGTGTTCACCGCGTCGGCTGCCAAACCAAGAGAAGCTCAGGTACAACAAACCGATCGCGATCATTGCACCGGCCAATGTCACGCGATCGTGTGACATGAAGGGGATCAGCCGGTCGTTGATGAGTTGCAACTGCGCCCGGCTGATGCCGCAGAACGCTTCATCATAAGGCATCACCACACGCGTCAACGCGATCCAGAGGGCCAGCAGACTGCCGATCAACATGCCCAATCCCATCAATGCCGTCCAAAACCACGAGAGCTTGGCTAGGCGCACGGGCGCAGCTTCAGCAGCAGTTGGCAGGGTGCTCAAGACGGCTTCATTGATGCGCTTCGGCAATCCCGGTCCGGAATAGATCAGGCCGGTATCGACCTGCACCAAATTGGCACCCGCCTGCAAAACCTCTGCTGCATCCGCTGGTTGATGAATTCCCCCAGAGGCGATGATGGGAAGAGTATTGCCCAACCGTGTCCTAAGATTTGTTACGGCAGACAAAAGCAATGGTTTGCTGGCCGGGCCATATTGCCGAGTGCCATCTTTCAACTGATATGCATCCAGAACGAGCCCCGCGCAGCCGTCGAAACTTCCTTCTGGAAAATACAAAGCTCGCGTGACCGGCATCACCAAGAGCCACGACAGAGCGGTATCACCATGCTTCAAAAGACTCCAAAACCGTTGCCACTCGCTGGCCGACCAGCTCGGCAATATCCCTTCGCGACCAAGCTCGACGGAGAAATGGGCAGTATGTTCCTTCAGTGGCTTCGCCAGACTGAGCAATGCGGCAGCGGCTGCTTCTACGGACTCCGCATGCTCCGTCTGCAATCGCACGATGAGATGAACTCCGCTGGCTTGCTGGGCTTTTAACTTGCTTGAAAGAGAAGGGGAATCAATCGTGGCAGGTACATCCACCAGCAACGTGTCCGTGTTTTCATCCCGTCGCAGATTCTTAGCGGCCCTAGAGGTTTCGGTGACTGGACCGAGCTCGATGAAGGAGAACCCAAAGCGCGTCCACGCATTCGTCGCCAGCCCGGTCCCATCCAGGCGCGTGCCCAGTCCCACTGGTCCGATGAACTTGCGCCCGAAAACTGTTTGCTCCAGCCGGGCGTCAGGCCGCATGTGACCAAGAAAATCAATGAAGGTGCCGCCCAGTCCGTGCGGAAGATTTCCGATGGCCCCCATGAAACCGCAAGCCAATGCCTGCGCCTTCTCCGCAGGCAGACGGAAGAGCAGGGGACGGGAAACTGTGCGATAGAACCAGTCGGGCACGCGCCAAGCCTAATTGGCGGCCATGAAATGAAAAGGCTTCTGTTTCCCGAAAAAGACAACGGCAGATAAGATACCGTAGTGGCTTAAAACTTCCGTTGAGGGACAGGCAGGACGGCTGGCTTTCGGGCCGAGGGCGGTGGCTCGGATGCTCTCGGTTGTCGATCTTCCGGCCCCAAGTTCATTCCGGGCGTGTTGTTCATCAAGCTGGATCGGAAGCCGGAATCCGGCGGACGCATCCCGCCCGGGATGCTGCTATCCCGCGCACCTCCAGATTGGATCAAAGGAGACAAGGTGCCATTATTCGGGTCACGCATGCTTTGATTGCCTCCGATACCCAAGATACTGGAGTTATTTGCCGCGCTGCCTACGCCTGCGGGTCCGTTGGCTTTGGGCTGGGCAAATCCCAAGCGCTCCAAAGCGGAGCTGCGGCTCTGCTCTTCCATGGGGTTGGGTCCGGCACCCCGGGGAGCACCAAAGGTCCGTAGCGGTGCACCGGGAGACTGTTGTGCCTGGAAGGTCTGGTCTTCCCGGCGGTCGCTGGCTCCAAATACGATTTTGTTCGTGGATGACCCGCTGTTGTTTAGCCGGAACAGGGGATCACGATTCTCTTCCCGTTTGAGCGGGTCGTTCTCCTTTTGATTCCGCAGGTCATTGTCACTCTCGCGGAGCTCGTTGCGCTTTTTGTTTTCGTCCCGGTCCTTTTCGTTGCTTTTGTCCCGGTCTTGGCCCGCTTTGTTGCCTTTGCCGTCGCGGTCTTGTTTGTTCTCGGGATTCAGCCAGTCCTTGTCCTGCTTTTTGGTGCCGGTCGCCAGATTCTCTTCGGGCAAGGGCGACTCTGGGAGCGGAGTCATCGGGGCCAATTCTTCCGCTTTGGAACCCCGGCCGCCCATGCGGTTGAAGTCCAAGGTGGGCAAGGCGGGCTTGTTGGATTGCACCGCTAAGTTTTCTTTCTTCCCGCCCTTGTTCCCGCTGGAAAACTGGATCTTCTCCGCGGCTCCGGCCGAAGGCGCACTCAGGCCCGCGATGAGACACATCGCCAGCCAGAAACGTTGCGCACTTTGAGACGTCATACCTTATGCACTAATCCATGAACTTGCGTTCGTCAATCGCCCCTTTTTTCACACCACCGTGAGCGGGCCATCAAACATCGTGAGGCTGATGACTTCACCCTGCGCCACATGCGGTCCGTGTTGGGTGCCTTTCGGGGCAAAGAAGGTCGTTCCAGGCTTATAATTGACACCAGATTCCACCCATTCACCGGAAAGGACGTAGGCCCATTCATTCGCCAGCGGATGCGTATGGGCGGGGACAGTCACCCCCGCCTTGAACTTGCGCAGGACCACCACGCCGCCGGTCTCCGGGTTCTTGTGCAGGATCTTGAGTTCCACACCTTCATAGGGTCCGGGTTGCCAAGGCTTGTCATCTGCATTCGCGACGTAAGGAAACATGAGACCTTGATACCGTAAGTGATTTAGGAAGTCGAACCCTCCTTGAGCCTTGCTGAGAGCGGGCACCAGTGGCACCGTGACTCAGTATCAGCCAAGTGAACCAGCTATGACGCGACGCCTTTCCCAATGGATGCTCGGATGGTGCCTTTTCCTCTGCGCTTTCACCGCCCGTGCCCAGCCCAAGGACCAATCCGCCGACCTGCTTATCGTAGGCGGCACGGAATCCGGTTGGGCAGCGGCCATTCAAGCCGCGCGCATGGGCGTCTCGAATATCGTCGTGGTGAATGACATCGAATGGTTGGGCGGGCAGTTCACCGCGGAAGCGGTCAGTGCGGTGGATGAGAATCGTGGTATCGATAATAAGGTTCCGTTTCCCCGTTCGGGTTTGTTCAAGGAGTTCTGCGACCGCATCGAAGCGTCCAATCTCAAGAAGTATGGCTCCAAACAGCCCGGCAATGCGTGGACGGCCTTCACCACCTTTCGACCGGCGGAAGGGGAGAAGGTCTTTCGCGAGATGCTTCAGCCGTACATCGATCGCAAGCAAGTCAAGCTGATCTCGTGGGCGTGTCCCGTGAGTGCCTTGCTGTCGGATGACAAGAACACGCTGATTGGCCTCACCTTCCGTGATAGTCGCAAGGGGAAGACGGATACCTTCACCATCCGTGCCAAGCTGACTATCGATGCTTCCGATTGGGGCGAGGCCGTAAAGCTCTCCGGTGCCGAATACGAATACGGTCCTGACCTGAAACGCAAATACAGCGAGCCGAATGCGCCCGAGACGCACGAGGGCTATCCCATCACGGACATGAACCCGATTACGTACTGCCTGGTGATCGAATCCACCGGCAAGAACGCGCTCATCCCCAAGCCCGCGCATTATGACGATCGCTCTTACTGGCTGACCACGAGCATGACGAAGGATGATTATCAGACGCTCAAATGGCCCTTCAAACCGCATCGCCCGTTCAATGCTCCGTGGATTCCCGATGCCAAGGCGTTCTATCAAGGCGAGCAGACGATTTATACGCAACGTCGCCTTATCGATGGCGAAGGGCTGAAGATCAAGCACCCGGATGTCATCTTGTTGAATTGGAGCATCCAGGATTATCCGTTCGATGTCTTGCCGCAGCACGTGGTGGATGCCTTGGAGAAAACGGAGAAAGGGGCTTCGAAAAAGAATGTCGTGGAGATGACGCGTGAGCAGCGGCAGATCATCTTTGAAGATGCCAAGCGTTATTCACTCGGCATGTTCTATCACTTGCAGACGGCGGTGCATGACCGCATGCCGGACAAGTCGCACACGTTCCGTAACTTCAAGCTCACCGATGAATTCGGTACTGCGGACAAGCTGCCGCCCAAGCCGTACATCCGCGAGTCCTTGCGCATGAAGGCGCTCTACATGATGCGCGAACAGGATGGTCGGCATTTCAATGGTCCCGATGAATACGCACCCATCATGTATTACGATGGCGTGGCGCCGTGGCAGTTCGTCTATGACTTTCATCCCACCGGTCGCATGTTTCTGCCGGACGAAGGCGCGGCTGGTCCGTGGCAATGTTATCTGAAGAAAGGACGCGGCTGGGATACGAAGAGCAAGCGCTCGCTCTTTCCGCTGCGCAGCCTGATCCCCATTCGGGTGAATGGATTGTTGGGTGCGCAGAAGAATCTGGGCTACAGCAGCATCGTGAGTTCGGCAGTGCGCTTGCAGGACCAATGCATCCTGATCGGGCAGGCGAGCGGCGCTACCGCTGCGGTGGCTTTGCAACGCAGTATCAAACCGCGTGAGATCCCGTATGACTTCGCGTTTCTTTCGCAAGTGTGGGATGGGCTCTGTGCGCGTCTTGATGGCGGCGAACCGGTGATGCTGTGGCCGTTCCGCGATCTGGAGACTTCGCATCCGAATTTCATCGCCATCAATCAGCTCGCCATTCGCCAAGGGCTGAATCTGTATCGCGACCAGATCGACTATCAGCCAAACGAAGTGACTTCACCGGAATGGCGTCATGCAGTGCTGAGCACCAACCTGTATCACCGTTTTTTTGAAGAGACCATGGAAGTGCCCAAAGGTGAGCTCACCCGTGCCCAATACGCCCAAAAGGTCTGGGACATCGTGCGCGGGTTGCCGCATCACGCCATGGTCCGGTTCAGCCAGAAGGATGCAGATGGCGATTCGATTCCCGATCTCGATGACGCGAATCCTTTTGATGACAAGAACGCCGCCTTGCCGCGTCTGAAAGCACCGCCGTTTGTGGATGCGGCTTTGACTGAGCCAGCCGTTTGGCGGGGAATCCGCACGCGCTCCTTCAACTTCACCACCGCCGACTCAGTTCCCGTGGGTGGTTTTCTGACGGATGTGGGATTGCCGCGCACGCCGCAGCGGATGTTCGGCTGGTCGGAAGATCTGAGCCAGAACACGCGTCGCCGTTATCTGCAACGCGAGTCAGAGCTGGATTCCTTCGTTTTCACGCGCAGCAAGGCGACGTGGGAATGCGCGGTGCCCAATGGCCGGTATCAAGTCACCATTTGCCTTGGCGATGCCGGCACGGAACAATCCGGACAAAGCGTGACGATTGAGGGCATAGTTGTTGCTGACATTATCACGACTGAGAAAGACAGATACTTTCAGAAGACGGTGACGGTGGAGGTGAAAGATGAGTGGCTGACGTTGCAGATCGGCTCCGGGATTGAAGGAAAGAATACGTGCGTGAACTGGCTGAAGATTGTGTCGGAATAAGGCAGGGTACAGGTCGATTCTTAAACAAAGAAGTATGGCGAAAATCCTAGTCGTTGATGATGATGATTTGCTGGCGGGGTTAGTTGAGCAAACCCTGCAGCAGGCGGGTCATGAAGTGATCTGGGCCAAAGAGGGCAGGGAGGCGATGAGGCTTTACGACCCGAAATCCATCGACCTTGTGCTCACGGATTTGATCATGCCTGATATGGAAGGTCTGGAGCTTATTGCAGCCCTGCGAAAGATGAACGATGGGGTGAAAATCGTCGCGATGTCAGGCGGAGGCCGGAGTGGTCCCAGCGGTTATCTGCCGATCGCAACGCACATGGGCGCAAAGGCGGTTCTGAAAAAGCCTTTTTCCATCGAACTGTTACAGCAAACGGTGATGGAGGTCTTGGCGGGAAGCCAAGGTTGATTGGGCTGATGCTGCAAATTATTTCCTTTAATCTGGGGAGACTGCTTCATGCGATTGAAAATTCAAACAGATCACAAAGAGCCTGAAGTGCAATTTGCATGAATTCACGAGCTGAATTGGATATTTTTTTACTGCTATTAGTATTGCGAAATTGAAGTAAAAAGTAATAGATTTTCCCCAGTCACTAGACACATTCCAAGCGCGGGGTTTTTCTTGCAATCTGTTTTGGAATGAAAAAGATGCATTTAATAAGCATCTTTAAACATTGGCTGAAGTGCGACCACCGCAAAACATAATGGAATCAGGGGAAGAGCAGAAGCTGACGCCGGGCATTCAACGGGACTCGGGGGAGGCCCGTTTTCGTGCGCTGGTGGAGCAATCCCTTGTGGGCATTTACATGATCCAGGATGGGATTCTGGTTTATGTGAATCCGCGGATGGCCGAAATTCATGGTTATACGGTGGATGAATTGATCACCTTGCCGGCGATCGAGCTGGTGGCACCGGAAGATCGCGAACTTTTCCACGAAAACAGCCGCAAGCGTTTGGAGGGGGAAGTCAGCAGTGTGCGTTACGCTTTGCAGGTCTTGCGCAAAGATGGGACGCGGCGTTTCGTGGAGGTCCATGGCACGCGCATCAATCACAATGGACGTCCGACCATCTTGGGGTCACTGATTGATGTCACCGAACGTCATGAAGCGGAGTCGGAGCTGGCCAGCGCCCATCACACATTGCAGCATTTGCTGACCCACAGCCCGGCCGTTATTTATTCCCTTGGTTGGGATGGAGAGGAGGTCAAACCAGCTTGGGTCAGCGAGAACATTACCCGGTTGCTTGGTTTTAGTATCCAAGAAGCACTCAATCCCGCTTGGTGGGTCGGGCAGGTCCATCCCGATGACTTGCCCCACGCCCTGACGGGGCTCAAAGAAATTTTAATACTCGGACATATCAACCGCCAGTATCGTATCCGTCATAAGGAGGGACAATTCATCTGGGTAGAGGATAGTCAGCAACTCGTCACAGACGCAGCGGGAAAGCCCAAGGAGATCGTGGGTGTCTGGGCGGATATCACCCAGCGGAAGAAGGCTGAGATCGATCTGCGAGAAAGTGAAGCACGGGCGCGTGTCATCGCGGATTCATCGCCGGTCGGAATTTTCATGACTTCGCCGGAAGGGCGGAATCTCTATACGAATGCGGCCTTTCAGGAGGTGTTTGGGGTCACATTGGAAGAAACGTTGGGCGACCGCTGGTCGCAAACGATTCATCCGGAAGACCGGGAGCGGGTGACGGATAGCTGGCTACGTTTTGTCCAAGGCATCGCTCCCAAGTATGATCTGGAAGCCCGCTGGCTGCGGTCAGACGGCGATGTGCGTTTTTTACATGCAAGAGCCACGAGCATTTATGAAGGCAAACGGCTGATCGGCTATACCGGCACAGTGGTGGACATCACGGAACGTAAACGTACCGAAGAGGCCTTGATCGAAAGTGAAGCCCAATTCCGCACGAGTTTCGAGATGGCAGTGGTGGGACAGGTGCAGGCGGATTTCCGGACGGGGAAGATGCTGCGCGTGAATGCCAAGTTCTGCCAGATCACCGGGTATTCCGAGGCGGAGTTGCTGGACATGACGTTTTATCAACTGAATCATCCTGAGGAGGGTCAGCAAGACCGGTTGACGATGGAGAGACTGATAAAAGGGGAAGAAAGCGTCTTTCACCGGAACAAACGTTACCTTCGCAAGGACGGCCGTGTGATCTGGGTGGAGGTCAATGCGGTATTGATCCGCGACAGCCAGGGCCATCCGCTCCGCACTTCTGCAGTGGTTCAGGAAATCACCCAACGCAAAGAAAATGAACTGGCGTTGCAGGCGATGAACGCCCGTTACGCACGGCAAGAGGCGGCCATCAGCAGTCTGGCCCGGAGCTATTCCCGGCATCGCGGTGATCTGCCGAGCATCCTCAAAGAAATCACCGAGATCACGGCCCGGACGCTGGAAGTGGACCGGGCCAGCATTTGGCGTTATGGCCCGGATCAGCAATCGATCGTATGCGTGGAACTCTTTGAAAAGTCCGCGCAACGACATTCCGAGGGCACCATCCTGCAGCGCGAGCATTTCCCCGGCTATTTCGCCGCCTTGAAGGAGTCGGAAATCATTGATGCCCACGATGCACATGCTGATCCCAGGACCCGGGAGTTTTCCGACGTTTATCTCCGTCCCTTGGGCATCAATTCCATGCTGGATACCCACCTGCAAGCGGAAGGCCATCCCGTGGGTGTCCTTTGCTGTGAACAGGTGGGTCCCAAAAGGGAATGGACGGCGGATGAACAGACCTTTGCCGTGGCGGTCGCCAATCTCGTCTCGCTGCTGCTTTCGCAAGCCGAGCGGGCCAAACTGGAGCAGCAGTTGCGGCAGGCGCAAAAGATGGAAGCCATCGGCCAGCTGGCCGGCGGCGTAGCCCATGATTTTAACAATATTTTAGGGGCCATCCTTGGTTACACGGAAATGGCGCGGCTTGATGCGGGGGATAATCCGGCGGTGACGGAGTCTCTGGACGCCGTGACGCAGGCCTCACGACGCGCGACGGATCTGGTGAAGCAGATTTTGGCGTTCAGCAGCAGGCGAGAACAGAAACGCCAGCCAGCACAACTGCAGCACGTGGTGCGGGAGGTGCTAAAGCTGTTACGCGCCACGGTCCCGGCCACCATCGAGTTCCAGAGCAAGCTCGCCAAAACGCGGATCACTCTGGCCGATCCTACTGAGGTTCATCAAGCAGTGATGAATCTGGGAACAAACGCCTGGCATGCCATGCGAGAAACGTCCGGAACCTTGAGCGTGGAGCTGGCTGATTTCAAAGTAGATGAAAATTTTGTGCGGGACCATCCCGAGCTGCGTCCGGGGAACTATGTCCGGTTATCTGTGAGTGATACGGGGTGCGGCATGGATCAAACCACTCAGGACCGTATCTACGAACCTTTCTTCACCACCAAGGCGCCCGGTGAAGGCACGGGACTCGGTCTTTCGGTGGTGCATGGCATCATGAAAAGCCATGACGGCGGCATCTCCGTGCATAGTCAGCCCGGTCAGGGAACCACGTTTCATCTTTATTTTCCGGCGTATGAAGACGGATCGGTAGAGGCCGAACCTAAATTGTCCCCGTCGCCTGCTGGCGGTGGTGAACGAATCCTCTTTGTGGACGATGAGGTGCCTTTGGCAACTGTCGCCAAGACGGTGCTGGAGCGGCAGGGGTATCGCGTAACCGTGCAGAATAGTGCGCTGACGGCGCTGTCTGTTTTTCGAGAGCGTCCTTCCGATTTTGATCTGGTCCTCACGGATTACACCATGCCGTCCATGAACGGGGCGGCCCTAGCCCGTGAGCTGCTGAAAATCCGGCCCACTCTGCCCATCATCCTAACCACGGGATACAGCGGCACGATGACGGCAGAAACCGCGCGGGAGGCGGGTTTTAAGGAGCTGCTGCTCAAACCCAATACCGCCCGCACTTTGTGTGAAGCCGTCCATCGAGTCTTAAAACAGGAGCAACGCTGACATGGCTACAATATTGGTGGCGGACGATGATGAGTTGCTGGCACGTATGCTGGAAAAGGCGCTGCTCCGGGCAGGGCATCAGGTGATCCGGGCGGCCAATGGCAACGAAGCGCTGCGGCTTTATGATCCCGCAAAGGTGGATCTGGTGCTGACCGATCTGATCATGCCCGAGAAGGAAGGGCTGGAACTGATCATGTCCCTGCGCAAAGCCAACAAGGCGATCAAGATCATCGCCATGTCCGGAGGCGGTCGCAGCGGACCGGAAAATTATCTGCCCATCGCCAAACAAATGGGCGCAAAGGCGGTCCTGAAAAAGCCTTTTTCCATCGAGCTGCTACAGCAAACGGTCAGCGAGGTGCTCGCTGAATCTACCGGGAAATGAGACAGGTTATTTCGGCCGGCTCTTATACTTCTCATAGAGCTTGGTATGGCGGCTTTCGAGGCTCACTTCGCTGCCTTTGATCCACATATGTTTCACAGTGGAGCGGATGTCGAGGATGGGGCCGCTGCTGGCGATGAGGGAGGCTTCCTTACCCGCTTCGATAGAGCCGAGTCTGTCGGCTACGCCTAACACTTGCGCGGGATAGAGGGTGATGCTCTTTAAGGCTTCTGCTTCGGGCAATCCATACGCGATGGCCGTACCGGCGGAGTGGGGGAGATTCCGGGCGAAGGTGGCGTTGCCGGAATCCATGCCTTCATTGAAGAGGACTTTCACACCAGCTTTCTGCAACACGGCAGGCGCTTTGAACTGCACATCGTAAGAGTCGGTGTCTTGCGGCGGTTGATCGTTCAGGCGGTCGTAGATGACGGGGACTTTTTGTTTCGCGAGAATATCCGCCACGCGCCAGGCATCGCGGGCACCTTCGATGACGATGGAGTATTTGCGTTTCTCGGCCCACGCGAGCGCGGCCTTGATCTGGCGGGTTTCATCGGCATGGATGAAGATGGGTGCCTTGCCTTCCAGCATCGGCAGCATGGCTTCCCAAGCGGGGACGGGCAGGGGAGACTTCGTCTTGTCCGCCAAAGAGCGGGCTTTGCGATAGGCTTCGGCGTCATCGAAGAAATCATCGATCTCCTTCAGCTTTTTATCGCGTTCCTTGGCCTGGTCCTCCGGCGATTTCCATTTGCTGCGGTCGGCAGTGAACTCTTTCGGGCGCACGTTCAAGCCCATCTGCGGCCAGTAGAGATGCAAACCGGCGGGCGTTCGGATGGCCATGCTCTCAATGGTCCAACCGGTCATCTGCATGAGGCCGGAATAACCGGCGACAACACCGCCGATGGGAGCGACATTGAAGTGCGTGATGCCGTTGGCGCGAGCGACGGGCAGCAGCTCGGAATCGGGATTTACGGCGAGCCAGGCTTTCACATCAGGCGTGAAGGAGCCGACTTCTGTGGTGTCTTGTGTAGCGCGCACGGCGTTGATTTCTGTAAGTCCCAGCGAACTGGCGGGAAGGATCAGGCCGGGATAAAGGTGCAGGCCGGTGAGGTCGATGACTTTAGCGCCCGCGGCGGTGGCATCTTTGCTGACGGCGGTGATCTTGCCATCGGTCACGACGACGTTGCCGGGGGAAAGGGTTTCGCCGGTGACGGTGTGGACGGTGGCGTTCTTCAGGACGAGGGTTTCGGCAAATGCGTTGGAGCTGAAAAGTAACGAAGCAGCGAACAACGCGAAGCTTGAGCGCAAAATATTTTTCACGGTTGGCCTCCGATCTTGGTGCAGTCGAGGCAGTGGACGGGTTCAAGTTCTTTGGCGGTTTCCAAGGCGCGGCGGAAGAAGGCGGCACGGGCGCTGTCCGAGTCTTTCTTGTCGCCGCCGAGTTTCTTCGCTTTTGCTATGAGCGCGTCGCGTTCTTTCACGAGTTTGTCGGTGCGGGTGGCATCGAGAGAGCGGTCGAAATACTTTTTGCCCTCAATCCAAGTTTCTAAGCAGACTGTGGTATCGTCGAGCGGGGACTTGGACCAGAGCGCGAAATCCGCGTCCTTACCCACTTCCAGCGAGCCAACGCGTTTATCGATGCGCAGTTGTTTGGCGGGATTGATGGTGACGAAGTTCAGCGCTTCGATTTCCGGTGTGTTGCCATACTTCACGGCTTTCGCAGCTTCCAGATTCATGCGGCGGGCGAGATCGGAAGAATCGGAGTTGAACGAGACGAGCACGCCGCGGTCACGCATCAGGCTGCCTGCGTGGGGAATGGCATCGTAGACTTCAAATTTGTAACCCCACCAATCTGAGAAGCAGGAGCCGCCGGCACCATGTTTGGCAATCTCATCGGCGACCTTGTAGCCCTCGAGGACGTGTTGGAGAGTGCCGACCTTGACCTTGAACGATTCCATCACGCGCAAGAAGGCGAGGATTTCGTCCTGACGATAGGAGTGGCAGTGGATCCAGCGCTGGCCATTGAGAATCTCGCCGATGGCTTCGAGTTCCAGATTGCGTTTCGGGGTCAGGCCACCATCGCGACGAAAAGTATCCCATGAGGCCAAATACTGCTGGGCGGCGAGGAAGCGATTGGCCATGAAAGTGGGCACGCCCATGCGGGATTGCGGGAAGCGTTTCACCTGTTTCTCGCCCCAGTTGGATTGTTTCACGTTTTCGCCGAGGGCGAATTTGATGCCTTTCGGCGCATCGGGAAATTTCAGGTCTTCGGGCGCGGCGCCTTGTTTGAGCTTGATGATCTGGTTTTGGCCGCCGATGGGATTGGCAGAACCGTGCAGGAGATTCGCTACGGTCAGGCCGCCGGCGAGTTGTTTGTAGATGTTCTCGGTCTCGGAATTTACCACGTCGGCGATGCGCACCATGGCGGTGGAGGGCAGGGTGGATTCATTCACATCACCGAGGATCATGCTGTGGCTGTGGGCATCAATGAGACCCGCGGTGATGTGCTTGCCTTGAGCATCGATGACTTGCGTGTCGGCGCTGAGTTCGGCCTTGAAGACACCGACCGCTTGAATCTTTCCGTCACTTACCAAGAGTGAGGCGTTGGTGAGGATGCCTTGTGGACCCGAGGTCCAGATGGTCGCGCTGTGGATGAGGACGAACTTGGGCGTGGCGAGCACCTGGCGGTCTTCCAAGGGTGCGCGAGCGGTGCGCTTCAGGTCTTCGCCCTTGGGCTCCTTGTCCTTTTTTTCTTTCTCTTTCGCGTCATCCTTTTTCTTCTCGGCCTCTTTGGATTTTTCGCTGGCACTGAAGCGTTCGCCTTCGATCCAGACTTCCTGCACGGGGTCTTCGGGATTGAAGTAGCTGGCGCCCTTCACGATGGTGAGATTCGCGAGCTTGCCTGCCGTGATAGTGCCGAGCTGGCCATCTACACCGCACAGTTTTGCAGGAATGGTGGTGAGGGCGGCAAGGGCGTCGTCAGTGGAAAGGCCGCGAAGCAGGGCGAGCTTGGTGTTCTTACGGAAATCTTTTTTCTCGGCGAGTTCACGGGTAGTGAGAGCGATGTCGCGGCCTTGCTGGCGCAGCACGGCGGGATTTTCAGCGGCCCAGTCCCAGACACGGAGTTGATCGAGACTGACATCAAGCCAGTCATCATCGGTGGGGAGCTTGGGAGCGGCGGGGAAATTCAAAGGGACGATGAAGCTCGCGCCGGTGGCGGCAGCGAGTTCCGGGCGGCGCCATTCCTGGCCGCTGGAGTAGATGACGAATTTCAGCTTTAGTTCACGGGCGACCTGCGTAGCGCGATCGACCATCAGGACGCTGCCGGGTTCGAACCAGACGGAAAGGTCCTGCTTCAGAACGGGCTGAAGAGCTTCGAGGGCGGGGTTGAATTCTAGGCGGGCCTTGTCTGGCGCGGCTTTCACCGAGGCGTAATACTGGGCGTCAAAGAAGGTTTGGCGCACGGCGGAGATGACGCCCATGAGGGAGCCGGGGTAGCTGTCATCTTTCGTGGTGGGATCGAAGACGATGTGTTGGAAGACATTCGCGCGGAGAACGGCATCGTTGGGGTTGGCATCGTTCAATTGCACGAACGCGCTGGTGCCTTGGATGATGCCGCCATTGGGGATCACGTTACCGGCCGTGAAGCCGAGGTCGCGCATCGTCTCGAACACCTTGGCATTCGGGCGATAGGTGGCGGCGACGCGGAACTCAGGCGTGATGCGTTTCAGTTCGTAACCGGGGCCCGCGGTGCCGGGGTCTTTTTCTTCGCCGGGCACGCCGAAGAAATTGATGTTACCGGAGGCGAAACGGATGGGTTCTGAACCGCTGGTATCGAGGGACGCACCACTGTTGGTGCCCAAGGCGAGGGCGGCATCGATGAATCCGGCGTAAATGGTGCAGCCGGTGAGGTCATGGACACGGGCATCGGCGGGGATGGCGACGTCCTTCCCCACGGCCTCGATCTTGCCATTCCGAATGACCACGGTGGCGTTGTTCAGGGATTGTCCAGGCTGGGGAATGATGGTGGCATTCGTCAGCGCGTGGATGCCCAGTGCTTTTGGGCGATGTCCCGGGGGTAAAAACTCGGCGGCGGTAAGCGCGGGCAGAAACGTGCTTATCAAGGCGAGGTGAACCAAGGAACGAAGCAACCTGTTGGTAGACTGCATCATGGATAAAGAAGGGAAATGGTCGGGGCGGTGAGATTTGAACTCACGACCTCTTGTACCCGAAACAAGCGCGCTAGCCAAGCTACGCTACGCCCCGAACCAGAGGAACGGAACTTGCATTGAGTCCGCCAAGATTGCAATGGGAAAAGTAATGGAAATGACAAATCCCAAAACAAAAACTCCAACCGCCACGGAGGGAGGTTGGAGGGTAAAATGAGGTTCGGGTTATGACTGGGTCCGCAAACGGAAAACGATACGGCCTTTAGTCAGGTCGTAGGGGGACATCTCCATCCGCACACGGTCACCGATGGTGAGGCGGACGAAATGTTTCCGCATCTTGCCGGAGATATGGGCGAGGACTTCGTGATTGTTGTCGAGCTTCACCCGGAACATCGTGCCGGGCAAAACGGTCAATATGCTGCCTTCTACTGTGATGGGCTCTTCCACTTGAAACAGGTCTTTCTTACGCTGTTATTTGCTGCTGATTTCGTTAAACCAAAAAACAAAAGGTGTGGAGCGCTTTAGAACGGCGCCCCACACCCGTGAAAACGCTAATTGATCGGCGTCAATTAGTAGCGGCCACCACGGTCGCCGCCGCCACCGCCACGGCGTTCGCCGCCACCACCGTATCCGCCGCCACCACCGCCACGGCGTTCGCCGCCACCACCGTATCCGCCGCCGCCGCCACCACGGCGTTCACCACCGCCACCGCCGCGGAAACCACCACCACCGCCGCCGCCCGGAGGACGCTCTTCACGCGGGCGGGCGATGTTCACGGTCAGGTCGCGACCGTCGAAATTCTTGCCGTGCAGGGCCTGGATCGCAGCTTCAGCCGCTTCCGGGGATTCCATGGTGACGAAGGCGAAGCCACGGGGACGGCCCGTGAACTTGTCCACCATCAGGTTGACCTCGATCACGCCGCCATGAGCAGCGAACAGGTCATGGAGATCGTTTTCGATCGTGTTGAAGGAAAGATTTCCTACGAACAACTTAGTACTCATTGATGATTTGTTATTAGATACTCACTTCGTCGCAGACCGTTCCCGACCGCCGGGTTTCAAATCATCACTGAAAACTCGTTCACCTGAAGATTCACCAGCTCTCGAACCGTTGAGCAATCTAACATAACGGAATCGTAACATGGGGTTTTCCAATTCCAAAGGCAACCATTATTTTTGCTCCTCCCGGGGTGGGAAAAGCTAATGGGGTTGCTGGGGTGAAAACCTACTTAACTTCGCTAAATGAAAGGGCTTACAATGAATCGGGCGCGTGCGTTCTCAGCCGCCCAAGAGCAGCTGGCTACGTCAACTTTGACCATCTCCCGGCTTGACGCCCTGCTGAAATCAACCTGCCGTCAACGCCGCCCGGGCATTGCCCTCGGCACCGGTCTTCTCCAGATAGTAGTCGAAGTTGCCCACGTACGGCGTCACCTGGCCGTTATTGATGTGGAGCACCTTCGCCGCCAGCTTGCGGATGAAGCGCACATCATGCGAGATGAAGACCAGTGTGCCCTCATACTTCTCGAGCGCGAGGATCAGCGATTCCACCGTCAGGATGTCCAAATGCGTCGTCGGCTCATCCATCAGCAGGAGGTTTGGCGGATCCACGAGGAATTTCACCAGGTTCAACCGGCTCTTCTCGCCGCCGCTCAGCACTGCCGTCTTCTTGAAGATCTCTTCCTTGCGGAACATGAACGAGCCCAAGATACCGCGCGCCTCCTCTTCCCCGAGGGCCGGGGCGGCCGCCATGATCTCCTCCAGCACACTGTTGTTCGGGTCCAGCGTGGCCGAGCGATGCTGGCTGAAGTAACCGATCTTCGCATTGTGACCGAGGTCACGCACGCCCTGTTGGAAGGGCACCTCGCCCGCGAGGATTTTTAGGAGCGTCGATTTGCCGGCGCCATTCGGTCCCACGAGCACCGTGCGTTCGCCGCGTTCCACCGTCAGATCGAGTCCGCGATACACCACATGACTCCCGTAGGCCATGTGGACGTTCTCCAGCGAGATCGCCCGCTGACCGCCGCGTTGCGGTTGCGGGAATTGGAACCGGAACGGCTTGCGCGGCTGCTTCGGCTTCTCGATCAGCTCCATGCGCTCGATCGCCTTGAGCTTGCTCATCGCCTGCGACGCCTTCGACGCCACCGAGCGGAACCGGCTCACGAACTCCTGCAAGTTCGCGATCTCCTTCTGCTGATTCTTGTACGCTGCGAGCTGGTTCTCGTAATTCTCCTCCCGTTGCCGTAGGTAATCCGTGTAATTCCCCGTGTACGCGATCAACTTCGCTTCATTGATCTCGAAGATGTTCTTGCACAACTCATCCATGAACTGGCGATCATGCGAGATCATCAGCAGCGCGCCCGGGAAACCCTTCAGATAATCCTGCAACCACAAGAGCGCCATCAGGTCCAAATGATTCGTCGGCTCGTCCAGCATCAAGAGATCCGGCTCCATCACCAGCAGCCGCGCCAAGTGCGCCCGCATGATCCAGCCACCGCTCATCTCGCGTGCCGGCCGGTCGAAATCCGTCTGCTTGTAACCCATCCCCACCAGGATGCGTTTCGCGCGCGCCTCGAACTCCGGATTGTTCAACGCATCGAACTTGCTCTGCGCCTCGAAGTATTCCGGGATATCCACCGTGCCCGCCTTCTCCAGCTCATGCAGCGTCTTCTCCAGCTTCTCCATCTCGCCCGCGCGCCCCGTCGCCACCTCAATCACCGTCTCGTTCCCCACCGGCTCGCTCTCCTGCGGCAGGAAGCCCACCGTCGTCCACTCATCGCGCGTCACTTCGCCTTCGTCCGGCTCATCCTTTTTCAAGATGAGCGAGAACAACGTGGACTTGCCCGCGCCGTTAGGGCCCACGAGCACCACACGGTCACCATAATTGATCTGCATGTTCGCACCCTCGAACAAAGTGCGACCACCAAAACCCTTCTTCAGATTACGAATCGTCAGCATGACACAAACAAATTAAGTAAATGATCCCGTCAAAATGGGGGATTTGGACAACCTCTGGAAACGAGCGTCCAGCCCCCTTTGTAACGGATTGGGGGACGGGGGGACAGAGATAAATTTCGGGGTTTGGGGACGTAGCTAGACGGTGGATCAAGGGGAGGGGATAGGGAAAAGGGTTTGGGGCGTAGCGTCGATGCCTCCGGCGTCTCTATGAGGGCCAAAGGCCCGGCCTCATACCAGCCTAGGCCAACGGCCTAGGATTAGTCCGGAGAGAAGCAGAAGCACTGAAAGTGCGATTCATGCACCGTGCGGGTAGAATGGGTGGCGGTATGGAATGATTGGGCGCGTGGGTGCATGAATCGGGCTTTCAGCCCTTATGGTGCGGGAGGCCATTACCTAGGCCGTTGGCCTAGGCTGGTATGAGGCCGCACCGTTGGTGCTCGGAGGCAAGCGTGGGCTGCGCCCACTTTTAGGGGATTGGAACGGAATCACTTCGGTTGGCGGTCATTCACAATCCGTTTGGTCGGTTAATCCCAGACGTAGGCTTCGTCATAATCGACGCCGTATTTTTTGAGGAACATGCGGAACTCGTCTTGAAAGGTGCGGGTGCGGTGGTGTTCCTCTTGCTTGTCGATGTAGGTGCAGAGGGCGTCCAGATCGGTGGGGCCGACGGAGAAGCAAGCATAGCCGGGTTGCCAGGCAAAGGTCGAGAGATCGGCGGATTGCACTCTCACCCATTTAGTGGATGTGGTTTTCAGGTTCTCGATGAGATCGGCAATAGTGAGGGTACGGGATAACCGGATGGCCAGATGGACGTGATCGGCGACGCCACCGACGCGATAGGATTCACAACCTGTATCGCGGGCGATGGTGGCGAGGTAGGCATGCAGACGGGGGCGGAGATCCGTTCCGATGAATTGTTGCCGGTCCTTGGTGCTGAAGATCACATGGAGGACAACCATGCTCAGTGATTGTGGCATGCGGGGAGGTTAGGTGAAATAAGGTGGTTAAATCCAGTTGCAAAGCGATCCATGCGCGGAGTTTGTGTTGAACGTTGAGGGAGGAGCAGGGGAGTTGGTTTAAGGTTACTGGCATTTTTCAAAAACGCTGCTATCTTCCCCTCAATCACCCGTGGCCGTGGCAAGCAGTCTTGCTCCTTCGAAAGGCGTTTCATCGAATGTGCATCGTCGTACCGCCACCCACTTGCTCAGAACAGAACCGAACTGATCCGACGATTCGACTATCTATGAATGCGCAAAAAACCAATCCGAGTATTCCCAAGTTGTTCCTCCTGCTGATGGCACTATTGGCGCTGGCCAATCCGCAGCTCAGTCAGGCCGCGGCGAATGATGACTTCCCCAATGATCCGCTGGCCAAGGGTGGTTCCTTGAACATCGATCCGGCGTGGTCCGGACACTACGTCGGCTTTTCTTTCATCACGTTGAAGGACGTGCAGATCGCGGCCTACTACAACCAGTATCGGCAGGTGACGTTGGCCGCGCGGAATATGACTTCCACGAACTGGGTCAAGGTCGCCCTGGCCTCGAACGTAGGCTGGGACAGTCACAATTACCTTACGATGACGGTGGATTCGCTCGGCTACCTGCACTTGTCCGGGAACCTGCATCGCAACCCGATGAACTATTGGCGCTCGGCTTCGCCGGTGACTTCGTCGTCGCAATTCGTCGCCGGTTTCATGACGAAGCTTACCTCGCTCGTCAGCACCACCACGGAGAGTCAATCAACGTATCCCTCGTTCTTCCTGGGGCCGAAAGAGGAGTTCATCTTCTCCTATCGCAATCACACGGCGGATAATGCGGGAAGCTGGTATCTCCTGAGCTACGCGGCCTCGCCGAAGACGTTCGCGAAGGCGACCGGCGGTCCCGCGATCTTCAATTGGACGAACAATTACAGTGTCTATCCGGGGTTCGTGGTGGATCGGGGTTATGTGCATTGCCTGTGGGTCTGGCGCGGCACCGGCGGTGCGGAAAGCAATTACCGGCTCTCCTACATGCGCACCGCCAACTTCACGAACTGGACCGATGCCTTCGGTCGCGCGGTGACTCTGCCAGTGACGCCCAGCCAGTCGTTCACGACGATCGATAACGTGCCGCAGTTGGGCGGCCTACTGAACGGCCAGCCCAAGCTCTCCTTCGATCGCGATGGCGTGCCGCTCGTGGCCTATCACAAATACGATGGAAGCGGTAATTCCCAGGTGTATGTCGCGCGGCCGATTCCCGGATCGAACGTGTGGAACATCGTGAAGTTGACGAGTTCTTCGTGGCATTGGGAATTCTCGGGTGGCGGCAGTTTGCCGCCGGGAGGCAGCGTTGCGAATTCCTTCGGCGCGGATGATCCGGTGGACGGCCTCACCACGGTGAGTGTCTCGATGGTCACCGAAACGGGCGTCATGGATACCAACAGCGGTCCGTATCTGCTGGATGAAGCGATGTTGAAGAAGGTGATTCTCACCTATCCGAATACAGGCACCTATCTCTCCGCGAACTCGCCCACGTCCACCAACGCTTACTTCGACAGCAGCACGCCGGAGATCAATTACACCCATGATGGCGACTCGATGGCCGTGCGGCGGTTGCGCTCCGGCGGTCTCGCTTACGCGGACCATCACTATTACCTGCGCTGGGAAACGTTGCCCCCCTATCGCGATGCGCCTCGCCTGGATGGTAACGGGAATCCCATCAATCCGCCGCCCTCCACGCTGCGCCTCTACCGGACGCAATCTGAGCTGGGCGTGCCCCAGCGGGACAGTGCCGCGAAGGTGACCGGCATCCTGTTCAAACCTGCCGCCGCCACCCGAGCCGGCTCGATGGCCTTGACCACGGATGCCAAGCGGCCGTTCGGCTCTTATCTGTCGAGTTCGGTCACCGGCAGTACGAACTACGCCCAATGGACCTTCACGGTGGATTACGCTTCGGACTATGTCTTGGGCGGCTCGACTCACTCGGTGACCGATACCGACGACAGCTTTTACGTGCAGGTCGCGGGAGGACCCATGGTGGATTGGCATGTGCGCGGGCGTTGGGAATACCAGCCCGTGACGTATGGTTCGGTAAAAGCGATGACGCGCTTCAGCCTCGCGCCTGGCACTTACACGTTGAAACTCATCGCGCGTGAACCCGGAGCGAAGCTCGACTATCTGTGGTTGAACCGGCCTAGCACCGCGAAGGCGCCGTCGCTCTCGCCCGACACTTATCAAGGCTTCGTGCTGACGAATAATGTCGCATCCGTCACGGGCGCTTCCCTCACGTCACCCTTCGGCAGCAATCAAGCCACCAACGCGGCGAGCTTCCAGATCCCGGTTTATGCAAACGGCAACTATCTGCTCCTCGGTCGCACCCGCGCGCAGAACGGCAATTCGGACAGCTTCTTCATCTCCCTCAACGGCGGGGCGAACCAGCTTTGGTCCGTCCCGCTCAGCACCAACTCATGGACCTGGCGCGCTGTCGGCACCAACATGAGCCTCACCACCGGCGTGCTGGATGTGGACATCTACGGCCGGGAAGGCGGCACGGAACTCGATTCCTTCATGCTGCTGAAAGTGCCGTAAGGCATGAGAAAATAATTGCGATGTGAATGTAAAAGCCGTGTGGACTCACACTCCACACGGCCTGCCCATCCACACATCTTTGCCTAACAACGCCAGATGCCCGCCGATGGGCTCCGCTTCCGTAAACCATCCGCCCGCGTTTCCCAACAATCCCTCGTCCTTAGCTTGAAACTCCACCGCGCGTTGTTGCCACGGCGGATGCCAAATCCGAAACCGCCGCTTGTTCCCCCGGTGACACGTATACGCCGTATGCCGCTCCAGTAAAAATTCGGTGAGCGAACCCGCTTCACACGGAGACGGCCTTTCTGCCGTATCAAAGCTCGCCTGCAACTCCAGCCGCCGTTCCTTCGCTGCATTCAGCTCCAGCTTCATATCGCCGCGCTTGAGATCAATTTGCCGTTGCGCCGCCGCATGATGATACGGCAACCCATACACCGGCCGCCCAAACGGAATGCTCAACCGGTTCGAGAGAAACTCCTGCATGAAATAGATGCCCGGCTCGCCGCGATGCGTCACATACGCCCGCACATTCAGAAAGTGACTCCGCGTGAACGGCCGAAACACCGCCTCCGTCAGCGTCGGTGCCTCAAACAACCGCAACTGCTCCAACTGAAACGATACGAGACTCACAAACGCCCGCCCTTCATACAGATCCAAAGGGAAGGGGACCTCGCGCTCTAATACCTCTACCGGCACCTCGAAATGCAAAAAGAACAACTCCACCCAATCCGCCACGAACAACGGCTCCCCCCGCAGCGACAGCATGCGCTCGCTCGCTGCCAGATTCAGCTCCACCCCTGCATCCCTTTCGACGTCTAAAGCATTCATATAACCTTTCCGTCGTTTCCCAATTCGCGCTTATTCGCGTCAAATCCTCGTCAAATTTTCCAGCGCCATCCTCACCTCACTGAACTTAAATTGAAACCCTTCGTGCAATAATCGTCCCGGCACCACCCGTCGGCTCTTGATGATCAACTCCGTCTCCGTCCGCAGAAACACCGCACCGATCTCTAGCATCCACTTCGCTGCTGGCAAACCGAACGGCACTCCGCACACCTCGCGAAACGTCCGCATCATCTCGGCATTCGTTACTGGATTCGGCGCCGCGAGATTCACCACGCCGCTGACATCCTCACGCGCGATTAACCACTCGATCGCCCGGCAGAAATCCACCTCATGGATCCACGACATATACTGCCGCCCGTCCCCCATCTGTCCGCCCAGACCGAACCGGATCATCCGCCGCATCACCGGGAACACGCTGTTCCGCCCATGCCCCATCACCATCGCCGTCCGTAGTGCCACTTTGCGCGTGCAGGGAGTCTGGACTTCATTGAAAACTCTTTCCCAAGCCGTGGCGACCTCAATCGAGAACGCATCCTTAGCCTCTGCCGTCGCTCCGATTTCACCCGCTTCATCCCACGGACGACCATATGTGTGCTTGTAGATCGTGGCTGTGCTCGAGTTCAACCATACCCGTGGTGCATGCTGGCAGCGCGTGACCGCCTCACTCAGCACCCGCGTCGAATCGATCCGCGAATCCATGATGAGCCGCCGGTTCTTCGCCGTGTACCGGCAATCCACCGACACGCCCGCGAGATTGACCAACGCATCTGCACCCTCCAACTCCTTCGCCCAATCCCCCAACGTGCAGCCATCCCAGTACACCTCCCGCCCGTGCGGACAGAGCGGACTGGGATGGCGTGTCAAGATCACCACCTCACACTCCTTGGCTGTAAAATATTCCGCCAGCGCCCGCCCTAGAAAGCCGCTACCTCCCGCGATGACAATCTTCTGTTTCATAGTTCCCAATCGCCCTCATCCCCGATTTTTTCTCCGTTCCCTCTGTTAGCTCCTGTTCCAATCCTTCGTTCCCTAAGCCTTCCCAAACAAGGCGTTCCAGCACAAACAATCCTCCCGCCCAAACCCTTTCGGCTCCGGCAACCCTTTGCGAATCTGTGCCTCCGAGAAAGGAAGCTGCGGCCGTAAATCTTCCGGCAATTCCTCTGCATAGGGCAGGGGCACCACCACGCCTTCCGAAAGGATCCGCACCTGTGCTGTCGCGATGAGCGGTATCGTCATCGTCCGTTCCAGCACCCATCCGAATGCATAGTGAAGCCACAACGGTGCCCGGAACCAGAAGGGCCGTTTGGCTACCACTTTGGCCACCCGCCGGACAGCGTTGCTCAGAGTAAGTTCCTCCGGCCCTGTGACCGCTACCGTCGCTTTCGCCAGCCGACCTTTCACCAGCGCTGCTTCCAGGATGGTCGCCACATCCTCCACCTCGCAAGGTCGCACCAATTGCTCATTAAATCCGACGAAGGCAAACAACGGAAACGTATGAAATGCATGGCTCAAATGATCCAGCATGTGATCGCCTTCACCATAGATGACACCCGCCTTGAGAATGGTGTAATCCAGTCCCGAAGCGCGGATAACTTCTTCCGCTGCCCACTTCGATTCATGATAGCCCGAGCCGCAATCTGGCCGGGCGCGCAAGAAGCTCATCAGCGTGATCCGTTTCACCCCGGCCTTTCGCGCTGCCGCCACGACGTTCTTTGTCCCTTGCACATGCACGCGTGCATAGGTTTGTTCACCGATCTCGCGATTGATCCCCGCGCAATGCGCCACACCATCGCACCCTTGAAACGCCTCAGTCAGTGCCGCCACATCGCCGGTACCAACTGGCCGGAAAGTGGTGTGCGGCAGTCCGGGCGTGCGCGTATCGCGGGTATCCACACCGCGCGCGATGAGCACCACCTCATGACCTGCCGCCACCAGCTTCCGGGCCAGGTGTTTCCCCACAAATCCAGTTCCACCAGTGATCGCTATTTTCATAGAGTTCCACCTTTCCAGGCCGCTACCGCGTAAACTGTCGTGAAATAAACGAACACCAGGTTCGTGCACCAGTAACCCACCCGCATCATCCGGCTGGTGAGATACGGGGTGACATCGAAGATGAACACCGCAACCACCACGCGCAGCAACCAGAAGAGCGCGAAGAAGGCGAGCACCGCCCGGGCGATGCCATCGCCTGTGGCAAGTTGCTCCGCCATGATATAAGTGAACAGCCCGAACCCGATCAAACACGTGCCGATGAAGGTGTAGTAAACCCAGAACAGATTGCGGATGAAAGGCGGCAACGGTGTGAGATGCCGTTTTAGTCCGATGACCTGCGGCATGGTCAGCCCGGCGCAGAGAATGCCGAAATGCAACAACCCGGCGGCTTTTAACAAAGTGATGATGAGGTCGGTGTTCATAAATCTCCTTTAGGTGATGGTTTTCAGCATCGGCAAAATGATATGGTGTAGGAATAGCGGCGGAAACAGCAGGGCAATGGGCCCAGCCGTCACGAGAAGCACAAAACACCAGCCTTTGATACCTTGGCCTAAATGCCAGTTACGACCTAATGTGCTCCGTTCAAATTCCACACCCAGCCCTTGCAGCAAAAAATAGAGCGTCGGCAATCCATAACCGCCACCAGTCGGCACGGTGATGACCAATTCGTGAATGAGGCCCGAAGCCAGGAAAACCAGCATCATCGCCGCTCGAACGCCGAACCGTCTTGCCCCCGGACGGAAGATGTAGCGGTGCATAAGATCATGGAAGCCGCTGTTCCAGCGCCGTCCCCAGAATTCCGTGAGACTCGTCGCCCGGATGGGATTATCCATCAAGGGGCGCACCGGGATATGCCGCGCCTGCCAGCCCAACGCCAGCAGACGGAACAGACCGAAATGAAGCAGCAGGATGATGCCCAGCATGCCGACAGCGGCGCGAGGTATCCAATGTGCTTCGTCGATCCGAGGCACCACGACCCAGATCAAGACCGCGCCGTGTAATGTCCTGAACAATGCTTGGCCCCAAGTTTTTAAAGCTGGAGCAGGGAAATTACGTGTCGCTTGCTCAAATGGTTTCGGGTCCATGCCCGGCCATAGCAGCAAGTAACCAAGGGTGCGAAGACCATTCATGGTGGTGAAGGCTGGTCCGGCTTCAGCCAAGGTCAGCACCTTGCAGCCGAAATAGAGTGCGAAGGCCAAAGCCCACATAAACACCCAGGCGGGCAAGTGCTCACGCACACCGAACGGCAAGACTGTCAGGCAGACGAGCAGCGCAGCGGCGAATGTTCTGTGGGTGGTCGCATTCATGGCATATCCAGAAAGGGGATGGTGCGGTGGTGAACAGGCCGGTGAATCTTGCAGTGGCCGCCGGTGCAATGCCGATGTGCTGCCGCATAGCGGTAAATGCGATTGAGCAGCGGATAGATGAGCGGCAGGCGCGCCACGGGCACCAGCCAGCGGGTGAGCCAGCCATGCCGGGCGAATTCCAGATAGGCCTCCACGCCGCGCAAGACCCGACCATCCGTGCAGAGCAGGTGCATCTCCTCCAGCAGCTCAGTCCGCGTCACTTTCAGCGTCGTGGCCACCCAGTCAGCTTGCAGTGGCACCATTTCAAACCCACGCCGATGGAGCAGGGGACCGAACCGCCGGGCCAAGCGTTGGCACATCGGGCATTCGCCATCGAAGAACACCGCTCCGTTAACCGTGTCTGTAATTTCAGTATTCACAGAAATATCCTTTCAAAAAAAAATCAAACCCGCTTCCGCCATTTCAAAATACCCGCTATCACCAGCGATCCGGCACCGATTGCCGCTGCCATCGTTGGATTGCTGACCAAAAACATGGTCAGAAACAACGTTCCTAATCCGAATCCCATGACTATGACCACTGGAGGCATAACTTTAATTTCCCCCGATTCCTAACACTCGCAAAACCTTGTCCCCCAGCTTCACAAAGCGGACCACCGCATTCGTGGGCCAGGCGCGGACCTGTTGATACCAGGCCGTCGTCGTCTCAAAGAAATCCCGCATCGAGTGGATACGCTCGCGGACATAGGTATCCTTCGACTTCTCATCTTCCAGCTCGATGAGACATTCGCGCAGCATCGTGAGGGTGGGGTCGATCTCCCGTTTCTTCCGCTCGTCCAATACCACGCGGAACATCTCCCATACGTCCTTCATCGATTCAAAATGATCCCGTTTGTCCCCCAGCACATGCACCAGCTTCACAATGCCCCAGCCCTGGAGCTCCTTCAGGCTGTTACTCACGTTCGAGCGGGCTACGGCCAGCGTATCGGCGATCTCTTCTGCGTGGAGCGGCTTGGGCGAGAGATAGAGCAGGGCATGGATCTGGGCCACGGTCCGGTTGATCCCCCACCGGGTCCCCATCTCCCCCCAGTGGAGGATGAACTTCTGCTGGACTGGTGTGAGTGTGTTCATGGCTTCTTCTATTTCTGTCTAAACAGAAATTAGAGAATACGAGGCTATTTGTCAAGCGGCACAAGGAACTTTCTGAAATAGGGGCCTGGCAACTTCCTGAAAGCGAGCTACTTCGCCGCTTTCACCAATTCCGCAAACCTTTCCAACTGCCGGTAGTCCTGTTTCCAAGTCGTATACATGATGCCTTCGATGCCCTCTACACCCTTGGCCGCATCCAGCCAGACTTGCACGCGTTCAGCGGGCGCATCGTAGAAACCGGCAAGCACTTGTTTGTGCCCGCGACCGGCGAACCAAGGCACGTTCACCTTCGCCTTGCCGCTGTGCCAGTTCACGATGGTCACATTCTTGTCCAGCCCCTCCCAGGAACCGGCGAGATTGCCGCGCACGAGGTAATAGTTATCCCGGGCATTGTGAGCTGGATCGAACATGTCGTTCCACACATAGATGCGGGCATCGGGGGTAAGGTCTCGCAGGATTTTCGTGCAGGCTTTGGCGTTCTCGGCGAGCAAGGCGCCGGCATCCAGATGCCGTTGCTGGCACGCATCGCACCAGTTCAGCACGCGGATCTCATCGTGGGACATCATCCACGCTTTGGGTTGCCAGAGCTTGAGCATGCGCTCGCCTTGGTCTTTGAGCAGAGCCATCGTCTTCGGCTCGGAGGGGCAGATCATCGCCTGACCCTCATGAATAGTGACGACGTGATAGTAGGACACGCGGAGCTTCGTGCCATCCGGCAGCTTGGTGCGGATGACCGGCGGTTCGTGCCAGACGGAGTATTCGCCCGCATAAGGTTTGTTCCCCATACCCGGGTCACGCACGGCCTCGAAGTCTTTGCCTTCCATCAAGACTTCACCGCCTTCTTTCTTCACGACCAGCGGAGCACCCGGACGGCGCACGAGGTTCTGCAAGCCGATCTCTTCGATCTTCGCATCATCCCACCACAGCGCACCTTTGCCACCGCCCCACATGCCGAAATAGAGATTCACCTCAGTGTTCTCAAGGGAGTTAAAGACCGCATGATGCGTGGTCCAATCTTGTGTCGGTTTCACACCGAGTCCCGCGAAATTCAACAGATTTTTTCCGATGGCCTTGATCTCTGGCGTTCCGGTGAAGTTCTGTGTTTTGATGCGGACGGAGACGTGATACTGGCGGAAGGGTTGCACCTTTAGCTTTTGATTGAGCCGCGCGTTCTCCTTGAAATCAGCGACCTTGGCCGCGCCATTATCGGCCACGACCGCATCATCCTTCCAGCTCCACTTCTTCAGGTCCGAGAAATCACCGCCGGGCAAGGTCATCGGCACATCCGCCTGAAGCTTTGCTATGCCCTCTTTCACCACGAACAAGGCGTCCTTTACCGGCAAGGCCTCGGCCAGATTCGGGTCCTGATACAAGATGTCGTTTGAATAACCGATCGGAAAGACGGCGGGGACAATCTCCAAGCCAAGCTCTGCCGCCAGCTTTTTGACCCGCTCCACGTTCTGATAATAGCGCGGGATGACGTCATGCAGGCGGCCGAATTTTGAATCCGCCAGCAAGATGGTGGTGTAACCGGCTTTCTTCGCCCGACGGAAGAGCACATCCAAGTCGTCCACATATTTGTCCACTTGCAGGTTTGTGGGGACGTAGAGCCACAGCTTGTAATCCGCCGCAGACACGGCAGAGGACGACCATCCGGTGAGCAAAAGCACCAAGGCGAGGAGCAGGGGACGCATGGGCTTATGCAAGCGGCAGAAAGCAAAACGGGCAAGCAGGAATACTCCCGCTTGCCCGTAAACCAAAGTATTCTTAAGCAGCGTAGTGCCGCACGATCAGGTCATTCTGTATCCACAGCAACTTGCTGAAGGCACGGATAGCCGCCGTCTTCAGGTCGTTGGGGATGTCGAAGCCCATGATCGTGGCATTCACCGCGTCCGCCACGAAGCCCATCAATGAATTCATCTGGATGAGCGGCACGTTGAGATGCGGGTTGCCAGCCTTGGGTGTGTGCATCTTGCCGACGAAGTTCAGGTAGTTCACCAACTTGCCGTCATAAGGTGCGGTGACCAGCTTCTCCAGGTAGCGAGCCAGATGTTGTTTACGGAACTGGATCTGAGGATGATCCATGTTCAGCGTTTCGAGGGAGACGGGCGTTTCACCGGTGTAACCATGCTGCGGGGGAACAAAATGGCGCCAGGTGGCATCATAGCCGATGAGCTTATTGTAGACCGCATCCACCAAGGCTGGCACCACTGGGGCCAGCAGAGGAGCGGCGCTGTGGATGACCTTGATGTCCTGTTCCCCGAAGCCGATGAAATCGCACAGGTAGTTAAAGCGATATTCGAGATCAGTCTCCAACCGTGATTCGTCAATTTTCTTCATATTGATCTAAGGTTTCGCTGCTGTTTCTGGACGTAAATCGCCCTTTCATCCGGCAGCATGTCATTGGGGTAAGTTTCGACGGTTTCCCGGCGTTGTTAACCGTCTGAATTGTTTAAAGATGTACATTATTTGCCTCTTTTAGTCCAGCCGCTTGTTCAGAGTCAGTTTTAGGGTGTATTGTTAGGGTATGGCCCGGCCGGAAACTCTGGATCAATTGCTCAAGCGGGTGCGTGCCTGCACCGTTTGTGCAGCGCATCTGCCGTTCGCGCCCAAGCCGGTATTGCGTGCGTTGCCCTCGGCGCGCCTGATGATAGTGGGGCAGGCGCCGGGCCGCAAAGTGCAGGAGACAGGTATTCCTTGGAACGATCCATCCGGTGATCGCTTGCGTGACTGGCTCCAATTAAGCCGCGACGAATTCTACGATGAATCGCAGATCGCGATCATCCCCACTGGGTTTTGCTATCCGGGCAAAGGCAAGTCAGGGGATTCACCGCCACGCCCGGAGTGCGCGCCGCTTTGGCATCCGCTATTGAGAGCAGCGTTGCCGAAGGTGGAGCTGACCTTGCTCGTAGGCAGCTACGCGCAGGCGTATTATTTGGGCAAACGGAGCAAGGGCAGCCTTTCCGATACGGTGCGAGCTTACGCGGAGTATCTGCCGGAGTTTTTTCCGCTGCCGCATCCCAGTCCGCGCAACCGGCTCTGGCTGCGGCAGCGTCCGTGGTTTGATACGGAGGTGTTGCCCGCCTTGCGCGAACGTGTCGCGCCTTTACTAAAGAGCGTTAAATAGCGTGCCAAGCTATCTCCAGTGATAGTGCCATTGATAGGTCAGCTCGGAAGTCTTGGACGGCTCCAAGGTCAGCTTCCAAGTCACCCGGCTTAAACCGTTTACGTGGTGCCACCAGTTGGGCCAGCCATACCATTGCCACCACGACGGATAATCTCCCGAGCCGATATTGTCGCCATTTTCAAACACGTTCATCTTCTCTGCTTTACCGTCCATGTTGGCCTGAGTGGCGTTGCCCAGGACGTGACGGGTGACTTCCAGAGTGACTGGCTGGGCGCGATGGTTGGTGACTTTGATCTCACCGTTAAGATTGATGCGGAAGAAGCTGTAAGAATCATTCTTGAGGGCGTTGGCCACCCGTTCACTTTCCACATCGCTTTTCTTCACGGAAATGTCCACGGCCGTGGTGACGTTGAGATCGGATTCCGCACCGGGAGCGGTGTAGGTCATCATGCCCTGGGCGAGCACCCGGCCTTCGCTGAGGATAAGGGCTGGGGCGGTGGTGAGCGGCTGCTTGCTCTTGTTCGTGAGCCGGACCTTGTGCGCCACCTTCGGTGAATTGAACAGGCGAGCGAGTTCCTGCTGCTGCTGGGTATTCAAGTTGCCGCGCACTTCCGGCGGTGGAGCGAAAGGAAGATCCAAGGTGAAGACATCGCGATACGGCAAGGTGTATTCGGCCACGGGCACGACCATACGTTCGCCCTTTTTCAACGTTATCTTTTTCAGGCTGAAGATGAAGAGATCTTCGCTCTTGGTGCCTTCAGGCAGATCGGGGCCGATGTCGGTGGCCGGACTGCTCGCCCGATGCTCTGTCATGCGCGCACTCTGGCTCATGATGGCATTGGAGAAATTGTTGCCGATGCGGTTGTCATCGCCCCGGCCTTGGAAATATTCGGAGAGTTGCGCCAAGGTCTGCTGCAGGGCCATCGGGTCCAACGTGTCTTTGAAGGCGAATGTGGGCACGCCGATGACGAGATTCAGGTCGGTATCTACCAAGTCCGTGAGTTCATTGATGATGGTGGCCTGCAGCTTCAACGTGGCCTGCCCTTTGCCATCCAGTTCCACTTTGTAGCTGGGTATCCAGCGGACACCTTTCTGCAGGTAGAACACGCCCACCTGCGCCTTGGCCGCACGAGCACGATTGTTCCAATCCAGTTTTAATGTCAGGAGATTACGGAATTCCTCGGTGGTCGCGGTGGACTTGGGCTGGTTCTTGAACGTGACATCCATGATGCGGCCGATATCCAGGGCTTTGGTGCCATCAGCCGTGCGCAGCAGCAGCACGTTGCCTTTTTCGGGCAAGCGGGCGGGGCTGTTAGGCGGATTGATTGATTCCTGTTCCTCGGCGCTGCGGATGGGGAATCCCACGATGGTGGCGGAATAGCGGTTACTGTCCACCTCCGTGATCAGGGCGTCACTGCCGACATTGGCCTCCAGCAACTCACGCAAAGTCAGAGCCGTACGCGGAATGATGACACGACGCTGGCTGGCGACGACACCTGTGAGCTTGGCTGTGCGCTCACTGGTATATGGCCAGAACGTGCCGATAACGGGCTGGGGCAACTGGTCCAGCAGCACGTTGCCTTCTGGATCGGTGGGGAGCTGGCCTTCCTGCGCGATGAAGCAGTGGCCGTCCTTGAAGACAGTGATCTCCTTGACGGTCATCCGGCCCAGCGTGCTGAGCTGGGCGGCTTTTTCTGCGGCATGGAGCGAGGCTAGGCCAGTCGCCAGCAGCCCGGCGACCAGCAGGGGGAAAAAGGAGAGCGAGAGTCTTGATTGCATGAATTTATCATGCGATCCGCCCTCGCTCCCCGCGAACAATTAAGTGTAAAAGAATTGTGAGAGAATCAATTCTTACCGGCGTCCCTTGCTGCGATTCGGACCGCCGAAGGAACGGTTGCCGCTGGGCAAGGGGGCACGACCGCCTTGCGACGAGGGCAGTTGTTTGCCGCTCGAGGGCAGGGGACGACGTCCACCGCTGCCACCACCGGATGGTCTTGGGGCCGAACCTGAACCTTGCGGACGGGAAGGGCCTTGCGGCCGTACCGGAGCACCCGGACGGGCTGAGTCACCAGGACGTGCCGGGCGATCTGAGAATTTGCGACCACCACGGTTGGCTCCTTCCGGACGGGAAGAGCGTCCGGAGCCTTGATTGCCTCCAGCGCGTTGATTCTCTCCGTCACGTTGATTGTCGCGGCCACGTTGAGGTTGGCCAGAAGGACGACGTTCGGGGCCAAATTTGCCTTTGGGTTTGCCCGCGCTCGCTTTGGCATCGCTGGCCAGCTTGAAGTCCACCTGCTTCTTGAAGCTGTCCACCTTGGCGATCTGCACTTCCACGCGATCACCCAGACGGATGATCTTGCGAGTGCGACGGCCCACGAGATGATTGCGGCCCGAATCGAAGACGTAGAAATCGTCCTCAACCGTCGAGAGCGGCACGAGCCCGCTCATGGAGAGGCCGGTGACATCCACGAAGAAACCGAAGTTGCGCACGTCAGTGACCAGCGCGGGATAGCGCGGCGGTACCTCCATCTCCAACTGGGCGCGCAGGTAGGCGTACATCTTCACGTCCTTGCTGTCGCGCTCGGCGTCGGCGGAGTTGCGTTCCGTCTCGGAGATGTGTTCGGAAGTTTCCTTGAGCGAATGCTGCTTGCCGTGACCTGTCTCGAACAGGGCGCGATGCACCACGAGATCGGAGTAGCGCCGGATGGGCGAGGTGAAGTGCGTGTACTTCGGCTTGGCCAGACCGTAATGGCCGAGCGGCTCCATGGCGTAACGCGCGCGCATGAGCGATTTCAGGAAACCGATCTTCAACGCCGGACCGATGGGCAAGGTGCCGAGCTTGTGAAGAAGTTTCTGCACTTCTTCCTTCTTGCTCAGATTGCCGCACGGGATGTTTTGCGTGAGCACATCTTCCCGGTATTCCGCGAGGCGCTTGGGATCCGGTTCCTCATGCACTCGGTAAATAGCCGGGATATTGCGGCGCATCAGTTCGGTGGCCACGGCTTCATTGGCGAGGAGCATGTATTCCTCGATCAATTGATGGGAGACATCGTTCTCCGTCTTCTCGATGCGCAGGACCTTGCCTTTTTCATCGAGGCGGATCTTGGTTTCCGGGAAATCCAGTTCCAGCGAGCCAGCATCGAAACGACGACGGCGGATCTTTTGCGCGAGCTGATGCGCGGCATGGAGCATGCGCTCGATGTCGTCATCAGCGGGTTCACGTTGGAGAATGGCGAGCACTTCCTGATAGCTGAAGCGGCGTTGCGAATGGATGACGGCAGGATAGAAGCGGCTCTTCAACACGCGACCATCATCGGAGACGAGGAATTCCACGCACTTGGTCAGACGCTCGACGTTCGGCTTGAGCGAGCAGAGCTCATTGCTCAAGGCCTCGGGTAGCATCGGGATGACGCGATCCACGAGATAGGTGGAGTTGCCACGCTTGCGGGCTTCAGTGTCCAGCGCGGTGCCCGGCTTCACGTAATGCGAGACATCAGCGATGTGCACCCAGAGCTTCCATTGGGAAGCAGAGAGGCGTTGCAAGCAGATGGCGTCATCGAAATCTTTGGCATCATCGGGATCGATGGTGATGACGAGGTGCTGGCGGCAATCTTCACGTTCCGCGATCTCCTCCGGCTTCACCTGGTTGCCGTAAGCGCGGGCTTCGGAGAGGACTTCGTGCGGAAAGCTGAGTGGCAGATTGTATTGGCGCAGGACGGAGAGCATGTCCACGCCCTCGGCATCGGGCGCGCCGAGTACTTCCACGATCTCGCCTTCCGGATTCGTGTGACGGGATTCCCACTCCTTCATCTCCACGACCACCTTGTCACCGATATTGGCCGGGCGGCCGACATCGCGCGGTTCAGACACGTAAATGTCATGCTGCATGCGCGGATCATCGGGGATGACGTAGAGGAAACGATCGCCCCGCTTGAGGGTGCCGACCATGCGCATGCGCTTGCGGTCGAGGATGCGGATGACCTTGCCGGTTTGCACGGCCTCTCCCTGCGTGCGCAAGCCTTGGGCTTTGATGTTCAGGCGGATGAGGACGCGGTCGCCATCCATGGCGGTGCCGGTGTCGCTATCCAGGATGACGACCTCCTTCATGTTGCCGTCATCAGGCTGGAGGAAGCCTTTGCCGCCGCGATTGATGCGCAGGCGGCCGGGGATCAGATCGGCCTCGAGGGGGATGATGTAACGGTTGCCTTTGACCCGGGCGATCTTGCCGCCTTGTTCCAGTTCCTGAAGCACGACTTGCAAGTCCTGCTGGCGATTGGGCGCCAGATGCAGGAACCGCAGCATTTCGGGGACATTGGCCGGGGTGTAGTTCTTTTGGCCCAGCAACTGGAGGACTCGGTCGTTAAGTTGCTCGGGACGGCGGGCGGGCTTGGCCGCACGTTTCAGGGGGAGATTCTCTTCGCTCATTCTTTGGCGTTTTTCCGAATATGCGCCAAATTCCGGCGGACTGCCAGCACGGAGTGGAATTAAGTGGCAGACGGGGACGGGTGGCTTGGTTTTCAAAGGTGACTATTCGATTGATAAGACGGGGCGGGGAAGCATGATTAACGGCGTTTTGGATACCGTTACTACCAGCGATAAACCGGCCCCGGGCGAGGCTTCAACTGAGGCATTTCCCAAGTGGGCCTGGCTGGTGGTGCTGGTATGCGGAGCGGTCATCCTCTGGTTCACCTTTCGCGATATCCAGGACCCGTTGCTGGACCGGCATTCGCACCGGCAAACGCAGACGGCCATCTCGGTGCACTACATGCTGAGCGAAGGGGCGTGGTTTCCCTATATCACGCCGGTGATGGGGCCACCCTGGTCCATCCCGATGGAATTCCCGCTTTACCAATGGCTGGTGGCGGCAATGGTGAAGGTCACGGGCTTGTCTTTGGAACTTACAGGGCGGTTGGTCAGTCTGATGTTCTGGTGGCTGGCGTTGTTTGAGCTGTTCCGGGCGTTGCGTCATTTCGTGCCGGGCAAGGTCCACCGGGCGGCCTTGCTGCTGGGGGTCGCTGCGGCCCCGGCGTCCATCTATTGGTCGCGGAGTTTCATGATCGAGACATGCGCGCTCTATCTGGCGCTGGCGTTTGGCGGGCGGGTCTTAAGTGCGGTAATGGAGGGCAAGCGGTCGGCGTGGGGATGGGCGGTAATGTTCGGAGCTTTGGCTGCGTTGCAGAAGATCACGACGTTGTTTGTGATGGAGGTCTTGTTGGGGATGATCTTGGTGACGCTGCTGGTATCGCAGTGGAGGAGTCCTGAAGCGAAACGACGGGCAGCGAAAAACTTAGTGTTCTTTCTTCTGCTTGGTGTGTGGACTTTGGCCGTCGGTTTAGGTTGGGCGGCCTGGGCGGATCGTTTGAAGGAACGCAACGTGATGGCACGCGAGACGATCACCACGCAGGCCTTAAAGGAATGGAATTACGGAACCATCCAGCAAAAGCTGGCGGGTGACACCTGGCGGCATCTGCTGAGCAACGTCACTTTGGGATTTTCCAGCCAGACGCCCGGGCTCGGTTACAAGCTGCCGTTGTTACTCTGGCTGGTGGCGGCGTTGCTGACACGTCGGCGTCTTTTGCAGCAAGCAATACTGCTCCTGGCGTTCATGGCCGGGCCCGTGGTGTTCACCAATCTTTACCATATCCATGAGTATTATTTCGTGGCGAATGGTTATCTGCTTTTGCTGGCGTTAGGTCTGGCGGGCTTGGCAGCGTGGGAGGATTCACGTGCTTGGATGCAGCGGGTAGCGATGCTTTTTCTAGGGCTGATCATTGTGGGGCAACTGTATGGTTATCCACGTTATCATTCATTGCTCATCGCGGAGATTCCGGAGCGACAGCACTACGAAACCGATTTCCGACGGATGCTCGATGCGCGATTGGAGGCCCGGCAGACATTGCTGGTGTATGGGCGGGATTGGGATCCCTCGGTCGCGTTCTATGGCCAGCGCAAGGCGATCATAGATAAGAATTACTGGCCGCTGACGGATGAGCGGATGCGCACAGTGATCGGTGGCTTGACGCCTGAGGAACGCATCGGGGCGATGATCGTTGCGGGGGCACAGAGGACGAACACGGTTTTCTTGCAGGAGCGGATAGTGGCCTTTGATCTGGAAGCAACACCGCAGGCCAGTTATTGGGGAGATGTTTATCTGAGGAAACAAACGTCCTCTCCAAAATGAAAAAGGCCAGCCGATGAGGGCTGGCTTTGGTGATTGAATATCGCGCCCCGCTTACTTTTTCAGCTTGGCGGCGGCGTCTTTCATTTCGGTCAGATGGACATCGGCGCTGGGCACGTCCGTGACGTGGGCGATTTTGCCATCCTTGTCGATAAGGAAGGAGGCGCGGCGGGCGATGTTCTTGCCCGCTTCACGGCGCACGCCATAGGCATCGGCAATCTTGCCATCCGTGTCAGCCAGCAACGGGAAGTTCAGGTTGTGCTTGGCGATGAATGCCTTGTGGCTCTCGGAGGAGTCAAAGCTGACGCCAATCACCTCGATGCCGTCCTTCTTCAGGTCGCCCATGCGATCGCGGAGGCCGCAGGCCTGCTTGGTGCAGCCGGGGGTGTCGTCCTTCGGGTAGAAGTAGAGGAGGATGGCTTTCTTGCCGGTCTGGTCGGCGAGCTTCCAGGGCTTGCCGTCTTGGTCTTTGCCTTCCACGGCGGGAGCTTTATCGCCGACCTTGGGCGTGGCAGCGTGGGCGTTGAGGGTCATGACCAGTGCCGCAGCGCAGGCCAAGAGAGTGCTAAGTTTCATAATGCTAGTTTAGTGATTAGCGATGGTGAACAGCGGCAAGCTAGCCGAACTGGCACCGGTGTCAAATGTCGCTCATTGGACGGTGGGGAGGGGGATTTGGTTCAAAGAATATGGCTGCTAGTCCAAGCTGGCGGGAAAAGTGAACTCAACCACAGCGCCCGTGCGGATGGATTGTTCCTCGGCTTCGCAGAGGAGGAGGTCGTTCAGGGCATCGACGACGGTGACGACGGTGGGTTGCTTGCCCGTCTGGATGCAATCGCGGAAGTGGGTGATCTCGCCGATGTAGCCATCGGGGCCGTCGGTGGAGAGGACTTGAGGGGGTTCACCTTTCACAAAGAGTTTGTGAGCTTCTTTTCCGCGGGCGAGGTCGAAGTCCGCGGTGGCGCGCTCGAAATTCACGGTGTAAGCCTTGTTGAAACCGAAGCCATCGGCGAAGGCCCAGGAACCTTCGGCATGTACCATCGCGCCGCTGGCGTAAGTGTATTGCACCAAGACGTGATCGATGGCTCCGCTGAGGCTGGAATAGCCGGTGGCGTAAACGCTCTTGGGTGCACCGAAACACCATTGCACGAAATCGACATCGTGGATGTGGAGGTCAAGCAGAGCACCGCCGGACTTAGCGCCTTCAAGGAAGTTGTGCTGACCCCAACCCGGAGGTTGCGCGACGCGGCGGAAACGGGCGCCGAGGACTTTGCCGTAGAGGCCGCTATCAATCGTTTGCTTCAGCCACGACCAACCGGGCCACCAACGGGCGCACATGGCCGGGAGGAAAACGCGATCGGTCACGCTGGCGACGGCGAGAATCTCGCGGGCTTGCGCGGAGGTGCGGGCGAGGGGTTTCTCGCAGAGGACGTGCTTGCCCGCTTTCAACGCGGCGATGGCCTGATCTTTATGGGCAAGGGTGGGGGTGCAGATGTCGATGGCGTGTATGTCCGAGTCGGCGAGCATTTCTGCGAAGTCGCGATAGCCGCGCACTTGGGTCATATCTAGTTTGAGCGGTTCTTGCGTGCCGATGTTGCCGGCCACGTCGGAGAAATCACCGTCCAGGCGGCGGCCGCTGGGGCTGCAGAGGGCGGCGACGCAAATGCCCTCAACTTGGCGGTAAGCCTTAATATGCGTGGCGGCCATGAAGCCGAGCCCGACGATGCCGACGTTGATCATGGGAAGATTTTTAACCACAGATACGGATAAAACTCAAAATCCAAAGAATCAAAACACCAAAGAATGGCCAAAGCTCAAATTTAGTCAGAGCCTCCTCACGTCGGCTGCTACACGTTCTGCGGCAGAATCTTGCAGAGAACCTATGCTTGTGATAGAAGGTTGACTCAGCGATTTGCAATTTGCGCGTATTCCTCTGGTCAAGGGTGCTGTTATTCGTTCGCAAACATATCGACGGGGCTTTGCTTCCTTGCGACGCACTCTCCATCAGGGGCACCTGTCTTAGCGCTCAAATTCCTTACGTGGGACTTATGGTCAACGGGGTGGAATTCACGTCTATCCTATCGGGTGGGCAAGTATCGAAGATGGGAAGGATGGAATGTGTAGTATGTTGCTGATGAACCATCAGTTAGAGTCGAGGGTGCGGATTGCGTGCCGATGAGGTCTTCTTTCTATCTGAAACAAGGGGTTGGGATGTGCTGGATATTCTGTGGGAGATTGATTACAGGTTACGCGTGCCAGTTGTCAGCCAATCAGCCGAAGGGAGTAACCCTTCCCTATCGCAACGCGCGGTGTTTCAAACGACGCGCTGGAGCTTGGTAATGGAAGCGGGCGGTGGTGATGATACGGCGCGTCCGGCTTTGGAGATTCTCTGCCGTCAGTATTGGTATCCGTTGTATGTATTTGTCCGTCGGCGTGGCTACGATGAACATCAGGCACAGGATCTGACCCAGGAATTCTTCGCGCGTTTGCTGGTCGGCGATTCGCTGAAGACGGCGCAACCGGAACGGGGGCGGTTCCGCACGTTTCTGCTGGGGGCGTTGAAGCATTTTCTCGCCAACGACTGGCGTGATTCCCAGCGGCTCAAGCGCGGCGGTGGCACGGAATTCATTTCGTGGGATGAACTGGAACCCGAGCGGCGTTATGCGTTGGAGCCGATGGATGATGCCTCGGCGGAGTCCCTCTATGACCGGCGTTGGGCACAGGCCGTGGTCAGCAACGCGCTGGCTGAGCTGGAAGCGGAGTCGCGTCGCGAGGGCCTGTCGGAACGCTTCGCTGCATTGAAGGTTTTTCTTCAAGGCAATGGTGGCATGGACTCTTACGCTACTGTTGCCGCACGGCTGGGGCTTTCCGAAGCGGCCACGAAATCCGCCATCTTCCGGCTGCGGCGCCGCTATGGTGAACTCATCCGGGAGGAGATCGCGCAGACGGTATCATCGCCTGCCGAAGTCGAGGCAGAGATCCAGTATCTCATCACGTTGTTGGGCAATCCTTGAAACGAGCGAAGGATATTGTGGCCGCACCGCCTTTCCCGAAATCACCAGTGGAGACGGGAAATCCGCACGGTTCGCGAAACTTTGCCCCTGAATCCGGTTCAGGTATCCTATGGCTCTGCCACTATGTCGGACACGCACGTTAAATCAGGACTTTGCCCGCGTTGCGGGGCGTCGCTTGCCGACGCCACCGCCGACGCGCTCTGCGTGCGCTGTCTCCTGATCAACGCCGTGGCGGATTCCGAGGCGGAGTTGGTGGAACTGCAGGCGCCAGAGCAATTGTTGCAGCGTCGTACGTTCGCAGGCTACGAATTGCTCGGGGAAATTGCGCGTGGCGGCATGGGGGTCGTCTTCCGCGCGCGGCAGGTAAAACTGAACCGTATGGTGGCGCTCAAGGTAATCGCCGCTGGAGAGCTGGCGTCGCCCCGGATGGTTGAGCGGTTCCGCACCGAGGCCGAATCAGCCGCCAAGCTGGCCCATCCGAACATCGTTCCCATCCTGGAAGTGGGCCATCACGACGGCTGGCATTTTTTCTCCATGCGCCTGATCGAAGGCGGCACGCTGGCGGCGCGGATGGTCGAGATGCGTTTCAAGCCGGAGGAGGCCGCGCGTTTGCTGGTGAAGGTTGCCCGGGCGGTTCATCACGCCCATCTGCATGGCGTCCTGCATCGCGATCTCAAGCCGACTAACATCCTGCTCGACGCTCATGGTGAGCCGCATCTCACAGACTTCGGCCTCGCGAAGATGGTGGAGGAGAGCCGGGATCTCACCCATTCCGCTGCCGTGCTGGGCACGCCCGCTTATATGTCGCCTGAGCAAGCGCTCGGACAGACGCGTGATGTGACCGTGGGTGCCGACGTGTATGGGCTCGGAGCGATGCTTTACGAAATGCTCGCCGGTCACCTGCCGTTTGCCGCCACGAACACGCCGGCGTTGCTCCGCCAGATCATCGAGGACGAGGCACCATCCTTTCGGCGCGCTACCGCGTTGGATATCGATTTGGAGATCATCTGTCTCAAATGTCTGGAGAAAGATCCCGAGCACCGTTATTCCAGCGCGGCTGCTCTGGCGGATGATCTTGAGAATTGGTTACGTGGTGAACCGGTGCTGGCCCGGGCGAGCACTTCTTTGGAACGGGGCGTGAAATGGATGCGCCGTCACCCGGCGAAAGCCGCGCTCGCCGTGCTCGTGCCGTTGCTGCTGCTCATCATTACGGCAGGCTCACTGTGGTTCAATGTTTCACTCTCGCAGACCCGCCATGCCTTGGAAGCCAGCGCGCGAGAGACTCGTCGCGAACTGGTATCGCAGCACTTGCACGAAGCGTCACTGCTCACGGCTGACCACGATTGCTACGCGGCGATGCTGCCTTTGGTTGAGGCCCTCGCTTTGGAGCAGCAGGAGGCGGGGGCCATGCCGCAGAGTCTGGAGCGTCTCAGTCTGACGTGGCAGTTTGCACCTCATCTGTTGAGGATGTGGGATGCGCGCGGCACGCCGGTGACGCTTTCCTTTGCACCGGATAACTCGCGGCTCACCGCGATCATGCGGACGGGTGGGGAACGGGTCTGGCAGTTGGATACGGGGCGCGAAATCTCCGCGACGGAAAGCGGTCCGAAACAGACGACGGGGCCAATCGCTCATGTGGGCAGGCTGGTGAGCGCCGACGGGCGTTGGGTGGCGGTGGCCGATGGTGCGTCCACCCGTGTCAGTGATACTCACGGCGGCCCTCAGCTCTTTCAGGTCAAGCCCAGCAGCGCATTCTTGGATCAGGATTTCAGCCCGGACGGAAAGTATTTTGCGACCGCTGCATTCAATGATCAAGCGGAGGTGCGCACGGTTCCAGATGGCAACCGGTATCGCTTTTCCATCCGCCATCACAATGGCGCTAACCGGGTGCTCTTCAGTCCGGACGGCCGGTTTCTCGCCACCGCCGGGTTTGATTATCAGGTGCGCGTACATTACACCCGCGAACTGCGTCAGGCCCTGCCCACCTTTCAAAATGGCGCGCTGGTGGAGGCGTTGGCCTTCAGCGCGGACGGGCGCTTCCTGGCGACCGGTGATGCGTGGGGCACCGTGCGCGTGTTCGATCTGTTTCTCCGGCAGAATTTCGTGCCGACTGGCGCCACCTTTGCCCGTAAGACAGCCATCAGCCCGGACGGGAAATCCGCCGTGCTGGTCAGCAACGGCCGCCAGTTGCAGTTTTGGGATATCGCAGCCCAACGGCCGGTCGGGGAAGTGTTGAAAAGCAGGGGGGCGGCAGCGCAGACGATCTTTGACGCTTCCGGTCGTCGGCTTGCAGTCGCTTGTGGCAAAGAGGGCGTGCAGGTCTGGGATATCCCGACCAGCCGGGTGGTGCTTGATCTGCCAGATCTAGGCACGGTGGCCGCCGTGGCCTTCAACCCGGACGGGACTAAATTGCTCGTGGCATTGGACAACAATACGGCTCAAGTGTGGAGTATTGCGGAACGCTGCGCCAGCGGGCCGGTGATGGATCGCAAGACCTATTCCGATGGCCGCCCGCTGTCGGCGCAGTGGACTTATGGCGTCAAAGGTTCCGTCTCCACCTGGAGTCCGGATGGTCGCTGGATCGTAGTGGCTGGCGGAGTCAATTGTGCCACAGTATGGGATGCGGCCACGGGCACGCCGGTTGGTGATCCGATTTTCTCTGACGGCGAAGTGCGGGCGGTCAGCTTCAGTCCGGATAACGGCCGCATGGTGATCGCGTTCAATGACCGCAATATCGAGCCGGCTTATGCGCAAATGTATGAACTGCCCACCTTGCGCGCACTGGGCCCGCCCCTGAGGCATGGTGACGGGGTGACTGGCGCTATGTTTTCTAACAAAGGGGATGTGCTGGTCACCTCGGGTCAGGACAGTGTGGTGCGTCTCTGGCGAGTGAGCGATGGCAGCCCGGCCGCGCCGGATTTTCATCACGGTGGCCTTTTAGTTACCCAGAATTTTCAACCGGGCAGGAATGTGTTGGCCACCTCCGCTGCGGATAATGCTATCCGCCTGTGGGACACGGCACGCGGCGAGTTGATGGCGCCGCCGCTGGTCTTGGGATACGCGCCGCAATCGATCCAGTTCACATCTGATGGTGAAACTTTGCTGTTCGGTTCGGCGCGCGGGGCTACGAGTTTTTTTCACTTCCGCCAGGCTGCGTGGCCAGCCAATTCTTGGCGTCAATTAGCAGTTTGCCTCAATGGCGTAAAGCTGGATGACCAAGGCCGCCGGATCATGGTTTCCTCGGCTGAACTGGCGCAGACCTTTGCCGGATTGCAGGCGGTCCAGCCACAGGATTTCATCTGGAACAGCGATCCGACGGACTGGCACCGGCACTGCTCGGCGGTCGCGGAAATGCAGGGGGAATGGTTTACCGCCGCCTTTCATTTGGAGCGACTGCTCGCACTCAATCGCGATGACGTCCCACTTCTAAGCCGCCTCGCTACGGCCAAAGAACGATTGAAGTAAGCGGATAGACTGGTGGCAAAAAAGGGTTAGCCGTCCGGCGAGCTTACCTCATCCGAATAAGGATGATTCTTCATTTCTTGCGAAACTCTCCCCCTTAAATGGTTCAGGAAGGGATAGCGCTTGCTGTCTGTCGTTAGGACCACACTATGCGCGCCGTTAAAATATGAGCTCAATGTGTTCAGCAACGCCAGCACAGCAAGAGAAGAGTCGTTATCGTTTTCGCCCGCTTTCCTTGCCTTTGCAGGCGATGACTTGGCTGGCTGTTTTTCTCGTGCTGGCGCCCAGCATGATGCAAGCGGCCGATATCGTAGGTGCACCGCAGGTAGTGGTCGGTGCGGCGACTTTCCAACAGAACGGCAACGTTCGCACCATCGAGCAGCAAACTGGCGCAGCGGTGATCAACTGGCAGGGGTTTGACATCAAGGCGGGTGACATCACGCGCTTCATCCAGCCAGGCGTCGATAGCGCTACGCTTAATCGCGTCCTCGGAGGCAATCCGTCCTTGATCCTAGGCCAGCTTCAAGCCAATGGCCAAGTCTACCTGATCAACCCGAATGGCATCGTGGTCGGCCCACAAGGTCGCATCGATGTCGGAGCTTTCTTTGCTTCCACGTTGAATATCTCGGACAATGATTTTCTCAAGCAGGGCAATCTGCTTTTTTCAGGTGATTCCAAAGCAGGCATCCACAACCTCGGCACCATCAACGCGCAAAATGGCGACGTCATGCTTATCGCCTACACAGTGAAGAACGCGGGCGAGATCAATGCGCCCAAAGGCGTGGCGGGATTGGCTGCCGGTTCCGAAGTGTTGCTCACCCATCAAGGGGATCAGCGCATTTTGGTTAAAAGTGGTCTGCAGGCGGATGGGTTGGAGCAAGGGGTGGAGAACTCCGGGCTGATGAAAGCGGCGCAAGCGGAATTGAAAGCTGCAGGCGGCAGCATCTATGAACTGGCGGTGAACCAATCCGGTATCATCCGCGCCACCGGCGTGGAGGAAAAGAATGGCCGGGTGTTGCTTACGGCCGATGGCGGCAAGGTGAAAGTTTCCGGGGAGATCAGCGCGCATAACGCCAATGGCAGCGGTGGCGAGATCCTTGTCGGCGGTGACTACCAAGGAAAGAACAGTGCCGTGGCGAACGCGGCCACTACCATCGTGACTGAATCGGCGAAGCTCGATGTCAGTGCCAATGCTACGATGGGGAATGGCGGCAAAGCGATTGTCTGGGCGGATGGGGCAACGCAATTCAAAGGTACTATTTTAGCCAAGGGTGGGAGTGAAGGCGGGGACGGCGGTTTGCTGGAAGTTTCAGGCAAACGGGTGCTTGATTTTTCTGGCACCGCCGACACCTCCGCTCCATTTGGCAAAAAGGGCAGACTGCTTCTGGACCCTGACTCGATTATCATCACGACCGATGCCGGTCAGGATATCTTCAACCAAGGCGGCTACTTCCAAGCAGGAGCCATCCCGTCTTACCTGAATGTTTCCACTTTGAATTCAACACTCGGTTTTACCGATGTTGAAATCTACACCAGCGGGCCTGCGGGCTACAACGGCATCAGCGTCAACGCTGATGTGAACTGGACGACTGCTTCCGGCCTCACCTTGGCTTCCGGCGACACCATCGCCATCAACGCGAACATCAGCGGTGGCACGGGCAGCAGCCTGAATCTATATGCCGGCGTGCCCAGCCTGGCGAATAGTTCCGTGGGCACCATTTCGCTGGCGGCGAACAAGTCGATCAGTGTCGGCTCGTTGACGTTGGGTAAAAGCATGATTGCTGCGCCGGACAATCTGAACGTCGGCACCGTAAACCTTGCTGGCACGGTGAATGCCGGTTCCGTTTTCCTGTCGCGCGAGTTCGGTGGCTTTGCTGCGGATGTGTTGATCAACAATGTGAACAACACCATCGGTGCACTGGAGACGATCGGCAATGAGGGCACAATCGGGGGCAATCTCAAAGTGTATGATAGCGCGGGTGGCTTGATGGTGAACGGTGATTTCAGCGGCGTGGCGGGTGCGGTGGAAATTGTCACGGGCGGTAATCTCACTCTGGGTTCTGGGGCATTGGTCAAGAACACGGGTGCCAGTGACCTTGTGCTGGCCGCGCGGGGCGGTAGTTTCGTCAACAACTCTGGTGCTACCGCCGTGGAGGCGAGCGGTAGCGGACGTTACCTTATTTACAGCGATGCTCCGGTGAATACGATCAAGGGCGGTCTGACGGGAGCGACGACTTACAATAAGACCTACGATGCGAATGCACCTGCGACCATCAGTGCGACGGGGGATCGTTTCCTTTACAGCTTGGCTCCGGTGCTCACCTTCACAGCGGAGAGCAAGTCCAAGACTTATGGCGCTGCCAACCCGGCGTTGACCTATTCAGTGAGTGGCTTGCTGAGCGGCGACACCTTGGGTGCGGCCATTACTGGCACGCCCGCGCTTTCCACTTCGGCTACTGCTGGAACCAGTTCCGGCACAGCGCCGATCTCCACGGCGAATGGCACACTGTCACTCACCGACATGGGGTATGGGATCGCTTTAGTGAGCAGCACACTGACGATAGATCAGGCTCCGTTGACGATCACCCCGGTTAACACCAGCAAGACCTATGGTGCGGCCAATCCGACGTTCTCGGCTGGTTATAGCGGTCTGGTGAATGGTGATCTGTCCACGGTGGTCAGCGGCTTGCTGATGGGCACGCCAGCCACCGCCAGTTCTGGCGTAGGCACGTATGCGATCACAGGTTCGGGAGCGAGCGCGGCCAATTATAGCATCAGCTATTTGCCCGGTACGCTGACGATCAACCAGGCACCGCTCACCATCACGGCCAATAACAACAACAAGATCTACGGTTCCGCCAATCCAACGTTCTCGGCCAGTTTCGGCGGTTTGGTGAACGGCGACCTTTCCACGGTGGTCAGCGGACTTGCCTTGGGCACAACGGCCACGGCCAGCTCCGGGGCCGGCACCTATCCCATCACCGGTTCAGGGGCTAGTGCGGCGAACTACAGCATCTCTTACTCACCTGGTGTGCTGACGATTGATAGAGCTCTGCTCACCATCACGGCCAACGATGCGAGCCGTGCCTTTGGTGCGGCGAATCCCACCTTCAGTGCGCTCTATGGCGGGCTCGTCAATGGCGACAATTCCTCGGTCGTGAGCGGGCTTTCGCTTGCCACCACAGCGGATGCGGCCTCGCCTGTCGGTAATTATTCCATCATCGCAGCGGGCGCGAGCGCAGCGAATTACAGCATCAGTTATGTTCCCGGTACGTTGAGTGTCGCCAATGCCATTCTCACCATCACGGCAGACAATTTCAGCCGCATCTACGGTTCGGCGAACCCGACTTTCACTGCAGGTTACGCGGGCTTCATCAATGGTGACACGGTCAGCATTGTGAGCGGGCTGCAGTTCAACACGTCTGCCACGATCAATTCGGGTATCGGCACTTATAGCATCACGCCGTTTGGTGCCTCCGCGCCGAACTACGGTATCAATTACGTGGCTGGCTCGCTTAGTATCAGCCCGGCAGATCTTGTCATCCGCGCGAATAACGCGAGCCGCATCTACGGTGCAGTCGATCCGACTTTCACGGCGAACTATAGTGGTTTGGTGGCGGGTGACACGGCGGCCAATATCAGCGGGCTCACGCTGACACCGGCAGCGACTGTGACATCTGGTGTCGGTGACTACGCCATCACAGCCTCCGGAGCGGCGAACCCCAACTATAACATCAGTTATGCGCCCGGCACGCTGACGATCGACAAGGCGCCGCTTACCATCGCAGCGGATAATAAATCCAAGACTTACGGTGCGGTGAACCCCGCGCTCACGGCGACCTTCACCGGCCTGAAGAACGGAGAAAACGATTCCGTGGTCAGCGGCCTATCGCTAGCCACTACGGCGGCTACCGGTTCGGGCGCGGGTAACTACGCCATCACCGCCAGCGGTGCGAGTGCAGCGAACTACAGCATCAGCTATGGAGCGGGAACGCTGACGATCGGTAAAGCGCCGCTGATCATCACGGCGAATGATGCGAGCCGGACGTATGGCGCGGTGAACCCCAGCTTCAGCGCGAGCTACAACGGCTTGGTGAATAGCGATCTTTCCAGTGTGGTGAGCGGGTTGCTGCTTGGCACGACAGCTACTTCCAGCACGGGCGTCGGTGGCTATCCGATCACCGCCAGTGGCGCAAGCGCGGTGAACTACAATATAAGCTACGCGCCCGGCACACTGACGATCAACCAGGCACCGCTGACCATCACGGCAAACAGCTTGAACAAGACCTACGGCAGCGCCAATCCCACGTTGACCGCAAGTTATAGCGGTTTGATGAACGGTGAATCATCCGGTGTGGTGAGTGGCTTGTCCCTCGGCACGACAGCTACCTCCAGCACGGGTGTTGGCGGCTATGCGATCACCGCCAGTGGGGCGAGTGCGGCGAATTACAGCATCAGCTATGCACCTGGCACGCTGACGATTGATAAAGCGCCTCTTGCCATCACAGCGGACAACCAGAGCAAGATTTACGGCAGTGCCAATCCTACGCTGACCGCGAGCTACAGCGGCTTGGTGAACAATGATCTCTCCAGCGTGGTGAGCGGCTTGTCGATTGTTACGGCGGCGACAGCCAATTCGGGCGTCGGTGACTACGGCATCACCGTATCCGGTGCGAGCGCCCCGAACTACAGCATCAGCTATACGGCCGGCACACTTAGCGTGAATCCGGCTACGCTCACGGTGCGCGCCGACAATCAGACACGCTTCTACGGTGATGCGAATCCGACGTTCGGCGGCACGGTCTCCGGTTTTGTGCTGGGTGAAAACACCAGTGTGCTGACCTCGCTGCCGACTTACAGCACGACGGCAGGCCTGACGACCGGCGTGGGCGGTTACGCCATCACGCCCTCCGGCGGCAGTGCGGCGAATTACAACATCGTCCGGCAGAACGGCACGCTGACCATCAACCCCGCGATCCTTGCGGTGAACGCCGATAATACGGTACGCACGTATGGTGACGCCAATCCGACCCTTACCTACACGGTGAGCGGCCTGAAGAACGGCGACAGCGCGGACGGTAAATTCTTCATCTTCACCCACGGCTCGGTGGCCGCGCCGAACTCGCCGGTGGGCAATTACAACATCATTTTCAACGGTAACGACACGCCCAACGACAACTACTCGACGTTCTTTGCCAACGGCACGTTGACGGTCCAGCCGCGTGCGTTGACCATCCGTACCGACGCAATTTCTCGCGAGTACGGGCTGGCCAATCCGGCCTTTACCGCGACGTTCACCGGTCTGGCCTCGTTCGATACGCCGAGCGTCATCCCCACGCTCGGTTTCAACACGCTGGCCACCACTGCTTCCGGTGTGGGCGACTACACTGTCACGCCGACCTCGGGCAACAATGCGAACTACGTCATTACGCGCCTGCCCAGCCTGATGAGCATCACACCGGCACCGCTGACCATCGCGGCGGGAAGCCTCTTTCGTGATTATGGCGATGCGAATCCCACGTTCACTCCGTTCATCGCAGGTGGCAGCCTGCGCAACGGCGACACGGCGGTCGGTGTGAACCTGCGCATCGTGACCGGCGCGACGCAGAGCTCACCGGTGGGCACCTACAATCTGGCGGGTGCCATCACGAGCCCAAACTATACGATCGTCAACAGCGTGGCAGGCAGCCTGCAAATTCTCCCGGCCATCCTCAATGTAACGGTGGGCAACGGCACCCGGCTTTATGGTGATGCGAATCCTGGCGTATCGGTAAGCGCCACCGGTTTGAAGCTCTCCGACACCGCCGCCGCGCAGGTCACGCTCACGCATTCCGCCACGGCGCAAGCGCCCGTGGGCACCTACAGCATTTCTGCCGTGGGTAACAGCGCCAACTACCAGATCAACAGCGTCACGCCCGGCAACTTGCAGATCTTTCCGGCGCCGCTGAATGTGACCGTAGGGAACACGAGCCGCGGCTATGGTGACGCGAATCCCACTACCGCGCCGCTGACGGTCACGGGCTTCAAGTTCGGCGAAGCTGGGAACACGGCGGTCCAGATCATCCACTCCGCTACGTTGCAATCCAGCGTGGGTTCGTATCCCATCACCGCCACGGGCATCAACCCGAATTACTTCCTGAGCGCGGTGACTCCCGGCGCGCTGCAAATCACCCCGGCGCAATTGAACGTGCGGTTGTTTAATGCGGACCGCATTTATGGCGATGCGAATCCCACGCCAGCGTTCGAGACGATCACCGGCCTGAAGTTCGGTGAAACGTTTGCCTCCGTCGTCAGCCGCGGAAATTCTGCCACGCTGCAATCGGGAGTGGGTTCCTATCCGTTCACCGCCACCAGCATCAGTCCGAATTATCAGGTCAATTCAGTGGAGGGGAGCCTGCGCATCCTGCCCGCTCCGCTCAACGTGACCGCCGCCAACACGACCCGCTTCTATGGCGACCCGAATCCGGCCACTGCACTGCAATCAGTGGTGGGCCTGAAGTTTGGCGAGACGCCTGCGAGCATCGTGACGCTCAACAGCGAGGCATCGCTGCAACAACTCGTCGGCACGTATGACATCCTGGCCACGAGCCAGAGCCCCAATTACCAGATCACCCTGGTGAGCGGCACCATGCGGGTGAATCCCCGCCCAATCACCCTCATCGGGAATGATGCCTCGAAGATTTTTGGGGAGAACAATCCCTCGCTTTCCTATTCGGTTGGGGGTTCCGGCGTGGCCTCGTTCGACAACGCCGCGACTTTGCTGGCCGGGGTTGGTGTCTCGACCACGGCCGAGCTGACCTCCACTGTGGGCGGTTATCCGATCGCAATCACGGGACCGACGGTCCCGAACCCCAATTACGCGGTCACGCTCCAGCCCGGCACCCTGACGGTGAATCCTCGTCCCATCAGCCTCGATGTCCAAGGCTTCACCCGCTTCTACTACGATGCCAACCCGGAAGTCGTGACCACGATCGGCGGCATGGGCCTGGCGAGTTTCGACACCCTGGCGGATGTCATCAGTTGGATCGACAAGACGCCGGCGCTGGCCGCAGACATCGGGGCGTATCCGTTGTTCCCCCGGATTTTGGACTCGCACAATTACGACATCACCCTGCGCGGAAACTTGGCCACGATTGTACCGCGCAATCTCACTATCTACGTGGACAGCATTAAGGTGGATGAAGGCGCGACGGTCCCGGGTTTCAGCGCGGTAGTCGGCAATCTGCCGACGGGTCTTACGATGGCCGATGTGTTGCCGAACCTGACGTATGGCACGGTGGATGATGCAGCGTCGTTCCGTCCGGAAGTCCGGCCGGTTTCCGCGTTGACGGACCACCCGATCGCGAATCCGTTTGCGGCCGCCAACCTTTCCGCCATGGAGGTGGATGCCGACGGAAACATACTCAAGGCACCCAACACCGCGGGCGGCCTCAGCGGGCTCGCCACGAAGTTCCTTATTTTCGCCAAGGACCCCGCGCCCGTGCCGCCGGTGGTGCTGGATCCCGACACGACGTTTTTGATTCCCGTCGACTTTGTCACCGGTGGCACGTTGGTGAGCCGGAAGACGATCACCGTTTCCGGTTATAACGAAAATCCCAACTACGCGGTGACCTACGTGAGCGGAGGCAGGCTGGAAGTCATCATCCCCAATGCCGCCACCTTGGCGGCGCGGGAGATGGAGGCGATCGCGGAATCCAAGGCCCATTTGGAGGTCACCACCACGCCGCCGGCGACGCCGTTCAAGATGCCGGAGGCGTTCAAGGCCCCAGCCATGCAGCCGTATCTGGAGCAAGCCGCGCAGACATTGATGGCCCAGCTTATTTCCGCCGGTGACACGGTGACCCTGGACCTCTACTTCAAGGACGGCATAAGCAGTTTTCTCAGCGGGTTTAACGACGATCCCACCCGGCAAACGATGCTGATGGGCAGGTTGAGCGAAGTGGTAATCAAGTATGCCAAGCTGCCGGCCGACCAGCAGCCTCCCGAATTGGCCTTCATCATCCAGGAGGCCACCATCAAGGCGAAACAAGTCAAAATCGACCAAGCCCAGGAGGTCGTGAGACTCTACGACGAATGGCTGGCCGGGCCGGACCCGAGCATTCCCCAAATAGTCAACCCGGGTGACATGAACCTCGTGCCCAACTTCGCGCATCAGGTAAAAGTCAGCTATGCCAAGGACGCGGCCATCGTCATCGGCACCAGTCTCGGTGCCGGAGCTACGGTCGGAGCGCTCATGTGCGCCGTGCCTGTGAGTGCGATTACTTCAGCGGTAGCGACGGGTGGAGCATTGTCGGGAGCTTCATTGGGGTTCACGGCCAGCACCACAATAGGAGCGGCAATTACCGCAACGACGACATCCGGCGCGGGCGCGGTCTCTGGAATTGGGATGGCTGTCGTGGCACCTGCGCTGGTGGCCGCCTTGGCGGTGGCCACGATCACCATCGCCGCCGTTCAGCTCGCCAAGCAGCCCGAGATCAAGGCTTCCATTGCGGCTGCCCAGTCCCTCGCTGTCGCCGCGCCCGCCGGAGTTTCGCTGGATCTGAATGACGTCGATGACCAAGCGGCTTTCACCAGCGGTTTCCTCAGCTTCATGTCCGGCGGGGCCCTCTAATTGTGACGTTCATACCATTGAAATCCATGACCCGCTTTTCAAATATCTTGTGGCTGGCACTGCTGCTGCCCGTGGCACAGCTTTCCGCCCAGCAACTCGAGAAGGTCTTGCCGCCCGCCGTGCCCAAGCTGGTGCCCGCGACGACCAACGCGGTGCCAACCATCACTCACTTCGGCGCGCAGGAGGGGGAGAAAGTGCTGCTTCAGAAATTGACCGGCATCAAATTCCTCAGCCTGCATGAGCAAGTGATCACCAACGGCGTGGCGTTGGTCGGGATGGATGTTTCTCTGGTTCCATTGCTCCAGGCGCCCCAGTTTCCGCTGGTGATGCAGCCGTTCCTCGACCGGCCCGCTTCGTTTGAATCGTTGCAGCGCATCACCTTCGCGACGCGCACGTTTCTGGAAGCCAGCGGCTATCCGTTCTTCACGGTTTACCTGCCACAACAGGACATCACCGGCGGCACGGTGCAAGTGGTGGTGATGGCTGGCAAGGCGGGGGACAGCATCAAGGTGGAGGGCGCCAAGTATTTCAGCGAGCGGCTCTACCGGTCCGCCATCACGCAAAAGCCCGGCGAGGCGATCAATGCCGCCCAACTCAAGAAAGACATCGACTGGCTTAACCGCAACCCGTTCCGCAACGCCACCGTCGTGGCGCAGCCGGGTGGACGCTCCGGCACGACCGACCTGAATCTGCGCGTCAATGAGCGCCTGCCATTCCGAGCGAATGTCGGTTACAATAACACCGGAACGGAGGTCAGTGCGGAAGACCGGCTCACCACTGGTTTTGCTTGGGGCAACGCTTTCGGTCTCGGTCATCAGATGAGTTATCAATTCACCACGAGCCCGGACTTCGAGACATCGCTGTCCCACTCGGGCAGTTACGCCATAGACCTGCCTTGGCGGCATAGCCTGCGGGTCACGGGAGCTTACTCTGAGCTGGAAGGCCGGGTCCTCGCGCCGCTCACGCTCCACGGCCTCTCGTGGCAGGTTGGTTTGCGTTATGACATTCCTTTGCCCCGCCTGAGTCCAAGCATCACGCAAAATTTCTCGTTCGGCTTCGATTTCAAAGCGAGCGATAACAACGTGCTTTTTGCGACAATCCCGGTGACCGACAACCTGACGCACATCGCGCAACTGGCCGTCTCTTACGACGTCAGCATGAAAGACAAGTGGGGGCGGACTGATTTCGGGCTGAATGTCTTCCTAAGTCCGGGAGGGGTTACGAGTCGCAACGAAGACGCTTTCTTAAACATCAGCCGTTCCGGTGCCGAGGCGAAGTATGCGTATCTGCAATTGAATGCGAGCCGCCAGACCCGGTTGCCGTTAGGATTGAACTGGTCTGCCCGCGGGCAATTCCAAACCGCCTCGGGCAATCTGTTGGGCAGCGAGCAGATGTCTGGCGGTGGCAGCGGCAGTGTCCGTGGTTACGAAGAAGGCGAGACCTACGGTGATAACGGCATCTTGTTCAGCCATGAACTCGCGCTGCCGAGCATATCCTTGGTGGACCTTCTGGGCTTGGGCAAGGGCATCGATTCGTTGCAGTTCTATGGCTTCCAAGATTTCACAGTTTTGTGGAATACCGACCGCTTGGTGGGTGAACGCCATTATACGGATCTGCATAGCGTGGGCGTGGGCTGGCGCTACAACGTTCGACAGAATCTAAGCGTTAACTTCGCCTACGGCTGGCAGCTTCGCGATTCCCAAGCGAGCCGCAGCGGCGATAACTCCCGGGCACACCTCGCGGTGCAGTTGGGGTTTTGAAGAACACTTGTTTCTTGGCGCTCTGCCCCCTGATGGAGAAGTTCAACTGCGGTAATTCTAACCAGTTCTTAATGATGTAATACCCGACAAGAGGAATCATCAGTTGGAATTAATGGCGTTAAGAAAGATTTTTATGTCCCAACGCCTAAATAATGCCAGGGATTGACCTGGACTGCGCATCATGTCTGAAAAAGCAACAAGACAAGCGGCCATGTTTGTATAGCTGCTATTGAATAGCTCTGTGGTGGACGATTTTAGTCTGATTTCCAAAAGGCCGCAATTTGGGACTGGTTCCTTTTGTCAGGCAGGCAGAAGCACGGTTTTGCAAGTGTGTAATGCCCAACAATGCAACCTGCTGTTGGGTCTATTCATGGCGTGACAGAATCTTTTCCAACAATGCTGGTGAGTTTCCTCCAGTCTTCGCGGGTTGGAAGCCGTTCGTTGCGTTCAATTTCTTGCAGACGTAAGCGCGGAATGTCAGTGGTTGCAGCAACTTGTCGCTGTGTAAGCCCTTTCGTCATTCTGTAATTCTTCAGGTGATCCCCAAACGTCGCAATCACTTTTGGAGCGGTCTTCCGATGCTGAGCCATTCCGTCATCGGGGGTGCGTTTGGCCTTTATTTCTCGCTGTGCAATACCCAACAGTGCTAAACGTTCTGTGTCAGAATCTTGCGATGAATTTAATTGTCCTTTAATGGTCTTACTTGGTCTGGGACAGGCGGAAGAAACGCAGGCCACCGTTGTTTGGCAGGGTGGCGGTGCTGACTTCGTTTTCGGTCACGATGGTGGCTTTGGATAATGTCCAGATGATTGGTGCGTTTAGGTCGGTGGTCTCTTCGAGTTTGAAAACTCCAGCGGATGCGGACCAGGAGAGCATGATGTTGCCGCCGATTCTAGTGATGGTGAGCAAAGGGGCATCGGGCGTGTTCAGCGGGATGACGGCGCTCCAGAAACCGGTGGCGAGGCCGTATCCGCTGCTGTTCGCGGAGTCGCTCGCAGGTTGGCCGATGGTGCCGCTCAGGGTGTATTGGCTGTTGCTGCTGGTGCCGCCGCCATTGCTGATGGTGGGATTATCGATGGCATAAGACTGAGCTTGGGCGGCTGATGCCAAGAGCAGGAACAGGATGACCCCAAGCCAGGAAATGAGACCGTGCTGTTTAAACAGAGTGATTTTCATGACGTTATCTCAGTTCACGAAGAAGACGCCTTGGAAGCTCAGCGGCAGGAATTTTCCGCTGCCAATGTATTGGAGTTCCACGGTGGATTCAGCGTCGCCGATGAGGTAACCGCCGGTGCCGGTAGTGGTGCTGGTGGGTGAGGTGACGCTTTCCAAGGTGGACGTCTGGAGGGTGCCACTAACCTTCGCGCCCAACAGTTTCAAGCCGTCCGCCGAGGAAACGAGGTAATCCAAATCGGGACCGGAGCGGTTGATCCAGGTGCCGCCGGAATTGCTGGAGAAATAACCTTGGCCGTTGTTGCTGTAGGCTACGAGCTTGGACCCATCAGCTGAGGTGGTGACGATATCACCTTGGACGCTGGTATGCAGCGTCCATGTGACCCCGGAATCGGCGGAGCGATAGACCTGGTTGCCGGCGCTCGCAAGGAGCTTGGTACCATCTTCCGAGGAGGCGATCGAACGCCATGATAGTGCGGTCGCCCGGGCGGTCCATGTAACCCCGGAGTCCGTGGAGGTGTAGAGCTGGCCGCTGTTGACGCCCGCCACCAGTTTGGTGCCGTCGGCAGAGGAGGCGATGCAACGCCAGTCGCGCGAGCCAGAGCCGTTCCGGACGGTCCAAGTGGCCCCGGAATCCGTGGAGGTGTAGATCAGGCCGTTGCGCACGGCGGCGACCAGCTTGGTGCCATCCGCAGAGGAGGCCACGGCGAACCATTCGCGGGCGCTGTCACGGGCGGTCCAGGTGGAACCGGAATTGGACGAGGTGTAGATCTGACCACCAGTAACGATCGCGACCAGTTTGGTGCCGGAGGCGGAGGAAGCGACGCCGGACCACAAACGGACTGAATCGCGAGCAGTCCAGGTGGAGCCGGAGTTGGATGAGGTGTAGATCTGGCCATTGTTCACGACGGCTACCAGTTTGGTGCCATCAGTAGAGGAAGCCACGCCTGACCAAAGGCGGCTGGAATCGCGCGCGGTCCAGGTGTTGCCGACCACATAGGTGGGTAAGAAACGCGTGCGGATGGATTGTCCAGCGTTTTGGGCGATGAGGTAACCGTTGGTGCCGGTGCCGGTGATGCGGACGATCTCGCCTACATTGGGTGAAGCCGGCAAGGTGATGGTGCTCATCGTATCATTGGCGAGCACGTAACCACGACCAGAAGATGCGGTGACCGATGTGGCGGAAACGACCGACCACGGGAGGGCGCCGTTGCCGGTGAAGGTGGTGCCGGTAAAAGCGGTGCCGGTAAAGGTGGTGCCAGAGAAAGTGCCTCCCGAAAAACTGCTGCCGGTGAAGCTGTTCGCGGCATTGTTGAAGGTCACCGTGCCAGCATACGTGCCGGCCAGATTTGCGCTCTGAACCGAGCCGGTGAGGTTGGTGGCGTTCAGGCTGGTCAATCCTGCGCCATTACCAGTGAATGAATTGCCGGAACTGCTGAACGTGACCGCACTGGAATAGGTGCCGCCCAAGGAAGCGGATGGAACGGTGCCAGTGAGGTTTGCGGCGGGCAAACCGGTCAATTGGGAACCATCCCCGGCAAGTTGGGATTCTTTCAACGGCAGCCAAGTTCCGTTACCCAGATATTGGAGCGTCGTGGAAGTCCCCGGGCCACCAGTCCAGACAAAGGAGCCTGATAAGGTGTAAATCTGACCGGCAAAGACTGCGGCTGCCAGCTTGGAGCCGTCCGCAGATGAGGCCACTGCCCGCCACTCGCGGGTGCTTTCGACCGGTGTCCAAGTCCCGCCGGAATCAGTCGAAATGTAGATCTGACCGGTAAGGACTACCGCGGCGAGTTTGGCACCATCGGCTGAGGAAGTGACCGCCCACCAATTTCTGCTGCTGTCACGAGCCGTCCAAGTCACCCCAGAATCGGTCGAAGTATAAATCAGGCCGGGACCGGCAGCGACGAGTTTGGACCCATCGGTGGAGGAGGCGACGGAACGCCAAGATCCATTGTTTCCACTCGGGGTCCACGTCGTGCCCGAATCGGTAGAAGTATAGATCAGGCCGCCATTGACAGCGGCGACAAGCTTGGAACCATCGGCGGACGAGGCGACCGAATTCCAAGTTCTATTGCTCTCTCTAGGTGTCCAAGTGATCCCCGAATCGATTGAGGTGTAAATCTGGCCACCTTGCACGGCGGCCGCGAGTTTGGTGCCGTCAGCGGATGAGGCGACCGACCACCAATTCTTGTTGCTCTCTCTGGGAGTCCAAGTCGCACCGGAATCGGTGGAAGTATAAATCAGGCCGCCATTGACCGCGGCGACAAGCTTGGAGCCATCGGCGGAAGAAGCGACGGTGCGCCAATCGCGGTCGCTGTCTCTGGGCGTCCAGGTCACACCGGCATCCGTTGAGGTATAGATTTGGCCGTTTGAAACTCCCGCGACAAGTTTGTTGCCATCAGCAGAAGAAGCAAGTGCCTGCCAATTACGGCTGCTCTCCCGGGTTGTCCAGCTAGTGCTGCCTGATGCCAACGCCCGCCAGCCACCCGTGCCAGTGCCGAAAACACTGACGGTATCGCCAACGTTGGCCGAGGTGGGCAAGGTCACGGTGGACAGGGCTGAGTTGGTCAGCACATAGGAACGGTTGGGCTGGGCTGTTTGCGCGGTGCCAGCCACGGTGAGCCATTGTTGGCCCGGAAGGTTGGTGAGGCCCGCGCCATCGCCAGTGAAGGTGCCGTTGACGATGTTATTGGCATTGGTGATCGTCACTGCCCCGCTGAAACGATTGGTGCCTGTGAAGACGTTCGTGCCATCGAGCCGGGAGACATTGGCGGACAAGCGGGCATCGGCCAGGCTTCCGGTCGTAAGATTGGCAGCGTTCATACCAGTCAGGCCCGCTCCGTTGCCGGTGAAGGTGCCGTTGACGAGATTATTGGCATTGGTGATCGTTACTGCCCCGCTAAAACGGTTGGTGCCGGTGAAGACGTTCGTGCCGTCGAGCCGGGAGACATTGGCGGACAAGCGGGCATCGGCAAGGATTCCAGTCGTAAGATTGGCAGCGTTCAAACCAGTCAGGCCCGCACCGTTGCCGGTGAAGGTGCCGTTGACGAGGTTATCGGCATTGGTGATCGTTACTGCTCCGCTGAACCGGTTTGAACTGCTGAAGATATTATCGGCATTGCGCAGCGCCACATTGGCCGTAAGCCGTGAGTCCGGGACAATGCCCGTGAGCTTGGCGGCATCCAGACTGGTGATCTGCGCATTCCCCACGGAGCCTGGAGCCACTTGCGTTTCTCCCACAGCCTGCCAAAGCCCAGCCCCGACGTTCTGCAGCCGGATGGAGCCGCCCGCCGCACCGCTGAAGGAGGCGCCATCGATCGCTGAAATGCAGATGGCCCCGCCAGTATCAGCCACCACCGCAAACAGACGGTTGCCATCGGCGCTCATAGCGCAGTCGGACCAGAGACGAACCGTTTCCTCGGCGATCCAAGTAAGTCCGGAATCGTTGGATGTATAAATCTTGCCTCCGTTATGTACGGCTACCAGTTTGGTGCCGTTGGCTGAGGAGGCGACACTTTTCCAAGCAACGCTTAAATTTAACCTCTGTGTCCAAGTCGCCCCGGCATTGGTGGAGATAAAAATGCCACTGGAACCTGCTGTCACCAGTTTGGTTCCGTCAGCAGAGGAAGCGATGGCAAGAGACTCCGCATTCACCAAGCGAGCGGTCCAGGTATAACCAAAATCCACCGAGGTAATAACGTAGTTTCCTCCGGTCGCCACGGCGATGTGGCTGCCATCGCTCGACATGGCCACATCCTCGCCCGCTGGTGCATTGCTGCGACTGAGTTCCCAAGTCACTCCAGAATCCGTGGAAAACCAAGTGCCGTTGCCCGCCAGGGCTATCATCTTGCTGCCATCGGATGACATGGCCACAGATTTCCAGGTAGCCCCTCCTTCCGGTGTCAACCACGTCGCCCCACCATCGCGAGACGAATGGATTTGACTGGAGTCTGCGACGAGCAAGATATTCCCATCCGCAGAAATGGCGACGCTCTTGATAGCGCCACCAGCACCTCCGGGATTTTTTCCGGCCCACGTGTGGCCACCATCAACTGAGATGAAGAGACCATCTTGGGCACCGGCAACCAATTTCGAGCCATCGGCGGAAGCGGCCACGCTCTGCCAGTTCCGATAATTGGACTGCTCAACCCAAGGACTACGGGTGGTATTTGCCTGAACGGTCCAGCCACCCAACCCGCTGCCAGCCACGGTAACGACATCGCCAACTTGGGCGGAGGCCGGCAAAATGACGGTAGTGGATGTGGCATTGGTCAACAGATAAGAACGATTGGGTTCGGCGGTCTGTTGGGTTCCGGCTACGACAGTCCACTGACCTGGCAGATTGGTCAGCCCGGCACCGTTACCGGTGAAGGTGCCGTTGATCTGGTTGGCACCGGTGAAAACATTGTTCGCATTCCGCAAGGCCACATTGGCGGACAGGCGCAGGTCATGGATGGTGCCCGTGAGGTTGGTGGTATTGAGACTGGTCAGGGCGAAGCCGTTACCCGCAATGGTGTTAGCCGCGTTGGTGAGAATCACGGTGCCGCTGAAACGGTTGGCTCCACTCAAGACATTAGCCGCATCGCGCAACGCCACATTGGGGGAAAGGCGCAAGTCATGGATGGTGCCGGTGAGGTTGGTGGCGTTGAGACTGGTCAGAGCGAAGCCGTTACCGGCAATCGTGTTAGCCGCGTTGGTAAGGATCACGGCGCCGCTGAAACGGTTGGTGCCGGTGAAAATATTTGTGGCATTGAGGCGGGCGATATTGGTGGACAAGCGGGCGTCATTGACGGTGCCGCTGGCAAGGTTCGTTGCGTTCAAGTTCGTCAGTCCGGCTCCGTTGCCAGTGAACGAATTGGCGGAATTGCTGAACGTGACGGCACCAGTATAGGTGCCGGAAAGCGAGGCGGTTGGAATCTGACCGACGAGATTCGTGGCGTTCAAGCGGGTCAGTTGAAAGCCATCCCCGGCAAGTTGAGCTTCTTTCAGCGGTTGCCAGAGGCCACCGCCCTGATACTGCAAGGTGCTGGAATTTCCGGGCCCGCCGGTCGAAATCACGGTCTCCGGAATCGATGTGTAAATCCGGCCATAAATTTCCCCGGCGACAAGTTTGGAGCCATCGGCGGAAGAGGCGGCTGACCGCCAAGACCGTGTGCTGTCTCTGGGCTGCCAAGTCTCGCCGAAATCCGTGGAGATATAGATTTGACCGCCATTGACCACGGCGACGAGTTTGGAGCCATCGGCGGAGGAGGCGACTGACCACCAGTTTCGCGGGCTGTCTTTGGCCTGCCAAGTCACGCCGGAATCGCTGGAGATATAAATCTGACCGCCATTGACCACGGCGACGAGTTTGGTGCCATCCGCAGAGGAGGCGATTGATATCCAGTTTCGCGGGCTGTCTTTGGCCTGCCAAGTCACGCCGGAATCGGTGGAGATATAAATCTGACCGCCATAAACACCGGCCACGAGTTTGGAGCCATCGGCGGAGGAGGCGACTGAGCGCCAACCTCGGATGCTGTCTTTGGGCTGCCAAGACTCGCCGGAATCGGTGGAAGTGTAAATCTGACCGTCCTGGACTACGGCGACGAGTTTGGTGCCGTCCGCAGAGGAGGCGACTGATCTCCAACCACGGAAACTGCTTTTGGGCTGCCAAGACTCGCCGGAATCGGCGGAAGTGTAAATAAAACCGTCAAGGACTACGGCGACGAGCTTGGTGCCATCGGCGGAGGAGGCAACCGATTCCCACTGTCTGGCGGTATCTTTGGCCTGCCAAGTCACGCCGGAATCGGTGGAGACGTAAATCTGATCAAAAAAGGCTGCGGCCACAAGTTTGGAACCATCCGCAGAGGAGGCGATGGAGTACCAAGGGCGATCGCTGTCTCGGGGCACCCATACTTCTCCCGGGCTGGACGAGATAGTGACAGCCCGCCATCCGTTTGCGCCCGTGCCGGAAAGAGTAACAGTATCGCCCACCTTCGCCGAGGTGGGCAGGTTCACCGTGGACAGGGCCGAGTTGGTCAGCACATACGAGCGGTTGGGAACGGCGGTCTGCTGGGTGCCAGCCACAACGGTCCATTGGCCAGGCAGATTGGTCAGGCCCGCGCCGTTGCCGGTGAAGGTGCCGTTCAGGATGTTATTGGCATTGGTGATCTCCACGGCGCCGCTGAAGCGGTTGGCGGCAGAGAAAATATTCACGCCATTCATCAGCGGCACATTCGCGCTGAGCCGGACATCTGCCAAGGTGCCGCTGGTGAGACCATCCGCCGTGGTGGTGCCGGGCAATCCCTGTGGACCTGCCGGACCTTGAACACCTTGCAAGCCCATGGGGCCTTGCGCACCCGCAGCACCGGCGAGACCTTGCGGGCCTTGAGTACCGGCATCGCCTTTCGCAGAGAGGAGGGTCCAGTCGTTGCCTTCCAAGGGGATGATGGCGATGTTGGGTCGTTTGGCGAGCCAAGCGGAACCGTTGTAGGACACGGCGTCATTGGCCACATAAGCGGTGGCACTGTTCCACGCGCTGCGGAAGGTCATCCCCGCCGGACCTTGCGGGCCCGTAGGACCTATGCTGCTGGAGCCTTCGCCGGGTTCGCCTTTCTGGGCGAGGGTCGTCCAGTTCACGCCTTCGACGGGAGCGATGTTCTGATTACCTTGCAGGGCGATCCAGGCGGAGCCGTTGTAGGTGGTGACATCGTATGCGGCGTAAGTCGTGACCGAAGCCCACGCACCACGGAAGAGCAGGCCGCGTATGCCTTGCGGGCCAGCGGGGCCTTGGGGTCCGGTGGAGCCCGTCGCGCCGGGATTGCCCATCGGTCCGATGGGGCCCTGTGGGCCGATCAACCCTTGGATACCTTGAAGGCCCTGAATGCCTTGCAATCCGGTATCGCCCTTCTGCGCGAGCAGGGTCCAGTCCGCACTTTCGGCGGGAGAGACATTGAGGTTGGCGCGTTTGGCGATCCAGGCGGAGCCATTGAAGAAGACGGCGGCATCGGTGGTGTAAGCGGTGGCGGAATTCCAAGGGCCGAGCCAGTTCACGCCTTTGAGGCCGGCCGGTCCTTGGGAACCCGTGGTTCCGGTGATGCCTTGGATACCTTGAATGCCTTGCTGACCGGCCGGACCTTGCGGTCCCATGACACCTTGGGGACCCGCTTCTCCTGTGGGACCAGCCGGGCCATCGGTGCCTTTGCTGGCCAGCAGCGTCCAGTCATCACCTTCGACGGGCAGGACATTGAGGTTGATGCGTTTGGCAAACCACGCGGAGCCTTGATAGAGAATGGCATCATCCATGAGATAGACTGTGGCCAGATCCCAAGCGCCTAGCCAACGGAGACCTTTGGGTCCTTGAAGCCCCGTGAGCCCTTGCACGCCTTGAATACCTTGAGACCCCGTGGCGCCGGTCTGGCCCTGCGGTCCTTGCGGACCAACAGAGCCAGCCGGACCCTGCTCGCCGGGGTTCCCCGTCGGCCCCGCCAGACCTTGCAACCCAGTAGGTCCCTGCGGGCCGACAAATCCTTGGATGCCTGGCAAACCTTGAGGTCCCTGAGGTCCAGTGGGACCAGGCGTTCCGTTCAGGGCATAGAGTGCGAAGGGGGCAGCGGTGATGGCCTGACGCGGATTCAGCACTGAGTGTGAGCCGGTAGCGCCATTGGTGCGTACGCCGATCTCCAGCCAGCGGCCCTGGCCATCAAAGGCGCTCGCCCCAAAATCAAGCGGCAGGGTAAAGACGCCATCGGTCACCGTGACGGGCGCGGCAGTAACCACATTGCCGATCTGGGCACCAACCGTGAGGGCATTATAGAGGGTGAAACGGAATTCATACGTGCCGTTGGCAGGCAGGCCATTATCAGTGAGGCGCCCCTGATAAGTGAAGGCGGTGACAGGAGTCTGGGCGAAGCCCATGCTCGTGAAAAAAGCAAACGCCAATACGAGCAGTAAGCGTACAAATGCCAGAGGCCGGTTTTGCATGATATGTGTCATCCAGCCGCACCGACATGGTGGGGCTTCACCGGCTACTAACGGAAAATTCCCGAAAGGTTTCGCGGCGAAATAAATATTTTTCAGAAAGCCGAAATCGAGAGGGTGAACAGGACGGAAGCGGCCTTAGGGGACTGAGTTATTTGGCGGCAGGAGCGGAAAGGAGCAAGCGCCTGATCTCCCGCGCGTAGGGATCTGTGCCGGGGGCGATGTTGATCAACTCGGACAAGTTCTGCCGAAGGGCTGGCTGGTTCAGGCCTTTGGGATCAATCCGCGAGCCGCCGATTTGCTCGGCCACATCGGCCAGCCACGCCGGGGCAGGGAGCGGAAGAGCGGGGACTGACCAAAGACGTGCGTCACCATCTTCGCTGGCGGCGAAAATGGTCTGGCCGTCAGGCGAGAAATGGGCGGAAACCACGGCGGTCTTGAACTGCAGCGGGTCGGCCAGACGCCGGCCCAGACGCACATCCCAGAGATGCACGGTGAAGTCGCTGGCTACGGTCAGCAATCGCGCTCCGTCCTGGCTAAATTCAGCATAACGTACGCCGGCCTCATGAAGGAGTGTGCGAGTGAGGGAGACACCAGGAGCGATGCGCCAAAGCCGGGCCGTTTTATCCTTGGAGGCGGTGACGGCCTGCTGGTTATCCGGAGCAAACGCTCCGAAGTACACCGCGCCATCGTGCCGCAACGGACCCGTGAGGGGCAGTGACGTCGCCGTGTCCCAGAGGTTGGCGGTGTTATCACTGGAGGTGGTGATGGCGTAGCGGCCGTCGGGGCTGAAATTGCAACTGGTAATCACGTCCGAATGTTTCAGCAGCGGCCCGGTCATGGAACCCGTGACATAGTCGTAGATGGCGGCGGCCCGTTCGGCCACCAGAATGCCGAGCACCCGGTTCGTCGATGAGTGGATCATGGATTCACGCCACACCGGGTAGTTGGGAAAAGGACTGAGTTGCTCGCCGGTGCGGGGCTTCCACACAGTGCCCAAGCCACTGACGGTCGAGATGGCCACCTGCTCGTCAGAGCGGAAGCGGACAGAGAAAATACGGTTGGATTCGTGCAATGACTGTCCCAGCAGCCGGCCGGAACGGGTTTCCCACAGCCGGACCATTTGATCCGTTCCCGCAGTGACGATCTGTGATCCGTCGGCATTCATAGCAGCACTGACAAGGGGAGAGTCGTGATCCAAAGTCCGTATGCTCCGACCCGAAGTCACGTCCCAAAGTTGAGCGCGACCATTGGCTGAAGCCGTGAGGAGCATCCGCCCATCCGGGCTGAAGCTGGCCGAGCGAACTCGCCCTGCATCAGTCAGAGCAACGATGGGTGGTGGCGGGCTGACAAAGGTGTGGCGTGAAATCGTGCTATCACTGCACAGCACGATCAAGGCCCGACCGCCCGGGGTGAACTGGGCGAAGACACCCGGGCTGCGAAGTTGCATCGGCTCGCAAACGGGCCGGCCCGTGAGGGTGTCAAAGACACGGATGGCGTTGCCTTGGGAGATGGTGGCGATTTTCCTGCCGTCAGCCGAGAACGTGATGAAACGGACGGCATCCGCGTGTTCCAGCGGCGGGACCAATTGCTCGCCGGTCCGGGTATCCCAGACCCGGGCAAACTGATCATCGGACCCGGTGACGAGCTTGCTACCATCTGCATTCAAGACCAGTGTGGCGACCGGCAGTGGATGTTTCATGCGCGAGGCACTGCCACTTCCCTGATCAAGACGCCACACATTCACCTCCGATTCCGCAGCGAGAGCAACGACTTGGCCATCACTGCTCCAAGCCGTGTGATTAGCCAGGCCTTCGTGTTCAAGTGTCGTGACCACCTTGCCGGTACGGACATCCCATATCTGCGCAATCCCAGGCACCCGGATGAGGAGGACGTGCGAAGCGTCCGGGCTGAACGTGGCGGAAATAATCAAGGAGAGGAGTTTCACGTCCTGGGTGACTTCACCCGTGGCGAGATTCCATACCTGCATTCTGCCCATGCGGCTCACGGCCGCTACCGACCGGCCCCCTGTCGTAAGCGCCGCACTGACGACGGGAGAACCCGTTTGCAATACCGGCGTGACGGCTGCGCCGGTGAAGGCATCCCACACCTGCACGGTGCCTGAATTGGCGGCGGACACGATGCGCTTATCATCGGGACTGAAGGAAATGGAAAAAAAGCCTGCGATGATGGGCAGCCGGGGGCGTGCAGCCGTTGGGTTGCCCAGCCGAAATCCGTCTCCTTCGGGAGTGTTGGCCTGGGCCTTGGTTCTGACGACTCCTTTGCCAAAGAATGGTCCGGAGCCTTTGCCAGCGGTGGTGGCTAATGTATCGAAAGCATGGGTTGCGGTTCGGAGGCGAGCTGAAGCATCGAAATGGGTGATCTGGATATTGTTGCCCGGTTTATCGATAGCGGTGACGAGGCAGTTGCCGTCTTGGCTTAAGGCGGCATCAAGCACCATAGATTGATTGGCAGAGCTTAAGATCTCCGGCAGAGCCACGCTGCGTTGACGCAGGAAAGACATGATACGACCTGAGGCCACCAGGTTGCCCGGTTGGCGACGGAGAACGCGGGCCAGATAGGACAAGCCGCCGCCGGAATCTCCGGCGGCCAGCAATGCATCTGCTTTTTCCAGTTCACTGTCGGTCAGCATGGCGGCGGTATCGCTCAAGGCTTCCTCAGCCTTGGCGCGCTGTCGTTCGGCATCTTCCTTTGCCAGTTTTTCCGCCTGGCGATTATCTTCGGCAATTTTTCGGGCGTGTTCGGCTTCCTGCCACTGAAAGGTGATTCCGACAATGCCGCCGATGACCGCCAAGATGATGGCCGCCGATAAAGCCGCCACCAAGGGACGGCGGCGGGCCCACTTCACGGCCCGTTCAGCGGGAGTGGCGCGACGGGCCACGATGGTTTCATGCCCCAGCCAGCGCTCCAGATCTTCCGCCAGTTCCAAAGCGGAGCGGTAACGGTTGCGCGGATCTTTCTCGAGACATTTCAAACAGATCGTCTCAAGGTCGGCATCCACCTGCTGATTGAGGAGGGAGGGGCGTTGCGGCTCGGTATGCTGGACGCCATGGAGGAGTTCAAAAAGACTTTCAGAATGAAAGGGCGGCTGTCCGGTGAGGACATTGTAGAGAATCCCCCCGAGACTGAAAATATCGGAAGCGGTGGTGAGTGATTGCCGTCGATTTCCCAGCAGCTCGGGAGCAATAAAATTAGGCGTGCCAATGAGGGTTCCGGTCAGGGTCAGGTTACTCTGCTCATCGAACCGGCGCGCCAGGCCGAAATCGGTGACGAAGGGTTCATCCTCATTGTTTACGAGGATGTTGCTGGGTTTCAGATCACGGTGCAGGACGCCTCGTTGGTGAGCGTGATGAACGGCACGCGCCACCTTGGCCAGCAAGGCCACACCTTTACGCAAGTGTTTATGAAACGAGGTGAGGCGGGACGACAGATTCCCGCCTTCAATCAGCTTCATCGTGAAGAACGGCTGGCCGCCGGTCTCGCCGACTTCGTATATCGGCACGATGTTCGGGTGATCCAGTGCGGCGGCAGCACTGGCCTCACTCTGGAACCGCTTCAAGGAGATGTCGCCGAGACTTTCCGCGAGGATCATCTTCAGGGCGACGGTTCTTCCGGTCCGGGTGTCTAGGGCTTTATAAACCACGCCCATTCCCCCGCGAGCGACCTCCCCGACGATTTCGTAGTCGCCGAGCCGGCCAGTGATGGGCGGGCTGGGGTGGCGAATATCCTGAACCTTCGGCAGAATGACGGTGGTAAGCGGAGGGGTTCCCGGTTTTGGAGTCATGACCCCACCCAGCAGGCAACGGGCGCAAAAGCCGGTAGTGCCAGATGACGACAGCGCGACACCGCATTTACGGCATCTCAAACTGGGTGCAGAAACTGCCATTTCAACAGGCTATACCGGAAAAAGCTTCCAAGGTTTCGCGATCAACGACCCAAACTTTCAAATAGTTCAACAATTTCACGCTCCACGTCCTCCGGGCGGCTTACGGTGTGGGCCACTTCCTGCCGTAACAGTTCACCATACCGCTGGCGCAGACGGTGGATCGCCGACTTCACTGCGCTTTCCGTCATCCTCAAGGCTACAGCCAGCTCCGCCTGCGAGGCGGAATTATCGTCCAACAAGAAGGTGCTGAACGCTTCAAAGCGGTCGGCTTTGCCTGATTCGGTGAACTCTTCCCGTAGCTGCGTCATGACGCGTTCTAACAAGGCATAGGCCCAACGCTGGTCGTAGATGGTTTCCGGGGTGCGCCCGTCGGATGGCTCGAGCTGGTATTGCTCCTCGGCATTCACGGCATCGAGGGAAAAGCTGATGGCATTGCCACCACGTTTCTGGGTGCGAGCTCGCTCCCATTCGTTGGCGAGAAAGTTCCGGAGGGAAGAAAGCAGAAAGGAGCGGAAACGTCCGCGAGCGGGGTCGGCGGCCTGGAAGCTTTTCTTTTCGATCAGGCGGCGAAAGAATTCCTGCGTAAGATCCTGCGATTGTTCGGGGGAATATCCCTGCCGCCGTACGAAGGCATAAAGCGGATACCAGTAGGCATGGCAAAGTTGCGCCAGAGCCTCCGCAGACCGTTGAGAATCCACCTGGCCGGCCTCCTGTACGACCAGCCACATGGTAGTGCAAAAGGTACGTGGCGACCTGGCTACATCCCCAGCAGTGTCGGTGTCACTCTGCATCGCGCAATCGTCCGAGACTACAGGGCACTTCTGAAAAGGCAACGAGACAAACGAGCTATGTCAGCAAGGCTACTGTTGAGATAGCTCTGTGGCGGACAACTTAAGTCTGATTCCCAAAAGGCCCCAGTTTGGGATTAGTTCTTTTTGTCAGGCAGGCAGATACAAGTTTTCCGCCGTTAGTCGTTCCAAGGCATACGAGACTGAAGTGTTGCCCGAGGCAGAAACCGCGCTGAACTGGCGGAAGCCCGCTACGCAGCGGGAGACATTAGCTTGGGCGAGTTACTGCGTATCCGTCAGGCATGGGCGGACGCGCAAATGACACACCTAGAAGCCATACGCGAAACCATGATGGTATGGGTGCAACTCAAGTCATATCTCTCTAATTGAGGCCCTTATGACGATTGTGACGGCGTGTAATGCCCAACATTAAACTCCGCCGATGGGTGTGGTCAGTTCTTGAGGGGCTAACAACCCAAACGCTGCCGATAACTTCTTCCAGTCGGCCTGCGATGGGGTTCTTTCATCCCGCTCAAACTCCTGTTTGCGAAGGCGTGGAATGTCCAGTTTGGCGGCGATTTGGCTTTGGGTTAGGCTGGTTTCCATCCGCCTTTTCCGCAAATGGTCGCCAAGTGTTTTAAGTTCCTTTGGAGATGTCTTTCTTACCTGAATCATGGAACAATCCGGTGTCCGGGCCACTTTAATTTCTCGCTGTGCAATACCCAACAGTGCTAACGATCAGGCGCGGAGTTTGAGGCCTTTTACGTTTTCGACGAAGGTGACGAAACCGGACGCTTGTTGGACGAAGCGTTCGCGGAGTTCGGCGTCTTTGAATTTTCCGGTGGCATCGAGCTGGTTCATGACGCCGGGGATGAAGACGCGGTTGGGATAGATGTAGGCGTTGCGGTAACCGAAGATTTGCTGGAGATGTTCCACGGGACGGAGTGCGCCGAACATACCGGCAGCCAAGCCCACGAAGCAAACCGGGCGATGTTCAAACGCTTCCGGGAATTTCAGCATATCGATGAAATATTTCAGCACACCAGGCATGCCGCCGTTGTATTCCGGGGTGATGATGACGAGGCCATCGGCTTTCAACACGCCATCGCTGAAAGGGGTGAAGGCGGCGGGCTTCGTCCCGTAGGCGGCGGAGTTGAAGAGTTCCGCCGGGAGTTGCGTGAGGTCCAGCGTCTGGGTCTGGACTTTGAGATCACGGTAGATGGCTTCGATCTCAGCGGTGACCTTGCGGGTGTTGCTGTCGGCGCGATTGGTTCCTGAGATGAGCGTGATCATAGCTGTTGCTGGAAAAGGTGATTGCGGTCAGATTGATGCCGTTCGCCGATGATTTAACGAAAAGAGGTTTTTGTCCATGGGACAACCGGAAAATAATTCAACGGTACAAGGCAATTCCAAACAGGCATGTTGGCAGGCGCGTTGGTTTCACCGGGTGGTGCGCGTTCTCTATGTGTTGCTGATAATGGGGTTGATCGGTGTGTGGGTGATGCAGCCGCGAAGATTGATGACGGTCGTGCGGATCGAAAATCCGCAGGGCAAGCCGGTGTCCGGTGCCGAAGTGACCATGCATGGACTGACCTCCAAGACGGGCGGTTATTATTGGGCCTGGGAGGAAGATTTGTACGGGATGAAGGGGCCGTTCTTTTCCGACGCGAGCGGATTAGTTAAATTTGATGTGCCCACGCGAGTCTTTGAAAATCTGGAAACCAAAGAGGTCACTCTCAATATCCGGCGGGATGGATATGCCCCTTTGGTTACGAGTAGTAACGTGGACAGCTCACCGCCCGCCAAGGCCGGCACGTGGGCGGCCTTTGAATACATCGTGCAATCGATCATCAGCAGTTTTGGAGAACGTGCCCCGGTGAGCGGCATCAAGCTGGAGCGGGCGATCACCGTGGAGGTGACCCTTGCGCCCGATCAACCGCCGATCGATCCGAAACGGCTTCTGGTGGTGAGCGGCCGGGAATTGATCAAACGAAACGAGGCGTGGAAGGTTTCAAAGAACGGAACCTTGATCAATGCACAGATTCCCATGGGGAAAGAGGATGCCTTTTTTCTGGCGTATGTCCCTGAGCAGGGCGATCCGCTGTTCAGCGGACTGCCCGTCTTGAGCCGAAGGCCGGGCCTAATCCAGATCCTCCGTCCCGGAGATACCAACCGGGTGGAATTGCGCTTGAGTCCGGGGCATCGTTTGGCGGGGCACCTTTCGGCCAATGTGCCGCGACCGGTCAGAAACGGGCGGGTGCATGCGTGGTGTGCCACGGGTGAAAGTGTGTGGGAAACCTGGGTTGAGGTGGATGAGGAAGGGAGATTCATCTTCACCTCGCTGCCCCGAATCAATGTGGAGCTGACGGCGATCTGCGATGGTTATGTGTCTGAAGGGGATGTGGCCCCGAAGTCCTCCCTCTACAAAGCTCAGAACATGGCCGGAGGGCCGTGGCGGGATGACAATACGATTGTGAGGATGATCCCGGAAGCGCAAGGCGAACTCCGGTTAGTTGACGCCGAGGGGAAACCGGTGCAAGGGGCGGCAATCAGTTTTCAACCGGGGGTGGGTTATTTCGTGGCTTCCTCCGTTTTTTTCGGCAACGAGTTTCGGACCGAAGATAATTTGGATCCTCAGCAGGTGAAGCGGGGCAGGCTGGAACAAAATCGGCGTTACACCAGACGGACGGATGCGGCGGGCAAAGCGACCATCAGGGGACTCCCGCCTGGGGATCAATACTTCTCAATCTGGCATGATGACCAGGTGATGCCGGTGGAGCCGGTTTCCAAGATGAGGTTTGGCGTGATAACGGTAAAATCTGCGGAGACGGTCACGCAAAGAGTGGTGATGGAGAAGAAGACGCCGGACTGGCTGGACCCGTAAGGTGAATAGGGGCTCCATTCTGTTCCGATTTCATCCAATTGTGGGTTGAAAACAGGCACATTTGGGTCGAGGTTGCGGCATCTTGAACCGGAGTAAATACCTTCAGCTTTTAGAAGCGTTACGAGTTCAGCTCAAAGGTGATCTGGTGGCCAAGCCTGATAGCTATGCGAAACAGGGGGCCGAGGCCTATTACCAGATCGGAGTGCTGACGGAGTATGAAGGGGTGCTGCCGTTGATGAGGCCGGTCATCACCACGCTCAAAAAGACGGTGGAGGGGTATTACAGCGAGAATGTTCATCGGGGATTGGCGCTGCACTTCGCGCTGCAAGACCTCGATAAACTGGAGTCACTGTGGTCTGCTGAAAAGGATGCGCCGGAGACAAAAGACGAGGGAGAAACCCCGTTATCGTAGAAGAAACGCGGGCGATAATCAGACTGGGAGAGGGACCACAGCGACGGGAATAGCGACCCCGGAGGAAAGATCGTTCGCTTCCGAGCGGTGGACGATCTCCTGGAACATGGCGGTCTGCTCAGGAGTCAGCTCGGCCAAGGCCACGTATTTCTTCAGGTAAGCAAGATAGATGGGCCATTTTTCCCCGGCGAAATCCGGGGCGCGGGAAGCGAGGAGCATCACTGCCTGAATGGTCTGTTCCTGATAATGAAGGGCCTCCGCTTCATGCAGGATGGGCAGGGTGGCAGAGGGAAAGAGCGCCTGCAACTGGCGGGCGGCAGCCTGAACCTCCAGCCAACGCCCCAGCTTCCGGGAAAGGCGCAACCAGAGCCAAAGTCCCTGCTTGGTGGACAGGGCACGACGGGGAAGTTTTTGGAATTCCAAATCCGCCTCTTCCAAATTCCCCAGCGCCATCCAACCTTCAATCGATTCGTATGCCCGCTTCATAGTCCCATCAGCCAACCAGAATAACCCGTTTTCGCTCCCCCGCCAAATAGCAGTTTGTGTTCCAATGGCAGAAGAGAGAGGAGAAAGATCGGTTTTGGCTGCAAAGAGGGGCAGAAAATTATCGATCGGTGGCTTGGAGGCGGAATTTAAGTCTAAATTCAAGGCAGCGATGTCAATATAATGGACAATAAAGATTGGATGGCGGGCCGCAAAAAATGAGAAGTTTTTTAAGAAAGTAAGATGGGTAGTGAGGGGCGTCGCTGCGACGAGGGCGAATTTTGCGTTGCGGGGGAGGCGGGTCGTTGGAACCTTGGTCGCATGCCACTGGAAGAGATTGATGCCATCGACATGATCACGCAGCGGGGGACGGATGGGCGCTTCGGGCTGATCATCATGGACGAGGGCGTGACCATGGAGCCGGCTGAGCGACTCGCGCTCTTGCAACGGAAATTGCTCACCTATCGCGAGGCGGTGGTGAAGGGGCAATTGGCGGATGCCTGTCCGGGGGCGTTACCAGGGGATTTCTTTGTGCAGGTGGTGTGTGAGCTGCAGCCCACCCGGGAGATGCAGAACATCACGCATCTGGTGACGAAGACGCAGCCGCCCGTCGAGATACCGGTGGTTTTCTCGGAGTTCCCGGAAAGTTCGTGGAGCCAGTCGAAAATGGAGGAGCCGGAGGTGGAGCCGATGTTGAGCGAGGAGATGCAGGAGGCGGTGGTGGCGGTATTCAAGGCGGCGGCACAATGGCTGGCGGATGATCAGTTGCCGTTGTTCGTGTATTGGCACGAGGGGGAGGAGCAGAAGCTGACGAAGATCGAGGAGGCGAAGAATCAGGAGGAGGTCATCGCGCGGGTGACGGCGTGGGCACGCAAGCTGGGGAACGAGGCGCATCTGTGCATCCAGCTCAGCACGGTGAAAACGGGTGAGGGGTTGCTGCCGGCGGATGCGGTGATCGCGATGTGCTGCGAGCGTGGTGAACTGGAGGGGTTCGTGCTGACGCAGGAGATCGGGATGGATGCGCGCACGGGGAATCTGGAATTGAGGGGGGAGATAAAGTTCGTGGAGGCGTGTGAGAATTTCTTTCCGGTGGATTGATCATGGCCGCGGGGCCGTAAGCGGAAGAACGACGCATTTCGGGCGAGAGATTGGATGGCGAAGGTGGCCCGTCTTTGCTTAGGGGAGTTGCTGTGGGCGAGGCGCCCACGCTCCACCTGAGCCGCGCCGCCCCGACTGGGCCGGGGTGAATTGGCGCTGAAAACGCGGCCAGTTACTTCTTCTTGCCGCCGAAGAGTTCGAGGAACTTCGCGGAGGAACGGGGGAATTCGTAGCCGCCTTTGGCATCCGGGGAGATCTGGTGATGGCCGTCGGGCGGTTCGCAGTTGAAGTCGAAGTAGCAGTGGAAGGCGACGTTGTTCTGCGGGTCTTGCATGAAGCGGTGCATCTGCTCGATGAAGTGGGGGTTATCCGTGCCGCCGTGACCGGTCGGGCGTTTCTTCACGCCCCATTCGCAGAGGGCGAGGGGACGTTTTTGTTCTTTGGCGAATTTGCTCCAGAAGGCGAGGCCGTGATCACCACCGTAGATCTCCTTCTCCCAGACCTTACGTTGGCGGACTTGGATCTCGGCGGCACTGGTCCCAGCGGGCCAGACGTAGCTGCCCTCTTGCCATGATTCGTCATAGACATCGAGGCCGATGTAGTCCACGAACTCAGCTCCGGGCCAGGCTTTTTCGGAGGGGAATTGTTCGAGGCGCAGGGTGGGGTTCCAGCAGAATTTTAGGTTCTCGGTGCCGGGCACGGCGCGCATGGTCTTCACGATCTGCCGCCAGTATTCGGCGAAGGCGGCTTCCTTGCCCTTGGCCATCCACGGATACCAGTTGCCGTTGAATTCCCAGCCGGGGCGCAGGATGGTATCAGCAAGTTTGTGCTTAACGAGGTTCTCGGCGAGCGTCTTGTAGTAATGATTGTAAGCACCGGAGGCGCCTTTCTCGAGCGAGACGGGTTCGCCCACACCACTGTCGCCCTTCGTGGGGCCGCTGCCGTCATTGGGACCGGCGAGCATGGGGACGGAGAAGATGAAGCGGCGACCGGGCTGGGCGTGAACCCACTTGGACCATTTCTCCAACCACCAGACGGGCCAGGCGACATTGCTCCACGCTTCCCAACCGATGAAATCCTCGCCCCAGACGGGACGGCCGAGCCATTGGCTGAAGGCATCGACTTTTTCGGTTTCGTTCACGCCGCGATAGACGCCCATGGGGAGGGGTTTGGAGGGGGCGTTGGTTTTGATGGTCTCGGCGGCGGGCGAGGAGAGGATGGCCGAGAGGAAAATGGTGAGGGCGCAAAGAAGAGCGGGGGATTTCATCTCTGAGGTGGAACTGATTTTTACGGATTTGGATCAAGAGCTGTCAGGTGCGGGAGTGTGGGGAGGTTAGTAAGGAATCACAACTCAGAAAGGAGTAAGATCGGTCTGGTGGTCTGGTGGTGTTTGAGAATATGGCAATATGGGTGGCCCCTTTAGGGATGACGGAGTGGCTTGACGGGGTAGCAGGAAAGGCGGAGGGTGGAGGGAAGATCAATGAGCCCGAGGCGATGAGGAAAAATGGCCGAGAGACGATGCGGCGGGAATTGACGATGAGGGGAGCGCGGGGTGCGGGGAACAATTTGCTCAATGAAACGCAATATTACATTGTGTGGGACTGACCCCTTTAACTTTAAGCTATTTATGACCAAAACGCTCATT
>CALRJY020000028.1:0-83145 GCA_943367715.1 Chitinophaga pinensis | reverse complement strand
GCTGGGCGGCGAGGCCCACGCCATGCGCGTGCTTCATCGTCTCGAGCATGCTGTCGATGAGCTGCTTCACTTCGGGAGTGACTTTCTCGATCTTCGCGCCTTTTTGGCGGAGGACCGGATGACCAAAATTCACGATATCCAATACCATTTTCTTGCGTCGTTTAAGCTGGCGTTTCAGCGGTTTACGGCTCTTGCGAGTGACTTTGCGACTCGTTGCCTTCACCGGTTTCCGTTTGAGTGCCATTTCAAGTTATTGTCTCACGCGAGACTTATTCCGGCCAGTTCTCGATCATGCCAGCCAAGTCCAGTATACCGGGTGTGGTTGCCGTCTTCACGTAATAACCGCTGGTGGTGACGCCGGTCAATACACTTGCTGCGTCATCCAATCCGAGAAGTTTGCCGAGGCAGAAGCCGGCATTGAAGTGATCGCCCGCGCCGGTGGTGATGAGCGCCTTCTTGATGCGCGGACCAGAGACCATGGAAACTTGGCCCGCCGTGACTGCGAGTGCGTAGGTGACAGGGTGAACGACGAGCGTTTCGATACCGATCTTTTCATCGATGCGTTGGGCGAGGCAGCCCAAGCTTTGCGGTGAACCATCGGGCATCGGGAGGCCCAACACTTCACCGACTTCAAAGGCTTCCTTTTCGTTGAGGCCGAGGATCACGCGGAACTTGGTGTTGAACTGATGCACGAGATCGAGCGCGTGCAAGAGGTCTTCACGCGTGCGCTTGGCGGGATCGGCGAGATCGAAGAACATCCAGCGCCGTTCGCCGCTGATGGTGGGGACGATCTCCGCGAGCATGCGTTCCCAGATGGCGCTCATGTGCGGCAGCATGGTCCAGTTCACGAAGGCGATGAAGGTGGATTGCTGGATCTGAGTTTTGACGTTTTCGGCTCCAGCACGGGCATTGAGATTCGCCCAGTTCACTTCGGCGAGCGGATACATCTTGCCGAGCATGAGCTTGCCGTCCTCGAATTCGAGCGCGTCCGTATGACCCGGTTCGCTGATGGAAATGACCTTGGCACGTTGGGCGAACTCAGCGAAGACGGGGTGCAAATTGGGATAGCCCAAGCTGCCGACATACGTGGTGCTCAAGCCGAGGGTGGCGAGCGCATTGGCCATGATGGGGCCATTGCCACCGAGCTTCGTCCGACGGGTGACCAACTCGATATTCGTGCTGCGGCCAGCCGCGCCGGAGATGCGTTCGCCCAAGCTGGCGATGGTCGGCATGCGCTGGTAATTGGCAACGTCCTGACGCTTGTCCACCACATCGAGAATCTCATCGACGAAACCGTCGAGCCCGACGAACGCGGTAAGCTGGGGGACACGGCTGGCGGCAAGACGGAGAGCAGCGGCCGTTTGCGCGCGCAATCCGGGTGTGTTTTCAGGTGTCATGGCGATGAGGAGTCAGACTAAATAATGTGGTGCCGGCGTCTGCTGGTTCAAACGGGCTGGGGCGTTGTTGCGGCTCGGTCACAGATTTCTTCATCAATATGCTCCCTCGCCGCGCCTAGCCCCAGCCCGTTTGCCCAGCGCAGCCACCATCACCACATTATTCAGCCAGACTCCGGGCCAGCAAACGGCCACCAGGTGGCGACCGTCGTTAATCCATCGGAATGCCGGCGACTTGCAGCACACGCTCCAGGTCATCGTCATTGAAAAAGCGGATCTCTACCGAGCCTTTGCCGGCCTTGTATTTCAAGGCCACTCGCGTGCCGAAACGCTCCTGCAACTTGCGTTCGAGATCGGCCACATGAGCGTCCTTCGGCGGCGCTTTCTTGGCGCTGTGACGGACGCCTTCCGACGCGCTGGACTTGCCTTGCATGGCGGCGATCATCACCTCGGTTTCACGCACGCTCAGGCCTTCCTTCATGATCCGTTCGGCCGCCAGCTTCTGTTCTGATTCCAGGACAAGACCGAGAATGACCTTCGCATGACCTACGGAGATTTGGCCGTGGCGCAAGTAGGCTTGGGTCTCGGGGCTGAGACGCAGGAGGCGCAAGGCATTGGCCACGGCAGCGCGACTCTTGCCGACCTTCGTGGAAACCTGTTCCTGCGTGAGTCCGAATTGGCCGAGCAATTGATTGTAGCCGAGCGCTTCTTCGATGGCGTTCAGATTCTCGCGCTGAAGATTTTCGATGAGCGCGAGTTCGATCAATTGCTCATCCGTAGCTTCGCGAACGATGACCGGAACTTCGCTCAAGCCCACGACTTGCGCCGCACGCCAGCGACGTTCACCAGCGATGAGCTCATACCCATCCGCGCTCTTGCGAACGAGCAACGGCTGGACGATGCCTTGCTCCTTGATGGAAGCCGCCAAGTCTTGGATCGCTTCTGGAGCAAAATCTTTGCGTGGCTGGAAAGCGCAGGGATGAACCTCGCTCAAGGGCACTTTGCGGATCATTTCGCCAACGGGAACGGGAGCCGCTGGGGCAGGTGCGGGAGTGGCGACCGGGACGGCAGGCGGTGGCGCCGTCGGAGTCGCCGCAAAAGGAGATGGCGATGCGGGTGCAGGGGTGGCGGGCGCAGGTTTCGCCGCTCCACCGCTCAACAATGCACCCAAGCCTCGTCCTAATACTGGTTTCACCATGGAGTAAGAGTGGGGAAGGGGGCAGGGGTTGTCAATTTTTCGGGAGGAGGAATTATGCTGCGAGCACGATGAGCTTTCCTCGGCTCTGGTGACGGCGTACATTCCCGTCGTGAGCAAAAAGAGCGCGAAAATCGCAGCAATGATCGAGACGTGGCAAGGCCAGGCCTTGGACGCACACTACATCGGCTTTTTTGAATGCTTTAACCGCCAGCTCTTCTACGAGGCTCATGATGTCTTGGAGGATTTGTGGTTGGTAGATCGCAAGGGTCCCAACTACGCCTACTACAAGGGCCTCATCCAATTAGCGGGCGCATTCGTCCATCTGCAGAAGGAGCGTTTGAAACCCTCCGCCGCCCTGTTCCGCTTGGCGCAGAACAACCTGAAGCAGTATCCCGTGCGCCATGACCATTTCAATGTGGCCATCGCCCAAGACCTGATTTCCCGGTGGCTTGGCGAGCTAGAGGAGAACGGCTATTCACGGAACCCCTTGCATACGTGGGAGAAGCCCGTGTTAAGGGTGGAGGGATAATCTTTAACATATTAGCGGTTCTGCTTGCCTCTGCGCGGCGTAGGGTTATTGTGTCAACCATAGGCCGATGATTGGTTGACGCAAAATGTCACGCCATCTACCTGCCTAAAAGACGCATGACCACTGCCTTACGCCACGACTGGACGCGGGAAGAAATCCGCGCGATTCACGACATGCCCTTACTGGATCTCGTGTTCCGCGCCGCTGCCGTGCATCGCGAACAGCCGGACCCGAGCGAAGTGCAGGTCTGCAAACTGATCTCCATCAAGACCGGCGCGTGCCCGGAAGATTGCTCCTATTGCTCCCAGTCCTCGCGCTACCAGACTGGTATCGAACGGCAGGACCTGATGGACAAGTGCGCTGTCATCGACATCGCCAAGCGCGCGAAAGAAAGTGGTGTCAGCCGTGTGTGCATGGGTGCCGCCTGGCGTTCCGCGAAGGACAATGAGCAGTTCGATAAAGTGCTCGAGATGGTACGTGAAGTCACCGACATGGGCGTGGAAGTGTGCTGCACCTTGGGCATGCTCAATGAATCCCAGGCGAAGCGCCTCGAAGAAGCGGGCCTCTACGCCTACAATCACAATCTCGACACCTCGGCCTCGCATTACAAATCCGTCATCACCACGCGCACCTACGAAGATCGCTTGAACACGTTGGAGAACGTACGCAAGACGAGTGTTACGCTGTGCACGGGTGGTATTCTCGGTTTGGGCGAGACGATCGCCGATCGCGTGGATTTGCTCCACACCTTGTCGAGCATGGAGCCGCATCCGGAGTCCGTGCCGGTGAATATTCTTTCCAAAGTCCCCGGCACACCGATGGCCGATGCACCTGATGTGCCGTTCACGGAAGCCCTGCGCATGATCGCCACCGCGCGCATTTTGATGCCCAGCAGCATGGTGCGTCTCTCGGCTGGTCGTGCAAAACTTTCCGTGTCGGAACAGGCCTTCTGTTTCCTCGCCGGTGCCAATTCGATCTTCTCATCCGAAACCAAGAGCATGCTCACCTCAGCAGTGCCTTCGCCCGATTACGATCAGGACAAGGCGATGCTGGAACTGCTCGGCCTCTCGATGCGTCCGCCCTTCAAGGGCGACAAGCACCCGCTGGGCTGCAAGGGCGCGAAAGAAGGCGGTTGCGATGACCATGAACATCATGATCATTCGCACGCGCCGGAAATCGCCTGCGCTAAGTAGTTCTGGCTCTTTCTGCCAAATCTTCCGCTTGCATGATGGCTCTTCATGGGCTTCATTCCGCAGGCGATGAGTGAAACGCCCATTCAACGGTTGTTGCTGAACAAAGGTGCTTACCTTGGCGAAGTCATTGATATCGCCAAGGTGCTGGATTGCTGTCTGGGTGCGGTGAAGAAATTTGGTTGGGAGGCGGAACAGATCCTTTGCGCGGACGACATCTGTCTGTGGGCATTTCATCGCACGGTTTCCAATCCACAACGGCGCATCTATATCTCCGCAGGTATGCATGGAGATGAACCAGCCGGGCCGCTAGCCGCCGTGCGCTTGCTGGAGGCGAACGAATGGCCGGATGATGCCGAGGTCTGGTTGTTGCCCTGCCTGAATCCCACCGGCTTTCCCCAAAACACCCGTGAGAACCGTAACAAGGTGGACTTGAACCGCGAATATCACGGCTCGAAAGAAGCGGAAATCATCGCACATATCGCGTGGATGGAAAAACAACCGAAGTTTGATGTCGCGTTGTGTTTACACGAGGATTGGGAGAGTCATGGGTTTTACGTGTATGAGCTGAATCCAGACGGACAGCCTTCGTATGCCGAACCGATGATTGAGGCGGTGAGGAAGGTTTGCCCGATTGATCTTTCCGCTGAGATTGAGGGGCGTCCCTCAGCGGGAGGCATCATCAGGCCGAGCATTGATCCGAATTCACGGCCGCAATGGCCGGAGGCGTTTTATCTGCTCCAGCACAAGACGCGGCTTTCTTACACGTTGGAGGCGGCTTCGGATTTTCCTTTGAAGGTGCGGGTAGATTCGCTGGTGGAGGGGACCAAGGTGGTGCTTCGCAATGAACGGTGAGAGAAATTGGAGAACGAAAAGGGCATCAAGGCACAAACGATTAGGAGGTCGAGGACGACGACGAGAACGAGGACGATTACGGATCAACAATTCAATCCCACCAAAAGAACCAGGTGCGGGAGCCTTTGAGGGCTTGCGCCAGGGTGGCCACGGAACCGACGCCTTGATCCACGATGTCCTGGCAGTAGATGTATTGTTCGCGAGCCAGTTGGGCGCACGCTTCGTCTGATTCCGGGGGGTGATCCACGGTGAACTCGATAGTATCAGCGGTGATCGCGGCGAGGCGGGCACCGTAACGACCTTCCCAGTAACGGGCCATGGCGGCGTGGACGACCGGATCAGGGCAGGCATTCCACGAACCGAAACGGAGGTGCAGGGGCAGAGCCCAGTATTCGGGGCCGGGCAACTGGGCGATGAATACCTCAGGAAGCGGCTTGCCGTTGCCGGAGAAGCCGACGGCCAGACGCATCATGGGGTCGGCGGATTCCTTAAAAATGGTGGTATCAGAAAGTCCCTCATAGGCTTCCGGGTCCTGATCGACTTGTTCCTGAAGCCAGTCTTCGGGGATGATGGCGGAGGTTTCACGGGCCACTTCATCGAAGTTCAAGACGTTGTGGTCCCAGCTTTCTTTGAGGTTGGCCACACTCTCAGCATCGCCGACGATGACGGGAATCTGGCACTTGGCCTGAAGGTCGCCGCGCATCTTCACCAGCATGCCCTCAGCGAGATCGCCCCCCACGGCTTTGAGCGGGAATGGAAAATTCAGATCGGCCATAAACTAACTTAGATGCAGTTTAGGCGGGGAGCAAGTTGCCGGGGTAACTTCAGGACTTCTTGATTTCCTGATAGTTGAAGACGGAGGCGTGGTGGTGGAGCTTCGTGGCGAAGTCGTTGATGCCGGAGAGCAGGGTGGAGATGCGCAAGGTGCCGTGGGTGCGGGTCTGGATGATGTACCAGCAATGGGCCTGATCGTGCTGGAAGGATTGGATGTCTGACCAGGGAATTTCGCGCGAGCTGCGCCAAGGGGTGTGAGTCTTGATGCGGGTTTCATCAAACTCGATCCGCACAAAAAACATTTCGATAAAGAAAAAGAGGGCGACGGCAGCCAGGATGCCGCTGGCCATGAGCATGCCGTTGTCCTCGGGTTTGTTCTTCGGGTCATACTCGGCGAAGAGCAAAATACAGAATATCAGGAGCAGGAAAACGGTGCTGAGGGCGCGCAGGGCCATGCCGTAACGGAGCAGGGAGGAAGAGCCGGTCCGTTCGGCAGGCCGCTGGCTGGAGCGATGAATCGCAGCACCGAGGGCCATGGACACGACGGTGCCGACGAACATTTCCAAGACGTTATCGAAGGACATAGTTTTCCTGTGGGCGAGATGCTAAGGGGAGGAAGCGGGAGTGCAAGAAACAACCGGTTGCACCAGTTGGCCAACATGAATCGGCGAAAGAGGTAAATCCCAAATCCAAAGATCCAAGCTCCGGAGAAGCTCCAAAGGGAGAAAAAGGCATTCAATGTGACATTTTGTGTGAACGTAATGGAACGTAGTGGAACGCATGGTTAGCGGGAGATTGCGGAAGTGGCAGGATGCGAGGTATGGAAATGAAATTTAGTGTAGCTGGAGTGAGTTGTAGCGAGCGGAAGATTAGCGCGATATCGGAGAAGATGGCACGATGGAGGCATGAGACAGAATGAATTTTGTGCCGATGTAGCCGATATAGCCGATGTAAGGCTAACGGAGCGGGGGGGGCTGGCAGGTTGGAGGCGTATGAGAAGAATAGTAAATGGTAGATGGTCGATAGTGGATGGTGGAAAAACCGGCTGCACCGCTGGGCCAATGAATAACGAAAGTGCGGCGACGAATTCTGGCTGGTTTGGGGGATTGATTCGGGTAATGTTTTCCACGATGAACCCGCGTTTTAAGAGCAGACTTTTGATGGGTTGGCTGGCTTTGGTGGCCAGCGTGCTGGTGCAGGCGGCGGAGCCGTCGGCGAATCGGTTGACGTATCTGGAGGAGAATGACCCGTTTTATGTGCATCGTGAGTTTCCGAAGCTGATCACGCCGCAGTGGGTGGGTGAAGAGGGCGTGGAGGCGGTGATCACGCTGGGTATCGATGACATGCGGGAGCCGGAGAAGTATGAGGCGTATCTGCGTCCCATCCTGGAGCGGCTCAAACAGATCGATGGACGGGCGCCGGTCAGCATCCTGACCGTGAATGTGAATCCACAGCATGCGATGTTGCAGGGGTGGTTGAAGGAGGGGCTGTCCATCGAAGTGCATACTTTGACGCATCCATGTCCACTCTTGAACGGAGGCAATTTTCAGGCGGCAGCGAATGTGGTGCATGGTGGGAATGACTTGCTCTCACAAATCCTGGGGAACAAGCCGGTGGCGTATCGGATGCCTTGCTGTGACTCGATGAACACGCCGAGCCCGCGCTTTTATGCAGAGATATTTAATCGGAACAGCGCGGATGGCCGCTTCTTGCAGATCGATACTTCGGTGATGAATTTCCCGACAGCGAAGGATTCATCGCTCCCGAAGGAATTGGTGGAGATGGCTGATGGTTCACCGCGGTTCTATCGCTACAAGGTGCAGCAACCGGCGGTGCAGGGGCAGAAGAGCTTGCGGTCGTTTGCGACGACGATTGAGGATTATCCCTATCCTTATGTGATCGGGAAACTGTGCTGGGAGTTTCCGCCGACGGTGCCGAGTGATTGGGAGGCGTTCAATCTGCGTGGGGCGAATCATGCGGAGACGCTTGCGGACATGAAGGCGGCGCTGGATATCGCGGTGCGCAAGCAGGGAACGTATAACCTGGTGTTTCATCCTCACGGGTGGATACGCAACGCGCAGATCGTGGAGCTGATCGACTACGCGAATAAGACTTACGGCAAGAAGGTGAAGTTCCTGACGTTCAAGGAATGCCTGGAGCGGCTGAACAAGAATCTACTGATGGACCAACCCTTGCGCGCGGCGAACGGGCAGGACAATGGCGTGCGGTTGCTGGACCTGAACAATGATGGGTATCAGGACGTGATTATCGCGAATGATGATTTCTGCACGTCGCGTATCTGGAATAATGAAAGCAAGCGGTGGGTGAATACGGGTTTTTTTACATCGCTGGTGAACAAGGATCGCAAAGGGAATCAGGTGGAGACGGGGGTGCGATTTGGCATCGTGGGCAAACCGGGCAAGGTCTTTGCGCTGGTGCGGACGGAGAAAGAGACGAGCGCCTATACGTTCGATGGCGAGGCGTGGTTGAGTGAGCAAGTCTATCTAACCGGCTTGCAGGTGGAGGGTGAGGCGGTGTTCACGAAATTGAAGGGTGTGGATCGCGGAGTGAGATTGCGTGATGTGGACAAGGATGGGAGCTGTGAGTTGATCGTGGGGAATCCGGAGCAGAATGCAGTGTTCTCGTGGAATGACGGAAAGAAGAAATGGGAGAAACGGGATTTCAATCTGCCGCCGGAGACGTCGATTGTGGATGCGCAAGGGAAGGACAATGGGTTGCGGTTTGTGGATATCAATGAGGATGGGTTCGACGATGTGATTTTCTCCAATGCGGAGCGGTATTCGCTGAATCTGTATGTGACGAATCCGGTGCCGCGGTTGGGGTGGTTTTCGGGCTGGTCGTATTTATCGCGGGCGGGCAAGCGTGGTGAGGCGGGGGAGATACCGATGATCGTGCGCGGTGGCGAGTTCAAGAACAATGGCGCGTGGTTTCATTCCGGCCACATGTGGATTCAGAATGAGGACACGGCGTTGCTGCCTGATGTGGTGGACCGGCGTTCGTATCAGCAATTGCTGGCGTGGGAAACGCCAGCACCGAAGTCGCCAGAGGAGGCGTTGAAAACATTTCAGACGTTGCCGGGATTCAAGATCGAGCTGGTGGCGAGCGAGCCGTTGGTTATGGATCCAGTGGCGTTTGAATGGGGTGAGGACGGCAAGCTGTGGGTGGTGGAGATGAACGATTATCCGCTGGGCATGGACGGCAAGGGCGCGCCGGGCGGGCATGTGAAATATCTGGAGGATACGAATGGCGACGGGCGTTATGACAAGGCGACGGTGTTTCTGGAGAAGTTGCCGTTTCCCACCGGCGTGATGCCGTGGCGCAAGGGTGTGTTGGTCATGGCGGCACCGGATCTGTTTTACGCGGAGGACACGGATGGCGATGGGAAGGCGGATGTCCGCAAGGTGTTGTTCACGGGTTTTAAGGAGGGGAATCAGCAGCATCGCGCGAATGGATTTGCGATGGGCTTGGACAACTGGATCTATGGCGCGAATGGCGATAGTGGCGGGCAGATAAAGTCTGAACTCACAGGCAAGGTGGTGGATATCAACCGGCGCGATTTCCGCTTCAAGCCGGACACGGGTGAATTCGAGACGCAAGCGGGGCAGACGCAATATGGACGGGTGCGGGATGATTGGGGTAACTGGTTCGGGAACAATAATCCGAACTGGCTCTGGCATTACCACATCCCGGAGCAATATCTGGGACGCAATCCGCTGGTGAACGTGCGGGAGACGCGAAATTACCTGGCGAATTACAACGATTCCAAGCGGGTGTATCCGATCAGCAAACCGATGACGCGGGTGAACCAGCCGCAATCGATGAACTATGTGACCTCGGGCAATAGCGCGTCGCCGTATCGCGATGACCTCTTCGGGCCGGACTTCGCGACGAGTGTGTTCGCGAGCGAACCGGTGCATAACGTGGTGCATCGCGAGGTGTTGACGCCAAGCGGCGTGAGCTTCACCAGTCAGCGTGCAAAGGGTGAGGAAGCGAAGGAGTTTCTAGCATCTACAGATCATTGGTTCAGGCCGACGATGGTCAAGACGGGACCGGATGGCGCGGTGTATGTGGCGGATTTTTACCGGTTCGTACTGGAGCATCCGGAATGGATCTCACCGGAGGCGCAGAAGGCTTTGGACCTGCGGGCGGGTGAGGACAAGGGACGCATTTACCGGGTGTATCCGGAGAACGCGAAACTGCGAGCGATACCGCGTTTGGATAAGTTGAGCACAACGGAATTGGTCGCGGCGATGGACAGTCCGAATGGCTGGCAGCGGGATACGGTGCAGCGGTTGCTGGTGCAGAAGCAGGACAAGGCGGCGGTGGAGTTGTTGAGGAAGATGATGGTGGAGAATGCTTCGCCGAAGGTGCGATTGCAGGCGCTCGCTACACTGGATGGCTTGGGTGCTGGGGATATGAATACTCTCGTGATCGCATGGAAAGACACACATGAAGCGGTGCGCGAATATGCGGTGCGTTTGGCCGCAGAAAAGCAGGAGATCATAAGCAGAAGACTGGTTAATATACTGGGTTTTAACGAGTTCGCCCAGTTGGCATCAGACCCTTCGGAAAGAGTGCGGTATCAATTGGCATTTACATTGGGTGAATTCGAAATGGGATCGGGAGGATGGATGCTAAAGCAGCTTTTTGAGCGTGATTTCAATGATGAGTCCATGCGTATCGCCTTGATGACTTCTTTGCCGAAACATGTGGAAATTGTGGCGGGAGGTTTTTTGAGGCGGTCGCCGTCTAATGAACAAGTTTTGCGGGCGGCGTTTGCTACGGCGGCGGTAAATGCTGATACGGCAGTATTGAACCGGTTGCTGGTACAGGCTGCAAAAGTGACGGAAGCGACGGCAATGAATGTCGTGGCGGGAACATTGGAAGGATTGAAGCAGAGGAAAGTATCATGGACGCAATTCCAGCAGACCATCGCCGAGCGGGAGATTATGCAATTATTTGAACGGTCATTTGGGACGGCGCGAGGTTTGGCTGTGAAGCGCGAGGCCGATGAGGCGGTTCGCCTGACGGCATTGGAACTTTGCGGGCAAGACGCCGCGAAATCAGATGAAGAGGGGAAGTTGCTGCGCGGGTTGCTGGTGCCGCAAGAATCGCAGGCTATCCAAAAGGCGGCGTTGCAAGCTTTGCGCCGGATCAGCGGGCAGGGTGGGGCGGAGGCGTTGGTGGAGACTTGGACGTCTTTGAGTCCGGCTTTGCGCGGGATGGCGTTTGAGGCGTTTGTGGGGCGGCGCGATTGGTTGGGCGTTTTTCTGGATGGCGTGCAGGCGGGGAAGATTCCGCTGGCGCAGATCACGCCGGCGCAGCGGCAGCAGTTGCTGAACTTCCCGGCGCAGGAGGTGAAGCAGCGGGCGGAACAGTTGCTGAAACCGGCGAATCAGGACCGGCAAGCCTTGGTGCGGAAGTATCTGGCCGTGGACCGGATGGCGGGGCAGGCGGATAAAGGCCGGGCCGTGTTTGAGCAGAATTGCGTGGCGTGTCACCGGTTGGCCGGATTGGGGCAGGAGGTCGGCCCGGACTTGGGCATGGTGACGAGCAAGCCTACGGATGCGTTGCTGGCCTCGATCTTGGACCCGAATCAGGCAATGGAGGAACGGTATGTGGCTTACACGGTGGAAACGACTGACGGGGAAGAGGTTGTGGGAGTGATCGTGGCGGAGACACCAGCGGCCCTGACTTTGAAGACGGCGGCGGGGACGGAAGTGGTGGTAAACCGTTCCCGTTTGAAGAGTTTACGCAGTTCCGGGCTGTCGCTCATGCCGGAGGGATTGGAGGCGGTGGTGGATGTGCAGGGAATGGCCGATTTGCTGGCTTTTTTGAGGAAACCGCAATGAACGTAAACGTAGCTAATGTTGACAGGGAATTTGGGGTGAGAATTGGATTGCCGATTATGCCTCCAGAGTTTAGAAACCCATCGGAAGGGTATTCTACGAGGCCAGTCGGGTCGGTCATCCAGAACCCTTGCTAAGGAACACACAATGTCAACGCCAGCTCCGGGAAATCAACAGTTCGATCTGGGCGAAGCCATCAACAAGCTGTCTGAAGGACAGAAGGTTTTTGGCGGTCGCTATACCTTGATGAAAATCGTGGGCCGCAGTGCGCTCACGGTCGTCTGGCTGGCGTGGGACGAGAAGCAGAACCGTGACGTGGCCCTGAAATTCCTGCCCGCCCTGGTGAAGGAAGATGCTTCGGCGCTCGCGAACTTGAAACGCGAGGTCAAGAAGCTGCAGGAGGAACTGAAGAATCCGCAACTGGTGGCGATCTATGACGTAGAGGTGGATGGGCTGGTGATTGCCTTGGCGACGGAATACGTGGAAGGGACCACGCTGGCGACCTTGCGGGAGCAGAAGAAGAACAAGTGCTTCGCTCCGCAGGAAATGGCGGACATGCTCCAGCAGCTCTGTACGGTGTTGGAACAAAGCCATAGCGATTCGCAGATCCTGCACGGGAACATCAAGCCCTCGAACCTGCTCATCACGCAGAAGGGCCAGCTCAAGATCGCGGACTATGGGCTGGAGCCGGTCATCAATGACTTCATCAGCCGCACGACGGAGGCCAAGCCGGCGGGGCGCAATCTTTCCTATTCGAGTCCGCAGAAGGCGAATGGCGAGCCCTACCGCCTGCCGGATGAAATTTATTCGCTGGGTGCCACGGTGTATGAATTGCTGACGAGCCGTCCGCCGTTTTACACGGGCGATCTGGCTTTGCAGGTGAACCAAAAAGTTCCGCCGCCGATGGTGCATCGGCGCAAGGAACTGCGCATCATCGGGGAACCGGTACCGCGCGTTTGGGAAGAGACGATTGGCGCGTGCCTGGCGAAAGATCCGGCGCAGCGTCCGCAGTCCATCAACAAGCTGGTGGAGGGATTGGAACTGGAAGCTCCGCCCAGCGCCGAGATCCAGGAAGCGCCCGCACCCACGCCGCCGCCACAGAACAGTAACAAGACGATTTTCATCGCGGTGGCGGTCATTGTTTTGCTGGCCTCCATCGGCGGGGTCATCGCGGGCCGTAACAAGAAGAAAACGACGGACGTGGTTGCCTTGCCTCCGGTGAACAACCAGGCGGTGGTGGACCAGCAAAAGCAACTGGATCAGACGGCGCTCAAGGCCCAGCAAGAACTGGACGCCAAACGCAAGGCAGCCGAGGCCGAGACCAAGAAATTGATGGCCGAAGCGGAGAAGATGAAGGCCGAGCAGACGAAGAAGGCCGCGGAAGCCGAAGCCCAACGCGTGGAGGCGGAGAAGAAGCGGTTAGCAGCGGAGGCCGACCTCGCCCGTTTGTTGGCCGAAGCAGAAAAGGCCAAGCAGCAAGGCAAGCAGGCGACGGATGAAGCCAGCAAGAAAGCGGCGGCGGACATCGCGGCCCAGTTGGCGGCAGCCAAAGAGACTTCCCAGAAGATGATCGCGGAGGCCGCGCGTTTGAAAGAAGCGGAGGCCAAACGCATCGCTGATGCGGAAAAGGCCCGCAAGGAAAATGAATCCAAGCGCATGTCTTCCGAGTCGGAGGTCAAGCGCATGGCGCTATTGGCGGAGGAAAACCGGCTCCGGCAGGTCGCCATGGCCAATGATAAAGCCAAGCGCGAGGCGGAAGAAAAATATCTGGCCGAGCAGAAGTTGCGGCAGGAAGCCGCCAAAACTGAGGCCGAAGCGAAGGCCAAGGCCACGGCGCTGGCCGCACGTCGTTTCACGGCCGGCAAGCCGTGGTTTAACAGCTTGGGGATCAAGCTGGTTCCCGTAGGCCAGAACATGGTCGCCATCTGGGAATGCCGGTATAGCGATTACGATGCTTTTATCCGCGATGCCAAGCATGCGGGCGGCACGGGCTGGAAGAGTCCGGGATTCAAGCAGGATCTGTCCGACCCCGTGGTCAACGTAAGCTGGGACGATGCGCAGGCTTTTTGCAAGTGGCTCACCGAGAAGGAGAGCAAGGAGACGTTGTTGAGCGGATATAAATACCGTTTGCCGACCGATCAGGAATGGAGCGCGGCGGCGCAGTTGTCCGGCGAGGCCGGGGGAACACCTGCGGAGCGGGATCGTAAGATCGTGGGTGTGTATCCTTGGGGCAACGCCTGGCCGCCTCCAGCGGGCGCGGGTAACTACGAGAACCGCATCGCGTATGATCGCTATGAGCATACTTCTCCAGTGGCGACGTTCCTGCCGAATCCGAATGGCATCTATGACTTGGGCGGCAATGTGTGGGAATGGTGTGAGGATGTGATGAACAACGGCAAAGTGGTCCGGGGCGGTTCCTGGCAGGGTTATGAACCGGGACTGCTTTACACCAGCACGCGGAAGTCATTCCCGGCGGGTGAACGCAAAACGGATGTGGGTTTCCGCATCGTGCTCGCGCCTGCGAAGTGAGTTGAGCGGTGAGGTTTATCAGATTTGAAAGGGCGGCCTAAGGCCGCCCTTTTTGCTTTCTGAAATGGGCCAGCAATGAAAAAGCCCTTGGCGCTGGCCAAGGGCTGGAAAGAGGATCGGGAGCTTACTTTTTGTAAGCGTCAGCGCGCTTCTGGCCTTCGGTGACCTGCTCAGAGGTCATTTTGTAAAGCGAAACCATCGAGTCACGGCGTTTCGCGGCGTCATCGCTGCCGGTGTTGGCGGCGATCACCAGCCACTTATAAGCTTCGGAGAGATCACGGGGCACACCTTGACCGAGGGAATAGGCATTGCCCAAGGCATATTGAGCTGGAGCGAAGCCGGCATCAGCCGCTTTACGGAACCAACGGGTGGCTTCGGCGTAATCTTGGCCGGTGCCCTGGCCGCTGAAGAGCATTCGTCCGACCTGATATTGTGCTTCCAGCACGTTTTGATCGGCGACCTTCTTGTACCATTTAAAAGCCTCCGCCAGATCGGCAGCTTTCAGGCCCAAGCCCTTTTCGTAATAAAGGCCCACCTTGAACATGCACTGGACGTGACCGGCTTCCGCGCCCTTCAGGTACCATTTCAAGGCTTCCTTGTCATCCGGCTTGGTATTGCCGATGCCCAAGGCTTCCAGAAAACCCATCTGATGCATGGCATCGGCATTGGTTTTGGCGGCCTTGGTGTACCATTTCACGGCCTCTTTGGCATCGGCAGGGACGCCCACGCCCAATTCATAGCACAGGCCGAGCTGGTATTGGGCCAAAACGTCATTTTTCTTGGCGGCAGCGGTGAGTTGGTCCACCGGCGGCAACTGTCCCTGGGCCCGGGCATCGGACCACGGCACCAGCGTCATGCTGGCACTGAGCAGGAGCACGGCGGTGACTTTAGGTAGAAGGGTCCGGCCTTTCATAGCTGCCGAGTTAAAACCTGTGCTCCGAAATTTTCAAGCGGCGAATCGACCTCACGCGCCCTTTTTTGGCTGATCCCGGCGGGGGAAGAGGGCCACCGGATCGCCACATTGATGACCCTGCGGCAGCTTGCCCCAGACGGCTTCCGCCAGCTTGTCGGGCTGACTGGTCAGGCCAAGCTGCTGGTAGATGCGTCCGGCGGAATTGGGGATGAAAGGCCAGAGCATCACGGCGATGATGCGGCAGCTTTCGATCAAGTTATACATGATCTCATCACGTCGAACTTTTTGCCCCGCTTCCTTCAGCTTAAAGGGTGAGGTTTGCTCGATGTAGACGTTACACCGGGTGGAATAGGCCAGCATCGTCTCCAGAGCATCTTGTAGCTCGTTCGCCTGCAACTGGGCGCGGAACTTGGTCACGGCCGCTTCGGCTTCAGCTGCCAGTTCTTGGGAGATGACCGGCACCACACCGCCATTGTAATTCTTGAGCATCGAAACCGACCGGTTCAGCAGGTTGCCTATATTTTTGGCCAGATCCGCGTGGTAACGCTGGCTGAAGCCTTCATCCGTCCAGTTACCATCCGGGCCGATGGCCAGTTCGCGCACCACATAATAGCGGAACGCATCCAAGCCCCAGTCGTCGATCACCGCCACCGGGTCCACGATATTGCCGGTAGACTTGGCGATCTTCTCGCCGTCCTTTTGCCACCAACCGTGCGTCAGGATCTGCTTCGGCAACGGCAGTCCCATCGCCTTCAGCATGATAGGCCAGTAAACCGCATGGAATTTCAGGATGTCCTTGCCGATGACATGCGCATCCGCCGGCCACAAGGAAAGTTTGTCGCCGCCTTGTGCGAAATCTTCAGGCTTCAGTCCCAAAGCATTGCAAACCACGGGATCACCATGTGCGGCGGGAATGCTGATATAGTTCACCAAGGCGTCAAACCACACGTACGTCACGAAATCCGGGGCAAAGGGCAGGGGGATGCCCCAGCTCAACCGGGCGGCAGGCCGGGTGATGCACAGGTCTTCGAGCGTGTTGTTCTTCAGGAAGCCGAGGACTTCATTGCGACGATAACTGGGCGCGATAAAATCGGGGTTTGCTTCGATGTAGTCGATCAGCCATTGCTGATGCGGCTTCATCGTGAAATACCAGTTGTCCTCCTCCAGCTTTACGACTTCGCCGTAAATCGCTTCAAAGGTGCCATCAGGCAGGCGGTCTTTTTCCGTCAGGAACGTTTCCTGCCGCGCGGAGTAAAAGCCGGTATAGCTCTGCTTATAGAAATGCCCTTCCGTGTGCAGCTTGCTCAGGATGGCCTGCACCACGGTTTTGTGCTGGGGAGAAGAGGTGCGGACGAAATCGTTGTTCGACAGCTCCAGCTTGCGCACGAAGGATTGCCAGCTTACGGCCAGTTCATCCGTGTAAGCTTGCGGGCCTTTTCCTTCCGCCATGGCCGCCTGTTGCACCTTTTGCCCGTGCTCATCCAGACCCGTGAGGAAGAAAGACTCGTTCCCCAAGCTGTGTTGAGCGCGGTTGATCACATCCGTGATCACTTTTTCATAGGCATGCCCCAAGTGAGGCTGCCCATTCACGTAATCGATGGCCGTAGTTATGTAGAACCGTTTATTCATTCGAACAAAGACAGCATGGAGGACGTTCGAGGTGTTGGCAACTGCTTGCGTGGTGGGAGATTAACCTAGGATGAGCAATCCAGCGATGCCGACGAGTCCCGCCAGCAGCCAGATGACCAGCACGGCCGTGGGCTTGCTCAAGCCGCGCCTCACCAACCGGTGGGACAGGTGGTTATTGTCGCCGATCCAGAAAGGTTTGCCCAAGCGGTAACGGATGATGACCACGCAAACCAAGTCGCCCAAGGGCACGGCGAGAATGACCAGGGGCACCAGCACGGCCAAAGTGTTCGGATGCTCGGGCGTGTGAAAGGAGGGCAAAATGGCCAGCACTGCCAACAGGTAACCGACCAGATGGCTACCGGCATCGCCGAGGAAAACACTGGCTTTCGGGAAATTGTAAGGCAGGAAACCAAGCAGTGCGCCCACGCTCAATCCTGCCAGAGCAGCCACAAGATATTGTCCATGAATGGCCGCGCTCATGCCGAGGAACCAGCAACCGATCAGTCCTAGCCCGCCACATAACCCGTTCATGTTATCCATGAAGTTGAGGGCGTTGATGAGCGTGAGAATCCACAGCACCGTGATGGCAAAGCCGAAAATCGGGTAGGGGACAAATAACGTGACCCGCACACCAACGGCAGCTACGAGGGACGCGATGGCAAGCTGGCCGATGAACTTGGGGGCAGCCTTCATCTCGTAACGGTCATCCCACCAGCCCAAGGCCAGCATACCGAAGGCGCCAAAGAGGATGGCGCCTAGTTGCATCGCACGTTTCTCAATGCCATAACGCATGGCCTCCAGACTATCTGTATCCATCCCCAAACTGGTGGCCAATGAAGCCGCCCAACTGCCGCCGAACAGCAGCAGGCAACCAAAGAGCACCGGTACAAATAATCCCGTGGCCACGGCCAAGCCGCCGGCCAAGGCGACTGGTTCAGTGTGGATTTTCCGATGGCCGGGGTCATCGACGTGATTCGTGCGACGGCACCACGCGCGCCAGAGCGGCAGGCTTACCGCGCTGACCAGCGCGGCGGATACCAATGACAGCAGATAGATGTTCAGCGGAAATTCCACAATCAGCCCTTAGGCCCGCCCCCAGTCTTTTCCCGCAACAGCTTTTGATACAAGTGAAACAAATCATCCACCATGCGCTCGACCGGGAACCAATCACGCACCAGCGCTTGACCGTGAGTGCCCAAGGCAAGGCACAATCCGGGATCCTTCGCGAGCGAGATGAGCGCGTGTTCGAGTTGCCCGAAATCCTTGGGGGCGATCAAAAATCCTGTCTCATCCGGCAAACAAACTTCTCTTGCCCCATCGCAATCATACGCCACCACGGGTTTCCCGGCCGCAAGGGCTTGGGGCAGAGCGCGCGGCAGACCTTCACGAAGAGAGAGATGTGCCAGTGCATCCATGATGCCAACGTAACGCGATACTTCTGAGGGCGGGACCAAGCCGGTGAAGACGAACTTTTTTTCCAGCCCCATCCGCTTGATCTGCTTTTCCAGTGAGGGGCGCAGAACACCATCGCCTACCAGCAAGAATTTCACCTTGGGACAGGCGCTGACGATCTTGGGAGCGACCGCCAGCAAATCATCGTGTCCTTTGAGTTCAAACAGGCGGGCGATTTTGCCGATCACAAAATCGTTGGGTGCGATGCCCAGTTTTTGGCGCAGAGCCAGGTCATTCTGCGAAGTGAGATAGGGTTTCAGATCGAAGCCGCTGAAGACCCGCGTATATTGTTCCGGACGTCCTATGCTCGCGGCCAGGTACTGTTCCGTCATCGCCTTGGCCACCACCACAAAATGGTCGGTGACCCTGGCTGCGTAACGTTCGGCATTGGTGAAAACGAGATTGGCCAGCGCTCCTTGAAACTTACCAAATGACGGTCCGTGAATGGTGTGAATGATCACGGGCACACCGGCGCGGCGGGCGGCCAACCGGCCAAGCACCCCCGCCTTACCGCTGTGTGTGTGCACGACGTCTGGGCGTCGTTGCTTAAGGTATTCTGTGAGCGTCACTAAGGCCCGCCAATCTTGCCAGGGCGAGACAGGGCGGATGAGATGCTCATTGTGGGAGAGCACGCCGGGGAGATTGTCGAAGAGCCGTTCCAGCGAGCCTTCCGGTCCGGCAGTGGGGCCGGTGACGAGATCGCAATCCAGTCCATGTCGCGTGCGGAGGCCGAGCACACTGGAGACGGTGTTCTCCTGTGCGCCGCCGACGATCAGCCTGGTGATGATGTGCGTGACCCGCATTGAGTTCGTCCATGAAGATTGGCTCATGGATTAGCGCGGCAGGTTAGCGAGGGTGCCCGTAGGCGTCCAACGGAAATCGGTCAGCCGCCTTTGAGCTCTTTCAGGCGCTGCTGTGCCTGTTGTGCATCAGTGGAAGCCGGATTGGCCGTGGCCAGGAATTTTTCGTAGTGGCGGATGGCCTCGTCATTTTTCTTCTGCCGGAAGGCGATCTCACCCAGATAGAAATATGGTGCGTGGTTGTTGGTCAGCAGGGTGGTGACCTTGCGGTAATTGGTTTCGGCAGCGGCCAGGTCATTGTTCCGCAACTTGGCGAGGGCGTAGTTCATCAGGATGGCCGGATTTTCCGGGCTCAGTTTCACAGCCTGCTCCAGCAAGGCGAGCGCCTTGGGATTGTCGGCCATTTCCAGATAGATCGCGCCTTTGTTCATCAGCGTGACGGGTTTATCCGGGCTCAGGGCCAGTTGCTGGTCCACGATGGCCAGTGCTTGGGAGAATTTTTTCTCGGCGAGATACACCGTAAGAAGGCCCGCCAGCGGCATGTCTTCCTTGGGATACTGCTGACGGGCAGCCAGCAGAATCTCCTCGGCACGGCGGACATTCCTCAAGCCCAGATGAGCACGTGATTCATGACGGATGATCTCCAGTTGGGTGGGCTGGGGAAGCTTGGTGAAATCTGCCGAACGCCGGACCGGTTCCAGCAGGCTCAAGGCGTGCTGCGGGGCCTGGGCCTGCAACAGAACTTCGGAGTAGGCCAGCAAATAGTTGATCTGCCCGGGTTTCGCGCGCCAGGCGTATTCAAACTGCTCTGCCGACTGCCGCAGTAGGCCGTGAGTGGCGAAGGCCTGGCCCAGTTCGGCACGCAGTTCCGGCACGCAGAAAGGACCGTGCTCACGCAATAACACGATCCAGCGACGGTCCTGGGTCCATTCAGGATTTTCCTCTTTGCCCTGTTTGTTGATCGTGGCCACCACGTTTTGCGGATTCATCATCAGGGCGTCATCGAAGAACTTGGCGGCGGCATTCGTGTTGCCCGTCTGATGAAGTGCCACGCCCCATTTGTTGAGCGAGCGGGAGAGATAACGGCCGACCACCGCAGCGTCGCTGTACGGTTGGTGGGAGAACGGTTGCAACTGATTCAGGAAATCCCGTTGCTCTTCCCAGAAGGAGTTGTTCAGTTTCTGTTCCTCGGCGGAAGCGGAGGGAGCGATCGCTTCATTGGGCCGATACGCGGTCAGTTCGTAAACCACACCACGGGGCTGTTGATGATACATCTCCAGGATGTGCGGACCGCCGGCCGGATGCAGATAGAAGAGCCGGTTGCTCCGGGCATGCTGATTGATCAACTGCGCCACCAGCGGCCGGGGCAAAGGATCAGGCAGCGATTTTCCTTTCACGAAATCCGTCCAGCGGTCGGGATAGTGCTTGGCGAGCTTGGCCTGGTAACGGGCCTCCGGCAGATATCGGGTATCCAGCAGCAGATGCGGATTTTTCCCAGCCGCTGCGTAGTGGGCTTCCAGCAGCAGGATCAGGTGCGGTTCCTCGCTGAGGAGGATGGCGCTTGTCTCCGGCAACTGCGAGGCCATGCGCTGGGAGTATTCTTTGAAGGCGGCGGTGTTGTTACCCCGGATGGTCGGCAAGTTCCGATGGACCAAAAAGCCCGCTATCACCACGGGTCCGATCCAGACGGCGATGGTTATCAACCAGCTCAAGGCGGTGCTCAAACCGGACTGGCGTTTCCAGCCGCGTTGCTCGCTCTGGCGGAAGATCACGAGAAAATAACCGCTGTAATAACCGATGCTCAGGGCGATCAGGTAGTTGAACGTCAGGAAAGTCAGGAACGGATTTCCCGTAAGCAGCGCCATGGTGCGGGGGCTGTAGGTGGGGTCAAACATCACCCAGATGCTGGAGGCCAGAAACACGGCGTGGATCAGGTAGAACATCAGGAGCGTGAGGAACGCGGCGATGGGATTTGCCTCACCCATGTTCGAGGGCCACCGGATGCCCATGGAAATGAGCGGGAAAAACACGACGAAGGAAAGGATCAGCGGAATCCACAAGGGAATGCTGCGCAGGGTGAGTTTCTGCTGGCCCAGTTGTTCGCGCAGCAAGGTCAGGAAATCTCCGTTGCCCCGGGAGCTTTCAATGGCCGGCATGACCAGATAGAGCAGCAGGCCGAGCAGACCAAAGGCGGCGAGCTTCCCGAGGAATTTAAGTTTGAAGAAGGACTTGCCGCGAATCCAGACCACGGCGACGAGGAAAAAGGGAAAGAAACCGATCATCGCCCAGTTGTTGGTGGTAGCGAGGCCGTAAACAAACGAGAACTGCCAGAGCCAGCTATCCTTTTGTTCCTGCCGGTATTCCAAAAGACAGCGGATCAGGTGCGCGAAGAGGAGCAGGTTCAGCATCTCGCCGGTGGCGGCGGTGGAGTGCTCCCAGAAAGTCATCTGGAAACCGAGGGCGCCGACGGCGAAGAGCGCGGGAACCCAATTGGTGGGGATGGAGAGCAAGCCGCCGACCGTGCGTTCTTTCTGACGTTGTTCCCGCGTGCGATCTTGCGGCAGCAGGGCCACGGTCCGGGCCAACGTGCCCAGCGTCAAGGCGCCCAGCACGGCGGCGAGCGCGTTCATCAGAGCGGGAGCGCTGGCGGCGGGCAGCCAGGTAAAGGGGAGGGTGATGAGATAGAGCAGGGGCGGGGTTACTTGTGAGGACCACCAATCCCAACCCAACACTTTGCCGACGACGGGCAGACTGCCAAAGGTCACCCAGCGATTGGCCGTCGCCAGATAGATGGCCAGAGCGGCCAGCACGATCAGCCACGGAAATATTTTCAGCGAAAACTTCAGGGCCGGTTTTTCCGTCACGGTCATAATAAATTCAGGGGCGCCAGTTGACGCTAACTGCAGCCTAGTGACAAGCCCATTGCCTGCCCAGCAAGGTTACAATTCCCTTACAGTTCACCACTTACGGGCTGGCGCAACCGCAAATCCGCCACGCACTCCACATGCTGCGTCTGCGGGAACATGTCCAGCGGCACCACCTGCACCACTTCATAGACCCCATCGGCGCACAATAGGTTCAAATCTCGCGCCAAGGTGGCTGGATGACAGGAAACATAGAGGATCTGAGCCGGGCGATTCTCCCGGAGACATTTGATCGCCCCGGGATGGCAGCCCTTGCGCGGGGGATCGATGATGACCGTGGTTTTCTCGGCGGCGAACTTTGCCATCAGCTTGGGCAACTCCACTTCGGTTTGCCCGGCGATGAACTCGCCATTCGTCAATCCACGATCTGCCAGATTCTGCCGAGCAGCCTTGATCGCCGGGATGTCCAGCTCCACGCCCGCGAAACTTTCCACATACTTCGCCAGCTCGATGCCGAAGAAGCCCACGCCGCAGTAGGCGTCCACCAAGTGACTGGTGCCCGCGTCCTTGATGCGGTCCCGCACCGCCTCGATCAGCTTGGGCAGCAGGAAGAAGTTGTTCTGGAAGAACGAATTCTCCGGCACGTGCCAGCCTTCTGGCGGGATGCGCAAGACGACCTTCAACCCACCCTTCGGTGGCGGATTCGCCCGCACCGCGGGAATCTGGTCGCTCAGCACTTTCTCCGCGATCTTGCACTCCTCCACATCCACCACGAACCGGCTGTCCTGCGCCACGTAACCGATGTGCAGCTTCTTCAACCGCCCGTTCCACTGGCTGCGGATCATGATGCGATTCCGATAACCGTAAGGCTGAGGGCAGGGGATGACCGGTGCCACCAGTTCGGGGGCGATGCCTCCCAGCCGTTGAAACAGATCCGCGATCTGCTTCCGCTTGAACTCCAACTGCGCGGTGTAGCTGATGTGCTGATACTGGCACCCGCCGCAGTCCATGTAATACGGGCACTCCGGCTTCACGCGCTCGGGCGAAGGCTTGATGACCCGCACCAGATTGGCGCGCCCAAACTTCTTCTTCACCTCGGTCAATTCCACTTCCACTTCCTCGCCTGTGATGACGAAGGGCACGAAGATGACGAACTCATCCAGCCGCGCGACACCCTCGCCGCCAAAGGCCACATCTTGCACCGTGACGACATGGCGCGAACCCGGTTTTAATAGCGAAACATCCAACATGAACGGTTGTGATGTCAAAACCAGCGCCAATGGGCAAGGGGTAATCTCGGATTTGGTGTTTTACTCAATTGCGTCTAACCGTTAGAGCAGTGCCCGTCATACGGTGAAGAAGTATCTCCACGTCGCCAATGTCGGTTTGCAGAACACGCTGGTTTACCGCGTGAACTTCTTCTTTCGTGCCGCCTTCGGCCTCGTGCCGCTCATGGCCACCATTTTCATCTGGCAGGCCGTTTACGCGGGTAAGACCACTGAAGGCGACGTCGCGGGCTACACGCTGGCCCAGATGATCTCCTACTACCTCATCGTGACCGTGGTGAACACCTTCACCGCCGTCACCGAGGATGACTGGCAGATCGCCGCCGACATCAAGGATGGCAATATCAGCCAGTTCCTCCTGAAGCCCATCGATTACCTCACCTACCGCTTGGTCCTCTTCGCCTCCGGCCGACTCATCTACACCTTGGTGGCGATCATCCCGGTTTCCATCTTCATCTTTTTCCAGCGCGATTTCTTTGTCGGCCCAGCCAGCGGCACGCACCTAGGCGTCTTCATGATTTCCCTCGTGCTCACCGCGCTATTGCAGTTTTTGATTTCTTACACACTCGCACTGCTCGCCTTCTGGGTGTTGGAAGTGTCCACCTTCATCTTCATCGCGTTTGCTGTGGAATACGCCGCCAGCGGCCAGCTCTATCCCTTGGACATCCTGCCACCCTTGGTCACGAAGATCATGTTCTTCACTCCGTTCCCGTACCTCATGTTCTTCCCCGTGAACGTCTATCTCGGCAAGATGAACGGTCCCGAACTCTGGGCCGGTCTGGCCATGCAAGCCTTCTGGGTCGCGATGGCTTATCTGCTCGCCCGCTTCGTCTGGTCCCGTGGTATCAAACGCTACTCCGCCGTCGGCGGCTGAGGACAATCCGATGAACGAAACCATCAAACGTTACGCTAGTATTTACGCCATGCTCTGGCGGAACTCCGTCGTGCGCGAGATGGGCTTCAAGTCGAACTTCATCCTCTGGCTCGTCGTCGAGCTGCTCTGGTTCGCGCTCCAACTCGTCTTCGTGGGCGTGCTCTACATGCACACCGAACACATCGGCACCTGGAGCAAGTGGGAGGTCGTCATGCTTTTCGGCGCCAGCCATTTCATCCAGCAGCTTTTCACCGCCTTCTTCCTCGTGAACCTGGCGAACCTCTCCGAACTCATCCGCACCGGCAAGCTGGACTTCATGCTCCTCTTGCCCGTGAACACGCGCTTCCTCATCTCCTTCAAACAAGTGGACCTCGGCGGCTTCATCAGTGCGGGCACCGGTGTGGCCGTCATGATCTACGCTTGTCGGAAGCTCGGTATCGTGCCCGAGGCCGCTCACATCGCGGGCTTTTTGCTCCTGAGCTTCGTGGGTTTGCTCATCCATTACTCGCTCATGTTCCTGCTCACCAGCGTCAGCTTCTGGACCGTCCGTGCCCAAGGCATCGTCTGGGGCTACTACAACCTCTTCAACATCTCCCGTCAGCCGGACGACGCCTTTAAAGGCCTGTTCAAGACCTTTTTCACCTTCGTCCTGCCCATGATGCTCGTTGTGAACGTCCCCGTGCGCGTCCTCATCCAGAAGCTCAGTTCCTCCGGTGAACTGACGTTGATGCTGGTGATGGCGCTGATTTGCTGGCTGGCGTCGGTGGCTTTCTGGCGGTTTTCGGTGAGTCGGTATACGAGTGCGAGTTCGTAGGTATCCCGGATAGTTGGCGCGGTTTATTTGGAGAAAAACAGCAACGCGATCAACCCCATCAACGGCACGAGGATCGGTAACGCGAACTTGAACAGATACGCAAAGAAACTCGGCGTCTTCACCTTGGACTGTTCGGCGATCGCCTTGACCATGAAGTTCGGCCCATTGCCGATGTACGTCATCGCCCCAAAGAAAACCGCCCCCAGTGAAATCGCCACCAGTTGGCCTCCGTGAGAACCCACGAACTGCAGCACATGCTCCGGATTGTTCAGGCTCAGCCCCAGCTGACCCATCGCCGCTGCGAGGAAGGTGAGATACGTCGGCGCGTTATCCAGCGCCCCGGAAAGCATGCCCGTGAACCAGAAGAACTTCATCTCGGAATCCAATCCCAACCGCGACGCGTGGACCTCCAGATAATCGAGCGCCGGCACCATCGTCGCAAAAATGCCGATGAACAGCCACGCCACTTCCTTGATCGGATGAAAGTTGAAATTGTTCGCCTCGTGGATGCGTTTGGGCGTGGCGTAATACGATCCGATGGCCGCCGCGAGCATCAGCCCTTCACTCAGCCCGATCGGTTTCTTCACGAACACCGCCACCAAGATCAGCGCCAGGAATCCCAAGTTGCGCAGTCCATCAATCTTCCATTTCTCTTCCCGCGTTTCCATGTCCCGCACCGGCTTGGGCGCACGTAAAAAGTTGTGGCGATCGAAGGCGTAGAAGACCGCGAGCAATCCACCGATCGCTATCACCCACGCACTCCAGCATTTCTCCAACACCCACCAGAAGGGCACCCCTTTGATGTAGCCGAGGAAGAGCGGGGGATCGCCGATCGGCGTCAGGCACCCGCCCACATTGCTGACGATGAAGATGAAGAAGACGATGTGAAACGACGTGATGCGATACTTGTTCATCCGTATCCACGGCCGGATCAGCACCATGGAGGCGCCCGTCGTGCCGATCACATTTGCCAGCACCGCTCCGAACAGCAGAAACGCGACATTCACCCACGGCTTCGCTTCCCCCTTCACATCAATGTGGATTCCTCCTGCCACCACAAACAGCGAACCGATCAACGCGATGAAACTCACATATTCATGCCCCACATGCAGCATGCGCGTCGCATTGCCCAGCCCGAAAACGTAATAACACGTCGTGATCGCGCCCAACGCCACGGCCACCTTCGGATAATGCCGCTCCCACCAATGCAGATGGATGAAAGGCATCACCGCGATGGCCAATAACATCAGTGCGAACGGCACAATCATCCCCGGATGCGGTTCTGCTCCGGTTCCCGCTGCCAATATGAAATTCAATGCGGTCATTTCTCTCCTTGTTCATCACCACGCGTTAACAAGACCGTCTGTCCGATAGAAAGAAAAAGCATCAGACTTGTTACCGCGGCGGTCACCCGTGTTTTTGAGTTCTCCTGATCCAACTGCCGCCACGCACTGACGCAGAGTAATAATGCCAGAGACGAAGCGACCGCCAATGTGGCGATGGTTCCCTTCTTGAGAGGGCGGCCACGCATCGCGAGCACGCCCCACACCAGACCACTGGCACACGCGCTGAAAGCGGTGACATATGCGAGGATCGCGAGACTGGGAGCAAACCGCGCTGTGGCCATGCCCAGACCTGCCATCACCAACCCATAGACGATGAGATCAAAGCCCATACGCCCTTTCGGTGGGAGATGGATGAAGCCGGTCAGGGCAAGCGCTGCCATGCGAAGCAGCCGGAAGCTGAAGAATATTTGATATCAGGTACACGGTTAATCCGATGAATCAATCGCCACATGACGATTGCGTTCAACGGATGGTGGCCCGCCCACCCGCATTAACCTCCGGGACTCCTCAGTCCCAGACCCTTGCTACGCCTTCAACATACCTCCACTCGATAAACGGTCAACCTTAAGCGGTTGAGATTGAGGGACAACGGCTCGGCTCCGTTTTACTGGACCATTCTCGTCAAACCATTCATCCTTATCACATGAATGAGGAGCGGTTAGTCGAAGTGCGACGTTATGCTTCGGAGCTGGAAGCGGAGGTGGCCGTCGGGCTTTTGGACGACGCGGGAATCCCTTGCATGGTTTCGCGGAACGATGCGGCGGGCATGCTGCCTTCGCTACAGGCTTCTTCACAGGGCGGGTTTCGCTTGCTGGTGAATCCGGAGAATTTGCAGCGGGCAACGGAGTTGATCGCGGACTTTGAAGCCGCACCGGCGGGCAGCAAGGCAACCGAAACTTCGTCCTCGCCACCCAATGCTGTGCCTTCACCTCCGGCGGCCAAAAGCAGTTCATTCATCAGCGTTTGGTTAATGAGTTCGATCTGCCTGCTGCTGGGGCTTTTGCTGGGCATGAAATATTCGGGGCGACAGGCTCCGTTTGATGGGGAATGGGCGCACGACGTCAACCAGGACGGCCGTCCTGATTATTGGGAAACCTACCGGGAGGGAAAGCGGGTCAGCTATACGGCAGATGATAATTTCGACGGGAAACCGGACGTTTGGGCGGCCTACGAGAACGGGCAGGTGGTTTCGACCCGGGAAGATGTGAATCTGGACGGACGACCGGATCGTTTTGGGACGTATAAAAATTCCATCCTGATCAAACGTGAGATCGACACGAACTATGATGGGAAACTCAACGTCTGGCAGAAGTACGTGAACGGTTCACTAGAGGAAGCGTTGGAAGACACGGATTTCGACGGCAAGGCGGATTCTACCACGATGTATGAGCGGGGCCTGCCCATCGTCTCAAGCTGGCGGAAACCTGATTCCGACCGGATCTGGAAAAAGACGCTTTATCATCAGGGCGTATTGTATCAGGAGATCGTAGATACGGATGCCGATGGTCATTTCGACACGCGCCGTACGTTTGATGCTTACGGCGAATTGATTCAAACTGAGAAAGGGAACTTCGATTGACCTTAACGCCGCGTGCCACAACGCGAAGCGGAATATTTTTGGGCGGATGATAGTTCACTTTGCTAATGCGAGTTACCTTCCCCCTCATCCCGGCCTTCTCCCTTGGGGAGAAGGGGTAACATCTGCCGCGCTCATGCCATTTTAAATCCTGTTTTGCGGGTGAAAACACCTTGGGGTAGTGACCGGCCGTTCCCAAGTGTAAGGTGCCCGTGCGTCTCTCTTTTACTTCAATCTCTAGCCTTTCGTTGCAGGATTGCTTCCGTCCGTGCTCCGGGTTACTATTCCATCATCAAGCCATGTCTTGGAGCTTTTCAGACAAAAGTGTGGAGGGGAGGCCGATTACACCTCGGGTGATGAAGGTTTTTGCGATGGCCCGCGAAGAGGCGGAGGGTTGCGGGCATGAACTGATCGATGATGGGCATCTGCTGCTCGGTCTGCTCAGGGAAAGAGAAGGGGTGGCGGGGGTGGTGTTGAGGAGTTTCGATATCGATGCGGATGAGCTTAGGGCGAGGTTCGGGATAGAGGGGAAGCGGGACAAGCACGGGAAGCTGCTTCCTTGTGCGCCCATCGTCAAAGAGGTGTTCGAGCTGGCCTCGGCGGAGGCGGCCAGTTGGAGTCATGATTTTGTGGGCACGGAACATGTCTTGCTGGGGATTTTGAAGGTGCGCGGACGGGCCACGAAGTGTTTGGTGGAGATGGGGGTGGAGCTGGAAGTGGTGAAGGAGATGATTGAAAGGCTGATCGCTCCGGGGCCCACCAGCAAGCCAGCGCCCAGCCTTTTCCGGCGTTTCTTGAATTCGTTGGGCTTTAACCAGCCTGAGCCCTTGCCTGAGGGAATCGAGGAATCGATGAAATTGATTTTGACGCCCCGGGTGCGGCAGGTCATGGGTTTCGCGCGGAAGCTGGCGGCGGTTAGGAATCAAGGGCTCAACGAAATCCATGTGCTCTTGGGTTTGTGTGAACTGGGGCAGGGCGTGGCGGTGAATGTGGTCGGCCGGTTGGGCGGGGATTGGAACGCGATCAAGGAAAGAGCGCAGTCGGCCTTGGATAAAATTCCTGCTGCAACGGGACCGGATAAGTCGCCGGAGAGCGTTTACTTGAAGGCAGTGATGTCCGTGGCGGACAAAGAGCGGCTGGCTCTCTGCCACACTTATCTCGGCACGGAACATGTTTTTCTGGGTTTGATACAGGCGGGTGGTCCGGCGGCGGAAGCTATTCGTCATGCCGGTTCCGATATTGAGACCGTCCGCATGGTCATCTTGCAGGAACTGGATCCTAATTTTTCTGCGGGCCGGACAAAGGACATGTGGGATAGTGCGTTCACGGATGATCCTGTAGTTTCGCAAGGAAACGAGTTTACCCCGCGAGTAATCAAGGCTTTGCAAGCAGCGCAGGAAGAGGCGAGAGGGTTGGGGCTGTCCAAGGTGGGGGCTTTGCAGGTGTTGGCCGGTCTGTTGACGCTGGGCGACGGCGTGGCGGTGAACATGTTGCATCGCCAAGGGGTGACTCTGGAGCGGGTGCGAAAAGAGATCAAACCAGCGAGGGAGACGAGAGCTCCAGAAGACGTGCCGGTGACACTTCCTTATTCTCTGAACGCTCATGAGCTGCTTGGTTTGGCTCATCAAGAGGCGAAAAAAGTTCAACACACATTCACCGGCGCAGAGCATCTGCTGCTGGCGATCTTGCAATCAGAAGCGGGCAGCCTGGCCGATTTCTTCAAAGATGCGGGGGTGGACCGGGAGAGGATGAAGGCGGCGGTGATGGAGGAACTGAAGGGGAGTGGGGTCTAGTTTCACCCGGTCAAGCCGAGGCGGCTACGGTTTCTTGGGCCAGCGGCGGAGGCCGTTTTGGATCAGCAGGCGCCAGACCATGAAGACGGCTTCGTAAACGATCTTGCGCGAGATCTTGGAGGTGCCGAGGAAACGGTCGGTGAAGATGATGGGGACTTCGACGACGCGCATGCCTTGACGCCAGAGTTTGTGCGTGAGCTCGATCTGGAAGCTGTAGCCGTTGGACCGGACTTTATCGAGGTCGATGGATTTCAGCGCGTGTCGGCGGAAGCATTTGAAGCCGCCGGTGGGATCGCTGAAGGGCATGCCGGTGATGATGCGCACGTAGAGTCCGGCGCTCATGCTGAGGACGAGGCGGGTAAGGGGCCAGTTGATGACACGGATGCCGTTGCAGTAACGGGAGCCGATGACGAGGTCAGCGTCTTTCGCGGCTTCGAGGAACTTGGCGATGTCGTCCGGGTTGTGCGAGAAATCACCGTCCATCTCCATGATGTATTCGTAGTCGCGCTCGAGGGCCCAGGCGAATCCAGCACAGTAGGCGCGGCCGAGGCCGTTCTTCTCGGAGCGGTGGAGGACATTGACCTGCGGGTGCTTGGCGGCGAGGGCGTCGGCGATCTGGCCGGTGCCGTCGGGGGAGTTGTCATCGACGACGAGGAGGTCGATCTGGATGGGCAGGGAAAGGAGCTTGGCTACAAGGGGCGGGAGGTTGTCCCGTTCGTTGTAGGTCGGCACGATGACTAGGGCCTTTGGTTCCATGCGGTTCTGTATGAACGTGCTCTTTAGCTATCTGACTGGGAGAGAAGGGGCAAGGTTCAAAACGGGCCGGTTGCACCGGCGGGCCTATTGGGAGAAACATCGAGCATCGAACTTCCAACGCTAAACATCGAAAGAAAAGGGAGAAGGGGGGCTGATGAGGTGGTTAGGGGAGGTGTAATGTGCGGGGAGGGCATTGCGCGGGAGGGGCGGGCAAGGTAGGCTGTCTGATCATGAGTGAAAATTCGACGCCTGATCTGATGAAGGTGGTGCGGTTTTCCATCGCGATGAGTTTCGCCGCGCTGGCCGGTTTTATGTCGTCCATCCGGCAGATCAATCCGCATGCGCGGTTCGAGTTTGACTGGATCGTGGTCTTGGCGCTGGTGTTCGGCGGGCTCTTCGGGGCGTGGTTCACGAAGGCGTTTCTGCCGGAGGATGCCGATAAGATCAACGAGGAGGATGAACTGAAGCGACGGGCGCGGTTGACGAAGCTGGGGTTCTTCGGGCTGTTGCCGTGCGGGTCGATCCTGATGGGTATGGTTTTTCTGGTGGGGGATGCGTCCAGCCAGAAACGGTATGATTACTTCTTCGGGTTTGCGGGAGCGGTGGTGTTCCTAACGGCCCTAGGCTGGGTGTTGCATCGGGTGGTGAAGTTCTTTGAAGAGAATTCGGAGGAGCATCCCGAAGAACGGAAGGATTAAGGGGACTGCATTGAAGCGATGGGTGGGGGTAGATGATTAGGGAGGGAGTAGGGCCGCTTCAACAGGGATAGGGGATTTCCAGCGGGTCTAATAGTGGGGAAGCCTAGTGAGGCATAGCTTGCCACCTGCGGGGAGGCTGCATTACATTCCGATGGCGGATGGGAACTGATGAATCTCGAACCTAACGACAAGACTAATGGAGTGCATGACCAATCGGCCCTGATTGTAGTGGTGGATGATGAGCCGATGGTGGGTGAATTGGTGCAGACGATTTTCTCCCTGGAAGGAATGGATTCCCAAGTGTTTCAGGATCCCGTGGAGGCCTTGCGGGTGATGCGGACGTGGTCTTCGCCGCCAGCCCTGTTGCTGACGGATTTTCGCATGCCGGGAATGAACGGCATGGAGCTGATCCAAGGGGTCAAACGGCAGTTTCCCAACCTCAAAACGGTTTTGTTCAGCGGCAATGTGGATGAGTCCATCCAAAACGAGTATCCGCTGCGCGCGGATGCCTTCGTCCGTAAACCGTTTTATCCGCAGTTGTTGCTCAATACGGTGCGTGAGGTGATCAAAAACAAGGATACCTCCCTCGGTCTTTCCTGAACCTTTCTCCAGGTCGTGATGAACTTGCGGGGTAAAAAACTCGGCATCCTGCTCTCGACCAGTCCGGATCATCCCAATTATTCCCATGGCGTGCGCCTGGCTGAGACGGCCTTGGCCAAGGGAGTGGAGGTCTATCTTTACTGTATCGATGAGGCGGTGCCGGGAATCCACGATGAACGGATCATTCGGTTGAAGGATCGTGGGGTGCGCCTCTTCGCCTGTGCTTATGGGGCGCATAAACGGAATCTGGCGGCGGATGGCAGCGTGCTCTTTGCCGGGCTCACGGTGGTGGTGGACTTGATGGCGGACACCGATCGCTTCGTCAGTTTCAACTGAGCACCCATGAGCCAAACCTTGAAGAATGTGCTGGTGGTGGTGACGGCTGATCCGCGTGAGAACGGCCGGGCCGCCGAGGCGGTGCGCATCGCGGCGGGAGTGGGCGGCTGGGAAAAGGTGGCGGTGAAGCTGTGCCTGTGTGGCGAGGCGCGCCGGGTGTTGGAGGAATCGCACGACGATCTGGTGAATGGTGACGTGTTCGCGGCTTATCTGCCCCTGCTGCTGGAGGGCGAGCCGCGCGTCCATGTGCTGACGCGAGCGGGAGAGGTGGTGACGGCCCAGCAAAATGTGGTAGCGGTGACGGTCTCGCAATTGGCCGCGCTGGGCCGGAATGCGGATAGCGTACTGCGATTTTGAGATGAAAAAAGTGCTTCATATCCTGACCCGGGAACGCGATGAACTGGCCGAGAACATCGTGGCGGAAGATCGCGAGGCGGGAGTTCCAGTCGAGGTGGTACGGTTGGATGCGGAGACCGTCGATTATGAGCAATTGCTGGAAGCCGTTTTCCGGGCCGATTCGGTGCAAAGCTGGTGAGATTGGCTCAGGACTTGCACGTCACAAAAGGCGTTTACGATTGCTATGATGGCATTTTTCGCCACCCTCCCGGCCACAACCATGAATCAGGACGGCCAATCCAGTCGCAGCCGGGTGTTTGCCCGGCTGGCCGGACTTTTATTGGTTCTCCTGGGGGTGTCGGTGCTGATCGGCTGGTATTCTGAGAGCATCTCCCTGGTGGCGATTTTACCGGGCTTCGCTCCCATGCAGCCGAATACGGCCCTGGGATTCACCTTGTGCGGCTCAGCCTTGCTGGCGGGGGTGTTTACCAAGGAGCGTTGGATGTGGGCCTTGGGCGGGTTTGTCAGCATTTTGGGGCTGGCCACGTTTTTGCAGTATTCCCTGAACCAGAATTTCGGCATCGACCTGCTCCTGGTGACACCATTTTACACCGAAAGATCGGTTTTTCCGGGGCGCATGTCGTCATTGACCGCCTTCAGTTTTACCCTGAGCGGTCTCGCCCTGATGTTGGTGGCGGCGAACAAGCAGGAGAATCGTTGGCGAATACTGCAGGCGGTCTGTGCCAGCACGGTATTGGCGATCGCGGCCACGACCTTGCTGGCGTATAAGATCGATGTGACCGGCCTGCAAGGCTGGCGTCAGCAACTGGGCCAGATGGCCTTGCATACCTCGGTGGGTTTTCTGCTGCTCAGTTCCGGCATTTTCGCCTTGAGCTGGAACCATGGCCGGGCCGGTAAGAAGGGACTTCCAGCGTGGTTGCCTTTACCGGTGGGGGTGGGGGCACTGGCCGCTTCCCTCAGCGTCTATCTGATGGTGCTTTCTTCGCAGCAGGCGCAATTGGAACGGACGACCTCCCAGCAATTGGAGAGTTTGCAGGTCCTCATCGGCAATGCCATCTCTGAACGGATGGGCTCGCTGGACCGCATGGCCAGGCGTTGGGAGATGGAAGGAGGAACTCCGGAAAAGGTATGGGAGAACGATGCGAATAACTTGGTGCGGGACTTGAACGGCTTTCAGGCGGTGGAATGGGTGGATGCCGACCTGCGCATCCGCTGGGTTATGCCGCAAGCGGGCAATGAAGCGGTCATTGGCTTGAGGCTGGGGGATAACCCGATGCACCGTTCCATCTATGAACGTTCGCGGTCATTGAACAAACTGACCTTCACGCCCGCCATCAATCTGGTGCAAGGCGGCCGCGGTTTTCTCGTGCATGTTCCCTTGACGGTGAACGGCAAGTTCGACGGCTTCATCGTGGGTGTTTTCCGGGCGCAAGATTTCCTCGGCGGCGTGATCCGTCCGCAATTGGTGAACGAGTATTCCCTTTTCATCTATGAAGGGGACAAGGAGATGTACCGTTCACATAGTGAACGTTTCGGTCCGGGACATGATGTCGTCCAACGGCGTGATTTGAAACTTCCTGGCACCACCTGGCAGATGTTCCTGGAACCGGTGGGGGCGGCTTTGGATTCCAACATGGCGGAAATGGTGCTCTGGATCGGCGGGTTCATTTCCTTGTTGCTGTCGGGCGTGATCTTTTTGGCGCAGACGGCGTACCGGCGCACCCATGACTTGCAGGAAGGCAACCAGCGCCTCTCCGCCGAGGTGTTGGAACGGCGGCGGGTGGAGGAGGAGTTGCGCCGCTTGGGCATTGCGCAACGGGCAATCTTGAGCAGTGCAAATTACTCCGTGATCTCCGCCTCGCTGAACGGAACCATCCTGACCTTTAACAGCGCGGCGGAACGCATGCTGGGCTATCGCGCGGAAGAGGTCGTGGGCAAAATGACGCCGGCGGTCATCCATGTCGAAGCGGAGGTTTTGGCCCGCGCCAAGGAACTGGAGAAAGAGTTTGGACAAGCTTTCGAGCCCGGTTTTGAAGTTTTCGTGGCGCGCGCACGCCGGGGTCTGCCGGATGAGCATGAATGGACTTACGTCCGCAAGGATGGATCGACGTTTCCGGCGTTGCTCTCCATCACCGCCATCCGGGATGAGCGGCAGGAGATCGTCGGTTTCATGGGCATCGCCGGTGACATCACGGAACGCAAGCGGGCGGAGAAAAATCTGGCGGATGAAAAAGCGCGCCTGTTCGCCTTCATCGAGAACGCCCCGGCAGCCGTCGCCATGTTCGACCGGGAGATGCGATACATCGCCGCGAGCCGGCGTTGGTTGGTTGAGTACGGGCTGACCGGTCAGGCTGTCACCGGCCGCAGTCATTATGAAGTGTTTCCGAACATCGGTGACAATTGGAAAGCCATCCATGCCCAGTGTCTGAACGGAAAGGTGGAGCACGCGGATGATGATGTCTGGCGGCCGCCCGGATGGGATCATGACCAGCATCTGCGGTGGGAAGTGCGGCCTTGGTATGATGGCACCGGCAAGATCGGCGGCCTGATGATGTTCACTCAGGACATCACGGCGGACCGTTTGCGCGAACTGGAACTGGCCCGCATGAAAGACGCGGCGGACGCGGCGAACCAGGCCAAGAGCGAGTTCCTGGCGAACATGAGCCATGAGATCCGGACGCCGATGAACGGCGTCATCGGCATGACTGGCCTGCTCCTGGAAACACCGCTGACGCTGGATCAGCGGAACTACGCGGAGACTATCCAGTTCAGCGCGGAATCCCTGCTGACCATCATCAACGACATTCTGGACTTCTCGAAGATCGAGGCGGGCAAACTGGTGTTCGAGACGTTGGATTTCAACTTGCAGGAGACGGTGGAAGGCTCGCTGGAGATCGTCGCCCAACGCGCCCAAACCAAAGGCATTGAATTGCTCGCCTGGTTGGACCCGGAAGCACCCGTGAATCTGCGTGGCGATCCGGGCCGCATCCGTCAGGTGTTGAACAATCTGCTCAGCAACGCGATCAAATTCACCGAGCAGGGCGAAGTGGTGCTGAATGTGAAGGTGGTGAACGAGTCGACCGACCGCGCGCTCTTGCGTTTTGAGGTCAAGGACAGCGGCATCGGCATTCCCCCCGAAGCGCAGAAACGGCTCTTTCAGGCCTTTTCCCAGGCGGATGGATCGACCACGCGCAAGTATGGCGGCACCGGGCTGGGACTGGCGATCTGCCGTCAGCTCGTCGAGGTCATGGAGGGCGAGATCGGCGTGATCAGTGAGCCGGGGAAGGGGTCCACATTCTGGTTCACGGCGCAGCTGGAAAAACAGCCGCAAGCAGCCGTCAAGCTGGTGCCGGTCACCACGGCCTTGCAGGCGGGAGACAATGTGCTGGTCGCGGTGGAGAATGCCACCAATCGCGACTATCTCAGCCGGCAGTTGCTGGCCTGGCAGATGAACCCGGCGGCAGTGGGGACGGCCGAGGAAGCTCTGCGTCTTTTGCGCGAAACCCCGCGTTCCCAAGGGCGTTTCAAACTGGCGGTATTGGATCAAAAACTGCCGGGCATCGATGGTCTGGCGCTGGCCCGCATCATCCGGCAGGAGTCGGCTTATGACGGGACGAAACTTATCCTGCTGGAGTCGGGCACCGAGGCAACCGATGCCCAGACCCTGTTCACGGCCGGTGTCGATGGCTGTCTGCACAAACCTTTGACCCAGTCGCGGATATTGGATTGCTTGATGACGGTCAGCACCCAGGCGGTGAATGTCCGGGCGCGTATGGCCACGGGGCAGGAGACGGAGGACGAACATCTGCAGCAGAAGCAACGCAAGAAGATCAAGCTGCTGCTGGTGGAGGACAATGCGGTGAATCAAAAGGTCACCTTGGGGCAATTGCACAAACTCGGTTGCCATGCGGACTGCGTGGGCAACGGCCTGGAAGCGGTGCAGGCGGTGGAGTCCATCCCTTATGAAGTTATTTTGATGGATTGCCAGATGCCGGAGATGGACGGCTTCGAGGCGACCCGCGAGATCCGCCGCTGGGAAGCATTGACGGGAGGTGGCATCGCCCGCCGAAAGCCCGTGCATATCATCGCCCTCACGGCCAATGCGATGCAGGGTGACCGCGAGCGGTGTCTCGAAGCGGGCATGAACGATTACATCAGCAAGCCCGTGAAGCGCGTTGACCTCAAGGCTGCTATCGACCGCTGGGCCGGTCAAAATCCACGCCCGTCAACCGGGGATACCGAAACCTCGCCCACCGGTTTGTCCGTCTTCAACCCCGAGGTTTTGCACTCGGCCACCCTGGATGATTGGGAGTTGACCGAGAATCTCGTGCAAATCTATCTGGAAGATGCCGGGAAAACCTTGCCTGCCTTGCAGACAGCGTGTGACACCCGGACGCTGGCGGACGTGAAGAGATTGTCGCACCGCCTGCGTGGATCCAGTGCCACGATGGGGTTGGAACACATGGCCAAGGTCCTGGAAAAGATCGAGCTGAAGGCGGATCAAGGCTCCGTGGAAACCTTCACGCCGCTTTTGGTGGAGTTGCAACGCCAGATGTCATTGGCGAAAACGGCGTTGGAGAAGCACGTGCAGACGTTGAAGAAATAGATTCGTCAGTAGCGTCATGGTCCGTAGGACCAGAAGATTCTTAGCAGCGGCTTTTCAGCCGCTGTGGACGTAAAAGAGGAGCGCGGTCACGTAGTGACCGAAGAGAAGATGAATCTTGCGTCGCTGACGCGACGCTTATTCCGAATAAAACAGGCGGCTTGAAAGCCGCCGCTATGAATCTTTCGTGCCTAACGGCACGGACAATCGTAACTGCCACGCCTTAGCCACCGATGCTCTTCAAAATCTCTTCCGCTGCCTGCCGCGGATTGGCGGCCTGATAGATGGGGCGGCCGATGACGAGCCAGCTTGCTCCAGCGGTCATGGCTTCTTTCGGGCTGAGCACCCGCTTCTGATCGCCCAAGTCCTGACCGGCTCCGCGCACGCCCGGAGTAACCAGTTGGATTTCCGGGGGCAAAATCTGGCGGAGCATCGCGATTTCTAAGGGCGAGCAGACCAGACCGCGCAAGCCGCTCTGGCTGGCGAGGGTCGCGAGGCGTTCCACCTGTTTGCCGATGTCTTCACCCACGCCCGTTTCAGAAAGCGTATGCTGGTCCATGCTGGTGAGCACCGTGACGCCTAGGACAAGCGGAGCGGGCACACCGGCTTGCAAGGCGGTCTGCTGGGCGGATTCCTCAGCGGCCTTCATCATGTCACTGCCGCCGCAGGTATGGATGGTGAGCATATCCACGCCCATGCGCGTGGCGGAGGCCACGGCCTTGGCGACGGTGTTCGGGATGTCGTGAAATTTCAGGTCCAGGAACACGCCCGCACCGGTGGCCTTGAGCTCTTTGACGATGGACGGACCGGCGGCGGTGAAGAGTTCACTGCCGATCTTGAGCGCGCCCACGGCCCCGCGAAGGGCATTGGCGAGCTGGATGGCCTGTTCGGCGGTGGGAACGTCCAGGGCAACGATGATCGGATTGCGCATAAGCAGAGGGTAACAAGTAGTGCAGGGGAGCGTCACGCGCAAATGGTGGTGGTGAGCGCGAATGGCCGTTCAGCGTTTTTGACATCCTCTCCGCCTTCCCCTAGTGTCCCCGGCGCATGAATGTGATCCGCCTGACAGCGACCAATTTCGCCGATGAGTTACGGCAGCTGACCGGTCATTCCAGTTTGTTTGACCAGACGATCGAGACGCGCACGCGCGAGATCGTCGAGGGAGTGTATCTGCGCGGGGACGCGGCAGTGCTGGAATTCACCGAGAAGTTCAACGGCGCGCATCTGTCCATTGAGGAGTTGGCCGTCGGGCAGGCCGAACTGTTCAACGCCTCCGTGCAGGCGGATGAAGGGCTGCGCCAGGCGGTGGATATCGCCAGCAGCAACATCGAGATGTTCGCCCGCAAGTCGCTCCGGAAGAACTGGAAGGGCAAGAACCGGCAGGGCGCCACGGTGGGTGAGAAGTTCGATCCCTTTCAACGCGTGGGCATTTACATCCCCGGTGGCACGGCTCCTTTGGTTTCCACGGCGCTGATGACGGTGACTTTGGCCCGCGTGGCTGGTTGCAAAGAGATCGTGGTCTGCACGCCTTGCAATGCCAAGGGCGAGATCAATCCCGCGCTGCTCTTCGCCGCGCGTCATGCTGGGGCCACGGAGATTTATCGAGTGGGTGGGGCGCAGGCGATCGCCGCCATGGCTTACGGCACGCCGACGATCAAGCACGTGCAAAAAGTTTTCGGACCGGGCAACGCCTACGTCGTTGCGGCCAAGCGCCTGCTCTTCGGTCACGTGGCCATCGATCTGTTGCCGGGGCCGAGCGAAGTCATGGTGATCGCCGATGATTCGGCCAATCCACGTTTCATCGCCGCCGACCTGCTCGCGCAAGCGGAGCATGGGTCCGGTCATGAACGTGTCTGGATGGTCACCACTTCCATCAAGCTGCTGCACGCCGTGGAACGAGAGATCAACCGCCAGTTACCGAAGCTTTCGCGGCACGAGTTCATCGGCAAAGCCCTGCACAATCACGGGCACCTTGTCCTCGTGAAGTCCATGGATATTGCTGTGGATGTGGCGAAAGCCTTGGCTCCAGAACACTGCGAGATCATGACGAAGGACGCTGAAGAGCTGGGCGAGAAGATCACGACGGCCGGCGCGATCTTCATCGGCGGTTATTCGCCCACGGTCTTGGGTGATTACCTCGCCGGACCGAGCCACACCTTGCCGACGGGCGGCGCGGGCTTGTCGTTCGCCGGTCTGACGGTGGATCAATTCCAACGCCGCACCAGCGTGGTGCAATACAACAAGCGCGCGCTGCAGAAGTCCCTGTCCACCGTCTTGAAGTTCGCCGAGATGGAAGGCTTGGACGCGCATGGTCGCTCGGCGAGCATCCGCCTGGAGGGCAATAAGTGAGCGCGGGCAAAGTCTCCAAAAGCGGCAAATCTCCCGCCAAGCTGATCCGGCCGATGGTGCATGCGTTGCATCCCTATGTGCCGGGCGAACAACCGCGCATCCGGGGCTTGGTGAAGCTGAACACGAACGAGAATCCGTATCCGCCTTCGCCCAAAGTGATCGAGGCGACCAAGGCGGCGGTGGATGGACGACTCCGCCTGTATCCGAATCCCACCGCGCAAGCGCTCCGCGAGAAGCTCGCCAAGCTGCACAAGTGCGCTCCAGAAAATATCATCATCGGCAACGGCTCGGATGAACTGCTCATCATGGCCGTGCGGGCGTTCACAGAGCCAGTCGCGACCGGTGCTCCCGTGGACCAGACGACGGTGCAATACTTCACGCCCAGCTACTCGCTCTACCCGGTGCTGTCAGACATCCACGGTTCCCGAACGAACGACGTGCCGTTGAAGGCGGACTTCGGGATTCCCACGGTGGCGGAATTAAAGAAGGGCAAGCAATGGCAGTTCAATGCCGCGCTGACTTTCGTCACCACCCCGAACGCCCCGAGCGGCCGCGGTTACTCCGTGGCGGAACTGGAAGCACTCTGCCAAACGCAGAAGGGCATCATCGTTTTGGATGAAGCCTACGTGGACTTCGCCAAGGAAAACGCCTTGGACCTCGCCCTCAAGTATCCGCACGTGATCGTTTCCCGGACGTTCTCCAAGGCGTATTCGCTCTGCTTCCAGCGGGTGGGTTATTTCGTGGCCCATCCGGAGGTGGTGTCGGCCCTGGATAAGATCCGCGACAGCTACAATGTGAACGGACTGGGGCAGGTGGCCGCCTTGGCGACTTTGGGCGATCTGCCGTATTATCGGGCTAACTTTAAGAAGATCATCGCCACTCGGACCCGGTTGACGGAGGAACTGACCGAGTTGGGCTTCACGGTGCTGCCGAGCCAAACGAACTTCATTTTGGCCAAGCCGCCGCAATTCCCGGCCGAGCAATGGCTGAGCAAGTTGCGTGACCGCAAGGTCTTGGTGCGGTGGTTCAAGTATCCTGAGGTACGGGATTACCTGCGCATCACCATCGGTTCGGACGCCGAGGCGGATGTGCTGCTGAAGGCGGTGAAGGAAATCTTAAGCTAAGGCCGGGCAAGGCGGGGAAGATAAGCTGGCTATTTTTGGTCAGCCGTTTTCCTTCGGTTGCTTATTTAGTGCTTTAGGCTTGGTCTTAGTTGGGAGAGGTGGTAATACTACCCCCACGTTGGTTAGGTAAGAGTCGTTTTTGGTGCGGACAGGCGTCCCGGGCAATTGACGCTTGACGCTCCCTTTAACGATTTTTACCTTATACAAAACGATTTATTGCTGGGTCGGCCAGCAGCGAGCGTAAGTCGGAGATAAATTCTGCCGACTTTTTTATTCCCCTGATGGGGAGAGTACTGACAGCAGCCTTATGAACGCCGAATTTTTAGCCAGTCTGGAGTTTTGGGAAAAAGAGAAGGGCATTAGCAAGCAGACTCTGGTGACTGCGGTGGAAGAAGCGTTGGTGTCTGCGGCCAAGAAAGCCGTGGGACCAGCGCGTGAGCTGCGTTGTATCATCAACCCGAAAACTGGTGATATCCAAGCCTTTGCGCGTTTGATCGTGTCGGACAAGGTCATCTCCAAGCATGACCAGATCTCCCTGATCGATGCCCGCCGGATCAATCCGAATGCGGCCATCGGTGAAGAGCTGGAAGTGGAAGTAACCCCCACGGGTTTCGGTCGCATCGCCGCCCAATACGCCAAGCAGGCCTTGCTTCAGCAGGTTCGCCGGGCCGAGAAAGATTTGATCTACGCCGAGTTCAAGGACCGCACAGGCGACATCGTGAGTGGTGTCGTCCGCCGGTTCGAGCGCTCTGATGTGATCGTGGATTTGGGCCGTTACGAGGCTTTGATGCCGAACCGTGAACGTGTGCCGATCGAGGAATACCAGATCGGCGAGCGCATCCGCTGCTTCGTCAAGGCCGTGGAACATACCAACCACGGTCCGGAAATCATTTTGTCCCGTGCCGACCCGCAATTCGTGGTGAAGCTGTTCCAGTTGGAAGTGTCCGAGATCAGCGATGGCACGGTGGAGATCAAGTCCGTGGCGCGTGAACCCGGCTTCCGCACGAAGCTGGCCGTTTACTCCCGTGATTCCAAAGTGGATCCGGTCGGCGCCTGCGTCGGTCTGCGCGGTCAGCGCGTGAAGAATATCGTCCGCGAACTCAACAATGAGAAGGTGGACATCATCAAGTGGGATTCCAATGTCCGCACGTTCATCACGAACGCGCTGGCCCCGGCCCAGTTGAAGAATTTTGAAGTGGATGAACAGACCCGCCGGGTGCGCATCCTGGTGAGCGAGGACCAGTTGTCCCTCGCCATCGGCAAGCGCGGCCAGAATGCCCGTCTGACGTCGAAGTTGACGGGTTGGCACGTGGACATCCAGCAGGAACAGATCACGACGGTCGGTTTCGAACAGAAGGTCGCCCTGGCGGTGAAAGAAGTGGCGGCCATCCCGGGAATCAGCGCGGCGGATGCCGATCTGCTGGTGCATCAAGGCTTCCTCGGTCTGGATGCATTGATGCAGGCGGAACTCAGCGATCTGCAGGAGATTCCCGCACTCGCGGAACGTGCGCAGTCGATTTTTGACGCTGTGCAATCCGAATCATTGCGCCGCCGCCTGTTGGGCGATGGCGAAAAAGCTTAATATGACAACGGCCATCCTCCGATGGCCGAGGTGCCGATGAAGACGACGAGAGTAGCGGCGGAGATTAGAGAAAAATTTATATGCCGGTTCGTATTTACGATATTGCGAAGAAGTTGGGACTCGAGAGCAAGGACGTCCTTGCCAAGGCCAAAGAACTCGGCATAAACGAGGCGCGCGTAGCGTCCAGTTCCCTCGACAAGATCACCGCGGAGTACCTGGAGGAGCAGATGGGTGGCAGCGCCGTGCCGCCATCCGCCACACCGACACCCGCACCGGAAGCCGAGCCGATCCGGATCATCTCCGCGCCGCCACCGCCGCCGGAACCAGAACCAGAACCGCAGCCCGAGCCAGTGGCCGAAGAGCCGGCCAGCGAAACGCCCGCTGAAGCGCCGTACGAACCAGCCCCAGAAGAGCTCGCTCCGGCACCGACATCCGAAGCTCCCCGAGCCGAAGTGCCACCTGCAGATGCCGGACCCACGGCTGCACCGGTCACGCCCGCAGTTCCAGCTCCAGTGCCTACGTCGGCCAAGCCCGTCGAGACCGGACCGAAGCTCGGCGAGAAGATTGGTTTCATCAATTTGCCCAAGAAGGCTGCTCCGCCCACTCCACCTCCGGCCCCGCCGCAAGGCGCGCGCCCGGGTGATCGTGGCAACGCGCCGCAAGGCCAGCAGAACCGCCCCGGCCAGTTCGGTCAGCAGCGTCCTGGTCAGCAACAGAATCGTCCCGGCCAGCAGGGCGGGCAACAGGGCCGTGGTCCTGATCCGCGCTTTGGTAATCGTCAAGGCGGCTATCAGCAGAACCAGTATGGCCGTGGTCAGCAACCGCAGCAACGTCCAGCCGCTCCGGCGGCACCGCCGAAGCCGACGGGACCCGTGCTGCCGAGCAATGCGCCGGTCATCATGATGAAGGCGCCGGTGGTCGTCCGGGAACTGGCCGAGCAGCTCAAGCGCAAGCCGTTCCAGTTGATCGCCGACCTGATGGAGCAGGGCGTTTTCGCGAACGTCAACCAGGCCATCGAAGAAGATGTGGCCAAGCGTCTGTGCGCGAAGCACGGCGTGAAGTTCGAGCTGGAGAAGCGCGAACGTGGTGGTGGCGTGGTCCATGCCCCGATCAAGAAGATCGAGGACGACGAAGACGATAAACCGGAACAGCTCAAGCCGCGTCCGCCCGTGGTCACGATCATGGGTCACGTGGACCATGGCAAGACGACGTTGCTGGACAGCATCCGCAAAGCCAATGTGGTGGCCGGTGAAGCTGGTGGTATCACCCAGCACATCGGTGCTTACACGATCGCTTTCCCGCATCCGGAACGCAAAGGCGAGATCCAGCAGATCACTTTCTTGGATACCCCTGGTCACGCGGCGTTCAGCGCCATGCGTGCCCGTGGTGCGAACGTCACGGACATCGTGGTGCTCGTCGTCGCGGCGAATGACGGCGTGATGCCGCAGACGCTCGAAGCGCTCAGCCATGCGCAGGCGGCGAACGTGAAGATCATCGTGGCGGTCAATAAATGTGACCATCCGAACGCGAACCCCCTGAAGGTGCGCCAGCAGTTGCAGGAAAAAGGCCTGGTGCCGGACGATTGGGGTGGTGAAACGATTTATGTGGATTGCTCCGGCCTCACGCGCCTGGGCATCGACAAGCTGCTGGAGATGATCCTCCTGCAAGCTGACTTGCTCGAACTTAAGGCGAACCCGGACCGCAAGGCCAAGGGCAACGTCATCGAGTCCGGCATGCAGCCGGGCGGTCCGACTGCCACGGTGCTGGTCCGCAAGGGCACGCTCAAGGTGGGCGATGTCATCCTGTGCGGCGAGAATTACGGCAAGGTGCGCGCTCTTATCAACGAAGACGAGAAGCGCATGCAAGCCGCCGGTCCTTCCCACGCCGTCAAGGTGCTGGGCTTGAACGGTGTGCCAGACGCTGGTGCGGAATTCGTGGTGCTGGAGAACGAGAAACAGGCCCGTGAAGAGGCCGGCAAACGTATCCAAGCGACCCGCGATGAAGCGGCCCAGGAAAGCCGTCCCAAGATCAGCTTGGAAAATCTTTTCTCCACGCTGGCCGAAAGCTCGGCCAAGGTGCTCAAAGTCGTGGTCAAGGCGGATACGCAAGGTTCCGTCGAAGCCATCGTCGATGCGCTCAACAAGATCGAGTCCGACAAGGTCTCGCTGGAGATTCTGCACTACGCCGTGGGCACGGTCACGGAATCCGATGTGCTGCTGTGCTCGGCTTCGAAGGCCATCATCCTCGGCTTCCATACCCGCATCGACAACGGTGTCTCGGACGTGGCCAAGCGCGAGGGCATCCAGATCAAGCTTTACTCCATCATCTACGAACTCATCGACCAGATGAAGGACGCGATGGCCGGCCTGCTCGACCCGCTCGTCAAGGACGTGGTCGTGGGCTCGGCGGAAGTGCGCCAGATATTCCAGCTCTCCAAGGGCGGTACCGTGGCCGGTTGTTCGGTCACCACCGGCCGTCTGGTCAAGGGCAAGGTGCGCGTCATGCGCCGCAAGAGCCTGGTGTTCGAGGGCGGCATGTCCTCCCTGCGCCGGTTCCAGGACGAGGTCAACGAAGTGCGCTCCGGCATGGAGTGCGGTATTCGTCTGGATGGGTTCAACGAATTCCAGATCGGCGACGCCATCGAATGCTTCACGCAGGAGAAGGTGGCGCAGAAGCTGTAAGCGGTGTAATCTGATTTCCGATATGCCATCAGTACGGGAAGCACGGGTGCGCGAGCTTTTGAAGCGCGCGTTGGGTGAGATCGTCCGCCGGGGATTCCCGACGAATGAATACGGTCTCATCTCGGTCAATGATGTGCAGGTGTCGGGCGATTTTCAGACCGCCACTGTATTCCTCAGCATCATCGGCACGAAAGAGCAGAAGAAAAAGGGCGAGGAGAAGCTGCAATCCGAGCGCAAACACATCCAGGGCCTTTTGGGCAAGGAAGTGGTCTTGCGCTACACGCCAGTCCTCAAACTGGTGGTGGATGATTCCATCGAACGCGGTGACCGTGTGCTCCAGATCATCCAGGAGCTGGAGAAGACCGATCCGGCTTCATGAAATCTGTCCCGAAAATCGTTCAGCGCATCATCGATACGGTGCGCGATTCCCAAACTATTTGCGTGGTCGGCCACATCCGCCCGGATGGAGACTGCCTGGGTTCGCAGCTCGGACTGACGCTGGCCTTGAAAAAATTGGGCAAGGACGTCGTCTGCTGGAACCAAGATCCGGTGCCGCAAAAACTTCTGTTCCTCGATCCGGACAAGGTCATTTCCACGCCGGTAAAAGGGAAGCGGTTTGACTGTGTCATCGCCACGGATTGCGCGAGCTATGAACGCCTGGGCACGGTGACGGAGCATATCAAGGACCGAGGCATCCTGCTCAACATTGATCATCACGGCAGCAATACCCGTTACGGTGACATCAACTGGATCTCGCCCAAGGAACCTTCCTCCGGAGAATTGATTTTCCGGCTGTTGAAGGATGCGAAGTGGCCCATCACACCGGTCATCGCGAACTGTCTTTTTACCGCGGTGAGCACGGACACGGGTTCGTTCCAGTATCCCTCCACGTTGCCCTCCACGTATCATACGGCGGCGGAGTTGGTGAAGAATGGGGCGGAAGTGGGCCGGATCTGCCACGAAGTTTATCAGTCTTATCCGCTTTCCCGCGTGCGTTTGTTGCGGCATGTGTACAATTCCTTCCGCCTGACGCATGATGACCAGATCGCTTATTTCTGGCTGAAACCGACGGACTTCGCCCGCACGGGTGCAACCACGGCGGACAGCGAAGGGTTGATCGATCATATCCGGGACATCGAACCGGTCGTGGTGGCGTGTGTGTTTGAAGAAGTTGAAGCCGAGGTCACGCGGGTGAGCATGCGCTCCAAGACGCCTCAGGTGAATGTCAGCGCCATTTTGCAAGAGTTCGGCGGCGGTGGTCATCCGGCAGCGGCCGGAGCGCGTATCGTCGGACGTCCGTTGACGGTGCAGCGGCGGGTTCTTGCGGCTGTGCGCAAAGCTTTGGATGCGGTAAAATCATGAGTTTGCAGAATTTCGATGCGCTGGACGGCGCACTGCTGGTGGACAAGCCAGCGGGTATGACCTCACACGATGTGGTGGATGAGGTGCGACGCTATTTCGATATCAAGAAGGTGGGCCATTGCGGCACGCTGGACCCGAATGCGACCGGTTTGCTGATCCTCGTTTTGGGCAAGGCCACCAAGCTTTCCGAACGCTTGATGTCCGATGACAAGGTGTATGAGGGCACGGCCAAGTTCGGTGAGACCACGGACAGTTACGACATCGATGGGGAACTGGTCGCTTCACTGCCGGTGCCGCCAATGACCGTGGATATTTTAAACCAGGAAGCGGAATCCTTCATCGGTGACATCCTGCAAGTGCCGCCCATGGCCTCCGCTATCAAGAAGGACGGCGTGCCGCTCTACAAGCTCGCGCGCAAAGGCATCGAGGTGGAGCGCAAATCGCGTTTGATCCACATCTACACGTATCGCTTCACTTCGTATGAAGAGCCGCTGGCTACCTTCAAGGTCGCCTGCACGAAGGGAACGTATGTCCGCAGTCTCGTGCATGACTTGGGACAGAAGCTGGGGTGCGGGGCGCATCTGACGAAGTTGCGCCGCACGGTTTCCGGCAAATTTGATGTGGCAGACGCCATGCATCTGGACAAGCTGATCGCATTGAAACCGGCGGAATTGGCCGCACGCGTCATTCCTTTCCTTAAGCTCACCTGATTTATTTTCCTGCATGAAGATCATCCGCTCTGCCTCTGAACTGGAGACTGGCGGACGAAAAGTGTCTTTGGCTATCGGCTTTTTTGACGGCGTTCATCTGGGTCATCAGCAGGTCATCCGGCAAACCATTCTCGATGCCAAGCAGCAGGAAGGCATCTCGCTGGTTGTCACCTTTGACCGGCATCCCGCGGAAGTGATCGCACCGGAACGCGCTCCCGCACTCATTTACAACCAGCAACAACGAGTGGAAGCCATTCGTGCTCTCGGTGCGGATGCGCTGTTGTTGCTGCCCTTCGACGAAGCTTTTAGCAAAGTAGACGGCGAGAGTTTTGTGCGCGGATTGGCCCGTGACTTGGGCCGCATCCACAGCATCTGTGTGGGGGAGAATTTTGTCTTCGGCCATAAGCGAAGCGGGGATGTGGCCTTGCTCCGCCGTTTAGGTAAGGAACTGCGTTTCACGACACATGGATTGGAAGCAGTGTCGCTGGGCAATGCCGCAGTAAGCAGCACGCGCATCCGCGAGACCATCAGGCAGGGGAACCTGCAACTCGCGGGACAATTGCTGGGACGCGATTACTCGTTGGAGGGAACCATTGTTTCCGGTGATCAAGTCGGTCGCAAACTGGGTTTCCCCACAGCGAACCTGGATGTGCGTGGACGCGTAACGCCGCCGAACGGTGTCTATGCGGCACATGCGCTGGTGGGCGGGAAGACGTTGCGCGCGGCGGTGAATATCGGATTGCGGCCCACCTTGCGCGAGCCGAAGCCTACCTTGCATGTAGAAGCGCATCTGTTGGATTTCACGGGCGATCTTTACAACCAGTCTTTAGAGCTGTTCTTCGTGCAAAAGTTGCGGGATGAACAGCGGTTTCCGTCCTTTGAAGCGCTGACGGCGCAGATCCAGGCAGATGTCAGTCAAGTGCGGGAACTGTTCGCTGCCTGCGAGTAATATTTTCGCCGCGCGCGCTTCAGGATTTCTCGTTGATGGTGACTTCCAAGACGCGCGCCAAATCCTGTATCTTGTAGGGCTTGGAGAGCACACCGGCAAATCCGTTTTCGCGGTGATTGGCCATGATAGGGTCATTGGAGTAACCGCTGGAAACGATGGCCCTGGCCTTGGGATCAAGTTCTTTGATCAATTTCACCGCTTCCTTGCCGCCCATGCCTCCGGGAATGGTGAGGTCCATGATAGAAACATCGAAGCGTTGCCCAGCAGACATCGCGTCGCGATAGCGGTTCACGGCTTCATTTCCGTTGGCGGTGGTTTCCACCTCGTAGCCGATAGCCTCGATCATGGACTTCAACAGGTCGCGGATACGTTCATCGTCATCCATCACGAGCACGCGCCCCTGGCATTTATTCATGGGGCTAAGGTCGATCTGGGTCTGGCGAAGCGGCTTGTCGGAGGCGGGGAGATAGATCTTGAACAGGGTGCCTTCGCCCACATTCGACTGCACGGTCATCAGGCCATTGTGGTTGCGCACGATGGAATATGAAGTCGCGAGACCAAGTCCAGTTCCGGCAGCCTTCGTGGTGAAATACGGATCAAAAATCTTGGGCAAGATATCGGGCGGTATCCCGATGCCGGAGTCTTGGACGGACACTTGGACATAACGGCCGGCGGGCAGGTGGATGCCGGAGTTGGCGTCCAAAGTGACGTTATGGCTGGCGACGTTGATGCGGCCACCGTTGGGCATGGCCTGGACGGCATTGATGACCAGATTGTCCATCACCTGGCTGATCTGGCCTTCATCCACTTCCACGGGCCAAAGATCAGGGGCCAGATCAAAGTGGCACTGGACCTTGGAACCATGCAGCACGAAGCCGGTCGTATCCTTGATCAGCTCGGTAATCGAGGCGGTCTGTTTGATAGGTGCGCCACCCTTGGCGAAAGTGAGCAATTGCAACGTCAAATCGCGAGCGCGCAGGCTGGCTTTTTCCGCTTCATCCAGGCGGTTTTGCGCGGGGCTGCCGGAGGGCAGTTGCATCTTGGCGATGGAGATATTGCCGATGATGACGGTGAGGATGTTATTGAAATCATGGGCGATGCCGCCAGCGAGGATGCCCAAGGATTCCAGTTTGCTGGCGCGCAGGAGTTCTTCGGCGGTGCGGGCCTCATCGGTGACATCACGGAAGACCAGTACACTGCCCAAGAGACGGCTGTCGCCACCGTAGATGGGACTGCAGGAAAAGGAGATGCGGCGTTCTGTCGGAACACCCACGAGCAGGGCTTGCTGGCTGTGTAACTCCACCTGGCCATTGGCCCGGAGGATTTTGGTGACGGGGCTTTCGAGCATCTCGCCGGACTTGAGATGTTGCAGCTTGAGCCAGCGGGAGAGGGGTTGGCCGAGGACATCGCCCTGATGGCAGCCGAGCATGTACTCGGCCACGCGGTTGAGGAGCACGATATTCTCCGCTGTGTCCGTGGCAATCACGCCTTCACCGATGGAGCGCATGGTGACGGAGAGGAGTTCTTTTTCCTCTTCCAGCGCATCAGCCACGTGGCGCTGTTCGGTCACGTCCATTGCCAGTGTGATGACGCTGATGACCTTGCCGTCGCGGTCCATCACCGGCGTGTTATACCAGTCACAAACGATGATCCGGCCGTCTTTGGTGCAGTTCTCGTTGGTGCTGCGCTGGCCATGCCGATTGGCGACCAGGAGGCTTTGCCAGATCTCGTTGACGTGGCGACGGGCGGATTCCGGCACAATCAGTTCCGAGGCGTGGCGGCCCAAGGCTTCCTGCGCGGTGTAACCGAAGGTTTTTTCCGCGCCGGGATTCCAGTCCAGCGCGTGAAATCCCAGATCCCACTCGATCACAGCCAGGGGAGTCTGTTCAAAATGCAATTTGAGCTTTTGCTCGGAACGGTGGCGGGCTTCCTCGGACTTCTTGCGTTCCGAGATATCCATCATGGAGCCGATCATGCGGATGACCTCACCTTTCTCATCGCGGAGGATGTAGCCACGATCGATGATGGTGGCATACTCGTTGTCACCGCGAAGGAAGCGATATTCATCCGCCCAGAATTCACCGCCTTTTTTCAGGGCAGATTCCAGTCCACGCACTACGCGGACGCGGTCCAGCGGATGCACTCTCTCCTCCCACCACTGGATGGTGGGCTGGATTTTGTCGGGGCCGTAATTGAAGCTGAGGGACATGGCCTCGTTCCAAGTGATGCGGTCTTTCGCCACGTCCCAATCGTAGATGATGTCGTTGGTGGCGCGGTTGACGAGGCGGAAGCGTTCTTCACTTTCCGCCAGGCTGCCGGAGAGCCGCTCGGCCAAAGCCCGGGCACGGGCCTGGCTCCACGTGATGCCAAACAACGCCGCGCTGATCAGCAGGCCACCGATCAAGCTGATACGAGGCAGATAACTCTCTGAATTCGCAAAGAAGGCGGGTTGGGCTTCCACACGCATGGTCCAAGTGTGGCCGGCGAAGTTGAACGGACGCTCTTCCGAGAAAGCAGGATCGATAGGGAGGAGAGAATCAGAGGCGGAAAGAGACGTGAAGAGGGTCTGCTGCGGTTGTCCGGGAGCTTCCTCAGTGAAGGTGAAATGCAGCAGGTCCCGCTGGGCGTTCCCGAGTAACACGGAGAAGAGACGGTTAAGCTCCATGATGCCGACGACATATCCAGTCACCTTACCCCGGGCTCCAGCGCGGTTGTGCTTATAGACGGGCAGCACCATGAGGATACAGGATACCGGGCGGTCAGCCGGTTTGAGCGCCAGCTTCAGCGGGGCTGAGGCTTCCGGACGGTTGCTCTGCACGGACAGTTCCATCGCCGATTGCACTTCGGGAAGTGCGGCCAGGTCCAAGGCCAGTTCGTGGATGGGGAAAGTCTGTTCCGGTGAAAGCAAGACCAACGGATAGTGATTGTCCGTTTGGATCTCCGGCAGCTTGAAAGAGGGGGCACCTTGAGATTGCTGTAACTTCTGAAAGGATTCTTTTTCCGCCACGGGAACGAGTTGGGCAAAGCCGATGGCGTTGAAGGCCGGGAAGCGCAACCCCAAGTCCATGCTGGCAAAGTAACGGTCCCATTCGGCCGGCAGGACCTCTTCGCTAGCCTCGAAGAACCCGCGGGTTTCCCGGAGCGCGGGAAAATGCTGCCGGGCGAGCTGTTCCATATCCCGGCGATTGTCCCGCACCAGGGAGCGGAATCTGGCCAAGTCATGCTCCTGCACCGTTTCTTGCACCCGGCTCGATACGATGAATGCAGGCGCGAGGGCGATGACCAATACCAGATAGGCGGCCCAGAACTGTCTGAGATGATTCCCAATGATGGACTTGCGAGCAGGCGACATAGCAGCCCAAAAACCGGGGCGAGAATAGGTCATTTATGCAGCATGGCAAATGGATTCCAGATTGGTTTCGCTATTCAGGCAATTTTTTCTGAACATATCCGGTATTGGATTGTCTTTTGGGAACAGGTATTTGATTGAAAAACGCATGAGTACAGGAATTAGCGCGATCAACGCCGCCGTGCAGGAAGCATCGGCTTTTGTCCCCGGCTTGCTGGGGGAGATCAACCGGGTGGTCGTCGGCCAGAAGTATCTGGTGGAGCGGCTGGTCATCGGCCTGCTGGCCAATGGACATGTGCTGCTGGAGGGTGTTCCAGGGCTGGCCAAGACTCTATCCGTGAAAACATTGGCGAACTCATTGAACGTCCGGTTCTCCCGGCTCCAGTTCACGCCAGACATGCTGCCAGCGGACGTCATCGGCACGCAGATCTTCAATCCGCAATCTGGTGCCTTCACGACGCGGAAGGGGCCGGTCTTTGCAAATATTGTTCTGGCAGACGAAATCAACCGCGCTCCGGCCAAAGTGCAAAGTGCCCTGCTGGAAGCCATGCAGGAGCGGCAGGTGACCATCGGAGACAAGACGTATCCGCTGGAGGAGCCTTTCTTGGTGCTGGCCACGCAGAACCCGATTGAGCAAGAAGGAACATATCCCTTGCCCGAAGCGCAGGTGGACCGGTTCATGTTGAAGCTCAAAGTGGGCTACCCTTCCCGCGATGAGGAACGGCAGATTCTGGACCTGATGGCGCGGACTTCGGGATTGCCGAGCGCGCAAGCCGTCGTCAGCCCGAAACAGATCCTCGATGCGCGACAGGTTATCAATGACATCTACATCGATGACAAGGTGAAGGATTACATCGTGGACCTCGTTTGCGCCACGCGTGAGCCGAAGAACTACAAGATCAACCTGGAGGGGATGATCCAGCTCGGGGCTTCACCGCGTGCGACCATCGCACTGACACTCTCCGCCAAGGCGCATGCCTTCCTGAAGGGTCGCGGGTATGTGACGCCGCAGGATGTGAAGAGCATCGCCATGGATGTGCTGCGGCATCGCGTGACGGTGACATACGAGGCGGAGGCGGAGGACAAGACCAGCGAGATCATCGTGCAGAAGCTGCTGGATGAGCTGCCGGTGCCGTGAGCCGTTAGTAACGATATTTCAGATCTTCTGGATCTCTAGCTCCATGAAATACCGCAAGCACCACGATTCTTTCCGGCTCAATCCAGAAATGGATTGTGTAGGGAAACCGGCTCATCACGGCGCGGCGGCTATCCAGCCGGGTGGCAGCGAAACGTTCGGGTTGGCGGCTGATTTGTGCGAGCATGGTTTCAACCGCAATCTTGAATTCATCACCCAAACCTTCCCTGGCCTCATTATACCAGTCGATCGCGTCGAGGAACTCGTTTTCGGCAATTCGCCGGAAGACAACGGGACGCTTCATTTCTTGGCGGCCAGACGTGCTTCGGCTTTCGCTTTTACCGCTTCCCAAGAAACAACGTCATCAGGATTGCGTTTGTGTTCTTCGATCCTTCGTCCCAGTTCGGCAACCTCTTTGAGGGTTAGGCCGTCGTGGCCGGGAGTAAACTCATCACGCAGATGTTCGAAGACGGTCAGTTGCTCGTCCTTGGGCAGCTTGCGGATTTGTTCCAGGATTTCGCCTGCGCTCATGTCATTTAATTTACGCCGTCCGGCGAAGCTGACAAGGGGTAATCTGTCATGATTCCCCGCGAGATATTGAAGAAGGTCCGGCAGATCGAGTTGCGCACCAGCCGGTTGGTGAGCGAGTCGCTCTCCGGGCATTATCACAGTGTCTTCAAGGGGCAGGGGATGAACTTCGACGAGGTGCGCGAGTATCAGCCGGGCGATGAAGTGCGGTCCATCGACTGGAACGTGACGGCGCGAATGAACCATCCCTTCGTGAAGAAGTTCGTGGAGGAGCGCGAGCTGACGGTCATTTTGCTGGTGGATGTCAGTGCGTCCGGTTGGTTCGGTTCCGGTGGACAATCGAAACGGGATTTGGCGGCAGAGATTGCTTCGGTGCTCGCGTTTTCAGCGATACGCAATCAGGACAAGGTGGGCGTGCTGCTGTTCAGCGATGTGGTGGAGAAATATATTCCGCCGCGCAAGGGACGCCGTCATGTGTTGCGGGTGATCCGGGAGGTGTTGTGCTTCGAGCCCCAATCGCGCGGGACGGATCTGCGCAATGCGATCGATTTTCTGAATCGAGTGGTCAGCCGTCATGCCATTGTCGTGCTGGTGTCAGATTTTCTGGAGCAGAATCGCACGGGTATCACGAAGCCACGAGCTGAGCGCAAACTGTCCGCGGTGGCCACGGCGGCCATCCGGCAGGCGAACCGCCGTCATGATGTGGTGGCGGTGCAGATCACGGACCGGCATGAAATGGAACTGCCCAAGGTGGGGCGGTTGACCTTGCGCGATGCCGAGTCCGGCGAGGTGCTGGAAGTGAACACGAATGATGAGGGCTTCCGCAGCCGTTTTCGCGAACGGCAGGAAGGCGAATTGACCGAGCTCACGAAATTTTTCCGGTCACTGGGCATCGATACCATTCGCCTGCGCACGGATGAGGCGTATGGGGCGGCGCTGGCCAGCTTCTTTGAAACCCGCGAGAAACGTCGTCGTCACGGATGATCAAGAGCACTGGAGCAGTCGTCGTCCCGACACCGGACACCGCCACGAACGAGCTGGCGGCAGCGGACATCCGTGACATCCGCCCACTGGTGGACGTGCCGCTGGGCTGGGAATGGCTGACGTGGACGGTGGTAGCGATCATCAGCGGGTTCATCGTGTGGCGACTGTATGTGCTGTGGAGGAGCCGTCCGCCGCGTCCGCCCGAGCGGCCTCGTGTTTCGCCGGAACAAAAGGCGCACCAGCAATTGGATGCGGCGTTACGGCTCTTGATGGAGCCGAAGGTGTTTTGCTCAACCGTGTCCGATGCGGTGCGCGTTTATCTGGAAGATCGGTTTCGTTTCAGGGCTCCAGAGCGCACGACGGAGGAGTTTTTATTGGAACTGCAGAAGAGCCCACGTCTGAACGAGGGACAGAAAAAGACGCTGGTGGATTTTCTGGAGCGTTGCGACCTGGTGAAATTCGCCAGATTTGAACCGGCGGAGACGGAACTGAAACAGCTTCATTCCGTGGCGCATCAACTGGTGGATGAAACGAAACCGCAGGCTGTGATGGTGACTGCGCCCGTGATTGATTCCGAGGAGGAGAATGCAAGGCGTGCGGCGGCCATGGCGGCGGATGTCGTGCTGAGGGTGCGATTCCTGCGTTGTGTGATCGCGGCGGTGGTCATCGTGGGCTTGGGGGTGGAGATGTTCGCGTGGAGTGATGTGGCTTTTGCGCCGGAACCGTTGGTGAGTGAGAAGGGATTCGGCTGGCATACGTTCAAGTACATGTTTGAGGCCATCTGGTCGAAGCCTGTGGGCGTGGCCATCATGGTGTTGGGGTTGACCTATTTCGTGGAAGCGGTGCAATGCAAAGCCCGGAGGTCAGACCTATGAGGTTTGCGCAGCCATGGTTTTTGCTGTTGTTGCTGGCACTGCCATTGCTGGCCTGGTGGCGGGCGCGGCGGTCTGGTCGGGCGGCGTTCACGTTCTCATCGCTCGGCGTGCTGGGCGAAGTGCATGCGGTGCGGCGGGATTGGGGCCGGATCATGCTGGCAGCCTTGCGCTGGGTGAGCCTGGTGCTGTTCCTGGTGGCGTTGGCGCGGCCGCAATGGACGGAGGGTGAGTCACGCATCTCGGCGAGCGGCATCGACATCGTGGTGGCGTTCGACCTTTCGGACAGTATGGCGGCGGAGGATGAGGGATTTTCCTACAAGGGCGAACAGGTGAACCGGTTGTTCATCTCCCGGCAGGTGCTGAAGGAGTTTGTGGAAAAGCGCGGCAGCGACCGCATTGGTCTGGTGGCTTTTTCCGGACAGGCCTATATCGCGGCGCCGTTGTCGCTGGATCACGATTTTCTGCTGACCACGCTCGAACGGCTTTCTCTGGATACCATCAAAGAAGAAGGCACGGCGATTGGGGCGGGCATCACGGCTTCGATCAACCGGCTGCGCGATGTGCAATCGAAGAGCAAAATCGTCATCTTGATCACGGACGGTCAAAACACGGCGGGGAAGATCTCTCCCTCGACGGCGGCCGAGGCGGCGAAGGCGATGGGGGTGAAGGTCTATGCCATCGGCGTGGGCACACGCGGGACGGCGCGGTTGCCTTACACGGATGTCTTTGGGCGGCGCGGTTACCGACCCATCAACGTGGACATCGACGAGGAGACACTGACCAAGATAGCCAACATGACGGGCGGGAAGTATTTCCGTGCGGACAAGCTGGACACCTTGCGCAATATTTACGACGAGATCGACCGGTTGGAGAAAACCGAGGTCGAGGTGAAACAATACCAGCATTTCACGGAACTGTTTCCGTGGCTGTTGTGGCCGGGGTTGGGGTTGTTGTTGCTGGAAGTGTTGCTGGGACACACGATCTGGCGGAGATTGCCTTGAGCATTTAGATGAACGGACCGGATAACATACAGTTCGAGATGCCCGTGCTGCTGTGGGTGGCGCTGGGTGCGGTGCCGAGCCTGCTGGTGTTCTTTGTCTGGGCTTGGCGGCGCAAGCAGGCGGCCATGGCTTTGTTCATTCCCACGCGATTGTTCGACAAGCTGCTGGTCGGTTATTCGGCCACGCGGGAGAAAGTCCGGTATGCGTTGCTGGGTGGGGCGGTGGTTTTCGGTCTGCTGGCTTTGGCGCAGCCGAAGTGGGGCTACACTTGGGAGGAGGTGCGGCAGAAGGGATTGGATGTAGTAGTGGCGGTGGATACCAGTCGCAGCATGCTGGCTCCTGATGTGCCGCCCACGCGGCTAGAGCGGGCGCGGCTGGCGTGCATTGATCTGATGCGCGTGGCGAAGACGGATCGGCTGGGATTAGTGGCCTTCGCAGGGAGTGCGTTTTTGCAATGTCCGCTGACGTTTGACGATGAGGCGTTCCGGCTCAGTCTCAGCGCAGTGGATACGGGCGTCATTCCGCAGGGCGGCAGTTCTCTATCCGAGGCGATTCGCACGGCCACGCAAGCATTTAAGAAGGATGAGGACAATCACAAGGTGCTGATCCTTTTGACGGATGGTGAGGACCATGAGGAAGGGGCCATCGAGGCGGCGAAGGAGGCGGCCAAAGCGGGATTGAAGATATTCACCATCGGGGTGGGGACGCCCAACGGGGAACTGTTGAGCTTTCGTGATGAGCAGGGGCGGCTGGAATATGTGCGGGATGAAGAAGGGAACATTGTGCGCTCGCGCTTGAACGAGACGTTGCTGCGGGAGATCGCGACGGAGGCCAATGGGTTCTATTTGCCGCTGACGGGGGCAAAGACCATGGAAACGCTGTATGAGCAAGGGCTGGCGGGTCTGCCGAAGACGGAGTCCGAGTCCAAGATGGTGCAGCGTTTCAAGGAACGTTTTCAATGGCCGCTGGCGGTGGCGATCTTGTTGCTGGCCCTGGAATGGTTGTTGCAGGGATTGCCCGCTACGAAACCGGCACAAGCGGTCGCCAATCCCTTATTGAAACGCCAAGCGGTCCCGGCGGTCGTAGTGACGATGCTGGCTTTCTGGCTGCTGAACAATGCAGCGATGGGTTCACCGGCACAGGCGCGGAAGGCGTTTGAATCCGGCGAGTATAAGGCGGCACTGGAGGAGTATAACCGGCTTTTGCGGGAGCGACCGGCAGATGCGCGGCTGCATTACAACGCGGGGGCGGCGGCGTATCGCGCGGAGGATTTTGACACGGCGGTGAACCAGTTCAATGAAGCCTTGCGCACGACGGACCTGGGCTTGCAGAGGGATGCTTACTATAACCGGGCGAATACGCGTTATCGCCAAGGGGACAAGAGCACGGAGGCGACGGACAAGCAGCAGATGTGGGAATCGGCGATCTATGATTATGACCGGGCGCTCAAGCTGAATCCGGAAGATGCGGATGCGAAGTTCAATCGCGACCTGGTCCAGCGCAAATTGGAAGAGCTGAAGAAACAGCAGGAGCAACAGCAGAAACAACAGAATCCGGACGACAAGAACCAGGACAAGAAAGAGAATCCGGACGACAAAGAGAAGCAGAAGCAGGAGCAGAAAAAGCAGGATCAAAAAGATCAGCAGGGCAAGGATCAGGAGAAGAAACAGGATCAGAAACAGAAGGACGATCAGAAGGATCAGGAGAAAAAGCAGGGCGACGAGCAGGAGCTGAAAAAGCAGGACCAGGCCAAGAAAGAGAAGGATGACGGGCAGAAAGACAGCAAACAGGACAAGCAACAGGCTGATCAGCAGGGGAAGAAGAAAGGCGATGAGAAGAAGGACGGGAAGCAACCCGATCAGGGTGAGAATGGCGAGCCGATGCAGGCGCAGGCTAGTGGCGAGATGACTTTGGAACAGGCGATGCAGTTACTGGATGATCTGAAGGGGCAGGAACGCGCCCTCATCTTTCAGCCGCCGAAGGATGGCAAGGCGAAGCCGAAGGTATTCAAAGACTGGTGATGTACGGATTTTTTATTCAACGAGTATTGATGCGGGGTTTGTTCCTCGGCTGCTTACTGCTGCCGTGGTTGTTGCTGGCGCAGGTGCGGACGACGCTGGACCGTTCGACGATCGGGGCCGATGAAACGGCGCAGTTCACGGTGACCATCACGGGCTCGGATCTCAATGCGTGGCCGGATATCCCGCCGGTGCCGGAGCTGGAATTCAAGCAGGGGAGCGGTTCCAAGTTTCGCCGGAACGAGAATGGCGTGGTCACGGAAATGATCCAGATCGGTTACGTTGTCCGGGCGACGAAGGCGGGAGATTACACCATCGGCCCCGTCAAAGTGAAGGTGGGCGGGGTGGAGCATCAGTCGCAGCCGGTGATGTTGAAGGTCACGCCGGCGAAGACTGCAGCGGCGGCCGCGGCGGAAGAGATCAACAAACTTGCCTTCATCCAGCTCAAGGTGCCCAAGAATGAGTTTTATCTGGGCGAGATGTTTCCGCTGGAGATGAATCTTTTCTTTCAGAGTGCGCGGAGTGACATGCCGCAATTGAAGGCAGATGGTTTTTCGCTCAGTTCACCGCCTTTGCACACGCAAGGACGGGTGCGGTTGGCCACGGGCACTTATCAGCAGCATACGTTTCGATACGCGGCGAAGGCATTGAAATCCGGGGACGTGGTCTTGGGACCGGCGGAGTGCAGCATGGAATTACAGATACCGGTGCAAGGGACTGATCCGGTCTTTGGCGGGATAATGCAACGCTATCGTTCGCAGCCGATGACGGTGAGAAGTGAGCCGGCCAAACTGAAGATTCTGCCTTTGCCGGAAGAGGGGCGTCCGGCGAATTTCAATGGGGCGATCGGCAAATTTAATTTCCGGATGGTCGCGACGAAGAACGAGGTGGCGGTGGGTGATCCGGTGATCTTGCAGGTGGAGATCAATGGCATAGGCGCATGGGATGCGGTGCAGTTGCCGCCGACGGATGACTGGCGCGATTTCAAGATCTATCCGCCGAACAGCGAGTTCAAGCCGCTGGATGATCTGGGCATCCAGGGGGTGAAGCGTTACGAGCTGGTGGTGGTGCCGGAGAATTCGGACGTGAAGGAGATACCGCCGATGGCGTTCACGTATTTCGACACGGGTCTGCGCAAGTACCAGACGATCAATGTGGCTCCTATTCCGCTGAAGGTGAGGGCGAGCAGCGCGGCGCCCGCCCAGCCGACGGTGGCCTCGGGCGCGGTGAAGGCGAAGACGGAGGAGCCGACGGCAGTGAAGGATGTTTTTCACATCAAGCCGCATCTGGGGACGGTGGTGAGTGTGGCTACGCCGACACTGGTGCGGCCGTGGTTTTGGATGGTGAGTGCGTTGCCGCTCTTGGCGTGGGCGGTGCTGGCGTTCCGGTTGAAGCAAGCGGAACTGGCGGCACGGAATCCGCGGGCGCAACGGGCCAAGGCGGTGGCGCAGAGTGAGGCGGCGGGATTGGCGCAGCTCAGTGAGCTGGCGGCGGGCGGGAAGAGCAAAGAATTTTTTGATCTGCTGGCGAAGTTGTTGCAGGAACGGTTGGGTGAGCGCTTGGATATGCCGGCTTCGGCGATCACGGAGGCGGTGGTGGATGAGCGGTTGGGAGTTTTGCGTGAGGAATCGCGGAAGGAATTGCATGAGCTGTTCCAGGCGTGCAATCAGGCGCGGTATGCGCCGGTATCGGATGTGGCGAAGCTGGATGCGCTGGTGGAGCGGGCGAGGAAGGTGCTGGCAAGTCTGATGGAGGTGAAGGGATGAAAAGGGAAACGTCCAACACCGGTTGCACCGGTTGGCCAATACGTTCAACTTCCAACGTTGAGAGGGGGGCATGGGCGCTTCGATGGTTGATGCAAGTTTTTGTGCGATGGGTGGAATGGGTGGTTCCTTCCCCCTCATCCCGGCCTTCTCCCTTGGGGAGAAGGGGGCTACGGCGGGCGTTGTTTGGTGATTTTATGGCGGTGGGATTCGTCGGCATGGTTTTATTGTTTGGTGGTTTGTTGATGCCGATGGATTTATCGGCGGCTGAGATGGCTGCGCGGTTTGATGCGGCGAATAAGTTTTATGAGCAGGGGAAGTATGCGGAGGCGATCGCGGCTTATCGGGAGATGATCAAGGGGGGCGAGGCTTCGGCGGCGGTTTATTATAATCTGGGGAATGCGTATCATAAGGCGGGGCGCGTGGGGGAGGCGGTGGCTAGTTATCGGCTGGCGCAGCGGATCACGCCGCGGGATCCGGATCTGAGGGCGAACTTGCGCTTTGTGCAGGAGGCGGCAGGGGTGCGGTCAGGTCGTCCGGCATCGTGGTGGCAGGCGTGGTGTCAGCAGACGAGCCTGCGAGAGTGGGCTTGGATCACGAGCGGGGCCATCTGGGTGTTCGCGATATTCGGGGTGGGGCGGATGTTGAAACCGGCTTGGCGGGCGGGGTTGAAGCCAGCGTTTTTGGTCGCGATGTTCACGGCGGTGTTGGGCGGTGTGGCGGGAGTGACGGTGTGGCAGGGCAGTTACGGAAATAAGGCGGCGGTGGTGAAGGTGAAGGAGGCGGTGGTGCGGTTTGGGCCGCTGGATGATTCGCAGAGCGCGTTCACGTTGCAGGATGGGGCGGAGGTGGTCGTATCGGATACGAAGGATGGCTGGTGGCAGGTGCGGGATGGGCAGGGGCGGACGGGGTGGGTGAAGGCGGAGGCGGTGGTGAGGTTGGAGGAGTTTTGAGTTTTCAGCGGGGAAGGGCGTAGCCTGAGTGGAGTTAATCAACCTCAGCATGGGAGACAACTGGCACACCTCGGCGGAGCATCTCGGCGGTGACGAGGACTGCGAGTTCATCGTCTTCGATGATCAGGGCGATTTTCCCAGAGAGGTGTCGGGGGTGGTGTCTGGTAAAGGAAGTGTCTTCGAGCCGGACGGTCAATCCGCGAGTGTGAGCTTGGGATTCCAATCGGCGTGCTTCGATGCCTCCAAATTCTCCGGCGATGAATTCGGGCAGGTCGCCGACTTCGGACTTAAGCAGTGACATCGGAGCGTCGGTGAATCGGGGGATGAGGGAACGAACAGCGAGCAACTCCTGTGGGGATGGTCGTCCGGCAGGAAAGAGAAAGAGGACGCGGGCACGGGAATAGTGAGTGAGTTCAAGTGCCCATTCGCCGGAAGTCCAAAGGTAGGAGAAGGCGGCTATCTGTTCCTCTATGGTATTTTGGTTCATTTTCTCAAAACAGGGGAAAGGTGCCAGAGACCGTGAGGATTATGGAATAAATCTTGTACATCATGTCGTTTGTCCTGAAGCAGATCCAATTGGAAGAAGGGCGAATCAGCGGTGAGGCTGAACGTATGGCCCGAGGCCAGACGAGGCTGTTCGATGATCTGATACATATTGAAACGGTTCATGAGGTCTGCCGCTTCACGGGCATCGAATGAACGCGGAAGACTGCACTCTGGGAGGTTGAAATGATGCATCCCACACGAGAAGTAAAAGTCAGGGTCACCGATAAGTGTGACGATACTGCAATACACATCGAAGGTGCTACCTGAGAGCAGGGAAAACCAACGAGCCCATTCATGAGCAACACCGGAAGACTCGATCTTGATGGCGATACCGCCCGCCCGCTGGATGACGGCGGTGAACTTAGCCAGCCGGTCCTTTTGTTCGAGCACATGGATGGGAAAGTGAAGATAAGCAATGCCGGTATGCCGCCCGATCGCTTCCAGTGTCTCAGCCGATAGGCGTCCCTGTCCGGCGATCCGAAATGCTTCCTGCATCTCAGGATACGAATCACAGAACTCCAGCGGTACATGATCCTTGGCAGCGGGATGGGCCAAGATACCTCCGGCAAACATAAACTCTCCGGCGGGCTTTTGGGTGATTATGGCGCGAAGGAACTCACTGCGGTTGGCCCAAGGTCCGGGGATGCAAATGATGGCTTCTTGGTTCATGTGAAGGTGGAGAGTTAGTTAAGCTGTATGACGTTTGTGGATGGTGAACCAAGATTCAATCACGAAGCGGGTGTCGGGTTTGGAGCCGTCGTAGAAGTTCAAATCTGTGCAGTGGCCATCGATGATGGCCTGGAAGCGGTCACCGTCGCGGGCCAGAATGCGGATGGTGCAGTTATTGGCGGCATCGTGCTCCACATAGTAAATGCGGGCCAGCCAGTTTCCGTCCACATCGCCCTTGGGTATGGTGTAGGATTGGCCGACCAGTTGGTCGGTATCCAGACTGGGGACATCGATGGTGAATTCACCGGAGGGCGAGGCGCGGAGAGCTTCGGTGTCGGGAAGGGTAGCCAAGGGCGGTTTGGCAGCCTCGAACTCAAAGGAAAGCCGGGGCGAACCGTCGTCATCTCCTTCCAGCAGGAATAATTCGGCCTGACGGAGGGGGAATTTCTCGATGCCGTTGAAACGGTGGAAGGTGAGGGTGCCGGGGTTCATGGATGGGTGGTAATGCTGCTTAATGCGCATCGTTTTCCGGCATATATTTTATTACCCAGTCCTCATAGGACAACCACTCTTCATCTGGCCAATCGTCCGGGTGGGTGTCGTGAGCGATACTGGCGGCCAGTTCACGAGCTGAATCGATGATCCAAAGATCCTGTCTTTGATTATTACAGCCAAAGGGGAAGTAAGGGGAAAATAGAACCTCTGGATCTTCAAAAAATGAAGCGTATAGATCACGGATGGCAGCGGGGTGATATAGTTCTTTGGTGGTATTCCATCTACAGTCTGCCATCTGTCCATATTTCCCGAAGCCGATCTCGACCAATAGTTTTCGATGGAGGCCGGGCAAGGTTACTCCCAAGGTTTGCTCGATCTCGGTGACGGCTTCGTTTGTGAGTTTCTGCATGAGTATGTCCTTGTTCTTATTTTTGCCGGTTAAGGCGGATCGAGCAAGGAAACTTGAGGGAAGGCTTCGTTTTTTTGGGCTCTAGCGGGGAGAGGAGGACGCAACCCGTTCCGGGTTGATGGATTTCAGGGTGTGGTCCCAAGGTAGCGCTGCTTGGTGCAGCGCAACCTTGGGCTTTGGGACGCAATCCCGTTGGGATTGAGGGGGCGGGCAGAAAAAAGGAGAAAAGCGGATTTCAAATTTGAGGATTTGAGATTTCAAAGGAGGAGGTGATTTGAGGGATGGGGCTTATGGGGCCGATAGGGCGGATGGGGGTGATCAAAGAGGGGTGAGGGGTGGTTGGCTACGACGGACGGTAACTTACTGCCGGCTGGAAGCACGGCAGCAGGGGTCGCGGGTTTCGTCGGTCCAAGGGGGAAATGGTAGAATACCTCGGCACTTGTGTACATGTGCCGAGGTGGGGAAGGGGTGTGGGGGAGTCGGATTTCGAACGGGGGAGGGAGGGCGGTGGTTGGCTATAGCGGACGTCGCGGACTGCCGGGTGCGGAGTTGAGATCCATGTTTCTGCGGGTCGGGTCGTCGCTACGCGACTTGGGGTTGGTGAGGCGTTGTTCCGTAGGTTTCACCTACGGCTACCATCGGGTCGTGCCGCTGGCACTACTGGGAAGGGGAAGCGCAACTGGGCCCCGACATCTGATGCCGGGGTGAAATGCAGCGTAACTCGCACGCTGGCCCCGACCAAAACGCCGGGGTAAAAAGCGTGCGCTACTGGGAATGAAATGCGAGTTACGTGGGGGAGGTTTTTTGGAATTTCTTGAGGGTGAAGGGGTTAGGTTTGGTGAATAAGTTTTAGCGAAATGTGATGGAAGAATTGCGGTTTGCTGATAGTCTTTGCATAGCTGGCAATTCGATGCTGGCGAAGTAGGAGGTCAGGCGGAATGGTGATTCAGTCATTCTGCGACCACAGCCTGCGACGAGAGAAGAATTTTGAGTTTTGAATGGGGGAAATATGGAAGGCGGGGACAATATAACAGGAGTTAACAGAGAGAACGGAGAATCGAGGGGCTGGAATCTGTCATCGCGAGAGATGGGATATGGGAGCAGTCAATTTTTAAGATATTTTTTTGAACACTGGAGGAGGCAGATTGTCCTTTGTCAGCGAAGCGTTAGTAGCACAGTATGGCCGGACGGGTATTGCCCAAAGGGCTGGCGGTCAGGTAAATAGGGAAATCGCAAACGACATGATACGCGTCGAAAATTTAATAAAGAATTTCGGGCCGAAGCGGGCGGTGAACGGGATCTCGTTCACGGTGGAGCGCGGCGAGGTGTTGGGTTTCCTGGGGCCAAACGGGGCGGGGAAATCCACGACGATGCGGATGGTGACGGGGTTTGTGCCGCCGAGCGAGGGGAAGGTGACGGTGGGCGGATTTGACATGATCGAGAAGCCCATCCCGGCGAAGAAGCTGATCGGGTATCTGCCGGAGAATGCGCCTGCCTACACGGACATGACGGTGTATGGGTTTCTAAATTTTGCGGCGGAGATACGGGGATACAATGGGGACGCGCGTAAGAAGGCGGTGCATCGGGTGGTGGAGATGTGTTTCCTGGAGAATGTGTTGCATCAGAGCATCGAGACGCTGTCCAAGGGGTATCTGCATCGCACGTGTTTCGCACAATCGATCATCCATGATCCCGAGGTGTTGATCCTAGATGAGCCGACGGATGGGTTGGACCCGAACCAGAAGCATGAGGTGCGGAATCTGATCCGGCGGATGGGTGAGAAGAAGGCGATCATTTTTTCCACACACATCCTGGAAGAAGTGGAGGCGGTTTGTTCGCGGGCGGTGATCATTGATCGCGGGCAGATCGTGGCGAATGGCACACCGGCGGAGTTGAAGGCGAAATCGGAGGTGGCGGGTTCGGTGCGGCTGCGGGTGCAAGGGGCGGCTTCCGGGGTGGTGACGCAGAAGCTTTCGGCGTTGCCGCTGGCGCGCAAGACGATCTTGTTGCGCGAAGAGGGACCGGTAGTCGAAGTGCGGGTACAGATGAAGGAGGGCGGCGTGAATGGTGCGCTGGCCCGCAGTGTGGCGGAGCTGGTAGTGAAGGAGAACTGGAAGATGGAAGAATTGCATACGGAGGAAGGGCGGCTGGATGAGGTGTTCCGCAGCATCACGCTGCCGGACACGGTGAAAGGCGGTGCGAAATGAATTCGTCGCTAAGACATATCTGGACGGTGGCGAAGCGGGAGTTGATGGCTTATTTTTCGACGCCCGTCGCTTATGTATTCATCGTGGTCTTCCTGTTGTTGCTGGGGATTTTCACGTTTGGATTTGGACAGTTCTTCACTACCGGACAGGCGACCTTGGTGAGCATGTTTCAATGGTTGCCATGGTTCTACCTGATATTGGTGCCGGCGGTGGCGATGGGGCTCTGGTCGGAGGAGCGGCGCATCGGGACCATCGAGCTGCTGTTAACTTTTCCTATCACGCCGTGGCAGGCGATCGCGGGGAAGTTCTTCGCAGCCTGGGCTTTTCTGGGGATATCGCTTTTGTTGACGGCACCAGCGGTCCTGACGGTCAACTATCTGGGCAATCCTGACAATGGGGTCATTTTCTGCGGGTATTTCGGGGCCTTCATGATGGCGGGGGCTTTTCTCAGTGTGGGCAGCCTCACTTCCGCGCTGACGAGGAATCAGGTGGTGAGTTTCGTGTTGTCCCTCCTGATCTGTCTGCTGCTGGTCGTGGCGGGTTTTCCCGGGTTCACCGATCTCATCATTGATCTCGGGCTGCCCGAATGGGTGCTGAACTTTTTTAACGGGGTGGGGATTTTTCCTCATTTTGAAGGTTTCCAACGGGGTGTGCTGGGGCTGCGGGATGTGGTTTATTTCGTTTCCATCATCATATTCGGGCTGTTCACCACCAGCGTCGTGATCCGGAATTTTCGCTCAGGAAGGTAGATATGAAGAACAAGAGTACAAGCGGCATGCTGTTCTCATTTGGCGGAGTCATCGCCATGCTCGGTTTGCTGGTGGCGGTGAACATGATCGCCAAGGGATTGTCCACGCGGGTGGACATGTCGGAGAATCAGCAGTTCACATTGACCCGGGGAACCAAAGAGATATTGGGCAAGATCGATGGGCAGGTGGAGATACGGTTCTATTATTCGAGAAGCCTGAAGGAGATGCCGCTGCCGCTGAAGACATACGCGCAACGGATCGAAGATCTGCTGACCGAATACCAGCAGGTGGCGGGAAAGAAACTGGTGGTCAAACGGCTGGACCCAAAGCCGGATTCACAAGCGGAAGACTCAGCGGCGCTGGATGGAGTGGACGGGCAGATGTTGCAGACGGGCGACAAGGTGTTTCTCGGACTGGCAATCGAGTTCGTGGGGCAGAAGGTGGCGTTGCCGTTCCTGATGCCGGATCGTGAACGGTTGCTGGAGTATGATCTGTCACGTGCGATCGCCGGGGTGTTGACGGAGGAGAAGCCGCCGGTGGGTATCTTGACGAGCTTGCCGGTCTTTGGCGCGCCGATGAATCCGATGATGGCGCAGATGGGACAAAGACCGCAAGAGCCGTGGGTGCTGGTGAGTGAATTGAAGCAGAGTTTCACGGTGCTGCAGGTGGAACCGTCCATTGAAGTGATCGATGAAAAGATTTACAAGGTGCTGGTGGTGCTGCATCCGAAGAATCTTCCAGACAAGACGCAGTATGCGATCGACCAATACGTGTTGCGGGGCGGGAAATTGATCGTGCTGGCTGATCCGAATGCGGTGATGGACAGCCAGAGCAGTGGGAATCCGATGATGGGCAGCATGCCGGGGAGTTCCTCGCTGGATAAATTGTTCGCGGCGTGGGGCATCACGATGGAGCCGGGCAAGGTGATCGCGGATATGAATTTCCCGACGCAATTGAACGGACGCGGCGGACAACCGCAGATGAATCCGGCGGTGCTTTCACTGACGGAGGAGGCCCTGAACAAGGATGATGTGATCACGAGTTCGGTGGACAATTTGTTGATCCCGTTCGCGGGGACATTGAGCAATACACCGGTGGCGGGCTTGCAGCAGACGGTGCTGGTGAAGAGTTCCCCCAATGCACAGATGGTGGAGGGGTTCATCGCGCAGATGTCCGGGGAGAGTATCGTCAAAGACTTCAAGTCGGGCGGCAAGGAACTGCCGGTGGCGGTGCGGCTGACGGGAAAATTCAAGACGGCGTTCCCGGAAGGTAAACCGAAGGACGCGCCAGCGGAAGCGGCGCCCGATGCGGAGAAGAAGGCGGAGAGCAAGCCGGAGGAATCGCTGAAGGAAGGGAAGGCGGACAATGCGGTGATCATCGTGGCGGATGTGGATTGGATGTATGACCAGTTCTGCGTGCAGGTGCAGAATTTCTTCGGCCAACGGATCGTGACGCCAGTGAGCGGTAATCTCGGTTTCTTCCAGAGCATGGTGGAGCAGTTCGCGGGGGACAGCAGCCTGATCCATGTGCGAAGCCGCGCGAGTTTGAACCGGCCGTTCACGGTGATGAACAAGATGGAGGCGGATGCGAACGAGCGTTTCCAGAGCAAGATCAAGGAATTGGAAGCGAGCCTGGCGGAGACGCAGAAGCGCCTGAGCGAGCTACAGATGCAGAAGGAGAAGGGCCAGCAGAGGGTCATCCTTTCGCCAGAGCAGCAGCAGGAGATCCAGGAATTCCGCAAAAAGGAATCCGAGGTGAACAAGCAACTTAAGGAAGAGCGCAAGAAGCTGCGGCGCGACATCGATGCGCTGCAGTTCAAGCTGAAGCTCGGGAATATCGCAGGCATGCCGGCACTGGTGGCGCTGTTCGGCATCGGATTGTTCTTAATCAAACGGAAACGTACGGCAGCAAGATGAACCGGAAACAATTCATAGTATTGGTGGTGCTGGTCGCGGTGATCGGCGGACTGGCGTTTGTGTTGAGCAACCGGAATTCGACGACGTGGAAATCGCCGGAGAAGGCGACGAGCGGAACGGTCTTGAAGGATTTTCCGCTGAACGAGGTGACGGAGATCGTGATCAAGGACAGGGAGGCGTCGCTGACATTGGTGAAGAAGGACGAGCGCTGGACGGTAAAAGAGCGCGGTCATTATCCGGCGAACTTCACGGAGATCGGTGATTTCCTGCGGAAGATGTGGGATTTGAAACCGGTGCAACAACCGACGGTAGGCGAATCGCAATTGGGACGGTTGGAATTGCTGGATCCGAGCAAGGGTGACAAATCCGGCACGCTGGTGGAGTTCAAAGGCGCTGGAGGTAAGGCGCTGGGTGCGCTGTTGCTGGGCAAGAAACACATGAAGGAGGGCGGCCCGCAGTTCGGCGGCGGGAGTTTTCCGGACGGACGTTATGTGATGATCCCGGGCAAGCTGGATTCCATTGCGTTGGTCTCGGAGAGTTTCAATGAGATCGGCACGAAGCCGACGGAGTGGTTGAGCAAGGATTTCTTCAAGGTGGAGAAAATCAAAGTGGTGAACATCAGCGTGAATGGTGCGGAACGCTGGAACTTGAGCCGGGAGACGGCAGCGGGTGAGTGGAAATTGGCGGGGCAGACGGCGGAAGAAAAAATGGACCCATCGGCGACGGGAGGGTTCAATTTCCTGCTGGCATCAGCGAGTTTCAACGATGTGGTGACGGAGGCGGCGGAGTTGAAGAATCCGGTGAAGGCGATGGTGGAGACGTTCGACGGGTTCAAGTATGAGCTGACGCTCGCGCCGAAGGAAGGCGGAGAGGACTATCTGATGAAGCTGACGGTGAACGCGAATCTGGCGAAGGAGCGTGCACCCGTGGCCGATGAGAAGGCGGAGGACAAGACGAATCTGGACAAGGAATTCAAGGATCGTAGCGACAAGCTGACGGAGAAGTTGAAACAGGAGAAGGCGCTGGAGAGCTACACGTTTGTGGTGAGCAAGGCCACGGTGGATCCGCTGCTGAAAGAGCGCGCGGATTTCATCGCGAAGAAGCTGCAGGTATCGCCGGAATAGCGAGCGGACGGGGCTTAGCCCTTCTCGATACAGGCGTAGGCGTTGTGGTTGTGGATGCTTTCGTAGTTCTCGGCTTCCACTTTATACCACGTGATGTCGGCGTTGCCGTTCAGCTTGGTGACGACGTTGCGCACGAGATCTTCAACAAAGACGGGGTTCTCATAGGCGCGTTCCGTGACGGCTTTTTCGTCCTGACGCTTGAGGAGGGAGTAGAGCTCGCTGCTGGCGGAGCTTTCCACGAGGGCGATGACGTCCTCGATCCAGATGATCTGGTCGCTCTTGATCTGCACGGTGACGGTGCCGCGCTGGTTGTGCGCGCCGTATTTGCTGATGGCCTTGGAGCAGGGGCAAAGGGTGGTGACGGGGATCATCACCGTGAGCATGACCTCGACTTCCTTTCCGCAGGCGGCGGCGTCAAAGCGGGCGGTGTAATCCATCACGCTGGGGAGACCTGAGACAGGCGCTTTCTTCGTGAGGAAGAAGGGGAACTCCATCTCCAGATGCGCGGTCTGCGCGTGGAGCTTGGCCTGCATGGCCTTGAGGATTTCCGTGATGTTCTCCACATGGACGATGTTGCCGTGGGCGTTCAGCACCTCGACGAAACGGCTCATGTGGGTGCCCTTGAACTCCTTCGGCAGATCCACATACATGCCGATGGTGGCGATGGTGTTCTGGGTGCTATGCGCCTTGTCCCGGATGATGATGGGAAAGCGCAAGCCGCGCACGCCCACCTTGTCGATGCGGAGCTCGCGGTGGTCGGGTTCGTTCTGTTTGTCGTGTAAGGGCAATGGATGCTTAGACATCGTCAAGGTGTCGCTCATGGCGAAGTTACTTCGTCAAATGACACTAGCAGGCGCCGGGCATTTTGCAAAAAGTTTAAATCGGCCAGCAGGAGAGATTGCAAAAAAGCGTGCGTCGAAGCGCAAAGCATGGCATTTTGAAACCGTTGAACAGATGAGCAAGCCAGCCAATAACTCATCCGCTATCCGGGCGCAGAAATGGGCCGCACGACTGATGAAGTCGGTCAATGCCGTCCTCAAGAAGCATCCCCATGCCGACCCGGATAATGTGCGGCATACCCTGATCCTGCTGGAGAAGCCGCCGCTGGAACGTCTAGGAAGGAGCCTGTTGCGTGGCCGCGCCATCACTCAGCGAAAGTGAACTGCTTTTTTTGCGTGGACTCATTTCACGCAAAGTGAGGTTTATCGTAGTCGGTCTTTCTGCCGCTGCTCTCCAAGGTGCCCCCGTTGTCACCCAGGATGTTGACCTCTGGTTTGAGAACATCAGTGATCCGCGAATCATAGAAGCCTTGCGGGAAGTGGGAGCCGCGTATGTTCCACCCTCAATCCAGAACCCGCCGATGTTCGCCGGTGGCGGCATTGAACTCTTCGATATCGTTCAAAAGATGGATGGCGTGAAGAGTTTTGCGGAGGAGTGGCCGAATTGTGCGGAAGTATCGTTAGGACGGCTGAAGTTGAAGCTGCTTTCGCTGGATAGGATTCTCGCCAGCAAGCGGGCTGCGAACCGGATGAAAGACAAATTGGTCGTCCCTGTGCTGGAAGATTCGTTGGCGACCAGTTCTATATCATTAAAACCCAAACGCAAACAGGCGCGTTCCAAAACCCAACCGGCTTCCAAAAAGGAATCTGGCCGGGCGAAAAAGAAGTAGTTTCCCAAGCGCTACCTAATAGGGCAGTTGGATTTTAGGAAGGTAACCATTCGTTCACCGACCCGGCCTGAAAACTGCTTTTCTCAACTGAGGCATTTATGCAAATGCTCAAGCGGATTCGAGGTATGAACGGAGCGCCGATTAATGTGATTTCCTTGGAGAAAGGGGTGATGGTGAGCCACCCCAAGGGGCACAGCTTGGTGAAGACCGATGAGGAGACCTTCCGGGCATGTTATGATTGGAGCCTGTTGCTGTCTGATTTTTACCCGGCGAAGGCTGAGCTGAACGGGCAATCCTATCAGATGGATGACGCGATCTCCGCGCAGATCCAGACGGAACTCGTGCTGGACGTGTTAGAATGGGAGTTTGCCAGTCCTTGGAGCAAAATCCCCAAGGCCACGACACCTTTGGCGGCGCGGGCTTTATTGGATCGGAAGATGTTCCGGGAGTATGGCTGCATTCTCTTGGCGCATCGGAAGCTGCGAGATTATTTCCCTTGCCGGTTGGATGTGTCGTACGTGCTGACACAGGCGATGTTGGACATAAAATCTAGCGATATCGGGAATGCCTACGGGATGGAAGCTTACGCAAATCTTTAGAAATCATTTGGCGGTCGGAAGCCTTTGAAAGGTGGCGTTGATATTGCCTTTGGCGGCTCCCACGATTTTCCCCTCCGCTTCGAGTTGGTGGGAAACAACGATGTCATGATGTCCGGAAACCCATTCTTTCAGTGCGGGGTCATAAGTCTGCTCGCCCGTCACGACATAGCGTGCCTCTTTGACGGTGACCGGGGTGCCGGGTTGAGGGAAACGCTCGTTCATCAAAGTTCCGGTCACCTTGACCACGTAGGGAGATTTTCCGTCCGCTGGTTTCGTGTAGGTGAGCTTGCCTTTGGCGAAACCTCCATTGCCCATGCTGATTTCCTTATCGGCGGACCATTCCTTGGCCGATGGATGGTAAGGCGGATGGAAAAGGAGTGAATTGGCGACCATGGTCTCGACGATCTGGGGGCGGGCATCTTTGTCGGCAAGGTATTGGCGTTTGATCTCGGTGCCTTGGCGGTCGAGTTCCACCCGGCACAAAGGAGTGCCGAACTCATGCTGAAGCATCTTCTTCACGTGATTAGGCGCGGTTTCCGCGGTTAGGATGTTAGTCGTTCCTTTTTGCACTATCACCAACTTCTCGCGAGTGGAAACCAAGTCCATCATCTCGTTTCCATCCATGTTGACTTTGATCTGGACGGAATCCAGGGCGAGGGTGCGCTCCTGCCCTTTGCTCTGCCAGTTATAGGCCACCTCGGTATCACCTTTCATGGTCATTTTCTGATTCAAGACGTCCGTGGTCATCTGGGAGACCAGTTTCATCTTGAAGGAATTGGTGGCTGCGGGCGTGGCATCCGCAGCCAGCAGCAAATGCTGGAACGACAGCGTGAACAGTAGGGCGAGAAATATTTTCATCAGCGCTATAAAGTTGGCGGACAGACGGGCTCGTTGACAGGTTAATTTTTGCGCGAATGACAGCTAACCGGTTGCTTCCATCACCGCGAAACGGTAGCCGACGTCGTAGCTGGGTTGCGCTCTCAGTGAACCTTACTTGGCATCCCATTGTCCGAGGTGGGATTGCATCCTTCTGGCACACCGGAAGCTAAGAGATTATTTCCCGTGTAGATTGGACGTGTCCTACGCACTGACCCAGGCGATGCTGGGCGTGAAATACGGAGATATCAAGGGGGCCTATGGGATGGAGGCATACGCCAATCTTTAGGATAGCCCCCCGACTTCATTTCATCGAGGCCGGGCGGCTGGCACGACGCAAGCTTATAGCAAGGTGATCAGTGGTTGAGCGATAAACTCAGTGTTTTGACCTTATTATGAAGATATCATCCTTGGTGAAACTTGGTGTGGCTTGCTGTTTGGCAGGTTGGCTCTCGGTCCATTCGGCCATGGCCGCTGACAAAAATGAGAAACCCAAGAAGCCGGGCAAAGAAACAAAAGAACCCAAGCCCGCGCCGTCTGCCGAGAAGCCGAAGGAGTCATGGGTGGATGTGAAGATCTCCGGGCCTGAACGCGAGATTATCACGACCTACGTACAAAGCTACGAGCAGCCCAAGAAACCCGGCAAGAAACCGAAGGATTTGCCGCCGGGCTTGCAAAAGAAAGTCGCGCGTGGCGGCAAGCTCCCGCCTGGTTGGGAAAAGAAAATGGTCCACGGCGAGATCATGCCGGTGGAAGTTTATAAAGAATGTCATCCGCTGCCACCGGAGTTGGTGGTGAAACTTCCGCCACTACCGAAAGGTGTCATCACCGTGACCATCGACGGCAGGATCGTGCGCCTTATCGAGGCTACGCGCGAGATCCTCGACATCTTCGAGGTCGGCCGCTAGTCAGGGCCGCGGACTGTCCCTGATTACCCCCTTGGCATTCAGAAAGACGAAACGGTAGCCGACATCGTAGCTGGGTTGCGTTCTCAGCGAACCATACTTGGCATCCCATTGGCCGGATGAGAGATCGTCTTGCAGGTGTTTCAGGCCATGTTCGATAGCGGATGAATGCATCAGGGCGAAATCGGAGATGCCGTTCCGGATCGCGGGATCGAGGTAGGCTTCGGGATGAGCCCAAGAGGCCGCACCGAACTTGTCTTGGAGATCAGGCGGGAGGGGGAAATCGAGCACACTGACTTTTCGCGAGGTGACGCGTTGAATCTTGGTTACGATGGCGGAGAGATCGGAAGAAGAGCTGAATCTGCGGCCGATGTCCGGAAAGTAATCGGCCAGCCAAAATTTCTCGAACTCGGCGGGGTCGAAGGTGAAAAGAACTATGGGACCGTGGCCGACAACGCGGGTGATCTCACGGAAGGCGGCGGCGAGGTCGGTGAAATGATGCAAGGCCAGAACGATGATCGCGCCAGCGGCAGAATAAGCGGGCAAGGGGATGCTTTCAGCTGAGCCTTGAACGAAACGGACGCATGCATGCGGCAGGCATTGGGACTGCATGACTTCGGAAGGTTCGAGTGCGATCAATTGATAGCCATGCTCGGCGAGGGCGCGGGAGTATTTGCCCGTGCCAGCGCCGACATCAAGGATGGTGGAGCTGGGCGGAAGGTTCAGGAGCGCAACGAGCTTTTCAGTGATGCGGGGATCGGCGAGACGGGTTTGGGCGTAGTTCTTGCCAATGTAATTGTAGAGATGTCGTTTCCTTTCGATGATCATCACTTGGTCATGCGAGGCCCAGTATGAGCGTTTGGAACCGTCCCAGATGCCATTGTAATTCACCTCCGGGTCTTGGCCAATGCCGACGCGTTCACCGATGATCTCACTGAAATCGCTCCGGAGTTCTGCGTGGGATTTGCCACTACCCCAACAACCACAACTGGAGGGATAACGTTCAGTCAAGTTTTTGATCACAAATTCCTTGCCTTCGGGAATCTGTTTAAGGGCGCGGGCCAGCAGCGTTTCATCGGCGATTCCACGGATGGGGAACTGCAACCCGCGGAAGATGGTGACGACAAGCTCTGGCCATTTTTCGTTGGTGATCAGAGCTTCAAGGTCTTCGACGGAATCGATGAAATAGTTGTCGCTGGGGCCGCCACCGTGTGGACGGTAATGGTCCACGTAAAGCTCACCGGTTTCGGTGAGCCATGATTGGAGCTGCTGACGTTGAGCGGGAGTAAGGGCGGGCATGATAGATTGGATTAGGTATCAATAGCCTCGTAAATGCCAAATCCAGCGGGTCAGAAAAAGTGACATGATGCAGAGCGGGATGGAACCGTAGCGGAACAACCGAATATCAACGCGGGTATACGGTTTCTTCCGCCGGAAAGACAGGACGGCAACTCCACTCCAAAACGCGACAAAGGCATAGGCGCAGCTTTGAAAAACGTAACCATTATCCAAAACCATGCCGGCCAGAATCATGACAATCGTTTGCTGGAAACAGACAAAAGGCCATTCGTTGGTCACGCTGAAGGTAGGCGGTGAGTTGTCCATGATTGGCTTAGGTGCGTTGACTATGAGAGTAACGGATTTATTGGCGGGATATAGAGGGCCGGGACGGACCCATTATGTAGTTATCAAAGTAAATCGTCATCGGTGGCTTCATGCGGTCGCGGTAGAGGCCGATCTTATGGTAGAAGGCGTTTCGGAACCCTTGCTCTGCGGTTGGGCCGGAGTAGGCGGCTACCAGTTTTCCATTCATCCAGACTTCCACGAGGCCGTCCTTGCCGGTTGAGTAACGCAGGCGGTAGAGCATATCCACCCACTCTCCTTGATTGAAGGAAGGCAGCTTGTAATCCTCTTTTTTACCGTGAGATTCCACGGTCAGCGTGTGTTTGCCGTTGCGGTAGCGCTGGGCCATGATGGGGCGGCTCACATCCGTTTGCTTGCAGGAGCCGATGACCAGACGGGTATCGACCACGGGGAAATCCTTGGGGATGAGGAAAGAGAAAGCATACCACGCCTCCTGATCGAGCAGGGGGAAATGGCCGGAATCGAGATCGGCACGCTCCACTTTCGTGTCGTCGTCGCCAGCTTGCTCGATGTCGCCTTCATGCACGGTGACTTCGACTGATTGTTTTCCCGTCCTGGCATAGTTGGTGGAGATTTTCACGGCTCCGGGGGCGTAGCGGCCGCTGCCGTAATCCGCGGGCAGCCAGAATTCAGCGAGTTTGGGAGATTCAAAATCGTCGAACAAGAGGGGTGCGGGTGGGTTGGTGGAGACAGTCGGATTGATTTGAGTGGTAAAGGATGCGGCCGGTTTTTCAGAGCAGCCGGCAAGCGTGAATAACAGACACAGTGCCACGCACGCTTTGGTGCAGCGCAATAAGGACGATGGATTCTTGGGAGCGGGGCGACGAACTGGTGAACGTTTCATGAAGGCAATAGTTGGAAGTCCGTCGGTGGTGCAGTTAGGGGCACTTTACAATTTTTTGCAGATCGGTACAGGTCATTTGAGCACCGATGCGGTCGGCCCAATGCTTCATGAGCCGCGCTTTCTTAATGGTGATGCAAAGCGGCTTCGGGTAAACGGCGGATTGAGTGAATGTGTGCCCGAGGAATTGATCGGTGAATTTCTCTCCTAATTCTGTGTTTGGGATGGATTCGATCTGTGCGATGACCGGCTGGAACTCGGGACTGGCGAGAATCTGCAGGAGTAAGGCCTGCAGATAGGTTTCGTCGTTCTGTCCCGCCAGGATTTCACTGCGGATGAAGGCGCTGATGGAATCGCAGCAGATGAGCTCGAACTGGCCGTAGAGGGCTTCGGCCTCGGTGAGGCCGTGGTTCACGATGTAGGGGAGGCGTGAGCAGGCGAGTTCAGTGGCCTGGGCTTCGGTGCACTGGTTGGTGCGTTGCAGGGCGCGGACGAGGCGTTTGAAATCCTTGCCTTCCTTGAGCAGCACCAAGGCAAACTCACCCGCTTTGGGCGGAGCGAGCTTGGGGGCGGGTTCTTTCCAGAGGATGCTTTTGGTTTCGGTGTCGAGCCAGTTCATGGGTGATTGCCGGGTCAGAAGGTTGAGCTCGTTCGACCCAACGGATAAGACATCATCGTCCACATGCCGTAGAAAAGGATGTAGAGAAGGCAGGTGGCCAGGCCCTTGGTGAATTGTTCAAACGGGTCTGAGTAACGGAATCTCGACCAGCGAATGAGCAGGATGAGACCGGAGATGAAACAGATCGGCAAAGTGAAGTTTAAGGCAGCCAGACCGAAGTCATTTCGCGGAGCAAAGCGATTCAGCGACAACCAACCGAGCACATTGGTAAGGAATGATACCACAGGCCAGAGAAGATAGGCGGCCAGCAGTAAATGTTTTTGGGGCCAGAACGTTTTTGGTGGAGTTTGATCAGCCATCTTGCGGCCTTGTCCTTAAAATGTTTTGGAAATCGGGAACTCGCTTTTCTGGAATATCAATGGGGATGGATAATTGGTCAAATGGGAATAGTTAGGGGTCTGCTAATGGCCTCATCCGCCCCTTCGGGGCGGTGGAGTTTAGGGCGTTTATCCACGGGTTCTCGTTGGTCACTCGTGGCTACTGGCGTTTGCCCCGTCCGGGGCAATAGGATGGTTACAGATTGCGCGGAACTTTGATGGTGGCGCGCTTTTCTTCGAGCCAGAAGGTATCATCGGCATCGGTGGGGTAGTTGCCGCGTTCGTAGGCTTCCAGCAGCGGTGCAAATTCGGCGTCGCCGAGGCGGTCCATGCATTTTTCGATCGCTTCCGCATCCCCGGTGCCGAAGGAGATGGGGACGGGATAGAAATAACTCCACCGGCCGGATTCACCGGTGCCGTGAAAACTGGAGACGCAGGGGAAGAGCGTGCCGATCTCATGGGAGTGGCAAGGGAGCCAGGGCACGGCCTCACGCTTGATGGCATAGGCGGGTTCACCGGTGCCAGCATCCATATTGACTATGGCGATGTATTCGAGCGGTCGCTGGCTGACGATCATGGCGGGGGTGAGAAGATATTTTTTATAGAAGTTGCGGACGGGCCACATGAGTTTCAGGAGGAAAAGGCCGTTGGCCACCCAGATGGCCAGCATGACGCCAGCCATGACCCACCATTGAATACACGCGGTGAAGATCATGAGGCCGATCAGGACGAACCACATCTGGAAGAAGCCGCGAAACTCCGGCTCGAACCAGATATAGCGGAAGGGATTTGCCCGGACGTGCGCGGGGAGGGAGGCGCGTGAACCGTCACTACATGTATCGTCCTCTGAAAGGTGTTCCTCGGCTTGAATGGGCTGGCCGCAGTCGTGGCAATAATTTTCCGTCCACTCCTTTTGGCACGATTCGCAGGTGAAAGTGCTCATGGTGAGTGAAGAGTGCCTGAGCGGTGGGGGAGGGAGCAATGTTTTCTGAGGGGCATCTTACTGCAGGTCAGAGATCACGAACTCGAAAAGAGTTTGGACAGCACAATCAGTCCGGTCAGGGAAGCGATGGAGGCAAGGAGCCAATGGTGGCCACGAGGCTTATCGGCCAAGAGTACGCTTTGAAAAATCCAGCCTGCACAGAACCAGAAGAGGCCACCGAAAACTGGGAGGTCGATGGGCAGGCCAAAATACGCATCGAACAGGTTCATGTCATGGACCGGATAATCCAAGATCACAAAAATATACCCAACCATGCCGATCTGAGGGTCGTCGCTGGTATGGACCAGAATCATAACTGCGAGGACCAATAGGGTGTGCAATCCGGCCGCGATCAGGCCTAAAATGAATCGACGCCATGTTTTTGGAAGTTCCTCGGTCACTGAGGGGACAATAACTTAGGAGGGAATTACCGCAAAGGACCAATTACCCGGCCTTGAAAAGTTCGCGGGAATCGAACCGCCAAGATCACTGGGAAAAGAAGGGAAGAATCAGAGTGGCCAATTTTCCAGCAAGTGAGACGGCGTTTCCTTGGGCTGTCTGCGTGGCGGTCTTTTCTTTTTCTTCGAGTGAGCTCAACTGCTGTTCGCGAGTGGGGTTCAAGGTCTGACAGCCGGCGGTGGCCAAGAGCAGGGGAATCAAACAGAGTGAGAGGAGTGGTTTGAAGCGATGGGTGGCCATAGGTTCTTCTCCGAGGTGATCTTTGCGGCAATCCTACTCTTACGGGTGAGGTTGTATATTGAAAAATTGGGGTTCCCTTTGGTCACCCGCAGCTACTGGCGTTTGCCCCGTTTGGTGCAAGGCAGGAAAGCGGATTGTTTTTGGTTTCTCATCTACGCTTGCGCGTGAAATGCAGGATCAGCCCCACCTCTCCCCGTGCCCTCTCCCCCAGCTACCGCTGGCGGAGAGGAGATAGCATCTGGTGCTGACGCGTAGCTAGTTTCTAGCACTTTATGACGGGCTCTGATGATCCAGAATGGTGCGACACATGAGCATGGGGTTCACGCGAATAGGGTCATTGCGCCAACCACTGAAGCAGGCCGGGAATGAGACTGCCGAGCGGGAGCCAGCTGACGACGTCTGTTTTTGAGTCCGTTTTGCCCTCCCGGTTCGCCACCTGATATTCCCCATGAAACTCCCGTGCGCTCAACTGCTGTTCGCGAGTGGGATTCAAACTCGCACAGCCGGTAATGGCCAGAACCAGGGCGGCCAAGCAGAATATGCGGCAAAGTCTGAAAGGATGGTTCGCCATTGTTTGTGCTCCAAGGTCAATCTGGTGATTTTGTGTGAATCCTACTCTGACCGGTGAGGTTGTATATTGAAAAATGGACGGTGTGAGGCAGCGGTCAAATAGCCAAGAAATCGTAAGAGTTCAAACGGAAGTGGAAAATGGCTAAAAGTGATTTTTTAAAAGCTCGTTTTTTAGAGCTTTGGAGGGGTTATTTATGCTCAAGTGCCTAATTGATAGGTGGTTAGGTTCCTGAAATAAAAGTAATTTTAAATTTTCACTAGGACAGCGGATGTCCTAGTGACCTTGGTAAGGTCATAGGCATGAAGATGGAGTGGAGAAGGAAGAATGGAGCATGAAAAACCGGGGAACAGTGAAAGGAGAGGAGCTAAGGTACCAGATTAGGCGGGCTGGTACGTGGAAACGGTGCCTTGCGATACGGGGTGAGGGTATCCATATTTCTAGGGTCATTGCGGCGGTGCGGTTGAAATGAGCTTTTATGCGTCTCTTGATTGCCATAACGGGTGCGAGCGGTGCGGTGTATGCCCAGCGGTTGCTGGACAACATCGATTGCCGTGCCCATGAGGTGCACGTGATGCTAAGCCAGTATGCGCCGCAAGTGATCGCGGAGGAACTGGGTGGCGGGCTCAAACTGCCGGAGGGGGTGCAGCAGCATAGTCATAAGTCCATGAATGTGGCGTTCGCGAGCGGGTCGAATCCGCCGGATGCGATGGTGATCATCCCGTGCAGCATGGGGACGCTAGGGCGGGTGGCGCATGGGGTGAGTTCGGATTCGCTGTTGCGTTGCGCGGATGTGGTGCTGAAGGAACGGAAGAAGCTCATTCTGGTGCCACGCGAGACACCAATGAGTCTGATCCATGTGAAGAATTTTGAACTGCTGCTGCTGGCGGGTGCGATGATCCTGCCAGCGAATCCATCTTACTACATGCGGCCGCAGACGGTGGAGCAGGTGGCGGATACGGTGGTGGCGCGGGTGCTGGATCATCTGGGATTGCCGCAGAAGCTGGTGGCGAGGTGGAAAGAGGAAGAGGAATGAAGAAGGTAGAATGAAGAAATGGCAGAGGGGCAAAGCGGGAAATAAGTAAGCGAATGTTTTCTACGATCAAAAAGTGGGGCGAGTTCGTGAAGTTCAGCCATACGGTGTTTGCGCTGCCGTTTGCCATCGCGTCGATGGTGCTGGCGGCGCGGGACACGAAAGGCTGGCCGGGTTGGCGCGTTTTCGGGCTGGTCTTGCTGGCGATGGTGGGAGCGAGGACGTGTGCGATGGCTTTCAACCGCATCGTGGACCGGAAGTTCGATGGGGAGAACCCACGGACGGCGGACCGGCATCTGCCAGCGGGCAAGATCTCGCTGACGAGTGCGTGGACGTTGTGCGTTTTGAGTGCGGGGCTGATGGTGGGGGCGGCATATCTGTTGAATCCGCTGTGTTTCTATCTGTCGCCCGTCGCGCTGTTCTTTGTGTGTTTTTATTCGCTGACGAAGCGGTTCACGGATTTCACGCATGTGTGGTTAGGTTTGGCGCTGGCGTTGGCACCGATCGGGGCGTGGATCGCGGTGCGGGGGAATGTGGAGTTCATGCCGATACGCGAAGGGTTCGCGCTGCCGCTGATGCTGGCAGTCATCGTGGTGCTCTGGTTGATCGGGTTCGATATCATTTACGCAATCCAAGATTATGAGTTCGACCGGAAGAAGGGGCTGCATTCGCTGGTGGTGCGGTGGGGCCCGAAGAATGCGTTGCAGGCGGCGACGCTGGCGCATGTGACCATGCTGGTGTTGCTGGCGTTGTTCGGGTTTCTGGCGAATTTTCGCATCGCCTATTTCATTGGCTTTTTGATGATAGGCGTCAGCATAGTGTTTGAACATTGGCTGGCGCGGCGGCGCAGCTTGAACTGGGTGAACCTGGCGTTTTTCAAATTGAACGCCGTGGTGAGCATCGTGTTCATGACCGTCACCGTGGCCGAGGTGGCCTTTGTAGGCTTTCGTTACGACCGATGAGTTTTGTCTTAAAACATAGTGAGTTGCGCGACATCTACGAGAAGGTGGTCGCAGGGACGCGCATTTCCGATGAGGACGCGCTGCGCCTGCTGGAGAGCAAGGACCTGAACGCGGTGGGGGCCATCGCGGACTTCGCGCGGCAACGCAAGGTGGGGAATCGCGCGAGCTACATCGTCAACCGCTACATCAACTACTCGAACTATTGCATCCTGAGCTGCCAATTCTGCTCGTTCTCACGGAAGAAACGGGATGCGGATGGCTTCGAACTGACGGTGCCGCAGATCGTGGCGAAGGCGAAGGAAGCGCAGAGCATCGGCATCACGGAACTGCACATCGTGGGCGGACTGCATCCGTCGCTGCCGTTCAGTTATTACACGGACATGCTGCATTCGCTCAAGGCGCTGGAGCCGAAGCTGCAACTGAAGTGCTTCACAGCGATCGAGATATTGCATCTGGCGTGGCTGGCGAAGAAAACGGTGGAAGAGACGTTGCGCGAATTGAAGGCGGCGGGATTGGATTCGTTGACGGGTGGCGGTGCCGAGATTTTCCGCAAGGAAGTGCGGCAACAGATCGCGAAGGGCAAGGAATCTGGCGAGGAGTATCTGGATGTGCATCGCACCTGGCACAAGCTGGGCGGGCGCAGCACGTGCACCATGCTCTTCGGCCATGTGGAATCGCTGCCAGATCGCGTGGATCACTTGCGACAGATCCGGGCACTGCAGGATGAGACGCATGGGTTCGTGGGCTTCATCCCGCTGGCGTATCAGCCGGATGGAAATCGCATCCCGGTGGATCATGCGCCGACGGGCTTTGATTCGCTGCGGACCATCGCGGTGAGCCGCATCTATCTGGATAACTTTGATCACATCACGGCGTATTGGGTGGGACTTGGCACGAAGCTTGCGCAAGTGGCGCTGAATTATGGCGCGGATGATATCCACGGCACAATCATCGAAGAACACATCTTCCATATGGCGGGTGCGAAGTCGCCCCAGGCGCAGAAGGAAGCGGACATGGTGAAGGCCATCCACGAAGTGGGTCGCACTCCGGTGCAGCGGAATACGTTCTACGAGGCGATCAAGGTGTGGGACGACAAGGGCGTGAAGAAAGAAGAGGCTTTGGCAACGGCATGAGTGAACTGGCTCCAGCATTGCAGGCGCAACTGGCATCGCTGACTGCGAAACAGCAGCGATTGGTCGGCATGCAGCCTTTGCCGGCGGAGTTGGTGCGCAGCCTGGAGCACAAACTGCGTATTGAATTAACGCATGCTTCTAATGCTATCGAAGGCAACACACTGACGCTGCGTGAGACGCAGTTGCTGATCGATGAAGGGATCACGCCTGCGGGAAGCAAATCGTTGCGTGAAATCCATGAGGCGATCAATCACAACGAGGCCGTGAAGCTGCTTTACACACAGGCGCAGAAGGCGGAAGCGGTGGGTGAGCGCGAGATTTTGAACCTGCATGGGGCGGTGTTGAAAAACATTGATGATAATTGGGCGGGGCGATATCGGAGCATGCGCGTCTTCGTGACGGGCAGTCCCTTGATACCGCCTAACCCGCAGAAGGTGCCGACGCTGATGGTGGAGTTCATCGACTGGCTTGTGAAGGAGCAGGGGCATCCGGTCAAGCTGGCGGCGGATGCGCATTATCGCTTTGCGAAGATACATCCGTTTGTGGATGGCAATGGGCGCACATCGCGATTGTTGATGAATCTGATTTTGTTGCGGAATCGTTATCCGCTGACGGTGATTCCGGCGGAGCGGCGTTCCGAGTACATCACGGCGATGGACGAGGCGGATCGTGGGAATGCCACGCCGTTTTATCAGGTGATTTTTCAGGCGGTCGAGCGGTCGTTGGATTTGTATCTGGGAGAAAACGATTAGACGGCATGAGTGACGAAATTCCAAAACTGCGCATGGCCGCGATGAGTGAGGCGGATGAGTTGGTGCATAATATCCAGCGCGAACAACGCGCGTCGCAGCTCCAGCGCGAATCGAATCTGGAAGATTCCCTCGCGCCGTTCCGCGTAGGCTCGGTGCCGTATCTGAACGCGGTGCCGCTGACGCGTGGGTTGGAAGAGCAAATCACGTTTGAGCCGCCGTCCAAGCTGGCGAAGATGTTGAAAGCCGGCGAACTGGATGCGGCGTTGCTGAGCATCACGGAAGCGTTGCTGAACGATGGCTATGACATTCTCGATGGCATGGCGATCGCGTCGCTGGGTGAAGTTTACAGCGTAGTGGTAGCGCACAAGGTGTCGCTGGGGCAGGTGAAGGAAATCTATGTGGATACGGCGTCCTGCACGAGCGTGAACCTGCTGAAGGTGTTGCTCGCGGAGAAGGGGTTGAAGCCGGAGTTGAAGCCGCTCGAGAGCTACGACGCGTCTAAGAATCACGATGCGGTGTTGCTGATTGGTAATGCGGCCATTGAGTTTCGTCGCGCGAATCCGGAGGCCGAAGTGTGGGACTTGGGCGCAGCGTGGATGGAGCTGACGAACTTGCCGTTCGTCTATGCGGTGTGGGTGCTGCAACGCGGGCAGGAGAATCGCAAGCTACGCCGTCTGTTGCGCGAGGCGCGTGATTTCGGACTGGATACGATGGACCATATCATCGCCAGCAATACGCTGTATGATCTGGATTTCAGGAAGGATTATCTGGGCTGGCACATCCATTATCACATGGGCAGTGATGAGAAGCGCGGCATCGCGAAGTTCATCGAGCTGCTGAACAAGCATGGGCTCGGGCCGACGTTTACGCCGAAGTATGTTTCTTAAGTCATGATCTACGACGCGACATTGGATGAGTTGTTGCAGAAGGTGTGGGATGGCGGGCGCATCGATGCCGCCGAGGCCCGCCGCC
>CALRJY020000027.1:0-88465 GCA_943367715.1 Chitinophaga pinensis | reverse complement strand
GCTCGGTCACAGATTTGTTCATAATATGCTCCCTCGCCGCGCCTAGCCCCAGCCCATCGGCCCGGCGCAACCATCACCCAGCCATTTTTCAGATAGTCTCCAAGGCACCTGCTTGGGAAAGTGTCATGTCCTGAACTTTGTAGATGCGGAGGTGGCGGGCAAGCGGAAAGGGAGCGGCCTCTCATGGCATCGGAGCGAGTTCGGCTGGATGGTGGCGGTGGAGGGGTGAATCGGTAGAAAACCTCGGCAGATGTACACAAGTGCCGAGGTCGGGTGGAGTGAGAGGGGTGAGGATTTTGGGCCCGCTAATGGGCGCGAAACTGGGAGGAAAGGAGATGACACGAATTTCACGGATTCCCACGAATTATTTTGAGGCGAAACTGGGCTGAGAGGCTTTTTAAGCTGTAAGTTCCTTAACTAAAGCTCGTTAGGTGGATTTTAAATATTTTCAAGAAAGGGGGACCTAGGACAGCGGATGTCCTAGGTCCCCCATCATAATGGACGCAGTAATAATAACAAAAGGTTCATTATGAAACTGACAGAACAGAGCGAGTTGAGCCGGTTGCACCGGCGGGCCTATGAATGCTCCGCCGCGAGCAGGGAGGGAAAGGCACGTTCGCAACGGATCTCACGGGCGAACTGGTGGTTCGGGCAGATGCGGCGGGCGGTGGAGCAGGCTTGCCCAGGAACAAATCAGAAGGAAGAAGGTAGGATGAAGAGCCGGTAGCACCGGCGGGCTATTGAGGAACACGAAAGAAGAAGTGGGGGCAAAAGAGGATATGAATTACGAGGGGTTAACCATAGGCGGAATAGAGCACGATCCCGGCTGGGTAGGCAGAATCGGGGTTTGCACCGCCCTGCCCCTCTGTGGCAAAGGTAACGGACCGAACATGAGTACGAAACCGAAACCATCTGCCAGCACGACCCCCACCTCTGGTGAATGGGGCCAAAGGCTGGCGTTGACCGCCGGTATTCTGGCGGGCGTGTGTTTCTTGAAGTTCGGTGTGCCGGTGGTCCTGCCGCAAGCCCACACGAGTCCCGATGTGTTGACGGAATGGGTATCGGATCAATGGCCGTTGCCAATCGGCTATCTCCTGCTGGCGGCGGTGTTGATCTATGGTTTTCTGGGTGCGCGCGTGCCTCGCGACGTCCCACGCTGGCTGCTCTGGACACCCGCAGCCTGGCTGGGCTGGCAGGTGCTGGCCACGATGGGGTCGAAATCGGCCGGATTGGCCACGACGGTGTTGCTGCATTTCGGGGCGGTGGTGGCGTGCTTCTACCTCGGGCTGCTGGCGTTGAGCCGGTTGACGGACGGAAGGAAATTCTGGATGCCGGTGGGGATCGCGCTCTTGCTGGTGTTGGGGAACGGCTTCGGCCAACAGTATGGGGGGTTGACGTCCACGGCCGAGTATATCGAGAAGAATGAGGCGGCCGGGTGGACGAATCTGCCGCAGGATGAGCTGAACGAACTACTGGCGAGCGGTGTGGTGGTGAAGAACGACGCGGGCGGTTACTCCGTGGTGCCCGAGGTGCTGAAGCGGGTGCGCGGGGGGCGCATCTCCGGAACATTAGTGTATGCGAATGCCTTGGCGGGGATCATCCTGCTCTCGCTACCAGCCATCTTGATCACGGCTTGGCGAGTATCGGAAAGATTGCCCAAGATCGGGCGGATGGTGTTGTTCGGACTGGTGCTCTACATGGGGGGGGCGTGCCTGATCTGGTCGGGCTCGAAAGCGGGCTGGCTGGTGGCGATGGCCATGGTGTTGGCGTGGGCGCTGGCGCAACCTTTCCCCAAACAATGGAAATGGGCCATCTTGGTGGTCGTCCTCATCGGAGGCGCAGGAGGATTCTGGTTCAAGTATGGGGAGAAGTTGAAGAATCCCACGAGCGTGATCGCCCGGTTTGATTACTGGACGGCGGCGCTCAAGCTGACCAAGGAGCGGCCGCTCATAGGGCATGGGCCAGGGACGTTCGGTAGTGGCTATACGAGGTTGAAAGCCCCGGAATCCGAGCCTACCCGGCTGACGCATAACGACTATCTGGAACAGGCGTGCGACTCGGGGTTGCCCGGGTTCCTGCTATTCGCGGCGTGGATCATCGGCTGCATGCGCCGGGTGTGGAGCAAGGGATTGCATCCGGGTGCCGATGCCCTCACGCAAGCGATGGCGTTGGGCCTGGTCGGGTGGGCGCTGCAATCGTTTGTGGAGTTCGGATTGTATGTCCCGGCGATCGCCTGGACGGCGATGTTGATGTTGGGGTGGCTGACGGGTCTGCCACCGCAAACGGCATCGACAGGCAACCAGTCATCCCCTACCCTCGCGACGTCATGAAACTGCTCGTGTTGAACGGACCGAACTTGAACCTGCTGGGCCAGCGGGAACCGGACGTCTATGGCCGGACGACGCTGGCGGACATCGAGCAAGCGGTGCGGGAACTGGCGGGCAAGCACGGTGCGGAAGTGGACTTTCGCCAGAGCAATCTGGAGGGAGAACTGGTGACGTGGATCCAAGAAGCACGCGGGAATGCCGATGTGATCTTACTCAATGCGGGGGCTTATACGCATACGAGTGTGGCCTTGCGCGATGCGATTTCAGGGACAGGAATACCTACGATCGAAGTTCATCTTTCCAACATTCACGCGCGGGAGGAGTTTCGGCATAAATCGCTGATTGCGGCGGTTTGTAAGGGGCAAATTTGCGGTTTTGGAGCTGCTTCCTACACCCTCGCGGTGCATGCTTCTTTATCGTTATCGTCAAAAAAATAAAGCTATTTTTTGCTATATTTCTTGAATTTGCCTGTTTTGGAACATTTTAGTTTTTTCAAGGAAACTAGTCTTGACGCCCCCTGCCCTGCTCATTAGTGTCGTCGCCAATTCGTAACAAAAGGATAAGCAGTGTCGAATACCAGTCACTGCTTATTTTGTTTATAACGCACTGTGCGTAACCCGTTTTATAGTTAACGGTAACTTTCAACCAGGAGACCCTGTGGATTTGAAGGATATCAAGGCGGTCATCGATTTGATGAAGAAAAACGCCATTACAGAGTTCGAGCTAGAAAAACAAGAATTCAAGATCAAGCTCAAGCGTGGCGGCAATGGTGGCCCCGCGGTGCAGGCATACGATGATCAGCCTGCGGTTATGATCTCCGGCGCCCCGGTCGCGGCGCTCCCTGCTGCCTCTTCTGCCAGTGGGGCGCCAGCAGCCTCCAATGATTTGGACATCAAATCTCCGATGATCGGCACGTTTTATCGCGCCCCATCGCCAGAATCGGGTTCCTATGTGGAAATCGGCACTGAAGTGACCCCTGACTCGGTGGTCTGTATCATTGAGGCCATGAAGGTCATGAATGAAATCAAAGCCGAGGTACGCGGGGTAGTTACCCAAATCTGCCTCGACAACGCCAAGCCAGTGGAGTTTGGTCAACCGCTGTTTAAGGTCCGTCCGCTGTAAAAGGCGTATTTTAGACTCCTTTTAACTGACCGACATCGTTAACGTATCGCATGTTTGAGAAGATTCTTGTAGCGAATCGTGGTGAGATAGCGGTTCGCATCATTCGCGCCTGCAAAGAGCTGAATGTCCGTACAGTCGCTGTTTACTCTGAGGTAGACGCCAACTCTATGCATGTTCAGATGGCTGATGAGGCTATCTGTATCGGTAAAGGACCCAGCTCGGAGAGCTATTTACGCATTGATCGCCTGATTAGTGCCGCTGAGATAGCAGATGTGGATGCCATTCACCCCGGTTACGGCTTCCTTTCCGAGAATGCTCACTTCGCCGACGTTTGCGAGAGTTGCAACATCCGTTTCATCGGACCGAGCTCCCGGGCGATGAACGCCTTGGAAGACAAGGCCGTCAGCCGAAACCTAGCCAAGAAGGCCGGTGTCCCTACCCCTCCCGGCTCCGAAGGCTTGGTCATCAATGAGCAGGAAGCCCTGTCCGTAGCCAAACGCATTGGTTACCCCGTCATGATCAAAGCCATCGCCGGCGGTGGCGGTCGCGGCATGCGGGTGGCCCATAACGACATCAGCTTGGTGAAGGGTTACCACACGGCCCGCACGGAGGCGGATAAGGCGTTCGGCAACTCGGGCGTTTACATCGAGAAGTTCATCGAGAACCCGCATCACATCGAGTTCCAGATCTTGGGCGATAATCGCGGGCATATCATCCATCTGAACGAGCGCGATTGCTCCATCCAGCGCCGCAATCAGAAGATCATCGAAGAGACCCCCTCCCCCCTGATCGAGAACAAGTTCAAAGACCTGCGCAAGAAGATGGGTAAGGCGGCAGTTCGTATCGCCGAGATGGCGAACTACACGAACGCCGGAACGGTCGAGTTCATCGTCGATGACAAGGGCAATTTCTACTTCCTCGAGGTGAACAAACGCATCCAGGTGGAGCATCCGATCACTGAGGAAGTCACCGGCATCGATCTGGTCAAGTATCAGATCATGATTGCCATGGGCGAGCCGTTGCGACATTCCCAGAGCGATATCCAGTTGAAGGGCAGCGCCATCGAATGCCGTATCAATGCCGAAGACCCATTCGATGATTTCCGTCCCTGCCCTGGTCGTATTGAGATGTATTATGCGCCAGGTGGCCGTGGTGTCCGCGTGGACAGCCATGCGTATGCCGGTTACGCCATCCCGCCGCACTATGACTCGATGATCGGCAAGCTCATCACCTACGGCAAAGACCGTCGCGAAGCCATGGACCTCATGAGCCGCGCGTTGAGCGAGTACATGATCACCGGCATCAAGACCACGATTCCCTTCGAGCAAGCCATCCTGCAAGACCCCAATTTCCGGCGCGGTGTCTATTCCACCGGGTTTGTAGCGGAACTCTTGGGCGGCGGGCGCCGGGAACTGATCGAAGAAAAGGCGTAGTCATCCGGTCGCCTCGTAAAGCGGCCAGGGCGAGGAGCCTTCGGACACCGCTTTTATGAGCCAGACCATCCCCTTGTATCAGGGGCATGTGCTTGTCGTTGACGATGACTCGCTTAACCGCCAATTGATTGGCGATTGTCTGGGGCGTGAAGGTTACAGTTTTGACCAGGCAGAAAACGGCCTCGTCGCCCTCGAAAAAATTGGCACCTCCGATTTCGATGTCATCCTGCTGGACATCGACATGCCGGAAATGAACGGCATCGAATTGTTACGGACCCTCAAGGGAGACCTCAGATTCCGTCATCTTCCCACCATTGTCATTTCTGCTTCCAGTGAGTTTGACAATGCCTTGCGTTGCATCGCTATCGGCGCCGATGACTATTTGCCCAAGCCGTTCAACCCGCTGATTCTTCGCACCCGGCTCAACGCCGCTCTGCAACGCAAGCGGTGGTATGACCAGGAGCAATCGTATCTGAAACAACTGGAAGCCGAGCGCGCCCGCTCCGATGCGCTGCTTTTGAACGTATTACCAGCCTCCATCGCCGACCGGTTGAAAAATGGAGAAAGCGTCATCGCAGACAGCTTCCCCGAAGTCACCATCTTATTCGCCGACATTGTGGGTTTCACCAATCTATCTACCATGATCTCCCCGCAAGAGATCGTCTTCCTCCTGAATGAGATCTTCAGCGCCTTCGACCGCACCGCCAGCGACCTCGGCTTGGAGAAAATCAAGACCATTGGGGATTGCTACATGGTGGTCGGCGGCTTGCCCGAACCAAAGAAGGATCACGCCGAAGCCGTCGCGAAGATGGCGCTGATCATGTTGCGCACCATCGAGAAACTGAACATCGACTACAAAACTTCCCTTCGCCTGCGCATTGGTATCAATACCGGCCCGGTCGTGGCGGGCGTGATCGGCCGCAGCAAATTCATCTATGACCTCTGGGGCGACGCAGTGAACACCGCCAGCCGGATGGAATCCCATAGCAAGCCAGACGCCATCCAAGTTTCCGCTTCCACTTTTGAACTGTTAAAAGGCCGCTTCCAGCTCGAGTTCCGGGGCGAGATCGAGGTCAAAGGGAAAGGCAAAATGCATACTTGGTGGTTGCTGGGTGATAAAATCGCTTAAAAGGTTGAAAGATTATTTGACTTGGAGGGTCGTTGTGCCTTAGGAACTTGCGCGAATTCATCCCCGTACCAGTAATAGATGCCAAGATTGGATGAATTGGGTCTATAGCTGTTTAGGTACGGGGATTTCGTTTGGATTCATAAGTAAACTTGCCGTCACTTGTGCGTCTTTTTTGAGATGACCCTGTGACCGGCGACAGAAGGCTCTATTTGCCATCTGTCGTCTTTTCAGTTGTACACACGATGGGCATGCAAAATTTGCGGGTTTTATTGGTCGAAGATTCGGCTCTGGACTCGGCGCTTATCACGCTGGTCCTGCAGCGGTCTGGCCTCCCTCACACCCTGCAAGTCGTCACCAATCGTGCCGAATTTCTTCAGCATATCGAAGCCGGATGGGATCTGGTGGTCACCGACTTCCATTTGCCTGACGCCACCGCGTTGGATTTCTTGAAGCACATCCGTGGTCGTCAGTTGGATTTTCCCGTCGTGGTTCTGTCTGGCAGCTTTTCGGAAGAGATGTTTGCTTCCGCCATGGCCGCTGGTGCAGACGATTGCCTGGGCAAGGAAGCCATCACCCGCCTGCCCTTGATCGTCAAACGGGAGCTCCGGGAATACGCTGAACACGCCGCCCGCCGTAAGGCCGAAGCGGCCCGGGCCGAGAGTGATGAACTTTTCCGCGTTCTCTTCGAATCGTCGCCGGAATCCATTTTCCTGGTCGATCCGAACGATGCGGATGTCGTGTGGCCGATCGTCGCCTGCAACGAAGTCGCCTGCCGCGAAAACGGTTACCTTCGCGAAGAATTGATCGGAAAGCCGGTTGGCCTCGTCGTGCCTCGCGCGCAAAATCGCGAACTGCTCGTCAAGCATCTGGACCGCTTGCGGCAGAAAAAGGCTGACCGCTACGAAACGTATCATCAGCGCAAGGATGGTACGTTGTTCCCTGTCGAAGTCTCCACCAGCCTCGTGCAAGTGGGCGGACGGGAACTCGTGCTCGGCATGGATCGCGACATCACGGAACGCAAGCAGGTGCACGAAGAAATCGAAAAGCTCGCCGCCTTCCCGCGTTTCAATCCCAATCCGGTTTTTGAATTCAACGCTCAAGGCGAGCTGACCTACTGCAACGCCGCCGCTTTGGAACTCGCCCGGAAACTGGGGCATGATACGCCCCAGCCCCTCCTGCCGGTGACCACAGTTGAAGTGGTCCGCGAATGCCTCGCCACTGGTCGCAACCGCCTCCGCCTGGAAACCTTGGTGGCTGGCCGCACCATCTCCTGGTCGTTCTTTCCCATCCCCTCCATTGGTGCTGTCCACACCTATGCTGGTGATATCACGGATCGCATCAGCTTGGAGTGGCAGTTCCGTCAGGCGCAAAAAATGGAGGCCGTAGGCCAGTTGGCCGGCGGCATCGCCCATGATTTCAACAACATCCTGACTCTCATTCGCGGTTACGCCGACCTCGCCCTGACCAATCGTTCCCTGCCCCCTAAGACGCACGGGCATCTGGAGCAGATCCTTCAGGCGGCGGACATGGCCACACATTTCACCCGCCAGTTGCTCACCTTCAGCCGCAAGCAAGTCATCCAGTTCAAGCCGATCGAACTGAACGAACTCGCTCAACACTTCGCCCGCATGTTGGAGCGCATCTTGGGTGAGCAGATCGTGCTGCAGCTCAATCTCAGCCCGAACATCCTGCCCATCATGGCGGACGTCGGCATGATCGAGCAGATTCTCGTCAATCTGGCCATCAACTCGCGCGATGCCATGCCCAAGGGCGGCAAGCTCATCGTGGAAACCTCCATGTTTGAAGTGGATGAACGCTACTGCGCTGCTCATCCGGGTGCTCGGGCAGGAGATTTCGTGTGCCTCACCGTTTCCGATTCCGGCACCGGCATGCCGCCGGATGTGATGGCGAAGATTTTCGAACCGTTCTTCACCACCAAAGACCCGGGCAAAGGCACTGGCCTTGGCCTCTCCACGGTCTACGGTATCGTGAAACAGCATGACGGCTGGCTGAACGTCTATAGTGAGATCGAACGCGGCACCACCTTCCGCATTTTCTTCCCGCTCTGCTCCGAAACTCCGGAAGCTACCGTGCGCCAGTTGCAGATGAGCCGCGTGCGCGGTGGTAATGAAACCATCCTGCTGGTGGAGGATGATCCCGCGCTGCGCGGCCTGGCCAAAACGGGTCTGCAAAATTTTGGCTACAAAGTGCTCGAAGCGGCCTCAGGTCCTGATGCCCTCGCCATCTGGGCGGAAACGGAAAACCCCATTGATTTGCTGCTGACCGATCTGGTCATGCCCGGCGGCATGAGCGGCAAAGATCTCGCCACCCTCCTTTTACAGCGCAAAGCTCATCTGCGTGTGCTCTTCACCAGCGGTTACAGTGTGGATCTGGTGCAGGCGGACATCCCGCTCAAAGAAGGCGTGAACTTCCTGCCCAAACCTTTCAGCACCTCCACTCTCGCGTCCATCGTGCGCAATAGCCTCGACCGACCCCTTAGCCGGACCGAGAGCGACTCGATGAGCGGGAAATAGCATTTTGAGTGCTGCGGCTTGACGCAGCTTTCCGTGAGAGGCGGCTTGACTCCTCGACTCCTCACACCAACGGCTTGCCTTCTCCCGCCCGCTGAATTCAACTTCTCCGCATGAAATCGCTGGCGGATTGCCGCCTCTATACGTTCGTAGATACCGCTTATCTGCATGGCCGCGACCCTGCCACGCTCGCCCAGCAGCTTTGCGACGGCGGCTCCGACCTCATCCAAATGCGCGCAAAGAACGAATCCCTCGCCGAAATCCGCCAACTCGCCGAAGCCCTCTTGCCCGTGACCCAAAAGAATGGCGTGCGCTTGGTCATCAATGATTACTACCAGTTGGCCGCAGAACTCGGCGCGCCCATCGCCCACGTCGGCCAGGAAGATTTCTTCGATAACGGCCACCAGCATGTCCGCGAACTGAAACCGGCAAACGGCAAACTTGAGATCGGCCTCAGCACCCATGCGCCCACACAAGCGCAACGGGCCGTTGATGCCGGTGCGGATTACGTCGCCATCGGCCCCATCTATCCCACGGGCACCAAGCCCACGGCCAAGCCGGTGACCTTGGAATACGTACGCTGGGCGGCCCAGAATGTGAAGGTGCCATGGTTCGCCATCGGCGGCATCAATCTGCAAAACCTCGATGACGTGCTGGCGGCCGGCGCCATCCGCATCTGTGTCGTCTCGGCCATCCTCAATGCGCCGGACGTCGCCAAGGCTTGTCAGGACTTCAAAGTGCGCCTACCGTCATCGCCGCGTTAATACCTATACTAAAATGAGCGTTCTGATTGTTGGCACTACGGCACTGGATTCCATCAAGACTCCGACAGCGGAAAACCCGCGCTTGCTGGGCGGCTCCGCGAGCCATGCGGCCGTCGCGGCCAGCTTCTTCTCCCCGGTCCGCCTCGTGGGCATCGTGGGTGATGATTTCCCCAAGCGATACGTCGATCTCTACAAGAAGCACGGCATCTGCCTGGAAGGTCTCCAACAGATCAAGGGCGAGACCTTCCATTGGGCGGGTGAATACGAAGTGAACATGAACAAGCGCCGCACGCTGAACACCGTGCTCGGCGTGATCGAAACCTTCAGCCCCAAGCTGCCCGAAGCTTACGCGAACACGCCTTACGTCTTGCTCGCGAATATTTCCCCCGGCCTCCAGCACCACGTGCTGGACCAGATGAAGAAGCCCAAGTTCGTCATCGCGGACACGATGGATCTGTGGCTGAACATCGCGCTGCCCGAAGTGCTGAAGCTGCTCAAGCGCGTGGACCTCATCGTGCTCAATGACAGCGAAGCCAGCCAACTGACCAAGACGGACAACATCGTCGCCGCCATCCCCAAGATCCATAAGCTGGGCCCGAAATACGTCATCGTGAAGAAGGGTGAACACGGCGCCATCCTGTCCGGCCCCTCCGGCATGTTCATCGCACCCGCTTACCCCCTGAACAAGGTCGTTGATCCCACCGGTGCGGGTGATTCCTTCGTCGGCGGCATGATCGGTTATCTGGCCACCAGCAAAGGTTCGGTGGAAGCGAACCTGCGCAAGGCGATCATCCACGGCAGCGTGGTGGCCTCCTTCTGCTGCGAAGGCTTCGGTCTTAAGAAGACCACCACGGTCACCAAGAAGCAGATCGCCGAACGCGTGAAAACGCTGGAAAAGCTGGTGAAGTTCTAAGGACCATTCACAAACTCCATTTCCAAACGCAAACGCGCTCCCCACCGGAGCGCGTTTTTTTGTTACGAAACTGTGACTTGAAACCGGTCATTTGAAGCAACGGCGTTTTATTTGTCGCAAGCTCCACGGGATGCTGGTAAGGAAAAGGAAAGGTCGCAAAAAAATCTCTGTTATGGCGTCAATCATTGAGGCATTGGATGCGGTTGCTTCCCAAGGATGGCACAAGGAGTGGCAAAATCCCGCTTGGAAAGCATTCGTACTTTCAGGTGATGAATCTCACTTGAAAAAGATTCCCAAGATCAACCCCCATGCCTGGTTGCCAAGTGAGCTGCTTGTCGCCCTCACGGAATCGGCACAACTCGACGAGGCCGGAAAACGGCTGCTCACCGCCTGCCTGAAGGTGAACTATCCGGGAGTCATCGGGAACTGGATCCACCGCGCCTGCCAGGAGGATTTCTCAGCAACAGGCCCCTTCCATCGCGCTTGCACCGTGGCTGCTGAAGTCGGTTGCACGCCGCAGCAACTCGCCAGTGAGGTCGCCAAATACGTTGGCTCGTTTCTCAAGGCGGACGGTTCACCAACCGCCGTCGGGCAGTATCTGCTCAGTGCCGAGGATGCGATCATCGAACATCTCATCCACAAGGTTTGTGTTTCCAGCAATGAGGCGGCGTCATTGGCCCGGCTTTTCACCGCCCAGTCGCCACAACGCTGGTTGCAGCATCTCGAACGGTTGAAGGAGACTCAGCCTTTTCCCCAACTGGATCCCAACGTCTGGATCTATTCGCTGGAAGCGGCACCCGCGACCTTCCTGGAAGCTTCGGCAGTGGCCTTTGAGAAATTGACCATTTGGAACTCCCGTTTTGAGATCGGCAAACGGTTATACTCGGCGGCACCGGAACGGTTCGTCTCGGCGATGGACAAGTTGACGGCCCGTCAATTGCTGGCTCTGGACACTTACGCAGAGCTCAAGCTCTGGCAGCAATCCCGGATGGCCGGCGGCTGGCTGGCTGAACATCGGGCCCGCGCCCAGTTTCCGCTCCTGAAACAATATTTTGCCGAGCCACTGAGCGATAGTCACTGGCATGTGCGGACTCAGGGTGAATACAAGAACGAGGTGCTGGATATCGCCATGCAATCGTTGGGTCGCGATGTCGTGCCCCTCCTGCAAGCCTGCTTCGCCACTCCCCAGCCGGAAGTGCAATTAAAAGCGTTGAAGCTGTGGGCGGGGATCAAAGTTCCCGAGGATACGGCGGCCCTCGCGAACAATCTGCGCCTGCTTTTCAGCGGAGAAAATTCCTCGGCGATCTCGCGGGCGATCCGGTTCAGCGCGGACGTCGCCCTGGAAGCCGTCGAGGAGGACCTCTGGCCCTTGCTCGCCCATAAATCAAAGCCGGTGCGCGAAGCGGCCGCGACCACGCTCGCCAAACTGGGCGAGTCGCGGCTGCCCAAGGCCAAGGACCTCTGGGCCGCCCGCCGGGCCGATACCCGGATCGCCGCAGTAACGTGGCTAAAAGGGCTCGGCACCACGGCGTCCGCCGCCGCGCTCAAGGCCCGGCTGGATGACGAGGAAGATGATAACGTGCGCGATGCCATTTTGCTGGCGCTGGAAAAATTGCAAGGCGGCAGCCTGACCGTGGATCCCCAGGAATTCGCGGAAAGAATCCAGAAAACCCTGCAGAAGATCTCCGGTCCGCCCGTGCCTTGGCTTGACCCCAAGAAACTGCCGGCTCCGCGCCTGCGGGATGGCTCACCGTTGCCGGCGGATTCCCTGCTATATCTCTTGCACCGCCAGTCACGTGTGAAAGAGATGCGCGTCGATATCGAGGCCAGGCCACTTTACCAGCAGATCGACCGTAAGACTTCCGGCGACCTCGCTCTCGCCGTCGTGCAGGCCTACTTCGGCTCGAAGGGCGAGTCGGACGACCGCTGGACGATGGCCTTCGCCGCAGCCATCGGTGATGACCGGTTAGTGCCGGTCTTCACCCGACAGATCAAGGAATGGGCGGACAACATGCGCGGCAAACTCGCCGAATATGCCGTGCAAGCGCTCGCCCTGATGGGTTCAGACGCCGCCCTCCTCGCCGTGGACGCCATGGCTATCCGTTACCGCGCCAAGAATAAGAACATCGGCAAAGCCGCGAGCGAGGCCTTTGCGGAGGCCGCTCAAGCCCGCGGCCTGACCGTCGAAGAACTCGGCGACCTGGTCGTGCCATGGCTCGGCTTCACTCCGGGACAACCCCGCCTCGTGCAGACCGGCAAGGCCACCGTGGAAGCCCGCATCACGGATGATTTCAAACTCACCTTCCGCGACACGGCGACGAACAAGAAAGTGGCGAAGCTGCCGGACAGCGCGCCCGCCGAGGTGAAAGCCGAGTTCAAAGATCTGGGCGCCAGCCTGAAAGAGGCCGTGAAATCGCAATTGCTGCGGATGGAGACATTGATGGTACGCCAGTTCCGCTGGCCCATGACGCGCTGGCAGGAACTCTACCTGCAACATCCCCTGCTCCTGCCCTTCGCCCAACGTCTCGTGTGGGGAACTTACGATGAACAGGGCAAACTCACGGGAACATTTCGCATCTTGGAGGACCGCTCAGCCACGGACCCGGCTGATGAACCAGTCGCCTTGCCCACCACGGGACAAGTCGGAGTCGTGCACCCGCTCGAACTGGAGCCGGAGCTGCGCCAGAGCTGGGTGACGCATCTGGCCGATTACGAAGTCGTGCCGCCCTTCGCACAGATGGGACGAACGGTGGTCAAGGTGACCGCTGAAAAAGAGAAGACCAAATTTGGCAACGAGGTCGCAGCCACGGATCTGAACGGGATGACGTTCAAGGGCCGCGCCGAAAGGCTCGGCTGGAGTCGCGGTTCAGTCTGCGATGCTGGCTGTGTGAACCATTACTTCAAATCCTTCCCGGCGGTGGGCGCGGACGCGTTCGTGGAAACGGAAGGCATGTATGTGGGCATCGACATGTACACGGACATCAAGCTGGGCAAGGTCTTCTTCGTGAAGCATGGCACCGTGCAGATCGGCAGCTATTTATATGACGAACCGGCGGATGCGGAAGATGGTCGCCTGCTGTCGTACGGCGAGGTACCGTTGATCGCGTTCTCAGAAGCCATGGGTGATTTGAGCAAGATCGCCGGAAAATCAGCAACGTCAACGGAGGCAGAAGAGTCCTCCAACTGAAATAGCGTATGGAAGCATCAGCAGAACTCTCAGAGACGCCGTTGGGACCGGAGACCGAAAAGGCGTGGAACGAGCTTTTCCAGCGTCTCTCCCCCTTGGTCATCAACATTCCCCGACACTACGGGAAATCGCTCAAGGCTCCGACGGCGGAAGACCTCATCCGGGGATTTCAAATGTTGCGCGGCGAGACACCAGCTCTGCCTATCTATCCGGGCTATTTCAATCTCGGCCTGGATGCCCGATGCAAAGCGCCGTTATGCCTGTTCTGGGAGCGGGCAGAGCTTCGTCCAGTGCATTTGATCCGTTTCTTCATCCTGACCGAGACGCTGTTCAGCAACAGTGCCAAGATGTGGCTGGAAGGCTCACTAACCCAAATGCTCATCCCGCTTTTCCGCCGCACGCGACCGGAAGTGGGTTTGAAAGAACTGGGAGAGGCCTTGGCTCAGGCCGGGAGGTCTTCCGATATGTTGGGCAAAGGGATGCTGGACAGCTTCCGGGACATATCTCGACCACTGGGAATGTCCGAGCGGCTGGTCTGGCCATATTGGGCTAGTCACGTAGATCTTTTGCTCGGGGCATTGCAACCACCTGCGGGAAATTCCTCCGATCGCTGGTTTCAGAAGCAAACCCGGCAACGTGCCTTCCAGGCCGTGGCCACTTTTCCGGCACCACCCGAAGTGCTGGTCCCGGCGCTGTGGGATCTCTCGCTCGGCACCAAAAGTGATCGCGCCGCCGCGCAACGTTGCCTCGAAAACCTGCCAGACAAAACGACGCGCTTGATCGAGGCATTGAAGGCAGGCGAAGGGGAAACGCGTCAGGCCGCCGCAGAATGGTTGGGACGTATCCGTGATCCGCAGGCTGTGCCACCGCTTACCATCGCGTTGAAGAAGGAGAAGAACGAGCCCGCCAAAGGCGCGATGATGGGCGCCTTGGAACAGCTCGGTGTACCAGTGGAACAGTTCCTCGATCGTGATGGACTCGTGAAAGAAGCCCGCGCCGGCCTGAAGAAAGGGATACCCGAGGCATTGCAGTGGTTCCCTTTCGCCCAACTTCCTATCGTCCATTGGGTGGACAATGGTCAGGCCGTCGAGCCCGAGATTTTGCAGTGGTGGCTGGTGCAGGGATTGAAACTTAAGAACCCGGCTCCCAGCGCCTTGTTGCGAACCTACTGTTCCCGGTTCAACGTGACGGAGCGCGAACGGCTGGGCCAGTTCATCCTGGATGCCTGGCTCGCTGAGGACGTTGCTCCCATCGCGCGTGAAAAGGCCGAAGAAGAAGCACGTGAACAGGCGAAGTTGTGGGCACGTTGGTGCCAGACGCCCAGTTGGCCCCAGGCCAAGAAAACCGAGGACGAATTCTTCGCCGATTTTTTACCCTCGTTTCTCGCGCGGCCCAAGGGTTCAGCCGTGGCGAGCAAAGGCGTCCTCGCGGTGGCCGGGGCCTGTGTCGGAGCCTCAGCGGTTCCGGTGATCAACCGCTACTTGAAGCAATGGTATGGCAACCGGGCCGCGCAATGCCGCTCCCTGCTCCAGATGCTCGCCTGGGTGGAACACAAGACCGCCACGCAACTGTTGCTCGCCGTGGGCAGCCGCTTCCGCACCAAAGGCATCCAGGAAGAAGCCTCGATGCAGGTGGAGGCGATGGCCGAACGCAAGGGTTGGACTCTATCCGAACTGGCGGACCGCACCATCCCCAGTGCCGGTCTCGATGAAGACGGCGTGCTCCTGCTTGATTTCGGTCCCCGCCAGTTCAAGGCGACCTTGAATGACGATCTCGAATTCGTCCTGCACGATGGCGAGGGCAAAGCATTGAAGGCCTTGCCCGAGCCGCGTCAGGACGATGACGAGACCAAGTCCGGCGAAGCGAAGAAAGCGTTCTCCGCCGCCAAGAAGGAACTCAAGACGGTGCTCAGCATGCAACGCGAACGCCTCTATGAGGCGATGTGCACCCAACGTGCCTGGCCCGCTGAGGACTGGCACACCTATCTGAACCGACATCCCATCGCCCGACATCTCTGCCAGCGGTTGGTCTGGTCGGCCACCCGTCCTGATAAAAGCATCTTGCTGTTCCGACCGCTGCCGGATGGCACTTTGACCGACATAGACGATGCCCCAGTGACATTGCAACCGGAGGATATCGTCCGCCTCGCCCACGAATGCCATGTGACCACCGCCCAGTCGCTGGCCTGGCGGGGGCATCTGAAGGATTACGATGTGGAACCGTTGTTCGAGCAGTTCGGCCGCCCCGCCTTCGCCTTGAACGAGCAGCACGAGGAGGAATTGGCCGACTTTCAGGGACATGTGCTCGAAGCCTTCAAGCTGCGCGGCCGCATCAATAAGCTGGGATATAATCGCGGCCAGACCCAGGACGGCGGCTGGTTCTACGACTATCGCAAACGCTTCCCCACACTGGGTCTGGAAGCAGTGCTGGAATTCAGCGGCAACAGCCTGCCGGAGGACAACAGCCTGGTGGCTTTGAAAACTTATTATTTTGAACAAATCAGCCCGGATGGCGAAGCCGGCACCTCGGGCGGGAGGACCAGCCTCCGCGAGGTGCCCACCGTCCTGCTGAGCGAATGTTGGAACGATCTCCGCCAGATATCCGCCGAAGGAAGCGGCTTCGATCCGGAATGGGAAAAGAAAGTGCGTCTTTGATCCTTTACCCCCGAGCCCATGAGCAAAACTGAACCGAAAAACAACCCTCCGCGCATAGTGCGCCCGCCAGCCGAAGTGGTGTACGCGGAGGAACTAGCCGCGCTCGCCACCAGCGACACGGCCCCGCGTCCGGCCAATTGGAAACTCTCTCCGCGCGCGGTCCGCGAATTCATTGTCGGAGGTGAGGCACCGGTCACCCATGTCTGGCAAGGGGCCAAGAAAAAGACCGTTATCACCCAAAAGTTTTTCGGCGATGACGCGCTGGTGGAACGTTGCATCGTCACCTTGCTGGGGAATCGCGGGCTGCTGCTGGTGGGTGAACCTGGCACGGCGAAATCCATGCTGTCCGAGTTGCTGACGGCTGCAGTCTCGGGCAATTCGCTCCTCACCATCCAAGGAACAGCGGGCACCACGGATGACCAGATCAAGTATTCCTGGAATTACGCGTTGCTGCTCGCGGATGGCCCGACGCCACGCGCACTGGTCCCCTCGCCGCTCTACAGCGGCATGAAAGCCGGGGCGCTCGTCCGTTTTGAAGAGATCACCCGCTGCCAGCCGGAGATCCAGGATACGCTGGTAAGCCTGCTCTCGGACAAATGCATCCAGGTGCCGGAACTGCCGTCGCCGGACAGCGTGCGGTTCGCGGAAAAGGGATTCAACATCATCGCCACGGCCAACCTGCGTGACCGAGGCGTTCACGAAATGTCTAGCGCGCTTAAACGCCGTTTCAATTTTGAGACCGTCGCTCCGCTGGCTGACAAGGCCATGGAATTGCGGTTGGTGAAAGAGCAGACGGAAGTGCTGCTCGGAGAATCCGCCGTGCAAGTGGAATGTCCCATTGATGTGCTGGAACTGCTGGTCACCACCTTCAACGATCTGCGTCACGGACGGACGGAGGAAGGCACCGTCGTGGAAAAACCTTCCACCATTCTCTCAACCGCCGAAGCGGTTGCCGTCAGCCATTCGGCAGCCCTGGATGCGGCCTATTTCGGCAGTGGAAAAATGGAAAGCGGCCACGTCGCGCGCCAGTTGCTGGGCACGGTCCTCAAAGACAATCCGGACGATCTCAAGAAACTGAAGCATTACTTCGACGTGGTGGTAAAGGCCCGCGCCAAGGGCAGCAAGACATGGCAGCAATTCTACGACGCAAAGAAATGGCTGCGCGGGTGAACGCCGGGCCACTGGATGATCTGCTGGCTTCTCTGGTCACGGAGCAAGTGGTCTATTTTCCCATTCGTCATCACAGCCCCGCGTGTGCGCGCCAATTGGAGCGCGTCATCCGGGAACGCAAACCGAACACAGTCTTGATCGAAGGTCCGGCCAGCTTCACCTCGCTCATCCCGCTCATCCTGCATCCGAAAACCAAGGCCCCTTTCGCCGTCTATACGAGTTTCACCGCGCAAGAGACGTTGGCGAAAGAGGACGCCGCCAAACCGGAAAACTGGTTGGGCCCGGCCCGCCACGCGGCTTACTATCCTTTTTGCGATTACTCGCCCGAGTTGGTCGCGCTGCGGGCGGGAGCAGAGATAGGAGCTACCTTGCGCTTTGTGGACCTCAACTATTCCGAGCAAGTCCGCGAGGAAAAAGCGCCCACCGCTCAAAATACCGAACGCCGGGTGGAATCGCTCCTGGAAGAACGCTATCTCAAGCGCAGCCGCTTCATCCAAAAACTGGCGCGTCGTACCGGTTGCCGTGATCACAACGATCTTTGGGATCATCTCTTCGAAGCCCGGCTGGGCGATGAGGTTTCCTATACCCAGTTTATTCACGATGTCGCTTCGTGGTGCTATTTCGCCCGCGAGGGCATCACCCCGGCGGAACTGGAAGCAGATGGAACACCGGCCCGCGAAGCCGCCATGGCGGAAGCCATCCGGCAGGAACTCGCCTTGGGAAAAACGGTCGTGGCGGTCACCGGTGGTTTCCACACCGTGGTGCTCCCCACGCTGGTGAACAGGCAGCCAACGGCGGCCCGGCCCGCGAAGCCAAAGCAAGGGCCGGAGGTTCATGATTATCTGATCCGGTATGGTTTCGAGCAGCTTGATTCACTGAACGGCTATGCGTCCGGGATGCCCTCACCTTATTATTATGACCAGGTTTGGCGCACGGCGACACGGGCTAAGTCCGCGACCGCCTACACGGATATCGCGGCCAAGTTTTTAGTGGAACTCGGCCAGCTCACGCGAAAGAAGAAACTCGGTGTCGCATTGTCTCCGGCAGATGCGATCGCCGCCTTGGAACAATCCCGTCGGCTGGCAACTTTACGAGGACATCCCGGTCCGACGCGGGAGGATTTGCTGGACGGCATCCGCAGTTGTTTCGTGAAAGGCTCGATGGATGCCGAAGGGCAGATCGTGCTGGGACTCGCCCGGCATGCGATGGGCGGCACCAGCATCGGCGAAGTGCCGGCGGAAGCGGGGACACCGCCACTGGTCGCTGATTTCCGCGCTCTCGCCGCGAAACTCCGCTTGAACATCGACGACTCGGTGTCGCGCAAGAGTTCGCTTGATCTTTATCGCAAGACAGCGCACCGGCAAAGCAGCCGTTTCCTGCACAGCCTCACGTATCTCGCCGTACCTTTTGCCACACTGGTGGCTGGTCCGGATTTTGTGAAGGGCACCGGGCTGGAACGCCTCTTCGAACACTGGAACTATCAATGGACGCCCCAGACCGAAAGCCAACTGGTCGAAGCCAGTATCTACGGGGCCACGGTGGAGGAGGCCACGGCGAACCGCTTGGCGCTGGCCATCGCCGGGCTCGAAAACACCGGGCGCGGCCGGTGCGCCTCGGAGGCCGTGGGCATGCTGGTGCAGGCGTGCCGGATGGGCTTGCACCGGCATACCCGTCGCTTGCTGGAGCTTGCCCGTGCTCACATCAATGAAGATCCGTCACTGACCTCGCTCACTGCTGCGCTCAATCAACTGGTGCTGCTTTGGGAATCTCGCGAACCACTGGAAGCCCATCGTCTGGCAGAGATCCCCCTACTGATCCGCACGGCGTATGAGCGGGCGTGTTATCTGTTGCACAATCTGGCGGATACGCCCGCCGAGGGAGCCGCGGACATTCTTCGTTCCCTGATCAATCTGCGGGACTTGTTACACTCCGCAGCCGCAGTCGGCGAAGCCCTGGATATTTCCCTGTTTTTTGAACCTCTGTCCAAAGTATTCCAGCAACCTCAGTGTCCAGCCAGGTTGACCGGTGGCATCGCCGGATTGCTGCATGGCGAAGGACGGCTGACCGAGACCGAACTGATCAAGTTTTTGACCGGCTCTTTGAATGCCGCCTCCGAATCGGCCGGTGACCAGACGGAATTTTTGACCGGCTTGCTCGAAGCTTGCCGGGAACTCGCCTGGCGACAACCCGCTCTGGTGGAGGCCGTGGAAAAATTACTGACCAACTGGAGTGAAGATGAGTTTATCCAGAGAATTCCGCACTTGCGGATGGCCTTTGCCGGTTTGACACCAAAGGAAACGGATCAAGTCGCCGCCGTGGTATCTGGGTTGCATGGCGGCGAGAAAATAGGCTCCTTGTATCGACCGGACATAGATGAAAGCGAAATGCTGATGGCGGCCCGCATGAGTGCACTGGTCCGCAAAACACTCGAAGAGGATGGACTCCACGCTTGGCTGTCAGAAACCCCTGCCTTGCCTGAAGAAAAGGAGGCGTCATGAGCACTCTTTCACGTTGGCGGCTGGTGCTCGGTCGTTTCGCCGAAAACCAGCTACCAGGATCGCTCTCCAGTCGTGACGCGCGCATGGAAGCGGCCTTGGATTTTTTATATTCGCGCGAATACAAAGGCCGGGGTGTGCGAGACCGGCAGCAAGGTGGCACGCTGGACCCCTCCCAGCTCACTGTGCCAGGCTGGCTGGGTGAAGTGCGTGAACTGTTTCCGCGCGATGTGGTGGAGGTCATCGAGAAGCACGCGTTGGACCGCTATGGGCTCAAGGAACTGGTCACCGACCGGGAGACGCTGGAGAAGTTGGAGCCGAACATGGACCTGCTCAAGACGCTGCTGACCTTTCGCGGCCACTTGCAGGGTGAGGTTCTGGATACGGCCCGTCGCATCATCCGGCACGTGATCGAGGAGATCAAACGCAAGCTGGAACCGGAGATCAGACGCGCCCTCTCCGGCCGGCTGAATCGCTGGCGTCATAGTCCTCAAAAGGCGGCCCAGAATTTCGACTGGCGGGACACGCTCCGGCGCAATCTGAAATACTTCGACAAGAAGCGTGGTCAGATCATTTTGCAGGACCCGCGTTTCTTTGCCCGGAATACGCGACAACTGCCCTGGCACATCATCCTCTGCGTGGACCAGAGCGGCAGCATGGCAGACTCGGTCATCCACAGTGCCGTCATGGCCGGCATCCTCGCTGGTTTGCCGCTCATCCGGGTGAAGCTGGTGGTGTTTGACACGAACGTCGTCGATCTGAGCGATCAGGTGGATGACCCGGTTGAAGTGTTGATGAGCGTGCAACTCGGCGGCGGGACCAACATCGGCCAGGCGCTCAACTATTGTGAGTCGCTGGTGGAGAACCCTCATCGCACCGTGCTCGCCTTGGTGAGCGACTTTTGCGAAGGGGCCCCGCCCGCGGTCATGCTGGGTACCTGTAGGCGATTGCGCGAAAGCGGCGTCAAGTTGATGGGATTGGCCTCCCTCGATCAATCGGCCAGTCCGATCTATGATCATCAGATGGCGGAACAGCTCGCCGACACGGGCATGGAGATCGCCGCGCTTACGCCGAAGCATTTTGCCCAATGGCTCGCCAAAATCGTGAATTCCAAATGAGCGGCTTGGAATCCAAACTCCGTCGGATGGCGGCGTCACTCAATGATGCGGCGCTGGAAGCCCTCGCCAACAAAGGTTTGCTCCGGCGTGCCCAAAAGGATCTCGAACGGAACATTGAAATAGTTCTAACGGGTGAAGCCGGATCGACGCTCGGTGTAAACGTAGGCGGCTTTGCCGTCACTATTTCTGAATCTGGACCTGCCTCCGCCAGTTGTTCATGTCCCGCCGCCGGAGTGTGCCAGCATATCTTGGCGGCCGTGCTGTTTTTGCAACGTGCCGGCCCGGAAGCGATTCCGGAAGCACCGCCCGATGCGGGCACTTCTGCCGCTTCTCCCGAGCAGGAGTTGCTGGCGATAACGCCAGAACAAATCGAACAATGGGCAGGAAAGGCCATCTTCAGGGCCGGGTTAAAAATCGCCGCCCAGTCCATCTCCAGAATATCGCCAGGACTTACCATCACCATTCACTTCCCGGCGCTGAATGCAGCGGTGCATTTTATTCCCGGAGGCGGACTTGAAGGCATGATCGCCTCGGGTGGTAAAAGCGATGGGCGAGAATTGATCGTCGCCGCCGTGGTCGCCTTTCAACGTTCCCTCGGCAAGGAATGGGTGCTGCCAGAAGACGTCAGCCTGCTGACCGCTTCAGCCGGAGCACCACGCAGCCGCAGCGAAGTTCTCGCCTCATGCCAGACCTTGCTGGCCGAAACATTGACCAACGGACTTTCCCGGATCACCGAGGCAAACCGGCAACGCTGGATGACGCTCGCGGTTTCGTCACTGGGCGTGAACCTGCCGCGTCTCGCGCTCTCCTTGCGCGGGATCGGAGAGGAGGCCGCCCTAGTGGTAGCGCGTGATGCGCGCAGCGATCTGGCGCGCCTGTTCGGACGGATGGCCCACACTCACGCTCTTTGTACCGCCTTGGAAAATGGCGGGGAAAATCCGCGCGCCGATCTGGTCGGATTGCACCGTAGCCGCTACGACGAGATCGGTCATCTGGACCTCGTAGGTGCGGCCGCCTGGCCGTGGCAAACCGCTTCCGGCTATGAAGGGCTCACCATCCTGTTTTGGGATCCTTCCGCCAAGTGTTGGAACTCATGGACAGAATCGCGTCCCACGCATCAACTCGGCGATTTCAAAGCGACGTTAAGATTCACCCAACCGGGTCCATGGGAAGGGGCAGAATCGCCCCAGCAACTCGCACGCAGCGCGTTCCGGTTGATGAACGCCCGGCGCAATCAGGCCAACCGGCTTTCCAGCTCCAGCAAAAGCCGGGCGCTGGTGACTGGCACAGCCACTCTCGGAAGCCAGGACCTGGATACGATCAAGGATTGGACGCGGCTGGAGCAACAATTCAAGACTCGCAGCGCCATCGGCTTGAAGGAGTCCAATCCGCTGGATTCCGTTTTCGCCCTCAAACCCACGATTTGGAGGGACCGCGACTTCGATACCGTCACCCAGATGTTTTCGTGGGCTCTGGAAGATTCACAGGGGGAGATCATACACATTGAAATTCCCTACGATGAACTAAGCGGACCCGGGATCGAGTTTCTGGAGAAGGTTCCTCACGACTCCCTGAAAGATGCTCTGGTGATCGGACGCATTCAACAATCTCACGGAGGGCTGACGCTTTTTCCCTACACACTGCACCTCGCCAGCGGAAAAATTGTCCATCTGCATCTCGATCAGGTGAGGACAGCCGCCCCGAAGAAAGTCGACGCGCATGACGAATCGACTGAAGTTTTCGAGACCGAGGAGGAAATCGAGCCTGCGCAACTGGTCAGTCCCACGATCACACGCCTGCTTGAAGAGATAGATGATATCCTGCTCGCGGTCGCCGAAGCGGGCATGGGTGCCTTGAATCCTTTACGCCTGGAGAAAACCAAGCAAATAGCCATCCGCACAGATCGCTTGGGTCTGGCGGGTCTAAGTGCCAGCTTGCACAACTTCATCAATCATCCCAAAACTGACTCCCTGTTGCGCTGCGCTTATGTAAGCCTGACGCATCGACGCGCCATGTCGCTCGCAACTGGATGATGGAGCACATCCACCCAGCCGTATCCTTAACTCCCCTTCAATATCGCCAGCGCCTGCTGAAAATCCTCCGGCCACGGCGCCTCGCACTTCACCTGTTTCTTTGTCTTCGGATGCATGAATTCCAGTTTGCTCGCGTGCAACATCTGACGCGGCGCTACGTATCCCGTCAGTTCCTTCAGCTTCGCGTTCTGCTTCTTGCCGTAAAGTTCATCTCCCACCACCGGATGCCCTAAGTACTGCATGTGGACGCGGATCTGATGCGTCCGTCCCGTGTGCAAGGTGTTCTCCACCAGCGTCGCCGCTTTCATGCGTTCCAACACGCGATACGAGGTCCATGATTCACGCCCATCGCCATCATCCAGCGCCGCCATGCGCTTGCGATGCGTCGGATGCCGCGCGATCGCCGCGCGGATCTCACCGCTTTCACGCGGGATCACACTGCACACGAGGGCGTGATAAATTTTGTCTAGCGAACGGTTCTTGAACTGATCCTGCAAACCCACGTGCGTCACATCATTCTTCGCCACCACCAGGCAACCGCTCGTGTCCTTGTCCAACCGATGCACAATCCCGGGCCGCGCCACTCCGCCAATCCCGCTCAACTGCCCCGCGCAATGATGCAGCAATGCGTTCACCAATGTATGCTCCTCGTGTCCATTGGAAGGATGCACCACCAAGCCAGGAGCTTTGTTCAGCACCACCAAATCTTCGTCCTCGAACAAAATCTGCAGCGGGATATCCTCCGCCTTCGTCTCCATCGTGCGCGCCTCGGGCCAGCGGATATCGATCTTCTCACCGGCCTTCGGCGCATGCGTCGCCTTCACCTTCACCCCGTTGACCTTGATATCCCCTTCCTCGATGAGCTTCTGCAGATAGCCACGTGACACCATCTGGAACTGCTCCCGCAGATACACATCCAGCCGCTCATTCGGCAGCGACTTCTCCACCACGATGCTTTCCTGTCTGTCAGCCATATTACTTGCCGCCTGTCTTGGGAGCCGTCTCCACTTTCGCCGTCGCGTTCACGCGTTGCCAGGCGTATAACGCAATGCCCGCCAGCAAAATCGCGATGCTCACCTTGTGCGCCGGCGTCATCCAGCCGGCCAGGTAATATTCCTTCGGATAATCACCACGAAATATTTCCACCGTGGAACGCACGATGGCGTAGCCCATCAGGTAGATCGCGAACACCTGTCCCTCGAACTTCCGCCACTTCCGGAACACCCACGCGAGCGACAGATAGAGCATGAAGTTCAACAACGATTCGTAGATCTGCGTCGGATGCACCGCATTCGGATACGTTTCGTGCGAGGCGGGAAACTTGATCGCCCACGGCAGCTCACAAACCTTTCCGTAACAACACCCGTTCATCAGGCAACCCAAGCGTCCGATCGCATGCCCCAGCGCCACGCTGGGTGCCAGCACGTCCGCGAACCGCCACAACGGAATTTTGTTCAACCGGCAAAAGAGGATGCACGCGGCTGACGCACCAAACAGCCCGCCATAAAAAACCAGACCTCCTTGCCACACCGCGAACACATGCCAAAACGGTTTCCCCGCAAAACTCTGCGGGTAAGAGATCACATACACCAGCCGCGCTCCGATGATCGTGCCGATGATCAGCCACGGCCCTACGTCCGCCACCTTCTCGGGTGAGACACCCACCAGCACTGCCCGACGGCTCGCCGTCCACAACGCCGCGATGAACCCCAGCGCCATCAAGGCCCCGTACCACGTCACCGTCAACGGTCCTGCATGAAATAATATCTGGTCCACAATTCCTCCACCCTACTTCCCTGTCGGCTGAACCACAAGCGGCAGCGGCGTATTTGCCGCCGTTTTCGCCGGAGCCGCCACCGCCACGATCCGCTTCAAGTAACGCATCTCCCGCGTTTCTTCCACGTACTTCTCGAGCTGTAGCAACCGCTCCGCCAGCGCGAAATCCCGGTTCGCCAGCGCCGTCCGCACCGCCAGGCACAGGAAATGATCCGGTTTCCACTTCAATCCCTCTCGCGTGGTCTTTGAGCCCAAGTCATTGATCGTCTTCTCGATCACCTCCACGCCCTCGCGCCACTTCGCCGGAGCCGTGAATATCTGCGCCTCCGCCGTCAGCAACGCCTTATGCTCCGCCGTCACCTCCGCCGGCAGATTCGGCAGATTCGCATAGCCTTCGTAGGTCTGGAAGATGAACGGCGTCGGGTTGTTCTCTGAGAAGACCGGCACCATGGTCTCATTCGTCCCCGCCGTGAACCGCTGTTTCAGGTAGCTTGTCACGATCGGGTTCACCGATTTGTATTCCTTGAAGATCTCCTGCAGCTCCGCCGTCGTCAGGCTGCGTAAAATCTTTTGCTTCTCTGCACTCGCCAGCGCGGTCTGCCATGTCCGCTCATCGAACTGCAAAAACTCTTCCGCGCGTTGCCCGAGGAAGAACGCCCGCGGCGCCTCATACTCCAGCACCGGGAAGGCGTCCGATTGAATCGCCGTTCCATCCGGAATCGCGAACGCCGTCCGCCCGGACGCCATCTGCCGCAGAAACACATGCTCCGGCTTCGTCAGCCCGATCTTCGCGAAATCTTCCCGCACCATCGGCCGCTCCATCGCCTTGCGCACACCCTCCAGCGACATCGTCCACGGCTTCGTCGAGCCGATCATGATGAAATCCCCCTGCCCTGGATCCCAGATCTCCATATACGGGAACACCGATGAAAACGTCTTCGTCACCAGGTCCACCACCCCGTCATGCATCTCATACACGTGGAACCACTGCACCACCACGCCGTCTTTCTTCAGATGACTCGCCGCCAGTTCATAGAATTCCCGGCTGAACACACTGCCCACACCCGCCAGCCATGGGTTCGACGGCTCACACACGATCACATCGTAATTCTTCTTCCCTAGCTTCAACACCGTCCGAGCATCCTCGAACACCACCTTCACCTTCGGATCCTTCAACACCTCGCGATTCCACTTCCCGAACAGCGCTGCCGATTCCACCACCGGCTTGCAGTTCTCCGCCACCACGATCTCTTTCACATTCGGATGCGTCAGCGCCGCGCTCGCCGTGATGCCGCTGCCCAATCCCAGGATGAACATGTTCTCCGCCTCCGGCCGCGCGAGCAATCCGAGATGCCCCAGCAACAACTGCGTCGAAAGATCGCCATGACTCGATGCATCCGTCTTGCCATTGATGCGCAGGGAAATCCGCTCCTCCCCATCACGCGTCACGCTCTCCACCGACACCGTCGCATCCGGCGCATCCTCGTAATAAATGATCTTCACCTCCTGGGTGCGTCGCGGCAGGTAGCTGTGATCCACCACCGTCTCGCGCAGACGAAACACGCCCGAACTCATCACATGCCGCCAAGCGTCCCCGCCCGTCATCATCGTGAAGAGCAACGCTCCCCCCACCGCGCAGGCGCCCATGAACGCCGACTGCAATCGGCTCTTCGACGCCACCATCATCCCGCCCGCGCACAACGCCAGCGCCAGGATGCAGAACGCCGCCCGCACCCCGAAGACCGGCATCAGGAAAAAACCCGTGAGCAATACCCCCACCACCGCCCCGACCGTATTCCACGTCAGCAGCCGGCCCACATGCTCCGCCAGACCGCCCTGCCCGCCTTTCACCGCGCGGATCCACAAGGGCAACACTGCCCCCAGCAACGCCGCCGGAATGCCCAGCACGATCAACGCGATCAGGACATTCATGATCAGTTGCAATTGATAACCGGTAGAGGTGCGTGCCACCGCCGTGCGCAGTTCCCGATACACATTCACCCAGCCCTCCGCGCTCCAGATGAAAAACCCGATCCACAACGCTCCCGCCAAGAGCAGCACCACCGTCGCCAGCTCCCGACGCGCCCATTGATACTTCGGTGAGGAGATCAATCCCGCGCCAAACCCGATGCCCAAGATGAACGCCACCAAGACCAGCGCGAACGATTGCAGCGAAGCCCCGAACAACAACACCAGCGACCGCGCCGCCAGCACCTCCAGCCCCATCGAGACACCGCCCGTTAACGCCACCAGCCCGATCGCCAGCTTCAGATTCTGTTTTGCTGCGGCTGCTTCCGCTTCCGTCGGCACCGGTTCCTGCACGCTGGCCGCCGTCACCGTCGCCTCCGCGTCCTTGTCTCTCTTCCGCGCGAAGATGATCGCCGCGCCACCGATGAAGAGATTCACCAGCGCCGTCGCTTGCAACGTCGCCACCATGCCCAGCGCCTGCACCAAAATGAACCCCGCCACAAACGAACCTGTCACCGCGCCGAGGCTATTGATCGCATAGAACCGCGCCGAAGCCCGGCTCGCATCCGGCTGATTCCGTTGCAGCCACGCCGCCACCAGCGGCAGCGTGCCACCCATCAACACCGTCGGCACGATCAAGAGCGCCGTCGCCACCACGCCCTTCCAGACCAATAGCAGAAACTCCTGTTCCAGCATCCCCGTCCCCACGGATACGAAGACATTCTCCGCCAGCTTGTGCAGATAATCGAAAAAGAACGCGAACACCCCGATCGCCATCTCCACATACCCGTAGGTCGCCAGCGGCTGCTTCAGCAGATCCGCGCGACGGCCGAAGATGCGATTGCCCAGCGCCAGCCCGCCCATGAACACCGCCAGCACCACCGTCTGTGCATACACCGTGCTCCCGAAGATCAGCGCCAGATACTTCGACCACACCACCTCATACACCAGCGCGGTGGCGCCTGAGCAAAAGAACAGCAGCAGGATTAAAATTGGCATAAACGCGAACCAGCAAGATTGTTGCCGCGCGCGAAGTTTCCGCCACGGCCCAACCCCCTGACAAGTGTATAAAGATGAAGGCTGATCCTCAGAAACGTCGCTTTCCGCCACCCTCTTCTTCGGCGTAAGGCTACTCAACACCCGCAAACTCTGACGCAAGCCAAACTGTGGCCAAACTATCCCATGCACTGGAAATGTTGACTCCTTCTCCCGATGGCAGGCCGAGCTTCGGCGGAGAAGGCCGGGATGAGGGGAAAGGAAACTCTTATAAGCAAAACCAATCGGCCATTCGCCATCAAAGCACCCTGATTTCTGTTTTCTATCGCTTCCCCTAATGGTGGCCAGTCGAGCATCGACAAAAAAAGGAGGGGGCCCTCCGGCCCCCGCTCCGCCACGTAGGAAGTCCCGTAGGGACAGCAGCGAAGTAATACCGATGTAAACCTCCCGCCCACCTTTGTCAACCACCACTGAACAACCATTTCCACCCATACCTCCTCCTTTTCTCATCGTTCTCGTCGTCGTACTGAACCCCGCGCCGTCAGGTCGGGGCGCCCCCCACAACGTGCTGCCGGCTTCCAGCCGGCAGTCCCATCTATGGCGGACACCTCCGCCACTAACTCCGCCTTACCTCTCGTCCGCTCATTTGAGCTTTGAGTTTTTAACTTTGAGCTTCATCCGGCTCACTTTTCTGCATCCACTATGAAGGGGGACCTAGGACATCCGCTGTCCTAGGTCCCCTTTTCTTAAAAATATTTTTAAGACACGTAAACAATTGCACCCCATATACTTAAACCAACAACAACCCTCCAAACCCCATTTTCCCTCAAAATAATTCGTGGGAATCCGTGAATTCGTGTCATCTCCTTTCCCCTTTAGCGGGCCAAAAATCCCTCACCCCTCTCCGCCCACCCCACCTCGGCACTTGTGTACATGTGCCGAGGTTTTCTACCTGCCCCCATGGACCGCAGCTCGTCCTCCACCCCCCAGCCACCTCCGCCCCCTCCCGCCTTTGGACGGCTCCCCTTGCCCCTCAGTACCCCAGCTCCTTATCATGATTTATAAAATTCCCCGACGGATCAATGATCCGTGGTGTCAGCATCACGATCACATGTCGCGTCTCCGTTTTAGGTACGCTGCTGAACAAGCCCCGCTTCTGCGCCACTTTATCCACCGCTGTTCCGCAACCCACCAGCAAAGTCTGCCCATCCCGCAGCACGTTGGTGTTCGCCACCTGCCTCACCCGGAAGCGCGGCAACGGTCCCTCCGCTTCCCTGCCTTTCTCCGGTTTGTCATAACCCACGAACTGCGTTAGGCAGACTGCCCACGTCACTTGCAGGGTCTTTCCATCAGCCTGCACCTTTGGCAGCACATCCAATGTCGGACCCGTCTTCACGGGGCTCTTGATGTAGGACGGCTCCTGCTTCTCGCCCGTCTTCCTGGCCCCAGCCGTCTGGTTCGTCTGCACTCCCACCATCACCTCCAAATCGTTCTCCACCGCGATCATTGCCTCCCGATTGCTCACCGTCGTCACCTTCGGTGCCGTCAGTAAATCAATACCCGTCGTCGTCTCGAACTGCTTTATCAAAGCCTTCGCTTGAGCAGGCGATAACACGCTTACGTAGTTCGGCAACACCGGCGCCTCCACCCGCACATTCTGATTTGTGGGAATCGTCCGGTTCAGAAACTGGTCAGCCTTCACCCTATTCGTTTCGCTCAGTGGACCGCTGGTAAACCAGTTCAACCCCATCTCCTTCGCCGCCTTGTCCGACACCTCGATATACCGGACCTCCACTTGCACCTGGGCCGGAATGATGTTTAGCACCTCCATTGCGCTTTCAATCACTTCCAAATCCCTCAATCCCCCTCGCGCCACCACTTGCTTACTGTCCGCCTCCCACACCACCGTCACCCCGTTGGCCCCGTTAGAATTGACCACCAGATGCAACTCTCTAGACAGATAACGCGTGAGAGCCTGCTCTATGTTTGTGTTGGAAACACCCGAAACCGTCCCCTTCATAAAACCCTTTTCTCGCAACCCATAAGCGAGCTGATTAGGTTCCACTTTGAAGACCTTGGTTATCCGCTCATCATTCGTCTGCTGATTCGTAGTCATCGTCGGAAAGACTCCAGCTTTGTGCTGGGCATCCTGCTGCTGGATGCCCTTCAACACTCGGTCCGATTCACCCATAAGCGCCTCCCTGACAATATTCGCAAAGTAATAGACCACTTTGTTGCCTGGCTCCAGCGTGGCCGCCTCCTGAAGTTTTTCCTGCGCCTCCTTCAAACGCCTCAACTCATAAAGGCGTTTTCCATCCTGCACCAGTTGGGACACTTGGTTCGTCTGTGCCAGCACTTCTTTGATTTCCGCAGCCGAAGGCATGAGTACGTTAACCCGGTTGGTTTGGCTGGTCCCGGTGGCGATTCGATTTTTCGCCGTTCCCACCGGCACCACCGCCCCCTTTTCTTTCCCCGCCTCCTTTATCTGTTCACTGCACTTCCGGAATATTTCCGAATTCCATATCGCTGCCCGCACCACCCATCTCATCTCTTGCTCATCAGGATTCTCCGGGGAGACTAGCTCAAACCTTCCCCCAGACGGGTCTTCCCCTTGGGCCATCAAAAACTCCCGCGTCAGCAAATACACCTGCTGCCACTTGGCCCGATGAAAGTCCGTCACGCTTGGTTTCTTCCCTCCGTTAGGCCTTTCGGCTAAGGCGGCTGCCGTTAGTTCATCCACTTTCCTCCCGGTCAGCTTCTCCAGACCTCTCACATAAATTGCTGAATCAAATTTATAAGCCCAACTCACCCCTACTGCCATATCTGCTCCCGCCGGAACCCTGACTTCCGCTGCTGCCCCGGCCCCTATCACCTCCAGGCATTGATGGATCACTTCCAGGTCCGCTAGTGACGCCCGGGCCATCAGCACACCCGTCCGGTCGTTGAAGAATATCTGCGTTGAAGCTTCTCCCGTCTTGTTAGTATTCAAATTCACCCCGCGGGCTGCGAAGAACTGCCGTGCCATGGATGAGACCTGCTGCATCCGGCCTTCCGAATTATCTTTCGTCACTAGCTTCTCGCCGGGAGTCGTCACGCTTTGAAGCAAATTGGTCGGCCCTACAATCGTCACATTTGTTGTAAGTGGCATCACCTTTTGACCGGTTTGGTTCTCCAAACCCTGTATCAACTTATCCTTGTCCACGCTCCATACCCTCGTGAACATCTGCTTTGGATCAACCACGCGCTGCCGGAACACCACCGCATAATCCTCCACCATAAAGCTCAAACCCTTACCATCTATCGGCGTCGCCGATTTGGTGATGACATCTAGCGCATCGATCATCCGCAGATTCCTCAGCGGCGGATTGATCTTGATCAGCATGGAGTCCAAATCAATGGCCCCAGGCGCCGGAGCGAGCGGCGCTCCCAAAGGATCTCTCGTTGAATCGCGTCGGCTGGACGGCTGATCATCCAGATTGGAATTGATGATGAAATTGATACCCAACTTATCCGGATCCTGCTTCACCGACTCCTCCTGCAAAAACCGCACCACCTCCACCAGCGGCACCCCGTCAAAATGCATTTCCTTGATCACCATCTGATCCAGCTTCGCCATGATCCGCTGCCGCGACTTCGTCGTCGTTTGCGCTGCATTCGTCCGCACATACGGATTCGGCGTTGGCAAAACATCTCTCGCTTTCGGCACTTCCCAATTCTTTTCCACCTCCACGATCCGTGCCCGTTGCTCTGCATCACGTTTCTTCACCAGATCTCCATACCGCGCTTCCTGGATCAGATTCATATAGTAGAAGGCGTTCGTGTTCGCGGGATCGATTTTGATCGCCTCCCTCAGTTTAGCCTCCGCCTCCTCCAGCCTGCGCAATTCATAGAGCAGCTTTCCATCCTGGATCAAAATGAAGATTTCCTTCTCCTTCTGGATTTTACTCTTCACCTCCGCCTGTGTGTCTTTTCCCACCACATCCAGCTTGGCGATGATCTCCTCCACATTTTTCATATCCCCCTTCACCACAGTGACCAGCAACTTCTTCGCCCGATCATCCGCGAGTATCCTGCTACGCGAATCAGTGCTCGCAGTGTGAACGGCAGTAGCTATTTCCGTCGGCATGGCATGCTTAAGCGTAAATATCTGGCTGACCAGCGGCTCCAAAGAAGATGGCTCCTGCTTCATCGCCACCAACCGTGTTGGAGCAATAAGTTTCTCCACCTGCTCCAACTGTTCCAATTCCCCCGTCACCGCCACCATGCCGAGCCGGTCATTGACCATGACCACCGGCAGCAACATCCCCTCTTTGTTTCGGGAGAAAATGAGATGCTGCTTCTGCAAATACTCCTGCACCAGCTCCCTCATCTTAGCGATCCACAGGCCCCGCTCTCCCGGGAACCGCGCCCGGGCCTCATTCCATGGCGGGTCCAACTTCCTTCCCGCCCCCTGTTCCAGCACTCCGATGAGCTTTACCATGTCCACCTGATACACCCGTCGCCAGCTCGAGGAAAACGCCTGATTGAGCAACACATGGATGCCACCCTCAAAATACTCCCGCTTCAACCGGTTCCTCGAATTATTCTGTGCCGCCAGCGTCACCGCCTCCAGCGCGTCACCCAGTTGCAGATTGAGCAGCGGCGGATCGATCGTCACCACCATCGGCTCGCTGTTCAGCAACCTCGTCAGCTCCGGGTCTGCTTTTAGCACCAGTCCGTCTCCTTCCAGATCTGCCGCCTTCGCCTGTTGCGCCAGCGCCGCCAGCGCATCCTCCAGCAACACCCGTTTGAATTGCAGCTTCGGGATGATCACACTCGTAAGCTTGCCCTGCACCCGGATCATGATCTCTCGGGAGACCCCGGCTGACACCGGCGCCTTCAACGGTTCCACCCCCTTCTTGGGCCGGAACACCACCTCGTCCTCCTTCTCCTCATATTCGATCGCATCCTCCGCTCCCGCGCGGACCAGCTCCATCGCCTGCCGCAACGTCGTCCCCTCCGGGATTTCCCGCGTCACCAGCGTCATCTCCGCATCCTTTACTCCACCCCGCGCCAGTTGAAACTTTCCTTCCACACCGAACTTCACCCCTTGCTTGCCCTCGGCCAATTTCTGTGATGCCTCGTTCAGATAACGCACCACCTCGATCATCGGCATCCTGTTAAGCGTCGTCCGCTTCAGCTTGATCGCATCCAGCTTCGCCATCAGTTTCGCCGTGAACACGATCACCCCATCCTCGATCTGGTAAGTCAGCGGCCACAACGACCCCTCGCACACCGCTTCAATGGCCTGCTTGAAATTCAAATTATTCTTCACCGGATTCACCAAGATCAGGATCTCCTCCAGTGGCCGGTCGAGGCTGCTCTCATGTGCATCTGGCGGTATCACCGGCAGGCCCGAGGCATTCAGCACCGGCCTGCGATCCGGCGCAGGAATGAACGGCACATTCCCCCGCGCCACCATCTTAAACCCCTTCTTCTCCGGATCTCTCTTCACACTCTCCTCCATTAGAAACTGCAGCGTTATTTCCAAAGGCAACCCATCCATGAACATCTCTGGCAGCTTGACGTTCTCCAACCGCTTCACCGTCTCCTCATTCAACTCCCGTTTGCCCACCAAGATCGGTGCCCCATTCATCGCCAGCCTCGTCTCCGCTTCATTCAATATGACCGATACGAACACCACACCATTTTGATTCACAAACCGTGTAGGCAATGACGTCCCGCTACAGATCGCCTCCAATGCCTGCCGGAAACTCAGCCCCTTTCTGGGCGGCTTCACCGTCACCACAACATTCTCCATCCGTTGCATGATGTTACCGCCCGGTTTAGCCCAGACAGGGTTGCCACCCGCTCCCATCTCGAGTTTGATTTTTCCGGACAGCGTCCCTCCGTGGTTGAACTGCAACCCTTTCCCAGTCGGATCCAGTCGTTTGCTTTCATCCATCAACTGCTGCAATGCCGCCGCCAGCGGCAAGCCATCGATGGACAGTTCCGGCAGGACCAGTTCATCCAGCTTCATCTCCGTCTCCTCATTCAATTCCCGTTTGCCCGGCTTGATGCCATCCAGTCGCGACTGCTCCTCCGCTGTAGCTGACACACCCCCTTTAGGCCCCGTCTGCAGCTTCTGCTCCACATCCTGCTCACGGATGACTTCCTCCGCCTTATTCATGTCACCTTCCACAGCAGTGACCAGCAAGCTCCTGCTCTTGTCATTCGCGATCACCTTTGATCTTTTGTCCGTGAAAGCAGCTAGTATAGCAGGCCCAATACTCGATGGAACCACATGACGGATGTCAAAAAGCCTGTTGAATGCCTTCCCCTCTGCCTTGGCTTGAGCCACTTCCGCCTCGTACCTCTTTTTTTCTACGTCGAAACGCTTCCTTTCCTCTTCCGCCCGTTTAAATTTCTCTCTTGCCTCGTCGTCGGGAAGCGTAAACATCACCTGGCCTCCGCCTGACGCTCCCACTTCGATCTCCTGCTCCACCTCTCCACCCATGCGATGCCGCACCGCCACCACATAACGCCCCGGTAGCAGTTCCTCCTGAAAATCAAAACTTCCTTTTGCATCCGTCACTGCAAAATACGGATGCTCAAATGCGCTGATATAAGCGAACATCCAAGGATAAACGTCCGTCTTCAACCGCGCCATGACCTCGGGATGCTCGATCTTCACATTCACCGGTAAAGACGCTTTGTTCCACTCTTTGTTGCTCCGGTTGTTCGGCACGAAATGCAGATTGATAGCCACCGGATCTTCGGTCGTAAATCTGACTGGTTGTCCGGTCTGGACTGCCCCGACGAAAGGATGCCACTCCATCCCACGCGCTGTAAATATTTTCGGCTCCGTCGGCGGATTGAACTGGCGGCCTTCAAGTCCGCGTTTGATATAGACCACCGCGTCGCCTAATCCGCCGTTTTCATCGACTACGAAGAACCGTGTCGTGAGGGGTTTCCGGGCGAATTTTGCCACCTCCCCTGTCACCGGTAATTCCCGTTCGGGTATGGGCTTGATACCCAGCACCACGCGCCCGCTTAACTTGGCAGCCACTCTCAACACCGGTTTTTCCTCTATCACTGGCTCAGGCAGCACTGCCACCAATTGCGGCCTCGCATCCCGCCTGATGTTCGCCTCCTCCACGTGGAGCAAACCAGTCATCAAACTCCACGCCCCACCCAACATCCCCGACCACGGCGTGCTCTGATCCCGCCGCACCCAGCCCGACGCCATCAGCAGCACCCCCACCAGCAGCACCGGCATGCCCACCTTCACCAGCCGCGTCCGCCATGCCGCTGGCCGTGAAACCGCTTCCGCCGAAAGCTTCAACAACCGCTCTACCCGCTGCCCCAACCGCGAACGAAACCCGCTCCCCTCAATCCCGATGGACTCCAGCGCTCCCCGCCCATGCATCTCTTGCGCGATCGTCACCAAGCACTCCGCGAGTGTCTCCGGCCCATGCTTCGCCAGCACGCACGCCTCGTCCGCCGCCATCTCGCTCGTCACCTGCAGGCGCGCCCGCGCCACCCACACCAGCGGATGCCACCACAGCACCGACACCAGCGCATCCGCCAGCAGATACCACAGCGGATCACGCGCCGCGAGATGCGCCAGTTCATGTGCCAAGATTGCCTCCTGCTGCCGCCGCTCAAACTTTTCCGCAAACCCCATCGGCAACGCGATCGTCAATCGGACCAACCCGAACACCACCGGCGTCTGGATGCGCTCCGTCTCCAGCACCTGCACCGTCTGCTTCAACCCCAGCTTGCCCGCAATCCCCTGCACGCGATCAAACAACCTCACGTCGTACACCGACCGGCTCCGAGAACAGAACCGCAGCAATAAAAACCTCCCCACCAACAAACGCGACGCCAGCACCAATGCGCCCACCACCCACACGCCCAACGCGATCGCCAACGCCAATGGAAACCCAGCCTTTTCTTCCGGAACCACCAGAGGCGCGACTACAGACGGCTCCATCACGGCCGCATCCGCCTTCACCTCGGCCACCTCACCCGCTGGCTCCGTGATTATCGGCATCGGCTCCAACAAGGGCGCAGTCCCGATGCTCAATTCCGTCGCCGTTGTCGGCACATCCATTACCGCTGGCTGAACCTCCAACGCCTCCGTCCTTGCCTCCATCACCGGATCGATTTGTTTCGGCGATTGCTCCGGGAATAACGCTGCAAACTCCACCACCAGCAATCCAACCAACGCGAGCAGACTCGCCTGCCACAACGTCCGCTGCCACACCACCGAGCGTAAACGCCACGCGATGAGCAACGTCAGCGCCACTACCGCGGCCACCTCCACCGCCAGCAACCACACAGTTTGCCACGATGACGCGTTCACAGCTTCTTCCTCCTCTCCTCGATCATTTTCTGCAACCTCGCCAGCTCCTCCTTGCTCACGTCCCGCGACGTCAACAGATGGTTCATCGCCTCCGCCAGGCTGCCTTCAAAAAAACGGTCCACGAGGTCGTTGAGCGCGCCTTTCGTCACTTCATGCTCCGCGACACACGCCGCGTAGATGAAGGTCCTCCCCTCCGTCCGGTGTTTCACCAACCCCCGCGCCTCCATCTTTCGCAACATGGTGGCGATGGTGGTATAGGCGAAATCATCCTCCGCGCCCAACCCCTCGTGGACTTCTCCCACTGTCCCTTCGCGCTTCCCCCAAAGCACTTTCAGGATCCGCAGTTGGAGCTCCCCTAACCGATGCACCTTGGCCGTCTTCATGGTAAAATTTGGGTTAACGACCCCAGTAATACTACCATGGTAGTATTAAGTCAAGCCCTCCTAAATCGTGCTCGTCGAGACGGCGCTAACCTGCTTTGGAGTGCGGAGGCTTGCCTCCGCTTTCCGCCCGAGGCGGCTTGACGCCTCGCCTCCCATCCGTAGCAGTCCCGTAGAATGGATAAGGAGGCTCTAACTTTCCGTTCGATGTTCAGAGTTCGATGTTGGATGTTCGAGGTTTCCCTGTTATTCCTCCTCCCGTCCATGAAACCGAGCCATATCCTCACCCTCGTCTTGGCGTTCGCCGCCCAGCTCACCGTCTCCACCTCCCACGCCCAGGAAGCCCGCTGGTGGAAAGGCAATCTTCACACCCACACCCTCTGGAGTGATGGCGATGACTACCCCGAAATGGTCGGCGCCTGGTACAAGACCAACGGTTGGAACTTCCTCATGCTCACGGACCACAATCTCCTCGCCCAGGGCGAACGCTGGCTCGTCGCCACCAATCGCGGCGGCGGCAAAGTGCTCGATAAATACCTCGCTGCCTACGGCAAAGACTGGGTGAACCAGCGCACCAATGAACAGGGCCAGCCCGAAGTCCGCCTGAAGACCTTCGAGGAATTCAGCAAGAAGCTCTACACCCCCAGCCAGTTTCTCATGATCCCCGGCGAGGAGATCAGTGATAAATACAAGGTCGCTCCGGTCCACATCAATTTCACCAACCCGCGCGAGGTCATCAAACCGCAGGGTGGCGACAGCGTGCTGGAGGTCATCCAGCGCAACTTCGATGCCGCTGCCGCCCAACGGGCCGCGACCGGGCAGCCGATGTACACGCACCTGAACCACCCAAATTTCAAATGGGGCGTGACTGCCGAAGAGATGATGCCCGTGCGCGGCATGAAATTTTTCGAGGTCTATAACGGCCATCCCTCCGTTTACAATGAGGGCGACGGTACCCACGCTGGAGTCGAAAAAGTCTGGGACATCTGCCTCGCCCACCGCCTCACCTCCCTGAAGCTCGGTGTCCTCTACGGTCTCGGCACCGATGATTCGCACCATTATCAGGATATGGCTGTGGGCAAGAGCAACAGCGGCCGCGGCTGGGTCGTGGTCCGCTCCAAAGAACTCAGCATCAACAGCCTCATCGCCGCACTCGAAGCCGGTGACTTCTACGCCTCCAGCGGCGTGACCTTGAAAGACGTCCAACGCAAAGGTGACGAACTCAGTCTCGAAGTCGCCGCTGAGGCCGGTGTGGAATACACCATCGAATTCATCGGCACGAAACGCGGCTTCGACACCAAGAGCGAGCCCGTCCGCGCCGCCAATGGCGAAGCCCTCCGCGTCACCCGCCGTTACAGCGATGATATCGGCAAAGTGTTCAGCACCGTCAAAGGCCCGAAAGCTTCCTATAAGTTGCAGAGCGACGACATCTACGTCCGCGCCCGCATCATCTCCACCAAGGTGAAGGTGAACCCCTATCGCGCTGGTGAATTCGAGCAAGCCTGGACCCAGCCTTTGGTGAACACCAAATGACCGACGTAGCATTATCGCCCGTGCTGCCCGGCATCTTGCCGGCAGTAAGTTGCGGTCCGGCGAATCACACCGCCATCCCACTTTGAAAGCCCTCATCAATCTCAACCGCCTCAACGAGGAGCAGTTGCTCGACCTGCGCCTCTGCGATCTGCCCTTGCGCATCACGGGCAGCTCTCTGGCGATCTTGATTGACCGGATTTACGCGGAGCTCGCCGATCGCGGCATCGACTTCCGCCCGTCCTGCTGGCTTGCGGAAGAGTGGTTCTCGCCGGACGCCGTTCCCGGCATCGCCATCCCCTTCTACCTCGCCCACCCTCGCCTCGCCGCGCTGGAAAAGAAATTCATGCTCGAGGTGGAAGGCGGCACGGATCAGCAATGTATGCGCATCCTGCGCCATGAGGCCGGTCACGCGCTCGACACCGCCTACCGCCTGCATCGCCGCAAAGAATGGCGCGAGATGTTCGGCTCCTTCGCCACACCTTATCCGAACATCTACCAACCTCGCGCGAACAGCCGCCGTTTCGTCCTGCACTTGGATGCTTGGTATGCGCAAGCCCATCCTGCCGAGGATTTCGCCGAGACCTTCGCCGTCTGGCTCACGCCCAATTCCCGCTGGCGCACGCGTTACGCCGGCTGGGATGCACTGGAAAAGCTGGAGTATATCGACGACCTCATGGAGGACATCGCCGGTCATCCGCCGGTGAACAAAAAGCGCAAGGCCATCGAACCGCTCAAGACCTGCAAGACCACGTTGCGCGAACACTACCGGAAAAAGACTGAGTATTATCAGACGGATGGCAGCACCCGTTATGATCGAGTACTATTACGCGTATTCTCGAATCACGAGCGTTATCAAAACAACGAGGCGGCGTCGGTTTATCTGCGGCGGATCCAGAAAGAGCTGGTGCCGCTCGTCTCTCACGGCACGGGCGTGCATGCTTACACCATCCGCCACGTCGTCTTGCAGTTGATTCGCCGCTGCCAGGAGCTAAAATTGCGCATCGCCGGTTCCCAGCGCCGTGCGTGGATGAACTCGCTCGTCATGCTCACCACGCAGTCCATGAACGCCCTGCACACCGGTCACTATCGTTTCGCCGTATGAGCTTAGTTGTTAAGAAACCGCTGCGCGTGTTGGTCCTCTGCCACGAGGACCTGGTCCCGCCTGCTTCCATCGAGGGCTTGAGCGCGAAAGAAATTCAGCCTTGGAAAACCGAATACGACGTCATCAACGCGTTGCGTGGTCTGGGTCACGAAGTTTTCCCCATCGGCCTTTACAGCGATCTGAATGTCATCCGCCAGGCGATCGAGACTCATCAACCGCACATCGCCTTTAACCTGTTGGAAGAATTTCACGGTGATGCGCTCTTCGATCAGCACGTGGTCAGTTACTTGGAACTGCGCCAGCTTCCCTACACCGGCTGCAATCCGCGTGGCCTCACGCTTGCGCATGACAAGGCGCTTTCGAAAAAGATCCTCGCCTATCACCGCATCCCGGTGCCCCAGTTCATCGTGGTGCCCGTAAACCGCAAACCGCATCGTCCCAAGCGCCTGAAGTTCCCTCTCTTCGTGAAATCCCTGGTAGACGAAGGCTCCGTGGGTATCTCGCAAGCCTCCATCGTGCATGACGATGTGAAGCTCGCCGAGCGCGTCACCTTCATCCATGAGAAGACGAAGAATCCGGCCATCGTAGAGGAATACATCGACGGTCGTGAACTCTACATCGCCATGATGGGCAACGAGCGCCTGCAATCTTTCACCCCGTGGGAACTGCTTATCGAACGCCTGCCTGAAGGCGCACCCGTCATCGCCACCAGCAAGCTCAAGTGGGATTATCGCTATCAGGAAAAAGTCGGTGTGAAGACTGCCGCGGCGGAGCTCACTCCAGAACTGCGCAAGAAAGTCGAACACCTCTCCAAGCGCATCTATCGCCTGCTCTATCTCAGCGGTTGTGCGCGTCTAGACTTCCGCATGACACCCGCTGGTGAATTCTACCTGCTGGAAGCCAATCCCAATCCGAACATCTCCCACGGCGAGGACTTCACCGAAGCCGCCGAACATTGCGGCCTGAAATATTCCGAAGTCCTGCAAAAGCTTCTGACCCTGGGCCTGAGCTACCGCCGCATGGCGTAGCCATTGGAGCGCGGCTTTCAAGCCGCTTCAACTTCCAAAACCAACGACATCTTGATTTCGTAACGGCATATACTCTCCCCGTTCGTCATTGGTCATTTCTTCCAATGTTCGGCGTTCGATGTTGGATGTACGATGTTTCCCCAAAAAACAAAAAAGCGCTGGCGTGCATGCCAGCGCTTTCGCGTCTCGCCTGAGGATAAATTTTTAAGCTCCGCCGCCCGCGATCGGCTTCGGGTCGCCCTTGAGCAAAGCGACAGCGTAATCACGATTCATCATCGCGATGAAATCCAGCGTGATGCTCTTCGGGCAAACCGCTTCGCAAGAACCCGTCACCGAGCAACTGCCGAAACCTTCCTTGTCCATCTGGTCCACCATCGCCTTCACGCGCTTGAAGCGTTCCGGCTGGCCTTGCGGCAACAAACCGAGATGCGACACCTTGGCCGCTACGAACAGCATCGCGCTCGCATTCTTACAAGCAGCCACGCATGCACCGCAACCGATGCATTGGGCAGCATCCATCGCCAGGTCAGAATTGTCTTTCGGCACCGGGATGGAATTCGCATCCGGCGCCGCACCCGTGCGCACCGTGATGAAACCGCCTGCCTGCTGGATGCGATCAAATGACTTACGATCGCAGACCAAGTCCTTGATGATCTCGAATGGCGCGGCGCGGAACGGCTCCACGTAGATCTCATCGCCATCCTGAAAGCTGCGCATGTAGGTCTGGCAGGTGGCGATGCCTTGATGCGGCCCGTGCGGCTTGCCATCGATCACCAGCGAGCAAGTTCCGCAGATGCCCTCACGGCAATCATGGTCGAACGCGATGGGCTCTTCGCCCTTGTTGGCCAGGCCTTCATTTACCACGTCGAGCATCTCCAGGAACGACATGTTCCCGTTCAGCTCCGGCGTCTGGTAAGCCTTGAACTCACCGGGCGTGCTCTTGTTCTTCTGACGCCAAACTTTCAAAGTCACTTTCATGATATTTACAATTGGGGATTTGCGGCTCTCGAAAGCAACTGCTTCTCAAGCGTGGATGTCACATTTTGTGATATCCCTACGATCTCCTCGCGCATTAGCGTGGGATTAGAACTCACAACATCCTCAGCCTTAGAAAAAAGGCTTAATTTAGCTGCAATCTTTTCGGATCGCATATCTGCGTCCTTCATCAAAGCAAAAATTTGCTCTTTAATTTTGTCGAGTTGCTCCAATTCACCCTGAAGTTCTGCATCCAAACTCCCGATATCGATGTTGCACGCAAACCGAGATTGGTATGCCTCCAATTGCTTCACTTTCTCTTCAGCCTTAATTGGATTACTAATGCTATGAAGGACAAACTCTCGGTAGGGTTTACCCTGTTTCTTCTCGTTACAAGTTTTGCAGCACGGAACTAAGTTTCCCACCTGATGTCCAAACCCTTGAAACTTACCTCCTTTGACTAGATTAGTTAGATGATCCCACGTCTTGGCCTCTGAGTCGCAATAAACACATAATAGTTCACCCTGAACATCTTGCCCTAAAAGGCTCAAAGCTTCCGTAAGTTTGTTTAAGTCATACTTCTCAACAGGAGCTATTGCAGATGCAAAAGCGCCGGCGATGGTAGTTTTCCTACCACCGAAGATAGAGTGCTTCCGCAAATATCTTTTTATGCTCCTGGCTTTCACAGCTTTTTGCTTCGCCGCTTACTTATACGACCGCGTGCTCATGTGCACTTCCTCGTAGATGAGCGGTTCCTTATTTAGGATCGGCTGTTTGCCGACACCAGCAAACTCCCATGCCGAGACATGTGCGAATTCATCATCGCGACGCTTCACGTCGCCGGGATTCACGAGGCCCTTCTTGGTTTCCTCATCGTCCGGCGTGTATTGATACTCTTCCCGGAAGTGACCACCGCAGCTCTCTTCACGCTTCAAGGCGTCAAGGCAGAGCAGTTCGCCCAACTCGATGAAGTCCGCCACGCGACCAGCCTGTTCAAGGGACTGGTTCCAGTCCATCTCCTGGCCCATCACGTTGATGTTTTGCCAGAACTCTTCGCGCAACGCGGGCAGCAATTGCAGCGCCTTTTCCAGACCGGCCTTGTTACGGGCCATGCCGCAGTAGTCCCACATGATCTTGCCGAGTTCCTTGTGGAAGCTCGCCGGCGTCCGCTTGCCTTTGCTGTTCATGAACAACTTCTGCATGTTGCGGATATTCTCTTCCGCTTGCGCAAAGGAAGCGTGGTCCGTCTTGGGCCGCTTGCCCGGGCTCTGCGTCGCCAGATAACCGGCGATCGTAGCCGGGATGACAAAGTAACCATCCGCCAAGCCTTGCATCAGCGCCGAGGCACCGAGGCGGTTTGCGCCGTGATCGGAGAAGTTCGCCTCGCCCATCACGAACAGGCCGGAGACGTTGCTCATCAGGTTGTAATCCACCCACAGGCCGCCCATCGTATAATGGACGGCGGGATAGATGCGCATCGGCGTCTTATAGGCGTCCTCATTCGTGATTTCATGATACATCGCGAAGAGATTGCCGTAACGCTCCCGCACCTTGGCCTCGCCCAGACGGCTGATGGCTTCCGAGAAATCCAGGTAAACACCCAGACCGGTTTCACCGACACCACGGCCTTCATCGCACACCATCTTGGCGGCGCGGCTGGCGATGTCGCGCGGAGCGAGATTGCCGAATGCCGAATACATGCGTTCCAGATAGTAATCGCGATCTTGCTCAGCGATGTCCGCCGGTGCCTTCTTGCAATCTTCCTTCCGCTTCGGCACCCACACGCGACCGTCATTGCGCAGAGATTCGGACATCAGCGTCAGCTTGGACTGATAATCGCCGGAGACCGGGATGCACGTCGGATGGATCTGTGTGTAGCACGGATTGGCGAAGCAGGCACCGCGCTTGTAAGCTCGCCAGCTCGCCGTGACATTGGAACCACGCGCATACGTCGAAAGGTTGAACACATTGCCGTAACCGCCGGTGGCGAGCACGACTGCATCCGCACTGTGCCGGGTGATCTCACCCGTCTGCAGATTGCGGACGATGATACCCTTGGCGTGGCCATCTACCACCACGAGATCCAGCATCTCTGAGTGCGTGTAGGACTTCACGCCACCGTTGGCGATGTTGCGGTTCAGCGCGGAGTAAGCACCGAGCAGCAACTGCTGCCCCGTCTGGCCGCGCGCATAGAACGTGCGGGATACTTGGGCACCACCGAAGGAGCGGTTATCGAGCAAGCCGCCGTATTCACGGGCAAACGGCACGCCTTGGGCGGCGCATTGGTCGATGATGTTCACGGACACCTCGGCGAGACGATGCACGTTCGCCTCACGGGAACGGAAATCGCCACCCTTGATGGTGTCGTAGAAGAGACGGTGCACGGAATCGCCGTCGTTCTGATAATTCTTTGCAGCATTGATACCGCCCTGCGCGGCGACTGAGTGCGCGCGCCGGGGAGAATCATGGAACACGAAGTTATGCACGTCGTACCCCAGTTCAGCCAGCGTGGCTGAGGCAGAGGCCCCGGCCAGACCAGCACCGACGATGATGACCTTGTATTTCCGTTTGTTGGCCGGATTGATCAGCTTGCCGTTGAACTTGTGGCTTTCCCACTTCTCAGCCAGCGGACCCGACGGGATATTGGAATTAAGTATAGCCATGTTACTTCCCAGCCTCCTTTCCGGAACCAACCACCTGAACCGTTTCGGCGTGCAATTGATGCCTCGCCTTCTCCGCGTAGTCACTTCCTACGATGCGCAGAAAGATCGCGATGGGGATGATGGAGTAACCGATCAAGATCAGGATGCTGACAGCCTTGGTCGTCTTGTTGATCACCGGCCACCAACTGTAGCTCCGCAGCCCCAAGGACTGGAACATGCTGGAGAGACCGTGGAAAAGATGCCAGAAGAGCAGCCCCTGCGCGATGAGGTAGAACAACGTCACCCACCACACTTGAAACCCGATCACCATCATGGCGTAAACATCCGCTACCTGATGACCGTCAAATACCGTGGTCAGTTTGGTGAAATCACCCTCACCATTCACGAACGGCAACAGCACGGTGAAATGAGCCAGATGATAGATGATGAAAGCGAGGATCACGGAACCGCTCACGATCATGTATTGGGAGGACTTGCTCGCGCCGTTCTCCTTCCACTTCGCATACTGCACCGGGCGGGCGGCCTTGTTCTCCATCGTCAACCGCACGGCGGTGACGATGTGGATGGCAACCATCGCCAAGAGGCCGAGACGCGCACCCCAGATCAGCGCGGGCTTGCTCTTCAGGAAGTGCGCGTAGCCGTTGATGAGTTCCGGCGGGCCGAAGACTTGGAGATTTCCTACGAGATGGCCGACGATGAATCCGAACAAAGCCAAACCGGATATCGCCATCAGGTATTTTTTACCAAGCGATGAATTGAAAAGGCGGTCAATTATCTTCATGAACGTTGTTTTCGTCGTGGTCTCCGAAGTGCGGACAGTTCTCTTCCGTCACGTCAAAGACCTCGGCTTTACAAACTCAATGACTTTAAGGGCCAATTTTTGCCAGCGTCAATGGAGAGCACCAAAGTATAAGCCCCTCTTGGCCTAGGGTAACCCCGGCTAATGCGGCGGTTTTAGGCCAGAACGGCCATACGGCCCTAACTCCCGCCCATTTCCGCTTCCACCGTCAGTCGCTCCAGCCAACCGGGCACTTCGGTCAAAGACCGGATATCGCCTCCGCCCTGCCGGTCCAGATGCAAGCCATGAAGCCCAGCACTCCGCGCCCCTTCCGCATCCTCCACCCGACTATCGCCCACATGCAGGACTGCGCCGGGCGCAGCGCCCAAACTCCGCAAAGCCTGCTCAAAGATGACGCCTTCCGGCTTCGGAAACTGCACCTCACAGGAAACCGTGATGGCCTGAAAATAGGGAGTTAGCTTGAGATTCTTGAGCAAAGGCCGCAGGCGCTCGTCCCAATTGGAGATCACACCCAAGTTGAAATCCCGGCTAGCCAGCTCATCCAACACCTCCAAGGCGTCGTCATGAATGCGCCATGTCTCCGCATCGATGAACCGCCGGTAAAGCGCCGGGAAGAAGGCATCCGGCAGTTTGGGCGCCAAAGGACCAAAACTGTTCCGCACCAGCCCATACCAGGCTTCCTCCGAGTAGTTGAACTCGGTCTTGGCCTTCCATGCCCGTTTAAACCCGTCCGTCAGCGCCACCGCATCCGCCTTGACCCCGTAACGCGCCGCCATCTCCGCATAGACATGCCCCACCGAAGGCGAAGGACTGATCAAAGTCCCGCCGACATCAAAGGTGACCGTATGTACTGGGCACTGGGGGTTCATTTCTGCCCCTCAGTGTTCGCGAGACGGGCTGGCGTGCAAGCAAATTGGAGCAAATAAGGGTTAGCCCTTAGCTGGCTTTTTCTTCGCCGGTTTTCTTTTCGGCTCGGCCACGCGATATGCTGGAGGCGTCTCCTGGAGCAAAACCTCGGCGGGAATCTGCAAACCCGTGTTGAAAGCCCGGATCATGGACAGGCTCAACGGCCGTTTATAGCTTAACACCTCGGAGATCTTGCTCTTGCTGGAAACGTATTGCTGCAAATCCGCCGGACGCAATCCCTCTTGCTCCATACGAAAGCGGATGGCCTCGATCGGATCCGGTGCCTCAATCGGGAAATGCTCTTCCTCGTACTTCTCCACCAGCAAAGACCAAAGCTCGAGCTCATCTTCCTTCGGCGATCCCGGCGCTGCGTCCATCAGCTTCTCCACGTGTGCCAATGCCGCCTCGTACTCCTTTTCCGTTTGAATGACTTTGGCCTTCATGATTCACCTTTCCATCTAAATTGTTTCTGCATCGATCCGGCCATACTCCGCATGCGTCCCCACAAACCGGATAAACACGGTGCGACGATTGTAATGCACCTTCACCACCAGCCGATACGTATTGCCCTTGATATCAAACACCACCCGGTTCCCCGGCAACACATCCGCTGAACGGTAACGTGCCTTGATATCCGCAAAAGACTTCCATTCCGCCGCCTCGGCTTCATGGAACCATGCCTTTAGCTGTTGTTCAGCATCCGCATGTTGCTCCCAAAAATCTCGCAACGTCTTTCGAGCTATTACTCTCATCAGCTTACTCCCTTTCCATACTCGCGCAACACAAAAGTTCCCATTTTGGGAACTTTTTTATTTTACCCCTAATTCCTTCAAGGCGAACGCAAGTCTATCCGCTGCCTCTTCAATGAGCATCGCCGTGGGCTTGCCCGCACCGTGCCCTGCTCGTGTCTCCACCCGGATGAGCACGGGTTTCTCGCCTCGATGATACTCCTGCAAGCGCGCAGCAAACTTAAAGCTATGCGCCGGCACCACCCGGTCATCGTGATCACCGGTGGTGATGAGCGTGCTCGGATACTTCACGCCCGGTTTCAGATTGTGATAGGGCGAGTAAGCGTAGAGCGCCTTGAACTCATCTTCCTTATCGGGCGAACCGTAATCACTCTGCCATGCCCAACCGATGGTGAACTTGTGGAATCGCAACATGTCCATCACCCCCACCGCAGGCAACGCGACACCGAACAGTTCCGGCCGCTGCGTCATGCATGCGCCCACCAGCAGACCGCCGTTGCTACCACCCGCGATCGCCAGTTTGTCCGGCCGCGTGTATTTATTCGCGATCAACCATTCGGCCGCTCCGATGAAGTCATTGAACACGTTCTGCTTGTTCAGCTTCGTGCCCGCCTGATGCCAGTCCTCACCATACTCGCCACCACCGCGCAAGTTCGCTACCGCATATACCCCGCCTTGCTCCATCCACGTGATCATCGTAAGCGCGAACGAGGGCGTGAGACTGATGTTGAACCCCCCATAACCGTAGAGATACGTCGGATTCTTGCCGTTAAGCTCCAGCCCCTTCTTGTGCGTGATGAACATCGGTACACGCGTGCCATCCTTGCTCGTAAAAAAGACCTGCTTCGTCTCGAACTCCGCCGGATTGAACTTCACCTTGGGCTCGCGGAAAATAGTGCTCTTGCCCGTCTTCAAGTCATACCGATACGTCGTCCCCGGCACCGTATAGCTGCTGAAGAAATAGAACGTCTCCGTATCCCCGCGTTTGCCGTTGAAGCCGCCCGCCGTGCCGATACCAGGCAAGGCCACCTCGCGCACCAGCTTGCCTTCACGGTTAAAAACCTTCACCACACTGCGCGCGTCCTTAAGGTAATGCGCAATAAACTGGTTGTTCACAAAGGTCACCCCACGCAAGGTATCGGCGCCCTGTGGAATAAGCTCCTGCCAGTTCGCCCGCTCCGGTTTCGTAATATCGATGCCGATCAAGCGCCCGCGCGGTGTACCTAAGTCCGTCTGGAAATAAAACATTGTACCCGCATTGCCCACGAAGTCATACGAGGCATCATTTTCCTTCAGCAACTCCACCACCTTGCCGCCTTGTGCCTGCAAATCTTGATAGAAGAACCGGTTCTTCGGGCTAGTCCCCTGCCACACATGGATGGCGAGATACCGATCATCCTCCGTCACCGAACCGCCAAAGCCCCATTCCTTCTGGTCCGGCCGGTCATACACCAGCTTGTCTTCCGACTGCTTCGCGCCGATGCGATGATAATACAGCTTCTGGAAATAGTTCACGCCCTTGAGCTGCTCGCCCTCCTTCGGCACATCGTAACGGCTGTAGTAAAAGCCCTTCCCATCCTTCGTCCACGAAGCTCCCGAGAACTTCACCCACTTCAATTCATCATCCAGGTCTTTGCCTGTGCGCACATCCCGCACCTTCCACTCCTGCCAGTCGGACCCGCCAGAGGAAAGGCCATACGCCATGAGATTCCCATCCTCACTGATGGTGTAACCGCTGAGCGAAACTGTGCCGTCCTTGGACAAAGTATTCGGGTCCAGCAAAACGCGTGGCTCAGCCTCCAGCGTATCCGCCACGTAGAGCACACTCTGATTCTGCAACCCGTCATTGCGCGTATAGAAGTAGCGATTACCCTCTTTAAAAGGCACGCCGTAGCGCTCGTAATTCCACAGTTCGGTCAAACGTTCTTTCAGCTTCTGCCGCGCTGGTAATTTCTCCAGATAGCCGAACGTCACCTTGTTCTGCGCTTCCACCCACGCCTTCGTCGCCGCCGAGTTGTCATCTTCCAGCCAGCGATAGGGATCGGTCACGCTGGTGCCATTCAGGGCCTCCACCACGTTCGTCTTCGTCGTTTCCGGATAAATCAATTTCGTCGTCATGTTAGAATGGCTGGCACAGCCGGCGATAAACACCGCAGCGCTCAGGCAAAGCAGGATCGGTTTGAGCAAGTTGCCCGCGCCCTCGTTTTTATATCTGCGTATATCTGCGTTCATCTGCGGTTAAATCCTTATTTTACTTTCAACCAAAACGTCTTCAAGTACCCCTGCTCCTCCCGCGTCACCGGAAAATCCGGCGGCTGCGGGATGAACCTCTCCCGCTCCACCTTGCGCCCAGCGGTCGCGATGGCGGTCTTCACGATGGCTACAAATGCTTCCGGTTCCAACCCGGCCGTATTCGTGGAGGCCAGCAGCGTGCCACCGCTCTTCAAAACCTTCAAGGCATCCCCGACGAGCCTCCCGTAATCCCGCTCCACGCGAAACACCCCGCTCTGCTTGGATTGCGAGAACGTCGGTGGGTCGAGAATGACGACATCAAACTGCCGCTGCTTCTTGCCCAACCGCTTTAACCAGTCGAAGACATCACCAAAAATAAAATCATGCGCGCCCGGGTCCAGGCCATTCGCCGTAAAGTTTCGGCGCCCCCATTCCAGATACTTCTTCGAAAGATCCAGACTCGTCGCCCGAGCTCCAGCCACCCCGGCGGCCACAGAGAAACCGCAAGTGTAAGCAAATGTGTTCAACACTTCCGCACCTTGCAAACCACCCTCACGCACCATGAAATCAGGCCCGATATAGTTCGTGAGCAGACGCCGACGATTATCACGCTGATCCAGAAACAGTCCCACGCTGTAACCCTCCTGAAAACTCATCTGATAGCGAACACCATTTTCGCGGATCGCGAACTCCTCCTTCACTTCCTGTCCAAACACCAGTTGCGGCCCCGCCGTCTCCACCGAGCTTTGCCGCACATGACGGTTCAGCACCTTGTGATACGCCGCTTTGCTTGCAAACGTTTTCACCAATTCGCTCAGGTGTTCATACTGGGTGCCCGTGAGCGGGGCCGATGATTGCGAGAGCAGATAATCTCCCAGCTTCTCCACATACCAGTCAGGCTGCCCATCCGCTGCCCCATGGACAACACGAAACGCATCCGTCTGCGCCGGATCAATCACCGCACTCCGCAACGCCAATGACACATCATTTGCGAAATCCACCGGCGCGGAATACTTCACCATCTTGCCCGTCGTCGGATGCTCAAACTCAATCTCCGCCGCGTGCAAGCACAGCCGAACATGTGGTGAACCACCATAACGCACATCACCGAGAAGCGGAAAACCCAAGTCCTGCGCGTGCAAACGGATCTGATGCGTACGCCCCGTCTTAGGTTCAGCGATAAGCTGTGTCTTTCCGTCCTTCGTCTCACCACGCACGAAGAAGGTCTCCGCCAACTCACCGCTTTCTGTAACCGGACGACTCACGAAGTCACTGCCTACCTTGGTCATGTGTGAGCGGATGTGATTCCGCTCCTCCTTCACGGGTTTGTCCGTGAGCAGCACATAGCGTTTCTGCACTTCGCGCTCGGTGAATTGTTCAGTGAGAGATTTCGCCGCCACCTTGGTCTTCGTGAAAACCATGACGCCGGAAGTTTCCTTGTCCAGCCGGTGAATGATGGCCAGTTGTGCCCACCGCGATTCACGTTGCCTCAACCATTCGTAGATACCCTCGCCAGACCAAGGCGTGGGCGCGTGCGTGTTCCAGTTCGCCGGCTTGTTGACGACCAGCAGATCATCATCCTCATGGATGATGAGGCCGCCAGTAATGCGCGCTGTGGCTGGCTGGCTCACTGCACGTCGAGCGTCATTTCCCGGCGCTCGCCCTTGAACTCCAAGGTCACACTGGCCCGCTCGATGGCCACCACTTTCGCACCTTGGACCAAGTCACCGATGTGCACATTTTTGCCGCTGATCAGTGCCGTGGGATTATTCAGACGATAGAAGATGCCTTGCAGTTTCAATTCCGGAAACGCGGGCTTCGGTGGCGTCACGGGCTCAACCTTCGTCACCGGCGGCTGCGGTGTCGGCGCGACGGTGACAACCGGCTCTGTTTTGGGTTCAACCACTACCACAGGTGAAGGCGCCGGAACCTCAATCGTCACCGGCGTCGGCGTGAAAACCGGTTCCGGCGGCAGCTCGCGCGTGACGACTTCCGTGCTCACCTTCACTCCTGATTTTGCGATATATGGCACAGGCTTCTCGGGCGCTTTCGGTGCGGCTGGCGCGGGTGCAGGGACTGGTGCGACTGGAGCCACCACCGCTGGCGGCGGCACCGGCGCCGTCACGGCCACGACTGGCTGCTGCGACGATTTGTTCAGCAACCCGCTCCGGATGAACCAGAACCCCAGCGCAAGCAACACCACGATGACGGCCGGGATGAGCACCGGCGACCAGTTCGTCCCGCCATTGCTGCCCCGGCGCATCGGCGCATCCGCCGGCTGCAGCGGTGCACCGAGTGGGCCTGCGGTCGGTCGGTTCTTCTGCGCCTCGTTGGCGCGCTTCAAGGCATCATTGATAAGACTCATGCGGGGATGTTCCCTTCCAGTTCACGGATGGCGAGGCCCACCGTGGAAAAATCGATCCGGTCACTCTGCTGCACAAAACCGGCGAGCAGACACTTGTCACATACCGCATTCACTAATCGCGGAATACCCTTGCTGTAACGGTGAATCCGCCACACCGCTCCGCCCGTGAAATACGGCGCACCATTCCCGCCGCTTACATGGATGCGATGTTGGATATACGACGCCAGTTCCGCACGCGTCAGCGGATTGATATGATACCGCACCGTGATGCGCTGCCGCAGTTGCCGCAGCCGATGCGCATTCAAGCGATCCCGTAACTCCGGTTGCCCCATCAGCACGATCTGCAAGAGCTTGCGATCATCCGTCTCCAGATTGGAGAGCAACCTCACCTGCTCCAAAAGATCATCCGTCAGGTCCTGCGCTTCATCAATGATCAGCACCGCATCCTTGTTCTTCTCCAATTGGCCCAGCAGGAAGTGGTTGATGGCGGATACCGTCTCCAAGCGATCCTTGCCCTTCACCTCCAGGCCGAACTCCATTGCGATGGCCTTCATCAAACCATCCGCATCCAGGATCGGGTTCAGGATCAGCGCCGTCGCGTAGTTCTCACCGAGCTGCTCCAGCATCGCGCGGCAGATCGTGGTCTTGCCCGCGCCCACCTCGCCGGTGAGCTGGACGAAACCCTTCCGTTCGCGAATGCCGTAAAGCAAGTGATTGAACGCCTCGCGATGCTTGGCGCTGTAAAACACAAATCGCGGATTTGGCGTGATCGTGAAGGGTGGTTCCTTCAACCGGTAGAATTCCAAATACACACCATCCTGATAACGAAATTTTGCACATGTGGAAAGGAAAAGCGGCGAATGTCCTTTTAGTGAGGCAGACGCCCTCGTCTGCCATCCTCCGTAGTGGGACAGGCGCCACCGCCTGTCCAGTCTCCCCTTTGGAGTGCGGAGGCTTGCCTCCGCTTTCCGCCCGAGGCGGCTTGACGCCTCGACTCCCATTCGTAGCAGCCGACATAAGGAGGCTCTAACCGCCCCTCTCGATGTTCGATGTTTCTTAGACTTCTTCCCTGTTTCCAGATAACTTCGCCCCCAACCTCACCGCCGAGAAAAGACTCCCCGGACTCGCCTTTCCCTGCCACGCGATGTCAAACGCCGTCCCATGATCCACACTCGTCCGCACCACTGGTAGACCGAGCGTCGTGTTCACGGCGGATTCAAACGCGATCATCTTCACCGGGATATGCCCCTGATCATGATACATGCACACCACCGCATCGAACTCCCTCCGCCGCGCTGGCGTGAACGCCGTATCCGGCGGCACCGGCCCCGTCAGATCTATCCCCTTCGCTCGCGCTAATTCAATCGCGGGCACAATGAACCGCTCCTCCTCACGATCACCGAACAACCCATTCTCACCCGCATGCGGATTCAACCCGCACACCAGCAACTTCGGTTCACGCCCGCGAATCCGTCGCAACGCACTCGCCGTCAATTCGATCACCTCCAGGATCCGCGCCGTCGTGATCAACTTCGGCACCTCATGATACCCGCAATGCACCGTCACGAAACTGCACGTGATCTCCTCCGAATACTGCATCATGCAGGACCGCTCCGCTCCCATCCGCTCCGCGAAGATCTCCGTATGCCCCGGATACTTATGCCCCGCCAAATGCATCGCCTCCTTATTCAGCGGCGCCGTCGCCACCCCCTGCACCTGCCCCGCCAGCGCCGCATCGATCGCCCGGCTCACATACTGATAAGCCGCCTCGCCACACGCCGCCGAGAGCTTGCCGGGAACAACCGCATCTCCCTTCACCTGCTGCAAATCCAGCACCGAAGGAACGCTAACTCCCTTAGATGCTACCGCCCATTCAGCCACTTGGATAACCGGTGCATTAAACGGCAACCCAGTCTCTTTGGCCACCCGCCGCAGTACTTCGGCATCACCAAAGATCACTGGAACACAAACCTCCGCCATCGACGTCTCCGCCAACAAACGCAGACAAATCTCCGGCCCGACCCCGGCCGGATCACCCATCGTCACCGCAATAACAGGAAGCTGCGAACTCATTTCCAACATACTGACAACAACTCCGCCGCCAAGCAACCGTAGCGTAAACCGCCGTAGCCGACGACGTAAGGAGGCGGCCCCAGGTAAGGACGGTTTCCACACCGTCCCTGACTGAATGCATTGCCCCGTCAGGCAACCGGCTGTTCGTGTATTCCGCGTAGTTCGCGGTTTATTAACCGTTCCCTTGAGTAAGCCTTCCCGTCTGATCCGATTTATGTTTCCTGCGCGATTGCCTCCTGTCCTGCGGTACTTTAGCAACCAGTCCACCCTCACCGGACCAAACCCTCGCCAGCCACTTCAAAACCTCCGTCATTACAACGAAGGGAGACGCTCTGGAAAGCTGGGTTGAGGTCGGCTGCGCAGGATAAAACGGTCAGGACTAGGCGTGGCGAGGGAGCATATCCAATAAAAGATACGTGACCGAGCCACTGGGAAGCCGAACTTCGGCCAACGCCCCAGCCGGTTTCTACCAGCAGACGATCTCAAGACAGCTTTTCAGCCAGTCTCAGGAACTATGTCAAAGAACAATGAAACCATCCGACCCCTGTGAAGTATCGTTTCCTCCATCTCTACGATTGAGACTTCAGATTGAGTGCTTGTCCCTGACCCGGCTGGTTCCGCAGTGACTACTAAGGATTCCCCGGTGGGTCATACAATCCTACGCCCACCGACGTCCAGTTCGCCCCCCAGCTTACGGGCCACGATCCAAACACCCGACACTCTCACAGATCCTACGAGACGGACCATCTCCCTCTCTTCCAACGATAGTTGGAGGAGAGGGCCGGGGAGAGGAGGCGCTTTTCGCAACTCGGCCTTCTCACCTCGCCCGTCCCATAATGGTTCCATAAGGACCGTCACCTCCCCGCCAACGCAGGACACAACAATGCAATACATCACATCGATATGTTTGATGACTTGGGATTTCCCCGGTGGCTGCCTACCGCTCCGATTGAGCGCCAACCACCGTTCTCACCCGTCCTTTACCAGCAGCGAGCTGCCAGCACTAAAAAGACTACCAAATCCCCGTCAATTTCCAAACAAAAAATCACCGAAAACCGGACACCAAACGCAACAAATTGAATCCCAATAAATTACAAACGAAGATTTCGAGGTGCTTGGACACCTCGCCCCGTGCCGATAGGTCGGGGTTCGCCCCATGCCTCGCCCACAGCAACTCCCCTAAGCAAAGCAATATCCCAAAATGGTCAAAGCATTTGCGAGCGCAATCCCTCCATCATACTGCCCCACCGGTTTACCCCGCCCCCATAGGTCGGGGTGCAACCAGTTTCGATGTTTCCCCCACATTGGCCCGCCGGTTTACCCCGTGCCCCTAGGTCGGGGTGCGCCCGGCTTTTCCCTTTGACACACCCCTCACCACCCCATCACCCTCCCTCTCCAAGCAAGCCCGTCCCACATGCGCTACCCCGAATTCAAATCCGGCATCCACCAGTACCTGCAACGCCACCGCCAAGGTGCCACGTGGAACGAACTCCGCGAAAAGCTCTCCCTGCCCTACGACCGCCCCTGCCCCGAATGGACCCGCCGCTTGGAAAAAGAGATCGGCCTCACCCGCCGCAAAAAATCCGGCCGCGCCCTTATCTGGCAAGTCTCTTCGCCAACGACTTAATTGGGGAGTAATCTCCACGCCCATCCGTCCAACCAAAAGCGCATGAAAATATTCTGGACCCTTTGCTTTTGCCTGCTGGCGTTCACATCCTTCGCCACCTCACTACCACCACGTTCCCTAGCTCAACTCGTAACCGATTACGACCATGTAATCATCGGCAAGGTCACCTTGGTTGACATGATCGATGCCAAAGGAAAACAGATCACCAACCTGACCGCCAGAACCGGCCCCGGCCTGTACCACACAATCAGGCTTAATATTACCGTGCAAACAAACGGCGTTCTCCTCACCAACTCCAAACACGTGCCTCCAACCCTGATCATCCCGCTTGATTCCGCATGGCACTACTCTCTCGGCCAGATAAAAACCGCCGAAGAAGGCCAAACCCGCATCTTTCTTCTGAAAGGTGCAAACTTTGACTTCGCCTACTCGGCCGGTTGCAGCCGCGCCCTTTCAGACCGCCCACAAATCGAAGACCTGATAAAACCCAAAACCGCATCGGCAAAGCCGCCCCAGTAGCGCACTCATCCTGAGTGCGGGTTACGCTGCATCCTGCTGCGTTTCCATTCCCCAGTGCCATCGGCACGCCCCGATGGCAGCCGTGGATAAAACCCACGGATCAACGCCCTCCCAAAACCCAAGTCGCGCAGCGACGACCCGATTCTTACCTCCACTCCTGTCCACTTCTTGGGTGGAAACTTAATTCCGCTTTCGCTTCCAATTTATCCGACCACTGCACCTCACTTGACCTTGCGCTCACACCCTGCCACGGTCGTGCAGTATCCAATCTCAAGATAAACACTCCATGAAAACCGCGTCGCACATCGACGAGACTCACAAAGCCATTGGTGAATTTGTCATCGTCTTTCAGCACGTAGAGAATTTTTATCGCCAAATTGGATGGTTTATTCTCGATCCCGAAAGAACGCAGTGGCCTCCTACACAACTACGGACAGAGACGAACTACGCTCTTATCAAAACGGTCACCGAACTTTTCGTCACACTGACAAAAACTTACGCCTTTGAAAACGGACCGGAGAAAGCTCAGGACATGCAGGAGTTACAAACGCACTTCCACGCGCTGCGTAAATATCGCAACCGGCTACTACATTCAACATACATCGAGCTGAAGGCTGGCGGCCAGTTGCATGGCTACATCCGCTCCAACCCCGAGGTTGGTGTTGACCCTGAGACTGGAGAACTCATTTTCGATCAAGAAGACTTCTCTGCTGAGACTATACATGCAAAGATTGAAGAGTATGGCGGTTTCATTTGGCGTCTCAGCAATATTTATCTACAACTTACGAATTGGCACCCATTCACGCGTCATGAACGCTGAACAATCCGATTCCGGATTTCAGCCAAACACCCACATCACCTAAAGCTGCCACCAATCAGTTCACCTTAAAACAAGCCAAACCTGAAACCCTATGTTCTGCAACGGCAACAACCACACAGATGACTGCACATGTGGATTTGGTGGCGACTACTACGTAGCCAATTGGCATTTCAGCTTAACTTCCGAATCTCAAGACGGGCAGTTAATTAGCTACCCCTCAGATGGCAATGATTTTTGTCGCCGAACAAACTGTCCTGAATGCAAGGAGGAGGTTTACTTTATTCGTCACAACGGTGGATCAGTGTGGATTGACCCTCCATGTGAATGGCCTTGGGAAAAACACCGCCATTGCAATTCAGATTCTGATTCCGCGGTATCTGCAATAGCATCTTCCCAATCCTACCCCACATCAGACCTCATCCGAAATACGATCGGGCTCATTCTGATTAATAATTTTCACAGAAAATACAACCAAGTCTACCTAATCAAAACCATCTCAAATAGAATTGTTTGTCTTTCACACTCATCAGACGAACCCTCCAAGCTTGAGGGAATTGTAGCTATAATTGAGGATATCAACGGGCACTTGCATCTAGTCGACAAAAACGGAACCAAAGTTCGAGTCAGGAACTATATGCCATCAAGTGAAGATTGCTTCAAATTTTTCCATTACAAAATTCACAACATGTATGATCTTGAAGAGGGGCACTGGGAATCCAAATTCCAAAACCATTCATAATCAATGATGATCGTGCCCAACTCCCATCGCATGCTGCCACGAATGCAGGATGTGATCGATGATCTCATCCACGCCCACCCCGTGCTTCACCTGGGCGAACACAAACGGCCCCTTGCCGCGCATCTTCTTCGCATCCCGATCCATCACGCCTAGGTCCGCTCCGATCGCCGCCGCGAGGTCCGTCTTGTTGATCACCAGCAAATCGCTCTGTGTGATGCCCGGCCCGCCCTTGCGCGGCACCTTGTCACCACCGGCCACATCGATCACCTGGATCGTATAATCCGCCAGCTCGCGGCTGAAACACGCCGCCAGATTGTCCCCGCCCGACTCGATCAGCATCAGCTCCGGCTTAAATTTCTTATGCAGTTCCTCCAACGCCAGCAGGTTTGAGGAAATGTCCTCCCGGATCGCCGCATGCGGACAACCACCCGTCTCCACCGCGCGAATCCGCTCCGCCGGCAACGCGTTATTCTTCACCAGAAACTCCCCGTCCTCCTTCGTGAAGATGTCATTCGTCACCGCCGCGATGTTCATCTTCTCACGCAGCTTGAGGCAAAGCTGCAGCATCAACGCCGTCTTGCCGCTGCCCACGGGCCCGCCCACGCCCACCGTGAAGGCGCGCTTCTTGAAATCGCGCGGCAAAGGCATGTCCCGTTCGTCATAACGCCCCGGATGCTCCATGTTTTCATGCGTATGTCCGCCCGGCCCGTGATGATGATTATGGTCGCTCATGATTTGAAAATTTAACTCTGAAACAACCGCGAATACAACCGGTCCTGCGCCCCCTGCCACAGATCCAGCAACGGTGCCGTCTGCGCCGCCTCTTCCACCGGGATGTCCGCGCACTCCTGCGCCACCGCCTGCGCCTTCGCCGAGAGTTTGTGCTGCATGGATTGCGCCTCCATCGGCCCCACGATGCCCAGCCGCACCGCACTCGCGATCAAGCCGCGCAGATAACAGAAAAAGAACAACTGCACCACGTCCTGCTTGCCCAAGCCCATCGCCGCCGTCACCGCCCCGAACATCGGCGGCAGATGCGCGCAAAACCCCTCCGCCTCGATCCGCGCCCGCAACTCCTCCAGACTCACCGAGGGAAAACTCCGCTCCACCGCCATCCAGAACGCCCGCCCCTGCAACCGGCTCGCTCGATTCGTCACATGATTCGTCGTGAACACATCGAACCGCGCATCCAGTTCCACCAACCGCTCCGGCTGCTCCCACACCGCCCGCATGAACGGCAGCGCGCCATAACCCTGCTGTTGCAGACTGGTTTCCACGAAGCCCATGAAATCCGCGCGACTCCGTATCTCCCCATGCTGCCACGCCGCCTCCAGCCCGCCGGAATGCGCGAATCCCCCCGTTGGAAACGCCGAATCCGCCAGTTGCCAAATCAACCAATCATCATTCAACCGCATGAGGCTTAAAAATATTTCAGCGCTACCATCTCCCTCGCCCCTCGGAGGGGAGAGGGCCGGGGTGAGGGGTGCCCCCACTTCGTAATCGTTCACGATTTTCTCCCCAATGATGGGAGACCGAACTTCGGCTCGGCTAAAACAACTGATATCTCTGCGCCAGCGGCAACGACGTCGCCGGCTCGCACTTCAGCAATTCCCCATCCGCCACCACATGATACGTCTCCGGATCCACCGTGATCTTCGGCGTGGCGTCATTCCACTTCATGCTCTTCTTGCTGATCTCGCGGCAACCCTTCACCGCTTCGATCCGCTTGCTCAAGCCATAACCCGCTGCGATCCCCTGCTCATGACACAGCTTGCTCACAAACGCCATCGAGCACGAACCCGGTGCCGAACCTAACCCACCGAACATCGGCCGCATGAACACCGGTTGCGGTGTGGGGATCGATGCATTCGGATCGCCCATCTGCGCCCACGCGATGAACCCGCCCTTGATCACCATCTCCGGTTTCGCCCCAAAGAACGCCGGCTTCCACAAAACCAGATCCGCCAGCTTGCCCACTTCCACCGAACCGATCACATGCGAGACACCATGCGTGATGGCCGGATTGATCGTGTATTTGGAGATGTAACGCTTGATGCGCTGGTTGTCGTTGCTCCCCTGCTCACCGCCGAGCCGCCCGCGCTGCCGCTTCATCTTGTCCGCCGTCTGCCACGTGCGCGTGATGACCTCGCCGATGCGCCCCATCGCCTGCGAATCCGAGCTCATCATGCTGATCGCGCCCAAGTCATGCAGGATATCCTCCGCCGCGATCGTCTCCCCCCGGATACGGCTCTCCGCAAACGCCACATCCTCCGGCAATCCCGGGTCCAGATGATGGCAAACCATCAGCATGTCCAGATGCTCATCGATGGTGTTCACCGTATAAGGCTTTGTCGGATTCGTGGAGCTCGGCAGCACGTTCAGCTCACCGCAAATACGGATGATATCCGGCGCATGCCCGCCACCCGCGCCTTCCGAATGATACGTATGGATCGTGCGCCCTTTGATCGCCGCAATCGTCGCCTCTACGAAACCCGATTCGTTCAACGTATCCGTGTGGATCGTCACCTGCACATCGTGCTGGTCCGCGATGGTCAGGCAGCAATCGATCGCCGCCGGCGTCGTGCCCCAATCCTCATGCAGCTTCAGCCCGATGGCCCCGCCCAAAATCTGGTCCGCCAAACCCGCGGGCATCGCTGTATTGCCCTTGCCCGTGAACCCGAAGTTCAACGGCAACTGGTCCACCGCACGCATCATGGCGCGCAGATAGAACGCGCTCGGCGTGCAAGTCGTCGCGCATGTGCCCGTGGCCGGTCCCGTGCCGCCTCCGATCATCGTCGTCAACCCCGCCGCGATCGCCTCGTGCGCCTGCTGCGGACAGATGTAATGGATGTGTGTATCCAATCCCCCCGCCGTCAAAATCTGTCCCTCTCCCGCGATGACTTCGGTAGTCACCCCCACGATCATCCCCTTCGTCACCCCCGCCATCACATCTGGATTGCCCGCCTTGCCGATACCCGCGATGAGTCCGTTCTTGATGCCGATATCCGCCTTGAAGATGCCCGTGTGATCCACCACCAGCGCATTCGTGATCACACAATCCAGCGCCTCCGCCTGGCTTACCCCCGCCGCCTGCCCCATGCCCTCACGGATGACCTTGCCACCGCCGAATTTGCATTCGTCGCCATAGACCGTGTAATCCCGCTCCACCTGCAGCACGAGCGAGGTATCGCCCAGCGTAAGCTTGTCACCGGTCGTGGGACCGAACATCTCCGCGTAATGGGACCGCTTCATCTTGTAAGGCATAAACTTTAAGATTCGATGACGGTTAATTTTCTACGAACTGCCGGAGCCTAGTAACCGTGATTCCGTCTAATCAGTTCGATCAATGCATTCTTGCTACGAACACTTCTACGCCAGCTTACATCCGGTAATCGGGTATGTTCCCGATGCTTGGCGGCCCGGCCGATATAGACAAACTCCAGGTCGTCGTGCCACTTCCACGGCGGCTTGAAAAAGTTGCCGATACCGTTCCAGTCACCGTTGACTCGTGTGACCGTTTCCACTTCAGAGCTCAACCAACTGTAGATTCCCAAATAACCATTCTCATACACCCGAAAATATTTGATCCATTTTCCCACCCGCAAGGCATAGACATCGCCAAACCGGATTGCTTTAGGCCGTCGTTTTGTCTGCGCCAGCGGCGGATAAACCCGTGATTTTCCAGCCGGCCTCAGCTTGCTTAAGAACTGGGCCAACGAGGCCGCAGCTTTGGACAGCTTTCCCGTCTCATGATCCAGAAAAAACACTCCGTTTTTCTCCGAATCCAGATCTACGCAAAAATAATCACCTGTCCCGCTCACCGCAATCGGCAGCAGCCGTTTTCCCGGAACATCTTCCGCCACCCACTTCTGCACCGTTAAAATATCAGTCCGGGTGCCCTTGATACCCAACAATTCCATGAGCGGCACCGCACCGTTCACTCCAGTAACCTTAACTTTGGCACCGGGCGGCGATTGAACTGCCGTCGCAAAATGCTCTCGGACAACTGGCGGAAAGACCACACCCATCCGGGTCTCAAGCGCTTTTAGTTTTTTGATCACAAGAGAGCACCGGAACCTACTGCGTTTCGTTCAAAAAGTTGCCCGCCTTCACTCGTTCCATCGTGGCCTTCAAGCCTTCCGGCGAGACCGCCCCATTCGCCAGATTGTTGCCCCCCCGGATGACCTTGTTCCCCGCGATGTCCACCAGTTTCACCGTTTTCGTCTCACCCGGCTCGAACCTCACCGCCGTGCCCGCCGGAATGTCCAACCGCTTGCCGTAAGACGTCGCGCGATCAAATTTCAGCAACGCATTCGTCTCGATGAAATGATAGTGGCTGCCCACCTGCACCGGTCGGTCGCCCATGTTCGTCACCGCCACCACCACCGTCTCGCGACCCGCATTCAATTCCACTTCACCCTCCATCGGCTCACAAGTCCCCGGCTCAAAATCCATCTCCGAAACCACCGTATGAAACACCTTCAAGTCCGGCACCGGCAAGAAGCTGCCATACAGCGCGAGTGAGAGATCGCCGTCATCCGCCGCGATGGGATGATGCACCGTGACCAGCTTCGTCCCATCCGGAAAAGTCCCCTCCACCTGCACCTCCGCGATCATCGCCGGAATGCCCGACATCACCTGGTTGCGCCCGAGAAACTTCCGCCCCAAGTCCATCAGTTCCGACACGCTGCGCCCGTCGCGGATGAATTCCAGCAACTGCGTCGCGATGAGCGCCACGCTTTCCGGGTAGTTCAGCTTCAGCCCGCGGGCGAGGCGTTTTTGCGCCAGCACACCCGCGCCATGCAGCATCAGCTTTTCGATTTCACGAGGAGAGAGATGCATAAATTGATCACCATTTCCGGGCCCAAGGATCGTCCTGCAACAGCGGACTCACAAACTCCAGCCGCCGCGCGATCTCCCGGCCCACCTGTTCCGTGCTGATCCCGGCCAACCGCAGCAGCACGCCATCGGCCACCGGACTCGCGCTGATCACAAAATCATTTCGCTTCGTCACCGGTTTCTCCGCCACCTCGGCCAGTAACTTCTGCGCGAAGCCTTGCAGTTTCGGCCCGATCACCACCACCGTCGCCAGGCAATGGAACCGCCCCATCTGCCGCAGTAAATCTTCCGTTCCTTCCTCACCCGCCAGCCGCAGCGCATCCAGCATCACCCGCTTGCCCGCTTGAAAAACTTCGTTGCGACTCTGATAACGCGTAAATTCCCACCGTTCTCCGCGTGCCGCTCGCCCTGAGCACAACCAATCCACCAGCACCAGCCCCGCATCGTCCGCCAGATGGAACTCCTGCTTCTGCTCGTAGATCGCCTGCGCAAAACACTGGACTGGATCCGGCGCCAGCACGAGCAATGCACCCTTGCCCACTTCCGCCCGCAGCTTGTGCTGGCAGGGTAACAAACGGGGATTGCGATAAACCTTCGTGGAAGCCTGCGTGCTGAGAAAACAAGTGGCCCCCGCTGCGACATCCAAGGTCAGGCTGGTCTCATCACCCGCCACCAGACCACCACCAAAACTGCTGACATAAGCCCACACACTGGGACCGCGTGAACGGGGGGCGAGGAGTTTGAGCGGGCTCGCCGCCCAGCATTCCGTGACAGCACTTTCCCCCGCCACCAGGCTGACCCGTAAACCCGCGTGACCGGCCAAGTTCGTCCGGGGCAGGTTTGGCTGGGCCAGTGAAACCATTGGTTAAAGGCTCTTGCCCCAGAGGACCACCGCGCCCACGAGCATCACGACACCCAAGGTAGACAAGACTCGCGCCGGAATGCGGCGTTGCACCTGCGTGCCCGCGAACCAGCACGCTGCACCAGCCAAGGCCAGCACCATGATGTGATACGGGCTGGTGAGGATGTGCGTAGCGCTCGACTGCGAGAGATCATGTCCCGGATGCGCTGAGGCCGCCATCGGCAGCAAGGCACCCACGAACAAAGCGACAGAACCGGCAAAACGTTTTACCAGACGCATGGCATTCATATCAGACAGTCAAGTATTTGCGGACGAGTTGGTCGTTCAGGTCGGAGATCCCTCCGCTGGCTACGATCGATCCGCGGTCCATGATGCAAAAATTATCCGCCACCGCGAGGCAAAAATCGAGGTACTGTTCCACCAACAAAATGCTGATCTTCCCCTCCTTCTTGATCAACTGCAGCGTATCGCCGATTTGATCAATGATATTGGGCTGAATCCCCTCCGTCGGCTCGTCCAAAATCAGCACCTTCGGGTCCGTCAACACCGCGCGCGCGATCGCCAATTGCTGCTGCTGCCCGCCGCTCAACACCCCGCCCTTGCGCTTCAACATCTCTTTCAAGACCGGGAACAGCTCGAAGATCCGGTCCACTTGCTCGCCCTCTTTCTTCCCATGAACCACCAGGCTGATCTTCAGATTTTCCCACACCGTCAGATTAGGGAAGATATCGCGCCCTTGCGGCACATAACCGATGCCCATGCGCGAACGCTGATCCGGCTTGGTGCCGACCATCTCCTGCCCGTCCAGCTTCACGGAGCCTTCATCCGGCTTGAGCAGTCCCACGATGGTCTTGAGCGTCGTACTCTTGCCCACGCCATTGCGCCCCATCAGGCACAGCAGCTTGTTCTTGGGCAGGGTGAAATCCACGTTGCGCAAGATGCGCGAGCCGTCATACGAGACGGAGATGTTCGATACGGAAAGCATCTTAATGTTTCTTTTTGCGGCCGAGATAAACCTCGATCACGCGCTCGTCGTTCTGCACTTCATCCACGCTGCCTTCGCACAGCACATGTCCCTGATGCAGCACCGTCACCTTGCGGGCGATCTGCCGCACGAACACCATGTCATGCTCGATCACCACGATGCTGTGCTTGCCCGCCAGACTCATGAGCAATTCCCCCGTCTTGGCCGTTTCCTCATCCGTCATACCGGCGGCGGGTTCATCGACGAGCAACAGCTTCGGGTTCTGCGCCAGCAACATGCCGATCTCCAACCATTGTTTCTGCCCGTGTGAAAGTGTGCCCGCCTTCACATTCGCTCGCTCCGTCAGGCCGATAGTCTTCAGCACTTCCTGGATGCGATCCCGCTGTGTCGAACCGATCTTGGCGAACAACGTGGACCAGACACTGCGCGTGCCTTCCAACGACAGCCAGATGTTCTCCAGCACCGTGTGATCTACATACACGGATGGTGTTTGAAATTTACGGCCGATGCCCAAACGGTTGATCTGGTATTCGTTCAGCTCCGTCAGATCCGTCTTCAGTCCGAACTCCACCTTACCCGTGTCCGGCTGCGTGCGGCCTGTGATGATGTCCAGCATCGTGCTCTTGCCCGCGCCGTTCGGTCCGATGATCACCCGCAGCTCGCCCTCGTCCATATAGAGGTTGAGATCGTTGATGGCCTTGAACCCGTCGAACGTCTTGTTCACGCCTTCTAGCGTGAGAATGAATTCTTTTTTCTGTGTCATGGCCTGGATGCTAAATCACTCTGCTGTCTTGACGCCGGGAGTTTCCAATGGCGTGGCCGGTGGCGCTTCTTCACTCTTCTTCCGTTTGGAGAAGCGTTCTTTCAACGCTTTCAACTGCGCGGGCAGTCCGACAATGCCATTGGGCATGAACAGCACCGCGAGGATGAACATGCCACCCAGCATGAACAGCCATTGCTCGGCAAAAGCCCTCGTCGCCCAGCTCTTCATCGCGTTCACGCTGATCGCCCCGATGATGGGCCCGATCAAGGTGCCACGACCACCCACCGCGCACCACACGACGGCTTCCAAGGATTTCTCCGTGCCCATCTCGCTCGGATTGATGATGCCCACTTGCGGCACATACAGTGCCCCGCCCACCGCGCAAATCACTGCGGAAAGCACGAAGACGAACAGCTTAAAGTGCGCGGTGGCATAACCGGAGAACAGCACGCGGTTCTCCGAATCCCGGATCGCGCGCTGGATGAGACCGAACTTCGTGGAGGTCAGCCAACGGCACAGCAGATACACGCTCAACAGCAGGATGCCCGAGGCGATGTAGAGCCATCGCTTGGTCACCGCCGTATTGATCTCATGGCCGAAGATGAACTTAAAATCCGTCAGCCCGTTATTTCCACCGAAAGTAAAATCATTGCGGAAGAACATCAGGCACGCCGCATAAGTCAGCGCCTGGCTCAAGATGGAGAAGTAAACGCCCTTGATGCGCGAACGGAAGGCGAGGAATCCGAAGACATACGCCACCAATGCCGGCACCACGACCACCATCAGCAGAGCGAACCAGGGACTGCGAAATGGTATCCAATGCCGCGGCAACCCGCCGGTCTCCGGATACTTTGTCTCGAATTCCAGGAATACCATGAAATCGGGGATATCCTTCTGATATTGGCCCAGCTTGCCGATCATCAACATCAGGTGCATGCCTAGCGCATAGCCGCCCAGCGCGAAGAACAGGCACTGTCCCAAGCTCAACAACCCCGTGTAACCCCACAGGAGATTCACGCCCAGCGCCAGCACCGCATAGCAGAGATACTTTCCATACACCGTGATGGTAAAATCACTGACATGAAAAAAACTTTCCTTGGGCAAAAACGCATTCAGGCACGGTAGCACCACCAAAATAAGGAAAGAGACCGCCGCCAGTATCAGCGCTTCCTTTTTATTCAAAAAACGAGTCATGTAAAAATGCAGCTAAACTGTTTTCGAATCCACCCACGCATCAACCGTCGAGGCTGCGGCTCTTGGTGGCAAAAATGCCCGCCGGACGCCATTGCAGGAACAGGATGATGCCGCCCAGCACGATGATCTTGCCCAAGACCGCGCCCAGCCACGGCTCCAAAACTTGATTCGTCACACCCACGCCCAAGGAAGCAGATACGGTGCCACCCAAGCTGCCCACGCCGCCCAAGACCACGATCATGAAACAGTCCACGATGTAGTTCTGTCCGAGGCTCGGCCCCACGTTCGCGAGCTGGGACATGCACGCGCCCGCCATGCCCGCCAGACCGGACCCGAACGCAAACGTCATCATGTTCACGCGATCCGTGCGCACCCCCATGCAGGAGGCCATGTTGCGGTTCTGCATCACCGCGCGGATCTGCAAGCCCAGCGACGTCTTCGTGAGCAGGAGATACGTGCCGTAAACGATCAACACCGCGAAAACGATCACGAAAATGCGGTTGTATGCGAACAGGACATCTTGGATCACATAGCTGCCGCTCAACCAGCTCGGCGAACCCACTTGCACATTGGCCGCGCCGAAAGTGCTGCGGAAAATCTGCTGCAACACCAGGCTCACCCCCCACGTCGCCAGCAGCGATTCCAGCGGACGCTTGTACAAAAAGCGGATGATGCCCCGTTCCAGGATCAATCCGGCCGCCGCCGCCGTGAGGAAGGACATCACCAATGCCACGATGAAATACATGTCGAACTTGCCTCCGGTGGCGCCAAACCATTCCTTGAACAGATTCTGCGTCACATAAGCTGTATAAGCGCCCACCGCCATGATCTCCCCGTGCGCCATGTTGATCACGCCCATCAAACCGAAGGTGATCGCGAGTCCCAGCGCCGCGATCAGCAGGACGGCTGCAGTGCTCAAGCCGCGAAAACTTGTCCCAACAAAATTCCCCACCGCCATGTATTTCTCGATCGTGTCGATCGTGGCTTCAGTCTGGCGGACCTCTTCCGCCGAATAAGTCTTCGTATCGGTCTTGGCTTTCTTCAGAAAGTCTTGAAGAAAATTCATCGAGTTGATGGACTTCGAGTCCCCCAGTTGCTTCAGCGCCGCGATGCGCGTCTCTGCCTTCTCATCCACCAGTTGCGTGAGCGAGATCGCCTCTTTCAACGCCCGGATGGTTTCCTTGTCGGTCTCCTTTGCCAGTTTGGCTTCAAAATTAGGGATATAGTCCGGATTCTGCTCTTGTCCCAGCTTGATGGTGGCATCACGGCGCACCTTGAGATTGGGATCAGCGAGAGAAAAGAAATCGAGAGTGGTCTTGATCGTCTTGCGCAGCTTGGAATTCGTATCGGCTGCCGTCAGGTCCGATTGGCTGAACCAGATGGGTTTGCCTTCGGCATCTTTCAGAAATTCTCCGTCCGCTATGCGGGCACCCTTGGCTGCTCCGTCACTGTTCAATTGGGCATCCAGCAAAAAAGGTGTCTTCTTATCATCGGCCTCGTGGATATAGACACCGCTCAGGCGCCACGCAGACAGGACTTGTACTACGATCGGTTCATTCGTCTCCGCCAGCTTCTTGATCATCTCCGTCTGCTGGGCGACGTCCTCGCTTAAAATGGCTGCCACCAGATCGTTCCGGGCATTGGAAGCAGCCGAGGCTTGCGAAATGGCGGTGAGAAGAAGAAACCCCGCCAGAAAGGAACGTATGAATCGTATCATTTTACATTGAGTTGGGGGAACGGGCCTGCACCAGCCCGTTCCCCCGGGGAACTAACAACACTATCTGCTTACTTCAGGAACTTCTCGCTGAAGGGTTCAGCGGCTACGCCGTTGAACGTCTTGATGATCTTGAACTGGCCGGTCGGCAGGGTCTCACCGATGAACACATTGTTCACCAGGTGATGATTCGCCTGCATCGTCACTTCACCAGCCGGTCCCTTGAACTTCTGGCCGATCAAAGCCGGGCGCACTTTGTCCACTTCGAAGCTGTCCGCCTTCTCGACGGCCTGCTTCCAGAGGTAAACACCCATGCGGGAGAGGTTCATCGGGCTGCAGGTGACACGGCCCTTGGCATCGATACCCGAGACCTTGTAGCTCGAACCGGTGACGGTCGGAGCCTTGATCCAGGTCAGGAAGTCCTTCGTGAACTTGGCGTTCTCGGGAGACTTGATGGACATGAAGTACGTCCAGCAGCCGAGGTGACCGGCGAGTTCTTTCGCAGGCAGACCGCGGAATTCGTCTTCCGAGATGGAGAACGAAACCACCGGGCAGTTTTCGGACGTCAGACCGGCGTTGGCGAATTCCTTGAAGAAAGGAACGTTCGTGTCACCGTTCAAGGTGCTGATCACCGTGGCTTTGCCGCCGGCGGAGAACTTCTTGATGGAGGCGACGATGGTCTGGTAGTCGGTGTGACCGAACGGCGTGTAGATTTCTTCGATATCCGAGTCAGGGATGCCCTTGAGCTTCAGATACTGCTTGAGGATCTTGTTCGTCGTGCGGGGATAGACGTAGTCAGAACCCAACAGGTAGAACTTCTTTTTGCCTTCACCGAGCATGTAATCAACGGCCGGAATGGCCTGCTGGTTCACAGCTTCAGCGGTGTAGAAGATGTTCTTGGAGAGCTCTTCGCCTTCATACTGCACCGGGTAGAAGAGCATGCCATTGGCTTGCTCAAACACGGGCAGCACCGACTTGCGGCTCACCGAGGTCCAGCAGCCGAACACGACGGACACTTTGTCCTGTTCGAGGAGCTGCTTGGCCTTTTCGGCGAACAGCGGCCAGTTGGAGGCCGGGTCAACCACGACGGGTTCGATCATGTAGGGCTTGCCGCCCACCTTGATACCGCCGGACTTGTTGATTTCGTCGAAGGTGAACAGCAGCACGTCTTTCAGGGACGTTTCGCTGATCGCCATCGTGCCAGACAGAGAGTGGAGGATGCCCACTTTCACCGTATCCGCCGCTGACGCGCTGAACGCGATCATCGTGGCGGCCACACCGCCAAGGATTTTTCCAAACATTGATTTCATAGGTATCGATTTCTTAAGTCAGTTTCAGGTTGGGACTAGAATAGGTAGGAGATGCCCGCGCCCACAAGGAAGCGGCTGGAGGTCGTACCAAACGCATTGCCCAGCGAGGAATTGTCGAAACGGACTTCCGGCTGGATCTTGATGTAAGGCACCGGCTTGATGTTCAACGTCACCGCCACACTCGCGATTTCCTGGCCAGCATTGGCCGCGAACGCGAAACCGGCAGGACCGACACCACCCGTGCCCGCGCCTTCAGAGTCATTCAGATACTCTGCACGGATACCCAAGCCCACCTTCTCGGTGAAGGCGTAGGACGTCCACAGACCGGCCGAGGTCAGCGTCGAGCCGCCCACACCAGTGCCATCGAAGTCGAAGTAGTCGAGTTCGGCGCCGAAGCCGAGCTTGTCCGTGGCCTTGAAGCCGGCGAGCAAGGAACCGCCGCGAACGGAACCAGCACCTTCACGGCTGCTGAAACCGATCAGGCTGAACCACAGGTTTTCCGTCGGCTTGATGCCCACGGCGCCCATGACCGCCTTGTTGATGTTACCATCCACCGGACCGGCATACATGCCGTTCTGCACGCGGACCTTGAAGTCCACCTTGTCCGTGAACGCATAGCCGAGCTGCACGCCCGCTGAAGGACCGTTACCGGTGAAGAACCACTGGTAACCTTGGGAGAAGTTGTCATTCACCGCACCACCATCACCCGACTCGTAGTTGAGCAGGGAGATGAGCTGGCCAGCGCGGACGTTCAAGCCCGTGCCGATGGGCACGTTCATTTCCACGTAAGCCTCGCGCAGTTCGTCGAAGCCCTGCACGACACCACCGGTATTCACCATGGGTGCGTCCTCACCGAAGATGAGGGAGACCTTGTAACCGAAATCAAACTCATCACCGCTCGCCTCAACGGGCGCGCTGGCGAGGGTCAATTTGACCTTGTTGATGGAGAAGGAACCGTTGTTGTTGTTCCAGACGTTGCCGACAACGTTGCCCGCTTCATTGTCAGCCGTATCCCAGAAATAGGAGGCCGTCACGAAACCGGTCATGGTGATGTCGCCCAGTGCCTTCACCGCACCCGGAGCATCACCTTTGGCTACCAAACCCTCTTTCACAGCGAGGTCTTCGAGAGCTTCCAGGCGTTTCTTCAGGATGTCGTTTTCTTTTTCCAGGTTTTCCAGACGCTTGGTCTCAACAGCCGTTTCAGCCTTCAGGCTAAGTGCTGGAATCGAGGCGAGAACCGCTGCCGCTAAACACGCATTGAGAGATGAACTCTTTAGTCGTTTGTATTTCATAGAGGTTGGTTTTACTTGGCGTAATCGGTTCGTGACGCACGAACCAGTGAAGCGCTCTTTAGCGTGGGGGATGCCAAGCGTGGGGAAATCGCCCCCTTTCAAATGAAAGAAATTCATTTCCCGCCACCACCTCTCTCATGACCCTACAAAAACCGGCGTCTTTATTGAACAAGACGTCTGTCTGCCATGACACTATTGATTCCCTGCAACGGGGTTCATACCCCGCTTGATAATGTAACTGAAACGTAACCGAAGCTTCAGAGCTACACACTTTAACCAGACTGCGCAAAAAGAGACACCCAAGCTGTAAGAGAAAAACTTTAAGCGAAAAAAACTCATGGGCACACAGATGCCTCCCCTCAGGAGAAGGAGAAAACACGTCAAATCACCAAGAAAACCATCCTTGGAAGAAACTCTCCGGGCAACGCAAAGAAGGCCTTTTACGGCACCACAACCAACACCCGATAGAAACGTTGCGGCCCGCTGGTCGCATCCAATGCCATCATTTGTTGGGAATTGGCTTCAATCGGGGTGTCTAGATTTGACCACCCCCCAGAATCGAGTGCTGTCCGATACTGCACTTGATATCTCCTGCCGATAATCGCGCTCCAGTGGATCTCATGCGCGGATGAATCACTCACCACTCTCACCGTGAATGGCACAAACACCTGCCTTAAGGACTGATTGTAACTATCCGACACCACCAGATTCCCCGCCGTATCCAAGGCCAGTCCATACGGATTAAAATATCTTCCCGCCCGGTTCACGCCATCGGCATGGCCCGCATCCCGCCCCACCCCGCTCACCGTCGTTACCCGACCATCCATTGCCAGCTTCCGGATGACATGGTTCCGCGAATCCGCCACATACAGATTACCGGCGTGATCAATAGCCAATCCCGCCGGATTCCAAAATCTCGCTTGCGCCTCTTGTCCATCCGACCAATTCGCCACCCCCGCCTGACCCGTTACTGTCGTTATGACTCCATTAGTTTGCAGACAGCGAATGGTATGATTGAACCCATCCGAGATGAACACCCGCCCATCCGCCGCGATCGCCACATCCACCGGCCCATTAAACTTCGCGCTCGCCGCCGGTCCATCAAAGGCGCCCCAGACATCCGGTACTCCCGCCACCGTCTCCACCATTCCGGCGGGCGTGATCCGCCGGATCGTATGATTCCCGCTGTCCGCCACCCACACATTCCCTGCCGCATCCCGCTTCAATCCCAGTGGCGAACGAAACCGCGCCTCCACCAAAGTGCCATTCGTATTCCCCGGTGTGCCCGCCAACCCCGCATACGTCGTCACCGCCCCCGTAATCGTCACGCGACGCAACATGTGATTCCCCGTATCCGCCACCAGCAAACTCCCATCGCCCGCAATCGCTACCCCAAACGGCGTATCAAACTTCACCCCAGTCCCACTCCCATTCGCAAACCCCGCCTCACCCACGGTGCCCGCCAGCAACGACACCGCGCCATCCACCGCCACCTTCCGGATGACGTGATTCCGGCTGTCCGCCACAAACAGATTCCCCTGCGCATCAAACACCAACCCCGCCGGATCATTGAACTTCGCCCCCGCCAGCGGCCCATTCGCATAACCCGGCGAACCATCCCCCGGATTCAACGTCGTCACTGCATCTTGCCCTTGCAAGATGGTCACACCGAGCAACCACGCGACCACACACAGGCGCGCTGTTTGCATCCACTGACTATATTGCTTCCATTCCATTGTTTTGATTTATCTACCCCGCCGCATCAACCGCTCCGCCATCGGCTTCACCATCATCGGCTCCTTCTGCCGTTCCGTTGCCAACGTCGGCTTCACTTCAGCACCCGCCTTCGTCAGCAGCTTGCCCTCACGCATATAAACGTCTTCCACGTAATAAGGTTCTCCCTGGCTGCGCGCACCACCACCCTTCGGTGCATGCCGCAGGAACTTCATCATCTCTTCCAAGTTGAACGGCCGTGCCCCACGTCGCCCAAACACCACCGTCTGATTCCCCGATTCATCCACCACGCGATCCCGATCCAATCCACGCGATACCGCCACCGCCGGTTCATGCGTGTGGTATGTGGCGATAAGCTTCGGATTCGGTTTCGGACTGAAGCCCATGTGCTGAGGCACATTCTCCGGCGAGATCATCTGGATGACCCGCAAGCCATTCTTCCCATCCGCCACCAGCGCGAACATGGAAGCATTCACCGAACCGATCTGCACCGCCCGCGCATCGTTCAGCTTTCCATCCGCCGTGTATGCCATCTCCAACCGCGGCTTCGTCGGATTTTCGATATCCACAATCGCCAATCCCTCCGCCCCATTCGGCACATACGCATACGTCCGCGCCACATACAGACGCCCCGCCGATTTCAACGGCACGTGCGCTCCGGCCACCAGACTCGGCTTCACCGGATTCGTGACATCCACCACCTTCAGGCCATCCGCATCCGTGATGAACGCATAACGGAACTGCACCGCAATGGCCTTCGGCGAATTCAATCCCGCCGTTAATTCCCCCACCAGCTTCGGCTCGCTCGGTTTCGTGACATCGATGACGAACAACCCCTTCTCACCCACCACATACAGGTTATGCCCCGCCATGTAGCTGTGCATAGCGCCCGTCAGCTTCCCATCCGGATTGAACTTCGTGACATCGCTTTCGCGAAAGAAGTTGTTCGAGGGATTCCCATCCACCAACGTGCCCACGAACACAACCACCAGCCCTTCCTCCTTGTCCGTCACATACACCGAGCCATAGCTCAAGCTGATCGGCTGCTCCTCATTCTCTGGCAAGCGTTCGCGCAAAGGATCGATACCCAGCGTGCTCGGCAACGTCACCGACGTCGCATACTTCGTGCGCACATACGTCTTCTGCCCCAACGGCGAAACCGGAGACGTCACGATGCGTTCGGAAAAACCCTTGTTATCAATGCTCGCCACATCGAACACCTCAAACCCGCCCGGCCCATTCGCCGTGTAGAGATATTCCCCGCGCAACGTCAGATCGAGGATCTCATGCGCGTGATGGTGATGCGCCTCCTTCAACTCGCCGTGATTCTTCTCTGTGTGCTCGCGGTAGTTATCCGGATACGCCAGCCGTTGCAGATTGCTGCCGATGGCTGCCTGCGGCTCTTCCTGTTCCGTCCACACGACCGCGTGCAAGCCGTCCTTGCCCGCGCCCACATACGTGTAACGTCCAAAGAAATTCACCGTCCCCGTGCCGAAGCCCAGCAACTGCGTAAGGATGGCATTGTTGTCGTTATCCTTCGACGCATGACAATCCGTGCAATTCTTCGTCGTGCCCACTCCACTCGTCGTGTGCGGGAAATGCGGGTTGAACGCCTGGCCGCTGTACCCCTCTGCTGACACCGTCTGCTGCTGCGAATAGATCCACTCGCGATTCTGGTTCTGCGAGCCAACGACCACGGCGCTCGATGACCGCAGCACCGCCATACGATTGCTCTTCACCGTGCTATCCACGCCAAGCATATACACATCATCCCGCACCACCTGCGGATTGTACGACGTAAAATTCCGCGTCGTCATGCCTTCGAACTTGTTGAGAGCCACCTTCTGGTTCGCCTTCATCGGCAAATGGCAACCGAAACAACTCGTCGCCCATGAGGTATGGCACACCTGGCATGTGATCTTGCTGTTGTCATGAGCTAGTTGCTGCGGACAGTCCTTCGTCTCGGGCACACTGCCCCAGTTCTGGCCATCCAGCCGTAGTGTCTTCGCAAACGCCGCCTTCGCGTTGTAACGCGACGATTGCGGATCCACGACATCCGCCGTCTGCGGCACTTCCCAGCGCACATCTGGCGAGAGACTGCTACGTTGATACAGTTTCTTGCCTTCCCAGATAAAACGCGGCCCCCATGAAGTAGTGCTGTGGTTCAGGTCGATCTTCCCGGCATTGCCCGAGGTGATCAACGTAGGCCGTTGGCTCACGGAACCATGGCAATCAATGCATTCGATCGTTGTGGCTGCGCGCGGTTCCACATACAGATTGCCATTCCCATGAACATCCGTCTCAAAATGGCAATCCACGCAATGCATGCCTTTCGCCAGATGGATGTCCTTCAAATGAACGCCTTTGGAGAACTTATGCGGATCATCTGGAGCGACCACTTTGTCCTGTTCATCCAGCATGTTACCTTTGCGATCTTTCTTAAAGACTGCGCGGAACACCCAGCCGTGACCGTGATAATCCGCGAACTGCGTGTCCTTCAGCTTCGGATTCAGCTCCGCCACCTTCTCCAGGAAATCCAGATCACCCCATAGACCGCGCGCCGCTGCTGCTTCAGGGTTCTTCCTCACCGCATTCACCATCTCAGCATCTGTCGGGTTCTTCTGCTTCTTCGGATACATGTGCTCGCCATCGCTCTCCTGGTCCCACCACGTGTAGCCAAGATAGGGGTTCACGAAGAGATTGCCCTGGTGCATGTGGCAGTTCATGCACTGGCTCGTCGGAATGGCCCGCGTGAACTCATGCTTGATCGGATGCCCGCGCTCATTCTTGCGGATGGATTCATCCCCGCTGAAGCTCAAGCCCTGATGCCCATACTTGAAGTACCAGCTTGAGTGCGTCGGCGAACGGTCATTTGCATACACCACATGACACGCGGTGCAGCCGCTCGAACGATAATCACCCGGATGATTGTTCGAGCCCATGAAGTCGAGCAACGGATCGTGCAACCGCGTCTTCTGCAGATTCAGGAATACCGGATCGATGCGGTTCAACGTGCCTAATCCACGATCAGATAAACGGCGGATCGGCTTGCCCGGCGGCTCTGTTACCGTGGGCACGCCGAGTTGCAATTGCTTCTCTCCACCCTTTTCAAAGATGCGCAAAATATTACCCGGCTGGCTTAGCGCAAAGCGCGGTAATGGGTCGAGAAACGGCACGATGCCGCGATACTTCGTATCCTCAGGTGTAACAGGCGTCGGGTTCACCAATCGTAAGGGGACACCATCCACGCCATAGGCCTGGCCGTAGTTATAGTTTTTGTTCGGTGTACTGCCGTTATTGTAGAGCGCCGCGCCCCAGAGCATCGCGCCATGCCGCATCATGCTGTGGCCCACGTCACGGGCTTCCTTCTCATGGCATAGGCCACATGCCTTGTTCGCCACGCGCAAATCACCGGGATTCACGAACTGCACGAATTCGGGAGACTCTTGGTTGAGCAACACTGAGGAATCATTCGGATTCGCCGAAGTCACCCACAGATCAGGAAAACGCGGTTCCACGTGTGCCTTGCGCATCGTCAATCCCGGGGCGGGATTGCCACCATGACAATCGGTGCAACCCAACACCACATTGGGCGACTTGTGCATCGTGTGATTATCCGAGCCTTTGTGACACTCGATGCAACCACGGCTCTTCAGATGCGCGGCTTCGCGCGATTGATCGATCCAGTTGACCGCCGGCAATGGGCGCGGCTCCGCTGGAATCTCGATCGGCACGGATATGGGCGGCCCGTAGCCGGTGCTCACCTCAGCAGCCCACAGCGATCCGGTGACGGCCATCGCCAGCACCAGCCATGTCAGCAAGATTTTCATCTGTTTCATGGTAAATCAGTAAGTCAAAGTCAGCGCCAGCACGGCGCTATATAAAAAGCTGTCAACTTCCCCGCGATTGCTCACGGAGCCAAAACCCGGCACCGGTGACGGGTTCGTCTTGTAAATATCCTTGTACCCTTGCCCCGGTATCAGCACGCCGAAGCCCGTGGATAAGACCACGTTGTCCGTCAAAAACGGCCGATACTGTACACCCACGCTGAAATCCCAGCCTAGCTCATAATCGATTTTGTCCGTGAGCAATGCCGTTTTGATCGTATCCATCGCCACAAAGCGTATGTAGTTCGCATTGCCGAACGCCTTCAGCTTCGGCGTCACTTCCGCTTCCAATCCGAGCCCGGCGATGAACACGCCCGGGTTCACGAAATTTGCCTGCCCTTGCGTCTTGCTCGTGCGCAAGTTCGGCACCAGGCTGTTACGCTGTTTCAAGTTTACCAAAGTGCCACCGAGGTTAAAACCCTGCCGCACATAAAAGCTGAACGGACCGCCGATGAAGTTCGGATTGTCCACGATGGTGTCGAATCCATTCGCATTACCGTCATCAGCATCGTTGTCACCCGAGGCAAAGATCATGGAGGCTTTGTAGCGCAACCAGTCGCGATCATAGGAAACTTCCAGCGCGGCCATCCAAGCGGAGATGTCGGTTTCTTGTCCGGCGAGGCCGTTGAACTCATCTTCACCGAAAGCGTAGTAGAGTGCGTGCGAAACATTCCACCGGCCAATGTGACCATCACCCGCCCAGCCGAGATAATACGCATTCACATCATGCGCCCGCACTGAACCCAACGGGGCCGGACGCACGATGCCGCCATTGCGATCGTAGTGAACATCGGACTGGTCCAAGTTCGCGTGAAAACTCAACTGCGCCGTGTAGCCTTTGAAAAGAAAATCCTGCCAATAGACGTTTCCGATGATGACGTTCTGATTGCGCGCATCGAATGTGTTCAAGTCCGAGTTCGTGTCCTTCTCGCGCATATCGAACCCGATGGCGTTATACTGGATGCGATTGTTCCACGCATTGCCGAAAAGGCGAAAGCCAAGGTTCGTGTCGTTGAAAATCAACCCGCGGAAATCACTGATGAAGGTCTGATTACCACCCCGGAACGCGATGAAGTCGTAGTTATCTGAGAGGTCGCTGATGTGGACTTCGGCGAATGCCTCTTGCAGCGCCCAATGATCGCGTGTGCGGACCGTGTTCTTTTCACCCGTCAGATTGCCACCGTTCACCACCTGGCCATTCAAGATGGCATCGATGTCGCCGGGATTGACTACGCCGCCGTTGTTTGGTGGCGGCTGGTTATTGCCCGGTCCACCAGCCAATTGCCCACGCGCATCTGGCGACACCACGCCGACCTCTTTCGTATAGACGTGATTGATATTGAAGACCGGCTGCAGGCGCACCAGCCACTCCACCGGCTTGAAGGCCGTCTCGCCTTTGAACAGATCGATCGCGAACGAGATGTTGTTCTGGATGGAGAGCTGTTCCCCACGACCAAAGAATTCTGCGGCTCCGGGTAAAGCCGAACTAATTCCGCTGGGCACAGGAATGCGGCGTGCCTCCATTTCCGTGAGGGTGGAGGCGGTGAGGTTCATGAAGATATCCTGCCCGATGATGGGCGCATCTCCCTTCAGATAACTCTGTCGATAGGGATGCCACAGATACGGACGCTCGTTCTGGTACGGCGTCTCGATATCCCCGCTCGTGTAGCGCCGCCATGGTGTGAACGGCACGCGCCAGCGATTCTCCTTCACCTCGGTGTTTGGCGGCACGGTTGCTTCTGGATCGTGACGTAAACCGTTGTTCGAGAAATGTGGATGTGTCGGCAAAACGCGCCAGAGATCGCCACGCGGCAGTTGCAGCTCCTTCGGCAACGGCTCGTCACCATAGGGAACCGTCGCTGCTTCTGTCGGCTCCAATGTCACCCGCCTTACTGGTGTGCGCGGCAGGCGAAACGCGTCTTCCAAAGGCTGCCAGCCAAAGACTGTGGGTGGAATGAACGGCAACACTTCAAACAAACGCACGGGCTCGCGCGGCAAGGCAAGATGAGACGGCAGCGGTTCTTCACCAAATAAGGGCGGCAGGCGCGGGTCGTTGCGGAAATAGGGTTCACTCGGCGGTTTATTCACCGCGCCGGGATCGGGATTGAACTGCGTCGGAGATTTAGGTGCTGGTAAACCCGTCTCACGGATAACAGGACGCAACGGCCCTTCCGCAGGTTGCAAAGGCAACCGCAGCGGTTCAGCCGCCGGATCGGGATTAAACTTCTCCGGTGATAAAGGCAAACTAAGGCTCAGATCGATGCGCGGGATAAATGCTGGCCCATTACGATACAAAGTCGTGGCTGGAAAAGACGGCACCCAGATGGGGTCCGGCGAGAACACCTCGGGCGGCAAGGCTGGCGGTGTGACGATCAGCTCGCGATACGGCGAGACTTTGCCGGTGAACTGATTCGTCGCCCCTTGTGTCCACGGAGCGGCTGAAGGTTTATCCGCCGCAACGGCGCTCCATCCGGCAATAGCCCCCGCCAGGGTCACACAGATGCGTGCGTGGGGACAAATTTTCAGGCGTCCTCCCTTCGCAACACTTGCCGAACGCGTGCGCCACTATTATGGTGGCGCTGCCATACGGCGTTCTCATGTTTCGAAAACTGCTGCTCCCAACAATTCTCGGCTGCTTCGCGTTTTCTACTACCAGTCACGCGGCGATGACGGTGGGCCAAGTTCAGACCGTGCTCGCACAAGCAGTCACTCGTGCCGCGCAGGTCTCGCCGAACAGCGTGATCGCCGTGACAGATCGCGAAGGTTACGTGCTCGGTGTATGGAGTGTGAACGGCACAACGCCCACCACGGCGGCTTTCACCAATCTGGTCGCGAACGCCATTGCCAAAGCGGGCACCGCCGCCTTTCTCAGCAGCGACCAGCATGCTTTCACCACGCGGACGGCAGGGTTCATCGTGCAGCAAAATTTTCCACCCGGGGTGTTGAACCGGCCGCCCGGTCCGTTGGTAGGCGTAAACTTTTCCAACCTGCCCTTCTCGGACATCAACCGTTTCAAAGATCCCGGCACTTTTGTTCCCGGTCCGCCCAGTGGCATCAACGGCGCACCAGTTCCTACTCCCGTGACTGGCGGACTTGCGGGCACGGCAGGTGGCGTTCCTCTGTATGCAGGAGGCTTGCTCATCGGCGGTGTGGGCGTGGCAGGTGATGGTGATGGGGCAACGGACATCACTCCCCAAACCGTGCTCGCCTCGGATGTCGATGAAGATGTCGCGCTTGCCGGGCAAACTGGTTTCAATCCGGCCAGCGAGATTCGCGGTTCCGGCGTGTTCATCGATGGCATCCGCATTCCCTACGTGGAATCCAGCACCAGCCTCGGCACTGTCACGCCGTTGGGTGGCATCGGCGTGAACTTCGCGGCTTATCCGGTGGTCGCTAGTCCCGCGCTTATTTTCCCGACAGCCAGTCTCGGGGGAACTACTGGTGAATTGCGTAATCCGATTATCGCTGATCCCTCTGCCGTTGCTTTGCCCGGTGGTGAAGCCCGGCTCACCGCGCCTGAGGTCACCGCTCTCATCATCGCTGCTGCCGAAAAAGCTCGCACGACCCGCGCTGGCATCCGCTTGCCGCGTGGCAGTCAGATGCAGTGCTTCATCTCCGTGGTGAGCAATCCGAATGTCGATGGACAGCCGCCCGTGGTGCTCGGCAGTTACGGCACCTCGCCCGATGCCACGCGTTTCAGTTGGGATGTCTCGGTGCAGAAGGCCCGCACGGCCCTCTTCTTCTCCAGCGGCACGCGCGCTTATTCCACGCGCACGGTCGGTTTCATGGCGCAACGCTTCTATCCGCCGGGCATCGACAGCACCACTGCGGGAATCTTCCTTGGTTTGCAGGAGCGCTTCTCGCTCTTCCCGCAGAATGTCACGAATCCCTTGAACGGCGCAGTCGTCACGACTGATGCCGGCCCAGTGCCCGGTGCGCCTAATGGCAACCTGCCCAATGGCATCACGATCTTCGCGGGCGGTGTGCCGCTTTATCGCAATGGCGTTTTGATCGGCGCGATCGGCGTCAGCGGTGACGGTATTGACCAGGATGATCTCGTGGCTGCGGCTGGTGCGGCCGCGCTCAACGGTATTTTCCTGCCGCCCGAGGCCATTCGCGGAGATCGCACCATTCATCGCGGTGCACGACTGCCCTTCGTCAAATTCCCCCGCAATCCGGCCCTGTGACCGGCGCTGATGTTTCGCACGGTTCATGGTTTCGCCGGATAATTATGATAACCATGGCAGGTGACACAGGAGTTCGGCACGCCACCTTTCGGGCTATGGCACGAGACGCAATTAGCCTTATGCGGCAGCAAGATGTCCGAGGTGACACGGCTTGCGGCAGCCGGATGACATTCAGTGCAAGCCATGTGCGTATGAGGCTGGTGATTGAAGCGCGCGTGCGTCATCCAGCGATCCGGGATGACCGGCTTTTGCATCATCGGCAAACCCGCCGTCGTCACTCCCGGTGTATGGCAATAGACACAACCCACGAAATGCCCGCGTTGGGTCGTGGCCGCATCCGTCACACTATTGCGATCTCCCGTCATCAACACGGAGCGTTCCAACTCTTCACCCGTGGGGAACAGCTCACGGAGAGCACGCAACTGCTCTTGTGAAAAACGGTTCTGATCTTCTGTGCGAGTCATGCCCTGACGCGCTGCCAAGTCTGCATATTGACGCGGCAAGCTGCGCAAGAACGCGCGCACGCCTTCCGTATCGCCGTGAGGAAGCTGAAGCTGGGGATTGCGCGGATCAAACTGCAACGAATGGCAGCTCTGGCAATGCTGCTCGAACTTGATGGGCAAGAACCGCACCTTGGAAGCATCCGGTTGATGACAACTGGCGCATTCCAGACTGCGGCCGTTCAGCTTGGGGATGCCCGCACCAAAATGCGCGGCGTGATTGAAGCGGAGTGAATTGGTGTCCTGGGCCCGCTCACGATGGATCTGAAACTCCGGATGATCCTTATGGAAATTGCGGATGACCTGGGTGTATCCCGCCGCCGGACGGGCTGACACAATGCTGGCGAGCAATCCAGCCTGCTGGAATTTGAACCGTTCGGGAGGCAGATTTTTTCCCAGTTCGCTGGCGGCCAGCATGTCCTTCCGGTCTCCGTGACAGGCTGTGCAATGCGTGTCGGCGGGCGGTGAGATGCGTCCTTTGCCCCGGTGTTCCACATGGCACGCCGAGCAGGAATAGTCATGAGTCAGATTCGGCTGATGAAAAGTATGACCGCCATGACACTTCGCACAGGAAGCATCCACCTTGGTCAGCGAACGATGATCAAAGGTGACGGCATCCACCACATTCCAAGGTGAAGGCGAGGCATTGAAGGTATGCTGCAACCAACCGGGATTATCGGCCCGGGCAGCACCATGACAGCCCGCACACCCGTTTTCGCTCTTACCAAAATGTTCGCGCTCCATGCGCTTGAACGCCTCGCTTTGGTGCGCGGTGGAAAGTTTGCCCGGTGACAGGAACTGCCAACGAGTCTTGCTATTTCCACCAAAGGCCAGCAGCAATCCCAGGCTGAACGTAACCGTCAGCAGGCAGAGCATAGCCCGCTTGGCGCGCAGACTGCGTCTGGGTCGGCATTTCGGGATCTGCTTGCAACACACACCTTCCGGGGTCGGCCCCGTTTCGCAAGGTCCACCATGCTCGGTCGGGCGGGAACAACGCCAGCGTCCCTTGGCTTCCCCTTCCTTGCGTTCGAGCATGGGGCGGCATTCAAAGGTCGCGCGGCATTCGCCCTTGGCCGATGGCCCGACGCGGCACGCCCAGCCGTCACACGTCCAGCCACACTCCCATTTCTGGTTTGGCCGGGCGTAATTTTTATTGTCCTGGTTGGAATTTCCGCGATCCATCTTTTATCCGGCGGCACTGCTGAAGGCATACACCAGCGCCACGTGTAAGGCTGAAAAGACGAGCAGTCCGTAGGTCAAAGGGATGTGGATGAACAACCACAGCTTGAGCGCCAGTTGCAGGCTGTAATGATGGTCCAGCCGATACTTGGCGTGCAACAGACGGATGATCTCATCCATGTCGGCCCGTTCGTTCGCGCCGAGAAAGCGGTTTTGCTCCGTGGTCCGGCGCAGCAGGCGATTGAACTGGATGTTGGAGTCCAGCAGATGTTCCAGAAAAAAACAGGGGCGCGCAAAAAACGAGTCCAGCTCGGCGGTGTAAAAATCGGCGATGGTGGTGGACTTGCTCGTGCCCACGGAGGCCAGAGCGATGGTCCGGACCGTTTCACGGATCGTTTTCCGTTCAAAAGGGATCCGTTCAAAGATGACTTCTCCGCCCACGGTCGTCAGCCGCTTGGGCAAACTACGGCTCAGCCACAAGCCGCCGATGCCGCTGAGCGTCACCAGCACAAACAGCAAGGCGAGCAGAGATTCAAAGGCGCCGGTGGGCAACCGGAAGCGCAGGTGCATGCCGAAGATCAGCGCCGCGAGCAGCCCCGCATAGATGTGTACCTGCAACCAAATTTCCGAACTGAGCGCGGGGAGGAAAGGCAGCTTTTTCCGGCCATTGTACGCGGTGAGCAGAAACATCAGGATGAGCAGCACCCAGCCGGAAACAAAAGTGATCCGGGGAAAGCGGAACTCGAAAAGAAAATAAAGCAGCAACAGCAGCCCGCCCGCGCACAGGAGCAGGATGGCCTTGGTCTGACGCCGCTGCATGAAGGTTACCGCTTGAGCCATTTGGCAAAGGAGTCGAGGTCGTTCATGTTCACCCGTTTCAGTGCGCCATGTGGGCAGGCGCGTTCACAGGCCGGACCAGTCAATTGTTCCGAGCAGAGATCACACTTCGTCGCTTTCGTGATGGGGCGCAATTCTTGGTCCACCATGAAGGCGCCCGATTCATCCCGTATCTCCACCATGCGGATGGCTTCGTAGGGACAATTGTTCGCGCAGGTGTTGCAGCCGATGCATGTGGCCTGGTTGATGACCACCTCGCCACCGACGTTCGTGCGATGGATGGCGCCGGTGGGACAGCCGATCATGCAGACGGGGTCCGCACAGTGCATGCAGGCATTGGCCACCATCACCTTGCCGCTGATGGGACCATGCCGGAGGAAACGCGGATTGTTCCCGTGCGTGGCGGCACAGGCGCGCACGCAATCATCACAACGCGTACACCGGTCCATCTCGATGACCATGGCGGCCGTACCGTTGAAGTAACGGTTCTCGGTGAGAAACTCCATCAACTCGGCGCCCAGCTTGGCCCCGGCATCCGTGGCCTTGGTCGTGGTTTTATGGCCGACCAGTTCATCAGGGTGAAAATCAGACGGGATCTCCGAGCCAGGCACGCTGGGCAACACCACTTTTTCCATCACGATCGTCGGGATGATGATGAGATGCGCGTAACCGATGACCCGCAAGGTGTGTTGCAAGGTGACCGGCCGCTCTTTATTGCGCCAGTTATGCGCGATCTCCCGCAGGCCGTATTCGCGGCCGGCACCTAGGTAATTAATTGTGCGATGTCCGCTGCCATAGCGTTGGCTCAACCGCGCAAAGCCGGCGCGGACCAGGACCACGCCATTGGGATAATCTCCCTCCTGCGCCACGACGGGTTCTTTTTCAGGTGACAACGCACCGGATTGCGCCATGCGCTTGTAATCACCGCTCCACTCATACTCGCCATAGGTGGCGAACTGCGTCTGCGCGATGACCTCCTGCAACTGATCGTCGGTAAGGAACTGGAAAATGGGCATCTCCCGCAGATGCGCGGTGAGGGTGCGCTCGCGGTAGTTGCGCTCGATATGTTCCCGCAGCGCACCATCAAACCGCATCAGGTCGCGCAATCCCTGCCAGCGGATCTCCAACAGTTCGGTGCCGTCGTGTTCCGCAAAAACGGTGCTCGTCCGGGGCATGCGGCTCAGCGCGGCGATCTCCCCAAAGATATCCCCCGCCACGAGGCTGGCCGTGCGATGCTCATTCAGAATGGCCGGGACGTCCTGCAAAAAAATACGTACCTGCTTATTAGCACCCGCCACGGCACCCACGCGCTGGTCACGGGCGAGCTGCGCCTTGCGTCGCACTTCGGAATCCTTCGGATTCTGCCAAAGTTGCGCCATGGCATCCCACCAGTTCTTCCGCTCGTGCGTGCGCCGGCCGAGTATCTCTGCGGGCAAAGCTGAAATGACCACCTTCACCGACCGGTTCAGCACCAGAAAGGCTGAGGTGCCGTAGTCGCCTTCCCGCACCACCAGTTCCCCGCGCGTGAACCGCCGGATGCGGCAATCGTTCTTGAGGATCTGGCGCAAAGGCACCCGGCGGGGAAACGCCTCCTGGTCCATGCGATTGAACGGCGGCAGGCTGAGCAACCGCTCCACCCCCTCATTCGTGAGTTCAGGATCGAACGCGGCATCCCAACGCTGGGGCCGGTCAACGACAGAATGAGCGGTGTCTAGCATCAGGCGTCAATCACGAGGTCCCCTTGCGGACGGCAGATGCAGGTGAGGCAACTGCCTGTCTCCACAGAGGAATCTGGCTTTTTCAAATAATCCACGCTGCCGGATTGGATGGCCACCAGGCAGCTTCCACAACTTCCCGCACAGCAGCCGGAATCCAGGCGGATGCCTTTCTCACGGGCAAAATCCAGCAGGTTTAGCATGGCCGGTTCCCAGGCGAATACTTTGCCGGACTTCGCGAAAGTGATCTGCGGCTGTGGTCCGCCCATAAGCACCGCAGCCGTCACAGGTGCCGCCTTCTTCTTCACGGAAGCCGGACCAAAGGCTTCAAAGTGGATGGCTGATTCAGGCACTCCCCAAGCTTCCAGATCCGTGGTGAGCGTCTGCATGAACGCGCCATTGCCACAGAGGAAATACTGGAAATTATTCGAGGGCAGCAGGCTCTTCAACAACTCGACCGTGAGACGGCCATGATGCTGGAAATTCCGCCCCTGCACATCCTCCGCCATCGGCTGACTGTAACAGATGTGGATGTGAATATTCTCATACTGGCCGGCGATCTCCATCAGGTAGGAACGCTGGATGTGCTCCAGACGATTACGCGCGCCGTGGAAGAACCACACCTCCCGCTTGGAACCGCTCTCGATGATCGCATTCATCATGCTCAACATCGGCGTGATGCCCACGCCACCGGAGAGCAGCACGATGGGTTGCGGTTGCGCCAGGTCGAGATAGAAATGACCCGCCGGGGCCTTCACATCCAGGATGTCGCCTTCCCGCAACCGGTCCACGAAGTAGCTGGATGCCAGTCCGGGTGGAATGCCCGGTTTATCCTTGGGTGCGCCTTCACGCTTGATCGTGACGCGGTAGTAGTTCGTGTGGAATGGTGAGTCCGAGATCGAGTAACAGCGCACCACCGGTTTGTCATGCCCCGGGATGTTGAGCTGGAACGTGAGATACTGGCCGGGCTTGAAGGGCGGCAGCGGCTTGCCATCGTGCGGCACGAGAAAGAAAGAAAAGACCCCGGCGCACTCGAACTGTTTCTGCGCGATCTTGAACTTGCGGAAGCCGTTCCACGCCGCGCTGCTCTGCTGCACCTGGACGTATTGCGCGCTCGCCGCCTTGATCTCCCAGCGCAATCTTTCGCGCGCCATCTCCTCCTGCTCGCGCTGCCATTTGAGATTGCGCAACTGGCCGACCACTTGCAAAACAAGGTGAACACCCAAGCCGCCGAGAAACAGCCAGCCCACCGCGCTGGCGAACCCGGCTTGCAGCGTGATTTCGATTTCAGCGGGATTCATTTGCAATCAACTGTTACATCCATTAACAACTGCCCTTGGCGCAAGTAAATGCTTATGTTGCGTTTCATTCACATCTTTACACAGCTTAACAATAACCGCCGGAGAGTGACCTTTTCTTATACACTCTCCACCACGCTTTCTGCGGCCTTATACCTGACCGTGTCCGGCGCTTTGCCGGCGGCCGAATCAGAACCGGCGAAGTTCGTGGGCGTCGAGACGTGTGCCACCGCCGGATGCCACGGCGGCGCAGATCCGAAACACTTTCAGTTTCAATTCTGGAAACATTCCGATCCGCACTCGAAGGCGTTTTCCACTTTAAACACGGCCCGTTCCGCACGCATGGCCGAGGAGCTGAAGCTCGGCGATGCCGCGAAGAATCTGCAATGCACTTCCTGTCACGCACCCTTTCACGCATTGCCCGCCAGCCTCATGAGCACGCCGCTCAAAGCCATCGAAAGCGTCTCGTGCGAGTCCTGCCACGGTGCCGCGAGCAACTGGCAACGCGCCCACACGCGTCCAGATTATTCACATGCCCAACGCGTCACGGCGGGAATGCGAGATTTACAAAATCTTTACATCCGCGCGAACAGTTGCGTGGCCTGCCATCAGGCGCTCTCTTCGGACTTATTGAAGGCCGGGCATCCCGAATTAATTTTTGAGCTGGATGGCCAGACGCAATCCCAGCCTCGGCACTGGCAGGAGAAGCATGATTACCATCGCGGCCAGGCGTGGCTCACGGGTCAAGCTGTTGCCTTGCGCGAACTCACCGCCCAATTGCTTCGCGAGAAGAACCCCGAGCCCGCTGTGATCCTTCGCTGGCAGGCGCTCAAGTGGCTCGTGCAACAAACCCGCGTTGTTTCCGGCACCGCAGATCATTTGGTTCCGCTCGGAGATGATACGAGCAAAACCAATCTCGAAGCCGTCCATCGCATCGCCGATCAACTCGCCAAGGAAACCTCCGATGCCGAATGGAACGAGACGCAAACGCTGCAATTGCTGAAACGCCTCTCCTCCATCAGCAGCGATCTCCAAGGCAAAGTTGCCCACCCCCTCGCCGCCCGCCGCGCTGAACGTCTTGTCCTTGCTCTCGATCGCCTCAGCGCCGCCTTGCCTGCGGACACTGCCAAGAAACTGGACGCCTCCCTGAAGCAACTCTTCACTTCCGCCCAAGTGCTCGAGGATTTCAAGGCGGACACCTTCGCCAAGCAACTCGCTGAGTTCGCCGCTAAGCTCTAGTCACACTCAGCTAGACGCCACCGTCTTTAGGTTCTACTCTCCCCCCGTGTTTCGGCCTTGCATCGATTTACATGACGGGAAAGTGAAGCAGATCGTCGGTGGCTCCCTCACCGACAACGGCGCTGGCTTGCGTACTAATTTCGTCTCCGAGCGTCCCAGTTCTTTCTACGCGGAACTCTATAAACGCGACAGACTCAAAGGTGGCCACGTCATCATGCTCGGTTCCGGCAACGAATCCGCCGCGAAGGCCGCCCTCGCCGCTTATTCTGGCGGCCTGCATGTCGGTGGTGGCATCAACGCCACCAACGCCCGCAGCTACCTGGATGCCGGCGCCTCACACGTCATCGTCACCTCGTGGGTCTTTCGCGAAGGCCGTCTCGATGAAGCCCGCCTCGCCGAACTCGTTCAGATCGTCGGCAAGTCCCGCCTCGTCCTCGACCTCAGCTGCCGCGTGCGCGATGGCGAATACTTCGTCGTCACCGATCGCTGGCAGAAGTTCACCGATCTCCGCGTCACCCAGGCCACCCTGCAAACCCTCGCCACTTCCTGCGATGAATTCCTCATCCACGCCGTCGATGTCGAGGGCCTCTGCCAAGGTGTCGATCTCGAACTCGTGAAACGTCTCGGCCAGTGGACACCCATCCCCACCACTTACGCGGGCGGTGCGAAGTCCTTGGAGGACCTGCATCAAGTCGCCCTCGCCAGCCACGGTCGTGTCGATCTCACCATCGGCTCCGCCCTCGATATCTTTGGTGGTAACGGCGTGCGCTACGAAGAGTGTGTGGCCTTCAACCGCCAGCAGATGGCTTCGTAATCGTCCTCGTTCTCGTCGTCGTCCTCGAATCCACTTCCCTTCTCTGAACGTTGGACGTTGAACGTTTTCCCTTCCCTCTCTCGATGTTGGAAGTTGGGCGTTCGATGTTTCCCCCATCATAGGCCCGCCGGTGCAACCGGCTAGACCACGAACTTCTCCCACCCGACCCCCTCATACTTCGCCTCGAACATATCCGGGTGCATCAGCTCCGCCAGGATCTCCAGCGAATCCACCAACCGCGGTCCTGGCCGGTTGAAGTAGCTGTTCCCGTCGATCATGAAGACCTTGCCGTTCTTCACCGCTTGCAGATCGTTCCAGTGCGGCTGCTTGATCAGCGTGTTCACCTCCGCCCGCGTCCGCTCCAGATCGAACCCACACGGCATCACCAACAAGATTTCCGGGTCATGCTCCTGCACCACGCTCCAGTTGATCCAGGGCGAATGCTTGCCCGCCTCACCGAAGAGCGAGACGCCGCCCGCCAGCTCGATCATCTCCGGCACCCAATTTCCCGCCGCCATGAGAGGATCCAGCCACTCGATGCACGCCACCTTCGGCCGCGTCTTCACCAGACACGCCTTCTCGATGACCTCCACGCACCGCATCTTGTATTCCTTGATGATCGGCTTCGCCTCCTCCATCGCGTCAAACGCCTCCGCCACCTGCGCCATGTCCGTCCACAGATCGGCGAACCGTTTCGGCGAGAGCGAGATCACCTTCGGCTGCGACGGCAGCAAACTCTGCGCCGCCTGCTCCACATCATCCACCGTCACCGCGCACACCTCGCACTGCGCCTGCGTGATGATGTGTGTGGGCTTCAGCTCCTTCAGCTTGTCCAGGTCGATCGCGTAGAGAGACAACCCCTTCTCCAGCAGCGACTTCACCTCCGTATCGATCGCCGCACTACCCGCGCTCGTATTGACATTTGCCCGCGAACACGCCGGCAACGCCGCCACCGATTCCGGGAAATCGCACTCATGCGAGCGCCCCACCAGATACGGCCCCAAGCCCAGCGCCGCCACGATCTCCGTGGCACTGGGCAACAACGATACAATACGCGGACGCGGCACGGCCTAACTCTCGCCCATTTCAAGAAATGGACAAGGCAGAATAAACACCTCCTCCCAACCCGTAGTCGCCGTCGTAAGACGGCACTAACCTAACTAAACAGGTAAGGATCGGTTTCGGGAAGTCGAACTTCGACCCCGGTCCCTAACTTTCCCTTAGCGCATCCACCAATCAGAAGCAGGAACATGGAACACTGTTGCTTTCGAACAACGCCCGCTTTCTTCCTTCTCCCTTCTTAATAGGCCCGTAATGCAATTAAGTGCCCGTGATGCAATCACTCCCTTGAAGCGCGCCTTCCCGTCTGATCCGATTTATGTTTCCTACGCGATTGCCTCCTGTCCTGCGGTACTGTAGCAACCAGTCCACCCTCACCGGACCAAACCCTCGCCAGCCACTCCACAAAGAAACGCAGAACCCAAATCCCATCATGGTAGGGCATTGCTGCCGCGATGCCCTGACCCTTTTCGTCAAAGCACCACGATAACCACGACCCACCTCCGTCGAAGCACACGACCTCTTCTCCCTCTCCTCTCAATGAGGAGAGATACAGTGTTGTAAGTCAAGCGGAGGAATGGAGG
>CALRJY020000026.1:0-91890 GCA_943367715.1 Chitinophaga pinensis | reverse complement strand
CCCGCGCTCAGCGCGATCACGCCGCCCAATCCAGCCGGCACCGCCGTCTGGTTCAAATCATTCAAGCCCCACGCCACCACCGTCCCATCGCTCTTCAACGCCACGCTGTGATCCCGCCCCGCCCCGATCGCGATCACATCTGTCAACGTGCCCGGAGCCACCGTCCGGCCGTTACCGCCGTAACCCCAGCCCACCACCGTCCCGTCACGCTTGACCGCCAGACTGTGATACCCCCCCGCCGCCACCGCCAGCACCTCATTCAAACCCGCGGGCACATTCAGGATCCCGCTCCCGGGGAAACCCCAGCCGGTCACCGTCCCGTCCTGCTTCAACGCCAAGGTGTGATAGGTACCTGCCGAAAGAGCCACCACCCCGCCCAAGCCGCCCGGCGGCGTCGAACGCCCATCCGTGTTACTACCCCACCCCACCACCGTCCCGTCCGCCGTTATTCCCAACGAAAAATCACGTCCGGCCTCCACCATCCCGGCGTTCACCGCCGCCGCAGGCACCACCGCCTGACCATGCCGGTTGAGACCTGTGCCCACCACATCGCCAAATGCCATGACCGGCAGTAATAAAACACACCCAAAAAGCCTGATTTTCGCCTTAATTAAGTCGCTCTTCATAAAGAAATAGAGCCGTTACACCCTATTTACATAGGGCTTTTACGGTACTTGCATTAGATTCCATAGGTAATTAATGCATCATTTTTTGCCATTTTTGCCCCACATATAGACAATCCGGTGATTTTTACGATTTCCTTGCTAATGGAGCCGACAAGCATAGGGGCCAATAAGGGGGAACCAGACAACGCAAAGAAAGAACGGGCTCCCGGGTAGAAAATCACTTAGAAAACCCCATGGACGTTGAGAACCAGCGGATACTGGCGTCATCATCCACCGCCAATGTCCGGGCAGACTCGGTGGTCAATCTTTTGGATTTCATGACCAAAGCCTCCGTCAAACTATTCATCAAACTTCGCCAGCAACTCGCATCTGAGCAGAGGATCAAGGAACAGATCTTGGAAGTAGTCATCAAATCTGGCTACCGCTTCCGCACCAGCAGGAAGGATGGGAAGTTTGGGATTCTCGGTTGAATCATCTAGAATACTTGAGGCTAACAAATTCCCTCCGGCATTGATGAACAGCCTCAAACATCTTTGAATCCGCCAGCAGTTTCGCTAGCAGGAGAAATCACAGATAACCCAAGTTAACAATATGGATCAGCAGTTTGCAGTTTGGAATCAAGATTTTGAGCTGGAGCGGGTGAAGGGAATCGAATCAACAATTCCTCTTCATGAACTTTCGTAACCTTTCGCGATACAGCGTGTTATGGAAAGAGCTGTTTATGCGCATCATGCAAGTTCACGCATCATCACGAAGTTTTCCTGTCACTATTTGTCACTAATCAGAATTGCATTGGATCGCCGACGCGGAGCGAAACAGCCAGATCATTAATCCCCTCATATCGAGCTATGACCCAAGTCTGCCAGTTACCGCTTACTCCTGCAAAGGCACGAAGAGGATATTGATTTTTTACACTGAATTTCTTCCGAACAACAAACGCAGACTGTTTAACACCACTACCACCGTGCTGCCTTCATGCCCCACCACCGCCAAGGTCAATGGAATGGAGCCGGCCAGCGCAAAAGCGACGAGCACCACCACCGTCCCTAACGATATGAAAAGGTTCTGCTGGATGATGGCCTTCGCCCGGCGGCTCAAGCGGCAAGCCGTCAGCACATTCTCCAGCCGGTCGTGCATCAGCACGATATCCGCCTGCTCCAGCGCCGCATCCGAACCGCGTGCACCCATGGCGATGCCCACATGCGCCGCCGCAAGGCAAGGGGCATCATTCACACCATCACCAACCATCGCCGCTTTCCGGCCTTGCTTGTTGAAACCCGTGATGGCCTCTACCTTTTGCTCCGGACTCAGCTCCGCACGGATTTCCAACTCACCCAGTGTGCCCACCAGTCTTGCTGCTGCTGCCTTGCGATCTCCGGTCAGCACCACCGGATGCATCCCAAGTGCGTTCAATTGTTTGATGACTTCCGCCGACTGCGGGCGGATCTCATCGCGCAAAACCAATCGTCCGATGAGCACCCCCGCCCGCAGCCATACTTCTGAAGTACCCGCTTCATGCTCAGGTAAACTGGTGGCCTCGGAACCAGGCGCCAAAACCCACTCACGTTTACCCACCATCACTTCCATGTCACCCACCCTGCCCTTCAAACCTTGCCCGGTCACCGAGGTGAAGCCCGCCACTTCTATCTGCTTAAAACCCTGCTGCTTGCCATGCTGCGTGATGGCCCGGGCCAGCGGATGCGTGGAAAGCCGTTCCAGATGCCAGGTGAGTTCAGCGACTTCACGTTCGCGACCTGTAGGAAATGATTCAATCCGGTCCACCTTCAGATCGCCTGTAGTAAGCGTGCCGGTCTTGTCCAGCGCCACCACCTGTATCTCCGCCAGCTTCTCCACGGCCGCACCGCCACGGAATAGGATGCCGCGCTTCGCTGCCCACGCGATCGCCGCCAGAATGGCAGAGGGTATCGAGAGCACCAGTGCACAAGGCGAAGCGACCACCAGCAGGCTCATCGTGCGATAGAAGGCACTTTTCGTTTCTGGTGTGGAAGCAAACGGCGGCAGGTGAAAGCCTAACCACCACACAAAGAACATCACGAAAGAAACACCCAGAACACCATAAGTATAAGGCGTGCCAAACTTGTCCGTGAAATTCTGTGAAGGCGCGCGTTGCTGCTGCGCCTCGCGGATGAGATGGATGATGCGTTGCAGCGCACTCTGCCCGGCCGGCTTGGTCACGATGATCTCCACTGCCCCCCACTGGTTCAGAGTTCCGGCGAACACCGTATCGCCGGCCTGTTTCTCCACGGGAATCGCCTCGCCCGTAAGATTGGATTCATCACTCGCGGTATCGCCCTTGCGGATCTCGCCATCGACGGGAAATGCCTCGCCGGGTTTCACCAACAGACGCAATCCCACCTGCAACGCTTCCACAGCCATGATTTCCTCGCGCCCATCAGCTCGCAAGACTGTGGCTGTTTTGGGCGCATCCTTGAACAACGACCGGATCTCCTTCTGCGTGCGTCCCAATGCGTAGTGCTCCAACGCGCCGGACAGCGAGAAGAGGAACAGCAACGTGGCTCCCTCTTCCCAACCGCCGATGGCCGCACTGCCCGCCGCCACGGCGAGCATCAGGAAATGAACATCCAGCACACCCTTCCGCAGATTCTCTCGCACTTCCTCCAACGCGTACCAGCCTCCGGCGATGTAGGAGATGATGAAGCACAGCAACATCCATGTCGGTTGGGAAATGAAATGGCCAAGGATGCCAAAAACACCACACACACCCGCTGCGACAAGCTGCAATTTCCACTCGTCTTCACCGTGTTCATCCTGCGGCAGCTCGACGGTACGCGGGGCGAAGCGCGGAAACGGCACGTCATGCCAGCGCCAAAAACTGGGAGCCGTGGGACACGTGACACGCGCGATGGTCGTCATGTCCCCCTGATGCGTGACCGTGACGCCGGGCTGGTCTCCGGTCGTTTTCTCCGCCGGACAACCCGCGCAACTCGTATTACCCTGAAGTAAAACGCAAGGCGGGGCCTCCGGTGTCTCGCGCAACTTCTGTAACCGCTCGCCGAGAGTCGCATCCAACGTGGTCGCATCATGCCGCCCCATCGTCGCCACGGAGACGATCTCCTTGTCCTGATGCACCTGCACCGCTTCGAGTGAAGGATTGCTCTGCATCGCCTGCGCCACCGTCTCGACCAGACAGGATGAATCCTTCTTGGCCGCAGGTGATGTGTTCTTCGATGTCATGTGATCCTGTCCAAAAGGAAGCACAGGAAAGGTCCGACGACCATGAGAATTCGAGGCAAAACACGCTGAAACGACGGATTGTACGAGACTGAGATTCGTTCTCGCTGATTTTGCAACCGTTCCGGCCTCCCGGAAGACAAAAGCTTTGTCCGCCTCCCGACACTGCCAGCAATTGCGGAGTGTTACACAGCAATTTATGGGAGGCGTAGTCATGGACAAGAGTGCGAGTTTGACTCGTAACCAGACGTAAACATCAAACCGCCAGAACTTATGATCACCAAATACCACATCGAGTATGAAGTCGAACTGGGCCGTCACCTGCAAGCCCATCATCTGCAGACGGATGATCCGGTGACCGCCGAAGAGTTTCTCACGGAACTTCTGGAACGCGGCCTGACCATCACGCATATCCGCCATGAAGGAGTGGAACTGGAACGTGCCTCCTTTGATCGCATGGTCAAGTCGGCGGCCAACATGCTGACCGCCCGGCGATTGCAAAAATGCCTCAAACTGACGGCTGAAGAGGAACGGTTCCGTTTCGGTTTCGCGGCGTAAAGACAACCGATTCCCAGCCTGCCGGCACCTTCTGGCGGGTGGGTTTCTTCACAACATATGAAAAGAATTGTTCCCGTAGTGGCCATTGGGGTGCTCGGTGCCGTCGGCCTGATGACCGGTTTACGCGCCGCAATGGCAGCAGACCTGCCGACCGCCGAAGTGATGCGTCTTAAACTGGCCCATTCTCAAGGGGTGCTGGAAGGCATCGCCAAGGAAGACTATGACCGTATTTCGCAGAACGCCCAGAAACTGGTTCAACTCAGCCAGACGACGGGCTGGTATTCCCGCCAGACGCCCGAGTATGAACTGTTCACCACGGAATTTCGGCGTCACGCGCAGACGTTGGTGAAAGCGGCCAATGATAAAAACATCGATGCCGCTACCGGTGCCTATATGCAGATGACCGTGAGTTGTGTGAGCTGCCACAAATACATGCGCGGAGGCAAAACCGCCAGCCTGTCAGCACCCTAGGATTTCGTTCTACACCTCCTCGCAGTTGCTACACGACCATGGCCTGTCTCCGGTTCTAATCCGGGCCAGCCCCTCAATGACAATGCGGGCAGGAACCCGTCAGCACTGGGCTGACATAAGGGATACCCAGCTCCATTCCTCGTAAAACCAGCAAAATGCCCATCACGGCCAGACTGACCGGCACTAACCGCTGCAATTTGAAATTGAAGAGACCCTGAAGCTTCCGTCCCGCCAATCCCAACCCGAGCATCACCGGTAATGTTCCCAGGCCGAACATCGCCATCGAGAACACCCCCAGATGCAAACTACCCGTCGCCGCAGCGGCAGCCGCTGCCACATACACCAGCCCGCAGGGCAAGAACCCGTTTAAGGATCCCAGCAAGAAGAGGGAACCAAACGTGCGTTGCTGCAGCAATCTGCCCACGCTGGACTTCAACCACATCACGCTCTTTGTGATCGGCAGTCCCAGCCCCAAACGAGTCGAAGCAAACAACCCCAGCAGGATGGCCGCGCCTGCCGCCAGCGAGACCCATTTCTGGAAACCTGCCAGCGCCAAGCTTTGTCCCGCGAAACCAAAAAACGCACCGATGATGCAGTAGGTCAGAATACGTCCTAGATTGTACAAAACCCGTCCCAGCACAAATGCGCTACGAGTATTGCCCGCCACCGGCAGAGCCAGCGCCAATGGCCCGCACATGCCGGCGCAATGCAGGCTGCCGACCAATCCCAGGACGAATGCGGTCCAGAGTTCCATAATGCCTCAGAGTTTCCCGATGAGCACCACCGATTGATCGAAGTAATACTCTTCGCCACCCTGTTTCCACTTCACCCGCAATTTCCAGAGCCCGCCCTTTATCGCGGAGACATCGATGCGTTGCAGTCCGCTTTCGTTCACCGCGAGCGCCAACTTCTGATCCAGGCTCGCATCGGAAGGACGATACAATTGCACCTCGCCTGTCGGCAGGGCTTTCGAGCTTTCTGTGGGTAGTTTGAAAGTCAGACTCGTCGCATCGGTCGTCACCGTTATGTCGTTGCGCACTTGGGCCGTGCGGTTCACCCGGTCGATCTGCTGCTGATGCCGCAGTTCTTCCTCATAATAATCCTTCCGCACCAGATCCATGCTATTATGCGTGGCTACCACCGCCCAGGACACCATCGCCGTGATGAAGATGGCAAACCACGCAATGATGGCATAAGGCCAGGGGTTGCGTGGTTTATGTTCAGTCTTTGTCGTCGTGTTCATGTTGTTCCTTCCGCGGCCCCACAAAGGCCGTCTTCACCGTCTCCAAAAGTTTGCCTCGCGAATACACACCGATCTCCAGCGGAGTGCTGCCCCCGCGTAGATTCTTCTCCTCCATCTCGATCAATACCGAGGTTTGTGAAGAGTTCTCCTTGGGCACAATAAATTCTTCCGCACCCAAAACTTGGATCTTCCCCTGCCCCTTCAGCAAGTGCAGCTCCACCGGAATGTCATGCCCCGTCTTGTTCAAGACGCGCAACGTGTAGATATTGCTGATGCGGTCATCGCCCAGCTTTTGGAAGAGCGAGCCAGGTGCCCGCAGCAAAGCCGTTTCCACATCTGAACGGGTGAACACCAGCACAAGGAAAAGGGTAACGAGCGCGGTCAGGATGACCGAGTAAAGCTTCATCCGTGCGGTGAACCTCAGCGATTCGCCCTTCTCGATGCCATTCAGCGAAGCATAGCGGATGAGCCCGCGTGGCTGCCCCACCTTGTCCATCACCGCATCACACGCATCGATACACGCAGTGCATTGCACACACTCCATCTGCACACCATTGCGGATATCGATTCCCGTGGGACAAACGGCGACGCATTGATGACAGTTCACGCAATCGCCCTTGCCCTCAGCCTTGCGCGCTTCCAGCGTTTGCTCACGCTTTAACGGAGCCCGGCCCTCACCGCGTTTGTAGTCATACGCCACCACCATCGTATTCTCATCCAGCAAGGCAGACTGGAACCGCCCGTAAGGACAGATGAACGTGCAGGCCTGCTCACGAAACCGGGCGAAGATGGCGAAGAACAGCAGCGTGAACAGGATCATGAACGTTAGTCCGGTCACGTGATTGTGCGGATCATCGGCGATGATGTGAAACAACTGGTCGCTGCCGATGATGTAGCTCAGCAACGTGTTACCGATGATAAAGGAGAGGACGAAAAACAGGGCCAGCTTGCTCCCGCGCTTCCAGATTTTACGCGCATTCCAGGGAGCAGCCGCCAGCGCTTTTTGCTCATGGGCATCGCCTTCGATCCAGTATTCGATCTTCCGGAAAAGCATCTCCATCATCACCGTCTGCGGGCAGGTCCATCCGCACCACAACCGTCCAAAAGCCGTGGTGAAAATCATGATGCTGGCAAAGAACACCAGCATGGCCACCGCAAAGATGAAGGTATCCTGTGGCCAAAAGATCTGGCCCAAGATGGAGAACTTCCGCTCCACGATATTGATCATCAGGAGCGGATTGCCATGGATGCGGACAAAAGGACCCACAAACATGATGGCAAGCAACACCCAACTCATCCACGTGCGCCAGCGATACCACTTGCCATCCACTTTCTTCGGGTAGACCCACTTGCGGTATCCTTTCTTGTCTGCCGTGGCGATGTGATCCCGGAAATCCGCCAAATTGACCGTCTGCTGGGCGGCCAGCGGATCATCCGGTTCCGGAGTCTTGATTGGAGCACTCATACAACATGCCCTTTGGCGTTAATGATCAATGACGAAGTCCCAATGACCAAGGAACGCACCAATTCCAAGTGAAGGAAGACCATCACTGCATTAGTGGCTGGGTGCTTTGTCATGGGACATTCTTCCTACTCGAACTCGCTCGGTTTCGCCGGGCCAGTCTGGAGGTTCTCTGGCGGTTTCGGATTGGGTGGCTTGGTGCCGCGCAACGTATAGATGTAACTGGCCACCGAGGTGATCTCATCCGGCTTCAACACACCGCGCCAGGTGAGCATGCCTTTGTCCGGCACGCCATTGATGATGATCTTCACATTGTCCACGTAGTTGGAGCCATGAAGCCAGAAGTCATCTGTCAGATTTGGCCCCACGATGCCACCACCATCAGCACGATGGCACGGAGCGCAGTAAACGGTATATACCTGCAAGCCATGAGTGAGAACGGCCTGGTCCTTTGAGGGCTCCAGCACGGCGATGTTCGCCTCAAACTTCGCGATGGAAGCAGCCTTGATCTCATCACCGATCTTCTGCTCCTTCGAATACGCGGCCGCCTGCAAGTCGCCCATGTTGAACACATGATAGTAGAGCATGTAGGCGACGCCATACGCCACGCATATATAAAATAGCCAGACCCACCAACGGGGCAGCAGGTTATCGAGTTCCTTGATACCATCGGCCTCGTGTTCGAGCAGCAACGGTTGTTTAGGATCGTTATTCATGGCGGACCTCCTCACTCTTCGTGCCGTCTTCCAAAGGAAGCTGGCTCATGTTTTTCAGAAAAGGCTTCTTCAGACATGCCGCATAGATCATCGCGCCCGTGAAGACCGCGAAAAAAAGGAGGATGGAGATGATGCCGAAGTTCTCGACTCCGCCGACGTGGGTTAAAACATTTTTGATCATACGTCGAATCAGTTGGAGGTGTTGGCTGGTGCCGCCACGGCTTGCGCCTTGATGTCCGTGCCCAGCCGTTGCAGATAGGCGATGAGGGCGATGATCTCGCGATCCGGCTTTGCTTCCACGGAACCGGATTTCAAGTTGGCCACAATCGTCTCCGCCTGTTTGGCCGCGTCTTTCTGCGCCTCGCTGTTCTCATATCCCGACGGATAAGGCACGCCGACTTTTCGCAAAGCACTGATCCGGGAGGGAATCGCATTCGTGGCCAACTGTTGTGTAAGCAGCCAGGAATAGCGCGGCATGATGGAGCCGGGCGAGATATCCGCCGGACGATCCATGTGATTATAGTGCCAGGCGTCAGGATACTTCCCGCCTACGCGATGAAGATCAGGTCCAGTGCGCTTGGAACCCCAGAGGAACGGATGATCATAGACGAACTCACCAGCTTTCGAGTAATCGCCATAGCGCTCGGTTTCCGAACGGAACGGGCGGATCATCTGCGAATGGCAGCCTACGCAACCTTCGCGGATGTAGATGTCACGGCCAAGCACTTCCAGCGGCGTGTATGGCTTCACGCTCGAGATGGTCGGCACGTTCTCCTTGATGAGATAGAGCGGCACGATCTCCACCAGGCCGCCGATGGCTACTGCCACCAAAGCCAACACCGTCAGCGTAATCGGCTTGGCCTCCAGCCAGCGATGCTTCCATGGATCTTGCTCGGCGTGCAGTTCATGGCCCGAATTGCGAGGCGCTGCTTGTGCTTCCACTTCCGGCACGAACACGCCTGACTTGGCCGTCTTCCAAAGGTTGTAAGCCATGATGAAAGCACCGATCAGATAGAGCGTGCCGCCTAGGGAACGCAGCTTATACATGGGTATGAGCTGGATCACTGTCTCCAGGAAGTTCGCGTACTTGAGGAAACCTTCCGGCGTGAACTGCTTCCACATCAACCCCTGCGTGATACCGCTCCAGTACATCGGGATGACGTAAAACATCATGCCCATGAGCGCGATCCAGAAATGCCAGTTGGCGAGCTTCTTGGACCACAGCGGCGTGTTATAAAGGCGCGGGAACAGCCAGTAGAGCATGGAAAACGTGAGAAACCCGTTCCAGCCCAACGCGCCCGTATGCACATGCGCCACCGTCCAGTCCGTGTAATGCGCCAGCGAATTGACACTTTTGATGGAGAGCAGCGGCCCTTCCAGCGTCGCCATGCCGTAGGCCGTCAATGCCACGACCATGAACTTCAGCATTGGCTCCTCACGCACCTTGTCCCACGCGCCCCGCAACGTCAGCAGACCGTTCAGCATGCCGCCCCAGCTCGGTGCAATGAGCATGATGGAGAACACCATGCCCAAGGACTGCGCCCAGTCCGGCAAAGCGGTGAACAGCAGATGATGCGGCCCTGCCCAGATGTATATGAAGATCAGCGCCCAGAAATGGATGATGGAGAGACGATACGAAAACACAGGGCGCCCCGCCGCCTTCGGCAGGAAGTAATACATTAATCCCAAATAAGGCGTGGTAAGAAAAAAAGCCACGGCGTTGTGCCCATACCACCACTGCACCAAGGCATCCTGAACACCCGCGTAGATAGGATAGCTCTTGAAAGCCCCCGCCGGCACTTCCAGTGAGTTTACAATATGCAGCATGGCCACCGTCAGCGCCGTGGCGATGAAGAACCAGATGGCCACATACATGTGTTTCTCACGGCGGCGAAGAATCGTCCCCATCAAGTTCACGGTGAAAACCACCCACACCAGCGCGATGGCGATATCGATCGGCCATTCGAGTTCCGCGTACTCTTTGCTCGTTGTCAGCCCCAACGGCAACGTGATCGCTGCGGCCACGATGATCGCGTTCCAACCCCAGAAGTTGATCCAGCTCAGTTTGTCATTGAACATGCGCGCCTTGCACAACCTTTGGAGCGAGTAATAGATGCCCATGAACATGCCGTTGCCCACGAAAGCGAAAATCACGGCGTTCGTGTGCAAGGGCCTGAGCCGGCCAAAGCTCACGAATTGCAGGTTCAGGTTGGCTTCCGGCCAGAATAGCTGCACGGCCGCCAGCAATCCGGCGCTCATCCCCACGATGCCCCAGATAACGGTGGCGATCGCAAAGGCGCGGACGATCCGATTGTCGTATTTAAACGTTTCCAAGTTCATGTTTCAGTTCTCTCCAAATTCTTCTTCAAATCAGTTTTCTTCACCGGCATGGCCGGCTCATCCAGCAAAGCACGCATCGGCGGAGTGGCCGTGTCTTCGTATTGGCCGTTGCGCACTGCCCAGATGAAGGCGAGTAGAAAGCCGGTCGCGGCGATGATGCTCAAGGGGATCAGTAGGAAGATGACACTCATACGTTGCCCTCCTTCTCAGCACCAATGCCTTCACGCTTCGCCATCCAACCAGTCGCCAGACAGGCGAAGCCCACCACCGTGATGGAACTCACCGGCATCAAGATCGCGCAGACCACCGGCGAGAGCAGCCCCTGCACCGCCAAGGCCAGGCCGACGAAGTTGTAGGCAGCGGAGACTAGAAAACTCGCCTTGATGACTCGCACGGCACTCTTCGCGAAACGCAGGATGGCATCGATACGCGGCACCAATTGCGCCGAAAGAATCATATCGCTCGCGGGCGAAAAGGCGCTCATGTCTTCCACCACCGCCACACCCACATCGCTCTGCTTCAAGGCACCCGCGTCATTGAGTCCATCCCCTACCATCATCACAGTTTTACCGCGCCGTTGCAGGTCACGGATGAAACCGAGCTTGTTCAACGGGCTCTGGTTAAATTGCAGATGTGCGTTTGTGCCGAAAATCTCGGTGAACCGGACGCGCTCGCGTTCATTGTCACCGCTGAGCAACGCGAGTTCATATTGGCAGGAAAGATTCTTGATGAGTCGATCCGTCTCGGGCCGCAACGCGTTCTGCAGCACATAGCACCCACGATACTGTCCATTGAGAGCTACGTGAATGACACTGCCGCTTTCCGCCGGCCCACTCGCGACCTTCAGGCCACGCGATTGCAACCACGCCGCCGAGCCCATCCAGATTTCCTGCCGGTTGACCTGCCCCTCCATGCCGCAACCCGCCGTCTCCAGAAAGGAGCGCACCGTATCTGGAAAATGATTGCCCGCGATGGCGTGGCTCAAACGCACCGCCAACGGATGCGTGCTATGCCGCGTCATCGAGAACAAGGCCCGCTCCTCCGCTTCACTCAGGTCGCTTCCTTGGAATTTTACCAGACCGCCGCCTGCTGCTGTCAGCGTTCCCGTCTTATCGAACACGATCGTGTCCACCCGTGCCAACCGCTCGATGATGCCCGCGCTCTTCAGGAACGCATTCCACTTGGCCAGCCAACGATGTGCCGTCCCCAACGTGAACGGTGCCGCAAGTGCCAGCGCACACGGGCAAGCCACGATGAGCACCGCCGTGAAGGACTTCAGCGCAAGCGACGGATTGAATACCGACCAGTACGCGGCAGCTCCCAGAGCGATGGCCAGCACCAGCTTCGTGAAACGCTGGCTGTAATCGTTCGTGAGATTGTCGAGGCTGTCGCGGTCTTCCTTGCGAAACGCTTCCTGGCTCCAGAGCGAGGTCAGGTAACTTTGCGAAACCGCCTTCACCGTCTCCACCTCAATGGCTCCGCCGATCTGGCGGCCACCGGCGTAGAGATAATCACCCGCCTGCTTTTCCACCGGCACCGATTCACCCGTGACGAAGCTGTAATCAATCACCGCCGGTCCGGAGACCAGTCGTGCATCCGCTGGGATAAGCTCGCCGTTGCGCAAGATGAGATGGTCCCCTGTGCGGATCTGCGAGAGCGCAATGCGTTCCTCAGTCTTGCCCTTACGAACCACGGAAAGCGGAAAGAACGATTTGTAATCCCGGTCAAACGACAGGCGATCATAGGTCTTCTGTTGGAATACCCGCCCGCACAGCAGGAAGAACAGCAGTCCGGCGAGTGAATCGAAGTAACCTTCCCCGGTCCCGCTCACGATCTCATAAGTGCTTTGTAGAAAGATCGCGACGATTCCGGCCGCGATGGGCACTTCAATGGTCAGCAGCTTCTGCCGCAAGCTCACCCACGCCGCCCGCCAGTAATCTTGCGCGCTGTAAATGACCACCGGCAACGAGAGCGCCAGGCTGAACCAGCCGAAGATTTTGTGAAAAAACGGCTCACTCGCACTGTCGAGACCAAGATACGAAGCCAAGCTGAACAACATCGTATTGCCGAAGGCAAAGCCGGCGATACCCAATTGCAGCCACAGCTTGCGGCTCACAATGCTCTTGGGCCGTGCTTCGAGGTCAGCCAACTTCAATTCCGGCTCATACCCCAGCGAGGCGAGCAAAGTCACCACTTCGCTCAATTTTGTTTTGTCCGACGCGAATGAGAGTGCGACTTCCTTGCGCGGAAAATTGACACGCGACTCACCGATCTGAGGATTCAACCGGCTTAGATTCTCCAGCAACCATACACACGCGATACAATGGATGGCCGGGATGCGGAAAGTGATACGAGTGAACCGCCCATCAGAGAAATCCACTAACCGCTCACACACGACCGGCTCATCCAGATAAAGATATTGATCTGCTGTGGGCGCCCCGGCGATACGCACACCGGCGTTTTCACTCAGTTGATAAAAATTACTTAAGCCGTTCTCCGCCAACAGCTCGAACACCAACTCGCAACCCTGGCAGCAAAACGCCTTGCCTTCCTTCATCAGCGACGTTGAGCCACACGCCGTACCGCAATGACAGCAGGCAGCCGTATTTATTGCCGATTCTTCGGAAAATAAACCTTTGGAGTCCGGGCTTTTAAATTCTGTCTGCATCAGTCAGCACAAGGCTGCTGATTCAGCTATCGGATAAAACCAAGCGGAGTACTCACCCGAAATTGCTCGGTGCAGGCCATTTATTCCTCATTAGTCCCACTTCTTTATCTTTTATGCAGGAGATTTAACCATCCGTATGACTCAAGGGATCGCATGCGCGGGGCGTTCACGAAAGAGGTTATCAGGACGCCGAGCCTGGTTAGCGCGTGGTGCCCGGGACCGTCCGGGGATTGCTCGGTGCTGCGGATGCGGGCGCGAGAGGCATGCCGTTCACACTAACGGAGAGTTTCTCAGCGACGGGGGTTATCGGCTTTTTGTCGAGTACCTTGCCTCGGCTCACCACGCTGACGCTACGCGGTTGGCTGGCCTCGGGCACGTTGACATGGAACTTGTTCATGGATCGGTCGCTAAAGCGGTAATTGGCAAGGCGGAAGCGCAGAACACCGTTACGCGTCTCGACATGCAACTCGCAGTCCGAAGCGTTTAAGGCGCTGCTGTCGTCGGCATAACAGAAACCGTAGGCGCCGTGCAGGGCAGGATAAATGTAAGTCGGCAGCTGCCCGGCCGGATCGTAGTAGCCGACGAGCGTGACCACCGGCACGCCAAATAGCTGCGGCTTGCGTTCGAGGCCACGCTGCACGCTGGCATCTTCGATCCAGCGTTTCCCATCGGAAGTGTAGCTCTTCTTGAAACCGCGCGGGACGTTCACCTTCTGGCCGTTGAGGAAAAGCACGCTGGCGTAGCTGGCGTCGTGGTCGATCGCAACTCTGCGGCCGCGATTCGATGCGGACGCTGTGGGAAGCGGGATGTCCCGGGTCCAGTTGCCATCGCCCATCGCGATTCTCACCACGTCGTAATCGGTGAGTAGCGCGGCGAGTTTGGCTTCATTGAGGTCCTTGATCACCGCACTTGTCTCACGGCTCACATCGACCCGGTGGCGGTATGGCTCCATGCGCGAGGTGCTTTCGTTCCATTTGCTGAAGCCGCTCGGCGAGATGGGGTCGAAGACGGCCTTGCCCTCAAGGAATCGCTGGATGATGGCCGCGGTATTTGGCGTGTAGAGGGTAAATCGGTTGAAGCCTGAGAAAGGAGCGCCTCCCGCCATGGCGTCGGAGCCAAAGGAACGGCCGTCGAAAGGCGGTTGCACATCCTTGCCCAGAATCGTCGGCTTGCCGCTGCGGGTCGGGGAGAAGTTCGGAATGAAGCGGTTTTTGTCGGCGTCCCAGCCCCAGGTGGAGTTGATCTGGTCGGCGCTGCGGTGTACCGAGCCTTTGAAGCCATCGACGTAATGCCCGAGGCCGTAGTTGTGCCCGACCTCGTGGCTGAACTCGTTCCCGAGCGAATTATCGAGCGTCACAATCCCGCCGCCGCCCGAGCCGCCATGCACCTGGATGCCGTTCGAGTATTTGCCGCGGTTATTGTGTGCAGCGAGCTGGGCCACAACGTAGGGATGGCTCTGCTCGCCTTGCCCTGGTGTACTGTTGATCCCGTAGTTGGCGTTGTCGATGCCATGGGAGATCAGCTCCTTGCCGATGCTCTGGCGCATGTTGCCGGTGTGCCAGCCGCCTTCGCTCTCATCAAGGTCTTTGAGCAGCTTGCCAGTCGGCAGCATCACCTCGGACAGGGAAAGCGGTGCGTATTGGCTGACGATGAGCCGGCTCGCCGGAACGGTCTGGAAATACTCCCGATGGGCCTCGGGGTCCTTGGCAAAGGCAAACGCGCCACGCGGCGTGGTGAGCATGCCGATGTCGATCGTATGAATGAGGAGCTGGGTCGGCGCGCCGACTCTCAGCCCGGCAAGTTCGCCGGAGAGACTCCCATGGCTAATCTGGAGCGAAAAGCCGGGCAAGATCCACTCCGCCGGCAACACGCCGCTCCAGGCGTCGGTGGCATAGGTGATGGTGTTGTTCTCGAGGTCTCCCTCGCGAAACCACTGCCCGTTCATGAATTTAAACTGGGCGCTCGCGCCGCGCGTCAGCGTCACCTGGCGGCCACTGTAGTAAATTGTGGAGCCGTAGCCCGCTTGCGACTTCGCGCGGACCAACTTTCCTTCGAGCGCCTTGTCCTTCGGCAGGTAAATCTCCTTAACCCACTGGCCATCGGCCGTCTCGATCTCCACCAGCGCATGTCGCCGCAACTGGTCCAGCAGGAAAGCCCCACTCTGATCGGCCAGTTTATTTAACTCGCCCTGGCTGCGCACGGTGCCGGTGGAGCCGGTTTTCAGTTTAAAATCGAACGCTCCTTCCGGCGCGCCGTCTACATAGTAGGCGGTCTTCGGCAGTAGCTTCGGCGGATTGAGAGCGACTGATCCCAGCAGCTTGCCTTGCCCGTCCCGAACGATGGCCGTCATGGGTGTCGTGTTGTCGGGCTTCAGTGGCCGAACCAGCAGCAAGCTCTTGCGCAGGCTCGTGAGGTGCGGCTGATTATCGCCCTCGCGCGGCTGCGCCGGAAGGATCTGACTCTGGGCAAAGTGCACCTGCGCCGCGAGCGATCCCTTCAGGTCATTGACCGGCGGATTGGTGTTGAAGACGAGCGGACTGGCCGCGTGCGCGAGCGTGACGGACATCAGGCCGATGAACCCGAGTAGATGCCTATTTATCATACGTGGTACCGTGAACGTTACTGATCGGAAATTGCGTTCTGGACTAGGGAGAATCGCTCTTGTGCCGGGGTCATTGGCTGTGATTTTGCGCCTGCAGAGATCGGTGGCAAGCATCGTTTTCGTGGCTTTTGCAAGCTCGCGTCGGTTTTTTTTGAACGGCTCTGGGCTGGCCGAGTCAGGCCAGCCTTGTTCTGCCACAGCAACGTCCGGCCGCTTGAGCCAGGTTCAAGCTGATCATGCCTTCGTAGTAGCCATTCTCCACCGGCTACCGCCGATACGTTCCGACCAGTGATTCGACTATCTGGCCCAAGATCGCGCAGCGAGTGATGAGCAGGATAATGAACGTGGTGAGGAGGTGGTTTTCGGCTGGGGAATGTCCATGAAAGGATGGAGCGGGTGAAGGGAATCGAACCCTCGTCTCAGCCTTGGGAAGGCCACATTCTACCATTGAACCACACCCGCTTCCGGCTAACGACAAATGGGGTAGCAGCTTCTCCGGCGTCTGGCAATGCCCGTTTTAACTCATCTCACGCCGACATTCTCCGTTCGGTTATTTCCGTTGTGAAGCGGGAATCGTCCGCCTATACACAGCGCACCGATGCAACGCCTGCTCACATTCGCCACGAATCTTTTCCCGGTTTGGGTGCTCCTGGGCGGATTGCTGGCCTTGGTGCATCCGCCGCTGTTCACTTGGTTCGACAGCAACATGATCGTGCTGGGTCTCGCGGTGATCATGCTGGGTATGGGAGTCACGCTGACGTTTCAGGATTTCAAGGATGTGTTGAAGATGCCACGGCCCATCGCGGTGGGATTCTTCGCACAATTTTCCATCATGCCATTTCTCGGCTGGAGTGTGGCCAATGCCTTGGACCTGCCCACGCCTTTTGCGGTCGGTTTGATCCTCGTCGCCTGCTGCCCGGGTGGCACGGCCTCAAATGTCGTGACATTTCTGGCCCGCGCGAATGTCGCCTTGTCTGTGTTGATGACCATGTGCACCACGTTTGCCGCCGTGTTTATGACGCCCTTGCTGACCAAATGGCTCGCGGGTGCTTTGGTGCAAGTCGATGCGTGGGGTCTCTTCTTCAGCACGGTTCAGGTGGTCATCCTGCCGGTCATTATCGGACTGCTGGCCAATCGCTATTCTCCGAAACTCGTGAACGCAATCCTGCCTGTGGCCCCGCTCATTTCTGTGATCACCATCGCGCTGATCTGTGCCAGCATCATCGGACAGAGCGCGGAGGCGGTCAAAGCGTCGGCCGGCAAATTGTTGTTAGCCGTCTTCCTGCTGCATGCCCTGGGCTTTCTGCTCGGCTATCTGTTTGCTCACATCTTGGGCTATGACAAACAGATTTGCCGCACGGTTTCCATCGAGGTCGGCATGCAAAATTCCGGCCTCGGTGTCGTACTCGCCAAGAAACATTTTCCCGGAGAACCTTTGACCGCCGTGCCCTGTGCCATCTCCAGTGTCTTTCATTCGGTCATCGGCAGCGTGCTGGCTGGGATCTGGCGTTGGCGCAACTGATTGAGCGCGGAAAAGTTTTAGTTTATCAATTCTCCCGTAATGGACGTTTACGAACATAACCGCGACGCGTGGGACGCACGGGTACGGGAAAAGAAGCGGCACACTTCGGTGGCCACGGATGAAGATTTCCGCAATCCCCTGCTCGCCCTGGATCGCATCGGCTGGTTGCCGCAGCCGATCGCGGGCAAGCGGGTCTTGTGTCTGGGCAGTGGTGGTGGACGGCAAGGGCCGCTGTTTGCAGCGGTGGGGGCGATCGTGACGGTGGTGGACATCAGCCCGGCGATGTTGGAGCAGGATCATGCGGTGGCGCTGGTGCGCGGATTGAAGCTGGAGACTTTGGCAGCTTCGATGGATGACTTGTCGCAACTCGCCACGGCGACCTTCGATGTGGTGGTGCAACCAGTGAGCACGTGTTATGTGCCGGACATCCGGAAAGTTTATAACGAAGTGGCGCGGGTGACGAAGCCGGGCGGGATGTACATGAGCAAGCACAAGCAACCGTTGAATTTGCAGGCGACACTCAAGCCGACGCCTTACGGTTACGTGGTGCAGGAGGAGTATTATCGCCAAGGGCCTTTGCCGGAAACTGCGCCCAGCGTGCATCGTGAGGCGGGCACTATGGAGTTCGTGCATCGCTGGGGCGATATGCTCGGAGGGCTGTGCAAGGCGGGCTTCATCATCGAGGAGGTGATGGAGCCACGTTACACCGAGAAGGATGCGCCACACGGCAGCTTCGGCCATCGGTCAGCATTCATCCCGCCGTATATCGAGCTGAAGGCGCGTCGTTTGGATATGAAGATTGAGAGTGGCCCGAAGTTATGGACCCCGCAAATGGGGTGACCGGACCTGCTGGAGGCCAGCGCAAAGCATCAATCAGTTAATCCGTGGATCACGGACAAAGGGATTGGTCGGCTGATTGGGCGCTTGCGGCACGATGATCACAGGCGGAGGTGTTATCACCTGCTGGATAAAATATTCCGGATAGAAGGGCCGCAAAGCTTCTTGCACGGCGGCATCGGCAGCGCGCATGGACGCTTCCGCTTTCAGGCGTTCCGTTTCCGCTGCCTGCTGTTTCAATTGCTCTTCTGCCTGGCCCTTCCGGCGTTCCTCAGCCACTTTGGCAAATTCCACCGCCAACCGGGCGCGCTGTTCCGCCGCCTGTTTGTCCGCTTCCGCACGGGCGGCCAGTTGCGCCCGATGCTTTTGCGCGGCGACTTGCGCCTGCCGGTCGATCTCCAGTTGGGCCGTCAGCGCGGCTTCACGATTCAACCCCAAATGCATAAGGACACCGGGATGCAATTCATCCACATCATAGGCCACCGGTTGCCCCGAACCAGCCCGGAACACAAAGCGTCGCCCGAATTGCATCCGAAACTCGGCGTCTGTGGCGAGGGTGTTCCCGCCTTTGCCAGTCAACTTGGGGAAAGTATAGACACGCTGCTCTTTACCGGTGGCGCTTTGACTGGTCGCCACCTTCGGCGTCGGAACTTCGGCTTTGAGCTGGGTTAAGTCCGCGACTTTCTTGGTCTCCAGAGCCTGAGCTTCCGCTTCCAAATAGCGCTTGGCCTCATAGGCCTCCACCTTGAGTTTCGCGGTGGTCAGGTCGTTGGTCGCGAGGGCCAATTGTTCCTGCAAGCGGGTCACCTGCTCCGTCGCTGACTTCTGTGCCGTCTGCGCCTGGACCTGTTGCAATTGCTGCATGGCGATCCGGTCCTCCCACTTGGCCCGCTCAGATTGCCAGGTCGTCTGGAGTTTTTGCTGCCGGTGCAACAAAATCCCCATACCGGCGAACAGCAGAACGGCGATGACAATGGTCAGCTTATTGGCCATGAAAAATGTAAGCGGCTGAGGCGAAGTGTTTCGTCGTAAGTCGCTGGGTCAATTTCTCCTCGTGAAGCAGGACTGTCAATCCACAGAAAGAGGTCAGGCGCGTTCCCAATGTCCATCATCGTAATGGACCACAACTTGGACGCCAGAGAGATAATAACGGATGCAGAAAAGAAACGCGCTGGTGCGATTAGGGAAAGTCATCGCAGCCGCTTCATCCGGCACCCATGTACCCAGTCCGCCGAGGAACTGGTCGGTGATTTCTTGTCGGACGAGTATTTTCACAACTTGGTCATCCGGCTTTATTAAGAAGTGCCCCGGCGCGGCGGGCGCCGGCACCGGGGCTATCGCCAAGGAGACACACTTCTGAATACAGCCTAAAGCGTGCCAAGTCCAAAAATGACAACACCTGTTCAGCCGTCCGGATGCTTCCCTCTTCTCCACCGGCAACCGCACCGTTATTTGAAACTCATCGCAATCGTACGCAAGCTCAGCAGGATGATCAAAATCCCCACTCCGATCATAAGCTTCTTCGCAGGGATATGTTTCACCATATAAGCAGCGAAAGGCGCTGCTATCACGCCACCTAAGATCAATCCTATCACCACGTTGAAATGAGTTATTTTTAAAAAGGCGAAGAAAGTGGCTGCCTGTGCGACCGTCACAAAAAACTCCGCGGTGTTCACAGAACCGATGGCGGTTCGCGGCTCACGGCCACCGGCCAGCAACGTCGAGGTCACAATCGGGCCCCACCCGCCTCCGCCTATGGCGTCCATAAACGCACCGAAGAAGCCCAGTAATGAGACATGATGATGCTTTTCCTCTTTATGAACTGGGCGGTTGAAGGCCTTTTTGATGATCACGATCCCCATGATCAGCAGATAAGCGGAAATGAACGGCTTGACCATATCGCCATCCAAGGAAGTCAGGATATAGGCACCTAGGATACCACCCAGCACACCGGGGAAAACGAGCCGGTAAAACAGCGTTTTATCCACATTACCCAGCTTGATATGAGCCGCTCCCGAAATACCGGTCGTGAAGACCTCGGCCGTCTTGACGCTGGCGGAAGCGATCGCCGGGGCGATGCTAAGGCTCAATAGGAATGTATTACAACTGACGCCGTAGGCCATGCCCAAGGCACCATCAATCATCTGCGCGATCAAGCCGACCAGCGCGCATGTCAGTAAAGTCTGCACTCGGTGTGTTCACCAAAAATCGGAGCGCAGAGAATACGTTTAATGAGTTCTGAATCAATGGGTAATTTAAGGGCGCTCTCCCGCCCTTGAGTCGTGCCAAGCGCGTGCAGAATGCCGGACGCCGGGCAGGGATTCTTTCAATCTGCAATAGCACTATGCCCTTAACGCTTCTATATCGATGATATCCGTCTCTGTGGTGATGTCCGCGAACAACCAAGAGGACAAGTAACGTTCGGCCGATGATGGGATGATGGCGACGATCTGCTTGCCCTTGTTTTCTTCACGTCGAGCCACTTGCAAGGCCGCCCAGATGACAGCCCCGCTGGAGATGCCGACTGGAATCCCATCCAGACGGTTTACTTCCTTGGAGACCGGACCGGAATCCTCTTCGAGTACCTGGATGGTCTCATCAAGGATCTTGAGGTTGAGATTGTCCGGGATGAAACCGGCACCGATGCCTTGCAACTTATGCGGACCAGGCAAGCCGCCCGAGATGACCGGTGATTTGGCTGGTTCTACGGCGATGGCTTTGAACGATGGTTTCCGTTGCTTTAGCACCTCGGCGATGCCCGTGATGGTACCGCCCGTGCCCACGCCGGCGACGACGAAATCCACTTTCCCATCCGTATCACGCCAGATTTCTTCCGCCGTGGTGCGCCGATGGATGGCCGGGTTCGAGGGATTGGAGAACTGTTGGAGAATGACGCTGTTTGGGATGAGCTTGTTCAACTCCTCTGCCTTGGCGATGGCACCCTTCATACCTTTGGCACCTTCGGTCAAAACAACCTTGGCACCGAGAACTTTCAGCAGCTTGCGCCGCTCCAGGCTCATCGTCTCCGGCATGGTGAGGATGAGTTTCAATCCACGGGCAGCGGCGGCAAAGGCCAGCGCGATGCCGGTATTACCGCTCGTCGGCTCGATGAGCACGGAGGTCTCGTTGATCTGACCGGACTTCAGGGCATCCTCGATCATCGCCACGCCGATACGGTCCTTGACGCTGGAGAGCGGGTTGAAGAACTCAAGCTTGAGCAGCACATCTGCGAGCGCACCATACTTTTTGGCGGTACGGTTCAGACGGACAAGCGGCGTATTCCCGATGGTCTCCGTGATATCATTGTAAATGCGTGACATAGGCAGAGCGGTTGCGAATCAGTGAAAGACTTCGAGCTAGATGGCGTAATCGTCAGCAAAGACGCGGACATTCTTCAACCGAACAAAAACCGGAGTGCCCGCCAGCAACGACAGGCCGATGCTTTCTTCCTTGGTCAGCTCGACGGTGAAACGAGATTTGTCATCGCTGCGCTCCAAATCCAGATGCACGAGCGGTCCGGCGGAATTGATATGCTTGATGACGGCGGCAATGCTGTCCGGGCCATCGGCATGCAGGCTCACTTTGATTTCATGCGGACGGACGTAAGCGACAGCAGGAGCGTCTTGCGCCCCGTCATGTCCATGAGCATTGATGACGGTCTCACCCAAGTGCACGCGGCCATCGCGCAGACGGCCTTTGAACAAGTTCACGTTGCCGAGGAAGTTATAGACGAAGGGATTCGCCGGCTTGTCATAGACTTCGTCCGGCGTGCCGATCTGTTCGATCTTCGCCTGGTTCATCACCACCACGCGATCAGCCACTTCGAGGGCTTCATCCTGATCATGCGTCACGAAAATACTGGTGATGTGGATTTCCTCATGGAGCTGGCGGATCCAGCGACGCAGTTCTTTGCGCACCTTGGCATCGAGCGCGCCAAAGGGTTCGTCCAGCAGTAAGACCTTCGGTTCTGCTGCCAAGGCGCGGGCTAACGCTACACGTTGACGTTGGCCACCGGACAGTTGCGAAGGCAGACGTTTCTCGAATTGTTCGAGCTGCACCAGCTGCAATAATTCCCGCACGCGGGCCGTGATCTTTTCATCGCTGGGGCGAGTGGTCTTGGGCCGTACACGCAGGCCGAACGCGATGTTCTCAAACACCGACATGTGACGGAACAAGGCGTAATGCTGGAAAGCGAAACCGACGTGACGCGAGCCGGTCGGCTTGCTGGTCACATCTTCACCGTGGAACAAGACTTGGCCCTGGCCGGGATCGGGAAACTCCAGACCGGCGATGATGCGCAGCAGCGTCGTCTTGCCGGAACCGGATGGCCCCAGCAAGGCGAGCAGTTCACCCGGCTTCACGCTCAGGTTGATGTTATCCAGCGCCGAGTAGGTTCCGAAGTGCTTCGAGATATTGCGGACTTCAATGCTCATGGCAGATAAAAATGCTTATTGTCCTGCGGACTGGTTTACCCGTGCGCGCCATTCCACGATGCTCTTGAGCACCAAGGTGACCAAAGCCAGACAGGCCAGCAGCGAGGCGATGGCAAAGGCAGCGACAAAGTTATATTCGTTGTAAAGAATCTCCACATGGAGCGGCATGGTGTTCGTCTCGCCGCGGATATGACCGGACACAACTGACACAGCACCAAACTCGCCCATGGCGCGGGCGTTGCACAGAATGACGCCGTAGAACAGACCCCACTTGATATTGGGCAGCGTGACGCGCCAGAAAGTCTGCCAACCGCTTGCGCCCAAAGTCAGCGCGGCGAACTCCTCATCATTCCCCTGCGCCTGCATGAGCGGAATCAGCTCACGCGCCACGAACGGGAACGTGACGAAGATGGTGGCCAGCACGATGCCAGGCACCGCGAAGATGATCTTGATGTCATGTTCTTGCAGCCACGGTCCCAGCCAGCCTTGCGCGCCGAAGAGGAGCACATACACCAGACCGGAGATGACCGGTGAAACAGCGAACGGCAGATCGATGAGTGTGATCAACAGGCTCTTGCCGGTGAACTCGAATTTCGCAATGGCCCAAGAGGCGGCCACACCGAAAATCAGATTCAACGGCACGGCGATGCCCGCCGCGATCAAGGTAAGTTTGATAGCCGCGAGCGCATCCGGTTCCTTGAACGCTGCAAAATAAGCTCCGACACCATGCCGGAAAGCTTCAGCGAAGATCGCGGCGAGCGGGATGAACAGGAACAGGCCCAAAAAGGTGAGCGCACCCGCGATCAGCAGGAAGCGGAACCACGCGGGATCGCGCGTGGCCTGGCGGCCTTTAACGCCGCGGTTCAGTCGTGATATGGAAGCACCAGCCATGGCTTAAAATTCTTAACGGTTATTATTTACGGCTCCGGTTCTGGGTCCAGCGTTGGAGCAAATTGATGAGCAGCAGCAGGACGAAAGAGATGACGAGCATCACCACCGCCAGCGCCGTGGCGCCCGCATAGTCATACTGTTCCAGCTTGGTGATGATGAGCAGTGGCGTGATCTCCGTCTTCATCGGCATGTTGCCCGAGATGAAAACGACGGAACCATACTCGCCCAAGGCCCGGGCGAACGAAAGGGTGAATCCCGTGATCAGCGCCGGCATCAACTCCGGCAGAATGATGCGCGTAAAGGTCTGCCAACGGTTCGCGCCCAGACTCGCCGCTGCCTCTTCCACTTCCACTTCCAAGTCTTCCAACACCGGTTGCACGGTGCGGACGGCAAAGGGCACACCGATAAAGACGAGCGCCACCAATACACCTAGTTGGGTGTAGGCCACCTTGATGCCCATGGGTTCCAAGTGCTGACCAAGCCAGCCGTTCTTGGCATACACCGCCGTCAAGGCAATGCCCGCTACGGCAGTAGGCAACGCAAACGGCAAATCCACCAACGCATCGATGATCTTGCGACCAGGAAACGAGTACCGCACCAGAACCCACGCCACCAACAGACCAAAGATCATGTTGATGAAGCCCGCCAGCAAGGAAGCACCAAACGTCAGCTTGTACGACGCGATGACGCGCGGTGACGTGACAGCGGCCCAGAAATCGGCCCACGTCATGGAGAACGTCTTGGCAAACGTCGCCGCCAACGGAATCAAGATCAGCAGGGTCAGGTAAAACAGACTGTAACCCAGCGTCAATCGGTAGCCCGGTAGGACGCTTTTCTCGGTACGGACAAATGGGATCATTAAATATTCGGGGCGTAGGCCACCATCTTACGGTAGGCGTTCAGGATCTCTTGCAGGGCCACAACCAGGGCTTTTTCCTGCTGGTATTGCGGGGCAGCATGCGGGGTTTCGAGGATGATTTCAAATGGCTTTGGACGATTTCTCGGTGGAGCGCTCAGGATGCCCTGATAGCCTTTGCGGATGATGCCGTTGCGCGCGTTGAAACCATCGATGATGGAATCTTGGTTGCGCGGCAAGAACGCTTCCGCAGCTTTCAAAGCCGGCTCGATCAGATGCTTGGTCAGCGTAGAACCATGGGCGAAGCCATAGAGGCCATGACTGGTGTCATCCGCATGCAGGGATACAATGCCGTGAAAAGAATGCTGCGTGAGTTCCTCCTGCAGCAATTTCACCTCTGGCTGCACTGTGTTGCTCCAGAACTCGCGATTCAGATCGAGCCCGCGACGCGAATGACGCGTGTTGTCCTCGAAGCCCGTGGGATTGCACACGGGATAGACAAAGAGGCAATAGCCCGTGGCCAGTTCCGGGAAACGTTCCAGCAAAGAAAGGAACTGAACCAGCGCGTAAGCGCTCGCCGGTTCGTCGCCATGAATCGCGGCGAACAGACCGATGCGGATGGGCTCATCACCGCCCTTCGGCCCGACGAACATGTAGCGCGGCAAATCGTAGCTCTCGCCCTCGTGATCGAACTTACCCGCGCTCTTCACGAGCAGATTCGGGGAGTTCTCCGCGATGCGGTTCAACGGGGCCAACAGGCTGGCGAGCGAGCGCCGGTGGGAGACCGGGGTCTGCTGCGGCTGGCGAAGGGCTTCAGTCACTGTGCTCATGTTCTTGGGCGATCTAAGTTGAAATTGGATTCGAGCGTCTTCTCCTGCTTTTTCTTCAGGAGAAGACGCCGGTGGTCATCGATTACTTGGCGTAGATCTGATCAAACGTGCCGCCATCGGAGAAGTGAACCTTCTTCGCATTCGTCCAGCCGCCGAAGGCCTGGTCGATGGTGAAGAGATTGATCTTGGGCAACTGCGCCGAATATTTCGCGGCGGCCTTTTCCGAACGCGGACGATAGAAGTGCTTGCCCACGATGTCCTGGCCTTCTTCGGAGTAGAGATATTCGAGATAAGCCTTGGCCACCACTTCCGTGCCTTTCTTCTTCACCACTTTTTCCACCACGGTCACTGACGGTTCAGCCAGGATACTGAGGGAAGGAATGACAATCTCGAACTTGTCTTTGACGAACTCACGTTGTGCCAGGAACGCTTCGTTTTCCCAAGAGATGAAAACATCGCCGATGCCGCGTTGCGCGAAGGTGGTCGTCGCCGCCCTAGCACCGGAGTCCAGCACGGGCACGTTCTTGTAGAGCTTCTCTACGAACGCCTTGCCCGCCTCGTCTTTGCCACCGTTCTTGCGCTTGGCGTATTCCCAAGCCGCGAGGTAGTTCCACTGCGCACCACCCGAGGTCTTCGGGTTCGGCGTAATGACGGAAACCCCGGGCTTGATCAGGTCATCCCAATCCTTGATACCCTTGGGATTGCCTGCGCGCACCAGGAATACGATCGTGCTCGTGTACGGTGCGGAGTTCTGCGGCAGACGCGTCTGCCAATTCTGCGGGATGAGCTTGCCCACGTTGTAGAGCGCATCCACGTCACCGGCGAGAGCCAGCGTGGCGACATCCGCCTGCAAGCCATCGATGATGGCCCGGCCTTGCTTGCCGGAACCGCCGTGTGATTGCTGGACGGTGACATTGTCACCGGTCTTCGCTTTCCAGTGCTTGGCGAACGCGGCGTTATACTCCACATAGAGTTCACGCGTCGGGTCATAGGAGACATTGAGCAGCTTGATTTCGGCTGCGAAGGTGGAACTGGTCACCGCCAAAACTGCGGCCAGACCGAACAACCGTTTGATTTGATTCGAGATTTTCATACTGAGCTAAGCTTTAAGTTTTTTGAGTATCGGACTTTTTAGAATGCGAACTGCACGCGGCTGAAGACGACCTTCTCGCCCTTGTCCAGCAAAGGACTCGGAGCATTGCCTTGGATATCGAAATCAGTCTGTTCATAGGACAGGTTGAGTTTCAGAAAGCGATTTAGATGCCAGTTCAGTCCCACCGCCCAGGAAAGGGCTTCCGTGGCCGAGGTGTTGGCATTCGCAAAGGTCGGGAATGACTCGTCATCAAGGTCAAGACCGCTGATGCGCGCCGCCAGTTCTACGGCACCCCAGCCTTCACCACCCAGTGTGAATGGTTTCAATGGGGAGACTGCCTTAAAGGAGTTGTTTTCTCCCGTCAGGAAGTAGGAGGCCGAGACCTGCCAACCGCTATGGTTCAACGTGTTGACGACATTGGCCGCCGAACGCACTGTTTGATGAGCGATGGCGTATTCCGCGAATGTGCCGAAGGAACCCTTGTAGTAGTAGGCCTGCGGTGAGATGCGCCACAGCTCGCCATCCCCCACGGTGCCAGCGGTGTAGGTGTAGATCGCCTGCTGACCCGGTGACTGATGTCCCCGTAGCGCGGTCTTGTTGTTACCGATCGTGCCGGAAACACCGAAACCTAGTCCTTGCACCCACTCGTTGTCGCTATTGACGAACGGCGTCGCAAACAAGCGAGCTGCGATATCTTTGTCATCATCAGCGGCATCGGCATCACCGCTGCCGCCATTGGCGACACCGTTGAACACGCCCAGGGCGTATTCGAGGCGGTTGTCCAACACACTGCCGGAGAGCTGGATACCCAGATCGCGGTTCGGCAGGAGTTGTGTGGGGTAGGAACGCTCATTGAAGAGCAGATTCGCACCGGACTGCAAACGTTCGAGACCAACCGGTTCTTTGAACTTACCCGCCGTTATGTTCAACCAAGGATAGTACTTGGCCGTCACGTAGGCGTCTTGCAGCAAACCATTGTTCGCCGCGCCCACACCCACATTGCTCGGGAAATCGAGCATGATGCGGTAGTCGTAGTTTTTGAACGCCGTGCCTTCGATGATTGGACGCACGCGGCGCAGCAGGAACTGGTCGTTCACGCCGCCGGCGACGTTGTCATCCACGAAGTAACGGCCATCCGCCTGGACATAGCCGCGGATCTTGAAAACAAAGTTCGTGTCCGGAGAGCGGACCGAAAAACCGGACGCGCCCAAAGAAACGACGGGAGTCGTCTTCGCCTTTTCGGTCGAAGCCTCCTTGTCGATTTCCTGTTTGCGGTCTTGGATCTTCACTTTTTGTTCCAGTTCGTCGATGCGTTGAATCAGTTGCTTGATCAGTGCGGTCTGGTCGCTGGTGTCAGTTTGCGCCTGCAATCCGGAGGCGCTGATCCCGATGGCCGTCACGACGGCCAGTTGCTTGAGTCTCATGGTGGTATATTTGGTTCATCAGGCGCTTCCGTGAATGGGGTCAGCTACCCGTAGTGGTGTGTTTGGCACTCCTCGGTGAGAGGTGGCGCGAAGATGACTGCGACGGTCCGATCCGGCGGCGCGAGACGCGCTCGATCTGGACGACCTCGCCCTCATGGACGATGACTTGGACGGTACCAAAGCGCAGACCGGCGACTTCTTCCTTCACGGCTGCCAACCAAACGGAGGTGGCCTCGGAAGTGTTGTTCAAGTTTGTGCTGTTCATACGCTTTGTTCGTTTCAGTTAACAAAACTGTTATAATTCAAATATACAGTAAGTCAATCGGGATTGTTATTTTAAGTCGCAACTATCTGTTAATTAAGGAGATAAAAATTGTTAAATTCCCGCTAAAAACTAAACTTGATTGGTTTAGTGGGGATTATGATACCCTTTGGGCGTATGAAACTGTCGCTACGCGGCGAGTATGCCCTTCGGGCCCTAGTGGTCCTCGGGCTGAACTACGGGGAGGAAGTCCTTCCCATCCAAATCATCTCCGAGCGGCAGAACATCCCCAAGCGTTTCCTCGAGCAAATCCTCAATGATTTGAAGACGCTTGGTATCGTCGAGAGCAAGCGCGGCGTGTCGGGAGGCTATCGCCTGCGATTGCCACCAGAACAGGTCACCTTGGCGGCAGTCATCCGGCATCTGGAGGGGCCTTTGGCTCCTGTCGGCTGTGTGAGCGAGAAATTTTATACGCCTTGCACCTGTCCGGATGAGAGCAAATGCGGCATCCGCAGCATCATGAAAGAGGTGCGTGAGGCCATTGTGAAGATTTTGGAACAGGTGACGGTAGCGCAGCTTTGTGACCGGGTGAAGCATCTGCAAGGGACAAATCAGGCGGTGTCGGATTACATCATTTAGGGCATTCCTTTCGGGGTTTTCACCAGACTGTATCAGTTTTGGATTCCATTTCCGCCAAGTCCCCGGTACTCTCACGTTTACCCTGAACGGCAGCAACGGCCCAAGGGCTTATTTCAAATGAAAGCGAAGAAATCGGTGTCGTCGAACCGGAAGGGCATTCTGGCGGGCGGCAATTGGATCATTGATCAGGTCAAACTCATTGACGTTTTCCCCCAAAAGGAACAGCTCGCCAATATCCATAGCCAATACGAAGGCACCGGTGGCGCGGCGTACAATGTGTTGCTGGACCTGGCCATCATGGGCGCCACGTTTCCGCTGCAAGGCGCCGGGCTGGTGGGCAAGGATGCCTTGGGCACGCAAATTCTCGAGCACTGCAAGAAGCATAAGATCGATACCAAGTATCTGACGGCCACGCCGAAGGCCTCCACGTCCTACACGGATGTGATGACGGAGATGAACGGCCGCAAGCGCACGTTCTTCCACAATCGCGGTGCGAACGCCTTGTGGGATGGCAAAGACATCAATTTTTCCAAGACCAAGGCGAAGATTTTTCACTTGGGCTATCTCCTCTTGCTCGATGCCGTGGATGGTGAGGACAAGAAGTATGGCACGCGGGGTGCCGCTCTGCTCGCTGCCGCCCAAGCGGCGGGTCTCAAGACCAGCGTGGACGTAGTGAGCGAGGACAGTGATCGCTTCGCCAAGATCGTCACTCCCGCACTGAAGTATACGGATTACGCCATTCTCAACGAGATTGAGGCGGGCAAGACGACCGGCTTCAAGATTCGTCAAGCGGATGGCAAACTGGACACGGTTTCTCTGCGTCACTCCGCAGGCGCCCTGCTTCAGCTCGGGGTGAAGGAAGTCGTCGTGATCCATTTCCCGGAAGGTAGTTTCGCCCGCACGCGGGATGGTAAAGATTACTGGCAATCCTCTCTTAAGCTGCCGGAGAAATATATCGCGGGCACGGCCGGTGCCGGTGATGCCTTCTGCGCTGGTGTGCTCTATGGTCTGCATGAGGGCCTGGATCTCAAAGACTGCCTCTTCCACGGTGTCTGTGCGGCGGCAGCATCACTCTCTGACCCGACGTGCACGGCAGGAATGAAACCGCTGAATGCGACTTTGGCGTTGGCCAAGAAGTTCGGCGTGCGCCCGGCTCTGGAAAAAGAGTTCTAGGATTTAGCTGATACAGCTTTCGCAAAGGCCGCGTCGCAAGACGCGGCCTTTTTATTGGAGCATGGCCGTCCCGGCCACAGCAAGGTGAAATGCTGCAAGTGGTGCCCAAAAACGCCCGAACAGCGGAATAACAAACGACCTTGCTCACATTGAAGTAAACCTAACCCATCGTTGCTCAAGGACGTTGCTGTGGCCGAGACGGCCACGCTCCTTCAAAACGCCTTGTTGCGGGATGCCTTTGAATCCGCTTCAATCCCCGACCGGTTTCTGACCGGCCGATGACTGAAACGACGGACAACTATCAACTGGTGACACTCGCCAATGGCGTGCGCAGCGTTTACTCGCGCGCGCATGACGAGACGTTTCACCCCGTCATCGGCCCAGTGGCGGAAGCAGAAGCACTCTACGTGCGGCAATTGCGCTTGCCGGAACGTTTTGCGGCAAGTACTGGAGAGTTCGTGGTGTGGGATGTGGGGCTAGGGTCGGCAGCGAATGTGCTGACAGTGCTGCGTTCATTGGTCGGCTTGAAAGGCACGCTGCGCATAGTCAGTTTTGATTGCACGCTGGAACCGCTGGCGTTTGCGAGGGAACACTCCGTCGAGCTAGGCTATCCGCAAGGATTTGAAGCGCAGTTGGAAATCTTGTTTAAAGAGCATGTAGTGAAATTCCAACTCGGTGACGTCACGGTTAAATGGACGGTGCACGTTGCTGACTTTCCCGCTTTGCTAGCGCTAGCGGAAACAGACGCCAGTCTGCGTGCACAATTGCCCGCGCCACACGCCATTCTTTACGACGCCTTCTCACCGGCGACGAACACCGCGATGTGGACGTTGCCAGTGTTTCAGAAGCTCTACACGTTCTTGGACCAGACGCGGCCTTGTGCGCTGCCCACGTATTCGCGCAGCACGTTGCTACGCGTCACCTTGTTGCTCGCAGGTTTCTACGTGGGTGCTGGTCATGCCACGGGTGAGAAAGAAGAAACAACGATCGCAGCGAATACGCTGGAGCTGCTCACGGAACCTTTGGGCGAACGCTGGTTGGGACGCGTGCAACGGTCACGCAGTGCGGAGCCGCTGGTGGATGGGACTTATCGTCAGGCTCCGTTGAGTGCGGCGAATTGGGAACGGCTGAGGCAGCATCCGCAGTTTCTTAAGACGTAATGACACGTCACGAACAGTTCAATGCCCTGCTGCAAGGTGCTGAGCCGATCCTCGCGCTCGCGCCGATGCAGGACGTGACGGACCGGCCGTTCTGGTCGTTGATGAGCCGTTACGGTGGGCCGGATGTTTATTACACGGAATACTTTCGCGTCCAGCCGACGTCCAAGCCGGAGAAATGGATTCTCGATGCGCTGATCAACAACACGACAGGCAAACCGGCGGTGGCGCAGATGATCGGTAATGATATCCCTGCCCTCGTGCGCACGGCGAAAGAGCTGGAGAAGTATGACATCGTGGCGGTGGACTTGAATCTCGGTTGCCCCGCGCCGGTGGTGTATCGCAAATGTGCGGGTGGTGGATTGCTGCGTGAGCCTAAGCGCGTGGATAGCATCCTCGGCGCGTTGCGCGATGCGGTGTCCGTTAAGTTCACGGTGAAGACACGCATCGGGTTTGATAGCCCGGCGGTGTTCGGGGAATTGCTGCCGATCTTCGCGAAGCATTCCATCGATCTGCTCACGGTGCATGGGCGCACGGTACTGGAGATGTATCGCTCAGAGGTGCATTACGATTACATCGCCAAGGCCGTGCAGGCGATGCGTTGCCCGGTCATCGCGAATGGCAATGTGTACTCGCCGGGCAAGGCAGAAGAAGTGCTGAAGCAAACCGGAGCCAAGGGACTGATGATCGGACGCGGAGCGATTCGTAATCCGTGGCTCTTCGAGCAAATCCGGCAGCATCGGCGCGGTGAGCCGGTGTTCGTGCCGAGTGGCCGCGAGGTGCTGGACTACGTGCATCGGCTTTGGGAGATGACGCCGGCGGAGAACTTTCGTGAGAATGCGCAGGTGCAGAAGATGAAGAAGTATATGAACTTCCTGGGACTGGGCGTGGAGCCGACGGGGCAGTTCCTGCACGACATCCGCCGCTGCTCGACCAAGACAGAATTCTTCCAGATCTGCCAGACGTTCATGGATAACGATGCGCCGATGCCGTTGTTGCCATTTAAGCTGGATTTAGCGGCGACAGATGTGGTGGGTGGGGAACATCTTTGAGCAGAGGGAAATTTCTCGACGCTTTTGCTTAAGCCCGTTCCCTTCCCCCTCACCCCAACCCTCTCCCTAAGGAGAGGGAGAATATATCGCCGTTTTTATGGTCTTCGTTCGTGCTTTTTTGTCGCGGACAAAAACAACCACCAGGAAAAGAAAAAGGGCGCGTCTCTCACGAGACGCGCCCTTCATCGTTTTAAAGGAAATTACTTCAGGTCTTTGATGCGGACGTTCTTGAACTGAACGGTCATCGGCGGGCCCGCGTGGATCTGCAAGGCGAGGATGCCTTCTTTCGCGCCCTTCACAGCGTCTTCATCCGTCACGTCCACGGTCTGCTTGCCGTTGATGAAATGCTGGAGGTGGTTGCCCTTGGCGATGATCACGTAATCGTTCCAGTCTTCGCTCTTGATGCCCGCCTGGATCTCGTCCGACTTGCCCACTTCACCGGTCACTTTCACTTCAGATTTTTTTGCCTTCTTGCCGTTCTGCTCCACTTCGGCCTCGGGCTTCACCGCGGTCTTCTGGCCGCGCTGGGCCAAGATGCCGCGACCGCGTTCCTCATAGAGGATGCCGCTGTAAGTCTTGCCGGCTTCGAAGTCCGCCTGATAACCGCCTACGATGGGACCGAAATCGCCTTGGGAGAGCTCCTTGCTGCGATACTGGACGCCGGAGTTGCCCGCCACGATCTTATAGGAAAAACGCATCTCAAAATCGCTCACGTTGCCATTGGTATAGATCAGGAAGGTATTGTGAGTGAGGGGAGATTTCTTGGGATCTGCCGGACTGGCAGGTGTCTTGCCCGTGATGGTCCCATCCTGCACGGACCAGAGCTGGGGATTTCCCTTCCAGCCAGTGAGATCCTTCCCATTAAAGAGAGAGCGGAACTCCGGAGGCTTATTGGCCGCAGCGGGTTTGGAATCGGGAGTGGAACAACCGGCAAGAATGCACGAAGCGATGAGAACGGGCAGTAATTTCATATATGGTTCGCTGCTCTTATAGACGGAATCGGGCGGCTGGCAATTCAGGAATGGTACGAGAACTGACAGGAACCCGAGAGAACGGTCATTTGACGGATGATTTCAGCAGGATAAGAAACTGTTCCACAACCGCCTTTTGCCGGTCATTCAACCGGACAAGAGGCCGTTTTTCCCGCAGCAAGGCCAAGGCTTCTGCCACGGTTTTAGCCGTGCCTTGGTGTAGCAAGACCGCGACCGCAAACAATCCCGTCCGCCCGTGTCCTTGAGCGCAATGCACAAAGGTCCGCCCTGGTTTCAATTTTTGAACGGCGGCCAGCAAAGCTTCCGCCGGCAGAGCTGAACCATCCAGCATGGGAACTGCCTGATAGCCGGGTGATTCACGGTGCGGCAAGGACTCCTCGAACTCTGTGGTGAGATCGATGTAATTGGAAAACTCACCAGGCAGTTCGCGAGGGATCAAGCGACGGCCAATGACCAGCTTCGGAGTAATCTCATGCCAGGCCGCTTCGCGTGACGAGAGCCGGTAGAGATGCCACGTCGCCCAAGTGACCAGCAGCAGTGGCAGATGCAGCAACCGTGACCAGAGCGGCAACGTGCCATCAGCACGTTTGGAATAAAGACGGTGATGTCCACTAGCGTGCGCCAGACCGAGCAGAATCAGATTCACCCCCAGCCAAGATAGCAGCCAAAACCAGCCACTGAGTGAACCAGCCCAAATGATAAGCAGAATCCCCAAGGCAGATAGAGTGATGGCATACGCCATAATATCATCCTTTAAGGAACTGACGGCCGACGGGTGATCATGCTACTACCGTTGTGGCCCCTGCTGTCCGTTCTGCCGTTGTCCTTGGCCCTGCCCACGACGTTGACCTTCTTCCAGTGCCTGCATCGCCTCACGACGGACCCGCGGATCACTGTCATTATCCATCACGTAGCGAAGCCATTGTTGCACGGCGGGGTCAGCGGCGTGACTGCTCAAAGCATCGGCTGCTCGGGCACGCACCTGGGCGTTGGCGTCCTGCAGGCCATAGACCAGCGGAACTTTCAAGGTGGGATCGGACATGTTATCAAAAGCCCCAAAGATCTGCGCGCGCACATTGGGGTCCGTCGTGCTCTGGGCCGTGGCCGCGAAGGAGGCGACGATCTGCTCCACCTCCGTCTTCGATCCGCGCAGGGCTTGCAACGCCAGCAAGCGTTCCTCCATCGGTGCAGCGGGATTCTGTGCCCGAGCCTGCAAATTTGCGATACGATCAGGCGTCGCTCCACCGCGGCTCAAGGCTTCCATGATTTCCTGGCGGACTCGCGGGTCGGTCTCGGTCTGCAAGCGGGTCCACATCATCTGTTCCACTTGAGGATCATTGATAAACGGTTGCAGATTCTCTGCAGCCTGCGCACGGATGCCGTTATTGGGATCATTGGAAGCCAGATTGATCATCGGCAGTTTCATGACGCCGTTGGTGGCGTTCTCCAGACCGCGTAAGATATCCCGTTTGGTGTTCTCGACCGTGGCAGTCTGGAACCAGTTCAGCGCAGCGGTCACGGAGGCGTCCGACAAAGCCCGGTTGCGTTGCAACAGCCGCAGGGCGCTTATACGTTCGCTGTCCGGAAGACTGGCGTCACTGAGCTTGGCCACCAGTTCTTCGATCTTGCGCTCGGCCAGAGGGATCTGGCCATGCTCCATGAGGTAGTCGGTCGCGTGGCGCAATTCCACCACGGAGTCTTCCACCTCCGCTACGCGGGTGGACAGGCGGACATCATCGTAAGCGGCAGCACCGGTGATCGTGTTGCTCCGGCGAGCGGCCTTGCTGGCGGCCAGCGCGGATTCACTCTGGCTGCTGGCGGTCAGGACCTTCTCCTCCAGTTGCTTGATGCGCGACTCCAACTGGCCCACGGTCTGGAAATGCGAGGCCACGGCGAAAACAGCCAAGCCCGCGAAAAGCACCGCCGAGATGAACAAGATTTTGCGCATAATGCAGCCAAGGTTCACGTCCGCCCGAGGCGACCAGCCCGGAGAATGGTGAAACCAATATTTATGCTACGCCCCTTTGGCCAAACGTCAATGCAGAGGGATGGCCTCTGGTTACTTGCTTTTAAGGCCGAAAATGTCGTTTTCGTTGCTGGAGAGGGAGCGGTAATCCTTGGATTCCACATGGCCGTCCGCATAAGTCACATTGGCGCGCAGACTGTGCCGAAATCCGGGTTGCTTCGCGGAAGGCCGACTATCCCAAATGCCCAAGGCATCCGGTGGAAATGTCGATATGTCAGTACGATAATATCCGCCATAAGGGTATTTCTCCAGATCCTCCACATTCGGTTTGGGCACGCCCACATCTCCGATAAGCCATAGCTGGGCAGGACGGCGAATGGATGACAGCCGGTAGCTGCCGCGCGTCTGCCCTTGGCGATCATAGGCATACCAAATAAGCGAATCTAAACCCGGCACGTGATCAAGGTTCTCGACGACGCCGTAGCCTTCCATCTCTTCTCCAAAGGGTGAATCCAAGTCTTCGGCGGCGACATTTGGGCAGCGCCAGATGCCTCGTTTCACCGAAATGTCCGGCAGATAATGTGCGTCCGAAAGGACGCGATACCACCAGTTCGTCGGGTCGTGCGGTTTGATGGGATTACGAAATGTTCCGCCGGTATTCAGGGGCGGAAGCTGATCCGCATGGTCGTTGGCATAGGTGACGAAGCCCAGATTCATCTGCCGGAGGTTGCTGATGCACTTCACTCCGCGGGCTTTCTGTTTGGCCCGGCCAATGGAAGGCAGCAGGAGACTCGCCAGAATGGCGATGACGGCGATCACCACCAGCATCTCGACCAGCGTGAAAGCGCGGCGAGCTGAACTTATGGTTCGCGGACAACCTAATTTTTCCGTGGGCCGATTAATCAACTTGCTCATGGGTTTTCCCTCCCCTGCCACGAAAGAATAGGACGAAAGCCTCGGCCTGCCAATTCAATCTTGCCGTGCAGTCCCCGCTTGCGTGCCCAATTTGCGCGCATACAGCCAGACCACCACGCCTCCGCCCAGGAACAGGATGGGCAACGTCGCCAGACTGCGACGGAAGATCTCGTCTTCATTTCCCGGCACGTTTTGGCCATGGAACTGATAAATGGCCGCATAGACCAGCAGCATGAGGCCGTAACCGAGATTAAAAGTCAGACCACGAAAACTGAGAACCGTGGCGCGATGGCGGGAATCCACGCGCTGATTCAGATAATGGGACATGAAGAAATTCATGAAGCCCATGCCGATGCGCATGAGAAACGGGAACAGCAAACCGACATAAGGAAACGCGAAGCCGAGCCCGATCAGACCCAGTGCGTTGAGGATGGATACGACCGTGAAGTTAAAACCTTGGGGCCGGTTCTCCGCCAGCCAGCGCGACAGGATGGGCAAGCCAAAACCCATCGCAGCGAAGACGGCCCCGATAATGCCGAAGGAAAATTCCGGCAATTTGATGAGCCGATAATACTCGGAACCGACGGTGAGATAGACACGCGTGAAACTGTCATGCAGCAAACCCACAACGAGCAAGCCAAGCACGGCGGGCGTGCGCAGAATCCAGCCGCCCGCCTGGCGCATCAGATCCAAGGTGCCACTGGCTTCGGCCGTTTCCTGATGGGTCACCAGTTTCGCTTCGCGCAGATTCAGGCAGGCAAAGAAGATGACCAAGGCCGAACCCAACGTCAGAATTATGGGCAGCCGCATGGTGAAGGATTTGGCCACCTGCCAATCCATCCCGAGCATGCCGCCGACGGATTGAATGAAGATGGGATCGAACGCCGCGGCACCAACTAGCATCGCCACGGTGAAGGCCAGCGCCTGCCAGCGCATCATGATCTCCAGGATGCGCGGCCACTCCGCCTGCAGGCCGACTTCCACAAGGGAATCGTAAGCGAGCGCTTCATCCGCGCCACTGGCCAAGGCTTCAGCAGCGCCACTCAAGATGCGGTTCAAGAGAAACGCTCCGAGCACCAAAGCATGATTACCCACTGGCACGAAGGCGATCAGGGCCATCTCCAACACCATGAGTGCGCAAGCAAGCTTCACCATGAGACTGCGGCCGAAGCGATCAGCCAACGCTCCGGAGGGAACTTCCAGTCCTATTATCGCCAAGGCCCACGCGACGTTTAGCAAGGCGAACTCGCCCATGCTAAGACCGTAGTCGAGGAACATGACCGCGAAAACGGGGTAGTAGAACCGCGCGTTGAAGAGCATCCGGAACAGCACGAAGAGGCGTATGTTCCGGGGATACTTCGAGAGATTCATGCGCTACGTTGCTGAGACGCAGCGAAGGTAGGAGCACCGGACCACTTTGGCCAGCGAGAAGCTATGTGCCCAATGACGAAGAGCACGCCTAAGCGTAGCTGCCTGTGATGTAGCTCTCCAACTGGCTGATGGTAGAATCTTGAGCGGCGATGACCCACTTGATCAGGTCCCCCAGCGAAACAACACCGACGATGACTCCATCTTCCACCACGGGGACGTGCCGGATGCGTTTCTCGCTCATCACGCGCATGACGTCATCGATGGAGGCGTTTATGGGAGCAGTGACCACGGGTGTGGTCATGATCTCTTCCACGAGGGTTTGTCGTGATTGCCGGCCGCGCAGGATCACTTTGCGCGTGTAATCGCGTTCGGTGAGCACACCAAGCAGCGCGCCATCCCGCATCACGAGTACTGAGCCGACATTCTGGTCGGCCATGGTTTGAATCGCCTCATAGACGGTCGCGTGCGGTGAGATGCTCCAGACGGCGGTCTTCTTGTTATTCAGCAGGACGTCGAGGGTTCCTTGAATTTGCATGGCGGTTCTGTTGGTTGGGCGGGAAACCCAGCCGCGGGGCGGCAGCCCTGAAAACCCCTTACCACCACGCAGACGGAAATTCCCTCGCGGGTTTGGTGATTTGATTATCTAAAAGATAGCTTCGGCTGGATGCGCGCGCAAACGTGAAAAGGATTTATTTTCCGCTAAGCCATTGGTGAAAAAGAAACACTTCTCACGCGATCTGTCTCGCTCTCACCCATTTTGCCCAGCCCCGTTCTCGCCACAACACTCGACACGCGCCCGTTTGCCACTTATGTTGCGCCCATACCTGAACGCGCTTTTTGGATCGCAAAGCCGTCTCTGCCCACCGGCGGAACGTTTGCTACCTTCATGCGCCCGGGGTGGGCATAAATGGAATTGTTGCAAGTAACATATCAAGGACCACGGGTGGATGATCCCGAATTGTTCGAGCTGCTGCCGCCCGAACTGCGCGCCTTGCTCGAACAGATCAATGGCTTTGTGCAATTCGGCGGCGGACTCCACGTCCGCGGTGCCAGCCGCGATCCCGATTGGCATTCCCTCCGCCGCGCTTGGATGAGCGATCACGCTTTTCACACGTATTACCGGGCCATGGGCGCCACCGACATCCCCTTTGGCCAAGATTATCTCGGCAATCAGTTCCTCCTGCGCAACGGCCTCGTGGCCCGGATGGAGGCCGAGCTGGGCCATGTCACCGAGCTCAATCTCACGCTGCCCGACTTCATCGAGGCCGTGCAGGCCGATCCGCAGACCACTCTTAATCTCGAACCGCTCTGGGATTTCCAGCGGGACAATGGCCCGCTCGAACCCGGCGAACTCCTCCACGCCGATCCCCCGCTGTGCAGCGACCAAGCCATGGTCGGCTACACCCTCACTCGCAAACCCGCCGTGCAACATCTCGCCGACCTGCGGAGCTACTATACCAAGATCAAGGTGATGTCCGATACCGGCCGAATCAACGCGAAGAAATAACGTCTTCGCTAGTTTCCTTTCAAGAATCCGATCAAATCCGCCAGCTCCTGTTTCGTCATCGTTTTCTCCAATTCCTGCGGCATCAGCGATAAACTCGTCGAGGCCATCGACGCTATGTTCGCCCGCAATATCGTATCCTCCTGCCCCAAGGCCCGCTTCAACGTCACACTCGTCGTCGTCTCGGATGCCAGTAATCCCGTGATGCTCGTGCCATCTTTCGTCTCCACATCGTAGCTGATGTAACCGGGATAAATCTCGTACTCCGGCACCAGGATATGCAACAGCAACACCTCCGGCGTCTGGTTCCGCACCCCCGTGAGATCTGGTCCCACATTCGCGCCGTCACTCCCCAGCTTGTGACACGACGCGCACGCTTTCTTGAACATCTCCTGCCCATTCGCTGCGTTCGCCTTCAGTGACAACACCGTTTTGTATTCCTCATAAACTTTCATGCGATCACCACCGCCACCGCTCTGGAACAATGCTTCCGCGCGCGTGCGGATCTCTTCATCCTTATGCTTCGTCAATTGCGTCCGCCGCTGCGGCGTCAGCGACCACACCTGCACATGACCCGCTTCCACCGCATCCAGCAATGATGGTAAAAACCTCACCTGCGACATCACCGTGCCTACCGCCGCTTCACGCACCGGCGGCGAATACGCGCGCCAACGTTCCCGCGTCACCAGCGCCTCGCCCACCTTCGCTTCGTTCATCGCACCCAGCGATCGTATCGCCGCGATCTGCAATTCCCCCGTCTGCTTCGGCCCGATGAGCCCCAACAAAATCTCCCCCGCCTGCGCGTAATCCGCCTGCGCCAGCAGACCGATCGCCGCGAGGCGTTGCCCATCACTCGCCTCTGCGTCCTGCACGGTTTTCAAGGCGCGCTCGAACAATCCGTTCACCACCGCGCTCGCTTCCGCCGAGTAACCCGTCTCCATCGCCACTAAATTCAGCACCGGCGAACTCGCCTTGCCCTTCACCTTGCCGCGCAAGCCTTCCGCCACACCGCTGAGAAATGCCAGTGGCCAATCCGGCTCCGCCTTCGGATCCACCAAGGTGATCAAATAAATCATCCGTTCAGGAATCTGGCTCGCCGCCAGTATCTGTCCCATCGATTGCATCAAGACCGGATTCACCGGTGTGCCGCGATTCCCCTCCTCCACCAATCCCTTGAAAAGCTCATTCGCCTGGTCCCCGATGGAGCTCAGCACCGCCGCGCGCGTCCACTTGTCCGCGCCATCGCGCAGCGCGATGTGCAAGAGCGGCGTCACGTTGCGGGAATCTTTTCCTTCGCCCAAGGCCAGCGCACATTGGAATCGCACTCGCGCATCACCGTCATCCGCCGAGCGGCTGATCACCTCCACGAGGAATTGCGACTCCGTGTAACTCCTCTCCGCGATCGCCAGTCCCATCTCCCGGATGTCCGGCGAAGAATTTCCCAGCAACGAGCGCATGAAGTTCTCATCCCGCGGCCGGACGGAGAACGACGCCGAGATCGCCGCCGCTGCGCCGTATTCATTCCCTCGGGTGCGCGCCAGGCGCTGCATCTGTGTGCGGCTCATGCCTTCCGGATTTTCGATCAAGCGCCGACGCGCCACCTCGCGCACCCAGCCGTTCGTGGCCATCAGCAGATCCATCGCCTCATCCGCGTCCAGTTTCGCCAGCTTCGGCTGACGCCCCTTCGCCAATTCCTTCTCTGCCACTTCCTCACCCACCACGCGATAGATGCGCCCCATGTCCTTTCCGCTCACGAAGTCCGCCGTCGCCCGGATATTCTCCGGCAGATACTGCGGATGATCCACCACGCGGCGATACATATCGCAGATATAGAGCGCGCCCTCCGGTCCCGTCGTCGCATACACCGGGCGGAACCAGCTATCCGCCGTCGCGAGGAAATCCGCTTTATCATCCGCCGGTTCGGAGCGGAACGTAGAACCATTCACCGTCAGCACCTGCCGCTGCACCAGGTTTTGCGCCGGTTCACAGACGAACACATCGCCCACATGCCTCGACGTCAAGGCGCTGCCGTAAAAGATATGGCTCCCGCACGCCGACGTGAACGATCCCGAATGCGGCGCTCCCATCAAGCTCGGCATGTAAGACGCCGTCGTGCTGTCACTGCTCAGCGGATGCACCCGGCCTCCATCACCAGACGGCGCCACGTCCTGCACCATTTCAGAAAAAGCGTAGTGCGGATTCCGCTTCAGATAGCGCGGCTCCAAAACGACCTGTTGCAGCGGATTCCGATTCGACGTGATGAACCGCCGCCCAAAAGCATCAAACGTCAGGCCATACTGCCCCGCGCCCCCCAGCACCTCGAACTCCAGCGTGCGCGGATGAAACCGCGAATCATTCTTCGTGAACTTCACCGCCGGCTGCTTCGGATTCTTCGGCGACGTGATCTCCCCGCCCGTCAAACCGCTCGTCAGATAGATCCATCCATCCGGTCCCAGGGTCGGATGACTCACGCGCAATTGCGTCGTCTGGTTCGTGCCGAAACCCGTCAGCCACACCTCGCGCACATCCGCCTTGCCATCGCCATTCGTATCCTTGAGATACAAAATATCCGGCGCACACGTCACGATCCAGCCGCGCGCCCACCGCTGCAAACCATTCGGATACGTCAAGTCATCCGCGAACACCGTCCGCTTCTCGTAATACCCATCGCCATCCACGTCTTCCAATTGCGCCAACACCCCCACCGCCGGCTTCCCCTCACCCGGTCCCGTGGGATACCCGCGATTCTCCGCCACCAACATCTTGCCCATCTCATCCCACGCCACCGCCACCGGACTCGCGATCTGCGGTTCCGCCGCCGCGAGCTCCAGGCGCAGACCATTCTCCAGCTTGAACCGCTTCAACGCCTCCCTCGCCGGCACCGCCACATCCGCCGCCCCGAGCGACACCACCCCCGCCAGCCAAACCATCGTCATTGCCATGACTGCGGTCCTGGTCATTTCGCCCCGTGTCCAACCTGTGAAACTCATACGCATAATATCAACTCCCGCCTTGCCCTCGAAGCAACGAGAAAACCGACGCTCCCGCCGCCCAATAATTCAACCATTCGATCGGTCTCGTCCTTCGTCCTCGTCGTCGTCCTGGATTTATTGAGCCTCGACCGCCAGGTTGAGGGCATCGTCCCCCGTAGCGCCCGCATCCTGCGGGCCGTACCGCAGGCGTCCCGCCTGCTCCCCCGTTAAGCACCGGTTCCACCCGATGCCGCTCTCTAACTTTTTGAGCTTTGAGTTTTGAACTTTGAGCTTCATTCCCTATTTCTGCGGAACATCCTATCAGGGGACCTAGGACATCCGCTGTCCTACACCCCCTCCCTATGAAAAATATTTCAAACCAAACTAACTCATTGAAGGACAGATACTTAAATCAGAAAACACCCCTAAAACCAAAATCCCTGAAAAATAATTCACCAAAAACCACAATTCTCTCCTTCCCGACCACCTCGCCGAAACCCAAGACCCGTGCCCCGACGCCACAGTGTCGGGGTCAGCAGTCCGTAGCCAATTCCCACCCTTTCCCCCCAGAATCCACCTCAGCACTTGTACACAAGTGCCGAGGTATTCTACCATTTCCCGCCTTTGGACCCAAACCGCCAGCAACGCCACCGCAACCACCCTTTCCTCACTCGCCTTTGATCACACCCCATTCCACACCCCGCCGGGTATGATTAAAACCGGGTGAGCCGTGGACGGAACGATGCAGCACGATGCCCCGTGCTGCCGGATTCCAGCCGGCAGTAAGTGGACGTACGCCGAAGCACAAAACGTCACCCTCACCCGTTCTAAATCACACCCCTGTTCCACACCCCGCCCCATCTTGGAATTGAACCCCCCGTCCGATCCGCTAACTTAAAGCCATAACGATGACCAAGGTTTTCCCATCGCTGCTCTTGCTCCTGCTCACCGGCTGCGCCAGCCCGCTGGTGGACGCACCGCACTTTAAACAAATCGCCGCCCAACGGGACTTTGAAAACCTCTACTATTGCGGAACCAAGAACGACGTTCACCACTTCACCTTGAAACGCGTAAAACAATTCCCCTATCACTTTCGCCTCCCCGCCTCTGAATACACGATAAAGAAAGGTTTTCCCAAAACCTCCAACCGCTCCGCGTGGGCACCTCTGCTGGTAAGTCTCTATGATGGGACAGCAGAATTTCGCGGTGTGGAGGGGTCACGCTTGCCACCACCTCCCCACTATCAAACATCATCCATCCATCACCCCGACTGGTTGGACCAGCAGAAGTGGTGGACTGGCCTAACTAACGGTCAGCTCACTTACCAGCGTTGCATCGAGTTGAACGACACGGATCATACCCTCGTTGATTCATTTGAAGCTGCCCGCGCCAGCGGAAAGCGTTACAAAGCCTGTTTTCGCATCAATGGCATCCACCTTCTTGGTGATGCTCAGCATAAACTCACCAATAGCAGCCAGGTCTTCTACGGCCCCGACTTCCAGTGGCTGCCCGATGGCCGGTTGCGCAGTAAAAATTTCCATCACGGCAATGGCACGGCAGAGTATCACCTTCTGGACGCCAACGGCAGACCGGTCTGGTCCAGTTACATCGACTATCGGTCCAACGCCTCGGTCATGTTGCGCTATGACATTTCCGGCGAAGTCGCCATGCGTAGTGTAGGACCGCTACGAACAGACGACCCCGATCACCCCTTCATAGGCAAAGAAGAAAACCGCATCGGCGATCGAAAAGTTACCGCCGACGAGTTCATCAAAGCAGCAGGCCAATACCGCCGCGAAGACATCGTGGGCAACAGGAATCAGTAAACCACCCCGAAACCCGCCGGCAGTCCGCGACGTCCGCCGTAACATGCAGTCAGCAGTAGTTTCCTTGCCTCTGGCAAAGTCCCTCATCTAGCCTGCTTTTTATGACTCCGCCCTGCCGAATCTGCGGACAACCGCTCGACACGCCCAAGGCTCGCTGCCGAAATTGCGGAGCCGAGGCGATTCTGGAGCACGATGAATCCAAAGGGATGTGGACCAGCCTCACCATCTCGGCTCCTCTCCTGTTCTTTGGCCTCGGAGTGGTGGTCGGTATGGGCACCCAGACCGGCGAGAGCGACTGGTTCAGCCTCGGCAAACTCTTGGCGGCCCTGATCACCATCACCATCGGCACCACCTCATCCGTCATTTTCTTCGCCCTGGCCCGCTGGGCTAAAGAGCCTCCGAATCTCTTCGCATCCTTGATTGCCCTGGCTTCCGCCGCCTGGTCGGCACTGGTGATTTCGTCCTACCTCGCCCGTGCTTACGCCCTCGGCAATATGTGACCCCTGGCGCGCGAACGCCTGCCCCGCGCCGATAAGTCGGCGTCCTCAACCCGCCGCAACATCCCTGAGCAACGCCAGTCCAGCCTCGCAGCAAACCAGTCACCTGAACTTCTGCCTGCCGCGCGGCAATTGGACATTGCGGCGCCCGAGGACGGACGCGCTCCAGCATTGCAGCCCACGACCGTTCTGGTAAACTCATCCTCAAGCCAAAGGAAACCCCATGTCATCATCGAACCGCTCACTACACTCTGCCATCAGAGCTTGGCTGCTTGTCATCCTCTTACACCTCGGCGTGAGCCACGGTCATGCGCAGACAAACGCACCCGGCAAAATCGAGGCTTTTGCCTTCAATAAAATGGATGTCTTCACGCTGTTCCGGATTTATCAAGAGTTGTCCGGCGTTGAATTGGAGCTATCTCCGGCTGCCAAATCCCAAAACTCGCGTGCCATTTCTTTGATCAGCAACACTCCTGTGACCAAGGCTGAAGCGTGCAAACTCATCGAAAGCGCCCTACGCGAACAAGCCGGGATTCTCATCACAAAGATCGACGACCAGAGATCGTCCGTAACTTATGATGCTACCTTGCCCATTAAGATCGTGACGCTCCCAAAACCGGACACGAATTCCATAACCTCCGGCAGAAAAGCGAACACCAACGCGCCTTCGCTATCCCCTCCACCTCCTCCTGTCCCGCAAAAGAAGAACTAGCTCTTTCAACCAAACCGCAAAATCCCATGCTCCTGCTCATTCGTGATTGCCCCAAGCCGCTGACTGATGCAACTGGTGACGACCACCACGACAAGCACGAAAAACCGAGTGCTCTATGGTCCACCTTGTCCATCATGGCTCTGGTTGGATTTCTGCTGCTCTCCATTGTGCTCGCACTGAACATTCCCCCCATCGAGAACGACTGGCTTGGGCTGAGCCAAGTGATCGACGTTATTCCGGTCATCACTCTCGGCTGTATGTTATCAGCGACCTTTTGGCTGATTTCCCTCGTTGCCCAAGAAAAGCATCGTATCTGGGCCGCCTTCGCCGGGATTCCCTCGCTCTGCTGGCTCCTCTTCCTTGGCTCTGTTTTGTTAAGCCTTTGAATGGAGATTGAGAAGCCCTTGCTCTCTTCGGAACCCACTTCCTCCTTTTCTCCGCCCCACATCGTGCTAACCTATCTAACCAAGCCGATGTTCACCTACCCTTACCACTCCGGACGGGCGAAGACTAGGTTGATGACTGCATCCTGTAATATCGGTGCGTCATCACTAATACGCCTGCTCGCTTTGATAATCACACACCGATCAATTGGCATAATTGGTTTGGTGATTTGCCTGTTCACTTTGACTGGTTGCTCTTTTCAGCTTGGGATATCGGGTGAGATAGCGGACCGGAGCGGCACATTAGATTATCCATGCACCCTTTATTTGATGCATAAAATAGGTCCTGTCTGGAAATCTCAAAAGACCCCAACCATCAAAGCCACGGCGGGGTTCACCAATAAGTTCGATTTGGCCTTTATCATTGGCGGCCCGTCCAACAGAGAGCACTGGGTGGAAATAGAATGCCCAGGCTACGAACGATATACCTCGGAGATTTTCTTGGCCCCTTCAAAAGTGAATCCTGTGAAACTCCAGCCCATCAAATTGAAGAAAAAAAGCTGACCGGCTGGCCCCGAGTGTATTCGCGGCAAAACAGCGGCCAAACTGACATGACCGCTGGCAATGTTGCCCCCTTCTCCCCTAGGGAGAAGGCCGGGATGAGGGGGAAGGCGACTTTCATCAGCAAAATCAGCCAGCCTTTCGTTATCAAAGCACCCGTTCTTTCTGCCCTTCTCTGATTCTTTTCCGTTTCGACAGTTCATCCCAAGCTCTAGCTGCACCAACTGTTTATCCAGACGCCCTTCCCCCGCAGTCCCGCCAGGGACTTCCCGAAAATAGCCCACCATCTTGATGGTGGGTAAGGCACCCCTGCCCGCACAAGTCCCGTCAGGGACGAAAGAACCCACGCCTGCTTCTAAAACCGCCCGAAGAAATTCTCCCCTGCGGTTTTACTCCTATGCAGCATTTCCCTGATTGAATTCCTCACCCACCCCGCTAACCTTCACTCACATAGGAAACCAACACCCAAATCTAACTCCAGGCGAAGACTGGCAAGATTCAAAGCCACAAGCCCGGCCTAACCGTATGAAAACCACCCTTCTCTCCCTGGCCCTGCTCCTCCTGCTGGTCTCCCCCGGCCACACCGCCGATAAAAAACTCTGGGCCAAATCCTTCCTCGGCAAGAAACCTCCGGAACTCAAAGTCGAGAAATGGCTGACGCCCGAACCCGACACCAAAGGCAAATTTGTGATCATCGATTTCTGGGCGACCTGGTGCGGCCCCTGTCTTGAGGCCATCCCGGAACTCAACAAGTTTCACAAGAAATACCCGGACCAACTCGTCGTCATCGGCATCTCGGACGAACCTGAAGCCACGGTCAAAGGCCTGACCAAACCCCGCATCACTTATGCCTCCGCCATCGATCCCCAGGCCCGCACTAAGAAAGCCATGGAAGTGACCGGCATCCCGCATGTCATCATCTTGGACCCGGAAGGCATCGTCCGCTGGGAAGGTTTCCCGTTCCTGAACGGCTTCGAACTGAACGATGCCGTCTTGCAAGAGCTCTTTACCAAATACGGCAAGCCGGACGCTCCTAAAACTCCTGTCCAAAAACCATAGGAACCTATGATTTCCCCCAGCCATCCCGGGTGCGTACCCGCCGCTATCGTCCAAGCTGTGCTGTGCTTGCTGCTCGGAATCATGTGTCCGAGCCTTCACGCTGCTGAGGGAAAAGACATTCAAGCCTTTCGTTTTAATGAAATGCACGCGTTCCAAATCGTGACGATTTACAGTGACCTTGTCGGTTTGGACTTCGTTATTTCTCCGGAAGCCAATGCCCAGACCAGTCGTCCCGTTTCCATGGAAAGCCAGACTCCCATCAGCAAGCTCGAGATGCAAAAACTGCTCGAAAATGCTCTTCGCGAACAAGCCGGTCTCGTCCTCACCAAAACTGAGGATAAGAAAATCCTGATAAAGTATGATGCCACCTTACCCATCAAAATTGTGACGCTCCCAAAACCGAGCACGAACTCCATAACCTCCGGCGGAAAAAACAGCACCAATGCTCCTTCGCTATACGTACCTCCCCCTCCGCCATCACTGCGGGGGAAGAAAAGCAACTGACGATGTCCACCTACCCCCACGATCCCGAACGCGCCCAGACCGAGCTGATGTCCGCCGCCTATCACGGTGACACCGAGGAAATCGCCCGCCTGCTCGCTTACCCTTGTGACCTCGATGCCCAAGACCACGACGGACTCACCGCACTGATGTATGCGGCCATCAAAGGTCACACCGAGACCGTCGAATGCATCCTCCAGCATCAAGCGCATCTCGAACTCCAATCCGCCCAACGCTACACCGCCCTCCTCTACGCCGTCCGCGGCGGCCACTCAGAAACCGTCCTGTCCCTCCTCCGCGCGAAAGCCGATCCCGATGTGCATGGCGACTACGCCACGTTCGACACCCCGCTGACTTTAGCCGCGTGGCACGGCTACTTCCCCATCGTGAAAGCCCTCGTCGCCGCCGGTGCCGATACCAGCCTGCACGGCGGCTACGACCAACTCACCGCCGAATGCAAAGCCCGCCAGGAAGGCTATCACGAGATCTCCGAATTCCTCTGCTACCACGAAAAACGCCCTGAGGCTTGAGTTCATGGAGCGCCGACGTCCTCGTCGGCAGCAACATCCCTGAGCAAAGCGGATATTACTAGACACCTACATTACTAACCCCGTCCCCTTTGATAGCTTCAGGGCCAACGGCCCGCCACGTTACAGCCTGGGGTGGAGCCCGCCCCAAGCGGGCGCAGCCCCAGGTTAACCATCCACAAATCACCAGCCCTGAAGGGGCGGTATAAATCCGCCTTTTCTCTCCTCCCCCTCATGCTACTTTTTCCCGTAAAGGCCTGACCCGCAATGCCACGCAAGAAACAATCGCCCAAACGGAAATCTGCTTCGCTCAAAAAGGATTCCCTCCCCGGAATGCCACCCGGTGCGATCAAGGCCGACCTCTCCAAACACGCCCCGCACAACTCCTACGGCCCGCCTCTCTGGCATGTGGACCAGCATAACAAATGTAAGGCGTGCAGCCGGGAATTCATCTTCACCGCCCGGCAGCAACAGTATTGGTTTGAGATCCTCAAGATACCGATCCATGTGTATGCTGACCGCTGCCCCGGCTGTCGGGCCAAACGCCGCGCAGAACTCGCCGCCCAAAAGAAACACATGGAGGAAATGGCCCAACGCCCACGACATCCCAATGAAGCCTTCTTCCGCAAGAAGGCGAAATGACACCATGTCCCTCATCATATTCGACATCGACGGCACCCTCACCCAATCCGTGCAGGCGGATGATGTCTGCTTCGTGCGCGCCTTGTCCAAGGTCTGGGGCTTCGAGAACGTGGATACCGATTGGTCGCGCTACCAACACGTCACGGATGCCGGCTTGCTGCATGAACTCCACGAGACCCGCAAAGGCCGCTCACCGTCCCTCGCTGAACTCCATGCCTTTCGCCAGCACTTCCTCACGCTCCTCGCCCAGATGCTGGCGGAGAATCCCATCACCCCCATCCCCGGCGCACCGGAACTGCTCACCCACCTCACCGTTCAAACTCAATACCGCGTCGCCCTCGCCACCGGAGCCTGGCGCGATTCCGCACGTATGAAGATGACCAGCGCCGGCATGCGCTTCGAGGACCACCCCGCTGCCTCCTCCGATGACGCCCATGACCGCGAATCCATCATGCAGATCTCCCGCCAGCGCGCCACCGAACGCTTCGGCCATCGCGAACACGTGATCTATATCGGCGATGGCGTATGGGATGCCCGCGCCTGTCGTTCCTTGGGCTGGCCCTTCATCGGCATCGGCACCGGTAAGCGCGCAGAACGGTTGCAAGCTGAAGGAGCAGTGGCTGTCCTGCCCGATTTCTCCGATCAAGCACGCTTCATGGGCGCTCTAAGCACCACCGTCCGTGCGTAGCGTGTTCGCCTTCTCCAGCACGATCAGACACCTGCCGCCGAAGAGTTTGGGCCAGCGCGTCAATCGGCTGTCCAGCTTCTCCAGATGAGGAAGCCATTTAAGCGGATAAAACGCCTTCCGGCTGAAACCACCCGCTAAAAAATACGCGAACGCCCCAAAGGCCTCGCGATGACTGACTTTCCATCCCTCTGGCCAACCCGCCCATTCTTGCCGGAAAAACAGCCGCGTCGTGTTCCCCTGTGCCGCGTAGTAATGCCGGGGTCTTTGAAACCCATCCTCCTGCCGGATCGGCTTTCCCCACGCCACCGGTTCGTGATGGAACAACCCGTAGATCAGTTGGCTGCACGCGCTGATATACGGATCCAACATGACGATCCTGCCTCCCGGCACCAGCACCCTGCACGCCTCCCGCAGGAACGCATTGGGCACCTCCAGATGGTGAAACACATCGAACAGCACCAGATGCGAGATGGTCTCCTTCCCAAAAGGCAGATCGTACCCATCGCACACCACATCGATGCCAGGTCCAGGAAACAGGTCCGTGCAGATGGCCGTCGGCAGATGAGTTTTCAGATTCCCCATCCCCGATCCGACCTCCACCACCACACCCGGTATGCTCACATCGATATGCCGTAATACCCGCGCATACAGCCCCGCGTAAACCGCGCGCAAGAGCGGCTTCTCCGCCCACACCGCCTGGTTGGCCCGCGATTCTTTTCGATGCTGAAGCAGCGGCAAAGAACTCATGCGAGAAACTTCAACCGTTTTGCCGCGAAGACCACCATCCGCAGCAGCAACCAGCCATGCCGCCAGCGATGGATGTTCGTCTCCCCATACGTGCGCGCCTGATACCGGATCGGCAGATCGATGAGTCGCAAGTTCAGCTTCGCCGCACCGAACAAAAGATCGAAATCACCAAACGGATCAAAGTCGCCGAAGTAATTCCGGTTCCGCGCAATCTCCTCATAATCTCGGCGAAACAGCACCTTCGTGCCGCAGAGCGTGTCTTTCACCCGCTGGCCGAGCAACCATGTGAACAGGATGCCGAAACAGTGGTTGGCCACCATGTTCAGGAACTGCATCGCCTCATTCTCCATCGGATACACCAGCCGCACCCCATTCACGAAATCCGCCGTGCCACTGCGTGCCGCCTCATAAAACTTCGGCAATTCCTCCGGCGGCATCGTCAAATCCGCATCCAGGATGAAAAGCAACTCACCCGTCGCCACCGCGAACGCTTCCCTTACCGCGCCGCCCTTCCCCACGCTCTGCTGCTTGATCATTTTGATGCTTCGCTGCGGATACTTCGCCACCACCCGCTTGATTTCGTCCCACGTATTATCCTTCGAGTGCCCCTCGATGAAGATGATCTCCGTCCCCTTCCCCATTTCCGGTGTGCGCAAAACCGCCGCCTCGATATTGCCCGCCTCATTCCGCGCCGGAATGACCACCGAACACGTGTAATGCTGGTCCGCCTTCACCTTGGGTTGTGGTCGCGCCACCAAGAACACCGTGAGACACAAAGGCCGCAGCAACGGTGCAAAAAAACGGTTCAGCAACGGCCCCAGCAAAGGCGTATGCACCGGCCACAAGATGCGCGCATCCTGCTTCACCACCTCCCAGCCCGCGAGGTGCAGCAAGTTCCGCATATCTCCACTCGCGAGCCAGTTCGGCTGCAGCATCGGTGCTTTCTCACCCATGCGTTCTGCTGCCACGAGCACTGGCCGCCAGACGTTGCTGAAGAAATTCAGCACGATGCGCGTACGCGGATGGGAAACTTTCTTTAACTGCTCCAGCACCGCCTGTACATCCGGCAGATCGTTCACCAAATCCGAAAGGATGATGTAATCAAACGGTTCTTGCGCACTAAACGCCCCCGCCTCAGCCACCTGAAACTCCAGCGTGGGATGACGCTGCCGCGCCAGCTCGATCATCTTCGGACTGAAATCGATGCCCACACCCTGCGCGGGTTTCACGGCCGCCAGCAGATCACCAATGCCGCAACCCACCTCCAGAACGCGCACTCCCGGCGGGATAAGAAACGCGAAATGCCTGCGCACCAGCTCCTGATAATGCCGGGACGTCTCGCGCAACCGCGCCTCAGCGCGTGCATCGTAGAATTCCCGGCGGTTGATCATGCCCAGTCTGTTACGCGAAACCACCCGCCAAGGCCAGCCTCAAAGGAGCCGGGGGAGCGTGGGCGCCTCGCCCACAGCAACTCCCGCAAATCAGCAGGTATCAAAAGTTTGAGCGTGTCCATATGTTCTCCCTCTCCCCTCAACGGGGACTTCTGCCGCTTGGGAAGCGGCAGAAGGAATTTTGCGCTAGCAAAAGGTCCGCTAGGACCGAGCGAGCGGGCGCGAGCGAGTCATTGGGCCGGGGTGAGGGGTGAGAAAGCGTAAGCATGCACCCAGTTTGCAAACTGGCACCCGCATAACATTTCACCCTACTGTGCCCGGGAACGTCCACGCTCCCCCCTTTTATTCCGGGCTGACATCTCCCCACCTCTCAGGCAACACTCACCGCGGATGACCACTGGTTCGCCACCGCCCTCGTTGCCCTCACGCCTGCTGGCGTGGGGACAGGCGCATCCCACCAGCGCATTCGGCCTCCTGCTCGCGCTCGCCCTCATCCTCACCCATCCCGGCATTTTCTTCGGTACGAAGGCCCTCTTCTTCCGCGACTACGGCGTGCTCGGCTACGGCTTCGTGCACCATTACCGCGAGTCGATCTTGTCCGGTGAACTGCCGTTGTGGAATCCCTACAGCGATTGCGGTGCGCCCTTCCTCGCGCAATGGGGCACCATGGTGCTGTATCCGCTCAGCCTACTCATGGTCATCTTCCCCATGCCTTGGGCCCTGGGCTTCTTCTGCCTCCTGCACTTCTGGATCGGCGGGATGGGCATGCGGAAGCTGGCGATAGATCTGAAGCTCGGCCAGTTCGCCGCCGCGCTGGCCGGTGTGCTCTACATCTTCAATGGCGCCACCCTCTCCGGCCTCATGTGGCCGAACTACGCCGTCGTCCTCGGCTGGCTACCGTGGGTCCTCTGGAGCTTGCGCCACGCATGGATTTCCGGCGGACGCTGGGTGCTGGGCGCCGCGGTGATCGGCACCTTGCAAATGCTCTCCGGCGTGCCGGAAGTGATCCTGTTCACCTGGTTCATCGCGCTCGTCTGGATGCTGGCCGATTGGTGGATGAGCGGCCGGTCGATAAAATTCATTGGTCGCTTCGCCGGTGTCATTCTGTTGGTCAGCGGCTTAAGCGCCGCGCAATTGCTCCCGTTCTTCCAAACCTTGGAACTCTCCTATCGCACGGCGGGCTTCAGCACGAACAACTGGTCCATCCCGCTCTGGGGCTGGGTGAATCTCTTCGTGCCCATGATCCGCCAGATCATGACGTACCAAGGCACCTTCTTCCAACAAGGTCAGGAATTCATCAGCACTTATTATTGTGGAGCGACCGTACTGATCCTTGCGTTGCTAGGTGTATGGCGTAGCGAACACAAAGTGCGCTGGCTCTGGGCCGGTGTGGCCTTGCTCGGTCTGATTCTCGCGATGGGCGGCAACCTACCCGGCTATGAAACATTGCGGGCCAACATCCCCGTGTGGTCCCTCATCCGTTTCCCGGTTAAGTTTCTCTACTTATCCATGCCCGCCCTCATCTTGCTCGCCGCCTTCGGCTGGCAGGCAACGGCCACCGGTCGCGCCGGCGAATGGCTGCGTGACCACAAAAAATTCCGTATGATCCTCGGCACCATAGCCGCCCTCATGCTACTGGCCGTAGGCATCGCCTACGCATTCAAGTCGGATTACGACAACTGGCCGGTCATCCGCAGCAACACACTGCTACGCTTCTTCGCCTTCGCGGGCGCGATGGTTTTGTTGCGCTTCATTTTGCTGGAAGCTGATGCCGTGCGCCGTCGCGGCTTTCAACTCGCCTTGCTCGCCCTCCTCATCGGCGATGCGTGCCTGCACTATCCCAAACTGAATCCCACCTTGCCCGCCCGCGTTTTCGAAGCGAACGCCATCCGCGAGCACCAGCAGTTTCCCGTCGTGAAGCCAGAGAATTTCTACCGCGTCTTCATCACCCCGAAGGCCGAAGGGATTTTGCTGATGAGCAAGATCCCGGAGTTCGAACAAGAATTCTTCGGCCGCCGCCTGGCGCTGTGGTCCAATCTCAATCTGCTAGATGACATGCCGAAGGTGAACGGCTCCTCCACCCTGCCCCTCAAATGGCAGAAGGAAGTGGAGGACAAGATCTACTCCATGACGAACAATCCACCCGCACCATTGATCGATTTCCTCGGCGCGCGTTATGAGACATCTCCGAAATCCGCCGTGGAATGGACTCCACGCACCAACTCCATGCCCTTGGTGACAGCGGGGCAACTAATGCGCGAGGAAAATAACGGCGTGGAAGTATTGAAGAAGGTTACCGCCCCCGGCTTTGACCCACTAAAAACGGTTTGGTTGTCCGATTTGGTGATTCCAGCGCCTCCTCAGCCTCCAGATCAAATCAAGGCCACCATCAGCAATCTCGTGGTGAAACCGCACGAGATCACTTTCCAAGCGTTTGCAGAAAACGACACCGTAGCCGTCATTGCGCAATCGTGGCATCCGGCTTGGGCGGCAAGCATAAATGGTCGCAGGCAAGATGTGATGCGGGCGAACCATGCCTTTCAGGCGATCATGATTCCTAAAGGCACCAGTGAAGTGCGACTGGTCTTTGCAGACCAAAAGTTCATCCACGGCTTGCTGATTTCTGTATGGACTGCATTGGTCATACTTTTTCTGACGTGGCATTTCAGGCACGCTCACTCCTCACAGCTCATGCCAAAAGCAGCTTGAAAGTATTGGCACAGGAAAAGTTGGCACAACTCCATCGCGAGCTGGAGCGTTGGTGTGTTCTTTGGGGGCTTTACCGCCTGTCCCGCGAGGCGAAGATTTCTTTTTCCGACCAACTCGGACTGGCGTTGGGAAAATGCGACCCAAAGACCGGCCAGATCATGCTGAACGGCGTCTTGTTGCTGCCTGAGAATGAGAAGCTGCTCTTCGAGACCTTGTGCCATGAAGCCGCGCACATCACGGCGCATCTCCGTTACGGCCCCGCCATCGAGGAACACGGCGTGGAGTGGCAGGAGTATATGGAGAAAGCGGGCTTCGTGCCGCGTCCGGTGATCAAACAGGAGGAAGTATTTGGTTTGGCGATCTCGGTGCGAAGCGACTTCGGACGAGGCTGAATTGAGGGGAATATGTCTAGAGCCTGTCATGAACTTTGGCGCGTGAACAACCAAGCGACGCGTCCATATGTTCTCCCTCTCCCCTCAACGGGGAGAGGGCTGGGGTGAGGGGTGAGAACGCCCACAGCTCTCTAAATTGGGGCCGTGTCAAAATACACCCGCTCTGCCATCCCCCTATTTTCCCTTGTTTCCCTCCGCCCCGTCTCGTCATAACATCAGTCGCTCATGAATATTATTGAGGAACTGCGGTGGCGCGGCTTGATCTCCGACCAGACGGATGCGGAAGGTCTGGCGAAACGCCTGGCCGAAAAGCCCATCACGCTCTATGCCGGCTTCGACCCCACGGCGGACAGCCTCCATGTCGGCCACTTGGTGCCCTTGCTCGGTCTTCGTCGTTTCCAGAACGACGGCCATTTCCCCATTGCCATCGCCGGTGGTGCCACGGGCAGCATTGGCGATCCCAGCGGCAAATCCGCCGAGCGCTCGCTCCTCACCAAGGAGATGATCCAAGCGAACGTGGATGCCGTGCGTCCGCAGCTTGGCCGCTTGCTCGATTTCGAGACGAAGACGAATCCCGCGCGCCTGCTCGACAATGCCGACTGGACTGCGCAATTGAGCTTCCTCGATTTCCTCCGCGACATCGGCAAACACTTCACCGTGAACCAGATGGTGGCGAAGGAGAGCGTGCGCGCCCGCATGGAAGACCGCGAGGTAGGCATCAGCTACACGGAGTTCAGCTACCAATTGCTGCAAGCGTTCGATTTCTACCACCTGAATCAAGCATTCGGCTGCGAACTCCAGATCGGTGGCAGCGATCAATGGGGCAATATCACCGCAGGCATCGACCTGTTGCGCAAGAAGGGTGGTAATTACGGCTACGGCGTCACCCTCCCGCTCATCACCAAGGCGGACGGCACGAAGTTCGGCAAGACCGAAGGCGGCGCCGTGTGGCTCGATCCCAAGAAAACCAGCCCCTACCAGTTCTTCCAGTTCTGGATGAAGACGGACGACCGCGACGTCATTCGTTACCTGAAATTCTTCACATTCCTGACACAGGACGTGATTGTTGACCTCGAAGCGAAGCACATCGCCAATCCCGGTGCGCGCGAAGCCCACAAGGCCCTCGCGAAGGCTTGTACGGACCTCATCCACGGCGAACACGCCACGCAAGAAGCCATCCGCGCGAGCGAGATTCTCTTCGGCGGCAGCTTGGCCGGTTTGGCGGAATCGACCTTCAACGAGATCGTCGGCGAAGTGCCCACGAAGGAGTTGCCCCTTGGACAGTTCGCCGGTGCGGGTTCGACCTTGCTCGATATCCTTGTGGCCGCCGGCCTCGCGACCTCCAAAGGCCAGGCCCGCAAGGATGTAGAAGGCGGCGGCATCAACGTGAACAACGAACGCGAGCAGAACATCGCGCGCTTGCTGGTGACGAATGACCTCCTCTTCGGCAAACACATCCTGCTCCGCAAAGGCAAACGCAACTACGTGGTCATCACCGCGAAGTAAGATTGTAGCGCAGACTGGCAGTCTGCTGTGTCGCAGATTGTTAATCTGCGAACGGTGGAATCGGAGCGAATCTGCCGACTGCCAGTCGGCAACACTGCAGGTTGCCAACCAGCGCTACCATGCTCGACGCCTACTTCGCGCTGCGCGGATTCCTCAAATAATACAACCGCCCATCCTCCGCCCCGATCAACAGATCCGGCACGCCATCTTTGTTCCAATCAACTGCGGTTGGATGCGTGTCGTGCCCTTCGATATTACGCGTATCCACGTTGCCCTTGTTCTCGAAGCGATACTTGCCGTCCGCATAAGCGACTTGGCGCAGCCACTGCGCATTCTGGCTGTTCACCAGCACATCCAGTTTCCCATCCCCGTCCCAGTCCAATACCGTGAGCTTCCGACGACCGCTTCCGCCCGCGATCTTCGCGTTCAATTGCAGCGGCGCACCCTTGTCATCACACAGGATGCGTTGTGGCGGGAGCAGTGCCAATTTGTTGCCCTGCTTCTTGCGCTCGAAGAAGGAGAGATAACCTTCATGGTCCAGCATCACGAGGTCTATCAAACCGTCCTTGTTGAAATCTACAGTGACCGGCGTAGTGCGCCATTGCGTGAGCAGGCCTTTGCCTTCGGGACGTAACCAACCGTAGGAAAGCGTCGGTTGTGCGCCATTCCATTCCACCTCGATCGGTTTCGCCGCCGCCAGCTTCGGCTTCGTGCGCGTGCCGATGTTCTGATACCAAACCACCTTGCCCAGAATGGAATTCACGATGAGGTCCGGCAACCCATCCCCATCCCAATCCGAAACCGATTGCGTAGTGTAACCCCATTTCGCCTCCGCTGGCCCTTGGATGGAACCATTCGGTCCCGCCATGATGCGCAGCACTTTGCCATCCGCCTCCAATCGCTTCGGTGCCGCCCACTTCGGCTGCTCCACACCCGGACCGCTGAGGTTCTCGAAAAACGCGACATATCCCGCCGTATCACCGCAGATGATGTCCGTATCCCCATCGCCATCCCAATCATGGCCAACTGGCGTAGCGAGTGCGCCGAATTTCACTTCATCCGCTTCCTGCTGAAAATACTTCGGCTGGAGGAATTGCGGCGTGTGGTCTTTGCCGAGCTTGCCCGTGTTCTCGATGAACGCCACGCGCCCATCTTCATCACCCACGATCAGATCGTAGTCGCCATCCTTGTCCCAATCGAACGCCACCGGCACGATCATCTCCAAGTCCATCACCAGCGGTTTGCCATCCGCCGCCTTCAGCTTGATGCCCGCCGCATACTTCGGCGCTGTGCGTGTGCCGGTATTCTCGAAGTAGGTGAAGCCATCAAGGAACTCACCGCACAAGATGTCCAGATCACCATCCTTGTCGAAGTCGATGAAGTTTTGGGAAGGGCAGCCAAACGTATCCAGCCGTTTGCCACCTGCTTCTAGGAGAAAAGGCTTCGCATACTGCGGCTCCTTCGTGCTGCCTTCATTCCTCAGCACATAGACGATTCCGTGCAGCGGGCCGTTGGTCCACTTGCCCTGCATGTCCCACGCGTTATCCCAGCCGTAGTGCGCCCAGTCCTCGATTCCTACGGTGAGGTCCAGCTTGCCATCACCGTCATAGTCCACATAGCGCCATTGATTGTGGCGGATCTTGTAGAAATCCGGCTTGCTGCCCACGACCGTGGTGTGCACGCCCTTCGTCGTCACCGGCATTTTCACGGCATTGTCCAAACCAGTCTTGAGGAAGTCAGGATATTCCTTCTCGGGCGTCAACACACGCAAACCCCCGTCCACGTAGGAAGGCGTGACGTAATGCACCGTCTTGCTGATGCGGCGCGGAGCCTTGAACACCGGCATCTTGTTCTTCGCCGTATCGCCCGTGGTATTCTCGAAGATATAGACGCCGTTATACGGCTTGTCCGGGCAGGAGACGACCAAGTCGAAATCACCATCGCCATCCGCGTCATACGGCACCGGCCATGCCCACAGGCCAACACCGAGATCCACGGCGAGCCCGGGGTTGTTGTATTTGATGCGGTCAAGGTTCTGGCCGAAAGCGGCCTGGGCACCGAGCAAAGCGTAAGTAAGCCAGCAGATCAGTTTCATGGTTCGAGTTGTCGGGTCTTAAGATTAAAGCGGTCACCCGGGTTGAGGAGCAAGTAAGGTTTCTCACCAACAGCGGGTTTTCGGCGGCTGTCATAGATGCCCACCTTGCTCGCACCAATGACCTCGCACTGGTCGCCACGCACCACGATGGCCGTATTCTCATCAATCGAGATGCCCAGCAGATGCGGATGCTTCTCGATCACCGGCACCATATCATTCTCCCGTTTGCGCGCCAACCAGTGTTGATCAATGGCCGTATTACGCAGAAACCCAAAGCCCTTTTCATAACCAGGCGCCATCATCACCATGTTCCCCTCACGCGCTCCCCGCACCAAGTAAGACCCTTGAATCGTCGCTCCCGCCGAACTGCCACCGATGACGCCACCGCGCTCCAACACCCCGTGAAACGCCTTCTCCGTACGCGTCCCAAGGTAAGAATCCACGAACCGCCATTGCCGCCCGCCACCAAACCAGACGCCCCGGGCTTCCTTCAGCGTAGCGGCGAATTTCTCCGTATCCGCCTCCTTGCGATCACGCGTGTGCAGGATCACCAGATTCGTCGCCCCCGCACTGCGCAGGCTGCGGAGCCCCGACCAGTCGTTGCTGTAAGTCGCTTCCTCTCCCGCCGTAGGCACGACCACGATCAGAGCAGCCGGGCCACCCGCCAGTTCCACGAAGCGTTTCATGATGCCCGCATCCTTGCCACCACCACCCACGACGACTAAGGAACCCTTCGCCGGTCCGATAGTCGGCTCAGCCGCGAGCACAGGCATCAACCCGGAGAACAGCAAAACGAGCATGGCAAAAGTGCGCATTGGCCAGATTGCAACGATGACAGAGTTTTGCTTGGTTGACATTGGATATGTCACTGGTATACCAGCAGCACATTCCAAGTAAAGCGAAACCTGAACCATGCGCGCACCCTCACTCCGGAAGCAGGCTTACGACCATCTGCAGCGGAAGATCCTTGCCGGTGAACTGACGGCCGGGACGGTGGTCTCCGAGCAGTCCATCGCCAGCGAGATCGGCATGAGCCGCACACCCGTGCGCGAGGCCATCCGCGACCTAGAACAGGAAGGCGTGCTGGAGCAAGTCCCCCGCTACGGCACCATCGTGAAGGAATTGCAGCGGCGCGATCTGACCGAGCTCTATGAACTGCGCGAAGCGCTGGAACCCTTTGCCGTCGCGCAAGCCGCGGGGAAGTTGCCCAGCGAAGAACTGACGAAGCTCAAGCGCTTCTGTGATGAGATCGCCATTTTGATCCAGGAACTAACGGAGACGCGTCGACCCGCTCTCGATGCCGCGCAGATGCGGCGCTTGCTCTCCGCCGACCTCGGCTTTCATCTCGTGTTGCTACGTGCTGCGGGCAATCGACGCTTGATGAAAATCGTTACCGATTCACGTCTTCTCACCGGCGTCTTCGGCACCCCGCGACAGGAACACACCTCGACCGTGCTCAAGGAAACACTGGATTATCACACGCAGATTTTGAAGGCGGTAGAATCCGTCAATCAGGACCGCGCCCGCAAGCTGATGGCCGAACACATCCGCCTGAGCCGCCAGCAATCCCTGGAGCACTATGACCGGCTGCATAATGAAAGTGACACGCGCACCATCTCGCTCGGCCTCCCTGACGATTTGCTGGAAGAACTGAACCGCATCGAAAGTGGCGAGGGCGAAAAACCCGCCGCTCGCAAACCGCGCCGCCGCGCTGCTTGATAGCATATGAGTGCGCGCCGCAACATTTCGGATCTGGGTTCTAAATTCACGATCCCTTCCCCCTCACCCCGGCCCTCTCCCTTGGGGAGAGGGAGGAACATTTGCCGCTTTGCTGTTAACGCGGGCGAATTCATATCAGTAAATGCGCCGCTGGCTGCAAACGCACCGAATCTAGAGGTGACTGCCGAACACCGTCCCCTCTCCCCAAGGGAGAGGGCTAGGGTGAGGGGGAAGAACGCTTCCGATAATCTCAGCCGTCACAGATTCGTATGAGTTCATCAATATCATCTGCTCAATCCGCTCCCATGCTTCGCGGCATTGTCCCGCCCGTCGTCACTCCTTTGCTTGACCGTGATACGCTCGATGTCGCCGGTCTGGAACGTTTGGTCGAGCACTTGATCGCTGGCGGCGTGGCGGGCTTGTTTGTTTTGGGCACCACAGGTGAAGCGCCCAGCTTGAGCTATCGCTTACGTCGCGAGATGGTCGAGCGCACCACGAAACTGGTGAAAGGCCGCGTGCCGGTGCTGGTGGGCATCACAGATACCGCATTTGTAGAATCGCTCGCGCTGGCCAAGTTCTCGGCCGATTGCGGCACGCAGGCAGTCGTAACCTCAGCACCATTCTATTTCGCAGCCGGCCAGCCAGAGCTTTCCGAATACATCGAGCATCTCGTGACGGAACTGCCCCTGCCCCTCTTTCTCTACAACATGCCTGCCCTCACGAAGGTGAGCTTCGAGCTGGATACCGTGCGACGGGCGATGGATCACCAGCGCATCATCGGCATGAAAGACAGCTCCGGTGACATGATCTATTTCCATCGCCTGCTGGAACTGTCCAAGCAACGGCCTGACTGGAGCGTGTTGATCGGGCCTGAGGAACTCACGCCGGAGGCCGTTTTGCTCGGTGGACATGGCGGTGTGAATGGTGGCGCGAATCTGAATCCGCGCCTCTACGTGGACCTCTACAAAGCGGCTGTGGCGCAAGACCTCACGAGCGTGCGCAAGCTGCATGCGGAAGTGATGAAGCTGGCGGGAAACATCTACACCGTGGGTAAGCACCGCTCGGCGCTCATCAAGGGGCTGAAGTGCGCGCTCTCACTCATGGGTATCTGCCATGATGCGCTGGCCGAGCCATTCCAAAGTTTTCGTGAACCCGAACGCGCGCTGATCCGCGAACGGATGATTGCCCTGGGCCTGCAACCCGTGAAATAATTCGTCATTCACCATCCTATGAAGACCTCGCTATTATTGGGTGCTGTCCTCACCCTGACGGCACAGCTTATGGCCGCCGATCTGACGACACAGCCCGGCTATCTCAAGGGCGAGCTCATCTATGAGACTGCGCCGTTCCCGTCATGTCATGCGTCCACCATCGTGGAGTCCAAAGGCAGCTTGGTCGCCGCGTGGTTCGGCGGCACAGCAGAGAAAGATCCTGATGTCGGCATCTGGTTATCACGTCAGGAAAATGGCAAATGGACGCCGCCGGTGGAGGTAGTAAATGGTGTGCAGAAGAGTCCGGCGGAGGGCCAACCGAAACGCTACGCGTGCTGGAATCCGGTGCTGTTCCAGCCCAAGAGCGGTCCGTTGATGCTCTTCTACAAGGTCGGTCTCACACCCAGCACGTGGTGGGGCATGCTCACGACGAGCGAAGATGGCGGGAAGACGTGGGCGGAGCCGTGGTATCTGCCGAATGGCTTGCTTGGCCCCATCAAGAACAAGCCGGAACAACTCGCAAACGGCGACATCCTTTGCCCAACCAGCAGTGAGCATGATGGTTGGCGAGTGCATTTCGAACGCAGCAGCGATCTGGGCAAGACGTGGACGAAGTCCTGGCCGGTGAATGACGGCAAGAAGATCGGCGCGATCCAACCTAGCGTATTGTTCCTCGGCGGAGACAAATTGATGGCGATCGGTCGCACGAAGCAAAAGCATGTGTTTCAAGTGGCTTCCGAAGATAACGGCAAGACTTGGGGCGAGATGTCACTGACAGCGTTGCCGAATCCGAACTCCGGCACGGATGCGGTGACCTTGAAAGATAGACGGCATCTGCTGGTCTATAATCATACGGAGCGCGGGCGTTCGCCGCTGAATGTGGCGGTGTCGAAAGACGGCAAGACGTGGCAGGCCGCGTTGACGTTGGAAGATGAGCCAAAAGGTGAGTTTAGTTATCCCGCCATCATCCAGACCAGCGACGGGCTGGTGCATATCACCTACACTTGGAAACGCCAGCGCGTGAAGCATGTGGTGGTAGATCCTAAAAAGCTGGAACTACGCGAGATGATGAATGGCGAGTGGCCGAAATAGAGAATGGACACTCCACTGCCATTCCTCGATGTCGGCGTCATTGTCGTATATCTGGCGTTGGTCGTGGGCATGGGCTTGTGGCTGGCACGGGATACGCGGCAGAGCGAGGATTACATGGCGGCGCAACGCTCGCTCCCGGGCTGGGCGGTGGGGCTTTCCATTTTCGGCTCCTACATCAGCAGCATCAGTTTTCTGGCGAATCCGGGCAGCAGCTTTGAAAGCAATTGGGGGCCGTTCGTTTTTTCCCTGACCACGCCCATCGCCGCGTGGATCGCCATCAAATGGTTTGTACCGTTTTACCGGAACAGTGGCCATGTGTCTGCGTATGAACATCTGGAGGAACGCTTCGGAGCATGGGCGCGCACGTATGCGGTCGTTTGCTTTTTGCTCACACAAATGGCGCGCATGGGGACCATCGTCTATCTGCTGGCATTAGCCTTGGCACCGGTGGCAGGAGTGAAGGTGGAATACATCATCTTGATCGTGGGTGGTGTGATGACGGTTTACACGGTGTTTGGCGGGATCAAGGCGGCGATCTGGACGGGCGTGCTGCAAGCCTTTGTCCTGCTGGTGGGGCCGATTATCTGCGTGGTGCTCATCGCGGACAAGACGCCGGATGGATTCGCGGGCATCGTGAAAACGGGAATGGAGGCGGGCAAGTTCAGCCTGGGCGCGTTCGATCTGGGATTGGGCAAGGCCACCTTCTGGGTGGTGCTCTTTTACGGCTTCGTAGTGAACCTGCAAAATTTCGCCGTGGATCAGAGCTATGTGCAGCGGTACGTCACGGCAAAGAGTGATGCCGATGCACGCCGCAGCGTGTGGATCGGAGCCTGGCTCTATGTGCCCGTGGCCGCGTTATTTTTTTTCATCGGCACCGCACTGTTCGCCTTGAAGACGGGTGTTCCAGGATTCTTTCCAGATGGCTTAAAGCCAGATGAGGTGTTCCCCTGGTTCATCAACAACGCCTTGCCCACGGGCATTCGCGGGTTGGTCATCGCGGCCTTGTTGGCGGCAGCGATGGATCCGAATCTGAGCAGCATGGCCACGCTCACGTATGGGGATCTCTATAAACGCTACTTCCGTCCGCAAGCCGGTGAAAAAGAATCCATGCTGGTGCTGCGCCTGGCCACACTCGGTTGGGGCATCATCGGCACGGTGGTGGCGCTTTTCATGATCCAATCCGCGACAGTGCTGGGCCTGTGGTGGAAACTGGCCGGCGTCTTTGGTGGCGGCATGCTAGGCCTGTTCCTGCTGGGCTTCCTCTCGAAAAAGGCCACCCAAGCGGCGGCCCTGGCAGGCACAGCAGTGGGTGTTTTGATCATCTTGTGGATGACGTTCACGCCGCTATTTCCGGAGAAATTCAAGGGAATGGTCAGTCCGTATCACAGCTATCTGGTGATTGTGTTCGGCACGCTGGCGATTCTGTACGTCGGCCTGCTGGTCGCTTCGCTGCGGGACAAAGCAGTTGAAGAAAAGCTGAAACCGTGACGTCATAAAGCCATGACCATGGCTTTCGCCATCCAACGGGCCTTGATGTTCACCGCCACACTTCTGTTTCTCTTCAGTGCAACGGCGGCGGAACCCATTGCTCGTTTGTCCCGGGAAAATCTCCTGCTGTATCGTGATGCCAAAGGCGAGGTGAACCCGGTGAAATTCACGCGCCATTGGAAGAAGCGGCGGGCGGAGATCGTGCGCGGGATGGAGACGGTGATGGGCAAACTGCCGGGAAAAGAAAAGCGCTGTGCATTGGACGTAAAGGTGGAGGAGGAAACGGATTGCGGGAGCTATGTGCGGCAGTTGATCTCGTATTCATCCGAACCTGGCTCACGCGTGCCCGCGTATCTGCTGATCCCCAAGACCGCTCTATTTGAAGGCAAGCAGACAGCGGCCGTATTATGCCTGCATCCCACAGACAACGTCATCGGACACAAAGTCGTCGTGGGTTTGGGTGGCAAGCCGAACCGGCAGTATGCGGCAGAACTGGCGGAGAGCGGCTTTGTGACACTAGCCCCGGCGTATCCCCAACTGGCAAATTATCAACCCGACCTGAAGGCACTCGGCTGGGAGAGCGGCACCTTGAAAGCGGTGTGGGACAACATGCGCGGGCTCGATCTCCTGGACTCACTGCCTTACGTGAAGAAGAAAAACTATGGCGCAATCGGTCATTCACTGGGTGGCCACAACGCAGTGTACACCGCTGTCTTTGATGACCGCATCAAAGTCATCGTGAGCAGTTGCGGGCTGGATTCGTATCTCGATTATTACAGTGGCAATCCGAAAGTCTGGGAACCGGGCAAGGGCTGGACACAAGAGCGTTACATGCCGAAGCTGGCGAACTATGCAGGCAAACTGGAGACCATCCCGTATGACTTCCACGAATTGATCGGTGCTTTGGCTCCGCGCGTCTGCTTCATCAACGCACCGTTGAAGGATTCCAACTTCAAGTGGGACAGCGTGGATAAGGTCGTGGCAGCGGCGAAGCCAGTCTATCAACTCTACGGCAAACCGCAGAACCTCCTGATGGAGCATCCAGACTGCGATCACGACTTCCCGGATGCGATGCGAGCGAAGGCGTATCAGTTGATGAAAAACAAACTGCGTTGAAGTTACTTCGGCACGTTTTGGGTCAGCTTGGCGAGGGCGAAGCGCAAGCCCGCCCAATGCGAGTTATCACGGCGGATGCTTTTGGCCAGTTTGCGGGCGCGCTTTTGAGCGCCGCACTGCACTTCCTCCAGTAACACCAGCCATTCACGAGCCATGGGCCGGGGACGCGCGTTGAATTCCGGTTCCAGTTCATGGAGCAACCGGGCGGCCCACTGCCATTGATCGGCCTTCTTTAATTTCTCGCGACCCTCATCCAGGAGCCGCGCATCGAAGGGCAGCGAGTTCTCGAACACTTGGCTGCTGATCTCCAGCAGGAACCGGCAACGGCGGAGCAGATCGCGCAACTCGCCCAGCTCTTCCGGTGTCACGCCATCCTTGCCCACCTGATCCAGCCGATGGGTAAGTTCCCGGGTGAGACGTTTCAATTGTTGCTGGTGCTGGCGAAGCAATGGCGCATCCGTCAACGGCTCCAAAGCCTCCTGATGGGAGCTGACGAAAGATTCTTTCAGCGCTTTGACGGCGCGCTCGGACACGCTTTCCAATTGCTTCTGGCTGCGCTGCGCGAGTTTCCCTACGGCCCACGCGATAGCAGGCTGATTCTCCGGTCGCTCGAGTTTTTGCAAGAGCTTGCTGGTGGATTTCGGTTGCTGAACCTGCTCGAGGATGAAGCGGAGTTCGGTGAGTGCAGGCTGTGCGCTGCTCTGGATGCGGCGCGGCAATGCCTTGTCCGCGCACTCACGGAGCTGCTGGTAAGCGCGCATCAGTTTCAGACATTCACTGGTGCGGCGATAACGGCCCCGCGCCAGCGTCTCAAGCGCTTGCTGGAGGCCGGCTGCCTTGCCATCAAGCAACTGGCGGAGCTGCACCACATGAAGTTTGGTTTTCACAGTCGGCTCAGGCAAGGGGTTCGATGGCCGGTGCGGATGGACGGGTCAGCAGATGATTGACGCAGTTCACCAGATCCTGGGGCTTGAAAGGTTTGAAGATGATTTGCTCCGCGAACAGTTTCTCCCGAATGGTAGCCACTATCTCAGGGGAGACGGCCGTAAGGATGATGACGGGCGGAGAAGGTTCTTTACGCGAGTGCAACTGCCGGGAAATCTCCAATCCGCTCAGGGAAGGAAGCATCAGATCCAGAATAACGATGTCATACTCGTTGCGGGTGGCCAGCATCAGGCCGATCTCGCCATCAGCGGCGGTAGTGGTCTTGATGCCATGCCGTTCGAGGTGATAGGCGATGAGAGTGGTTAGATCACGCTCATCCTCCACTACTAGAGCTTTCGGTGGTGCGGCTGGTAACGTTAGGGCTGCTTCCATAATTTTGTGCAAAACGAACCACAGGAAGCCTTAGGAATGAAGCAAACCGATGTCAGTTACGTTACAAAATGGTGAAATAGAGGAACTGTAACGATAATCCTCAAAAGAAGAGATTCGGGCAAAAATAAACCGGGCGTGGGAATCTGAGGAAGATTCTCCACGCCCGGGGAGTTTTCGGAATTAGTACAACAGTGGGACTATGTAGATTTCCGACCCGAGTGTGTACTCACCCAAGTCGAAACTTGTTGGGCATTCAAAGAACAATCTAACAACTAACTGCTTAGCATCTTTGCCCGAAATTTGTGCTAGTCCGAGGAAGAGCATGCCAGAGATTTCAAAAACGTCAAGTCAGTGGTTTACGGTATTTTTCGGTTCGACAACCATATGAGCCACCCTCCAAAGCCTACCAGCAGGATTAACCACCATAAGTAGCGTAGTTCCCGGGCGGCCATTTCCGCAAACGCCAGCGCTGGTGGAAACAAAAGGCACAGCACCAACACCACAAAAATTGCGATGATGAGCTTCACCCAATAGCGTTGCTTCGAGGGATCCATCTTCAGGGCTTTCTCGGTTCCGCTGGCAATTGAAGCAAGACGCCGGAGCCTTTGCCACCGATCACCAGCGGGCTTTCCCCATCCCATTTTTCGACGATCTGAGAGTCCAGATAAACGGGGTTCACCTTCAGTGCTTCGCCGCGCAAGGTGAGCGATTCCGCCTCTCCTTTGGCTTTGATGATCGCCGTCTCCGCATCGATCTTTGCCTGTTCTTGCGCGAAGCGGGCCTTGTTCGCCTCCTGTTCGCGCACCATCTTATGTTCAATGGCTGTCTCCAGTTCGTGCGAGAGCGTCAGGTCCTGGATCACCACGTCTACGACCACCAGAAAGTTCGTGCCGATTTTGCGCCGGGCAGCTTCGAGGGCACGCATCTTGATCTCCTCCCGCTGCTTCACGATCATCTCGGCGGTGTGCAAGGCAGTGACTTCTTTCAAAGCCTCCTGCACGCGGGGTGCGATGAGGCTGTCAAACGGCGCCCCGGCATACTCCTGGAAGATTTTCACCACGGATTGTTCCGGCACTCGGTAGAGCACTTGCAGCACGGTGTTCACCTGTTGCAGGTCAGAGGAATAGCACTCCGCCTTCATCTCATGCGTCTGCTGGCGGACCATCACGTTTTCAATGGAAGTGATGAAGGGCGTTTTGAAACCAAAGCCTTCCTTCACGAATTCCGGTGAGACGGTGCCCAGCGTCACCTTCACGCCGCGAAAGCCCGGCTCCACGACGTAGGTGGAACTGGCAGCCGCAATGATCAGCACAAAAAACACCACGGCGGCAGTGATCAGCTTGCCCACCCACGCGTTCGGATTTCGGCCGTCCGCGTCCAGAATCGTTGCGCCTGCACGTCTCATTGTTTTTCCTCCCGTTTGGTCGTTTGCAAAGGCAAGATCATTTGGGAGCCTTTGACATCGGCATCCATCACCTTGGGCGTCTTGCCTTTCCATTTTTCCACAATCTGCAGTTCCAGGATGGAAGGATTTTTATGCAGAGCTTCACCCCGGATGCGGATGGCTTCGGCTTCACCGCGGGCCTGGATCACGGCGGTCTGCGCCTCGATCTCCACTTTCTGTTGCGTGTATTTGGCGCGGGCGGATTCCTGTTGCTGCACCATCTTCTGTTCGATGGCGGTTTCCAGTTGCTTGGTCAGCGAGATGTCTTCCACCACCAGGTCATTGATTTCCAGAATGGTGCCGACCTTCTTGCGCGTGAGTTCCAGCGCTTTGGTTTTGATCACCTCGCGGTTCTGCACGATCTGTTCCGCGCTTTGCAGAGCAGTGACCTCCTTCAATGCTTCGTGCAAGCGCGGGGCGATCAAGGTCATGAAGGGATCACCCCAATAGTCCTGAAAAATGCTGACGGCAGAGGCTTCCGGAATGCGGTAGAGCACCTTCAATTGTGTTTTCACCTGCTGCAGATCGGAGGAATAGCAGTCGGACAGAAGCTCGGAGGTCTGCTGCCGCACGTTGATGTTCACGATGCGGGTCACGAAAGGCGCTTTGAACCCCAGCCCTTCTTTCAAGAACTGCGGAGATACTTCGCCCATCGTCACCCGCACACCGCGAAAGCCCGGCTTCACCACGTAAGTGGATTGCGAGCCCCCGATGACCAGCGCGAACAAGATGATGGCGATGCCAGCTATTCGTAAAGTTCCTGCATTCATGTGTGCCTTGGAAACGAACATGAGTCCGGGCCCCCGCAGATGCAAGGGGAACCGATTCCAAACGCCGCCGGCTTTTCCAGCGTCCCATGAAAATCCGCTTAATCGCCGAAAAGCTTCTTCAGCTTGTCCCGTGCATCTTGCTCGCGTTTATCGGCTGCGCCGGCGCCCTTCCACTCGCGGCGCGCAAATTCGAAGTATTCGCAGAAGTTCGACATGTGCTTGTCCTGCACGGGATCAGCCCGGCGTTCCCGGCACTGATGCGCCACGCGGGCATCGTAATACACGCAGTTCAGGCAGACCTTCATGTCCATGCCGCATTGATGGCAGGAGTCATTGCGGCCCGGTTGACCCGGGATCTCCCATTCCCACCCGCATTTGTGGCAGTGCAGCGTCATGAATATGACTCTAAAGGAAGTACGTCACGGGCTCAATTTTTTCGTGCGGTTACCGAACCGCACCTTACTATGGCCACACCATGCCGGGTGAATACGATCAACTGCTCGAGGCGACCATCGAGCATCTGCAACAGATGAAAGCGCGCGGAACGCGCTTTGTGACGGTGGATAATGCCGCTCTCAAGGCTCTTACCGCGCCCGCTCCAGTTGCTGCCCCTGCGAGGCCAACCGCTCCGGCACCGCGCTCGCTTTCCACCTTTGCTCAGGCTGCAGCTACTCCCCCACCCCCTCCCACGGTCCCCCAGCCTGCTGCTCCCGCACCGGAGCGCAGCATGTTTGCTCCGGCTAAGGGAATCCCACCCGAGCCGGTCGTAGAGCCCTTGGCCCCAGAGGAGAAGGAGGCCGCGATGGCAGATTTGCGCGCCCGTGCCTTGGTCTGCGTGAAGTGCCCGAAGCTGGTCGCCTCACGGACACAGGTAGTTTTTGGCGTGGGCAATGTTAATGCGGACATCATGTTCGTAGGGGAAGCGCCCGGAGCGGATGAAGATGAGCAGGGTGAACCCTTCGTGGGCGCAGCCGGACAACTGCTTACGAAGATCATCCAGGCGATGGGGCAATCGCGCGATACGGTTTACATCGGGAATATTTTGAAGTGCCGACCGGACATGCCGCCGGGAGCGCCGGGAAATCGCAAACCCACGCCGGACGAGATGAAAACGTGCATCCCATATCTGCTCGCGCAGATCGATATCATCCGGCCTAAGGTGCTGGTGGCACTTGGGGCCACATCTGTGGAAGGCCTTTTCAACAAAGCGATACCCATCACCAAACAGCGCGGCACATGGATGACCTTTCGCGGTATCCCCGTGATGCCGACGTTTCACCCGGCGTACCTGCTACGCAATCAGGCGCCCAGCGAAAAACGCAAGGTATGGGAAGACATGATGGCGGTGATGGAGCAGGTGAACCTGCCGATCAGCGAGAAACAGCGCGGGTATTTCTTGCGGGGTTGAGGTTAGTTATTACCGCAGCATCAGGCCCGTCACATAGATGTAGAACCCCAAAGCTGCCAGCAATACTAACGTGACCCCAATAAACCACGCTGAATCCAAATACGGATTGGGCTTTCTCCGCAATTTGGCGTAAACGTGCGCATCCAGTAAGAGCAACACAAGGCTGCCCGGTATAAACCCGAATACGAAGTTGTTCTTAACGAGGTTGGAAATATTGGCCAGATGCCTTATCGAGTCAGGAACCGATCCGAGGACATCTGCAAGAATCTTATCGTCAAAACTGACGTATGCCCACATTACAACGGCGAGGATCGCCCCATGGATAGCCAGCAGGACGATGACGTCGTCTTTGGTGTCAGTATCGGTATTCTGCCAAGGCGTGTTTTTCATCTTGGTTTGATATAGACCTCTTCGATTCTTCTGAGTTCCGAGTTCATGCCCCAAAAGAAAAAGCCCGCGCATGAAATCAGAAGCAGAACGACAAAGACGTTCCAGACAGACGAGGCCGCTTTTCCGAGATGCTTGCGCAAAGTCAGAAAAACCCACGCGTCCAGCCAAGCAAATGCCAGCAAACCTGGAAGGAATGGGAAAAAGAAATTATTCCGGATGGTGAGAGCGATGCCCAGTGCCAGTCTGGCATGGGCTGCTTTTGCTTCGCCATCGATCATCTCATCCACCTGATAAGCGCCAAACAGGTAGAGCCCCAAGTTCATCCCCACCAACAAGCCATGAATGACCAGCATGACGGTGACGTCATGCTTGGTGTCGGCATCAGCGTTACGCCAAGGAAACAAGTTCATGAGTAGTGCGCCAATTTCTCTACGAGCATGATAAGATAGAGACTCCATGCCAGAGCAAAAAAGACCATAGGTAGCAGCAGAGCAAAAGTTGTCGCTATTCTCCACGCGACGGCAGCCCGTTTTTCAAAGCGGCGAAGTATGGAAAGATAAAGGAAGATATCCGACCACAGGATGGCAAAGGCCAATGGCAGAAAAATGGATAAGAAATGGCTTTTGATATTCCATGAAACCCATTGGGTCAGTCTTATCGTTGTGGGAAACGCTTCACCTTCCAGCGTATCCACCACAGCATCTGGGCCAAAAGCGTACAAGACCAAGTTCATGGTTACCAACAAACCATGAATGACCAGCATGACGATAACGTCATGTTTGGTATCAGCGTCAGCATTGCGCCAGGGCATGAGGTTCATGGCGTGATGAGTCCTTGGTTTTGTTTGCGGCTTGTCCCTTACCTTGCCATAACAGGTGACATTAGCCAAATCGGAAAGCATCTAGTCTGCTTATGAGTTCAGAACCATCCTCATCCCGGCGAGATTTCTTGAAGGCCGCAGCCGTCACCGCAGCCGCTATGGGCATTGCCGGGGAGGTGCAAGGGCAGCAAAAACCGAAGCGACAGTCCGAGCTTATCCGCAGAGAAAACGAAAAGCCCGGCGCACTGGACTGGCAATTGACGCGTGTGCGATTGGATAAGACGACCGGGTTTCGTTCACCGATGATCGAAGGCTATTGCTCGCATCAGAGCGTCAAGGCGGGTGAGGAATTGCGCATCATGGTGAGCACAGCTCCGGCGCAGAAGTTCACCATCGAGTTCTTTCGCATGGGTTATTATGGAGGACGCGGAGCGCGACTGATGCATATGTTGGGGCCGTTGCCGGGCAAAACGCAGACGGTTCCGACCGCGGGCGAGAGTCGTTTGGTAGAGTGCCAATGGGAACCGAGTGCAACCCTCAAGATTCCGGTCGATTGGCCCAGCGGTGTGTATCTGGGAAGGCTGACCACCGTGCCCGATTCCGCAGCGGAACCTTATTGGCAAAGCTACATCATCTTCATCGTGCGCGATGAGCGGCCGGCGGATGTGCTTTTCCAATGCAGTGACAATACCTGGCAGGCGTATAATCGCTGGCCGGATAATTATTCGCTCTACACCGATCCGCGCGGCGCTCATGCCGTCGGTGTGGCGGTAAGCTTTGACCGGCCCTATGGGAAGTATGCGCAGATCTTCGAGCACCCGCTCTCCATCGGCTCCGGAGAGTTTTTGCTGTGGGAGTTTCCCCTGCTCTACTGGCTGGAACAGCACGGGTATGACGTGACGTATTGCTCAAACAGCGATTGCCTGAATCCGGCAAATCTCACGCGCTGCAAATCGTTCCTCAGTGTGGGCCACGATGAGTATTGGGATGTACGCCAGTATGACGCGGTGAAGGCAGGTATTGAATCCGGCGTAAATGCTTTGTGGCTCTGCGGCAATTCGGTGTTTGGTGTGACGCCCTTCACGCCTTCAGCCAGCGGACAGGCGAATCGTATCCTAACACGGAAAGGCATTTACGGCGGCTTGACCGATGCTGAAGTGTTGGAAGAGGTGCGCGTATTCACCAAGGATTGGCAACGCGACAGCCGTGATGAAAGCCTCATCATGGGTGCGCGGAGCATCGTGCCGTTCAATGGTGGTGGCGATTGGGTCTGCACGAAGCCGGACCATTGGATTTTTGCGGGCACAGGGATGAAAAAGGGCGAGTCGATCCCCGGTCTGGTCGGCTGGGAGCATCATGGGGCGCCGGCGAAATTGCCGGGGTTGGAGGTGGTGGCGGAGGGAACCTGCTGGCGCGGTGGCGTCACCCCCGCTCATTGGACGTCCACGGTGCATCCTGGGCCGAAAGGGAACATCGTTTTTAATGCGGCGACAATTTTTTGGACGCAAGGACTGGCGAATCCGCCCGGGCATATCCTGCCGTGGTCTCATTGGAGCCGTCCTCATGGACCGGATGAGCGGGTTCAGAAGATCACGGAGAACGTGTTGAAACGGGTTCTACGGCAATAGGTTAAATCAGCCCTAGCCTTTACTGCCCGTTCTAGTTTGACGTTGAGCCAGTCTTGGGTCCATGCTGGGCCGTGGCCTAAACGTTTCCAACCAGTGCGCCAGGTTATTATGATCGCAAGCAAGACACACACTCACTCAGGTTGGCTGCGGACGTCAGTTCTCGCCGTTGCCGTCCTGTTCGCAGCCAAGGTTCAAGCCGACGTCAAACTTCCCGCTATCTTTACCGACAACATGGTACTTCAGCACGGCATGAATGTGCCGATCTGGGGTTGGGCGGATGAAGGGGAAGCTGTCACCGTACAATTCCGTGACCAGCGCGTGGCCGCCAAGGTGGTCAACGGCAAATGGTCGGTAAAGCTCAAGGCTTTGAAACCGGGCGGTCCCGATGAATTGGTGGTCTATGGCCGCAACCGCATCCAGTTGAAGAACGTGCTGGTGGGCGAGGTGTGGCTATGCAGCGGCCAGTCCAACATGGAATGGCAGCTCGTCAAATCTTTTGAACCGCAGGCTGACATCAAACAGTCGGCCAATCCGAACATCCGCCTGTTCAAGGTGGAGAATGTGAAGTCGGACGAGGCGCTGGATGATCTCAAGCAGCCTTGGAATGTGGGCAAGTTCGCCTGGCAGGAAGCCAGCCCGCAATCGACCCCCGAGTTTTCCGCTGTGGCTTATTATTTCGGCCGGGCGTTGGAGAAATCCCGCGGGGTGCCGATCGGCTTGATCCAGAGCGATTGGGGTGGTTCACCAGCGGAAGTCTGGATGAGCCAGGCGGCGCTGGAAGCGAATGCGGGCTATAAGGCCGACATCTTGGACAAGTATCCTGCCGCGCGCAAAGCTTACGAAGACGCAGCGGCCAAGCATAAAGCATCCAAGGCGACGACCCCGGCACCGCGTGCACCATGGAAGCCAACGGAACTCTATAACGGCATGATCAGCCCGATCTTGGGCTACGGCATCAAGGGTGCCATCTGGTACCAAGGTGAATCCAATGCGGGCCGTGCCTGGCAGTATCGCACGTTGTTCCCGGACATGATCAAGAACTGGCGCAAGGACTGGGGCCAGGGTGATTTCCCGTTCCTCTTCGTGCAGCTTGCCCCGTATGATGGCAACAAGAAGCGTTCCTTGGAAGAGATCACCAAGGAACCCGGCGAAAGCACTTGGGCGGAATTGCGCGAAGCCCAAACGGTCACGCTCAAGTTGCCTAAGACCGGCATGGTGGTCATCACGGACGTGGGTGAGAAGGATGACATCCACCCCACGAAGAAACAGCCGGTAGGTGAGCGCCTGGCCTTGGCCGCGCGCGCGCAAGTCTACAACGAAAAGATCGTCTATTCCGGTCCCACGTATAAGAGCATGAAGGTGAAGGGCAACGTGGTCACCTTGAGTTTCGATCACATGGGCGGCGGACTGGAAGCCAAGGGTGACAAGCTCACGGGCTTTGCTGTCGCTGGCGAAGATATGAAGTGGGTGTGGGCTGATGCCACAACCGATGGCAAAGTGGTGACGCTCAGCAATGCCGCCGTAGCCAAACCGGTGGCCGTACGTTACGGCTGGGCGGACTACCCGGTGGTGAACCTCTTCAACAAGGAAGGTTTGCCCGCGGCGCCGTTCCGCACTGATGAGTTCCCGGTGACGACTCAGCCGAAGGAAGACGCGAAGAAGTAAGCGATACTTTTCACAAGCCCGGCCAAGCAATTGGCCGGGCTTTTTTGTTTTGATAGCTGCCGAGATAGGGCGGCGGAAATCGGTAGCTTGAAAAGAAAACGAGGCTGAATCTTTTCGATCCAGCCCCGTTCGAATTTGAGTATTTCCGGACGACCGTTAGCCCATGATGCGGCTGCCGCTGGTGAGCTTGATGCCCTTGAGCTCCATTTCGAGCTGTTGCGGATTGGACGCCTTGGCCAGCGCTTCATCCTTGGTGATGATGCCTTTATTGAAGAGATCGAGCACAGATTTGTTAAAGCTCTTCATGCCGTCTTCCTCGCCAGTTTCGATGGCGAGAGGCAGCTCCTTCAATCGGTTTTCCTCGATGAGCTTCCGGACGATAGGTGAGTTCACCAAGATTTCCTGGGCGGGCACCATGCCGCCACCGATCTTGGGAATCATACGCTGGGCGATGATGGCTTGCAGCGTGCTGGCGAGCTGACGGCGCACCTGTTCACGTTCGTTTTCCTGGAAGAAATCCAAAATACGGGTGACGCCCAGTGCCGCATTAGTGGTGTGCAGCGTGGACATGACCAAGTGACCAGTATCGGCCGCACTCATGGCCGTGCGGAAGCTGATGGCATCACGCATTTCGCCCACGAGAATGATATCTGGATCCTGACGCAAGGCGTGTTTCATCCCCTTGGCGAAGGATTCGCAGTCCAGACCGATTTCGCGTTGCTCGATAACGCTTTGATTATCCTCGTAGCTATATTCGATGGGGTCTTCCAGTGTGACGATGTGCTTGCGGTAATTGTCGTTCAGATAGCTGATCATCGCTGCGAGCGTGGTCGATTTACCGGAGCCGGTGCCGCCGGCCATCAACACGATGCCACGGGGAACTTCCGCGATCTTCAGGGTGATCGGGTCCAGCCCCAAGCTCTCGAAGGAAGGCACTTCGTTCTTCACATGGCGCATGACCAGCGCATAGGTGCCGCGCTGCATGAAGAAGTTGGTACGAAAACGCCCGGCCTCCGGAGTGTAATAGGAAAAGTCAGCGCCTTTTTCAGTCTCGAACTGATGCTTGGCGTGCTTAGGAATCAAAACTTCTTCAAGAAATTCGAAGTAATTTTGATCGGGCACCGGTGCCTCGATAGTCACCAGTTTACGATGGAGGCGGAAAACGACCGGGTGACCGGCCTTCATGTGCAAGTCAGAAGCCCCCGCATCGACGGCAGCTTTTAAAATCTTATGGAAGAGGACGAGGCGTTCGTCATTGATCGGGTGATGCATGCCTCAACGAATACGAAGAAGAGCAGACTCCGTCTAGTCCAGAGAAGCACTCAGATGCAGATTTCCGAAGACGAAAGGATGACCGGCCCTGGAACAACTGCCGGAGGGACAGAAAAAGCCAACCACTAAGCCAAGGACAGTGCGCCTAAGCGCTCCTGTGCCTGCTTGGAAAGATTCATGAAGATGAACGAGACGACATAGCCGCTCTGGCGGCTGCCTTCGCAGGCGACCACCACACCGGAACCGCGCACTTTCTTGGCGTCCGGGGATTGGATGTCGATGGTCATCTCGGACCAGACCGGGATCGACTTGCTGCTCAGGAACTCGATGCCGTTGCTGCGAAACTTGATCGCTTGGGTGGAGAGGGTTAGGCGTACCTCAGATTGGTTCTGCGGATCAAATACGCCGGAAGTATCAAGTTTGCTTGTGCTCATCGCACTATAAATTTAACACAACACTGCCATCCGTCAATTCCGGGTTACCACTCAATTACCGCGGCACCCCAAGTGAGCCCGGCTCCGAAGGCCAGCAGCAAAACCAGGTCACCGCGTTGGATGCGGCCTTCGCTCACGGCCTCATCCAGGGCGATGGCCACGGAGGCGGCGGAAGTATTGCCGTACTTGTGTAGATTTACGAAAAGCTGCTCCGGCTTGGCCCCCAAACGGTCACCCACGGCATCGATGATGCGTTGGTTGGCCTGGTGCGGGATGATGCACTTGATCTGCGTGATATCGAGTTCGCAACGCTTCAGGGCTTCCTGCGAGGCCGTGTACATGGCGTTCACAGCGTTTTTGAAGGTTTCCTTGCCGTCCATGCGAAGGTAATGCAGGCGGGCATCCAGCGTTTTCTGCGTGGCGGGATGACGGCTACCGCCGCCGGGCATGGAGAGGAGCATGGCCTTGCTGCCATCCGCACCCATGCAGGCAGTCAGCAAACCATGCGTATTGGGCCGGTTTTGCAGGATGACCGCCCCTGCCCCGTCTCCGAATAACACGCAGGTATTGCGGTCAGACCAGTCGATGATGGAAGAAAGTTTTTCCGCGCCGATGACCAGCACGGTGTCATACGTGCGGGACATGATGAACTGCTGGCCGACTTCCAAGGCGTAGATGAAGCCGGAACAGGCCGCTTCCAAGTCGAACGCAGCCGCCTTTTTCGCGCCCAGCTTGGCCTGCACGATGCACGCGGTGGCTGGAAAGGGCATATCCGGCGTGATGGTGGCAACGATGATCAGGTCGATCTGGTCGGCGGTCACCTTGGCGCGTTCCATCGCCTTGAGGGCAGCTTTGGTGGCGATATCCGAGGTATACTCATCTTCTGCCGCCATCCGCCGTTCCTTGATGCCCGTGCGCGTGGTGATCCACTCGTCGGTGGTTTCGACCATTTTTTCCAGATCGGCATTGGTCACGATCTTTTCCGGGACATAGGAGCCGACGGCGCTGACCGAACAGGTGCGCCCTTGGAAATCATGCTTGGCGCGCGGGTTCTTCAGCTTGCGAGGGGAGGTATTGCTCATTTGGCGGGTAAAGCAGTTGCGGCAGCCAGCTTGGCGTTCGCGCGGTTGATCTCCTGGATGATCAATTGATTTAGTTGATGCTGCACGGTTTCGCTCGCGATACGGATGGCACTCATGATGGCCTTTTCCCGGGCGGAACCGTGGGCTTTGATGACGTTGCCGTTCAAACCGAGCAACACGGCACCGCCATAGACTTCCGGATCGAGCCGGGTCTTGATGTTACGGAACGCGCCTTTGGCGATGAAGGCACCCATTTTATAAATCGGGCTGGAGGTCAGTTCGGACTTTAGCAGACTCATCATGGCGTAGCCAAGCCCTTCCGAAGTCTTCAAAACGATATTGCCGGTGAAGCCATCGGTGACCACGACATCCACAGCATCATTGAACAGGTCGAACCCTTCCACGTAGCCGATGTAGTTAAAATCCAATTGCGAGCAGAGACGATGCGCTTCGCGGGTGAGGTCAGTGCCTTTGCTCTCTTCCGAACCGTTGCTGAGGATGCCGATGCGCGGCTTGGTCTTGCCCAAGATCTCCCGCGCATAGATGTCACCCATCAAGGCGAACTGCATCAGGTAGGAGGCTTCACAGGCGGGATTGGCCCCGGCATCAATCAACACAAAGTCACCCGTGCGCGAAGGCATCCGGGCAGCAAGGACGGGGCGTTCCACATTTTCCAGCCGGCGCAGTTTCAGCGAGCCAGCCACCAGCGCACCGGTGTTGCCAGTGGAGATGACCGCATCCGCTTTGCCTTCCTGCACCAGCTCGATAGCCCGCACCATGGAAGAATCCTTCTTCTTGCGGATGGCCTCCAGCGGCTTGTCCTGCATGGTGAGGACTTCGCTCGCGTGCTGGATGCGCAGGCGGGAATCGCGCAAAGAAAGGCGTTCGAGACCGCTTTTGATTTCGGTCTCGTTACCTACGACGATGAGTTCGTGAATGTGGGGGTAGGCCTCAAGCGCCAACTTCACGCCAGCAAGAATGACCTCGCTGCCGTGATCCGCCCCCATCACATCCACCGCGATGCGCATAGATGGAAAGAGCGCGACAGGTGATTAACCCGGCGCGCTCAGCTTCGGAAAGCTTAGCCTAAGGCTTCAACCGTGATGACCTGGCGGCCCTTGTAAGTGCCACAGCTCGGGCAGACCCGGTGAGGCACTGACGGTGCACCGCATTGCGGGCAGGTCGAAAGCTGCGGCAAAGTCAAAACACTGTTGTAAGCCCGGCGCATGCGCTGACGGCTCTTCGATGGCTTACGTTTTGGTACGCCCATAAAATTTTCCTTAATCCAATTTCAGTTTATCCAATGCCGCCCACGGCGACGGAGCCTCTTCCGTTGCTTCCGCCTGCTTGCTAGGGGACGACAGTTGGGCTGGTTTTTTCCAGCCTTTGCAGTCGTCTCCGCACACCGGACGTTGCGGCAATTCGAGCAGGATATGTTCCCGGATATGCGGAGTCAAGTCCACGCAATCGTTCTCTACGGCTGTCGCCTCCTCGCCATCCAACGGCAGGTGACAGGCCCAAGCCTCTTCGCTGATCTCCAGATCGAACGGTTTCAGGCAGCGCGAACACTCGCACTTCAGGGTCATTTCCAAGCTGCCTTGCGCCAAAAGGGCGTTCTCCAGCAACGACACCTCTAAATCATACTGTAACGGTAAAGGAGTGTGGATAAGCTCATCAATGTCGGTCAATCCCAGTTCTTCACCGGTTAATTCACCAGTCTCCTGCCGGGAGTCTTCCTCCAAGTGACGAAGATTTACAAGTAGCGCCATGCCCCCAATGTCCGTCAATGTGTGGGATTTGCAAGCTTCTCCAACAAGGCCTTTTTGACCCCTCCCGGCACAAAGGGAGTGATGTCCCCCCCCAACCGCGCAATCTCTTTGATTATTTTGGAACTGAGGAAGGTGTAGGTGTCTTTCGGCATCATGAAGATGGTTTCCACCCGCTCGTTCAGATTCCGGTTCATCAACGCGAGCTGGAATTCAAACTCAAAATCCGACACGGCCCGCAGACCGCGGATGATCGCATCGGCCCGGCGCTGCTCCACGTAATTCACCAGCAGTCCGCTGAAGGCGTCCACTTCCACGTTGTTCAGGTCCTTTGTCGCTTCGCCCACCATGTTCGCCCGTTCCTGCATGGTAAAGAGCGGTGACTTCCCCTCGTTCTCGGCCACGGCCACGATCACGCGGTCAAATAATTTGGCCGCCCGTTGGACGACATCCAGATGACCATTCGTGAACGGGTCAAAGCTGCCCGGATAAACCACGGTGCGCATGAGCACAGGCTAGTGAGGTGGACCGAGGACGGGAAGAAATATTAATCCGCCGTGCGCGATGGTGAGATGACAGTTCGCTCAAGGTTGCGCGTCATTCGGATTGGTTCGTTGGCGAAACCTACGTTCGGAATCGATGTGTTGATTTGCTTGGGTGCGCAAATCTCCCTCCTGAAACAGATCGATCCAACTAGCGACTGATTCTACATCGCGTCCTGCCCAATGCTTCACGATGTCCAGAATGGTGGCGTTCTGTGTTTCACCGGGCGGCAGGGTTCTCGCCAGCATCGCTGCGGCTGCTGGTTCACGTTGAGACCATTGCTTGGCAATGATGGCAAAAAGCTGATCTCGTTGTGCCTCTGGTTGGGTGCTGGCCCAGCGCACGGTTGCTTCTCCATCGGCGCCGGCCCAACTGGCGACCGCTTCTTCCCACCGGGGTTTTGCTGATGCGTTTTTGGTCGACGACATTGCATACTCTGCGGCCTGTTGCGGCTCGCTACGCACCCATTGTTCCCAGATATCTGTCCACACGGTTTCCCGTTCCGGTTGCTCCGGCCATTGCGCTACCCAAGCTAAGGCGGCGGACGTATCGGCATCGTTTGCTTTCAAAGCTGCTGTGCTCAAGGCGGTAGTGCGCGCAGCGGGTTCGGTCAGGGACCAGGCGAAGTCCAGCGCGTCGTCTAAATTGGCTGCGGCCAATACGGATACTACATTTTCGATGGCACCAGACTGTCCGGGACCGGTGGGCAGTTGGCTAACCCATGCTTTAGCGGCTGAGGAATCAGACTGGGCCCATTGTTCACCGACGATACTCAGCAACGCCTGCCGTTGATCTGGAGCGGACACACTGCTGGCATAGTCAGCCGCCTGCGTGGGATCGGTTTCCAACCAGCGGGTCAGCAGTGCTCGGGTGAAATCATTTTCCAATTCTACGGAACTGGCAGCGGGAGCCAGGCTGAGAGCCAGACCGACTTGGCGCAGCGGGATATCTTTGGCCAATCGCAAAAGCGCTTCCCGTTGCTGTTCCAGCTCTTCTTCTTTTATGGCTTGGAGCGCTGCTTCGATGGCTGCCGATTCTGCGACTTCATCGGGTTTCTGCATGTGCGATCGACGGTCATGATTCCACCGCTGACTGGTGAAGTTCGCCTTGGGCCGGTGAGATGCGGGTGTGGCTGATTCACTGGGAACTTCATGCTTGGTCGCATTGAAATGAAATCCAGCCGTGGTGATGACGGCCAAAGCGAGAGTGGTCGTCCAAAAGAACGGGCGTGATGAAGATTCGCCGGGATACTGTTGACGCGTTTTCATTTCTCTCTCACTACGCGGTGGAATGAAGGCGATGCACCTGCAACGGCACGTCGATGCCGTTGCAGGTGAGGGCGGAACTGCTTTAAGGTACGGAGATGTTGACCGCTTTCACCTGCCCCCGTCCATTACTCGTCCAGGATACCAAGGACACCCGGTAGGTGCCGGCAGCGGGAAATGTGTAAACCGGATTGGTTGCGGTGGAGGGCAAGCCGGAGCCGAAATCCCAGAGATAACGCGCTGCGCCAGTCGAGGTGTTGGTGAAAGTCACCGTTAGACCGCTCTTGGCGGCGTTGAAGTTTGCGGTGGGACGGGGATCACCGCCGAATCCGCGCGGTGATGGCTGGGAGTTATTGGCGTTTCCAGTGACGGTGTTGGCACTCCACGCCACGCTGGGGGCGGCAGCGGGATAATTCTGGGCGTTGTTGGAATTGTTCTGGATGAAGTTGTTCACGAACGTAAAACAATCGAAGAAATCGTTTTGGAACTGCAGCGCACAATAACCGGTGTTGTTGTTGATGGTGTTGCCGTCCAAGTCCCAATACTTGATCGACGCGCCCGCCGCTTTTGCCTCGATGATGATGCCTTGGCCGGAACCGGCCCCGGAGGTATTGACGAATTGGTTCTTATACAAAAAGAATTGGCGGTAGCCGAGGTTGGTGGAGGAGAAGGTGGCAAAGCCAAACTCGGTGTTGTTCGTGCAAGTGTTGTAGGCGAAATACGCGTACTGTGTGCCACCCGAAGTGACGGCAATCCCGCGTTGTTGAAATTCACAGAGATTATCTGCGCAAACCAGATTGGTGATCTTGCCCACCAGTTCGATGCCCGCATAGGAGTAAGCATCGGACGCTGTGCGTTTGACCTTGTTGTTCCGGATCGCGATGTCGGTGGTGCTGTAACCGGAGCTGCCGGCGGAAACACTTAAAAACCGGTCCACCGTATTGTTTTCCACCAGCATGCGGACATTGTCGTGGCCGCCCAGGTGCATCCCTTCGGAGTAGTTGGTCGCCATGCCGGTGGATTTGACGAAGTTGCCGGAGATCACGGTATCTCGCACCCAGTCGCTACACCAGATGCCATTCCAGCCGGTGTTGCTGGTGGTGTTTCCGGTAATCTTGGTGTTGATCGTAGGCAGGGTGGCGCTCAAGGACTGGACCCAGATGCCCGCCCATTGATTGGTGCTGGTTGCACCCAAGTTCATGTTGGCAACGAAGTTGGTCAGGATGGAGGTGTTGGTACCGGCCCTGACATAGATGCCATGACCGCGTTGAAAATTTTTGATGGTCAGGTTCAGATACGTCTGGTTGGAAACGCCCACGCTATAGATGGCGTCCCGATTCGTAGCGATATTGTTTCCATCCAAGGTCAGCGTTTTGAAAGCGATGTCTTTACCGCCAGCCACATTGATCACCTTGCTCATGGAGCCGCCATTGACCTTGAGAATAGCCGTGTTCTGGCCTGCTCCCTGCAAGGTCACTCCCGATTTCCAGGTGAGCTGATTGGTGACGTTGAATGTGCCGTTGGGAACCAGAACGATGTCACCTGCGCCGCTCGCGTTGATCGTGGCCTGGATGGCGGTGGTATCGTCCCCGGCATCATTCGCAATGGCACCGAACGTGGTGATGTCACGAGTGACGGCCTGAAGACTGGTGGCGGCGAAGAGCGCGGCACCAATCGTCAAATTGGCCACTGCGGCTTTCAAACAAGAGTGTGTTTTGAGTAGCGGTTTCATTGTGCTTCGATCATTGGGTTGGTTTTAGGGCACGGTAACTACGGGATAACTGCCTTCCGTCTGCATCTGGATCAAATGAGGCGACGATCCCTGCGGACGGCTTTTTGTGTGTGGTCGGAAGGTAGAGCAATTTTTACGAACCCGGCAGTCCCCTATTAGGGGGACACGTGATGACGGCACCAAAAAGATCACGCAGACTAGGGATTGGCCTGCTTCAGAAAGCGGACGACCGCTTCCGTGCGTGTGTGCACGTGCAATTTTTCATACGTGCGGCGCAGATGGGTGCGGACCGTTTCCAAAGTGATGGTGAGGCGGTCAGCGATTTCCTTGTACAGATAGCCTTGGGAAAGCAGCGCAAGGATCTCGCGTTCGCGCGGCGAAAGCTTGGACAGATCGTCGGCACCTTGGTCGGGATGGTTGCGGCTGTGAAAGAACGCCACGACCTTGCGCGCGATCTCCGGGGACATGGGCGCGCCACCGGCGTACACTTGTTCGATGCTTTCGAGCAATTCTTCCGGAGCAGTGCGTTTGAGCAGATAACCACAGGCACCGGCCTTCAACGAGTTGAAGATGAGATCATTGCTGCCGTAGGTGGTCAGCATCAGCACCGGCAATTCTGGACGTTGCCGTTTCAATTCACCGACAAATTCAACGCCGGTCATGCCGGGCAAATTGATATCGGCCAGCACGACATCCGGGCGGTCTTGGGCGAGCTGGGGAAGCGCCGCTTCGGCACTGGGATAAGCACTGCAACAATGAATCCGGGGAGAAGCGTCAAGCAGAGTCTGCAAACTCGCACGTGTCAGCTTGTCGTCTTCCACGATGAGGACACGTATACGCATGGATTTTTTCATAGCGTTTTGTCGAGTGTCTGGCTATCCCCCATTAAGGGGACAGCCGGGAGTTGTCGCTCCGGTGATTCCAAAAGTATTTTGAGCGATACGATCGCGCCTTTGCCCGGTGCGTTGTGGAACTGGCATTCGCCACCTACAGCGCTCATGCGGGCTTGGATATTGGTGACTCCATCGCGTCCAGAATCATTGGCCGCTGGTTGGAAGCCACAGCCGTTGTCCTCGATGCAAAGATTGAGCATGCCGTTTTCCAAGCTGACCCTCAGCCAAACTTCCGTGGCGCCGGAATGTTTGACGGTGTTCTGCAGCGCTTCTTTGAAAGCCAGCAGCAGATGATGCCGCATGCCGGAATTGACCTGCCATTCGGGCACGGCTTCGGGGAAATCCTGACGGCAAAGGATGCCAGTCTCGCGCAGATATTCATTGGCATACTGGCTGAAGAATTCCAGCAGACTGCCGAGGCTGTCATTGCGGGGATTCAATGCCCACACGATCTCGTCCATAGCGCGAACGGCATCCCGCGTGGTATCGGAAATGCGCTGCATACTGTGGTAAGTTTCCGCGGGCAAGGACGGCTGGCGTTTGGAGAGTTCGTTCAAGAGGCCGATCTGGGTCAGTCGCGCGCCGAGGTCGTCATGCATGTCCCGGGCGATGCGGGCGCGTTCTTCCATCACCGCTTCGTGTTCGATCTTATGACGGATGATCTGCGTTTGCAGATGCACACGTCGCCGCAAGGTCGCGATCCAAACGAGGCCCCCCAGACAGGTGGTTCCGACACCGGCCAGAACCCAAAGGGCGTGAGTCAGGGTCCACCAAGAAGCGGGTTTCAAAATCACGACATCCTTTGCGGAGCGGAGCAGGATACGGAAAGAACTCGGGGTACGAGTCCCGGTCATTTTTAGAAACTCGGACAAGTCCCCCACTTTGACTTCGCAGACGCCGGTCAATTCCACGGTGCTGCCATTGCGCAAACGGTTCAGTGCCAAGGCCGGGGCGGATGTTTTAAGGTGAGCGTTGAAGATGGCCTCGCCGGATTGCAGGACCAGCACGACTTCTTGGGGTTGACGGATCAGCTCCAGCAGGCGCGCCTGAATACGGACTAGGCTCGCGTCCTGGGTGAGTGCTTTGACAGGGTCACTGGATAAAGAAGCGATCGGTGGTCCTGAGATGATTCGTTTGTAGGCCGCGTCGCGCAAAGTGGGGGAGTATTCCCCCATTTCTGCAAAGCCCAAGACATCCACTTCATCGCCCTCTGCCAGGAGCGGCAAGGTTTGGCCGGTGAAAATCTGAATCCCTTGAGTTTCGTCCGTGAGATAGAATGATCCGTTTGCCAACGGGCTGATCACCTTGCCTTTCACGTGGGCGCGATGTTCAGAACGTCCGTTCGAATTGTATAACAGCAGTTGGTTAACTGGTGTCACCGGGGTTGCCTGTGGATCTGAAGCGGCGGGCTTCTCGACCACAATGTCCGCGAGTTCCTGGACTGACACTCGCACGTTGAATAACTGCCCTTGTTCGTTGGAATAGTAGAAGCACAGGCCGCGAACTCTTACCTCGGCATCAATCAGACTTTGCGCCTGTTCCAGATCGTATTGCTCCACGCGTACCAGCAAGCGGCCACCGGGCATCATCAGTTCAATGGGCAGCACTTCTGAAGGTTGGCGTTTGCCGCCGGGTACGGCGCGAACGATTCCTCGTACCTCGACCCATTGGGAGTCTTCATTGCCTTTGGTCAGTTGCTCGTAAGTAAGGGGTCTTGGTTCTGGCAGACTGAAAGAGCCCAAGACCAAGAGGTTGGTCGCGCGAACACCAGCGGACGCACTGGGCATACCGCTGATCCCTTGCACCTCGACCCATTGCCCTCTGGTTATCGGCGGGACGTTGGTTTGCGGATTCCACAGGACAAACAAACTGGTGCGCTCATCTTGCAGGACAAAATTCCCCGGCCGCTTCAGGCTGCAATAGACCACGGTTCCGCGCACCTGTACCGGATATCCCTGCTTGGCTTCTGCCGGGGAAAGCAGCCGGATGTGTGCTGCATTGGTAAGGAGCGACAAGGTGGGGGAAGCGCGCTGGACCGGTTCAACGCCCGAACTTTCTGACCACGGACAGAAAAGGGCTGGCAAAAGTGCAATCACCAGCCTCCAGGTGAAGGCGGTGGGCAGATGCCTTTGGCCGCGATGAATCATCAGGTGATGACTTCATGATAGCGTCGCCATTGGGGATAAAACAAGTTCGATGGCTGGGCGTGAAATTGCCGGGAAAAGAACTACGTCTGCAACGGCGTTTTCAATTCCATTGAGTTTTTCGCCATCATGACGGTCTGGTCGGCCTCGGCGTTGCTTTCGCGCCAGGGCACTTCATAGATGGGCACCGGATCCTTGATGCCTTTGACCGTCACCGGCGGCAGACCCACGCAGGTCGCGGCCAGAGTCGGCTCGTACTTCTGCAATTCCTTGAACGTCGATTCGCCAATGATGATGCGCCCCCGGCCCGAGACACCTTCCAGACGGCTGGCCAAGTTCACCTCACGCCCGAACACGGTGTAGTTCAAGATGTGCTGGTCCGACCCCATCAAACCGACGATCGAGATGCCACTGTTGATGCCTGTGCCCAGCGAAAGCAACGGCAGCATGGTCATGGGATCCTTGCCCTCTTCGAGCCGTTTCACGTTCTCCACCTCGCGCGCTTTGTTCTTCTCCGCCCGGTCCACGTTCAGCTTGTGCATCGCGCGCTGCGCATCGATGGCGGCTTGCACGCAGGACACCGCATGCTTCTCGTTCGGGGTCGGTGCGCCCCAGAAGGCCATCACGCAATCACCCATGTATTTGTCCAGCGTACCGTTATGCAGTTTGATCTGGTCGGCGATCGTGGCGAGATAAAGGTTCACCGTCTCCAGCGTCTCCTGCGCAGAATAATTGAAATACGTTTCAGCCGCCGCGCCTTCGAGCTTGTGATCCCGCACATACTTCTCCGCGTTCGCCTGGTTCACATCCGTCATCTGGGTGAACCCGCGTACGTCCGAGAAGAACACCGTGATATTACGACGGCTGCCCGAGAGGTTCAGCTTCTCGGCGGTGAGCAATTCGTTCACCACGTTTGGCGAAACGAGCTTGGAGAAGACAGCTTTCACCCGTTTCTTCTCACCTTCCACGAAGACCACGAGATAGGTCACCAGCGCGACGTGCGTGAGGAAATTGCCCCCGATCACCGGCATCGTGATAGGCAGCCAATAGCTGTTCCCCACGAACAATCCCACCGCCGCCAAAATGTAAAACCCGCTGACCACGATCACCATGAGCGAAGGCCACGGCGGCGGGAGACGCAGGGTGAACCACGTGCTCAGCACCCCCATCAGGATGATCAGCAAGATCTCCGTAAAGAGTCCGCTCCGCGTGACGAACTCTCCGGTGATGACGGAGTTGGCCACATTCCAGTGTTTGCTCACCAGATACGTTTCATTCTCCAAAGCCGTCGCCCCGATATCAGAAATGTTATTGCCCGCGCCGATCGAACCGATGATGACCAGTTTGTCTTTGAAGGGCGTATCCGTCTCCATGTTTTTCAGGCCGTCATCGCGTAACTGCTTCATGAGCGCTTGAAATTCCGCGCGCGTGCCATTCTGACGGACATGATCCATGTGCAGCAGCAAGCCCATGGACAGTTGCGTAAGACGCTCCGTGTCGTTCCAAGGCAGGCTCCAGTTCACGTAGAAGTAGCCATTGTCGTCCAGCGGGATGACCCGTTGCACACCTTTCTCCCCCAACAGGACGATGCGATCTTCATGCACGATGCTGCGCGTGAGATCGAGGCCGAGTTCCTTCGCAGCCATCTGGATGCCCATGTGCCAGAGCCGAACACCTTCAGGAGTGTCTTTGAAAGGCTTGGCCCGGCGCAGCACACCATCGTAGTCATTATCACTGGTGGCATGGCTGACCGCCATGGCGTTGGTGCGGAAAAGGTCATTGGGCAGGATGGGCTGCCAGAGGTTGGTATAGGTCTCGCCGAAGGTGGCCAAGATCACCCGGCCCGAACTCTTCAATTCCCGGCCGAAGAACTGGTCGGAACTGACCTTCCTGCCGGTCAGGAGTTGCACATCCGTCTCGGGCGTGGGTGTTTGCAGTTCGGAAAAGAGGATATCAAACGCGATGACCCGGGCACCTTGCGCCGTCAGTTCCCGCACCGCTTTGCCATAAAGTTGGCGCGGCCAGGGCCACTCATAGCCCCACGATTCATTGACCACCTTCAGGCTGGCATCATCGATGAAAACCGCCGCCAGGTTGGTGGCCGTGACACTGGGATATTGCGCTGCTTTTTTTACCCGCAGATCGTAAGTGATATTCTCCAGCCGTTCGACGAGCTGCAAGGAAGACCCATCCCGCTGAAAGATGCGCAGCCCGCATAAGGTCATAATGACCGCCGCCGCGATCAGCAACGGCAGGCGCTTTTGGATTCGGGCGTTCACTGCCAGTCAGATAAACAAAAAACCCAGAGCAACTCAAGGTCGCTCTGGGTTTTAGAGAAAAAGACTCTTAGTCGTTGATCGGATGATGCGGCGTGGTCGTCGTTCCCGTCGCGTTCGGCTCACCCGAGAACGCGCTGATCACCACTACCGGTTCACGACCACCGCGAGGGCCATTAGGACCGCCACTCTTGATGTGCTTGAAAAGTTCCGCGATACGGTTCAAAGCCGCTGCCATTTCCGGCGTGACGGTCACAATCGTCGGCGGACCACCCGGCGTAGTGGGCGGCAAAGCAACTTGATTTGGTCCCAGCGTGATCGGTGCCGAGGCAACTCCGTTCACCGTAAAGGTCGCCACCACCGTGCCGCTATTACAAATCACACCCAGTCCCGGAATGATGGCGAAGGCTGTGCCACGGATACCTGCCACACCTTGCGCATGCTTCACGTTATACTTGGAAGCCGCAGAAAGTTTCTTCACGTCGCCCACCAGTCCGCCCTGCTTCAGGTTCAGCGTGGTGATCGCATCAGTGTTTCCGCCATCTTTGATCAGCTTGAGTTCCTCGACGGTAACCGAGCTGTTTTCGCTGATGCGCAGCAACTGGCCGTTATCGCCCAACCAGATTTCCACACCGGATTCAGGTCCGGTCGTGATCGTCTGGCCTTCCGCGATGGAGTCGCCAGCCTTCACGTTGGCGCTGCCCACTACTTGTTTCACTTCCGCCTTGCCGAGTTCCGCCTTGTTAGGCGTGGCAGCTTGGACGCCAGAGGTGGCCACCATGGCGGCGAAAGCCACCAAACTGGCGGAAATCTTGAGGAACGAAATTGATTTCATATTTGAGACTCCGATTTTAATACGAGTTGCCTCGTCTATGTGCCTGAATAGTTAACCCGCTATTGCCTAACCGTCAATGGCATAATCTCCGGTTTTTGTTACGATTTTACCCTGGGGTCTACACCCCATTCCAAGGCAGCAAAAGCCAAGCCATCTCTTTTTTGCGAACCTCACCGGATTTTGCTCCCTTTTTCCCAGAGTTGTGGCAATATCTCTCTCCGAGGCCCCATAGCTGATGAATCCGACCGCCAGTCAACCTCTGCGGAAGACCGCCTCCCGTTTCGGCGGGCGTCTCCTCATTGTCGATGATAACCTGCTGAACCGCACCCGCCTGGCCCAGCGCCTGCAGGACAATGGCTACGATGTCGTCACCATTGAGGACGGCTTCAAGGCGTTGGAACTCATTCGGCGAGAACGCTTTGACCTCATCCTCCTCGACACCATGATGCCCGGGATGCCCGGCGAGGAAGTCCTCCGCGAGCTGAAGGATGATCCCGATACCCGCGATATCCCCGTCATCATGATCTCCGGTCTGGATGAAGCGGAATCCGTCGCCACCTGTATAGAGTTAGGCGCTGCGGACATCCTCTCCAGCCCCTTCGACCCCGTTTTGCTCCGTGCCCGCATCGATGCCTGCCTCGAAACCCGCCGCTTGCGCGAGCAAGAAGCCAAGTATCTGCAGCAACTCCAGGCGGAGATGGAACACACGGACCGGCTCGTGAATGTCGTCATTCCCATCGGTCTCGCCCTCATGCGCGAGCCGGATTACGACAAATTGCTGGAAAAAATCCTCATCGAGGCGAAATCCATCTGTCACGCCGATGGCGGCACGCTCTACCTGCGCTTTGCTGACAAGTTCCTGAATTTCGCCCTCGTCCGGAATGATTCCCTGAAGATCAACCTCGGCGGCAGCACGGGCAATCCCATCAAGTTCCCGCCCCTGAACCTCTACGACCCCGCCACGGGTAAGCCCAACCATCAGCAAGTGGCCTGTCACGTGGCCCTGCTCGGCAAGTCCGTGAATATCGCGGATGCCTATAATGTTGAGGGCTTCGATTTTCGCGGCACCCGGGAATTCGACCAGCGCACCGGCTACCGTTCCCAATCCTTCCTGACCGCCCCGCTGCTCAACGAGCAGAACGAAGTCATCGGCGTGCTCCAACTCATCAACGCCCAGGACGCGGAAGGCAAAGTCGTCCCCTTCGATCCCATCTTGCAGCAATCCGTGGAATCCCTCTCCCTCCTCGCCGCCGCCGCCGTGGAGAATTATCAGCGCCTGCAAAGCATCCCGGCGGAATAGTCTTCAACCCGGTAGGGCATCGCTGCCGCGATGCCCAAACCAAGGTCTTCACCGTTGCTGTCCAAATCCCTTAACGGATTGCTCTACCATCAAATTGTCACGCTTGCCGAAGCCGTTCCCGTCCCGGCAGCGGCACAAAGCAGGCTTGTTCCAAAACGGCCAATGGGTTAGCCTGCTTGCGTGTTCAGCCCCTTGGCCAAGCGAGGAAGCAGCGCGTTTTCCACCACGGATCTAGTTATCGTATTAGGAGTGGTGTTTGTGCTGGGAGCATTGTCACTGGCGTTGTTCTTTCAAAAGAAGCGTGCGCAGGCGGGGCAAACTTGCGGCATGAATCTGAAGATAGTGACACGGGCTTGGATGATGTGGCCGCCTTATAGCGAGGAAGTTTCACCTTGGAGATATGTTGGTCCGGGCAGCACTGCCGCCTTCACCAATAGCGGGACAGTGCTTCCCCACTATCAGGCGCTATCCAATGACATTCCGAATACAAAAGTTCTCACTTGTCCATCTGATACCCGCAATGCCGCAACTAATTGGTCAACCCTGAACGACAGCAACATCAGCTACTTCATCAATTTCGACGCGACTCAAACGCGACCAATGCGGGTTGCCTTTGGCGACCGTTTGTTCACCAGCACTACTGCCCCCACCAACAACCTGCTCATCCTGAGTACAAATGCCACTTACCAATGGCAGAAACGCATACACAACGGGTGTGGTACAGTTGGTTTCAGTGATGGCTACGCCCGGATGCTGACAGACCAAGAATTGGTGCGAGTCTTTCATAGCAAGGACAACGTCAGTTCACCCATTCAGTTGCCGAAATGAACATCGCCCGCCAAAAAGTCAGAAAGGATTCGGCTTTTACCAAAGCAGAATTGCTGGTCGTCGTGGGGATAATAGGTTTGCTTGGCTCTGTATTCTATTTCGTCATCGTTGAAAACAAGAAGAACGGACGAAAGATAACATGCAAGGCACACCTCCAGCAGATAACGCTGGCGTTCAAAATGACCGCTGGAGATAGCCACAATAATTTCAGCCTCGCCCGCTCAACCAATTTTGGTGGCACCAAAGAATATGTCAGTGGAACGGATGCCTATCAGCATTTCCGTGCCCTTTCCAATGAACTGATACCAGTTCTAGTATGAAACTGCACTATTCTCCGTTGCGGAAGCGTTTACCTGATCGATGAGCCAAGGGTGTGAAACGAGGCTCCGGACACGTTCGGGGTTTTGATAGATGGGCAGGAGTTCTTCGCCCAAGGCGGCTTCCAGGGTTTCCAAGGTGGGCCATAAGGTGTTGGCGATCCGGTCCTTGATCACATCGCCGATGATTTCCACCGGGTTCAACTCCGGACTGTAGGGTGGCAGGGGCAGCAGGTGAACCCGCCCCGGCAGGCTATGGAGGTGCGGCTGCGGGTGAAAGCCCGCCTGATCCCAGATCACCACGTGCTCGGCTTGGGGGTCGCGGGCAGCCACGCGTTCCAGAAACAAATGGCTCAAGGTCAGGCTTACTCCGGGCAGGCAGGCAAACTCGGCGGCGTTCTCGCCGTCAACCTCCAGCGCACTGTAAAGATAGCCCCACTCGTATTTGGTCTGATACGGAGCCGTGGGCCGCAGGCCGCGCAAGGTCCAGCATTTGCGCACCACGGGGATCAGGCCATAGCGGTGTTCATCGGCCACCCACAGGCGGACCGGCCTGCCACCAGCCACGTTCAAGTTCCTGAGCCTGTCGCACAGCGTCTGCTGGAAGTGTGCGCTGGCGGCCGCGTCTTTGAGCGCGTGAGTCTTGCGCGGCACCTTCAAGACTCCGCCCAATTTTCCCAGCCAGTAGTATACCCCTTTGAGCGTGAGCTTCTTGCGGTGCTGCTTTTGGAGCCAGTGTTGGATCTCCTTGGCCCGCTTCCAGCGACCCGTCTGCAAGCCCTCCTTAAGTTCGGCCAGGGCTTTGCCTGTGATCTGCGGCGGAGCCCCACCGCCATGTCTGCGCGCGAGCAAACCGGCCACACCACCGGCCTTGAACGCTTTGACCCAGTGGAAAAACTGACGGCGGCTGATGCCCACCTGCTCCGCGATCTCCGCCGCGCTGAACTGCCCGCTGGCGGCCAGCCGCATCGTCAGCAACCGCTGCTGGGAAGCCTTGTCCTGGCAGTCGCCCAACGCCGTTTTCAACGCCGCCGCCAAATCCGGCCGGTTCAGACGAAATCTTTTCGGCATGAACCTTAACTTTCCCCACCTTCACAATAGTGCAATCTCA
>CALRJY020000025.1:0-95309 GCA_943367715.1 Chitinophaga pinensis | reverse complement strand
TGAGCGCTTGTGATGCGGATGCAGGCGAAGTTGTTGAGACAGTGTTCAAGAAGGAAGGCATGACCGTTTACGCAGGCACGAAGCTCAAATCCGCCTTCACTCAAGACGGGCAAAAGGGCATTGAATTCGAGCAAGATGGCAAAACCATCCGGGTGCAGTCACAGGAAATCCTTCATGCGCTGGGGCGCAGCTCGAATACCTCATCGCTCGCTCTGGATAAAGCCGGGGTGAACACCGAAAAGGGCCGCATCCTGACCGATGCCCAGCAGCGCACCAGTGCAGCGCATATCTTTGCGGCGGGTGATTGCTGCGGACCACATGAGATCGTTCATATCGCCATCCAGCAGGGTGAGATCGCGGTGCATAATATCATCTCGCCGAAGCAACCACGCACGATGGATTATCGGCTGCTCATCAGCATCATCTTCACGGACCCGCAAGTCGCCAATGTGGGGCTCACGGAAAAAGAAGCGAAAAAGCAGAACATCCCCTGCCTCACCGCCAGCTATCCCTTCGCCGATCACGGCAAGTCCATGATCATGGAAGCGATGCACGGTTTCGTGAAGTTGCTCGCCGATCCCAAGACGGGCGAGATCATCGGCGGCAGTTGTGTTGGTCCCGCAGGTGGTGAGCTTATCCACGAGATCGTCACCGCCATGGCCAAGCGCATGACGGTGCATGAACTCGCCGCCATGCCGCACTATCACCCCACGCTCGCCGAGATCTGGACGTATCCGGCGGAAGAACTGGCGGATCAGATCACATCCCCAGCCAGCTAGTTTCTGCGTCGTTTCTTAAGCTGGTTAAGAAAAGCGAGGCAGTCTTCGGCTTCTTTACGCACCGTTTCGTCAGGGTCGTTTTTTAGCGTCTCGCAGGCCATGCGGACATCAGCGTTATCGAGTTTCAACCAGCTTAAAGCCTTGAGGGCATGAGCTCTCATGCTTGGATCGGTATGACGGGTGGCGGCCAGTATGTCTGGTCCGAACTCGTGGATATTGGCGAGGGCCAAGGCACTGAAAAGGGATTTCACGGTCGAAATCTTCAAACTGTTCAATTGTGGCCTAAGCAAAGGCAACACCTCCGGTCCGAACTGGGCGAGATACTCGGCTGTGTTCACGCGACGGTTGCCATACTGTTCCATTTCAGCAAGCAATACCGGCACGGATTCCGGTCGCTTGCGTTGGGCCAGCAGCCACGCGGCGTTGATTCTCAATCTCCAGTCGGAAGAGCTAATCGCTTCCAGCAGCATGTCATCGGTGAGCGCCTTTCCCGCAGATCGCCCGGCCAGTATCTCCAGCGCAGTTGCTTTGATTTCAGGGACCGGATCGGCAGCCGCTTGAACAACCAAAGATTCGAATATCGGCGAGTCATAAAGGGAATCTCTTACGCACCAGAGAGCTGCCCGCCTGACGTTGGGCGCAGTGTCTTTCTGCATCCGCTCGATCACCGCTGACTGGACGGAGGAATCTGACCGGATAAAAGGGTGCAATCCCCCTACAGCCAGTGTGCGTATCTCTTCTGTGTCATTCATCAGCAATTTCAGCAGGTCGCCGGTCAGTTGTTCGCGCAGCGCCGGAGGAACGTTGTTGGTCCAGTCCAGTGGCAGAAGCTTCAAGACGGCTGCATTGGTTCTGTATTCGTGGCTGATCAACAGGCTATGCCACTTTTCCCAGTGTTCCGGTGATTGGAATTTGAACTTGGTCAAAGCACCGGCACAGGCTTGTCGCACGTCCGCGTTTTGGTCTTTCATGCCATCCAGCAGAACATCTCTGATGGTGGCATCTTGCGGATCACCACGTCGCAGTTCACCGGCGGCAAGCAAACGGATGGAATCCCGGCTGTGACGCCGGAGCAAATTGGAAAGCAGGGGCGTGGCAGCAATAGCGTTGGTCCCCGTTTTTTCCAGACCCGCTTTCGCAGCCATCCTGACCCGTTCGTCAGGATCGTCCAATATGCTGATGCATTCCCTGACAACGTTCGTCTGGTCTGCCAGTAAACTTAACCTGGCGGCGGAAACAATCCTGTTCGTAAGTTCATGCGACCTAAGGCCAGAGCGGATTTCAGACAAATCGCTGATAAGCGGTTTGGGACCATTGAGAGTTTCACGGTATAAGTCCTGCAACCCATGCTCTTTGCCTGCCCGGGCATCCATCTCAATAAAAAACGCCTCGATCAGCTTGATGACCTTGGAGGCTGCTGAGGGTGGAAAAGCCGGCCGATCGTAAACCGGAAAAGCCGTTTTTAGCCGCTTGCCTCCCAGTTGCAGTTCCAATTCATAGCCGGGCGCAAAATCAGGGCTTTGCGTAAAAGGGGCCCGTATTGGAACTTTGCGTAATAACGGATCCTCCAGAGCTGACCAGCGGACAGGCAGATCAAATACGCCGGCGTCCACCAGGCTCTGGAAAAAATGTCCAGCCTCTGACTCCGTCACGCGATAACCGGTCATCAAGGCAGAAGCGGGCGACAACGAAACCACGGAGACTTTGCCAGTGCCAGCCAGCACCCGCTCCTCATAGTTGTAGGCGGCTCCTTCCTGTTCCAAGGGACGAAAGACGGTCTTATACTTCAAAAAACTGTTGGTATCGGCGGTTATCTTGATGGCTTCCGTGCCAATCATGACCGCTGTCTGGCTAGCTTTGGCCGGTGGAGTCGCACTCAAGCCAAGCGACACATTCAGCGCCAGCAAGAGCGCAACCCACCTAAAGAGCCCTGGTTTCATACCGGTATTTGACGCCAAATCTTGCCTCTCGCTTCAATTGCCCGCTTTAAGACAAAAAGCCCGGCTGTATACAGCCGGGCATGCTTCACGCTTGGTTCATGACTGGAAAACATTTCAGCGCATCGGTGAATAATCCGTGGGCTTCATGAAGACTGATTGAACGCCGCCCTTGATGGTCAAAGGACCGCCGCCCTTTTCTTCCGAGGCTTTGCGGGCAGCCGTCCATTCCGGGTCACCTGCGAAAGCCTTGAAGGATTCCTTCGCTGCATCCTGGCTCTTATGGGCGAGGATGTAGATGAGCGTATCGTCCGCGCCCTTCTGGCCTTTCATCGGCACCCAGTAACCGATGTTCGTCATGCCATACTTGGTGAACAGGCGGACGGTGGCATCACGAAACCGGGCGTTCAGATGTCCCAGGTTGTTCGGCGTGGCCGTGTACGTGCGCAGTTCAAAAACGCGTTCAGCTGACTTGCCATCGCTTTTATCAGCCTTGGGCAACATCGAATAGTCCGTGGCTTCCAGGAACGTCGATTCCACCTTGGCCACCAGTGAACCGTTCTTCTCCGAGGCAGCCTTGGCTTCTTTCCAGACAGGGTCTGCTTGGAAGGCTTTCCAAGAGGTTTCCCGCGCTTCCTTGCTCGGATAGGAGAGGATGTAGATAAGGCTGTTGTTCGTGTTGTTGACCGGCACCCAGTAGCCGATGTTCTTCATCCCGTGCTTCTCGAACAGCTTCACCGTGTGATTCCGGAAGCGGGCATGGAGGTCTTCCAGCTTACCTTCGGGCGCGTAGTAAACGCGCATCTCGTAGCAGTTTTTGTCGGTCTCCGCGGCCTGGGCAGCTTGCGGCGCCACCGTCGTGGAAATAGCGCAAATGAGCGCACACGCGAGTGATAAAATAAGATTACGCATAGAGATAGTGTTGAGCCCCTATGCGACGGGCTGCCTGCATTCTTGTCAATCAAAACCGCCTGCTCAAGCTTCCGAAGATTCCAGCCCCGGACTCTGTTTCGCATTCTCCAGGCAATCTCTCACCAGTTGAAGCAGCGTCGCGGGTGGATAAGGCTTGGGCAGAAAATTAACCCCTTCCCGCAGCACCAGTCCTTCCCGCACGATCTCCAGGCTGTAACCGCTGCTGTAGATCACGGGCAAGGACGGCTTCAGCGCATGGATCCGCTCGGCCAATCCCTTGCCGGAAAGCAACCCGGGCATCACCATGTCCGTCAGGAGGAGATCGATCTCGTCCTCATGGAGTTCCCACAAGACAAACGCGTCATCCCCGCTGGTGGCGCTGATCACCTTGTAGCCGCCTCGTTGCAGAATGGTGGTCACCAGTCCCAGCACCGAGGCTTCATCCTCCGCCACCAGGATCGTTCCCTTGTCCGCCACTCGCGCGGGAACGTTCGTTGGCTCCGCCGCCGTTCCTCCCGGTTCGGTGGCGGCCGGCAGGTAAACCCGGAAAGTCGTGCCCACACCCGGCGTGCTCTCCACCTCGATCCAGCCGCGATGCTGCTCCACGATCCCGTAAACCGTCGCCAATCCGAGGCCCGAACCCTTGCCCACTTCCTTGGTGGTGAAGAACGGTTCAAAAATACGGCTGAGCGTCGCCGAATCCATGCCGGTACCATTGTCGGAAACCACGAGGCAGACAAACTTGCCGACGCGACCGGCGTGTTGCGGGTGGTTATCCAACAGCACAGGCCGGGTGGCGATGGACAGGCGTCCTCCGCTGCTGAGCGCATCCCGGGCGTTGACGGCCAGGTTCATGATGATCTGTTCCACCATGCCTGCATCCGCCTTCACGGCCGGCAGCGATGGTTCAAAATGCAGGTCCACCGCGATGTTTTCTCCTAACAACCGGTTGAGCATCCGGGAGAAGTTGCGGATCAGTTCGTTCAAATCGACAACGCGTAACTGCATGATCTGTTTGCGGCTAAAGGTGAGTAACTGACGGGTCAAAGTGGCGGCTCGCTCGGAGGCGGTGGTGATCTCTTCCACGGAGTCCAAGAGGTCCGGTTGATCCTGCACCTCGCGCTCCAGCAGCGCGGCGTGGCCCAGGATGATGGTCATGATATTATTGAAATCATGCGCCACCCCGGCGGCCAGTTGCCCGACGGCCTCCATCTTCTGCGCATGGCGCAACTGGGTTTCGAGATTGAGACGGTCGGTTTGATCCTGCGTGATGAAGATAAGACAAGGCCAGCCCTGCAACTCTACGCGCTCGACCGATACGGAAGTGACCACAATGCGGCCATGGCGCGTGCGATAGCGGCACTCCCTTCCCCGCACCGTCTCTCCTTGCTGCAAACTCGTCAGCAATGCTTCGCGGTCCGACGCTTGTTCCCACAAACCCAGCTCCGCCGCCGTCCGTCCAATTGTGTCTTCACGCGGATACTCGAACAGCCGCAGGAAAGCATCATTGGCATCGATGATCCGCCCTTCACCGAACGTGCTGATGGATACGGGAATGGGCAAGGCCTGGAACGCCCGCGAAAAACGTTCCTCAGATTGTCGCAACGCCTGCTCGGCTTCGCGTCGCGACGTGGTATCGATCAAAAATGCCACTGTCGCCGGTCCATCTTCCAGTTGGATGGTGGCGGCCTCAACCTGATAAAAAAACTGGGTGCCATTGCGTCGCAACCCCACCGTTTCGTAGCTATCCCGATCGAGCCCCGACTCCCGGCGGCGGTTGATCCGTCCCTTCACCTCATCGCGACATTGCGGGGCGATGATATCCAGAAAGAACCGGCCTTTGAGCTGCCAAAGCTCGGTAAACCCGAACATGTCCAGATGTGCCTTGTTCGCATAGAGCACGATGCCGTTACGTGAGAGAGCGATGCCCACCGGCGAAGCCTCGATCAACGAACGGAACCGTTGTTCACTGTGTTGCAGGGCCGCGCTGGTCTGGCGGTGTCCGCCGATCTCCTTGCGTAGTTGCGCATTGATGCGGCTAAGCTCTTCCGTGCGTTCGGTGACCCGCAATTCCAGCCCGGCATGTGCCTCCCGCAAGGCTTCCTCAATCCGTTTCCGCTCCTCGACTTCCTCCTGCAATGAACGGTTCAGAGTGGACAGCTCCGACGTGCGCTCTTTGACCCTTTGCTCAAGTTCCGCCAGCGTGGTCATCATCTCCTCGCGCGCCCGGATACGCTCGAAGGCGCCCACACAATAATCCGCCAGCGCTTCCAGCATGTGCAGCATGGATTCGTCGTAGGCATTGTGCGTGTAACTATGCACTCCGAGCACACCCAGCACCCGTTCCGGCGAACGGATGGGCACCACTACGATCGAGGCCGAACGACGCATATTGCCGAAGACTTCGGTTGGCTTGACTGGCTCCCTCACCTCTTCAGGTGTTCGTAATACCAACTGCGCGCCTTCTTTGACCACCTTCCGCGTCAGCGGTAGCAAAGGCAGGTATTCACGCGAGGACGGAAACCGTTTCAATTCTCCATCCACCAGATCGATCTGGATCAGCACGCGGAACAGCTCCTCCGCAGTATCCACGGCATATACGATGCAGGAATCAAACCCGATCAACTGCTGCGCGGCTTCCAAAACCGTATCGCCAGCGGCCTCGTAGGTATTGGCCCGGTTCAGCTTGTTTCCCAGCTCCAGAAAAACCCGGTTGCGAAATTCTGTCTGCCGCCGCTTGGTGATATCTCGCGCCACGCCATGCACGCCCACGGGCTTGCCTTGCCGGACCACCAATCGCGTCACCAGTTCCAAGTGAAGCTTACGGCCATCCTTGGTCAGGAAATCCGCTTCATACCGGGTCGGCTGGCCATCGCGCAACTTCCGCTCAAACATCTCGCGGCTGAGCGCCTTTGATTCCTCGGTGAGCAACGCAAACCCGCTGCGCCCGATCAGTTCCTGCTGGCTATAACCGAACGTTTCTGCAAAAGCGCGGTTCACCGTCAGATACTTTCCCTCCAGATCATGCGTATAAACCAGATCGCTCGCGTTATCGAAAAGGTCGCGATATTCCGCTTCCAATTCGGATACCCGCGCGAGTTGCCGTGCCACCTCCTGCCGCTCGCGCTCGCGCTGATGCATCAGCCATAGTGCGATGATCAGAAAAAATACTCCGCATAACGCGAACAGGGAAACAGTGGGAATGGAAAACCCGGATTGGCTTCCTCCTTCTCCCGCCGTGCCGGGATGCGCGTGCGCAATGCCTGGGAGAATAGCCACCGCCGCCAGCAAGATCAGGGCAGCGTACATCTTGCCTCCCCGTCCCTGCCAGCCTTTCACCAAGCTTTCACTTGAGGCGGCCAGACAAGACACGTTGTCCACACTCTCCAAAAAAGGCACCCCAAGCAAGGTTGTTGCAGTACGCAATTCGGCCGGTAAGGCCGTTGAAGCTGACGCAGTTATAAATGTCATCTGCCCCCGCTCCACCTGCCCAATCTGTGCTTTCAGACTGGCATCCCTCGCCATCACAGCATACAAAGGCCAGCACATGTCAGACCATGTAAGCCCCGATACGCTAGGCATCATCGCCGGGAACCGTTCCCTGCCCCTGATGTTCGCCCGGCAAGCTCGTGCGATGGGCGTGAAACGTCTTGTGGCTGTGGCATTTGACAATGAAACGAGTTCCGAGCTCACCAGTTTAGTCGATGAGATTGTTTGGCTCAAAGTAGGCCAACTGGATAAGCTCATCGAGGCCTTCACCAGTCGGAGCGTTAAACAATGCGTCATGGTTGGGCAAATTGCACCTAGCAACCTGTTCAATCTCCGCCCCGACATGCGGGCCATGAAGCTCCTCCTCCGGCTCAAAGAAAAGAACGCCCACACAATTTTCGGCGCTATCGGCGATGAACTCCGTTCGGACGGGGTCAAACTCATCTCCGCCATGCCTTGGTTGATTCCCCTGATGCCCGGTCCCGGCATCCGCATCGGTGCCAAGCTTTCGCCGGAACTGGCTGCGGATGTGGAGTTTGGGTATCGTATCGCCAAGGAAGTTTCCCGCTTGGAGATTGGCCAATTGGTCGTCGTCAAAGGCGGCACCGTCCTCGCCGTGGAAGGCTTCGAAGGCACCGATAAATGCCTCACCCGCGGTGGCGAACTGGCGGGCAAAGAAGGTAGTGCCGTGGCCGTCAAGGTAGCCAAGGAAGGCCACGATATGCGCTTCGACATCCCCTGCATCGGCGAGCGCACCCTTGAGACTTGTGCTAAACACGGCATCTCCGTCCTCGCTACGGAAGCGGGCAAGACCCTCTTTTTGGACCAGCCCCAGCTCGAAAAACTCTGCCTGAAACACAAGCTGACTTTGCTGACTTTGCCCCAGTAAGACGCCCGCTGGTCATTTAGCGTCATTTTTTCGTAGCCATTTACCCTCGCCCGCCTAAACTTTCGCCCCTGTTTCTGAATTTGGACATTTTGAATTAACGTATGCTGACGTCTCACGAACTCATGGGGTTCATGTCTGCGGAACTCTCCAACGACATCCTCCAATCCGCCTTCGAAAACGACAAGGAACTCTACAAGGCCACGCTCAAAGCCGTCGCCGATGCCCGCAAGCTGCGCCCCGTCTTCTTTGAGAAGCAGGCTCGGGCCCATCGCCACGCCACCATGGCCGCCACGCTCTCCAAGCCGAACATGGAACTCGCCGCTGGCACCTTGCTCCGTGGCTGGCTCTTGAAGAAGCACAAGGGCATGCTCGTGGATTTCCTGGACGGCCTCGCCATTCCCCATAAGGACGGCGTCGTGGAAGATCTGCCCGCGAAGATCGATGACGCGAAACTCAAGAGCGCCGTCGATACCCTCATCGCCAAATACCCGCGCGAAGTCGTCGCCGTTTACCTCAATGCCTTCAACAGCATGAACGAAACCGGCTGGGATAACCTCGACAAAATGCTCGCCGAAGACAGCCGTATCCAAGTCGTTTAAACCCCTTTCGGGCGGCCAAACCACCGCCGAATTCATCATTTCGATGAATTCTGCGTATCCAGCGGCAGAAAAATCTGCTGGCGTGGCGTGGCCTGTCCGGTATCGTAATACCTCCTTTTTGAACTGATATTTATAATCATGGAACCTCAAGGTGATATCGCATTGATCGGTCTGGCCGTCATGGGTCAGAACCTTATCCTCAACATGAATGACCACGGCTACACCGTGGTGGCTTACAACCGCACCACCTCCAAGGTGGACGAGTTTCTGGCCAAGGAAGCCAAGGGCACCAAGGTGCTCGGCGCCCATTCCATCGAAGAGATGGTCAAGAAGCTCAAACGCCCCCGTCGCGTCATGATGCTCGTCAAGGCCGGCGCGCCCGTCGATGAATTCATCGAACAGCTCATCCCCCATCTCGAACCCGGCGACATCATCATCGACGGTGGCAACTCCCTTTTCGGTGACACCAACCGCCGCCAGAAGTACGTCGAGAGCAAGGGCCTCCTCTACATCGGCACCGGTGTGTCCGGCGGTGAAGAAGGCGCCCGCAAGGGTCCCTCCATCATGCCCGGTGGCTCACCTGCTGCTTGGCCGCACGTGAAGGAAATCTTCCAGGCCGTCTCCGCGAAGGTGGATGGCGGCGCGCCGTGCTGCGACTGGGTCGGCGAACAAGGTGCCGGTCACTACGTCAAGATGGTGCACAACGGCATCGAGTACGGCGACATGCAGCTCATCTGCGAAGCCTACAACATCATGAAGAATGGCCTCGGCATGAGCGCCGATGAGATGCACGAAGTCTTCGCCGAATGGAACAAGGGCGACCTCGACAGCTACCTCGTCGAGATCAGCCGCGACATTCTCGGCAAAAAAGACGAGGACGGCTCCGCGCTCGTGGACAAGATCCTCGACACCGCCGGCCAAAAAGGCACCGGCAAGTGGACCGTCATCAACTCCCAAGACCTCGGCATCCCCATCACCTTGATGGCCGAAGCCGTGTATAGCCGTTGCGTCTCCGCTCTGAAAGACGAACGCGTGAAGGCCTCCCGCAAGCTCAAGGGCCCGCGTCCCGCGCTCACCAGCATCGCGTCCAATCCCGAGAAGAAGAAGGCGTTCATCAACGACATCCGCGACGCCCTCTTCGCCTCCAAGATCATCAGCTACGCCCAGGGCTACATGCTCATGCGCGCCGCTGCGAAGGAATACGGCTGGAACCTCAACTACGGTGGCATCGCCCTCATGTGGCGCGGCGGCTGCATCATCCGTTCCCGTTTCCTCGGCAAGATCAAGGAAGCCTACGACGCGAATCCGAAGCTCTCGAACTTGCTGCTCGACGACTACTTCCGCGGCGAGATCAAGCGCACCCAAAAGGGCTGGCGCAAGATCGTCTCCACCGCCGCGTTGCGCGGCATCCCGGTGCCCGCGTTCAGCACCGCTCTGGCGTTCTACGACCAGTATCGCTCGGCCGTCTTGCCGGCGAACCTGCTCCAGGCCCAGCGCGACTACTTCGGCGCCCACACCTATGAGCGCCTCGACAAGCCCCGTGGCGAATTCTTCCACACCAACTGGACCGGTCGCGGTGGCGACGTCTCCAGCTCCACTTACAACGTGTAAGTTAAGCTGATATCAATTCAGGAAAGGACCGCGGCAACGCGGTCCTTTTTCTTTTCTCCAATTCGTAGCAGCCGACGTCAGGAGGCTCTGATCTTCCCTTTGGCTCACCTCCGTTCTCTCATGCATTTTACCCGGACACCGGCATGCATATATCCCATCATTCGCGAGCATAAGCCGCCTTCCAGCCGCTTCTTCCTTGCAAACCGTTGATATAGCATCGTCGATCACATTTCCCGCGTTGGCACAGCGCATGCGCATGACAACCTAGATATGAAAACCTTTATCCTCAGTTTCGCTTTGGCTTTCCTCTCCCTTTCCACGGCCTACGCGAGTCATTCCGTCAACTGCCACAACGTCCACGGCAAAATAACCGCCGTGACACCGACCACGATCACCGTCGGCGAAAAGTCCTTCAAGCTGGGCAAAAACACCCGCGCTTACCAAGACGCAACTAAGATCAAAACCTCTGATCTTAAAGTCGGTAATTTCGTCTGCATCAATGACGACTCCAAGAAGAACGCCGCGGATGGCGAGATTGCCAGCGTGACCGTCCTCACCGACGCCATCGTTTCGATACCCCAACCCCAGGAGAAGTAAACCCTGCGGCAGCAATCAGATCGTCAAAGACGGCAGCAATGCCGTCTTGTTTCTTCCGATTCGTAACAGCCGACGCAAGAAGACTCTGACCTCCCCCAACTCCCAACATTGAGTGTCGGAAGTGGTGGCAACCGGTGTTCGATGTTTTCTCATATAAGTCCTATCCTCCGTTCGCGTATTCCGCGTAGTTCGCGGTTAATTAATTGCTCCCCGAAGTGTCCTTCCCGTCTGATCCGTTTTATGTTTCCTCCGCGATTGCCTCCTGTCCTGCGGCACTTTAGCAACCAGTCCACCCTCACCGGACCAAACCCTCGCCAGCCACTTCAAAACCTCCGTCATTACAACGAAGGGAGACTGTCTGGAAAGATGGCTTGAGGTCGGCTGCGCAGGATAAATTGGTCAGGGCTAGGCGCGGCGAGGGAGCATATCAAATAAAAGATACGCGACCGAGCCGCAACGACGCCCTGATCGATTTAGACCAGCAGACGGCCTCAAGACAGCTTTTCAGCCAGTCTCAGGAACTATTTCAAAGAGCAATGAAACCATCCGACCCTTGTGCTGTATCGTGTTCTCCCTCTCTACGATTGAGAGTTCAAATTAAGCGTACGTCCCTGACCCGGCCGGTTCCGCAGTGGCTACTAGAGATTCCCCGGTCCCATTCTCGACCGACGTCCCTTTCACCCTCCAGCTTACGAGCCCTGTTCCAAACGCCCGATACACCCACATATCCTACGAGATCTGGTGGGGCATCGCTGCCGCGATGCCCTGACCTTTTCCGTCAAGGCACCGTGATAGGTTCTCACCCGCTTACATCTCCATAATGGTTCCATAAGGACCGCCACCTCCCCGCCAACGCAGGACATAACCATGCAATACATCACATCGATATGTTTGATGACTTGGGATTTCCCAGTGGCTGCTTATCGCTCTGATCGAGCCCAACCACCGTTCACCCGTCCTTTACCAGCAGCGAGCTGCCAGCACTAAAAAGGCTACCAAACCACCGTCAATTTATCCATCAAAAAATCACCCAAAACCAACTCCTCTTCGCAATAAATTGAGACAGAGAAACTTACAAACAAAGATTTTTGGCACAGGAGAATGTTCAAACCACCTGACCCTCAAATTCCAACATCTCGCGAGCAGAGCGAGCCTATGGAGAGCCCCAAGCGGGGCGGCCCGATAATAAGCGAGTCCGCGAGCGGCGCCCTGGGTAAAACGCCCTCTGAAATATATCTCCTTGGCGCGGGTCACCGCCGGAGGGGGCCTGCGCCATGGAGATCAACCCATCCCGCTCTCGCCGAATTTCCGCTGCTGAACTATGCTCCCGATCTGAAATTCTTGCCAAGGCCAGCACCCAGCATAAATTTAAACATCCAGTGAATCCCAACCCCACCACCCCAGCCAAACTAGACCAACTCACAGTGCCGCTCGTGGGCGATATTCGCGAGTACCGCCCGCACGACGAATCAACCTGCTTGTCCATCTTCGACAGCAACCGCCCCAAGTATTTCACCGCGTCCGAGCGCGATCTTTTCACCGCCTTCCTCCGGCGCATGGATCAACCGTTCTTCGTGACCGAGATCGCCGGACAAATTCGCGCGTGCGGCGGCTTCCATGTCGATGACTACGGTGTGGGCATCCTGGACTGGGGCATGGTTCACGCCGATTGTCACCGGCAAGGCGTGGGAGCAATCCTGCTTAAATATCGACTCGAACGGATCCGTCAGACCACCCATGCCTGGTGCGTCTTGATCGATACCAGCCAACACACCGCCCCGTTCTTCGCCCGCTTCGGCTTCGAGGCCTATCGGACGATTCCCGACGGCTATCAGCCCGGCCTCGATAAGATATTCATGCGCCTAGTCTGGGCACCACACCCCGTAGCGCACTCATCCTGAGTGCGAGTTAAAGCTGCATCTTGCAGCGTTTCCCCTCGGAGAACGGGTTGCCTCAACCCGCAGCAACGTCCAACAAACCTTGTCGCCTACGGACCAATCCGCGAAAATTTGCTCAAACCCTGCTCCCCTCCCCACGCCTGAAACCCTGGCTCGACCCAATCCAAACTTTTGATCTAACATTTGCCGCCTTATGCGTATGCGCCCGCCAACCGTTGATGAGCTTGAGTCCGAGTGGCTCAGCGGTGAGGACATGACCATGGGGGATGGCCTCACTCAGCCATTTGCCAATGGAGAGGCCGTCTGGGAAGCCGTTCTTCGCCTCATGCAGCGCGAGTTGTCCGAACAACAGATTACATTGTTGGCGGCCGGACCAGTCGAGGACCTGCTGGCCCATCACGGAGCACGGTTCATCGATCGCATCGAAGCTGAGGCCCAGCGGAGTCCTGCCTTTGCCCAACTGCTTGGCGGAGTCTGGCAAAATACCATCCCCTCGGATATTTGGCAGCGAGTCGAGGCAGCACGCGGAAGCAATATTTGGTGAGAGCATCGTCGCTTCAGATTGAGCACCACACCCCTTCCCCGCGTCCAAGGAAACCATGAAGCCATCAGCACGATACCTGGTCACCTTCGCCGCCGGTTTCCTCACCGCCGTCTTGCTCCACCTCCTCTTCAACGCCCTGCACCCCGCCCCGCCACCCGCGTCCTCAGACATCGAAGGCAAAGGCTTTCTCTTCGACGGACTCCGCCCACCTGAGCTTCCCTTGACCAATTCGCCCGGGTTCCATCCCGCTCCAACCAACCGGTGGAAATGATCACACCACCAGTCTCCACGCCCCCCGCACCTTGAACCCCCTTCGCCAGCGAAGCGAGCCCACGTAGAGCCCCAAAGGACCCGGCCTCAAACCCAGCGGCACAGCGAGTCCGCGAGCGACGCCCTGGGTACACCACCCACAATAATTCTCTCTCCTTCCCGACCCACCACCCAAACACCCTTGCCTGACGCGTCATTGAGATTATATAATTAGGCAGCATCCCAGATCACTATGAAACCATGCGCCTACTGCGGTCGTGAGAACAAAGACGAGGCCCTGCTCTGCTCCGAGTGCGGCACCTCAGACTTTGTCCCGCCTCCGCTTTTGAAGCCAGCGCTTCCGTCGCGACCGGCTTCGTCCGTGGATTTCATTCGTATTTTCTTCAAGTCGCCCGCTGAGGAAGAGTTCGCCGTCACTTGCGCCGAGTTCATCGCTCGCATCGTGGGTGAACGTGTCCTTTTGCTTCGCCCCGACACCAAGTGGTCTGAGATCCTCCAGTGGCTGGGACCGAAGCCTGGTCACAGTGTCGTCTTCGCCCTGTTACTGCGGAGGAAATTCCGGGCAGACATGGACGAGTTTCTCGCCGCCTCATCCGTCACGACCTTTCGCGATTACGTCGAGTATGTATGCCGTCATCAACCCAGCGCCGCCTCCGCTTAGGCCGGTCATGGACTACCGCGATTAGATTTGAGGGCCAAGGGCCCGGCCTCATACCAGCGCGAGGCAACGCCCCGCGAAATAGTTCCCCCAAGGCTAAGCGCAGTAAGCGCGACTCATTCTCCGTCACGGCCCCTTCTTCCTTGCGCCCACACCCGGCGCGCGTAAATTCACCCAAAGAGTGAAATCCAAGTCTCAACACGGACACATGAAAAACCTCATCGCCCCCACCATCCCGTTCCTCCTCAGCACGACCTTGACCGGCATCGGCTGCCATCTCGTCGGCATGCCCCGTCAGGACCTGATCATCGCCATCATCGTCGCCGCCGTAGTTTCCGGCAGCGTCGCTTACGGCAGTGCCTGGGTGGCCCATCGCAAGCACGCCTAAACTTCGCTCCAACCCTGACCATCCGTGGACGTGTCGCGCCGAAGCACGGAGCCAAGGCGGAAGCTTGATCGTTAACCCGCTGCTCATTCTATGAACCAATTGACCGACCAAGTTATCGCGCGCGGGATGCTTGAGACGCGCAAGCACGATTGCTCGCTCGATCATTACTTCCGTCGCAGCACCAAACGGTATCTGGCACTCTTTGCCATCTTCGTCCTTGCCTTTATTGTGTTTGGAATTCTTCGCCGCTGGGATTTGGTTTACCTCATGTTCGGGATGCTGGCCGGTTGCTTGCTCCGTGACATCGGCTGGGTGCGTGCCGTCCGTAAGACCTGGTCATTTACTCTGAAAGTAACCGATTGGGACAAGGTTCAGCAACTTGCCGATGAGAAACCAATCTCCTGACCATGTGCCCCGCCCCGGCAACGCTTTGTGAGGGGGTCCCGCGACTGCGGTAGGGCCATCGCACTCCACGCGTCGCTGAGCTTGGGCCGTTAGACCAGGACGTGACGGACACTGGTTTGATCTGTCAAATTCACATGCGCTTTCATCTTGGAGCCATACCCGATTCGCCAGACTTCGTGCCTGACGCGTCGTGGAAGTTACTGCGCCAGCCGTCGTCGCCCATGATCGAGAACCTTTTCGCCCTCCCGATCGGTGTCGTCGCCGCCGCGACAACGACCACGCTTTGGTTTCACCTCACGCCGCTGCGAGACATTACGCCCGCCCTGTCCCTGCCGGCTTGCCTGCTGTTGTTGGTGGGGTTCGTCGTCGTCCACGAAGGCATCCACGCGCTGCTCCACCCGTTGGCGGGGCTTTCGTCGCGCTCCATACTGGGCTTTTGGGCAGCGTTGGGTTTCTACGCCCACTATGACGGCGAGATGAGCCGCAATCGTTTGGTCGCCTGCCTGCTCATGCCTCTCTTCATCCTCACCCTCGTTCCGCTTCTTGTGTCGGCTGTCACCCAAGTCTCCTCTGGCTGGATCGCGTTTGTTTCCGCCCTCAACGCTCTTGCCGCCTGCGTCGACCTGCTGCTGGCCGGCTCGATTCTCCTTCAAGTTCCCGCCGCTGCGATTGTCCGCTTCAAGATTTGGCGGATATACTGGAGAGAACCTGACACCTTGTCCGCCAATTCACGCGCGACAAATTTCTGAAAACCCTGTTAAGTAAGCATTATGAAATCAAAATACCTGTTGGTTATCGCCTTGGGCCTATGGACGGCCATCCTCAGTTTTTGGGTTATCACTCCCGCGCTTGCCGCGCTGCGTGCGCCAGAGTCTTCAGACATTGCCAGCACCCTCCTCGTTCTCGGAGTTTTGCTTGCACTCGGCGGAAGCCGTTTGGCGTGGGTAAGCGTTAAACACCTGAAACGTGCCGTCTAACCCAGCGCTCCAGCGAATCCAGCATCGCATCACTGTTGCAATCCACGCCTCCCAGCCCTTGTCGCGCCGTGGCGCTAAGCGAAGGCGGATGGGCCAGCCCTGGGTAAACGCCCATAAATGATTATCTCCGGTGGGCCGCGCTCCGCCGGAGGCGCGCGGCCCACTGGAGCCCCTCGACAACCCATTCACCTCACCATATTATCCATTCGGTGACCTGGGCGTCGGGTTGTTAAGCGTATTCGGGCATGTCACGTAAGCTTCACATTCTCTTGGCCAGCCTGTCTTTCATAGGCTTCGCGACCTCGTTGTTACCGCTGTTCATAGAAAGCTCCCGCACCTACACTTCAGAACAGTCGCTCGCTGAGTTTTTGCAACATGGCTTTGAGTTCCAGATTTCTGTTTGGCTCCTGTTCGCCTTTGGCTTTTTACTCTGTACCGCCTTTTGGATCAGGAGACTTTACATAATTGACCCGCCTGACCACGTGCCGCATCCCGGGATTGTGGGACGGGGTGAAGGAAAACGGCTTTTCCGCGACATTAAAAAGCATTTCCTCAATTTTTTGATCTTCGCACTAGGTCATTTCTTGATCTGCGCGATATGCAGTTTCTTCTTTTTTGTCAACCAGGACGGACTCACCAAGACAGAATTAGGAAGATTTTTTGAAACCGCAGTAGGTGTTGGTGTCATACTTCTTGGACTACCGGATACCATATTGGGTTGGCTGCTCAATTCATGCCTGTACGCATTCGTCCTGTTGCTGTTTTTTCACGGTTGGCAGAAATGTCTTAAGATAGTTTCAAATGAACCCGCCTGCCGCTGAACTTGGCTCATTACCCAAAACACCATGAAGCCGATCACCGGATCCTGTTTATGCGGCAAGGTAGCCTTCGAGGTCACCGGAACTCCGCTTAAGTTCATCTACTGCCACTGTCGTTCCTGTCAAAAATCCAGTGGCTCCGTTCATGCCGCGAATCTGGCATTTCCAGACGGTTCAGTCAGATGGACACAGGGAGAAGACCTCATCGAACTCTTTGTGGATACGCAAGAGAACCCGGGATTCCCCCGTTGCTTTTGTCGCAGTTGCGGTTCACCCGTGCCCAAGCTGAGCCGCAACCGCCAGTTCTGGGTCGTACCGAGCGGATTATTAGATTCGGACCCAGGCATGAAACCTCAGGCCAATATTTATTGGGCCGAGCATGCCCCTTGGTATGTGCCCGCCGATCAGATCACCAAGCATGAGGGACCATTGGTCTAATAAGGCAGCAGATCAAACACCCTTGCGATCGCGCACGCATGACTGCTAAGGATATTATCCATCGAAAACTGCTGTTCGACCCGAACCTTGATTTCGCGGAAGTCGCCGAGTTGCCGGGCAAACAAGTCATGTCTGATCTCCGCGAGACCATGGCGCGGGATCAGCGTGTTTGCTCGAAATTGATTCAGGGCGAGCATGGATGGCGCTTTAAGATTTACGGTAGCGACTCTCGGAAGTATTGGCTGCAGTTGAATCCCCTGTGGACAGCAGACGAAGTTTCCAATTGGGTTTTGCTGTGCAATCGTTGTATGGGATTTCGACTTTGGGAGGCGGTCAAAGACACCCGAAAGCCTTTGGGCTTTGAGCAGCAGTCTCTGGACGAGGTGATGGCCATACTTATATCACACTATGGATTTGAGCCGTCACCAACGACCTAACCAGTGCGCCACAACAAACAGCTACACGCTAGGCCGTTGATCTCCTACTCCCTATACTCCAAAATATCCCCCGGTTGACAGTCCAACGCTTTGCAGATCGCCTCCAAGGTGGAAAACCGGACCGCCTTCGCTTTGCCGTTTTTCAACACGGAAATGTTCGCCATCGTGATGCCGACTTTCTCCGCCAGCTCCGTGACGCTCATCTTCCGCTTCGCCAGCATGACATCCACATTGATGATGATTGCCATGGCGTTAGACAGTCAGATCATTCTCGGACTTCAAGTCCACAGCGCTTTGCAAAAGCTTTTCAAACACCGCCGCCGCCGTGGCGATCACCACCGAGAGAAAAATCAGCACCAGCCCGATGACCACCCCGCCCGCGATATCATCCGTGCCTCGCACCACGATGAATATGTAAGCCTCTGCACCCGCAATAAAACCCACCACTACCAGCGCACACCGTTTTATCATCCGTAACGCCTTCACGGAATCCAGGGAGAACACTTTGTTCTGCCCGATGTATCCCAGCAGCTTGAACGCCTGGTACAACGCCGTAAAAAATGCCGTGGACGCCAGATACACATACGCGAGGAACGGATCGTTGAAGTAGATCTGAAACGCCGTGGCATTCGCATTCCTCCCCTCGATATGCGGCTCCCAAAGCAAAAAAGCCAGCGCCCCGATGCCGATGAGCACAATCACCGTCTGAAGAAACATCGTTGAGCTTCGTTTCATAGCTTGGTCCTTATTTCTTACCAATCTTATGCTCCACCGTAATTCAAGACATATCGTTTATCAATATATTTTTATTGTTATTAAAAAGCAGGTGTCAACGCGTTGCAGCTAGTTTTTCAAACGCTGAAAAGCTGTTGCGACACCGTACGGGAAGTGGGGATGCCTTGGCGCAAACTCGCATTCCACTCGACAGCCCTCCAACTCGCACTAAATTAACCTCAACGAGATGAAAGCCCCCGGCCAGAAAAATCACGGCACTTGTCCGCTTTCCACCACGCGCATCCACCTGGCTCTCACCTTGGCCGTCTTTGCGCTCCTCCAGACGGGTTGCATGATTGTTCCCATCCCCCACGCCACCAAACAATCACCCCGCATTGAAGGACGTGTGGTCGATCCCCAAGGCAATCCCATCGCCGGCGCCCACATCAAACTTCTGAATGAACCGGAAAACAGCGGTACAGACCATGATCCCGCCACCAAACCGGCCGAAACCACCAGCGGATCCGACGGCCGTTTCCGTCTGTCCTCACGACACAATTTCCATCTCCTCTGGTATGGCAACTTAAGCTTCTCGTTTCATGTACCAGGGGGTGAATACTGGACCGGATGCCTGATCGTTAGTCATGCAGACTACTCCCCCATGTATCACGATTCCGGCAGCAAAATCAACCGTCACCTCGGGGACTTGACCCTCACACCAAAGTCTTCTCCCGTGCCGTAAGCAAGTGCTGATATGCTAGGACAGATGCTCTAAAACCATGAAACCCTTTGCCCTCCTATTTTCACTGGCCTCCCTGCTCGTGCTGTCCGCCTGCGCCAGCAAGCCGCAACCGCCGTCGCCGGATTCGCGGCTGTCGCCGCAAACGACGCAATCGCAAACGCCCCCGCCGCAGCGGCAGCAACAGAAGCAGCCTCCGCAAAAAAACACCGTCATCATCGGCACCTGGCAATGGGTGCTGGATGATGGCAACCCCGTCAGCCAGCTATTATATGTTCGTTACTATCCGAATGGAAAAATCGCCTCGTGGCCGTCGCCGAAAGACTGGTCAGACTCCAAAGGCGTGACGCACGGACGCTACTCAGTCGCTGACGGCTCCCTGGTCATAGCAACCGGTTCTGCAGCAAACTACTCCCAATCGCGTGCCGAGATTCAAGGTCAGGAGCTGATCATCACGACCTCCACCGGACGACAGCTTGTCTACAGTCGCGTCACCCCCACTATCGAGCCCGGCAAACTTGCCGACGGTTCCCGCGCCGGTTTCGTTCAACATTAGAGCCTCGCCAATTTTTCCAGAAACATGGCCGTTCGAATGATGGTCCGCCGGTGCCGCCGGCCCGGCTCACCCCTTTTTCCTCTTCAACTCCGCGTAGATCCGCGCCTCCTGCACCGTCACTCTCCCGTCCTTGTTCGTATCACACATCGTCACGGCCTCGTTGAACGCCGCGTTCGGACCCGTCACCACCCTCTTCCGGTGAGCAAACACCACTGGCAGGGACACGTCCGTCCTGACCTCCGTCCGTTCACCCGAGTTCCGGCTGCGCATCACCGTGTCGTAAAAAATCCGCGCCGCCGCATCATTCTCGAACTCCACCGGCCTGCGCTCCACATCGCGATACACCGTCTGCTGATGCGATATGCATCCCACCATCAGCAACCCCACGCTCAACCCTACCATGCCCATTCGTATGATTTTCATGACTCCTTTAGATTACAGCATTCCAACTCCGCTTCCACCATTGGTTTCGCCCACTATCTCGTCCCGCCTAACAAACTCAATCCTTGCTAACACCTGCTCCGGCGTAACCGCCAAACCGAACGTTTCCCTTGTTGGACCGTTCCTTCGCGCTCTTCTGTCATAATCCCCTGCTTCGCTGTCCGATGTTTCCCCACCCTTTCCCCTTGCCCCCCAGACCATCGGGCCTTATCCCTTGGAGCCACTACGCGATACTTTCCATGAGCACCATTTGGAACGCCTCTACCTACGATACCGAACGCCGCCGCCTCATCCCTTGCTTCGATGAATTTTACGGTACCGTCGGCGAACTCATCGCCCGCTTTTGCCCGGAATCACCCCGCATTTTGGACCTAGGCGCTGGCACCGGCATTCTTTCTGCCGCCATCGCTGAGCGTCGGCCCACCGCACAACTCCATTTGCTCGATGCTTCCGCGGACATGTTGCAGCAGGCCACCAAACGCCTCCCTGGTCACCAGCTCCACCTTCTCGTCCAACCGCTCGATGCCCAGTTACCATCCGGCCCGTTTGATGCCATCGTATCCGCCTTGGCCATCCATCATCTCAACGACGCGGATAAACGCGCCCTCTACTCCCGCATTCTTTCCGCCCTGGCCCCCGGCGGCCTCTTTCTGAACGCCGAACAAGTTTCGGGCCGCAGCCCCCGCCTGCAAAAACTGTTCGAGTCCGTCCATCTTGATCGCGCACGTGCGCTTGGCAGTTCTGACGCCGAGATCGCCGGTGCTATTCAACGCATGAGCTACGACCAGTGCGCCCCCGCCAGTGACCAGATTCAATGGCTCACCGAACTTGGCTTTGCGGATGCCGACTGTTTCTATCGCTCCTTCCGCTTCGCCCTCTTCGGCGGTTGGAAACCCATTTAACCCTCCTCTGCACCGACCATGATCTTTAACTTTCGTTTCTTGCTCTTGCTGCTCGGACTTTCGCTCTCCGGCACTGTCTCCGCCGCCGACCTGAAACTCCCAAAACTACCCGGCGGCAAACCGCGCAACATCATCTTCGTCCTCGCCGATGACCATCGCTACGATGCCATGGGCTTTCTGGGCCATCCCTGGCTGGAGACACCGCACCTAGATCGTCTCGCCAAAAAAGGCGTCCATTTTCCGAAAGCGATGGTCACCACCTCGCTTTGCTCTCCCAGCCGCGCCTCCATCCTCACCGGCCTCTACGCGCACAACCATCGTGTGGTGGATAACTACAATCCCGTCTCACCCGCGCTAACTTTCTTCCCGCAGTATCTGCAGAAGGCCGGTTACGACACCGCCTTCTTCGGCAAATGGCACATGGGAGAAACGGATGAACCCCAACGCGGCTTCAACCACTGGGTCGTCTTCAAAGGCCAGGGCAGCTACTGGCCTGATGGCCGCGGCACCTCTCGCGTCGTCCCGCAAACCGCTTACGACGGCTTCAACATCAACGGCAAACAACGCGTCCCGCAAAAAGGCTACATCACCGATGAACTCACCGATTACGCCATCGACTGGCTGAACACCCGCAAGTCAGACAAACCCTTCTTCGCCTACATCTCGCACAAGGCCGTCCACTCGGACTTCGTCCCACATGACCGCCACAAGGATCGCTACCAGGACAAGCCCTTCACTCCCCCTGCCTCGCTGGCCAACACCCCCGAGAACTTCGCCGACAAACCCATGTGGTTGCGCAACCAGCGGAATAGCCGCCACGGCGCCGACTTCGGCTACAACCTCCCCGACTTCGATCTCGCCACCTACTACCACCGCTACTGCGAAGCCCTCCTCGCCGTCGACGACAATCTCGGCCGCATCTTTAAGTGGCTCGAACAAAACCAACAGCTCGATTCCACCCTCTTCGTTTACATGGGCGACAACGGCTTCCAGTTTGGCGAGCACGGCCTCATCGATAAACGCACCGCCTACGAAGCCTCCCTTCGTGTCCCCCTCCTCATGCACTGCCCCGCCGTGCTGAAACCCGGCACGACCATTTCCCAGACCGTCGCCAATATCGACATCGCTCCCACGCTCCTCGAATTCGCCGGATTGAAACCTCCCACCAACATGGATGGCCGCAGCTTCCTGCCCCTCTTGCAAGGCAAGCAAACCAAATGGCGTGAAAACATCCTCTACGAATACTATTGGGAACAGAACTATCCCCAGACGCCCACCATGCACGCCCTCGTCGGTGAGCGCTACAAATACATCCGCTACCACGGCCTCTGGGACATCAACGAACTCTACGACCTCCAGGCCGATCCGCAGGAACGCCAGAACCTCATCGCCCATGCGAGCCAGCAAGACCGCGTGAAACAGATGAACACCCAGCTCTTCGACCTTCTGGAACAAACCCACGGCGAGAACCTGCCCCTCCTCCGCGATCGCGGCACCGTCTACCCTTGGCGCCACCCCGAGAAAAGCCAACCAGCCCCCTTCCCACCTGATTTCTTCCGCCGTTCCGAAAATCGCCCTTGAACCGCGACGAAGCACGCGACCCGTGCTGCCGGCTTCCAGCCGGAAGTCCGCAAGGTCCGCCGTAGCCCACCGCCTCCCGCCCTGCAAATCGTCTCGCCAACGTCCGCTTTTCCCCCGAATATCTTCCCCGAACCGTGTCCGTGAAAAACTGAACGACCCGATTGCTGTTATCGCCTTTACGCCCAGATGATTTTGGTCATTTCCATCACCGTGTCCCTGCTGACCGCCGCGCTCTTTTTCAAAGACTTCTTCGATGACCGCAGCGACTTCACCGGCTGCCTCTCGGAATCCTCCCGCAAACACGACGGCATCTCTCATTTTCCGGACGATCCCGAAGGCGTCGATGACAACGGCGTCTCCCGCTTCAAACTCATCGCCTATGTCGGCCTCGTCCTCGGCAGCGGCCTCCTCGTTTACCTCGTCTTCACCAACCACTTCGGCTCCGACCTGTAAGTGGAGCGCGGGTTGTCCCAACCCGCAGCAATTTCCTTAAGCAGATGCAGGCCTAGTGTTTTTAAGGATCACCAAACCCCACTACTCTTCAAATAAGGAAGCCGAACTTCGGCCTATCGTTCCGTCACGATCTGCGGCCGTGTGCTCTCCACGATCGAAAGCAGTTCCTTCTGCTCTTTGTTCGGGATTTTCAGCCGGTCCAGCGAGGCTTTCAGGTCGCCCAGCACCGCATCAAACTCCGGATTCCCGATCCGCATCTTCGCATGCGTTTCCCGCATGTCCTTGCCGTCATACTTCGCCGGTCCTCCCGTGGCCAGCACCAGGAACTGCACCAGATGCCTCTTCAATGTCGCTACCGTTCGGTCATCCGCCGTCCACGGCTCCGGCCCATCCTTGCGGATGAATGCCACCCCTTTGCCCTTCACGTCTGAGCGATCCCAGTTCACCCGCGGATCTTGCAACACACGTGGCGTAAAATCATCGATGATCGCCTTGATGCCCGCCTCGCCGCCCAGTCGGTCAAATAACGCCAGCTTGCCTTCCACCTGGGCTCCGGTGACGCCATTGGTTCCCCCATCGGTCACCTCGGCCTTCTTCACGCCCTTCTCGCCGCTGCCTTCGCCAGTTCCCGCCAGTTGCTGATCTTTGGCCATGCGCTGGCTGGCGCGCTGGTCGGCCTCGCGGCTGCCGGACGTGAAAAAATCATCGCGTTTCTTCGCGCTCTTTTTCGTCCCGCAGCCGACGAGGCCGGTTAAACTCACGGACAGCACACCCACGATGAGCAGACGCCATGTCATGCTCCCGAGATTGTTCAAACTCTTCATTTTCATAAGTTTCCTACGGTTGCTCACCATCTCCAGCAGAGATGGGATCGGTGAACTCCGGCGGTTCAAAATTAAGATTCCCCACCGCCTGCTGTCCACCCTCCAGCCTCGGCAGGTAAGCGCGGATGAACGCGTTCCTTAAAATATTCCCCAGAGTCGCAAAGATATCCGCCGACGTCGCCCCCGTTGCATCACCCGAGAAAGGGATGAGCGTACCAAACTGGTCCCGTTGATGATTCTTGAAAACGAACGTCACCCCACCCACCAAAGCCTGCCAGAAAAAGTGCAGCACGTTTCCCTCCTCGATATCTTCTGTGATGCTGAACACCTTCAGGTTGCGGAACAACGGCTTCGCATAACCAGAGATCAACCCCTCCTGCACATCCGTCTCCAACACCAGATCGAAGTAACCGCGCTTGAAATCAAATTTCCCGTAAGCCAACGCCAGATCATTGATACGCGTCACGTCCAAACCCAAAAGTTGCAAGGCCATGTGAAACGTCGGCCGGTACGCGAACGGATCGAGCGTCATCTTGTATTCAAACTTGGCATGATCCATCACCAACCCTTTCGCTTCCACCGTGGAAACCAACGGCGTGGTCTCGTCCCGGATGTTGCCCAGATTATCGATCTTGCCTTCTACCTTGGAGATATACACATCCACCGGCCGCGCCATCTGATACGCGCGGAAATGGATGGAACCATTCTCAATCACCGCACTGTTGATTTTGAAAGGGAAAAGATCCTTGATCATCTCCAGCCAAGGAGCCCCCGTGCCCGATTGCGAATCACCCTCATCCGGCGCATCCACGAAATTCAATTCTGGTTCCAGCATGTGGACGCGTCCCACGATCCTCCGGTTCCACAGCGCTTTCCATTCGATGGCAAAATCCACCCGTTTCCCTGCAAAAAAAGGCACCGGCACGCTACCCGCCGTCTTGTTGATCTTTACCTCCTCGATGGAGTAAGCCCCGCGCCACAGATGAATGCGCACATCGCCGATGGTGCCATCATACATCGGATTCTTATCCAAGGTCCGATTCACATAATCCCGCACGAACATCGGCAGAAACAACCGACCTATCGCCAGCACTGTGACCAGCACGATCAGGAATATTCCCAGCCTTCGCCAGCCCGGATGCCTTTTCCGTTTGGTCACCTCTCCCGTCGGTCGGGTCGTGTCGCTGCTGTGTTTCATCGGTCATTCCTGATGGGCCGGACAAAAAAAGCCCTGCGACCGGCTGAACCGGCCGCAGGGATGAATCGATTTGCTTAGCGGCGTGCGGCTTCGCGCGCCTTCTTGTCTGCTTTGCTTTCGTCAGGCGTCGAGGCTTCGCCCGTGGTGCACACGTCCTGGGCACCGGCGTTCTCGAAGATTTCCTTCGCACGTTTGATCTCGTCCGAGTTCTCGGTATGCACCGAGATCAGGATGTTGCCCGCGCGGACCTTGCCTTCATAACGCTTGGCTTCCAGTTCCGGGATTCCAAGGCCGATCAGGCCGCCGGCGATTCCGCCTGCTGCCGCACCGATGGCCGCACCGCTGAGCGCCGCCATGATCGGGCCGGCTGCGATGAACGGTCCCACTCCGGGAATGGCCAGCGCACCGATGCCGGCAACCCAACCCAACGCACCGCCGATGACACCGCCCGTGCTGGCGCCCGTGACGGCACCTTCCGGTGCTTTCGTGTTCTTCTCGTGGGCGAAGTCGCGGCTCGTCTCCTTGTCGGGAAACAGCACCGAGATGTCGTTGTTCGAGAAGTTCGCGCTCTTGAGCTGGTCCACGATGCGGTCAGCCTGGTTCAGGGACGTCGCGATACCGAATACAGATTTCTTTGACATGGTATTTATCTTTCTTTGTTTGTGTTGATGTTGGGTTTTACTTACGACCGTCCTGGCTGCGACCAGTAGGGGTGAGTTTCACTTCGAGCTGGTTGCTCACATTCTCCGTGCGGGCGATCCGGTTGGCGATGTCGCCGATCATCTTCTTCTCCTCCGCCGTATCCACCGGGCCGCGCAAGGTGACCTTGCCGTTGTTACTGATGACCTTCACGTTCTGGGCCTTGATGGACAGGCTCTTCGTGGCGATGATCTCCTTGCGGATTTGTGTCGTGGTGTCGATGTCGGCTTTCGAGGTACCTTGGTCCACCGGCGTCAACGTCGCATCATTACGATCACGTTCATTGCGCGCCGTATTGTCCACATCCGTCGGCTTCATCGTCTTGTCGATTTCACGAGCCGTGCGGTCGACGGTGCGGTCCACATTGCGTTCGACGTTCCGGGCCGTGCGGTCCAGTTCGTTGTTAACCGTGGCATCCGTGCGGAAGTAGGGTTCCACATTGTAGGTGCGATACACGCTGCTCGCATAGGTCGGCTCGCTGAAGTCAGGCCATTGGTTGGACTTGAAGTGCGGCGCGCGGCTCAGCGTATCTTTGGTCGCATCGAGTTGCAGGGCATTGCGGTCGGCATTGTAACTCAACGCCGAGGAAGGCACTGCGCTCAAATCATCACCGAGCCCGATGAACCCGCCCGAGGAGACGACGACGGCAACAATGCGACCGGAGGTGAGATCCACCAGCAGGTTGTTCACATCACCCAGTTTCTCATCCTGCTTGTTCTTCACGGACATGCCGATGACTTTGCTCGCCTTCTGGACTTGGGCCAGGCGTGACGACGGGATCATGGTGCGCGCTTGATGCTCCGTGCGGTTTTCCCACGTGCCATCCGGGCGACGGACCGAGATCGTATCGGGCGCATTGCGATCGGCGCGGTCATTCTCGATGAACGTCAGCGCCGGTTCTTCGCCGTAATAGCCGTAAACCGTCCGCAGATGATTCGTGGCGGAATACTCGTTCCACTTGGACATCTCAAACTTCGGCGCGGCTTTCAGCCGGTCCTTCGTTGAATCGAGATGCACTACTTTCTGGGCCACATCGTGGTGCAGGGCGGAAGGAGGCACCGCGATTTGACGGTCGCCGATACCGGCGATGCCGCCCACGGAAAGGATCACTTGAACTACGCGGCCGGATTCCACATCCACCGCGAGTTCTTCCACCTTGCCGAGTTTGTCATCTTGATAGTTCTTCACCGTCATGCCGATCAGATCGCTGGCTTTGGCCGCGCCATTCAGACGGTCAGCACGTCGCTCCTGCGAGCGTTCCCGGGCGGACTGACGCTCCGTCTGGGTTTGGCGGTCTCCCTCAAAAGGTCGTTCCGTTCGGCTATTAGGATTGCTGTCCTGTGCTTGGACTGCGAATGCCATGACTGAGGCAGCCGAAGCACAGATAATGGTTTGTAGGTTGCGTTTCATAATTGGTTTTGTTGTTACTTCTAGGAAAGATTCTTCTCTTCCCTATATCAGCAACGTAGGCTCAGTAACCACTTGCCTGCCATAGGGTAATCTACCTATCGCCCCACATATCTGACCCCACCGTCGGCGTTGCACCAACGGATTCAACGGGTTACGCATGCGAGCATCGGTATCTCTTCACGGCGTCTTTGATGAATTTACGAAACCGATTCGGCGATGAATTGTCCTTGGGAAAATCTGAAGAAGCGGGCGCGAGTTCCTTTTATTAAGATCAGTTTATGTCCCCTGCACATCGGGACATTTGGACTCTCGTGGCTGGGGCACCTACTCCACACTCCCCAACGTTAACCATCCCTCTATGTCCAAATCTTGGCTCTTGTTTGCAAAGCGTAAGGGAAAGCCGCTCTTCAATGGATTCACTACGTGCAGCAAAAGCCGGCCGCCCTGCACCCGGGGAAACTCCTTCAGAATCGCGCTGAAAGTAACTGCCTCTTCGCCAGGTACGATGCGCGTGATGTCCCAATCGACCGGCCACGTCTGTTTCAGTTTCTCATCGTGCCACAAGCCGACCTCCACCTGCCATGGATAATAGAACGGGGCCACCGCGGTATTGGTGACCGTCGCGCTGATCAGGAGTGTTTTGGCACGAGTGTCACGTTTCCAATCGGCATGGGACACATACAGTTCATAACCCATCTTCGGCACCAGCGTCTCCAGATCTAGTAACAAACCGCTCGGCAGCTCCCGCTTGTGCACCCGGAAGCGAACCCAGGAGACATGCCCGCTTTCTATGAATCCCGCCAGTCGTGCCGGAGTGATCGCCCCCGGTGGCATGCTATCCCGCTGCCCGCCTGGATCAAACTCCGGATGCAACCTTGCTCCCATCGGCTCCATCCGCCAGCGCATCAAAGCCACCGGCCCGGAGTTAGTCTGCTTGCGATACATCGTGTCCGGCTTTTTCCAGAACGCGAACCAGTCGTCATGATAACCCGTGGAAAAATCATCGATATCCTTGTCCGGCCAGCGCGTCAGGATTTTGGTCTGCTTGAAATGTTCCTTGTACAACTGGATCACCTCCCGCTTCATTTCCGCCGGCACTACGCCTTCTGGCGAGCGCATCATTTTGATGTCATTCCATTCGCCCCACGCGCCGAGCAATCCCACCTCGATGAACGCGACCCGCGGATCCCCATCATACTTTTCGCCAAACGCCCGGATGAAACTGCTGATGGCCGCACGTGTGACTGCATTGGTATACACCGGCAGCACCGTTCCGAATCGTTGACCGTAAAATCGATTGGTTGGCCCCACTACCACCGTGGCTCCCGGAATCTTGGTCAGGTAAAGCGGCACCTCCGTGATCACCGGGCCACTGCTGTCACCATACAGATCCATCACCGGCCGGAGCACCAGCATCTTGCCCACCTTTGCCGCGTTGTTGAGCCGTGACTCCAAGTAGCTCCAGTCAAACTCCTCCGGCCCCGTCATCACCTGTCGCAGCGACACATAGCCCCACCCGATCGTGCTCGGATTACGCATCGTCTGCTCCAGCCCCTTCAACGGTGCCGGCTTGTCCTGCTGCAGATACTCCAGCTCCACTGCCGCCCGCGCACTCCCACTAAAATGCAGCATCATCAGGACACCAAGGACCACCGCCAAACAACAGCGGTGGTCCTTCGCCAGCTCCACCTCCTCGACTTCTCCGGGCATGCGAACACTGACGCAACCATTTCAACAAATATTCAAAAGGCGGAAAACTTCCTGCACTGGAGACTATTTGAAAAATGCGTTGGCGTTGGATGCGCAGGATAAATGGGCTGGGGCTAGGCGCGGCGAGGGAGCATATCAAATAAAAAGATCTGTGACCGAGCCGCAACAACGCCCCAGCCCATTTAGACCACAGACGGCGCCAAGGCATTTTTTCAAACAGTCTCTACGTAGAAACCCCAAACAACCCCCGGCTCACCTGAAAATCCACATTGTTCCGCTGCCATGCTGCTACGACATGCCGTCCCTCCGCAGTGCGCAACAACAGCTCAAAAATCAATCGCACCTTTTCTTCCACCGTGCCTGCTCCCAAAACCAGATCCACATCCTCCACCGACAACGCCTCGCCCTCTGCCACCTGCACCACCGGCAACAATGGATGCCCCTGCAAAATCCTATCCCGCGTGAAACCCATGATGATCTCCACGCCCGACGCACCCAACCCCGTTGTCGTCTCCACCCAATGATCCGTGGGACAATCCATCACGTGCAACCCCGGCTTAGTGAACTTCTGCGCATAAGCCAACGTCGGCTTCAACTCGCCCAACTGCGCGATGAAATTTGCATCCTTCAGCAAAGACGCATTCTTCGCCACCACCACCGTTGCTCCCTGCTGCACCAGATGCCGCACCACGAGCGCAACCGCCTCCACGCACTCTTTCGTCAACGCTCCCACACTCCCCAACCCGATCCGCAGATTCGCAATGCTCGCCGTCTTTCGTTCGCCCCCATCTACAGCTCCTTGCTGCGCAAACCATTCCCGCACCCGTTGCGTCACCGCTTCAATGCCTCCATCCAATTGAATGCTCGCCCAACCAAACCGGCTCAGGTCCGCACCCGCACCGCGCAGATACTGCCGCATCGTATCGTTGTGCGTCTTCTCGCAACCATGTTCCAGCAGCAGCGCTTGGCTCACCGAGGGATGCAACAGATACCCCGCCATCGTGCGCTCTAGAATATCGATGACCTCGCCCGAAGCCCCACAACCTTCCGTATGCGGCAGCGTGACAAAACGCGGTGTGTTGACCGGACTCAGCGCTTCATCGTGACTGAACTGCTCCGTGATCAATCGCGCCACCTGTCCCGCGCACAAACTCGTAGGCTGGATCAACCGCACGTTGCTCGTCGCCAGATGTCCACCCACCGCCAAGGCTTGGAATGTCGTCGGCAAATTCAGCTTCGCGAGTTCATCCGTTGCCGATGCATTAAGCGCGACCGGCTCTCCCGCCAGCATCGGCGTGTGCTCATACGTCGGCACCGTCGGCTGCTTCGTCTGCTGCCACTCACGCCAGAGCTGCACCTGCGCATGACCTGCGCGTTCCCCCGCCGTGTGCTCACCGGAAGCCACGCGCAAGGTCTGCTCAAATGCCTCATCTCCCAATGACTCAAACGACTCGCCATCCAGATACCGCCCCGCATTGATATCCATCTCTTTCGAAAGCAGGCGGAAGCGCCCGCTGTTCGTCATGATCTTGATCGTCGGCACGAACGGGAAATTCGTGATGGACCCATTTCCCGTGCTGAACAGGATGAGATTGCACCCGGACGCCATCTGCCCCGCGATGCTCTCCAGGTCATTACCCGGACTGTCCATGAAGTAGAAGCCCGGCTGCGGCATCGGATCCCCGTATTCGATCACATAGTCCAGCCGCGTATCCGGCGCCTTCTTGTGGCTCGCCCCTATCGACTTGATCGCGATGTTGTAAAGCCCGCGATACAGATTGCCCCCACTCGGATTCGTCTGCGCACTCGCCCCATGCCAACGCACCCGCTCCTCGAACCGCGCCACCTTGTCGAGAAATGCTTCGGCGGTTTTCAAGTCACGCACATTGCTCAACACATACGATTCCGCACCCACCAGTTCATCCGTCTCCGCCAAACTCGCGATGCCGCCATTGCGAATGACTTCATTCACGATCCATCCTTCCAACGGATTACCCGACACGCCCGAGAACGCATCCGATCCCCCACATTGCAGCGAGAGCTTCAGATGCCGGATCGGTTGCGGCGTGCGCTCCATCTTATCCGCTTCCGGAATCCACGTGCGCACCAGCTCCGTGCATCGCCGCAATTCATACTCGATGCTCCCGCGCAACGTGTGGAACTTGTGAGTCACCTCGGCCAGCGGATACTTGTGCTCTTGCGCCCAAGCCTCCAGCGCGCTGTTGTTCACCGGCTCCGTGCCATAATCCACCGCCAACACCGCCGCCACATTGCTATGCACCATGAACCCGGCCAAGGTGCGCAGGATGAGTTCATAATTATTCGGCCGCTGCTCGCCGCCGCCCTCCGTGTGCGCGATGGCCACGATGCCGTCCAAATTCTTGCACCCCGCGAGAAACGGCTTCAACCGCTCTTCCAATGCCCGCACAAAACTCGCCGTGCGTGAGCTCGTCCCCAGCAACACGATGAAATTGCGAGTCCCAGCTCCGCGCTCTCCTGTGCGGCCAAAGCCCATGAACGTCCGCGGCTTCGGCACGAGCGGAATCTGCTGCCCCGGCTTGAACTTCGCTGCATCCAGATGATACGGCTCAAAGTAATCCCGAAAATTCGGTGTTGTCGGCAGAGCAAAATCCAACCGCCGCGACCGCAGCGCCTCCAGCATCATCTCATTGCAGAGATAATCCCCCGGTCGCAAAGCCGCCGTGGCAAAACCAAACGTCAGCCCCCACGATAGCAGCTTGTCCCCCACCGAAATGGGCTTGATCGCAAAGCGATGCCCCTCCAGCACCGTCTGGTTGATTGTCAGCACCGCCCCCTGAAAATCGATGACCGTCCCCGCTTCCAAGCGCTGCGAAGCGATCGCGACATTATCGCCCGGTGCCGGCAAACGTCCGGCAAGATGAAATGGCAAAGCGTTGTTCATGCACGTCCCCCGCTCAAGCAGCGTGGGTCAACCAACTTCCAATGAAAGCCACGAATTGTCGAGATGTTAGGAAAAACCGCATTGGTAGGGCTGGCTGCTTGTCCCGATTCCGAGTCGGGATCCTCAGCCGGCCGCGTCGAAGCACCTGCCTGCCCAAACCAAAACAGACCATGCTGACTCCGCAGCTTCCATTCTCGCAATCCTACTGCTTCGCCAGTTGCTTCCCCCCGATGCAATACAACTTCGCGTTGGTGCGGATGAACAGATTGTTGCCCGCCACTGCGATGCAAGAACGCGTGGTGTCGTCCGTCGGATCGCCCAAGGCTGCCGTGTTAAGCACCGCGCCATCCGCCGCGTTCACCACCGTGACTTCAGCTTTGAAGTTCATCGTATACACCTTGCCGTCCGCCACCGTGGGTGAGGCCTCATACTTCGTCTTGCCCGGCAGATCGATCGTCCACTTCACCTTGCCCGTCGCCGCTTCCACGCGGGACAGCTTCCTGATCGATTCACTCAACACAAAGAAATCACCATCGGCAAAGGCCGGCGTCGGCACGTCGGAACTCACCTCACTGTTCCGTTCACTGCGCCAGACCACGTCTGCGTCCGGCAGCTTGCCTTTCCCGCCCAGCTTCACCGCAAAGACCGGCTCCTTCTTCGGCGCACACGCCAGGGCCACACCTCCTCCGGCTACCGGCGTGGGCACCAGCCGCCAGTGGGTTATCCGCGCGTCATTCCATGTCCCCCAGCTCCACAGTATTTCTCCGTTCTTCGGATTGTGTCCGCTGATGTAATCACCGCCCGCGATGAGCAATTGCTTCTGCCCCTTGAATTCATACGGCACCGGTGTGGAGAAAGCTTCCTTGGATTCCGATTTGGCCTCGTCCGGCCGGACCTTGCGCCACAGTTCCTTGCCCGTCGCCGGTTCCAGCGCCAGCAAGTAAGATTCATTCGGTCCATCCGTGCGCCCGCGACCGTTCACCGGTACATCCCGCTGCAGCACCTGCATGAAGAGTGTGTTCTCATACAGCACCGGGCTGGTGGCGAAGGTCCACAAAAAGGCGAACTGGCCATAATCCTTCTGGATGTTCCGCTGCCACAGTTTCTTGCCCTCCAGATCAAACGTCGCCAGTTCGCCATTGCCGTAGAAGAACACCACCAGCTTCCCATCCGTCACCGGCGAAGGCGAAGCCTGGTTGGACTGGCGATCCTGCTGTATGCCCACACTGATCTGCTGCTTCCAAAGTTCCTTGCCCGTCTTGCGATCCAGACAAAGGGCCAGCAGATCCTTCGCACGAAGATCCCAGGCCGAGACGAACACCTTGTCACCCCACACTATCGGCGTCGCGGCACTGGGCCCCGGCAGATCGGCCGCCCACAAGACATTCTCTGTTTTGGAGAAATTCGCCGGCAAATTCTTCGCCGGAGAAGACCCGTCATAGCTCGGCCCGCGCCAGTTCGGCCAATCCGCCGCCTGCGCGGAAATGATTGTTAACCAGGCAGCCGACAGGAAGGCCATGGACCGTTTGGCGATGTTTATGCGTGTCATGTTCAGCACAGGTTGCTTATGGATACGGGACGAAAAGTAGCGCAAAGCCATTCAATGCGAGAAGCGGAAAATGAGGGTTCGAAACTCTCAATTTTACATCCGCGCCTTCAGCAGCTTCCACACGCGTAACGCCTCCGTGACGCCCCACGCTTGCGCATCGCAGCCGCGCTGTTGATGCGGCGCATCGCCATCGATCACTTCCGGTATCTGCCCCACGCACCCTTCCATCATCATGCGATCCATGCTGCCGAGATATGCCCGTGCTGCCGCCACCGCCTCTGGCGAATGATTCCACGCCATCGTCATAGCTTCGCAGAAGCCGGGGAATGTCCACGTCCACGCCGTGCCGTTGTGATACGCCGGTTTGCGCCGCGTGTCCTCATCGCCTTCATACCGGCTCCAGTAAGGTGACGTCGGATCGTTCAACAACCAACCACTGGACGTATGGATGGGCAGTGCCAATTCCACCGGCAAGGGCGCCAGTGAACGCAGCGCGCCCGGCACCACCAGCCAGCGCCGCACCGCATCCACACAACGCCGCGCACGATCACCCGTCACGATGCCCAAGCTGACCGCCAGCACGCAATTGCTGCGCAACGCCGTATCCACCGTCGCCTTCCGCGCCGGTGTGTGCGCCGTGGCCCGCAGACAATCCGCATACCAGCCCAGCCGTTCACTCCAGAAAAGTTCTTCCAACGATTTCGCCGCGCGTTCTGCGAGCACAGCCCACGCCTCTCCCGCCTTCGGCGCGTTCAAACGCTCCAGCAAACGCAGCAGCCGTATCCACAGCGACTGGATCTCGATCGGATAGCCTTCACGCGGGGTACCGGCAGGATAGTTCGTATCCATCCACGTGAAATGGCTCGGGCTCCACACCAGCGCCGTCTCGCCATCCACGCGGATGCCATTGGCGGTGCCGCGCAAGTAACCCGCCGCGATCGATTGCAGCACCTCCAGCACCGTGCGCCCCTTCTCATCCACTGGCGTCACATACACCTGCGGCCCCATCACCGCCGCGAGATCTTCACACACCACGCCATACCAGAGCGGCGCATCCGTCGTGTCGCGATTCGACGCATCCTCACCATGGATCGTATTGGGCAACGTCCCGTTCTGCTCAAAACGCCCGAACACCTTCACCAGTTCCAGCACTTCCGTGACGCAACCCGCCGCGATATAACCACGCGCCGCGATGAGTGAATCCCGGCCCCAATCGAGGAACCACGGATAACCCGCGATGACCGTCTTGCCACTGCCCCGCGTGACCAAGTACGCCTGTGCCGCCACCGCAAGCTGACGCCCGAACGCATCATTCGCCGTCACCTCTGCCCGCGCCACCGCGTGCTCCACCTGACGCTGGCGTGATTCGATAAAGCTGACCCCGAACGGCGCATCCGTTTCCCGCTCCACCGAGGCCATCAACGTCACCGCCTTGCCAGTCTTCAACGGCAGCTCAAACCAGCCCGGACTAAAACCATCCCCTTGCCCGCTTTGTCCGCGCGAAGCCTCCACCGGATGCGGCAATCCCTGCGACCATTCCGGTGCCGCATGATAAGCGCCGATATCCGTCACCACGCGCAACCGCCGGTCACCCACCGGCGCGAATGAAAAACCGATCTCCCCCACGAGTAATTGCGTATGCGAATTGAAATGATGTTCCGCCCCAGAATTACGCGTCGTCTCCCAATGGAAATTGCGATCCTCCACATCAAACCGCGCCGTCAACCGTACCTCACACGCTGCCGGCAGCGGCTTGCCCATGGCGGGCGCGACATCCGAACGATACAAGCGCAGGAAGAGCGTGTTGCGCCCCTCCAACATGTCTGTCACCAGATGCACTTCCACCGCGCGACCATCACCTGCATTGCAAAGAAAACGCCAGTGCGCGGGCGGACCCGCCTCAAAGTTCAGCAACGTGCTCGCATCCAGCGGCGAGATGAAGCCGTCCGCATTCACCCACAGCCGCACACGCTTAAGCAGGATATGCCGGTCTACGGGGATCTCTGCGTGCAAGTTCGCGCCGAGCACACAATCATACTTGGACTTCACCTTGCCCAAGTCCACACACATGCGGCTCATGGAACCGCGTCCATTCGTGAGCAAAACCAGCGGCGCATTCAAGCCGCCCGGCAAAGCCTGGCCGCCGTGGAAGCTTAAAGGCTGCAACAGCGCAGGCGTCTTGTTCACGGAACGCACGGGTGCTTGCACCGTGTCTGGTGTCGGACCAAAGCGTTCCAGCCTCAACGTGGCGTCGCCCAGAGGTTCCGCGATGCGGAACAGCGCGATGTGATGCCCATCCAGTTGCACGCTGTTCTGAAACCCAATGCGACGCTCGTCACCCGCCTCCAGCCAAGCGCGGAAAGGATGCTTCTCTTCCACCAGCAGCCAATGATGCGGTGGCACCACCGTCACGCGCGTGATGTCCTGTGCCGTCCACTTCACCACGGGCGAATAACGCTCCAGCAATGGCACGGTGCGCAAGGCATCCAGCAAATCCTCCATCGCCGCCGCCGGTTCCACGTGCGCTGTCGCTGTGAGAAAACGCGCCGGATCACTCGCAAAATACGCAGCCAGATTTGCCCACTCTACCGGCCCGATCTCTTCCTCTTCCAACACGTGTGACAACGCCGCGTAAGCTAACGCTGCCTGTGCCCGCTTGCGCCGGTAACTCGGTCCGCCCAAGCCGCGCGGCAACGTTTCTACTGCGAGACAATGCACCGCTCCTGGTGCCAGTTGAAAACGCCAGCGCCCCTGCCCAAGCGAATCAATCGTCACCGGCTCCCGCTCCGTCAATTCCATCGGCAGCTCGCCCAAGAATTCCAGCCCCGCGAGTTCCGTTCCTTGCACTTGCTTCTGATCCGTATTGACGAGGATGAGCAGTGAATCCTTCCCGTCATTCGAATCGCGCCGCAACGCATAGACTGGCGCACCCGGCACCGAGATGCGTGTCAGTTTCGCGCTGTCGAAGAAGCACGGATGATCCGCGAGCAGATGATTCAGCGCGCTCAGTTCCCCGATGAGATTCGGCGAATGCCCCCAGTTCATGCCCCGGCAGGAGTGCACATTGACCTTCTCCGCCGCCAGCCATTCCACCCCGCAGGTAAAACCAAACCCACCGCTCACACTCGTCAGCGCACTCAGCCGGTTGCGATGCCGCGACCATTCCTTGCTTGTCGCCGCCAGCCGGTTGTTATCATGCGTCTCGCTATACTGGATGAGCAGCCCTGCGCGTTCACTCTGCTTGATGCCGTGCTCCAGATAACCGGACACTTGCAGCGCATCGAAATTCTGAAACAGCTCGGAGTACGCCCACTGCATGCCGCCTTCCGCCAGCAAGTTCGCCGTGTCATCCCAACTGCCACCCAGACCCTCCAGCAGAAAGACCGTGTCTGGAAATTCCTGATGCACCCGCGCCGTGATGTATTGCCAGACGGGCATCGGAATTTTGTAACCCGCATCACAACGGAAACCATCGACACCACGTCGGCACCACGTCAGCAACGAATCCGCCAGATGCTCCCACAAGCCCGGAAAACGCTGGTCCAGCTCCACCAAATCTTCCCACGTGGTCCCCCACGCACCAGGGCTCTCGAACTCGCCATCCTTCTTCCGCACGAACCACTCCGGATGATTCTCCTGCAACCACGAACCCCAGCCCGTGTGGTTCAGCACGATGTCCAGAAAGACCCGGCCATCACACGCATGCACCGCCGACGTCAGCTCGCAAAACTGATCCACGCCCGTCGTCTCTTTGTCGAAAACTACGAGTGCCGGATCGATCGCCGTCAGGTCTTCACACGCATAAGGACTGCCATAACGGCCAAAGCGTGCATACGTCGTCGGAGTCGGGTTCACCGGCAGCAGATGCAAAATGCGGGAACCGAGCACGTCAAAGATATGCGGTAGTTCGGTGATGAGATCACGCAATTTGCCGGAAGGCGGGATGATCGTGTAACCCTGTGCATCCAGCTTCTTCCACTCCGCCTCCTGTTTTTCATCGATGGTGGTCGTGAGCGTCTTCGCCGGACCGAACATGCGCGGGAAGGCGCAATAAATCGTATTGCCCGTGCGGCACCAGTCCGGCTGGATATTCAAGCCGAAGTCAGCGCCATCTGGCCAATGCTGGTAGCCATGCTCATCCAGCAGATATGCCTTGGATTTGAAATAGCCGACCTCCGTCAGCGGCAGCTCCAGCTCCCAGGCATCGCCCACGCGTTGCATCGGGACATCACGCCACGAAGCACCGGCGAGTGGGAGCGGTTGAAAATGTGCCGCCACGATCTCCGCCCGCAATTGCCGGGCGCGGCCTAGATTCGTCCGCAAGCGCGCCTGCCACCGTCCGCCCGCCGCGGGCGCCTGGATGCGGAAGCGGATACGATCACCGACGAAGCGCACGAGGCGTTCGCCGGGAGCTGGCGTCATTTGCGGTCGATGCATCGTTTAGTGCCGTTCCCCAGACTGGCCGGACGGCGGCCCTTTGTTTTGCCCAACCCCTCCGCCAAGTCAACGCACAAGGGCGGGCCTCACTGAAAATGTTACATAGATAAGGCCTTGTGCGAGAAAATGTTTCACCCTTTCACCAAAAAATCACCAGTGATTTGCCATTGAGCGGACCGCCGGTCCCGACTAACCTCCCGCCGAAATGTCCGGTCATGTGCTTAAATCGCTGGCTCTGGCCGCTGCGCTCGCAGCCGGTGGGCTCGCCGCTTATGCCGCCGAAGGACCTGCCCCGCTTCCTAAGACCGAGGCCGATTGGAAAAATTATTTCAAGGAACTGGCCCGCAATAAAGAGTCTGACTCCCTTTTTCTGCTCGGCTCCTACTATGCTGCCGGCCATCCGGAATTGGGAAAAGGCAGGCCTGACCACGCGGAGGCTTTCCGCTATTATCTCAAGGCGGCTGAGTTGAACCACGCCGAGGCCCAATACCGTGTGGGTTACTGCTACGAAAAAAAACTCGGCGTCCGGGCGACGAACCTGGAACTGGCGCACAAATGGTATCTGAAAGCCGCCAATCAGGAGGTGCCAGCCGCCCAGTTGCGCGTAGGCGAAATGTTTTTCATCGGTGAAGGGGTGATGCGCGACTACGCCCAGGCCTTTCACTATCTTTCCAAGGCGGCTGAACGAGGCCTGCCTGATGCCCAGCGCTTGCTCGGCGACTGCTATAAAGTCGGCATGGGCACTCTTCGCAATGATATAAAGGCTTTAACATGGTACACGATCGCCGCCCGGCAGGAGAACGAAAAGGCGATGAGCAATCGTAAGAATATCATGACGTTGATGAGATTCGACGAGATTGAAGCCGCTGAAAAAGCCGCCAAAGATTTCCGGCCGAAACCCTGACCTCAGTTCAAGGGCGCAGGCACCAGCACGATCCGGAAGCCGATATCCTGCCCCTTGATATCCGGCCCCAAGCTCCGTTGCATCGAGGCGGTGAAATCACTTCCTGGATACTGCATCCAAGACTCACCCAACAACGTGCGCTGCCCGCCAGTGCCATCCTGGCACCATTCCCACACGTTGCCGATCAGATCATAAACTCCGTTGCGGGAAGGAACATAGCTGCCCGCCGGGGCGGTGAAACGATGCCGGTCATACGTGATGTTATCCGCCAGATTGCCCATGCCGCTCGGCAACGGCCAAACATTGCCCCACAGATAATTACCCGCTGGATAAGCGGTCTTCAGGGTCTGCAGCCACTCTGCTTGTGTTGGCAGGCGGTAGCTCGCCTGTTCCAGCACTTTGCCTTGGGTTTCCTTGCCTGTAAGCCACTTGCAGAACGCCGTCGCGTCATTCCAGCTCACCTCGACCACCGGTTCCGAGGCCGTTTGTTTGAATCCGGGATCTCGCCATTCCGCCCCCGCGTTATGCCGCGTCGCATCGTAGAAGGCCTGAAAATCCTTCACCCGTGTTTCCCATACGCAGACCCAAACATTTCCCACGGGCACAAACTTCATGCCCAGGCTGTTCACCCATTCCGTCATGCCCGGTTGCGGTCCTGGATAAGCCTCCAAGGTGCGCGTCACTTTCACCGTTTTCTGCTCCTGCACCGTGGCGGACACGTCCACAAAACGATGCCTCGCCAGTCGCAATTGATACTTCACTGTGCCCAAGGGTTGCTCCGTAAGCGTCAACGGCGTTTCGCCCATTACTTCACTGCCGCGCATCACCACGGCTTTCGCAGGCACGGATTCGATGCGAACGGTTCCAAACGGAAGTGCCACCGTGGTTTCCGTGGTTCGCTGCCGCTGGATGCTCACCCGGTTCGTGACCTGCCACTGCTTGTAGCGGGACACCAATTCATAATCTCCCGTGGGAACAGCCTCCAGCGGAGTTCCAGATGCGACCGCTTTGTTGAAACCCGTTGCCCGCAGTTCTGTGGTTGCCTCGCTTGGAGTGATGCTCGCCAGCAACGTCCCCTTGCTACGGATCAGCTCCACATTCACCAAACGGTTATCCCCCTTCTTCAGTTCAAACTCCTGTTTCACCACGTCATAGCCCTCTTTCTCCACCTCCAGTTTGTAGCTGCCGGTCGGCAAGGAGGTGGCGGGCAAAGGCAGATCGCCATCGCGGTAAAAACCATCCGGCCCATTAAGCTTATAGCTCGCTCCGGTGAGGTTTACCTGGATGCGCAAGGGCGCCTGGCTGCGGATCAGCGACACCTCCGCGACCACCGTTCCCATGTTATTCACTTCTACGGCCCGGTTCGTTGTCTCAAACCCCGGTTGGGTAAAGGTCACCTGATACGTTCCCGTGGGCAGTTTCAGCTCATCATGCGGCGTTTGGCCACTGCGCCTGATTTGATCTGGCCCGCTCAAGCTGTAACCTGCACCTTCGGGGGTGGTGAGAATCCGCATGGTGCTCATGCTGCGGATCAGCGCCACCTCGATACTCGCCGTCTGATTCTTGGCGATCTCCACGTCCACGATCCGGGGATCATACCCTTCCGCTTTCACCATTATCTTGTGTTTGCCGGTGGGGATGCCGCTGAGCCGCTCGGTGGATTTCGCCCGTTTGGTCGATCCGTTCACAAAAACCTCGAAGGTCGCACTCGCCGGGTTGGCCACCACCTGCAGCTCACCAGCCGTGCGTTCCAGCACGAACTCGCCCAAGTTGTTCAATCCCTCCGCCTTGATGTCCACCTCCACCTCTCGCGCTTCGTAACCGTCTTTTTCGATCCGCAATGTGTGCTTGCCCACCGTAAAGCTCGGCGGCCGGTTGGTCAGCGGGATGCCATCCATCGCCAGCAACGCGTCTGGCGGCGTCGTTTTGATGCGGAAGGGCCGGCTCATGCGGGGCAGCACCACATGCACTGCCAGTGTTTCACCTGAGAGCACGTTTGTATCGATGGTGACCGGATCATACCCTTCCATCTGTAACAGCAGATTTAATGCGCCCGGCTTCACTTCGTTCAAGGTAAACGGCGTCCTGTTCATTGCCGTTCCGCGCAAAACGATCGTTGCTCCCGGCGGCTCGCTTGAAACTATCACCGATGCCGGGGCGAACTCGAACTGCACGGCGCTCACCTTGCCGCGAATCACCTCGATCATGCGTTCCTGCTGCGGCCAGCCCGACAAAATGGCGGTGATCTCATGACGACCGGGCGAGACGTTCGTCTCCAGTTTCATGCTCGTTCCCAATTGTCCCAACGGACGTCCGTCGATATAGACATTCACCCCCGCAATGGCACTGCTCAGGAGCAAGGTGCCCTGCTCCTTGGTGAGTTTACGATCCAGCCGTAACTCACCCTTGCTCACCACTTCACCTCGGACCGTCTCCTGGTTGAAATCGTCTTTTATCAGCGTGAACAACACGCCACCGGGCGGTTCATTCGTTAGAATCAGTGGCGTGTAGCCACGCTCCTTGCCGTTCTGCACCACCTTGGCTCCGGCGGGATCACTGGTGATCTCCACCCGGCCCGGGTAAAACTCGAACACCTCATTTAATTCGCTGTCCTTCGTCACGCTCACCTGCCGTCGGACGGACGGCCATTGGCCATGCTCCGCGGTGATCTCATGCAGCCCGGGACGCAACTCCGCCACCAGCGCGCCGTTGTCATCCGCGGTGATCTGTTTGCCGCCGATGAAAAATTTTGCTCCCGGCGGATCGCTCGCCAGCACCACGCGTCCCACATGTGGCTTCAACTCTACCGGGGGCAACAAGGCGAACTGCCCTTCCTTCACCTCGACACTGAAGGTCTGCGGATCATGCTCCGGTTTTTCCACCACCACGTCATACACGGCCGGTGTCAGGTCCATGATCCGGCCCGGCCCGCTCAGACTCTTGCCGTTGGCCAGCTTCACGGTGGCACCGGCGGGCAATCCCTTGATCTCGATGCCGCCCAAGCCCGCCGTCAATCGCTGGTGCTTCGTGTTTAGCCACCAGCCAAATCCGATCACCAGCACCAGCATCACGGCGATCACCGCCATCACGCTGCGGCGGGCGACGCGTTGCGGCTTGGTCGTCTGCGGGACCACGGGCTGATCCGCCGGTCTGAATCCTTTGCTGTCGATGATGAACTCCATCGGCGGCTGGACCGGTCGGGTGGTGGTGTTGGAAACCGGCGGATCAATCTGCATCAGCGGCACCGGTTGCGAAGTGGCCGTCGTCGTTTGCGCTTGCGCTACGGTATTCGCTTCGGCAGGCGGGACTTCCGCCGCTTGGGTTGTGGTCATCCCCGCCGCTTCCATCCCGGACGTCTCCGCCAGTCCCAACCGTTGCAAAACATCCATCGCCCCTTGAGGACGCTTCGCCGGCTCCTTCGCCAGACAGGCCGCTACCGTTTCTTCCCACTCGGGCGGGATCGGCTTGCCGACGATGCCCAGTTGCTTGCGCCGCTCGGCCATGGTCGGGGGAATCTTCTCCCGTACCTGCGTCATGATCTCACCCGTGAAAAACGGCGGCTTGCTCGTCAGTAATTCAAACAGCGTGGCCCCCAGCGAATAAATATCATCCTGTGCCGAAGCCGCTTCGCCCAAGGCCTGCTGCGGGCTCATGTACACCAGCGTTCCGCTCGCCCCATGCACGGCGGAGGAGACCCGCGTCATGTTGTCACTGATGCTCCGTGAGATGCCGAAATCTGCGATCTTCAACACGCCCCGGTTGTTCAGCATCAGGTTCGCCGGCTTCAGGTCGCGATGCGCCACCCGTGCTTCCTTGTGCGCGTAATCCAAGGCCAGCCCGAGCTGCTTCACCCACACCGCCAGATCGGACACCTCGAACACATGCGTCGGCTGGCACACCCGCAAGTTGGAAAGCGTATCCCCTGCCACATACTCCATCGAGATGCCCGCGCAATGCTCATCCTGCGCGAAGTCATAGATGCGGACGATGTTCGGATGCGTCAGCTCCAAGCTCCGGCGCGTCTCCCGCTTGAGACTCTCCACCGCCGCCTTGTCGTGATAGACGATGTCCGGGAGAAATTTGAACGCGATGTCCCGGTCCAGTTCATCATCCCGCACCAGCCAGACCACCCCCATGCCGCCCCGTCCCAACACCCGTTTCAACGTGTAGCGCTTCAATACCTTTTGTCCGGCTACGAGACCTCTGATCGAGGAATCGGAACCGTAATCATCAAAAGGTTGAAAGCCTTCCGTCGGCATAATTAAGCGCTAGCAATGTCTCTGCCAATATCAACGTAAATGCCAAATCCTGGGGCACTTCCGCCTGAACCCCGTCTTTCTGCCACACCTCGGCCAGAAACACAACGTCTTGCAGTGCCCATTCTTACGACACTTTTTTGCCTCTCCTGTGAAAGTTAGTGACACGCCACTTCTGCTTCTATTCATTGAGCCTTGTCCGCCTCCTTGTTTGGCCGACTTTGGCGACCGGCAAATGACCCCGTCATTTGTCAGTTTGAGGCAAATTTTTCCTCGGCGTTTAATGTAATTCAGGATTGGAGGAAATCAAATGACCGGAGGCATTTTCCCACGAAAAGATACCCCCACCCTCAACCCCTTGACCCGCAAGTAATTACCACCTTGTCCACCCCGTTTATCAACCATTTTGAGGGGAGTAAAAGGGTCAGAATCGTCAAAATCATTGGGTTTCCACCCCCTTTAACGTTTTTAACCGTTTAACGGATCACCGGGGACTTTTCCTTTATGCTTCTTCCGGATCAACTCCGCTTCCATCCGGATGTTTTGTAACGAAAGCTGTGTCGCCTGAAATAGTTTGAAACTCCCCAAGATCAAGCCCCCTAGTCCGGCAAAACCGAGAACCAGACCTATCCCCGCCAGGAAGCTGAACCAAAACTTCGCCAGAAAATGCGCCAGGCTCGCCCCCAGCAACGTCACCAAAGTGGCCGCCGCAAAAGCCCCCAACGCGAGATAGATCGCGTGCAACGATTGCAGCAGCAAGACCGCCTGCCGCTCCACCCGGTCCACCTGTTCCAGCAAACGCTTGGATTCCTCCTCCGAAAGCCCGCCTTCCTCTGATTCCGCGAACAGCTCCTGCATCCGGTCGCGCGTGCGCAACATCCGGTTGATTGTGCTCATCGCCAGCAGGCTCGTCGCATTCGTGAGCAACGCCGGTGCCGCGATAAACGTCACCACCGCAAAAGGACTGTCCGTTAATGTTCCCGTATCCACGTGCCCAATCTACCCGCTGACCGGAGAAATCAACAGCCTTTTGCTTTCCTTATCTTGGATCCACCACCCGCCCGATGAAGAGACACGCCCCGCTCGCCTTATGCTGGATGGCGAACAAGAATGGCCGATCCACCCGCACCTCGATGGGCTCGGGCGGCAACTCTACCAATCCCCCAAGCACCATGTTGGCCACCGTGGCGGCCGCTGCTCCCGTGCCTTTCTCATTCACTTTTATATAAGCCCGGTGAAGCAGATTCGATAACTTCAAATAATCATTACCCTCTCGCGGCGCAATCCCTTCAAAATTAGCCGCCCCACACGGCTCATCGAACGCCTGTTTAAGACCGAAATCTTTCATCACCTCGCTCAATTCATACACGGGTGTATCCAGTTCAAACTTCGGCAGAAACAGATGAACAGCACTGGGCGGAAGTTGGCGACAGGCCATCAGCAAGTCCCGCGTCACCCCCTTTTCCATCTCCGCCAGCCCATCCCGCGCATCGGGTAACAGGATCAAAAACTGCACTTCATTGCCGATATAGGGCAGCGCGACCACGCGAAAGTCGCTCTCTTTCCGATGACCGAAGCTCGCCAATTGGTACATGGTCGGCACCTTTTCCGGTGACTGTCCGCGCACATAAAACGTCTCCAGTTTAGTTGCCTCTTTGGCAAAGCGATTTTCCCATTCGGCTTTGAGATAAATGGCGTTCACCAACACCAGCCGGGTCAATTCGTTCATGACGTCAGGAGAGATCACATCCAGAATCTTCCCCTCCGTCCGCTCGCTCACCCAGTCATTGATGATTCTCGCCGCTCCCGCTGGATCACGGGCAAAATCCATCGCTTCCAAAGTCGTCCCATACTTTTCCCGTAGGAGTGAAAGAAACGGTTGGCGAAATCCAAAACCGGCCCGACCGAACAACCGGTTGGCCGTCCTCAAGATAAATCCACCTTCAGAATCCCGCTCGCCATACAGGTTGCTGTTCGCCTGCATTTCCTCCGTCAATGTCTCCAGCGTGGTCTGCAATGCCGCAAAGGAGTCATGCAGCTCCCACTTGTCCTCCGGTTAATGTAAGACTTGCTGCATCTCCGCCCATGTCTCTTCCTCCGCTCCGGCATAAGCCATCGCCAGCACGCTCTGGATGGAATACGGCGAAAGCAGGGCGTTCTCTCCCGGCGTGGTCGCGAGCGTGAGCAACTGGATACCCAATGAGTTGATCGCCTGTGCCGCCGCTCCGGTTGCCGCGTCCGTGTTAAGATTGACTTGCGTAAGTTCCATAACACCTCCTGATTCGATTGATTTTAACTCCCCCATCCGTGGTTTAAAGACTCAAGGCGTCTCTCCCACCGCATGCGCCTGCAACTCCTCCCTATCCACAAATTCCAGCGCCGACATCTGCGTCGCCGCCAACACCACAGGTGGCGCAAATCCCGCCACCAACGCCTCCTTCCAGCGCTCCACGCACAGGCACCAGCGATCGCCCGGTTTCAATCCAGGAAAACCATACTCCGGTCGCGGCGTGCTCAGGTCATTCCCCCGCAGGTAGGAAAACTTTAGGAACTCCTCCGTCATTTGCGCACACACCACGTGCAGCCCTTGATCCTGCGCTCCCGTACGGCAATATCCGTCCCGGTAAAACCCCGTCTTTGGATTATTGCAGCAGCACTCCAGCTCCCCGCCCATCACGTTCGTTGGCATGGCTACAACCTAGCAGGTCGCCACGCAGATTACGAATCTTTCCGCTCGCTTAAACGGCTTTCAGTCCCGGGGTGCAATCCGGCGCAAAGCGGTTATGCGTGAGCCAGTATTGCTTCAACGCAGTACACATGTCGGCAAGATTGTTCGCATCGGAGGGCTTCACCAGAAACCCGTTCACCCCCAGCTCATAGGCCCGGATGATGTCATTGTCATGGATGGATGAACTCAGGACGATCACGACGAGGCGTTTCCATTCCGGCTGCTTTCTGATCCACGCCAGCACGTCCAAGCCGATCACATGGGGGAGCTGCAGATCCAGCAGCACCAGGCACGGCAGAGGGAATTGTCGCCGGTCGCTGAACTGTCCCGTGCCCGCCAGATAATCAATGGCCATCTGGCCATCGGAGGCGACGTTGACGGGGTTGGTGATCTGGGCGCGTTTGAAGGCGTATTTCAGCAGAAACACGTCCTCCTCCCGGTCTTCCACATGTAGGATATTGATACCGCTCATTTTTTCTCTCCCTTCTTAAGTTGCAACCAGAACCGGCTGCCGTGATCCGGCTCCGATTCCACCCCAATCTTGCCTCCCATCCGTTCCACTGCCTTGCGCACAATCGTCAGGCCGATGCCTGTACCGGGATAATCCGACTGCGCGTGCAAGCGCTCGAATAGGCCGAAAATTCTTTGCTGGGATTCTTGCGGGATGCCGATCCCATTGTCTTCAAACCAAAGCTTCACGTGCCCGTTATGGACCTCGCTGCGCACACAGACTTCCGGGTGACGGTTCGGGGGGACAAATTTCACGGCGTTATCCAGCAAGTTGGTGATGCACTGACTCAAGTAGGCTTCATGGCCGCGCACAGTCGGCAGCGGGCCTTGGATATCGATCCCGGCCTTGGGCATCTGCAGGTCGGGCCGTTCATCCACGATCTGCTTGATCAGTTGTTCCACGTCCAGCGTCTTCAGCTCGATCTTCTCCCGCGACACCCGGCTGTAGGTGAGCACATCCTGGATGAGACGATCCAGCCGTGCGGCAGCACTGATGATCTTCTCCAGCAGCTTCTTCTCGTTGGCCCCCAGTTTATCACCCGCCTCCGCCAACACTATCTGGGAGAAGCTCTGCACTGTGCGCAAGGGCGCCCGCATATCGTGCGAGAGGCTGTAGGAAACTCCCTCCAGCTCGGCAATGGTCGCCTGCAAATGCGCCGTGCGCTCGATGACCGTCGCTTCCAGCTTGCGGGCATATTCCTCCAGCTCGGCATGGGCCATGGTCAGCTCCGCCTCCATCGTTTTCTCGCGCGAGATATCGTGCGCGATCGTCGAGGCACCGATGACGTTTCCTTCGGCGTCTTTGATCGGTGAACTGCTCGACAACACGTCGATCTCCCGCCCGTCCTTGGTCCGGCGGACGGTCTCCAGCTTCTCCACCCGCTCCCCGCGTCCCAATGCTTTCAAGAGGCGATCCTCTTCCGGTTGCCGGTCTTCCGGGATGAGCACCCTCGCCGATTTCCCCGTGATCTCCTCAGCGGTATAACCAAAGATGCGCTCCGCGGCCTTGTTCCAATTGGTGACGATGCCGTGCAAGTCTTTCGCGATGATCGCGTCCTCCGAGTTTTCCACAATGGAAGCCAGGCGGGCGGAAGTGCGTTCCGCGTGTCGTTTTTCCGTGATGTCTCGAAATACGATCACGGTGCCCGCCATCCGGCCGGAAACATCCCGGATCGGAGCCACGCTGTCATCAACGGGCATTTCCCGGCCGTCTTTGGTCAACAGCAGGGTATGGCTGCCCAGCACTACGGTCCGTTTCAGATACAACGCTTCCAAAGCCGGATTATTCAGGGGCTTGCGGGTATGCTCGTTCACGATCTTGAATACTTCCAACAACGGCTTTCCCGCCGCCTCCTGCATTCGCCAACCAGTCAGGTTCTCGGCCTCCATGTTCAGAAAACGCACCCGGCTCTCCACATCCGTCACGATAACGGCGTCCCCAATGCTCCGGAGCGTGGTGGATAAGAGATCTTTCTCTTGATGGATTTTCTCGATGGATCCGGCGATCAGGACGGATATGAGGACAAACGTCAGCAACCCGGCAAAAACATTCCCCGAGCTGATCGAGAGTTCATGCATGGGCAGAAAGAACGACCATCGCGCCAGAACCATGGCCAGAAAAATCGCGATCAACGCCGGACGCAAACCACCAAATCCCGCTACCACCACTATCGCCAGAAAGAAAGTGATGAAGGGCAGATCCGTGGGGCCGATAAGCGGCGTCAAAGCATGCCGCAATGCCCAAGCGACCACGACGCTCAGGCCGGCTACGCCAAACCGTAACAAACGTGACCGCACTGGCCTGCCCATCGACTGGTAGGGACCGCGCGAATTCACCTTCTCCATATCTAATCCTGTAAACCACCGGGCATTCTTCATCCGTCCGGGATATGCACAGACACAAAAATTCCCAGTATGCCAGCATACACCGATTTTGCCCTTCTGAAAAATGGGGAGAACACCCCGAACTGAAAACCGTCAGCCAAAAACTTGGACATGTCCCGCCTGAACTCTGACTTACCGCTCGTTTACCTCTCCTAAAAGAACCGCCAACAGCTCCTTTGGAGTTTTCCCCTTGGAGCTTCTTTTGAGCTTTGAGTTTGGGATTTGGAGCTTTTTCGCCCCCTTTTCCCCGGCGAAATCGTATTTGACTCCCGCCCCGGTTTACCCTCCTATCTTGCCCTCTATTTATGAGCGATCCGGCACAAGTATTGCGCGATTTTAAGCCCTCGAAGGAATTCTTCGTTGGCATTGATTCTGACGGCTGCATCTTTGACAGCATGGAGATCAAGCACCAGGAGTGCTTCGCCCCCATGTTCATCAAGCATTTCCACCTGCAAGCGGTCAGCAAATACGCCCGTGAAACCTGGGCGTTTGTGAACCTTTACTCCAAGACCCGTGGCGCCAACCGTTTCCCGGCCCTCGTCCGCGCCTTGAACCTCCTGCGCGAACGTCCCCAGGTCAACGCCCGTGGCGTCAAGATCGCCGATACCAAGGCGCTGGATGAATGGATCGCCCGCGAGACCAAGCTCGGCAACGCCACCCTCGCCTCCGAAGTGAAGAACGGCAATCGCGGCCTCGACCAGGTCAAAGTCTGGTCCGACGCCGTGAATGACACCGTCTTGGACCTCGTCCATGGTGTGCCGCCCTTCCCGCTCGTCCGCGAGTGCCTGCAAAAGATCAACACCCAGGCCGACGCCATGTGCATCAGCCAGACGCCGGTGGACGCCTTGCAACGCGAATGGAGCGAGCACGGCATCGAGAAGTTCGTGAAGATCATCGCCGGCCAGGAGATGGGCACGAAGACCGAGCACATCAAGTTTGCTGCGAAAGACAAATACGCCCCCACCAAGATCCTCATGATCGGTGACGCCCCGGGTGATTTCAACGCCGCCAAGAAAAACGGCGCGCTGTTCTTCCCCATCAACCCCGGCAAAGAAGAAGCCTCCTGGGAACGTCTGCACAACGAAGCGCTCGACCGTTTCTTCAAAGGCACCTATGCCGGCGAATACGAGACCGCCTTGGTCAAAGAATTCGACGCCTGCCTGCCGGAAAATCCGGCCTGGAAGTAACCGACGGCCTTATCAGTGCCATGCAGCCGATCAACAACCTGCACGTTCAGGAAACCAAACGCTTGCTGTCGCCCAACGAGCTCAAAGCCCAGTTGCCGCTAAGCCAGCGTGCCGAGCAGACCGTCATCAAAGGTCGTGACGCCGTCCGCGCCATCTTGCGCGGCGAAGACCCGCGCCTGCTGGTCATCCTCGGCCCCTGCTCCATTCATGATCCTTCGGCCGCGTTGGATTACGCTGCCAAGCTCGTGAAGCTGCAGCACGAGTTGAGCGACCGCCTGTGCATCGTGATGCGCGTCTATTTCGAGAAGCCCCGCACCACCATCGGGTGGAAGGGCTTGATCAATGATCCGCACCTGAACGGCACGTATGACATCGAGACTGGCCTGAAGATTGGTCGCAAGCTCCTCTTGCAGATCAACGAACTCGGCCTGCCCGCTGCGACGGAGTTCCTCGACCCCATCGTCCCGCAATACCTCGCCGAGCTCATCAGTTGGGCCGCGATCGGTGCGCGCACCACGGAATCCCAGACACATCGCGAGATGGCCAGCGGCCTCTCCATGCCCGTCGGTTTCAAGAACGGCACAGATGGCAGCCTGCAAACCGCCATCGACGCCATGACCGCGGCGCGCAGCCCGCACAGTTTCCTCGGCATCGATCCCGATGGCTTCACCAGCATCATCTCCACCACCGGCAATCCCGATGGTCACGTGGTGCTGCGCGGTGGCCGTGTCCGCACGAATTACGATGCCCAGAGCATCGCGGAATCCGTCACCGCCCTGAATAAAGCCGCCCTGCCGCCCCGCCTCATGGTGGATTGCAGCCATGCCAACTCCGGCAAGCAGCACGCGAAGCAGGAAGAGGTCTGGAACAGCGTCATCGCCCAGCGTGCGGAAGGAAATCAGTTCATCACCGGCGTGATGGTCGAGAGCTTCCTGAGCGAAGGCAGCCAGCCTCTCAAAGCCCCGGCTGATCTGAAATACGGCGTGTCCATCACCGATGCTTGCATCGACTGGAACACCACCGAGCGCATCCTCCGCAGCGGCCACGAAGGACTGGCCAAGTTGCCTGCTGCTCAAGCCGCCTTGGCCTAAGCCAATCTCCTAATCTTAAAACAAACTGGCCGCACATCAGTGCGGCCTTTTTCTTTCCCTCCTTTTCCCCACATTCGACGTTCCCCATCGGCCCGCCGGTGCAACCGGCTCACCCCCACGTCGGCCACGGCTTCGTCACCTTGTACGCTTGCCGTTGAAATTCATCCGCCAGCACCGGATATCCGAGCACCAGGAACGTTTTCAGATATCCTTCCTTATCCAACTCGAACTGCCACTCCGCCCCTTCCGCTTCGTAGAACAAAATAATCTCGTCTTTGCCTTGATCGCGCCAATACGGCTCACCAAAAACAGCTTCCACCACTTTCTCCGTGGCCTCACCATCGAGGGAAACTGTTTTCCCTTGGTAGAGGAACGAGCCCTGGAACGGTTGAAACCCCTGACGCAAGTAATCATCCCACACGAAGCTGTAGCTGCTCACTGTGCCTTGATACAGGTCCGCACTGAATCCCCGCGATAGATGGACGAGCGAATCCTCCACTTTGCGCCGCTTCAGCTCCGGTTTGCCAAATACTTCAAGCGCGGTCCAAGGCGCATGCAAGCCCACGCCATTGAAGGTGTTCTTGTCGAAGTCAAACACCAGCTTCTGCCCGCCGACCAACGGCCATTGTGCAGCCGGATCTTTGTAACCGAAGATGGATTGCAGCAATCCCACGCGATCTATTAGTTCGCCGCCGCGGCTTCTTCCAATTGCGGCTCCACCCACTTGCCGTGCTCGCGGATGAGTTCCACCAGTTTCTCCACCGCGTCTGCCTCCGGGATGTTGAACTTCACCGGCGTCTTGCCCACGTAGAGATTGATCTTGTTCGGCGCACCGCCGACGTAACCGAAGTCCGCATCCGCCATCTCGCCCGGCCCGTTCACGATGCAACCCATGATCGCGATCTTCACGCCCTTCAGATGTTCCGTGCGCGATTTGATGCGCGCCGTGACCGTCTGCAGATTGAACAACGTGCGGCCACAGCTTGGGCAGGCCACATAATCCGTCTTGAAGGAACGACAACCGGCCGCCTGCAAAATATTATACGCCAGCCGCAGTGACTGGCCCGCACCGGATTCACCACGCACGAGAATGGCGTCACCAATACCATCCGCCAGCAATGCTCCGATGTTCACCGCCGCGCGCAGCAACGCGATGTTCGGATGCAACGGCACCGGCTCAAACGTCAGGCAGTCCTTCAGCAAAATCGGGTTCTTGCGTCCCAGGCGCTTCAACTGCGCCACCAAAAGACGATACGCCGTGATGACCGGTAACTGCACCCCATCCTTCACTGCCACGAGTTGCGTGTCGCAATTGATCGTCTCGCTGGAAATCTCCTGCGTCGGATCCAGCTCGAGGATATTTAGATCCTCATAAACCGCTTCCGGCTTCACATCCGCCTTTGGCGAAATCTTCGGCGCGACCTTGTCCCAAGTCGCCTTAGTCACCACCACGCGCACGGTCTGTTCACCACCGCACTTGATCGTCTCGTTCAGTTCCGTTTCCGGCGTCAGGCGACGCTCATAGTGGAATGGATCAAACGGGAATTGCGTGTGCGATACCGGGCTCGTCTTCGTGGTTAGCAACGGGATCTGCGCCACCAGGTCATTGCACACCGCGATCTCACGCGGTGAATCTTCCGTGAGCGAAACGCGGATCGTGTCACCCAAGCCATCGCACAGCAGCGAACCGATGCCGATGGCAGACTTGATACGGCCATCCTCGCCCTCGCCCGCCTCCGTCACGCCCAGATGGATCGGATAGTTCCAGTCGGAACCTTCCTTCGCGAGACGTGCGACCAACAGACGATAGCACTCGATCATCACCTTCGGGTTGCTCGACTTCATCGAGAACACGAAGTTATGGAAATCATTCTTCCGGCAGATATGGGCGAACTCCAACGCGCTCTCTACCATGCCCAGCGGCGAATCGCCGTAACGGTTCATGATGCGGTCACTCAGCGAACCGTGGTTCGTGCCGATGCGCATCGCGCGCTTCAGGCGTTTGCACTCCAACACCAGTGGCGTGAACTTCTCCTCGATGCGTTGCAGTTCGGACAGATACGCCTCGTCCGTGTATTCCTTGACGGCGAACTTCTTGGAGTCCGCGTAATTGCCCGGATTGATGCGGATCTTCTCCACCCACTTCACCGCTTCCATCGCCGCATCCGGCTTGAAATGGATGTCCGCCACGATGGGCACGTAGCAGCCCTTGGCGTGGAGCTCGGTCACGATGTTCTGCAAGTTCGCCGCGTCCTTCACCGTCGGTGCGGTGATGCGCACGATCTGGCAGCCCACGGCCACCAGTTCCAGCGTCTGCTGCACGCAGAGCGCGGTGTTCATGGTGTCGCAGGTCAGCATGGACTGCTTCACCACCGGATGCTTGCCACCGATGATCACACCGCCCTTGGCCAGGTCACCCACGACCACTTCACGGGTTTGCCGGCGCTGGAAGAAAAATGGAGAGGAACAATATTGCATGGCTACTTCGGGGAATTCGTAGGTGAACTGGGCGCCGGTGCAAACTTCATTTCCGGTGGGGGCGCCTCCGACCCTTTCGGTTTCAGATCCTGCACGTCGTAAAACGAGACATACACGATATACCCGATCACCAATACAGCGCACGCCTGATAGACCCAGCCAAGCACCTTGGGCGGGACTTGGCGACGGCTGATCAAGTTAATCAAGGCCAGCGTGATATGCCCACCATCCAGCACCGGCACGGGCAGCATGTTCATGATGGCCAGGTTAATATTCAGCACCACACTGAACCAAATGGCCAAACGCCATCCGTAATCACTTTCGAACAATAGATAGTAGATACGGATGATACCGACCGGGCCCGACAGATGCTGCGGCTTGATATCTGACTTCGGCGAGAATAACGCGGAAAACGTGCCCACCATTGAATCAATGCCACCCCGCACCTGCTCAATTGGTGTAGGATAGATCAATGACATGTTGCCGGTGCCATCCCAACCGATACCCACTTTGTAATCTTTCCAATTGATGGGCTTTTCAGGTTTCACTTCCAAGGTCTTCTCTGCACCAGCCCTCAAAACAGTCACCTGTACCGGATTGTTGCTGGCCAGCGTCAATTGCTTCATCACGCCATCAGGGCTATATACTTTCACACCGTCCACCGCTTTCACCACATCGTTTACTTGGAGCCCTGCTTTCAGGGCCGGACTGTGTTCCACCAAACCGGCGATGAGCGGCGTGTAGGCCGGCTCGATGCCTATCTGGCGTAAACCCTTGCGCTCATAGCTCTTCGTTTCCGGCAAGCGAGGGGCCACCACAAAGTTTGTTACCACCCCCGCACGCTCCACCTTCACATTGATCGTCTCGCCTTCGCTGCTGACGATCCGCCACATAACGCTATGCTTGCTGACACCCGAAAAACGGTCCACCTGATACCCATCAATCTCCAATATTTTGTCGCCTGCCTTTAAGCCCGCTTTGTCGGCCGGATAATCGGCCAGCACATTGCCCACGACAGTCGTTGTTTCCCGCTCGCTCACCGGGCGACCAATACCCCAGACTATGGCCGCAAACGCAAACGCCAGCAGCATGCTGAACAAAGGTCCCGCAAACGCCACGATGATCTTGTCCACCGGCGAGATCTCCGGCAGATTCTCCTTCGGGCCTTCCACCTTACCCTCAATGGCCTCCATCGGTGCCATCTGCGGCAACGACACATACCCACCGGCCGGAATGCAGCCCAAGCAATAGGTCACCCCGCCAATCTTCTTCTGCCAGATCGGCCTGCCAAACCAGATGCCGAAGCGGTCCACATGCAGCCCACGCCACTTGGCTGCGAGGAAGTGCCCCAGTTCATGGACAACAATCACCAAGTTGAAGAGCAAAATGACTTCAAACAGGATGAACAAAAATTTTAATACTCCAGCTATGCTCATAGGGTTTCCACCACGGATACGCCCGTGGTGTGAATGCCACAGGATTGACTATACCGGCGCTCTTGCGACTGGCAACCTCGTAAAACCACGGATTTACCAGCGGCCTGTTCAGCCGCGCGCCGCCTCCTGCCGTGCCCAAGCATCGGCTGCAAGTATTTGGTCCAGAGTCGGATGCGATACAACATTGTGCGCGTCCATCACCTTGGCAACCAACCCGGTTATCTGCGGGAAGTTGATTTGGCGATTCACGAAAGCTTCGACCGCCACCTCATTCGCCGCGTTCAATACCGCTGGCAGCGTTCCGCCGACCTCCCCTGCCCGACGCGCAAGTGCCAGCGCTGGAAAGCGTTCCACATCCGGCTCCTCAAAGGTCAAGGTGCCGATTTTGGCGAAGTTCGTCTGCACCCGGTCACTGCCGATCCGGTTCGGATAGCTCAACGCATACTGGATAGGCAGGCACATGTCGGGCGTGGAAAGCTGCGCGATGATCGAGCCATCCACGAACTCCACCATGGAGTGAACGATGCTCTGCGGATGCACCACCACCTTCACCCGGGGCATTTCGATATCGAAGAGCCACCGCGCCTCGATCATCTCCAGCCCCTTGTTGAACAAGGTGGCGGAATCGATGGTGATCTTGCGCCCCATCACCCAGGAGGGATGCTTGAGCGCCTTCTCCAAGGTGATCTCGGTGAACTTCTCTTTCGGCCAAAGCGTCTTGTCGCGGAAAGGACCACCGGAAGCGGTCAGCCACAAGGCACGCACAGACGCCGGGGGCTTATCATCCAGACATTGGAAGATGGCCGAGTGCTCGCTATCTACCGCCAAGACGCGCACGCCATGCTTGCGAGCTTCGTTCATCACGATCTCACCCGCCATCACCAAGATTTCCTTGGACGCGACCGCGATGTCCTTGCCCGCGCGAATCGCCGCGAGCGCCGGTTGCAATCCCGCCGTGCCGACGATCGCGATGAGCACGATGTCTGCATCCGGCATCGTCGCCAGTTTAAGCAGACCTTCGTTCCCGCTATGGACTTGGCACGCCGTGCCCAGAATGTTCGAGAGTTCCTTCGCCTTGGCCGGGTCCGTGATCGAGATGGCCGCTGGCTTATGCCGACGCGTCTGCTCCAACAACAACTCCACATTGTTGCCCGCCGCCAGCCCGATCAGTTGAAATTGATCCGGCAGATCGTCGGCCACCTTGATCGTGCTGGTGCCGATTGACCCCGTGCTGCCCAATAAAACCACTTTCTTCATGCGCGAAAAACCCGGCGATAGTGAGTGCTCCGGCTCAGTTCGTCAAAACATGACGCAGATAAAGATACATGAGCGGGGCGTTGAAAAGGATGCTGTCCAAGAGGTCCAAGATGCCGCCAATGCCCGGAAAGAATGAACCCGAGTCTTTCACCCCCGACTCCCGTTTGAACAAAGACTCAATCAAATCCCCGATGACCGCCGAGATGCTCAGCACCACGCCCAAGATCGCCGCATGCATCAGGTTCATCCCCGGCAACCGGTCCCCCGCAAAGTGCACAAACGCGAGGCTCACCCCCGTCGTGATCACAATCGCCCCGCCAAACCCTTCCCACGTCTTCCCCGGACTGATACGCGGAATCATCTTGTGTTTCCCGATCAGCGACCCCGTCACGTAAGCCCCCAAGTCACTAAACTTCGTGACCAAAATGAAATACAGCACATACCAGTGCCCGTTATCCCCGATGCGCGGGAAGTAATTGATCTTCTGCACGAAATTCAACAGCCACGGCACATACATCAGGCCGAATAACGTGGTGGAGATGGCCAGGATACCCGCCGTATTCGTCTTGGATGTGAACTGCTTCACACACAACCCCAATACGAAAATGACTAGGATGCTCGTCTCGAAATCCCCCGCCCGCGACGGTTCTTTGGGCCCTAAGAATCCTGATACATAGAAGAACGTGCTGGCCATCAGCAAAACCCCGCCGAACACGCCCCACCCCTTGAAACACACCAACCCCCGCTTCTCCACCATGTTGTAAAACTCCAACAACCCCGTCACCGCCAACACCGTCATGATCAGGAGGAAGAACCAGTCGGAAACCAGCTTGTTGCCCGAAAACAAGGCCAGGATCACCACCGTCCACAGCACCACCGAGCTGAACAGGCGGCGCAGGAATATCTTCCCCTTGCTGGGGCCGGGCGGGGGCGCTGCCGGAGATGGCGCCGTCGTTGTATTTGCTTCAGCCATTTGACCCCGGAAACCTAGCCCGTCCTCCAAACCCCTGTCGAGCGGCTTTCACACCCCCTTTTCCGCCAGGGTGTGATTATAATCGGGTGAGCTTTGGTGAGCCGCGACGAAACCCGCACCCCGTGCTGCCGGATTCCAGCCGGCAGTCCGCGACGTACGACGTAGCCCACCAATCCCATCTCACCCGCTTTCAATCACACCCTCTCCGCCAGGCACCAGCCCATGACCTTCTTTCTGTCCCAAATCCTTGCTCCCGTTTCTCCTCATTGATGCCTCAACGCCTCCACCGGGTCCATCTTCGCCGCGCGGATCGCCGGATAAAGGCCAAACCCTATCCCCACCAGCGCCGAAATCGTGAACGCTAGTATCGGTGACCAGAACGTGATGATCGTCTTCATGCCTGCGAGCTGGGTCACCACCAGCGGAATCAACAATCCCAACACGACGCCCACCATGCCTCCTGACGCCGAGAGCAATGTCGTCTCGATCAAAAACTGCCACACTATATCCTGCCGCTTCGCCCCCAACGCCCGCCGGATGCCGATCTCCAGCGTCCGTTCCGTGATGGATGCCAGCATGATGTTCATGATGCCGATGCCGCCCACCAGCAACGAGATCGCCGCGATGGATCCCAGCACGATGTTGAAGATATATTTCGTGCGCTCGGCCCGTTGCAGCAATTCCAGCGGCACCACCAGTTGATAATCTTTCTTCTCATGATTGCGCGACATCACCTCATTGATCGCCTCCGAGGTCGCCACCACCTCCTGCCCGTTGGCCACCTTGACCGTCACTTCGTGGAACTGCACCTTCTCCGCCTCGTAACTCCCCTGCCGTTGCTTCGACACGATCTCGCCATAACGCAGCCGGGCTGTCTCCAACGGAATGAACATCCGGTGCAAATACGTCTCCGCTGCCGATCCCGTGATCTCCGCCACGCCCTTGCCCTGCGGCTCCAAAATCCCGATCACGCGATAATAGATACCACCCACCCGTACATCGCGGCCCAGCGGCGAATCCAGCGGGAACAACGCTCCCGCCATCTCCGCACCCAGCACACAGACACTCGCTTTTTGCTGCGAATCCAAATCGGAAAAGAACCTCCCTTTCGCCACGCGCAAGTTCCGCATCACCGCGTATTCCGTCACCGTCGCCACGATTTCCGTATCCACCCTCCGACTAATATTCCACACGTAATCCCGCAACATCCGCGCCGGAATGGCACTCTCAATGCCCGGGATGGTCAGCGTGATGCGTTTGATATCTTTCTCCGTCAGCCCGTATTGCATCACGAAGCTTTGGCTCCCCTTGTCCATCACCCGCTGTTCTTCCGGCGGCTTGACGCTCCGCAAGATGATATTCTGGCTGCCCAGATTCTTGATCTGTTCCTGCGCCTCGAAGCTCGCCCCTTCACCGATCGCCAGCATCGCGATCACCGAACAGACGCCGAACACGATACCTAACATCGTCAGCACCGAGCGCAAGCGATGCATCCAGATGCTTCGCAACCCCAGACGAAACAACCGCATCAAGTGCGTGGGATTCAGCTCCACCGGCAGATGCTTCGTCCAATGTTTTTGCTCGGCTTTCATCCTGCTCACGCCTACATCGATTTACCGGGGGCCGGGCTCTTGGCCGTGTTTTCCGGCTTCGTCTTCTCGTCGGCCTTGCCATCCTTGCTTTCCTTCTCCGTCGCACTCGTCGGCTTCAAGACCACCAACTCACCGGGCTCGATGCCTTCCTTGATCTCGATGAACTCGTCATTGAAATCCCCCGCCTTGATCTCGCGCCGGATCTTTTCCGTGCCCTTCAACACATAACAAACTTGTTTATCTTCCTCCGGCACCACCGCCTGCATCGGCACGTAGATGACGTTGGTCAAAGTGTTCACGAAGATGTCCGCCTTCGCACTCATGCCCGGCTTCAACCAATCATGCGTCCCTTCCACTTCGATGGTGGTGAGATAGACCTTCATGTCGGGATTCATCCAGCGGTTCTGCGAATCCGGCAGCACCGCCACCTGCGTCACGAGGCCGGTTAATTTCTGGTCCGGGAACGCATCTACTTTGATCGCCACCTTCTGCTCCTTCTTCACCTTCTTGATATAACTCTCATGGATCTTCACCTTGAGTTGCATCTTCGTGAGATCTGGAATCGTGATGATCACTTGCTGTTCGCGCACGGAAGCACCTTCACGGATCGGCTCTTCCCCGCCGTAATACATCATGTCCATGCCCGCGCGTCCGTAAACCACCAGTCCAGGTTTCGTCGCCTTGATCAGGCATTTCTCCGACTGGTCCTGCAATTCCTTCCGCCGCCGCACTTGCACGTTATACTGTCCTTGGGCGGACTTCAGTTTCGCCTCTGCTTGGGCCATCTTGGCGATGGATGATTTCCGCGAACGATCCATTTCTCGAAATGTTTCCAGCACTTTGGACAACGATTCCTCGGCGGATTTCTGGAATTCATACTTCAGATACAAAGTCCGCGCCGTCTCCGCCGTCTGCACCTTGAGCCGGTTATTTTCCGAGGCGATCTCGTCCCGTTGCAGATCGGTGCGCGTGGCGAAACCCTTGTCGAACAGCCGTTTCGTGCCATCCAGCGTCGTCTTCGCCTGGTTCATCTCCTTCATCGCCACCTGGTAATCGTCATCCAGCTTGCGCAACTTCTGTTTCGTCTCGCCATCGCCCAACACCTCGATCTTCGCGTAAGGCGAGAAATCCACCACGTCATTGTGCGCCAGCAGATCGGTCACCCTCTGGCCGGTTACCGCCGCATTATTGGTGCTGAGCAAGGCTCCCGTGGCCACCTGCGCCAGTTCATCCCGCGCGCTCTTCAGTGCCATGGCGAAATCGAACGCGAACCCCTTCAACACCACCGCCGCCGCCTCGCTGCCCAGGAACTTCTCGAAATCCATCATCGCGAACCGCGCCTTCTGCTCCGCCGCCTTGATGTCACTCTGGTTCTGTGCCAGTTGGATCTGGAAATTCTGCTGTGCATCCGTGAGGGAAGCCGTGGCTGATTGGAAACCGATCTCCTGCTCCGCGATCTGTTTTTGGATCTCGGAAGAATCCAGCTCCACCAGCACCTTGTTCGTGCGGATGTCATCCTCCGTGATCATGTAACCTTCCTCGATCAATTTCAGTATCTTCGTCCCCTGATAACCCACGCGCACCTCGCACTTGATCTGTTGCGATTCCGCCGCCTGCACGCTCCCGCCCTCCAGCACCGTGATGTCCAGATCGCCGCGCTTTGCCGCGAAGGTCAATGCCGCCAGCACATCATCACCCGAGCGCCACCACCACACGAGCAGCACCAGCAACAACCCGCCCAGCGCGAGCCATTTCTTGGCGGGCCGGCGCGACACCGGCTTCGTTTCATTCAGATTTGCCATACGACAGTTCCTCCCACTGACCATTGTCCTTGATATAAAGTATGCCGAGATTATTCCAGAATTGCAGCCGCGCGATGGTGTGGCTCACCAAGGCCTGCGTGCGCTGATTGCGCGAGCTTACCAGATCATTCTGCGCATCCACCTGATCCTGCGCCTTCGCCCGGCCCAGTTCGGCCAACAGCTCTTGCTCCTCCACGCGCCGTTCCGCCAGCTTCACGCCCAGTTCACTGATCTCATACGTACGCCGTGCCTGTTCCAGCACACGCCAGCTATCGCGCACCGCCAGCTTGATCTCATCCTCGCGCTGGATCACCGCCCGGTTCGCCTGTTCATACCGGATCAGCGCCGCGCGATAACCATTCCGTTGCAACTTCCGGTCCAGAGCGAGATCCACGTTCAAGCCCGCATTCCAACGATACCGGTCCATGTCCGGCACCGGAAATCCCGTCGTGATGTTCTGCGGACTGTTGATCGCCGTGGACGCCACCAAGTCCACCTGCATCTTCAAGGCATCCTTGGATAAGCCCGTCTGCCGCTCCGCATCCTCCTTCTGCTCTTTCAAATTCAGGTAATCCAACCGCGCCGCCAGTGCCACATTCACCGAATCCGCCTCCACGAACTCCGGATGCTCGATCCGCAACCGCCGCAATTCCGCGTCATCCAAAATCAGCTTCGTCGCCACCGGTATCCCCAGCAGGATCTTGAAATCATCCAGCGACCGCTGATACGCCCGCAACGAATTGATCCAGCCCGATTCCGCCGTCAGCTCCTGTTGCTCGATGCGGCCCAAGTCCGCCTGCGTCACCCGTCCTTCTTCCGCCATCGCCCGGCTGCGTGCCGCGCTCGTCTTGGAGCGTTCGTAATTCACATACGCGTTCCGCGCCGCATCACGATTCCCCAGCACCCCGTAATACGCCGTCGCTACCTGCACCGTGAAATCCTTCCGGAACCGCGCGAAATCCCGCACCGCATACAGCAGCGTCCGCTCCGCCAGCGTCAGCGCCTCCTTCTCCACCTTGAAGCCCGAGTTCCGCAATAAAGGCCGCGCAAATGTCGCGCCCACTTGCGAGGACGCCAGCGAAGAAGCATTCCCCGTCAACACCCGCAGAAAATCCGTCGTGAACGCTGCCGAGATGCGCCCCACATCCCGGATCAGCCAATCCGCCCCCGCCGAACCACCCGCATTGAACCGATGCTGCTCCACCAAGTTATCGCTCAGCACCGTCCGCGGCTGACCCGTCGCCGGATCGATGCCCACCAGCAAGGCCTGTTCCGTCCGCACCGAGTAATTCCCCGAGCCGCGTCCCGAGAACAACGGCGTGAACCGGTGCCGCGCCAGCGTGAGATTCAATCCCTCCAGGTAAAGCTGCTCCTTGCGCGATTGATAGATCCGGCTGTGGTTCACCGCGATGTCCAGCGCCCGCTCCAGCGGGATCATCACCGCATCCCGCTCCGCCTCTTTTTCCAAGCCCAGAAACGCCGGCGGCTCATCCGTCACCACCGTGCCCTCGATCACCAGCGCGTTCGCCTGCTCGATCGTGAACCGGCGGTCCATGTTCGGCACTTGGACGCCCTTTTGATTGATGACTCCATACGCCTCCCTGTCGGCGGAACGCCGATAATGGTTCGAGCTGCAGCCCGCCAAAACAACGCCCCCCGCCAGCAAAACGGAAATAATACTCCTGTTGGCAATACTCATTCGGGAACCCGCTTGTAATCGTCCCTCCGCTACATTCTTACAAGTAGAAAAACCAAAAACCGGAAAAGTTCCTCCGAAAATTCGTAGCAGCCGACGTGAGGAGGCTCTAACCTCTCCCATTTCCCAATCCATCACCCCTCCCATAGTCGCTCGTAAACATTCCCCAACCGTCTTCAAAATCTGCACGCAAAAGCCCCGATAATTTCCCACCCAAAAACACTTCCCCACATTAGCAACCAGCAAAACCAATCCCCTGCTCCTCTCTCCATAAATGGATGTCGAGTGCGATGACCTCGCCCCACCGCCTCCCGCCTTACTGTCCCTCCCATTGCTTCCCATACTAACCTCCTTTAACCCCGATGAACCCTTTGCCCACCAGCACCGATTGCTCTTCTCAATCCGCACGAATTAAGATCCTCCGCAAAAACCGAAGCCGTTTTTCATACCTCATAGTTCATAAATCATAACTTCCCCTCACTCCTTCTCCGGCACCTCGATCACATCGCCATCCCGCAACCAGAGGTCATCCGTTGAATCCTTTACATAGCCGATATCATACATCATTTCCTTTTTCCCTCCGGTTCCCATCTTGCGCGTGATTTTCACTCGCTTCGTGTCCGAACTGGACAACAAAGCTTTAGATTCAAAGACCGTCGTGCTGAGACGGCAGCCGACGAAATTAGTCACCACCTCAGTATTAGACACCGGAAACGGACTGCCCGGCCGTGGTGGAATGCTTCCAGGAATTGACGGGCCCCCGCTGAACGTACCACGCGATTTAAGAGAGGCTGGCAACAAGCTCAAATCGTAAGTTTGTCCTTTGACCGTCAACTTCACGTTCCTTTTGCCGCAATTGGACAACGTGTTCCGAATGGATTCTTTCAATCCTGACCATGGTTCTGAAAGATTGTGCTCCACCTCGGGTATCTCCACCACATCTCCCCACTCCAACCATATGTCTCCCGTGCAGTCCCCGACCTCCAACGCCGCAGCAATGCTAACGGGAATGATTTTGATTTTTCCTGCCTCTAACCGCTCAATTGTGATGTGAGAGAAATCTGGAAAAGCCAGCTCTCCCGAATTCATATAGTCCCCCAGTTTCATAGAGAGCAATTCGAACAGGCTATAACGGTTCACTCCGGCACCATCCTTTGTGAACACCACCTGTCTCATGCCTCGCTTTTGTCGGCTCACAACGATATACGAACGCCGATTCCGAAACTGATCCGCTCCCTGTTGAATCAACAATTCACCGATCTGTTTGAAGGGAGCGGGTAAATTCTCCACCAGATAATACTGCTCGTTTATGACTTGCTTGGGCCCCAACTGACCCACTCTGGCCGATGCGGGTCCGCCATCACCTGTAAAAATACTCTTCAGCCCCCGCTGAGCCAACATGAGCGGCGTATAACCGGTCTTCGCGGCTTCATCTGGCTTTACCTTCCGTTTCAGTAACATCTCGACCAGGGAAAGATCGCCATTGGCCACTGCATAATGCAGGGCAGAATATCCCTGTTCATCCGTCACCTCCACATTTGCTCCCGCTTGGATCAATGATTCAACGGTCTCCGCAGCACCGAGCGACACTGCTTTCAACAAAGGCACACCCTGCCCGCCCGACCTTAGGTTCGGGTTGGCCTTGAAGCGCAGCAACAAGGACAACAGTTCACGATCATTGCGGTCAACTGCTGCCAGCAAAGGGGTGTGCCCCGCCTCAGTAGCCGCATTCACATCGGCTCCGGCTTTTAAAAGCTTCTCTGCAATTTCTGCGGTAAGGGCGCGTAGGAGTGGTGTTTGTCCGCCTGATGATTTGGTGTTCGGATTCGCGTTGTTTGCCAGCAATAAGTCCACGGCCGCAGATTTCCCGTTGATCACCGCTTCGTACAATGCGTTCCAGCCATCCTTGCCTTGATCGACATCAGCTCCGGCCGCGATAAGGACTTTCATCAATGGGACATTCCCATTTTTTGCTGCTATTTCCAGTGTCGTCATCCGTCCGGGGCCTGAGGCCGCTTTGGTATTCACATCCGCTTTGTTATCGATCAGTAATTTTACCAGTTCCAGATCCTCATTTGCCACGGCACGGTGGAGTGGTGTATAGCCTGCCTTGTCCCGTTCCGCGAGACTGGCTCCCTTGGACAGCAACACTTCCACGACACTGCCGAATCCCTTCTCCGTCGCCAAAAACAACGGCGTGGCCTGATCGGTGCCCAGATTGAGTCTACCCCCCTGACTTGTGGTCTTGTACTCCGGCTTGTTCAACTTGGGATCAACCTGACCCCCTTTCTCCAGCAGAAATTCCACCATGGCCTTATGCCCGCTCTCCGCCGCCAGATGCAAAGGGGTATAATCGTATTTGGCCTTTAGATTAACCTTGGCTCCATTGGAGAGAAGAAACCGCGCCACCTGCACATTCCCCTTCGCCGCCGCCTCATGCAATGGAGCCCGTTCGTTCTCGCCCACTCTTCCATTGATCAAATCCGGGCTGTTCTTCAGCATCGCCTGCAACCGCCCGATCTCGCCCTCCTCTTCTGCCGGGATCTGCGGCGCACTACGATTCGCCCTCCGCTCCGGCGAGGCAAAAGGCGAATTTGAGCCTTCTCCGCTGGCCGCACGCTCCACGAGTTGCCGCAATTGCTCTTGGTATTTGTTCCGTATTTCAGAAGGACCGCCCGTCACCGAAGGTTCTGCCGCCACCGCCCCTTCACCACTCATCAGCTCCCGCGACAGTCTCAGCTTCTCCTCCATCTGCTGCAAGATCACCTGGCAAACCGTTGCCGCCTGCTCTTGGATCTGTTTCAGAGCCGCGTCCAGTTTTTCGATTTCCGGATGCCCGGGTGAAAATTCCTTCAATTTGCTGGCCCGTTGAATCGTGAGTTCATCTTGCGACTTGAGCAGAGCGTTCAGTTGGTCGTTATAGCTCTGTTGCATTATGGCCACCGCCAGTTGACTCGGATTGAGCTTCTTCAAACCCGCCAATTGCGCCTCCTTCATACGCTGCTCATTCCATAAATACCGGTCCCTCGCTGCCTGCGTATCGCCCTCCCTCAGAAAGTTTGGCACCCCCTGTTTCTTGAAATCGTTCTGCAACTGCGTGTTCGCCGCCCCCACCAGAGCCGATTGATCAGGGAACTCCAGCACCACCCGTTCATACTGCACCCGCGCCTCGTTCGTCCGGCCCAGTTTGCGATACGTCTCCGCCAGCCGGAACACTGCCGTCGCCGCCGCCTGGCGATTCGTGTCATATGCCGCCACCGCCGCCTGATACGCCTTCAGCGCCGCGTTATAATCCCGGTGCGCCTCCTCCGCCAGCAACCCCTTCTGCAATTGCAAACTGAGTTCGTCCGCCGCCCACACCCGCCCCGCTCCCACCAGCACCAGCAGGCTCATCAAACTGATCTGAAGATATTTTTTCATACTCTTTTTTACTCCCTGGCGTCTGCCGCCATTTCATTCAACACCATCACTCTGCCAAAATCTCGCTTCCCCAATTGTCACACTTTTGTCTTTTCCACTTGCCGTAGTGGGACAGGCGCCATCGCCTGTCCAGTCTTCCCATCCTCAACGCTCCCCAGTGGGGCAGCCGCCCCCGGCTGCCATAGTCGTGCAGGCGCCCTCGCCTGCACCCCCCTCCGTAGTGGGACAGGCGCCTCCGCCTGTCCAGTCTCCCCCAGCTGCCGCCGGCAAATGTTTCTCCCACTCCCCAAGGAAGAGAGCTGGGGTGAAGGGAAAAGGATTGTCCAAAAACTCCACCGCCTCGTACTTCGTAAATCCAAAATCGTAAATCCTCATACCCTCTCCATCTCGAGTCTATACCCCACCCCATGCACCGTCTTGATCCACGTCGGCGCTTCCGGATTCGCCTCCACCTTCGCCCGCAAACTCGCGATATGATTATCCACCGTCCGCGTCGTCGGAAACGCCCCATAACCCCACACCACATCCAGGAACCGTTCGCGCGTCACCGGCTCACCTTCCGCCTCCGCCAGCAATCGCAACATCGCCAGTTCCCTCGCCGACAAGACCAACGCCTTCTGCCCCTTCACCGCCGTCTGCTTGATCAAGTCCACCTGCACATTCCCCAATTGCAACACGGCCACCCCCTTCACCGCGCGCTGCGCCCGCCGCAACAACGCCCGCACCCGCGCCAGCAACTCCTCCGTGCTGAACGGCTTCACCAGATAATCATCCGCCCCCGCATCCAGCCCGTTCACGCGGTCATCCACCAACCCCTTCGCCGTCAGCATCAGCACCGGCACATCTGCCCCCACCCGACGCAGCTCCGCACACACCGCATAGCCATCCAGCTTCGGCATCATCACATCCAGCAGCATCAGATCCGGCTTCTCCGCGAGCGCCCGCTGCAATCCCTCCGCCCCATCCGCCGCCGTGATCACGCGATACCCCTCCGCCCGCAGACAATCCTCCAGCCCACGCCGCATCGCATACTCATCCTCCACGATGAGTATCCGTTCCTTAACTTCATTCCGCTTCGTTTCCATAACCAATCATTCTCGTCGTCGTCCTCGTCCTTCGTCCTCGATTTTCTTTTCCCACTTCGCTCTCTTCACGCCCTTCTGTTCAATTTCCTTTTTCGTGTCTTTCCAGTCTCCTCTGTTTTCTCCGTTTCCTCCTGTTCAATCCCTTATCCGCCCGCCGGTGCAACCGGCTCCCGATGTTTCCCCGCATCACCCACCCGTATAATGATCGTAAAATCGCTCCCTTCCCCCACCTCACTGTTCAGTAAAATCTGCCCCCCATGCGCATCCACCACATGCTTCACGATGCTCAGCCCGATGCCCACCCCCTGTGTCTCCCGTCGCAACTCCCTCCCCCGCCGATAAAACCGCTCGAAGATGCGCTTGTGCTCCTCCCGGGGTATTCCCGGCCCCTGATCCACCACCCGAAACAAAACATGTTCGGGCACGAACTCCAGATAAACCTTCACCACACCCTGCGCCGGTGAAAATTTCACCGCATTATCGATCAGATTCACCAACGCCTGCTGGATCGCCTGCCCGTCCAGCTCCACATCCCGCACCTCACCCTTGATCTCCAATTCCAGATGCACCTGCCGCTCCGCCGCATAAGGCTTCATGCTGCTCACCGTATGCTTGAACAACATCACCAGATCCGTCGGCTCCATCTGATACTCCTTCCTCCCCTGATCCATCCGCGCGAAATCCAGCACGTTCTCGATCAATGCCGTCAGCCTGCGACACTCCCTTCCGATCAGTTGAAAATACTCCTGCTGCCTCTCCGGTTCGTTCACCTTCCCCCGCTCCAAACTCTCCGCCATCAACCGCACCGAAGCCAGCGGCGCCCGCAATTCATGCGACACACTCGATACGAAATTACTCTTCATCTCCGATAACTTACATTGCTCCTGAAACGTCCGGAATGCCGACGCCAATCCCGTCAAGGCCGCCGTCACCGCCAGTGAGATGATGGCGGTGAACATCAAGAACCGTTCCCGCCGCTCCGCCCGGTAATACCTGTTCTGCCACAGAAAAGCCGTCACCTCCACCGCCTGATCCCCTTCGCCCGCCACATTCACCGCCATCGTCTCCGCCTCCACCGGCACCTTCACCTGATGCCGCTCCTTGATTTCCCCCTCCGCAAACGGATCCACCAACACCTTCCCTGCCACCTTCACCTGGTAAACCAACGTCGGCGATTTCGGCACGCTCGCCCGCAACTCCTCCTGCATCACCTCACCCACGTCCTTAAACGAAACAGCGACCACCTCCGTCCCATTGGTCCGTTGCAAAACCAGCCATTCATACCCTTTCAGATCCAGCCAGTGCAGGCGGGGATTATTGTTGCTGCTTTTCTGAAAATCCCAGATCCCATTCCCTTCCGCATGCAATTGCCGCGCCGTTTCATCGCGATACCATTGTTCCGTCCACTTATACATTGGATCGCCCGTCGCACAGATGAAAGATAGCAGCAAGTGTGAGGTCAGCATGCTGGGATGCGTCACGGTGTTGGAGCGAAAGTGATGCATCAGCTCGGTTGTCACCAGATTGCTGTTCATCAGTATCCACTTCCATTCCGCCAACGGCACCAGCGGCAACCCGCTGTCCAGCTTCACCGTTGTCGGGCTCATAAAAACCTCCTTCAATAACTGTGATGCCTCCGTCGGATGATCCTTCGCGATGGTCAATGCCAGATGATACTGCCCCAAGGCCTGCCACTCATTCGTGGATGACTTGGCCAGAAACTCGCTCCACGCATTTGATCTCACCTCCATCGTCCCTTCGGCCTCGACCGCCATCGCCCGCAGCCAGAGCGCCCTTTCCTTCGCCTCCAATTGCTCCACCAGATACGGCCTCGGCACCGGCCAAAGATCTCGCGGAGCTGGCGATAACAATCGCCCATCCTCCGTCAATTTGAACTCAAGCAGGCTCGCCAGCGCATTGCTCCGCCCCTTCTCTGCTAGTGTGAGAACTCGCTCCTGAATCCGTCTGGCACTCTCCTTCGTAGATAGCTTCGCCACCTCCTTCACCGACTCCTTCACCGCATACTGGTCCTGTCGCAGCCACGACACCGCCATCGCCGTCAACAGGACCAACGGCAGCAGCACCAGCACGACGTGTTTCAAAAAACGGCGTCTGGGAGTGACCTCCACCTCGCGCATCTCAACCCCACCCTAAAACATTCCCCGCCCCCAAATTGTCACACTTTTGTCATATCCCAAAAAATCGTAATCGTCCTTCGTCCTCGTCGTCGTCCTCGAATCTCCCCCTTTCCCTCGCAGCCCTCGAGTTCAGGAGGCAGAACCAACCTTTCGGGCGTTCTCCTCCTTCTCCCTCACGGGAGAAGGATTGAGGATGAGGGTGCCCCCCACTTCGATGTTTCCCCCGTCATTGGACATTACTCATTCCTTCGTCATTCGTCATTTATTTGACCTGCACCACCTGCACCGCATCGATCATCACATACCCATCCGTATCCTTGTTCGAGATCTCCACGCTATACTCCTTGCCCGCCTTGAACTCGAACTTCCCCACCGGCTGGAACAGCTTGTCGATCGCCGGCGCCTTCTTCTGATTCAGCTTGAGCTCCGCGACACCGCTTGCATGCGTGACTTTGATCGGCACATTCGATGCCCGATTACTGTTCACGCTGTAGCCGATCCGCACCTCGTACTTCCCATCCTGCGTCACCTTCACCGGAAACACTGCGATCTGCTGCCCCTTCTCCTCATTCCCATCATGCCGATATCCGGTAGCGACGAACGGCGATATCACATGCCCCGTCATGCCAAAGCCCTGCAATTTCGCCTGCTCATCATCGATCACCACACCTTCCAACGATTTGATATCAATTCCCGCCGCGCCGCCCTCCGACGATTTCTTCGGCCCCGTCCACACCAGCACCTGTTTGTCCGCGGCCAGCTTGTCATGCAGCTTCTGATAATCGATCTCCTGCACCGCCTTCTTCTCATCGATGGCCTGTGCCGCCGCCGTGGCCGCCGATTGCCCCAGCACCATGAACACCGGTTCCATACGGATAGACCCGTACGCGATATGCGTCGCCGAGAGACAGATCGGCACCAAAAGATTCGCGCACTGCTTCGCCTGCGGCACGATGGACTTATAGCTGATCGGATACGGCGAGAACCCGCCCACCTGCACATCGCCTTCATTGCGCACCTGACCGTTCGCATCCACATACCGCTGCTGGTTGTGCGAATCCATCGTGTACGCCGCCAGCCCCACCGGATCCTTCGGCTCCGTCTTGCCCTGGCAATCGTCCTGCTTCATCACGTAATCGCCCACCAAGCGGCGCGCCTCACGCACATAGATCTGCTCCTGCCAGCCGTTCCCCTCCACGAACTCATCCTTGCTCATGCCCCAGCGCGAGACTTCCTTGCGCACCGTCTCCGGCACTCGCGGATGATTCGCCAGCGTCCACATCAAGCCCTGCTGATACAGTCGATGCTGCGCCACAATCTTCGCCCGCTCTTCGTAAGAAGCCTCCGGATACGCATAGTTCTGCCCGATGAAATCCGTGGAGAAGCCCAGCTTGTTGTTCGTATCCGTCTTGCGATTCGGCATCCCGGAATTGATCCACGGCACCCCACGCTCACCCGCCTCGAAATTGCGGAACAACACCTCATACCACAGCTCATTGTAACCCTCCGGCTTGTGGAACGGGATGCGGTTCTCCGGATGATCCGTCAGGCACATGCGGAAGCAATACGCCTGCACGCGCTTGTCCGCGCCACCTTCTTCACCCGGCCCCTTCGGATCGATATGCGGCAGCAACCCGCTGCTCGCGTCACCCTTCTTCACATACGGATCGATGCCCTTGAAAAGCTGATGCGACTTCGCCTGCTTCACCTGCACCCCGTTCAATGTCTCCCCATACTGCGCATTCGCCTCCCGCCCCACCGTGTAGCTCACATTCGCCACCGCCATCAGGTCCCCCTCGTACGTCGCATCGATGAACATCTTCCCCTTGAACGTCTTCCCCGACTCCATCTTGATCGCCATGATCCGCCAAGGAATCGACTTCGTCATCGCCGCGCCCGCCTTGCGATCCAGCCGCTCGCCATAAACCACCTCGATGTTGTTCGCCTTCACCCAATCATTGAAAACCTTCAGCGCTGCGCTCGGCTCGAATGTCCACATCGTCGGCTCATCCTCCGCCGTGCGCGTCTGCCCGTCGTCCTTGTAGATCTTGCGCTCCTGCCACTTCCACGCTGCCGCCTCGTTGTAGTGCCTGCGGATATCCTGATAAAACTCCTTCGCGATGCCCCCGATCGCCGCCTTGTTCCCGATGTCCGTCTGCCCCAAGCCCCCGCTGCTCAGGCCGCCCAACCGCTTCGTCGGCTCGATCACCACCACTGTCTTGCCGAGTCGTTTCGCCTGCACCGCCGCCGCGACACCCGCAGACGACCCACCATAGATCACCAGATCATACTCAGCTTCGGCTGCCTGCAACGAACCGAGACAGAACACACTAAGAGCCAGTAAGGATAAAATTTTCATGCCGCGCATAGGATTCCACCGATTGTTTCAAAATAACCCACCGGAGCAAGCGCCATGTGGATTCACAACCTAAGTCCCCTCCCCCAGTTTTTTGGACATCCGAACTGCAACCAATGTGCTGCCGGCATCTTGCCGGCAGTAAAGGCACTCCCGCTTGACATCATCGCCTTCAATTAACCAACACAGCCCCACTCTCCGCCAGGCAAACGCCAACCAATCCATTTTGGCTTCCTCAAGTGCTATCCGTAGTGGGGCAGACGCCCTCGACTGTCTTCTCTTCCCCTTAGCCATCTTCCCTTTCTTCATCTGCGAGCATCCGCGTCCATCTGCGGTTAACTCCCCTTCCCCTCTCGATGTTCGGCGTTCGATGTTGGATGTTCGATGTTTCCCCAATCCTCAATCCAAATGAATAAACCCCCTCCGTATCGCCTCCGCCGTCGCCTGCGCCCGATCGTTCACCTTCAGTTTCACGAACAGATTGCTGATATGCCGTTTCACCGTGTCCTCTGAGATGAACAGCTTCCCCCCGATCTCTTTGTTGCTCAAGCCACGCCCGAGCAACTGCAAAATCTCCAGCTCCCGCGGACTCAAGTCCGGCCCCGCCACCCGCGCCGCCAGGCGCGATGAGATCGCCGCCGTCATATAGCGCTCCCCCTTCGCCAAAGCCCTTATCGCCGCCAACAACTCCTCACGCGGCGACGACTTCAGCAGATACCCAAACGCCCCCGCCTGCGTCGCCCGATAAATATCCTCATCCCCATCATACGTCGTAAAAATCAGCACTCGCGCCCCCGGAAACTCCTTCACCAGCAACGCCGTCGTCTCGATCCCATTCTTCCCCGGCAACCGCAGATCCATGATCACCACATCCGGCTTCTTCTCACGATACAGCGTCAGCGATTGCTCGCCCGTCTCCGCCTCCGCCACCACCTCCAGGTCATCCTCCAGTGCCAGCGATGCCACCACGCCGCTCCGCACCACGAAGTGATCATCCACCACCAGCAATTTTATGCGTTTGCTCATGTCCTCAACCTTTGACTCCCAGCGGCGCGATAAATTCGACCGCTGTTCCCTTGCCCGGTTCACTTGCCAGTCGCAACTCCCCGCCCGCCTTCTTCGCCCGTTCCTGCATCCCTTGCAGCCCGAAATGCCCCGGCTTCGCCGCACTACCCTTGCTCAGATCAAATCCCTTGCCGTCATCCTTCACCAGCAAGCGCACCTGCGCCGCCTGCACCTCGATCAACACCGTGACCGACTTGGCTTCCGCATGCTTCACCGCATTCGCCATCGCCTCCTGCGCGATGCGCAAAACCGGATGAGCCAGACTCTGTGGTATCCGTCCTAAGTCCCCCTGCACATCCATTGACACTTTCACTTCGCCCGCCATGTCCGCCGCACTCCGCTCGATCAACTGCCGCAACAACGCCGGGTCCACCTCCGAGCCGCGCAAGTTCCAAACAAACTCCCGCGCCTCCACTTGCAATCTTCCCACCAATTTGCGCGTCGCCTCCACCAACCCCCGCGCCTTCGGTTCTTCCACCCGCGGCACCACCGCATCCAATCGCAACGACAGCCCCACCAACTCCTGCTCCAGCGTGTCATGAAACTCCCGCGCGATCCTTTGCCGTTCCTCCAGTGCCGCCGCCTTCTCCACACCCTGCCGGATGATCTCCGTCTGCGTCTTCACGCGCGCGCTCAATTGCAACGCCCACATCAGCGCGAGCAACGCCAGCAACAAAACGATGCCCACCGCGTAGGCCAGCCGCTCAGGGTTCCACCATGGCGGCTGCGTCAGCACCACGATATCCCCCGGCGAGCGCAGCAGCAGCTCAAACGAACGCGCACTGCTGCTGAAGTTCGGCGTGGCCGAGACCGCCTGCTCCACCAGGCACACTCCCGTCGCCCGTATCTTCGTGCCCGCTTCCAATGAAAGCGGCACATCGCCTTCGCTCCGTTCCAGCCGTGCGCGAAAGACCTCGTTGCTGCTCTGCAATAACAGCCCGATCTCAGTCCTGCCTCCGAGAAACTCCACCACCGTCGCCTCCAGTGAAATAAGGTTGGCATCCAATGTTCCCCGCAACACCTGTCGCACCGTGGTCACCACCGCCTCCGGCGCATTCGTCCGCGCCACCCGTCGATACACCGCATCCTCCAGCACCGCGCTGAATGTCCCCATCGTCGGGAAACCGGACACCTCCACCACATCCCCCGGTTCCAAGCGCCGCACCTCACGCGCCAGCACCCGCAAGCCCCGGTCTTCATCACGCAGAAACAAGGCGTTCCCCGTCTCGCTCGCCGTCACCACACCCTGCACCTTTACCCGGTGCCCGTCGAAACCATCGGGTGCGAACCGCAGCAATGAATTGAGCGGTGACAAGGATCGCTCAAACGCGTCCGCCGGGGCCGGCTCCAGCACTTCCACCTCTTGCATACGCTGGATACGGACGTGCGGCGCCACCAGTTGCCTTTTGTCATTGATGAATCCCGCCGCCAATCCGCGAACCCTCACCCGCGCATCCACCAACTTCTCATGCGCGGCATCCATCGGCTCCGCCACCTGCACCTCGATCTTCCGCACTCCCACCGCCAGCAGCAATGTCGTGCGGTCCTGCGGCACACCGAGGACCTGCCGTCCGATCCCCTCCAACTCCACCCATTCGTAATTGAAACGCCCCGCCGCCAGATCATCGTAACTGACCTTTCGCGGTGTCGGTAGCGGCCCCTGCTCCAGCACTTCCACTTTGTCCGCATCAATGCCCGGCACATACAACCCCGGGAACGTCTTGCCGCGAACCCTCAGCCTCAATCCTGGTTGCAACCCCGAACTCGTCGCAGGCCCCTTGAAGAACGTCCCACCCGTCTCGTCTTGCAGGAACACCGTGCGTCCAAAATCCACCAGCGTCACCACTCCCACGACCTCCACCGGCAACCCATTCGTCGCCCTCTCCGGCGTCACCCGCCGGATATCCAAAGCCGTGCGCAACACCTCGTTGGTGACCGCACTTCCCTGGCCATTTACGTCAGTCACCATGAGGCAAATCAGCACTCCCACCATCCAGCAGCGGATGGCGTTCTGATCGATTTTCCCTAGTGACGTCATGTGAACCGCTCCAGCATTAAAACCTCATCCCAAAAAATGCGAGGCAATCCCTACACCCCATCAGATGAGCATTGGCACTTGGCAGCCGGTGGGGGGTCATGTTTCTATCCTCCCATCGTAAACGGATGCGCGCTCCACTTTCAAACTCTGTGATCTGCCTCTCTTTTTTTGAGACCACGCGGAACAGTGTCCCGCGCCTCCTATGAAATCACGGCACAAAGTGATCGGGGCTACCTTCTTCGCCGTTCTCTTTTTCGTGATCCTGTTCAAGTCCACCGGTTACGAGGAAACCTGGCATTTTTGGAACATCCCCACGATGTCTCCTCACTTCGCGGACATTCGCGTCATCACTCACGCCGCTGAGTCCCGGGCCTTGGGTTTGGATCCCATGGTCGAAAACCCCGCCGATCCCTGGCAAAGGCCCTTAAATTACCCTTACGTCTGGCAATTGCTCTTCCTGTTTGGGATCAATCAGGATCACACCACCTTTCTGGGCATCGTGGTCATCCTGTCTTTTCTGGTGGGCATCTGTTTGCTCCTGCCGAACGCCAGCAATGGCACCCTGGCCATTGTTTTTGCCGCCGTCCTGTCACCGGCGGCGCTTTTGGGCATGGAGCGGGGCAATATCGATCTCTTCCTGTTTTTCCTGACCGTCCTCTCCGTCATCGCGGCGCAAAGATCACCTCTCCTTTCCGCAATGCTCGTATTTGGAGGGTTCATGCTGAAGCTCTTCCCCATCTTCGGCTGGGTGGTATTGGGACGGATGGAAAAACCCAAGTTCATCCGCTTCACCCTGATCGCCCTAGGACTGGTGGTGATTCACCTCTTTGTCACCCTGCAGGATATCATGACGATCAACGAAGCCACCCCCCGTGGCTCCTTCTTAAGCTACGGGGTTAACGTCTTCTGGATGTCCATGACGGAGATAAACCCGGACCTTGAGGCCAGCACGAAATTATACTCCCGGCTGTTTGCCTTCGTGATCATGGTCTTCGCCTTTTCGTTCCTGTTACGGAAAAGCAGCTTCCAGGAAAAGCCCTGCGATCCCCTGTCCCTCGATGCCTTCCGGGCCGGCTCCGCGATCTATGTCGGCACGTTTCTGCTCGGCAACAACTGGGACTACCGCCAGGTATTCCTCATTCTGACCATGCCCCAACTCATCTCGTGGACGAAAAGCCGTTCCACCTTGGCACTCGTTTCGAAAGCGCTCATAACCGCCATGCTGATCGCCTTCTGGCACATGATCATCGTCAAGCAACTGCGTCCTTTGGAGAACGGCTATCAGATCGGTTTCATCATCGATGAGTTGGCCAATTGGTTGGTGTTCGGCGGTCTGGCCTTTCTTCTGGCTTGGTCAGCCCCCGCCTGGCTCAAAGAAAGCCTGCGCAACATGAACTCGCCAGCCTCACCGCCGCCGCTTCCCACCCGCCCATCCAAGTAGACGCAGCCGATGTGCGTGATTTATTCGGGCTCTAAAGTCTGGCACGAACTATTGCGGAGCAAAACAGGCAGAAGCGCTTTAAATGTGACCTCTCCTCTCAATGAGGAGAGGTCGGTTCCGCCCCCAGCGGAACCGGGTGAGGAGTGAGACGAAGCACGGCGTTATGGCTCACTAAGTCGTACTCTTCAGGCTAAAATGCTCAGTTATTGAACACCTTGGACTACGAGTTACCCCTCCCCCGTTGACGAAAGAGGAAGATGATCACGGGCGGACATCTGACCACCTGTTCACATCAAAGTTCCTGACAAGCTCTAGACGACGACGCTGGTTCTCTGCTTCCGTCCCGCCACCCACACCACGAACGCAAACCCAACGAACAACGCCCCCAGCATCCCCGCCCGCAGTCCCAGCGACGCCGTCCTAAACGCCCGCGTTTCCATCTCCACCGTCAGATCTGTCCACGTATCCACCTGCACCGAGCGATGGAACGTCAGCAAGCGTCCCTGCTGCGGAATGGTCGCCCGGATCTCTGCCGGATTCGGCACCGCCGCGTCCTGCTGCTGGATGATGCGTTCCGCCAATCGCACCATCACCGCGTTATCATCCGCCGTGTTCGCGTCCATGATCTGCTTGGCCTCCTGCTGCGTGTAGTTCAGATCCTTTCGGTTCCGCAATTCCTTGAGATTACCCGCCACCGCTGCCCCGTCACCATTCGCGGCCGAATTCCGGAAGTTCAGGCCCACCAGCGCCTGTTGCAGCTTCAGATTGTGCAACTGCACCCGCGCATCCTCATTGAATGCATTGTCATGACCGCTCAGGCCGAAGGCACTTTGGAAGGCCCGCCGTGCCTGCTGCGGATCACCCTTCTCCAGCCACACATTGCCCAGGTTCAACATCCTCTCCGCCGTCTTCGTCTTCTCGCGGTTCAGGTTCATTTCGTTGTCCAGGTAGGATTGCGCATCCACCGCCACCGGCTGCGCCACCTGCGTGTTCTCCTGCAGCTGCATCGTGCCGCCCCACTTCTTCAACTCCCATTTGCTGTTGAGATATACCTGCCACGTGATGTTCTCCAGCGGCAGCTTGAACTTCGGCCCATGCAACGCCAGGTCCAGCTTGCTCCCGCCTGCATCCCCGATGCGACTGGAGTAAAAGAGTTCTACGGTGATCGGCTGGTCCGACTTCGATTGCTGCTCCAGCGGCAACAAAATCTCATCGGCATCGCGCCACGGCCACACACCCTTCTGGTTCACGAACGCGAACCAGAACTGCGCATCCTTCGGCAGCGTGAAATTCAACAAACGCAAGTCACCCGGGACCATGTCCATCTTCACCTGCGTCAGCATCACGCCCTCATCCGAGATCACGGAGCTGAGCACTACGCTGTTCACCCGCGCCGGCAGCAGCTTCGTCGCCTCATGCCGTTCGAGGTGTAATGCCAGTTGATAACCCGGCTCCACCAGTCGATAAGTCAGATTCGCCGTCGCTGCCGGGATGTCCTGCAACAGGATGCGCGGGATGCTCTGCCACTCGGCCGGTTGCAAGGTGTTCGGCAACTGCACCGCCTGCACCTGCAATCGTCCGCTCGATTGCACCGTCACAAATCCACGTTGCAGATTCGCATCCACCGCTTGGACACCTTGCACCACCACATTCGTCGCCTTCTCCGCCACCGGCGTCTGCCACGCCGCCTGCAGCATGTATTTGCCGATGATGCGCCGGTGCAATTTCACTTCCCACGTCTGCCAGCCATTCGTCACCGACCCCGGCACCACGAGGAAATCCGCCACCTGTTCACCGCGGAAGCGCACGCCCTCCGCATTCACCGGCACGCGCAGGCGCAACGCCTTCAGGCCCGTGTTCTCGATCTGATATTGCAGATTCGCCGCCACCTTCACCTGCGCCTCGGTCAAGGTGACGTGCTGTAAACCCGTCACCTGCACCCACGCATCCACTTGCTCGACATCCAGCCCCAACGCCCATTGCGGCTGCAAGAGGCGGAACACCAGCACACCCTTCTGCCGGATGCCCGATTTCTGCGGGTCCAATTGCGTCAATCCATCACGCGTCGCTACTTGGAGGCGCATGCCCTGTTCCGGCACGATCACCAGTTGTCCGCGTTGCTTGCCCGCTTCGCGGAACGTCACGCGCGGCACGGTCACACCCTTCGCCGCCTTCGTGCCCGGTCCCGTCAGGTTCACACTGAACTGCGTCTGTCCTTCTGTCTTGCCTTTCAGATGCAATGTGATGATGCGTCCTTCGTCCGCCTTGAGCTCCGTCCAATGCGAGATGGCCGGTCCATTGATGGCTTCCACATCCAAGCCGGCCGGCAGCACAAAGCTCACGCGGAAGATGCCCGCCCGTGTCACCACCATCGCCGCATTCACCGCCAGCACCGTACGGTCTTCACCCAGTGACAACGTCTCCTGTGTTTCCACGCGCACATCGGGTTCCACCGGTGATGCCTTCAACGTCACCGTCCCCTGTGCATCCGGTGAGCGGAACGCCCGCCGCAACGTCAACCCCGCGACCTGTGCGCGGAGCGGCTGCAACACATGCGCCGGAAAATCTTCCAGGTTGATGGGCGACAACGCTTCCGTCTTCACGTCATCCAATTGCACTTCCGATCCCGTGGCGATGCCCACCGAACCCAATTGCCCCGCTGCTCCATTCACGCGCAACAAGCCCGCACTCTGCTCAAATGGCAACGGTCCCGTCGCCACCTGTGAACGCACGATGAGTGCGAATGGCCGTGACTGCGCGGGCGTAAGCCCTACGCGCAATTGCCGTGTGTCTGGGTCGAACCGCCACAGCGACACCATCGACGTCTTCGCTCCCGTCGTCGCATCCAGCACATCCGTGATCGTGGCACCAGCAGGCACCGTGAGCACCAACTCGCTTAATTCACCCTGCGCTGTCCGCACCTCTACGCGATGCACGCCCTCGATCACTCCCGCCACTGGCGTGAACAATTGAAACGTCTCCACATAGAAGACCGCCTTCTCCTTCTTCACATCGCGGCTGCGCGGCTTCCAACCGATCCACGGATTCGCCATCGGCGCCAGCACCAGTTGCGTCACTGTCGCCTTGATGTTCGCCGCATCGCGCTGCACCGAGACCGCCGCGGGCGATTCCACATCCACATCCAGTTCCGGTAAGGTCAGGGTGATGCGATTGATCAAGCCATGCTGCGTGGGTAGCTCAAACCCGCTCACACTGTTCTTCGACCCCACATGCAATTGATACTGCACCTCGATGTCATATGTGCCCGCCGTTTGCGCCATGAGCTGATGCACGCGCTTCCCGTTCGCCGTGCCCTGCACCAGCGTCAATCCGTTCGTCGGATAGTTCACCTGCGTCAGCACCGCCGGATCATACAGTAGCGGCAACGTCTGGTTCTTCACCGCGTGCCAGCGGATCTTCGCCGTCGCGAACGCGAACTTCTCCTCCACGCGGATATCCTGGATCACCGATTCCGCCACCGCCGCTTCCGGCAATACTGTGCCCGGTATGGTCATCGGTGGTGCCGCCGCATTCATCGACAGCGCGCTAAAGAACAGCAACCCGCCCAGCAGCAACGCCGTGCTCGCTGCCGGTGAACCTCCTTCTTCCGGTGGTGTCGGCGGCTGCGGCACCTTGACTAATCTCAGCAAGCCCGGCAGCACCACATGCACCAGCAGGAACAACAGCAACAGTCCCATGAACAAGCTCGCTCCATTGGTCCAGCGCAACGCCGTCCAACCGAGCAACGTCCAGCCCAGCGCCACACCTGCGGCCCGGGTCATTCCTTGGAACATTAGCATCGAGAGTCCCCAGATCACCAAGGCCAGCGGCACCGGCCACGCCTGTGTCAGGCTCGTTGTCACGGCGGCATCAGCAGGAACGTTGGCGACTTCCACGCTGAGCAAACTCTTCCCCTGCTGCACTGGAGCGAGGAAAGAAAGCCCCGGCGGCAGTGTCTGGTTCTGGCGCGCAGCCATTCCCAGCAAGTCGATGAACTGCACTGCCGCCAGGGCGAGGGCTATCAACCCCACCAACGCACCTCCGAAATGCCGTGGCCCAAAACGATACGACCCTTCCCCTGTCGCCCAACGCCACACGAGCGCCGCAAAGCCCACAAAGATCAGCAGCATGATGAATTTCCCCAACCCGCCATTGAACACCATCCGCGCCAGCCCCGTGAAGCCCGACATATCCGCCACACCGTTCGCCGGAGCCAACGAACCACCGCGATACACCAGCCGATGCCCCGCATCCGGGGCCATCTCCCACTCCGCCAGCAGCACCGGCACACCCACGATGGGCGCCTGTACCATCACGCGTGACGGTGTCTTGGAGCGCGAAGCCAGTTTCAAATCCAGCGTCTGCACCGCGCTCGGATCCGCCCGTTGCGGCAAGGGAATCAAGTTTGCATCCCCATCCTTCACTGGCACCACCGTCGCGCCGTTCACCGTGGCCGACCACAATGTCGTCTCCGGCGGCAGCGTCACGCGGAAATGCGGATTGCCCCGGTTCTTCACGAAATACCGCACATCCGTCAGCACTTCACCATCCTGCGAGATGCGCGTGGAGAGGATCGCCCGGTCAACGATCAGGCTCACCGTCTCGCCCTGCGCCAGCGGACTGAGCGCCAGTTGCAGATTGAACGGCCGCGAATTGTAGCGATACGCCTTCAAGATCGGGGCGTCGAAGAAAAGCCGGTACTCGGCCGGGACTTCCGCCGTTTCCAGTTCGAGCAAGCTCGCCGAAACGTTCGAGGGCTTCACCTGGAATTGATACGCACTCACCACCAGCGTGTGCCCCTGCTCGCTCTGCGCATCCATCGGTCGCGCACCGGTGAAGGTCAGCGTATCGCCCTGCGCCTTGAATGGCCGCTCATACGTCACCAGCAGCGTGTAAGCGCCGGACACCGGCGTATTCAGCGTCACGACATAACCGTTCGTCGTCTTCTGCCAGTTGCTGCGCAGGTCCTTGCCCGTGAACTCCACGTTGAAATATTCATCCGAGAGCGAGATGAGGAACGACGACACCGGCGCACCGGAGATCGCGAAATTGATCGTGCTGCTGCCATACGCGATGCCCTCGCCGATGGAGAACAGGTGCAGTGCATCCGCCTGGATGGACTGCGGCAACCGCTCCACGCGCATCACCGCTTCCCAGTTCTGCTCGCTCAGCCGGAAGGCCGCTTGGATGCCCTCGATTTTGCGTGGGAAGAACGCCGTCGCGATATCCGTCAGCGCGACCGTCTTCTCCGGCGTGAGCCGGAAGCCCGCATCCGCCGAGACTGCCACATGCCCGCGCGTGGACTTCGCCTTCAACACCTCGATGCGCGGCAACGTCCAAGTCGCTTGTCCTAACGCCGAATTCCGTTCCAATCGCAATTGGATGACCTGCCGGCCCGTGATCGGCGTGCCATACACCAGCCGCAATTCCGCATCCGCCTGACCCGCTGGCTCCTGCAGGAAGTAATCGCTCAATCCACCTGCCGACAGTGCCGCGATCGCATAGCCTTTCGGCACGCGCAAGATGACCTCACGCAACGGTGCCTCCCGGATATCCAGTTCAAACTCACCATCGATGCCCAGTTCTGTCTCGCCCAGATGGTACGCGATCAATTGCGACACGCTCAGCTCCGGCAACACATTGTCCGCCTGCACACGCAGCGAGAAATCCGCGCTCGAGAACCGGAACGCAAACCGCTGGTTGCCCAATGCGCCCAGCACCGACTTCGTCATATCATTCTCCGGAAACTGTTCCGGCGAGATCTGCGAAAGCCCCGTGGATTGCACCACCTCGAGCCTCACCGCTCCTTGATTCACCACGCGCAAGTGACCGGCAAACCGTGTCGCGCCTTCCGGCTGGATCTGCATTGCATCCACCGCTTGCGGGAATGCGCCCAATTCCGTCTGCATCTGCACTTGCAGGAGGAAGGCATCCTTCTGCGGCTGGTTGAATTGCACCACCAGCTTGCGTTCCTTCGCGCCTTCCACTGGTTCCACCTTCCACGCCAGCACATTCGCGCCCTGCACCGCCGTCACATTGCCCTGCCCGCGCACCAGCAACGTCACGCTGCTGAGTTCACCCTGCATGATCTTGCCTTCCAGCAACGCCACCTGCCGCATCATGCCCGACCCGATGCTCACCTGCGACAGCATCTCCGCCGCATAAAACAATTTCCCTTCCACCTCCGCCTTCGTTTCCTTCCACGCCAGCTTCACCGCGCCATCCGGCGGCAGAAAGCTCTGGAACTCATTCCCCTTCCGCTCTGGTCGCGCTGCCCCTTGGAAACTGAACTGCGTATCCGCCCCCAATCCTTGGAACACCACCGGTTGCAACGCCGCCGTGACCACGCGAAAATCCACGCTGCTCCAGCCGCCCGATTGCTTCACCCCTGCATTAAATTTCACCCGCACCGCGTAGTCACCCGGCTTGTCGAAGACCAGCACGTAACGGCCATCCATCAGCTTCAAGCGCCAGTCCGCACTGCGTTCCAGCTCCGCCAAGGCCACATCGCCCGAGAGCAATTGGATCGATCCCCCCTTCGGATTCTTCACCCGCGCCGTCGCCGTGAGGGTGAACGCCGCCGTCTTGTCATTCAGCGCTCCCTCCAGCTTGAAATCCCGCAACACCACGCGCCGCGATTCCGGGTCTGCCACCGTGACCGTCAGTGGCAACGCATAGCTCGTGCCTTGGAAACGGAACGCCATTGGCTCCGCCGCCTCTGGCTTCACTTCCGTGCGCAACGCTTCCGGCAACAGCTTCGCATCGATCGGCACCAAGCCCGTCACACTCACCGGCTGCGCGTCCAGTTCCGGCGACGTCTCCACCTTCAGATAACCATTCACCAGCGCTGCCTGCGGCGGCATTAGTGTGAGCGTCGGCAAACCCGTGCCCACCAATTGCGTCGTGCGCTCGGCATTGATTGTGACCACCAGTTGCGTGAGCGCCTTGTCCGTCTTGCGCGGCCGCAGCACCAGCACCCGGGCGCCATTGCCCTCCTGCCGCACGCTCCAATCCTGCAAGTGCTCGCCCGTCACCTGCTTGATCTCACCCGGCCCGCTGATGATCAGCGGGATCTCCTTCGCCTCGCCCTGCAAGATATCGAATGTCGCCTGAATCGTTGAAGTATGCTTGTCCCGCGCGATGAACAACGTGTGCTGCAACGTCGTAGCGAACAGCAGCTTCTCCTTGTCCCCCGTCAAAGGCCCGAACTGCCCCTCGATCACGATCCGCGCCTTCCCATCCTGAACGCCCCCATTGATCGAAACATCCTTCACCTCCGCCTGCGCCGCCTGAGTGACCATCGGCGCAAAGCCGATGACGAGCGCACTCAAAATCGTAGCAGCCGACGTGAGGAGGCTCTGCATTCCCCCCGTTCGATGTTGGACGTTCGATGTGTTGGCCCGCCGGTGCAACCGATGTTCGATGTTTCCGAACGATGTTTCCCTCTTCATAAATTTTCTCCTAATTATCTCCCCGAAAGGCTCTTCGCCTGCCGTATCATCCATTCCAGTTGTTTCGGACGCGGGTCCGCCGGATACGCCTCCGGCACGCCCGCCATCTGCGCGATCAATTTCTCCGATGTCACCTCACCCGCATACGGACTCGTCACCAGCCACTCGCTGAACGCCGAGGCCGTCCCCGCCAGTCGCAAGGGCACACTCGCCTGCTGCATGTCCTTCGCCGCCCCGTCATACGCCAGCGGCCATTCCTGCTCGCGATAATCATCCGTGCCCGGCACACGATACCGCACCCGCACGACACCCAGCGGCCCCTCGCCTGCCGGATTCACCTGCACCGTGTAGAGCGCATTGCCCGCCTCCGCCGCGCCGATCTCCGCCGCATCCACCTTGTTGTCGCGGAACTCTTCCTTCTTGAGCTGATGCTTCGCGTAACCGAGTTGACGGAACACCGTCACGCGCTTCGGATTCCATTCCACCTGCACCTTCACATCCGAGGCCGCCACCTTCAGCGCACCCGCGAGCTGGCTCGCGAACTCCGTCGTGGCCGCCTCCGGTGAATTCACGAACCCATAACGTCCGTCGCCATTGCGTGAGAGCGCCTCCAGCAAATCATCGTTGTAACCCTCCCAGCCGATGCCGAAGCAATCCAGCGCCACCCCTTGTTGCCGATACGACACCACCTTCTTCTTCAGCGACTCCGGCTGCACATCGCCCAGGTTCGCCGCGCCATCCGTCAGCAACACCACGCGGTTCACGCCGTTCGGCACGAAATGCCGTTGCGCCGTCTGATACGCGAGGTTCATCGCCTCCTCCAGATTCGTGCCGCCTTCCGGCGTGAGATTCCCCACACGCTCCGGCAACTCACCCGCTTGCGCTCCCGCCAAACCATCCACCCAGAGCCGCGCCGTGCGGGCGAAAGCCACCACGCTCACCTTGTCCTGCGGCTGCAATTGCGAACCGAGCACACGCAGACATTCCTGCCGGATGCGGATGCGATCCGCCCGTTCCATCGAGCCCGAGTTATCCAGCAGCAAGACGATGTTCAGCGGCTTGCCCGGCTCACGACCCACCGCCGCCGTCTGCACCGAGAACCGCACCAAGTCCCGATCATGCGCGAACGGATACCGCGCCCGCTCCCACGCAAACGCCACGCGGGAACTGCCCGTCGGTTCAGGATCGTGATAGTTGAAGGCATTGATGAACTCCTCTGTGCGCACCGAGCCCACTTCCGGCATCAAGCCCTTCTCCAGGCTCGCCGCCGCCAGCTTGAACGACACATCACTCACATTCAGCGAGAACGTGGAAAACGCATTCTGCGCCGTGCTGACTTCCGGTTGCGGGATGCCCGGAGGTGCGGGTTCAGGCTTCTTCGCAGGCACGTCTTCCTCTTTGACCACCTGCTTCACCTTGGCCATTTGTTCCGCGCGCTCAACCATCACCGTAGCTTGCTTCAACTGGGACACTTGCAACGCTTCCTTGATCGCCTGCTCTGCATCCGGCAGGTCTTTGCCCGCCACTTGCACGCGACCGACCTTAGGCAGAGTGACGTAACCATCCTCTTGGATCTTATACACACTGTTGAGCGATTCATCCTCCACCACGAAGAGTTCGATCGGCTCGCCCGCCGCCAGTATCTTGGAACCGCCTTCGGTCGTCAGCTTGCGCAACTCACCCATCTTGGCCTCTAACTGGGCATCCAATTGTACCGCCTCAGTTTCTGCGACCCTCACCTGCGCTTTCCAAACATCTGATTCCTTAAGCTTCTTTGCGGCGAGCCCCTGATAGGCGTCGGCTGGCTCCGGTTGTTTCGCGGCTGCTTCCAATTTGGCACGCGCGTTGGTCACTTCACGCTCCAAGATAATCCGGCGGTCAGACAGCCGGTTGATTTCTTTCTGCAGGTTATCCAAAGGAGCCCCCACTTGGTCCTTTGATCGCAACTGGCTTACATACTCCTCCCGTGCCCGACGCCAATCTTCCACCTTCTCGGAGGCTTGCTGATTTGGCATCTGCAGTTTGGCCAACTCCTGCACGTTCTCTTTCGTCACCATTGCCAATGGTGATTTCACGCCCTTCGCCTCGGCCGTCAACTGCCGCAAAGTGTCGGTTTCTTTCCGCAGCACTTCCATTTCTTCAGCTTTACCCTCACTCTTCAACCCTTCCGCCAGCATCGAAGTCGCTCTCCGCATGGCTTCAGGCGACTGCCGCTTCGCCGCTTCATCAGGCACTTGAAGTGGAGCATCTTCCATCAAACTCATTCTAACCCGTGGTGTTAAATCCACCGCCACCACCGGTGCTGGTTCTGCCAGGGGCCTCGCGGCATCCACCTCCACGCCAAAACGGTCCCCGCTCTGCTTCATCAAGCCCTCCACCTGCTGCAACGATTCCCTGAGTGCCACTTCACCAGAGCGCCGCTTCGTCATTTCCTCCACCGGCTTCAGATCCATCGCCACCGTTTCCTTTTTCGCCCACTCCACTTCATCCAAAGATTTCGTCACCTGGAGATCGATGACATCCAGATTAAACCCATCCTGTTTCAGCATGCTCTCGTTTGCTTTCCTTCCGGCTATGAAATCCGAATCCACATCCCGCCCCATCTGCCCGACCTTCGCCCGCGTTTCAGATTCCAACGCTGTGCCATTCGCGACCCGCAGCATTCTCTGCGGCAGGACGCTGGAGCCAAGTGGAGACAACTGTCCGCCCATGCCTCCACCGCCACTCCCGCTGGTTGCGGTGCTGGGACTATCAGCCAAACCTTCCCTCATCGCTTTGATATCCAGGGTGGTTCCCTCAGGCAGCACCATATACGCACTCCGCCCCACGAACTTATTGTTGCTGGAAGGCAGTGCCGTTCCGTCCGGACTCTGGGTAGGTTGTGAATTCTGCAACACCCCCCGCCATTGCGGATCACCGGCATAATGATTGGTAAACGCAACCACCCCGCTGTTGTCATACCAGACATTCTTCTGCGCATCGCCCAATTGAACTTTCGCTCCTTCAGGCCCCCTCAGGAGAATATCATTGTCGAAATCATTCGATGGCACCTTGTTGCCGTCCATCACCATACTCCCCGGCACGACAACGTCCGGGCTGGTCCCTCCGGCATTGAAGGTAGCGTAATTCGCAATCACCTGACCCGCCGTTCCATTCGTGCGCACCACCGCTATACTCTGATCGCCTCGCACCCCCGTGCGTCCATCCACGACACTCAATCTGTCCTCCAACCCATCCACCCGGCCCAAGGCATCCGCTTCCACCCCGGCCAGCAAGGCCGGCCGCTTCGGAACGAGGCCGAAAGATTCGCGTGAAGTCTGAAGCTTCGCGCGCAACTCCGTTTGTTGCCGCCCCGCCATTGGCTCGGGGGTTGGGGACGCTAAAGGAGAATTTACAGTATTCCTATCACCAGTCGTGAGGAGGTTCGGCATGTCTGCTTGAGGTAAGGTCTGCGCCAAACCTTTTGCCGTTCCGTCCGGCTCAGCAACAAATCCGGTCGGTTCAAATATTCCATTCCGGTTGAGGTCCATGAAAAACACCTTGGCCCCAGCAGCTTCGCTCTCCGCCCTGTCCTTACTCTTGTACTCAGGCACGCTGCCCGCCGCCGGTGACGTCATCGGTTTCGCGGGCAGCGGCGTCGCTTGCCGATAAAACCGTTCCCCATCCACGCGCTGCGCCGCCCCGCCATCCGCCAATCCCCGCTTCAATTCCAGACCAAGTTCAACCGGTTGGCCCTCTGCCGTCGCCAACTCTTTAACGTCTTTTTTGAACTGCGTAACGGGAGCTGGCGGCTTGCTCTCTGCAGCCAGTTCACGGGTTTTTGCACCTTGCCCGGCCATTCCGGGAGTGAGGGTGCCAAAGGATGTATCCGCAAAATAACTACCTCCCGCTATCGCGGACGGAGTTTGGCCTGGCGTAGCGTAACCAGTCCCGCGCGGCACGACTCCACCAATGTCCTTGGTGGTATCGTAGGTGGCGATATTCGGGGTGGTAAAATTGCCCACTCCTCCCTGATTCTGGGAGGCCCAATGATTCGTTACACTCCTCACGAACAGGCGTCCTGCCCTCATTGCCTCCGCTAGATTTTCGCCAGTCACATCACCCCCTAAGAAGACTCCATTCGTCACCGTCAGTGAGATCATATTATCCGCAATCACCGGATTTGCCATGGCACCGCTTATTTTCACCCTGGCAGCGGCAGCTTCGGGGGTATTGTCTGCCATACCCTGATTACCCGAAGAAAATGCATTCTCCTGCTGGTATCCCCAGTGAGTCGTGCCCACTCCCGCCCCACCGGCTCTCACGCCGCCGCTTTGCGCCACCTGGCCGCTCTTTTCATACGCATTATTGCCAAACCTCACCTCGCCCTCCGGCGTTCCAGCAGCCACTTTGTCACTTAAATCCTTGATCTGCGCCATTTCAGTCTCGGGCAGGATGATGCGGAGGTTTCGAGGAGCACCCTGCGTCGTGCCGCCGCGAGAAGGCTCCATGGGAGTACCCGCATTCGGCCCGCCCACACTCTGTGCTTGCGGCACAAATGCGTCTTGCGGTCCACCGATAGGCACCGCACCCGCAACGATCGAGGATTCATTCTTGTAAAAGACGTCTCCTCCGGATGAACGTGCCCGATCGAGCGACCGCCCCCCCGAACCGGAAGCCCGGCTGGAAAACTGCACCTGCGGAAGATTCTCTGGCAAAGCGATGGGAGCAATGGAGTAGTCAGACACGCCATCAGACATCGACTGGCGCTCTTGTAACGACAAGGTGCTAGTGTTCGTTACAAACGTGCCCGGCGCTGACTCAGCAGAAGCGGATGAAGCCTTGGCTGAATACAAATACCGCAACCCTCCCACATCCTCCCGGGTCAACCCGGAAAACTCAGAACTAGGTGGAGCTGCGGGGGTGGACATAGCCGCTGAACTAGAGGGCGGCGGCATTGCAGCCGTATATTCTAAATCACTGCTAAATAGGCTCTCGATCGAACGCCCCAGCGCTATGAGTCCTCTTGGCTGCGCTTCCCCCTCCATTGCGAACTCGTCCCGCTTCGGCACCATCAACCAACTCACCCCAAACAGCGCCACCACCATCGCCGCCAGCTTCAGCAAATCCTTCTGATACCGTCTCCAGAACGACACCTTGATGATCTTCTTTTCCTTGGCTTTGGGAGAGCCACCCTTGAACACCTCCAGCAATTCCTGACGCCGTTCATGCGCCAGCGTCAGCGGTTCCGGAATGGATTGCGCGGGCAGTTCGGTCGTCGGCACGGCATCCCGCACCAGGCCCATGACGGCTTTCAGGCGGTCGTGCAGGCGCATCAATTCGGGGTTGGCCGCCATGGCCGCGCGTACTTCCGCTTCCTCCTCGGCGGTCAGTTCGCCCAGGAGCAGCGCGGTGATCCGCACTTCCAGGTCGTTCTCAGGATTCAAATCTTCGGGTTTCATGGTATCAGTCCCGTCCGGGCGAGTTCCGCCGCGATCGTTTTCAGGGCATGATGCAGGAGATAGCCCACGTTGCTGCTGCTCAGGCCCGTCCGCCGGGCGATCTCCTGATAGGAAAGGTCTTCGTCAAATTTCAGCCGCACCACCTCGCGGCTCCGGTCATCCAGCGTGCTCAGGCTCAACCGCACCAGTCCGATGCCTTCCCAGCGGATGATCTGCTCGTCCGGCAGCGGTTCCGGGTCTGTGCCGTTATGGTTGTTGTCCGCCTCGCCTTCCGGTCCCGTTTCCATGGGCACCGTCTTGGCCGCCTGCCGCCGCTGGTTCAGCGCCAGGTTATGCACCGTGCGGTAGAGCCACCTTCTGGGCTCCTTCACTTCGGCGAATTGTGCGTGCAACTTCATGAATGCTTCCTGGACGACATCTTCCGCGGGCGCCCGTTCCCCCACCAACCTGAGTGCATAACTGAGCAGCGGCGATTCGAGCGCTGCGAACAGCTCCTCGATCGTTTCCGGACGCGGCGTCTCCGCGCTGGCGGCGTCAGGCTGCACCACGGTCATGGGTGTTGGGGTGACATAGCGTGTCAGGTCACAGTTGGTTCCATTCCGCTCCGGTTCGACCGGTCCTAAAAGGTGTCATCACACCTATACGACACACCAGGAGCACATTCCTTAGACGAATTGTTAAAAGATTTCCTCCGCAGTATCTCCGGCCGGTTTCCCCGGTCAACTGGCCAGTTCCCAAGGACTTCGGTGGAGCGTGGGCGCCTCGCCCACAGCAACGTCCTTAAGCAACGCCAGGCCAGATTCGCCGGAAGTCTCCGCCAAGAATCCGGGATATCCGGGCAGTCCCTGTAAAATACTCTGGCCTCTCGTGTTATTAGACCTTGCTGTGCCCGAGGACGGGCACGCTCCCTCAAAACACCGGGAACGAATCCACCGGCTCCACCACCTTGGCCTGTGGCACCCGTTTGGGCAGATACGGCTTCCCGTTTTCATCCAAGGGCGGGAACCAGCGCAACTTCTCCGCCACCGCCCCCAATTCCGTCTTGTTGCATCGCAGCACCAGCGCGCGGTAAAAACGGTTCGCCGCCTTCGGGTCCCGGTATTTGATCCATCCGCCTGCCTGATAGAGCACCTTGGCCGTCGCCTCGGACTGGGCGGGCATCAGTTCCGCCGCCTGCCAGGCAATATCTGCCGCCAGAAATAGGTAGTGCTTGCGCGCCCGTGGGGCCACCTCATGATCCGCCGCCCGCTTCAGTTCCTCCCGGCTGGTTTTGATCACCGTGTTCGTCTGCTGCTGCCACCGGCCTTCGATGGAAGGGCCGATTTCAGTGTAATTCCCACCGTTCCAATCCGGCTCCACGACGGTCTCAAACAGGACATCTCCTCGTTCTGAGGTGAGCTGGGCCGCTTCCCATAGCGCCTTTGCCCGGACCTTCGCCGCCAGTTTCGGATCGTGCCCGGTGGCCAGCAGTTTTTGCCGCTCATCGATCAACCGCCGGGTATCCGCCGGAAAATACCCTTTCGCCTCGGTCCACTGGTTTTCCCTGGCCAGTCGTCGGGCCAGCAAGAACCGCAGACTGTTCCCCCGCGGTGATATGCCATCCTCATTATCAGGAAGTTCTTTGGCATGGTTCCGGTCCACATAGGTTTTTAGTTCCTTCGTGGTCAGCACCCGTTCCGCCACATACGCGGCATCCGCCCAGAAATTCCCGCGTATCAGACAATCAAGCGAACTCACGAAATCCCGGCGGCTCAATTGCAGCACGCCCAGCTCGCCATGTACTTCCTGCCGCCCGGTAGCCAGATCATAGCGTCCGTCATTGTCATCATTCACCTCCAACCGGTCCAGAAGGTCCTTCATCTGACCTTCGCCGGGTTCCTTCTCGGCGACCGGAAACTTGCGCGCCAATCCCGCCAACTCCTGCGCCGCCTCATCGAGCTTGCCCGCCCGCAACAGCAGCTTGGCGTGCACCCATCGTGCCGTGGCAGAGTCCTCGGGCGCACGTTGCCACCAGCGTTCCGCCAGTTCAAATTTCCCCGCTTGATACGCCGCCAGTGCGAGTTGCTCGCTCAATTCCACTTCCACCGCCCCACGCTCTTCCAGAATGCGCAGCCAGATCTCCGTGGCATCGCCTAGGTCCGGATTGATCAACGGTGTGGTCCACGAGGGCTGAGAGATGAGCGCTGCCGTCACCACGCGACGGCACGCCGCGTCTTCCGCCAGCTTCCGCACCGACATATCACTGTGGCCAAAGGCCCGCTCCACCGTTCGCCGCAGCGAGACCATGGCGGTGTCCTTGTCTCCCGCCGCTATTTGTTCCAGATACAGCTCGATGGCCCGGCGATGATTGTTCTGCAAGAGCCACGCCCGCGCTTCCCAGCCCAGGCTGGCCGCCGCCAATCCTAGTGAATCCGCATAACCCACCTGTGCCAGTTCGCGCACCTTCTGGAAGTGCCCGACCGCCACCTCAGGCGCCGTCTCCACCTCCATCCGCCCCAGCATGTAAGCGGCCCAGGTGGAGCGATAACGGCGTTCATTCTCGGGCCGCTCCAAAAGCCCCTTCCACGCCGCGCGGGCTTGCTCATTCTTGCCCGCATAATAAGCCACGCTGCCCTTCAAGTAGTCGGCGAACTCGGGTGGCAATCCGGCTGGCACCGTCACGGTTTCAAATACCGGTCGCGGCTTCATGACGTTCCGCTCCCAGTCGTAGGAATCCTCCTGCCATTCCGCCAGTTTCTCAGCGTAACCTTTGAGTTTCGTGCGCAACTGCGCCTGGGCAGCCAGCACTTCGGCCTTGCGGGACGGAGCCATCGCCCTCAGCGCTTCACTCAGTTCGGCCAACTCAGTGTCCACCACTTGTTGCGCCTGCGTCTGGTCATCTTTCGGCGGCACCACCTTATACTGGCTCTGCTGGCCTTGTCGCCACGCCGCGATCTCCTTGAAGAAGCTCGCCACCGGCACCGCCTGCACGGATTGGTCGCTATCGCCCAGCAGCCAGCGCGGGAAGTACGGTCCACACGCCCAAGCTGTCACCGTCAGGCCAATGAAGGCCAGCAGCACCAGCCCTGACCGCTGTCGGGATGTTCGAAAAAATGTTTTATCGCGCCACCAGTTCACCTTGCACCTCCACGCTGGAATCAAATCGCAACCAACCCAGTAACCGAGTCTCACCGGGAGCGATGGCCCTCGCCCGCTCATCCGGCTTGAACTCCGCCATCAAGGCTGATGGCTCCGCCAGTTCACTGCCACTCATGCTGTCGCTGGCCACCAGCCGCCCCTGCTGCCATTGCACCCGCACGGTTTGCTGCGGTTTGCCTTTGGCGGTGCTCTCATTCGCCAGCAGCACTTCGACCAAGCCCGGTTCCGGCGAGCGTGTGACCACTCGCCACTGGGTCACGGGTTCTTTGCCCTGCATCACCTGCGCCAGCGTCGGCCAGTCCCAGTTCCATCGGTCGGTACTGACGGGCAAGCGATACCAGATCACCCCTTGCAATGCCGCTGGCCGACTTGCCGTCCACCCTTTCACAAGCGACGCCATCTCCTTCGGGTCTGCCGCCAGCTCACGAGTGGTGACATCCGCTGGCCACTCATTCGCCGGACCTTCCGCCGAAGCGCCGATGAAGCGGCCATCGCGGCCAAAAGCGGTCACGTAACTGTAAGTGGGCAACGCCACCTTGAAGGGCACACCCGCTTGCGCCGCCGTCTCCACCCATCGTCGCGCCAGCACCGGATCACAAAGCTTCACGGCTTCCTTCACGCCCGCTGGCCGATGCAACGCATGAACCTGTAACACAAACCCATCCGTGGCTTTCACCAGCGATTTGAACTCGTTCCGGTCTAGCCAACTCGGCAACGCGGTGATGGTCAGCGGCACCGGCTTCACCCGTTCGCGCAAGGCCTCCACCCACACGCGATACCCCGCCAGCTTCGCCTCCGCACAATCGAAATCGAGCTGCACTTCCGCCGGTTTCACTCCTTGTGCTTCTGCTTGAGCAACCAATGAACCCGCCAGTTCCGCGAGGCTTTGGGTGAACTTTCCACCGCGTTCAAAAGGTCCGCCATACGACCCGATGCGGATTGCCAGCCCGACCTTGCATCCGCTGGTCTTCAAGGCGCTCCAGTCCGGCTCCACGCGGGTCAATTTGGGTTGCCCTTTGCTCCACGAAATCTCGGCGGCCAGCACGGTAAAGCCCTGCAATTCCGGAGCGCTGCGGGTGACGGCTGCGGGGACTGACGGCGTCCAACTGCGCTGCCAGACGTAAGCCTCCTGAAGCATTTCCCCCTGCGTCCGGGGCGCCTCTGGGGAACAAAAAGCTCCCCACAGGCCGACAAGCAGCCCTAGAGCTAAAACAAGGATGGGGAAACGACCGCGCATGATAGCGTGCGACGCGAATCTCGTACGCACGCCTCAGATTGTCCAGCGGTGTTGAAAACTTTTTTCAATATTTCGGTCGCACATCCGTGATGCCCTCATACACGGGCATCTTGTCCGGGCCGATGCGCTTCGAGAGCTTTTCCAAATCCCGCTCCAATTGCTTCCGTTGCGCCGCCCACTTCGGGTCGTTGATGAGATTCTTTTGCTCCAGCGGATCGCTCGCCAGGTGATACAGCTCCGCCGTGAAGCGGTCCGGTCCACCATCGCCGTGCGGATAACGGATCAGCTTCCACTCGTCCGTGCGGATACCGCGCACATTGGGCGTATACGGGAACTGCTTCTCGAAGTTGTATTCGTAGAGGAAGGACTCGCGCCACTTCACCCGCTTGCCTGCCAGCAAAGGCTTCCACGAAAGTCCCTCGATGTTCTTCAACGCCTTGCCGCCACCGAAGTCCACGATGCTCGGCGCCATGTCCAGGCTGATGACCATCTGGTCGATGACCGTCCCCGGCTTCACCAACGGCGGATACCGCACCAGCAGGGGGATGCGCAGGCTGTCCTCATACATCGTGCGCTTGTCCGTGCGCCCGTGCTCACCGAGCACGAAGCCATTGTCGCTCGTGTAGATGATGACGGTGTTATCGAGCTGCCCAGTGGCCTTCAACGCTTCGTAGATGCGGCCCACGCTCTCATCTACGGAAAGGATGGTGGCCAGATACGTCCGCACCAGTCGTTCCAACGTCTTCAGGTCATAGAGCGGTCCACCGCCGCCATGCCAGGTGGGGTAGCTCTCCTTCAACCACGACGGTTTGTCTGGAGCAGCGTAGTCATCTGCGTTCTTAGGCCGGGGAATCGCCACGTTGTCCAGTGCATTGGCGAAGCGCGGCTCAGGCTGGATCGGTCCGCCATGCGGCGCTTTCTGGCCGAGGATGAGGAGGAAAGGTTGCTCGCGCTTTTGCTTCAGCCACTCCAACGCATGCTCGGTCACCACCGTCGTGTAGTAACCGGGGACCTTCTTCCGCACGCCGTTGATGTTGAATTCGTTATCGAAATAATTCCCCTGCCCGCGATGACTGACCCAGTGGTCGAAGCCCGGGCGTTGCTCGTCATTGTCCTCGCCCATGTGCCATTTGCCGATGTAGGCGGTCTGGTAACCCGCCGCCTTCAGACTGCGCGGGTAGCTGGGCAGGTCCACCGGGTATTCAGTGAAGTTATTTTGCACGCCATGCTGTCGCGCATACCGCCCGCTCAACATGGAGGCCCGGCTGGGTGAGCAAAGCGAGGTGGTGACGAAGACATTCTTGAAACGCGCACCTTCCTTGGCCAGCCGATCAATATTGGGCGTGGCAAAAAGCTGGTTCCCCGCGCAACTCATGGCATCCGCCCGCTGATCATCGGTGAGGATGACCAAGATATTGGGCCGGGAAGCCGCCTGCGCCTTGCCCGCCCAGATGAGACAGGTAGCTAACAAGGCGAACAGGGTAACGAAGGGCGGCAATGCTTTCATGGCTTGGGACAGAATTTATCTGCCCGTCCGCCCCTAATGCAACCGCATTGCTGGCGGGAAAAATAAAGCGCCGGACGTTTCCGTCCGGCGCTCACATGAGAAACTAACCAGGTTCAGTTTACTTGCCCTTGCCCTTTGTGGAGCCCGGCACGATGCGAATGCTATCTACACCGACGATGGCCGAGCCGCCCGTCGTGGAACCGCTCAACGCGAGTTCCACCGAGGCCGCATCCACTGCGCCAGCGGATACCAATGCCGGTGTGCTGAAGTGCAGCATCAGGTCCAGCAGACCGTCACCATCCACATCTTCCACTGCACTGCGCAGCGGAGCAACGGCACCAGCCAGTTCTGGATCGCCCAACAGGAGCGAGCTCACATCGATGTCCGCGGCCGAGAAGTCCGCCGTGGACAGTATGACCACGGGCAGCACGCCCTGGCTCTTGAGGTTCACCGAATTCACGTCGCTTCCCGGATGGATATCGAGCACGACATCCTGAGTGGTGTTCACCACGGAGTACTCATAGGTGACCGTGATCTCGGCCGCGAGTTGCAGATCGGTGAAGTCGAACAGATTGAACGGATCGGAGAGCGTCACCGAACCGGCCCCGCCCAAAACCAGCGGCACATTGCCTGCACCGGTGAAAAGCGCGACATCCGCCGCGCTGTTAAGAGTCGCTTGAACCGTCCCCTCGACGGAGCCAAAGAACTGCGCGTTCTCAAAACCGTTCACGAAGGCCTGCTGCTGATCGCCCACGCTGCCGGACAAGATCAAGGAATTATCCGGCCGACGCAGGTTTGCCGTGGTGGCGTAATCGACGGTCACATTGGCCGAAGGGCCGAAGTTCATGACCATGGAGAAGTAGTTCATGGTGGACTTGGTGCTGACGTGCACGGCGGTCAGCGCTCCCAGGGAACCATCGAATTGCGGCACGCTGACTGGCAGCGGTGTCTCGCCCGAGAAGTAGTTCAGTACCGAGGACGGCACGACTATGGTATGCTGCACGGTGTCAGCCGGCAGCGTGGTGGTGGTTAATAGGGCAGCTATAGCTAGTATGAGGTATGATTTATGTTGCATAAGCTTACGCTGCATTTAGCACGAACGCTGCCATGTCGCTCTGGGATAACTCCTTTCTAGCAAAGGAGTTCTAAAGCAAGACAACCAGACCGAACAGCACTAGAACCACCCCATAGCACCAGCTCCATTTGGCGGTAGTTTTTAAGCTCGGCAGGGCGCAACAAAAAATGCTAAGTGGTGTTTAAGCGTATTGTGTCCCAGTGCCGTTGTTACATTGACATATTTCGGTACACATAAAATCATCAGCTATCACCTTGTTACCAAGAAACCCTGAGCAAAGGATCATCTCATGAAACGACTCCCGCAAATTGCCGTTACCCTCTGCGCCCTTGGCCTCGCCG
>CALRJY020000024.1:0-95887 GCA_943367715.1 Chitinophaga pinensis | reverse complement strand
AAAGCTCGCACGACTGCGCAGAAGAACGCGTGCATCGCGAACTTGAAGCAGATCGACGGCGCGAACCAGCAGTGGGCGCTGGAAAACAAGAAGACGGACAGCGACACGGTGGACGCCACCGGTTCTGTTACGTATCTCAAGGGCGGCGCAGCGCCGACCTGCCCGGCTGGCGGCTCCTACACGATTGCCGTCGTGGTGTCCAATCCCCCGACTTGCAACCTCGGTGCGACCCTCGGTCACTCCCTGCCGTAATGGTTGTTGGGCGGTCTAACTCGCCCAGTTTTTCCAAGGCTTAAGGGTCACACCTTAAGCCTTTTTCTTTGACTCAATCTTGTCCGTTTGTTGGAAGTGTCTTCCTGATTTGAGACACTGAATGGGGTGTATCACCCATCTGCGCTAAATATGCCCCGTAGTGATAAGAAAAAAAATCCCTCCCTCAGTTGAGCCGACGCCCTTGTTTGCCAGTCCGTTTGGAGGCGATTGATCTATCTTTGCGCTTGGGTGAATCCCGGCCCTTAAGCATAATCCAGAAGCACTAAGAAACGTATGGCTGCGTCAGAAACCATCCTGAAGATCGACAACCTCCGCGTGGAATACCGCGGGGCAGGACTCAAGGAAGGGGTGAAAGTCGCTGTCGATGGCCTGAATCTTTCGGTGAACGCCGGGGAAGTCTTCGGTTTCCTAGGACCCAATGGCGCTGGCAAGACCACGACCATGAATGTCTTGCTGGGGTTCGTTACTCCCACGAGCGGATCCGCTTACATCTTCGGCACGGATGTTTCCCAGCCCATCGCCCGTCAGCGCATCGGTTATCTCCCGGAGCTGACCTATTACTACCGTTTTCTGACGCCGGAAGAACTGCTCCGTTTTTACGGTCGCATCTTCCGTATCCCCAAAGACCAGCTTGAGCAACGTATCGATCAAGTCATCAAGCTGGTGGAACTGGACCATGCGCGTAAACGTCAGATCAAGACCTTCTCCAAAGGCATGCAGCAACGAATCGGCCTGGCCCAGGCCTTGATCAATAATCCCGACCTTTTGATTTTCGATGAACCCACCAGCGGCCTGGACCCCATTGGCCGCATGAAGGTTCGTGAGATCATCCAGCGTCTGAAGAACGAGGGTAAAACGGTCTTCTTCTCCTCGCACGAAATGGGTGAGGTGGAGACTGTCTGTGACCGTGTCGTCATCATCAACCAGGGCAAGGTACGCGAGGAAGGCCGGGTGACCGATCTCATCGCCAAGCATCAGATGAACCTCGAACAGATCTTCCTCAAGCTCATCGGCTATCAACCCTCCGTATGATGACCAATGCATTAGCTCTGGCGGGCGTCGTCGTGCGCGAGATGTACCGGCGGAAGGACTTCTACGTCCTGCTGATCCTCACCGTCATCATCACGTTGGCGATGGGAGCAGTGAATTTTTTCAACGACGACAAGATCGTCCGTTACCTGAAGGAACTCTGCCTGCTGCTCATCTGGATTTCCACGCTCGTCATGGCGATCACCTCGGCTGCCCGTCAGCTTCCTACGGAACGCGAGAACCGCACTATTTTTCCGCTGCTCGCCAAGCCCATCAGCCGTGGCGAGGTCATTTTCGGCAAGTTCTTGGGCTGTTGGTTTGCCTGTGGCATGGCGCTCCTGGTGTTTTACCTGTTCTTTTCCGTGTTGAGCGGCGTGCGGGAGAATATCTGGCCCGTGTCGCTTTATTTCCAGGCCCTCTGGCTGCATTGGATGATGCTGGGCATCGTCACGGCGATGGTCATTTTCGGTTCGCTCGTGTTCGCCGCGCCTTCATCCAATGCCACCATCTGTTTCGTCGTGACCTTTGGGATCCTGATGCTGGGCCGGCATTTGAACAAAGTGGCCTTGGGAATGGCCGAGCCCATGAGCACCATTGTTTACACACTTTATTATAATATCCCGCACTTGGAGATCTATGATGTCCGCGATCTGATCGTCCACAACCAGCCTCCGGTCGAGTGGGGATGGTGGGCATTGGCGACTCCCTATGCCGCAGTCTATATCGCCATCTTTTTGGTCGCGGCGTGGTGGGTGTTTAAACGCAAATCCTTGAGTGCTTGATGCGATGAAAAATCCCGGCCTCATCCTGGTAGCGCTGCTGGTGATCGCTTTTTCCCTGATCACCGCCATCTCGCCGCAGCAGCAGGCGTGGGCTGAGCAGTCAGGCCGCGGACAGACGCTCATCGCGCGTTTCATGGGCGGCAGCCGGGAGATGTTTGCCAACCAGATTTTTTCCAAGGGTGATGCCTACATGCACAGCGGCTATTACCCGACCATTTTCGATTCCAAGAAGCTTCACGCCCCGAAGGAAGGCGAATCCGGTGGTGACCATTCTGCCCATAAGCACGATGAGAACGGCCGCTGCCTTACCGGGGAAGGTGAGACTGACATCCTGGGCAAACCGCTCGACTGGATCGACAGCTTCAGCCGCCATTTCTATATCACCAAACACTCCCACCTGGAAAAAGGTCAGGAGCGGGAAATGCTCCCTTGGCTGAAGCTGGCGGCGGAGATGGATCCTACACAGATAGACATCTATACCGTGGCTGCCTTCTGGCTTCGCACCTCCGTGGGCAAGCCCAAGGAAGCTGAAGATTTTCTGCGCGAAGGGCTCCGCAACAACCCCAATCATCCGGAACTGCTCCTCGAGCTCGGCAAGGTCTATCTCGAGAGCTACAAGGATGTGGACCGCGCCCGCAATGTCTGGGAACTCGCCAAGATGCGCTGGTACAAAGTGGAAGCGCCGAAGAATGAAAACGCCGACACACTGATGCTGGAACAGATCGTGGCGCGCCTGGCGGATATGGAATACAAGGCCGGCAATTACACCAACGCCTTGGTGAACTACCAGCTCCTGCGCCAGCTTTCACCCGTGCCCAAGGTCATCGATGAGCATGTCAAAAAGACGCAGGAGATGATAGATGCGCAGGGGAAGAAGTGAGCGGGCAACCTCGCTCGATCATTCTCTCGCCCGCACTCTTAGCCCCAACTTCTCCGGCGTCTGCGCGAACGATACCTTCCCATTCACCGCCGTGGCGCCCAGATACGGATCACCGGTGATGAGCAGATTCCCATCGATATCCAGATAGTCCGTCAATTCCGCCAGATGCGCCGCGGCCGTGATCTGGATGCTCGTCTCGATCATGCACCCGATCATCGTCTTCATGCCCGCCTTGCGCGCGGCCTTCAGTGCTTCATACGAGGAAGAGATGCCGCCCGCTTTCACCAGCTTCACGTTCACATAGTGATAACACTCGGCGCAGACATCGATGTCTGCGGCGGAGCGATACGATTCATCCGCCATCAGGGGCAGGGGACTGCGCTCTTTCAACCAGCGCAGATCAGCCGGAGCCGTGCTGGCCGGCATAGGCTGCTCGATGAACTCGATGTTAGGATCCTGCGCCAACCATTCGATGTTGCGCAGCGCGTCCTCTTTCGTCTTCCACGCTTCATTACCATCCACCCGCACGGTCTTGGTGGGAGCTGCTGAGCGCAGCGCCGCGATGTTCTCGCGGTCTTCCAGGCTGCCCACTTTGAGTTTCAGCACGGGATAATTCGCTGCTTCCAGCACTTTCTTGCGGATCTCATCCGGTGAAGCGATGCCGATGCTGAAGGAGGTGACGTGCTTGTTCTCCGTGAAACCCAGTCCAAGAAAATCACAAACCGCTTTGCCCGCCAGTCGTGCCGCACCATCAAGCAGCGCGATGTTCAGCGCGCACTTCGGACCAAAGTTTCCCGGAGCGATCGTCTCCAGATACGCCATGCTGCCCGGCACATCGGCAAAGGAGAGCTTTTGGGCGTCTACTTTCTTGAGAAATTCGATGATGCTATCGGGTGTTTCCTTGTAGCGATTCGAGGGGGCTGCTTCTCCAAGTCCGATCAGCCCGTTCGCATCTTTCAGTTCCACGATCACCGTGCCGTAAGTGGAAGTGCCGCCGCTGCCGCCCGGTCCGTAACTGCTGGCGATGATCCAGCGATGGGTCAGTTGCAGGTCCAGCCGCCGATAGGTCAATTGCATGGGCGGTAAAAAGAGCAGTTACCCGCTGACACGTCCAGCCGGAAAAGGGTTCAAATCCCAAATTCAAAGCTCCAAACACCAGTGAAACATCAGGGCGCAAGCACCAAAACCTACGAGGCGCGGTTTGCGACTTGGTGTTTGTCCATTCTCTGGAGCTTGGAGCTTTGGATTTGGGATTTCTTTTTTTGCACCTTAGTCGTTCATCGGCGTGCTCCCTATTGAGAGTTTTTTACATGGTGTAAAAGACCGCCCCGCAGGTGCATTTTCAATATGTCATGGTGCATTGCTTTCCGGTATGGTTTCCGCGTTCCAATGTCCACCAACGCATACTCGTCTATGAAGGCCGCCATAACTGTCCCTTTGTTCTGTCTCGGCATCGTATCAGCGCCGTTCCTCACACACGCCGCCGACTACACGCTCCATTCCTTCAAAAAGACGCAGCTCAGCGAGCATTTTTGGAGCGAGGGTGCGACCTTCGGCGACCTCAACAAGGATGGCCACAACGACATCATCTCCGGTCCGTTTTGGTGGGCTGGACCGGACTTCAAAACGAAGCACGAGTATTATCCCGCCACGCTAAAATTTAAGACCAAGAAGGCGGACGGCACCGAGGTGGAATATCCGGGCTTTGAAGGTGGGCTGGGCACGAAGAATACCTACTCGGACAATTTCTTTGCCTACACCTATGACATGAATGGCGATGGCTGGACGGATATTCTTATCTACGGTTTCCCCGGCAAAGATGCATCGTGGTTCGAGAATCCGGGCAAAGCAGGGTTCGATAAACATTGGAAGCGGAATGTGGTGTTCGATGTGGTGGACAATGAATCACCCACTTGGGCGGATATCGATGGTGATGGCAAACCGGAGATCGTCTGTAACTCCGGCGGTTTCTTCGGTTATGCCAAGCCCGGGGCCAATCCTGCTGAGAAATGGACCTTCTATCCCATCACACCCAAAGGCAACTGGCAGAAATTCACGCATGGCTTGGGCGTTGGTGATGTTAACGGCGACGGCAAAATGGACATCCTCGAGAAGGATGGTTGGTGGGAGCAGCCCGCTTCTTTGGCGGATGGTGCCGTCTGGAAGCAGCACAAGACGATGTTCAACGTCGGTGGTTCGCAGATGTTCGCTTATGACGTGAATGGTGACGGTCGCAGTGATGTCATCACCGCGCTCGCTGCGCATGGTTTCGGTCTCGTCTGGTATGAGCAATTGACGGAGAAGAACGAGGCGGGTGAGCCGAAGTTCAAGCAGCACGTCATCATGAACAAGGAGCCGCAGGAGAATAAGTATGGCGTGAAATTCTCCCAGCTTCATGCGGTGGAGCTCATCGACATGGACGGCGATGGCCTCAAGGACGTCGTCACCGGCAAACGTTTCTGGGCGCATGGCCCGACGGGCGATGCCGATGCGGCTGCAGCTCCGGTCAATTACTGGTTCAAGCTCGTGCGTAACACGGACCAGAGTGTGGATTGGGTGCCTCATTTGATGGATGACAACTCTGGCGTGGGCACACAGCTCGTGGTGGGTGATGTGAACAAGGACAAGCTGCCCGATGTGGTCATTGGCAACAAGAAGGGCACGTTCCTCCTCACGCATGAAGCGAAGAAAGTCAGCAAAGAAGAATGGGAAAAGGCACAGCCGAAGGTGATGTATGACGTGAAGGACGGCGCGCTGACGCCGGATAAAGTGGTTCCTCGCACCGGTGTCACTCCCTCAGCCCCGCAGGCAAAAGCGGCGCCGAATCCGAACCCGGCTCCCAACGGTGTCTTGCCGGCGGGCAAGGACGGCCATGCCTTGAACCTCGATTTCGAAAAAGGCGATCTGACCGATTGGACCGCTAAAGGCGATGCCTTCAGCAAGCAACCCATGCTGGGCGACGTAGTCAATGCCCGCCGTAATGACTACAAAAGCAATCACGCTGGTCGCTTCTGGGTGGGCACTTATGAAGTGACGAAAGACTTTGGCGTTGGCTCGCTCACCTCGGCTTCGTTCAAGGTCACTCATCCGTGGGCTGCTTTTCTGGTGGCAGGCGCTCCCTATGCTAATACACGGGTTGACCTGATCGATGTCGCTACCGACAAAGCGATTTTCACCTCGGCCGGATTTGAAGGCGCGAAGTTTCAGCAGAGCAACAACGCGACGGAAACGATGACGCCAGTGCTGGTGGATCTGCAACCACATCAGGGCAAGGAAATTTTCGTCCGTGTGACGGATGAACATCAGGGGCATTGGGGCCACATCAATTTCGATGATTTCAAATTCTACGCCAGCAAGCCGGACTTTGGTTCACAGAACACTGCAGCGCGGAAGCCCGTTGGTGCGGGTGCGCCCATTGCCGCTGCCAAGCCACCTGCGCCGATTGATGATGTGAAGTTCTCCGGGCTTACGCCTGAGAACGCCGCCAAAGAGATGACGTTGCCGAAAGGATTCAAGGCTTATGCCTTCGCGGGGGAACCGGATGTGAAGCAGCCCATCGCTTTCTGCCTCGATGACCGTGGCCGCCTCTGGGTGGTGGAGGGTTATGATTATCCGCGCAAGAAACCGGAAGGGCAGGGCACGGACCGCGTCGTCGTGTTTGAAGACACGAATGGTGACCACAAGTTCGACAAGCGCACGGTCTTCATCGAGAATCTGAATTACGCGACGGGTATCGAGTACGGCTTCGGTGGTATCTATGTGGGCTCCGCACCGCATCTCCTCTTTATCCCGGTGCAGGAAGGCGATGAACCCAAGCCCGCAGGCAAACCGCAAATCCTGCTGGAAGGCTGGGCGTATCAGGACACGCACGAGACGTTGAATTCTTTCACTTGGGGACCAGACGGCTGGCTCTACGGCTGCCACGGCGTGTTCACCCATTCACACGTGAAAAAGCCGAGCGATCCCGAAAGTGAACGCCAGTTCATCAACGCGGGCATCTGGCGTTACCACCCGACTAAGCATAAATTCGAGCTGTTCGCTGAAGGCACCAGCAATCCGTGGGGACTGGACTTCAATGAATACGGCCATGCCTTCATCGAAGCGTGCGTCATTCCTCATTTCTGGCACGTCATCCAAGGTGGTCGCTATCAACGTCAGGCGGGCGCACACAATCCCGCGAGCATCGCGGAGATGAAACGCATCGCCCCTGATTATTTTAAACAGGATTTCAGCAAAGGCGCCTTGCGTCCGCAGCACCCTTATATCTTCGATGACATCAAGACGCATGGCGACCATGTGCATTACGTAGGAGCTACGCCGCACAGTGGCAATGGCCGTTCAGACAACGCGGGTGGCGGCCACGCGCACTCGGGGCTGATGTGCTATCTCGGCGGCAGTTGGCCGGCTGAGTATCACGGCAAGGTCTTGATGAACAATATCCACGGCCAACGCATCAACGTGGACAATCCCGCCCGCACCGGTTCGGGTTACGTAGGCAAGCACTCGCCTGATTTCGCCAATTTCAACGACCGCTGGTCGCAGATCATGAACCTGAAGTATGACCAGGATGGCTCGGTGTACATGATCGACTGGTATGACAAACAGCAATGCCACGTGAACCAGCCGGAAGCGCATGACCGTAACAACGGTCGCATCTTCAAGGTGGTCTACAACGACCAGAAACAGAGCAAGGTGGATCTCGCGAAGGCGACGGACAGTGAACTGGTGAAGTATCAGACACACGCGAACGAATGGTATGCGCGTACGGCGAAGCGTATCTTGCAGGAGCGGAGTGCTAAAGGAACGCTGACGAAGAATGTATCTGCGGAGCTGCTTAAAATTCTGGCCGATAACAAAGAAACGAACATCAAACTGCGTGCCCTGTGGACACTGCATGCCATCGGCAAGCTGGACAGCAATACGGCGGAAGCGCTGCTGAGCAAAGGAGATGACTTCACGAAAGGATGGGTCATCCAACTGCTTAGCGAGAATGAGCAGGTTTCAGAGAAGGTGCTTAAACTCTTCAAGGAAATGGCGGTCAAGGATTCCTCGCCCATGGTCCGCCTCTATCTTGCCTCGGCCCTCCAACGTATTCCTAGTGCACAACGTGCGGACATTCTCGAAGGCCTGCTCGCTCATGCCGAGGATGCGAAGGATCACAATCTGCCGCTGATGTATTGGTATGCCACCGAACCGGTCGTGGCCGAACAGCCCGCGCTGGCGGTGACACTGCTCTCCAAGTCCAAGATCCCACAGGTGCGCGAATACATCGCGCGCCGCATGGCGATGGAGAACAAGACCGTGGCCGCGAAATAATTTGCAACGCTCCTACTCATGAGATTCCTAAAGCATGCCGCCGCCATCACTGCGGGCGTCCTCCTGACCACCGCCAGCTTCGCGCAAACGACCAAGGACACGTTGTCGCCCTTGGTTGCCGTGCTCGCGCAATCGGATGATGCGCAACTGCAACTGGACATCCTGAAAGGCATCAATGACGGCCTGAAGGGACAAAGCCGCATTGCTATGCCGAAAGGCTGGGAGGCCGTGGCCAAGAAACTGGCCAACAGCCCGAATGCCAAGGTGCAGGAGCTTACCAAGAACCTCTCGCTCATCTTCGGCAGTTCCACTGCGCTGGCGGATTTGCGCGAGCAGTTGAAAAACACCTCCACGCCGCCCGCCGCTCGTGTCGCTGCGCTGCAAGCGTTGATCGCCGCGAAGGATACGGAGTTGGAAAAACTGCTGCCCGCTTATCTGAATGATCCAGCATTGCGCGGTGCTGCCATCAAAGCCGCCGGTGGCTTCAATGATGCCGCCATCTCACGCGTGCTCATCCAGAGTTACGGCACATTCACCGCGGCGGAGAAACGCGATGCGCTTATCGCCTTGGCTTCGCGCGTGACGTTCGCGAAAGACATGCTCTCTGCCGTGGAACAAAACCGTATCGACCGCAAAGACCTTTCGGCGGACATCGTGCGGCAGTTGCGCGATCTCAATCAGGCGGACATCTCCAAGCAGGTCGAAAAGGTGTGGGGCAGCATCCGGGTCTCTCCCGCGGAGAAAGTCCAGCAGATCGCCAAGTTCAAGAAGTTCGTGCAAGCCCCCGGCCGTCGCGATGATCCGATGAATGGCCGCGCTATTTACGCCCGTACCTGCCAGCAATGCCACACGCTCTACGGTGAAGGCGGCAAGATTGGTCCGGACATCACTGGCTCGAATCGCGGTGACATCGATTACATCCTGCACAACATCCTTGATCCGAATGCGGAGATTCCTCTGGATTATAAAACATCCACGGTGGAGATGAAGGATGACCGCGTCATCACCGGCATCATCAAGCAGCAGACCGAGCAGGTCGTCACCATCGCCAGTGCAAATGAAACGCTTTCCCTGCCGCGCAAGGACATCACCAGCATCCGTGCCAGCGAACTCTCCATGATGCCCGAGGGATTGGTGGAACAGTTGAGCGAGAATGATGTGCGCGATCTCATCGCCTACCTCGCCACCAAAGGCCAAGTGCCGATGCTCGCGACGAAAGACAACCTCGACCTGTTCTTCAACGGCAAGAACTTGGATGGATGGACCGGTGAGAAGCAGTATTGGAAAGTGGAGAACGGCGAGTTGATCGGTAACAGCCCAGCGTTGAAACGGAACGAATGGTTCGTGGCGCCGCTCGCCGTAAAGGATTTCCGCCTCATCGTGGAAGTGAAGCTCTTGCCCAATGCTGGCAACAGCGGCATCCAGTTCCGCAGCGAATTGCTGCCCGACCGAGAGGTGAAAGGTTATCAGGCGGATGTGGGCGTGGGTTGGTGGGGCAAGCTCTACGAGGAACATGGCCGGGCTCTGCTCTGGAAGGAAAGCGGTGAGAAAGCAGTGAAGGCGGACGATTGGAACACGTATGAGATCGTGGCCGTGGGCAGCCACATCAAGACGGCCATCAATGGCCAGCCCTGTGTGGATCTGGAGGATACTGCGGGGGCGAAGCAAGGCATCATCGCCTTTCAATTGCACTCTGGAGGCATTCCTTTTGAAGTCCGGCTCCGTAAGTTTCAGCTCGAACTGAATCCGCCTAAAGCGGAATTGAAAACCGTGAAGGGGCTTTAACCGGAAACCGTTAAATAGTTAAAAGGGTTGAATCGTGGAAACGATTCAACCCTTTCACATTTTAACCTTTTCAGCGAAATCAGTTGTTCACCATGCTCACCTTGGCCTTGAATTGCTCAACCGTGAGCTTGCCTTGGGCGAAGGCATCGATGTCACCTTTCTTCGCGCGCAATACGAGAGAGGTGCTGCGGCTCAGTTGCGTGCGGAAGCGTTCCAGCGGTGAACCTTCGGTTGCACCCTCTGACGGTTGACTCGCAGGGGGACGCATGCCCAATGAAGGTGAACCGGACAAGATGATGGCCACGGTCTGATCGGCTTTCAGGTGACGGAGATTGGAAGCATCGCGGAGCAGTCCCAATAGTGATTCTTTCAAGGCAGAGACTTTGACAGCGTCATACTGCATCGGGCCGGAACGCATTTCGCGTTCGCCTTCGCCGCTACGGTTACCGTAAAGCTCCTGACGGGCGCGTTCCCATTGATTGCCACGCGGTCCCGGTTGAGCGGTGGGTTTCTCCGCATTGGCCGGGCCGTTCAATACGTGCGGTGTCCGCAAACTGAAGAGCACTCCGTAATCATCCAGATACGTGGCGCGACTGTCGCTGGTGAGCACCGAGGGAATGTTGCGGAAGTTGTTCAGTTCCTCGCCCGAACTGCCCAAGTCTTTTTCGATGGTGCGCTCGACCAGATGCAGCATGGTGGTCATGTCTTCTTCCACTTCCTGTTGCACTTGGGCTTCCGCACCGGGAGCCACGATGAGGATGCGTCCAGCCATACGCATCATCAGGCTGCCAGAGCCTGGGCGTCCCTGATAACTGCCACCCGCACCGCCAGCTCCACCACCTTCGGCAGGACGGCTGCCATCCGGCGGGCGATCGCCTTGGCGGTCTGGTCTGCCGCCTTGCTGATCTGGGGAGGGCTGGCCTTTTGGCCTGGGGCGATCACCTTGAAATTCACGCGGCGGTTGCTTTTGTTCCTGCGCGGACAGCATCAGGCCGCCGAAGCAGCAGCCCCAACCGATGGTCGCGGCGGTCAAGCTATAGAATAAAACCCGGTTCTTCATAAAACGTCCTTAAATCATTTCTGCAAACCGACCTGCGCAGTGAAGCGCTCGTTGCTGGAAGCGGGCGTGGTCTGGGCGGACATCGCTAAGCTCTCCATGTCATAACGCAGTGAGGCCACATCGGCGAGGCGTTGGGCTTCCATCTGACGCAGCGTCTGCACGAGTTGCTGCTGGTCGTCCACGCGCTGCTTGGCCTGTGCAGTATTGAACTCGGCGAGATTCTGTTGCATCTGCTGTTTCAATTCAGCGGTCACCTCGGCACGGACTTGCGCCTGCAGCGCGGCCACATCCACTTGCGGCGCAGTCATCCGGCTGAGCGCGAAGCCAAAGCCCAGCATAAGCAGGGCGGCTGCGGCCCAGCGGATCGCGGGCATCCAGCGGAAGGCCGGTGCTTCCTTCACCGTCGGTTGCCAGGTATCGAGCGAGGTCATCGTCTTCTGCCAGCCTTGCACCTGCGTGCGGCATTCCGGGCACGCGGCGAGATGAGCGGAGAGTTTGGCGCGTTCATTCGCGGGGGCCTCGTTGTAGAGGTAATCCATCCATTCTTCTTGGTTCGGATGTTTCATAAGCCTGTAATTTAAGTCACACTCACGTCGTTCTTCAAAAGCCGTTCCATCTGCCCCAGCGCTTCCACCATGCGGGACTTCACGGTGCCTTCCGGGATGTCGAGCACATCGGCGATCTCGCGGAACTTCAGCCCTTCATAATGCCGCAGGACCAGCACCGTGCGATAGGTGTCCGGCAACTTTTGCAAGGCGCGTCGCACCATGTCCGCGCGTTCACCTGCTTCGGCCTGATCGGCTGGACCGCTGGCATCGGCGACCGGTTCCACGATCGCTTCGCCTTCTTCATTTTCCAGGGCGGTCTCACCACGGCGTTTGATGCGGCGCTGCTCATCGTAGCAGAGATTCAGGGCGATGCGCCAAAGCCAGGTGGAGAATTTTGCATCGGCCTGATACAGCTGCCGTTTTTCAAAGACCCTCACGAACGCTTCCTGCGTGAGGTCCTGGCCCTTGTGCAGATCACCCGTCATCCGCACGCAGAGATTTCGGATGGGCGATTCCCACCGCCGCACGAGCTGGGCAAAGGCATCCTCATCCGCGTGTTGCTGCACGCGCCACATCGCCTGCTCATCGGAGAGCGTGAAAAGCGTGTTCAGGATGGTGCCCATGTCGTGCGTTCAGCCTAGCTCAAGTCGTTTCGTTTGCCACTTCTCAAAGATCATTCGCGCTCCACGGGCGGACGGACTGGGCGTTTCTCACCTTCACCAGCGGGACGTCCGCCTTCCGGACGGCGTTGCGGTTGCTGTCCTTCGAATTGACGTTCGCCACCTTGTGGCCGTTGACCACCTTCCCGCATCTGCGGGCGCGGCTGGACGGCTCGGTCGCCTTCGCGGGGAGCGCCTTGCGGACGAAAACCATCGCGGCCTTCCGCGGGTGGGCGTTGTCCGTCACGCGGTCCCGCTTGAGGACGTTGACCATCGCGAGGGCCGCCCTGAGGCGCAGCGCCATCCCGCCGCATTTCCGGACGGGGACCGGCATCACCATCACGAGGACCGCGAGGCTGGACGGCACGATCACCTTCGCGAGGGGCACCACCGGGCGGGCGATCACCGTCACGCCGCATCTGCGGTTGTTGCGGGCGTCCTTCTTGTGGGCGGTCGCCAAATTGTTGAGCGCGTTGTGGCGCGAAGCGTTCCGGTTGGCCACCCTGCGGCGCTACCCGACCACCTTCCGGTCTTTGGCCGGCGGGAGCATCTGGGCGCATACCGGGCCGACCACCGTCGCGTGGGCCGCCTTGAACGGCACGTTCGCCATCACGGGCACCGGGTTGGACTCCACGGTCACCCTCAGGACGGACGGCGCGTTCACCGGGTTGTTCGCGGCGCATATCGGGACGATCTCCTTTCGGTGCCGGACGTTCACGGTCAACCTGCGGGCGTGGTCCCTTGTCCTTGGATTCTTTTGAAGGCTGTTCCGTATCAGCCGTTTGCGCGAGGGCAGTCCAGCTGGTGAGCAGGGCGACCGAGAGCCCGCAGATCAAAGCATTTCGTTTCATAACAGGTGGTTCATTTGCCCGTGCCGGGTTGCCTGGCAGCAGGTTCATGGAGTGTTACGAAAGGGGAGGAGGAATGGTTCGGAAAATCTTTTTGGCGCAAGGTTCAGATCTGCGGAGCTAGGGATTCTCCGAGGCTTAAGGGGAACCTAAAATTTTCTTCAAGGCTTCGGCTGCTGCTTCTTGGACCGTACGATAGGGATGTTTGGTGGCTTGTTCCAGCGCGGGAGCCGCTTCAAAGGCGGCGGGGCCAATCTTACCCAATGCTTCGGCGGCCAGGGCGGCGATACGCATATCCTGTCCGCTAACCAAGCGGGCCAATTGAGGCACTGCGGGAGCAGCGTTGGTGCCCATCTGGCCCAATGCTTTGATGGTGTTCCCTTCCATACGGGCATCACCTTCCAGCAATGATGCCATCTGCATGGCTCTGGCCCGCTGGTCACCGGTCAGTTCCCAAATCGTCGTCCAAGTTTTGCTACGAGTGGAGAAAGAAGGGGTTTTGGTGAGTTCCTGCAGCCGTGGCAGAAGACTGTTATTCGCTACCTTCAAATGCTTTAAGCACCTGAGAATTGCCAAGGCTCCTTCGGAATCGGCCGTTTCCAAGACCCGCCGCAGTTCAGCTTCTACGGGCGCGCCATGGTCGGCTTGTAATTTGAGTGCGGCCGGCAGCACGCCCTCACTGTTGTGTGGGAAAGTAAGACCGTTGGGCCAAGCATAGCAGTTCGTTAAAGCAGCGACCAGGGCAGGCATGATGAGGTCCATGCGGCTGGCGCTCTGGCTCAGTGCGGTGACGGCCATATCTGACGTCAACCGGCAGGGGTCATTGATGGCCGATATCAAAGGGGCGATCGCTCTCTCGGTATGCGGCAGACAGGTGGAAAGCAAGGCCACGGCGGCCAGCCGGACGTTGTCATCCTGATGCTGGACGGCGGCGGACAGGGCCGGTAGCGCTTGCAAAGCGGCTGGCAGCAAATTGTGCTGGTTTGTGGAAAACAGGATCTGAGGTGTCGCTCCAGAAGGCATAGCATCCAGCAATGTGGAAATGAGGTGAGGGTCGTTTCCTCCAATACGTGCCAAGGTGTAAATAGCCACTATGGCAGTAGCCGACTTGACCTGGTGAAGCGGATACCCTGATGCGCCGGGAACGTGGAAACGGACTGGTCGGGCAATGGTGATCGGGTCAATTACGTTAGCGGTTTTGGCAGATGAGGCTGCGGTCATGTGTGCGAAAGGGTCATCGAATTCAAGCCGGATGCGTGTGGCGGGTATGGCCGACGGTTTGCGGTCCATGTCGGTCATCATCCACTGCTGCAATTGCGGTATGATCGGCTGTGCGTTGGTGCCCATCTGGGCCAGCAACATCAGCAAATCTGTGGCGGGCAGTTGTCTCACCGGTGGAATCAGGCTCTGGCGCAGAGGTCCGGGGATCATACGCTCCCGCTGTCGCAACCAGACCTGCCATTCCGGGGGCTTTCCGTTGATGGTCTGCATCAGGTATTGCGCTCCAGGTGTTCCCATGGCCTGGAAGGCATGAACTACATCCATTTCCCGTTTGGGTTCCTGCTGCCAGATATCCAACCATGGTCCGGCGGTTGTGCCGTTGTGCCGGGGTTCGCTTTGATAGAGAAGCCAACAGGCGGCGATGATGACAGCAGTGAAGAGTGCCAAAAGGGCCGACGCAATAGGGCGCTTTCGGTTGCTTAGGAAAGCAAACAATACGCCTAACTTGGAAAGCGACCTTGGAGACACAAGGAAATAACTCGCATGAAGAGCTTCACCGGTCAAGTTCAGCGACCGCCGTCCCGCAATCTGCGGGATCGGCTGCAACAATCGCTGCCAAATTATCTGAACTCCGACACGTCGCGAGCGGGCCGTCCGACTGCCCAGCGGGGCGGCGGTTCGCTTCTGCCTCCGCCCAGCTTTGGCAAGTCACGGCAGCGCTCTGGTTAGCCGTCATCATTTCGTCTTACACCAAGTCCGTAAAAAGTGTGCCTCCTGCTTCTCGGCTGAGGCTGAAATCAACTGCAATCCTTGAGTGCCGTAAGGTCCGGGAGCGAAAAACTCACCGGGATCTGCCCGCAAGGTGTCACCAGTCTCAACACACTGAATGGTAGTCATGCCGTCCTCGGCAATCGCGACGAGCTTCGCCTTGAGGAAATCATCCTGTGGGTGCTGCCGAGAGAGGGTGACCTCACGGGTGTATAGCGAATGAGTAATGCGACCGCCAGGGAAAGACGAACAGCCAACCATCAGACCGAGCAAGAGTATGGCGAGTAATCTGGGCATGGCGCGATGACGGCTAACGACCCAAGCTCAGCGACCCGGCTCGCGGGACGCCAGGATTGCAACAGTGATGCGATGGCCGTCCCGCACTCGTGGGATGCAGCGCATGGTCAGGTGTCATGGGTCAATATTTTCTATGCCCAACAATGAACCACGTCCCCCCACCCAATGAAAGAACAACTGAAAGCATGACAATGAAGCACTAGTTTGCTGGTCCAGAATGCCCCGTGGACTCAATGCTGGAAACAGTCTCAATCCAATTCCAAAACGCTCTAGCGTGGAGCTACGGGGCGCGCCGAAGGCGCGTCCTGCTCGGATTGCCTCTGCGGCGAAAGGGCGGTTGCATTTAATGCAGCCTCAATTTCATCGAGTGCCTTCGCCTTTTCCTTGCTCCGATGTTTGTCTCTTACCCGCACCCAATTCCTCAGTGCATACATCTGCTCAGGCGACATCTTTCCGAAGGAAGCGGTCATGATCCCGTGTTTTTCCGAGTGACCCCACCAAGCAATGACTGACTCTTGCCAGTTTGCAATGTGTGATTCCGTTGCGTCCGGAAACCGAGAAGGAACTCTAAGCAGTTCGACCATCGCTTCTGGCGGACCACCGATAATGCGGTTGTGGACCATGGACATTTCCGACGCCCGACCCGAGAAGAATTCGTCCGCGCCTTTCTTGCAGCCAGTAATCAACGTAGCCGCGACCACAAGAGTTGGGATCAGATAGTGTTGACGCATTAAGACTCCATTCACTTGGTGAGGTTCGTGCCCGCCTAACGACCCAATCTCGCAATCGCGGGAGACCCGGCGCACGGGACGCAATGATTGCAACCTGGACGCGATGGCCGGGTTCGTTGCACCTCGACAAACCGATTGCCGGGGCGGGGCGCATGGTTAGACTGCTCGCTTCGATACCACATACTGAAAAATCATCAGGCCCAAATAGACTGCTGTGAAAAATATGGAGGTCTGAATCTTGAAGCCACCACAATCTCCACGAGTCGCGCTGATCGTCCACGCTGGATGAATCAGCAACATTACCGCTGCAACTGGCAGCGTGAATCTAAAACGCTTCAATCTCATCGCGTCGTATGCGAGAGCAAGCGTGACGACACCGGCAGCACCCGCACAAAAGTATCCGAACGTGATCGCCTGCTGAATCGCGGCCATCGCTCCCGGCCCGCTGCACGCCAAAATGATAAACGAGGTATTCACAGTGCACGTCCGTGCAGGCTAACGACCCAAGCTCAGCGACCCGGCCCACGAGGGCGTTCGGTTGCAACCTGGACGCGATGGCCGGGTTCGCTGCAGCGCATGGTTAGGCATCATCATTTTATCAAGGCTCTCAACCGCTTGTGAAAAGCGCTCTCTCGTGCATGGGCGGCCCGCTGTACTTCCGGTGCCGCAAGGTACGAATTAGCATCGACCAACTGATCGGAAATGAACTTGCCGTCTGGTCCAATCGGCGCAATGCGGGAAACGTGCCAGCGCGGACCAAACCGCATTGCGAAATAGACATGCTCTCCATCGGTGGCGAACCTGATACTGGGATGCTCGCAAAACCAATCTGGTGAGTTCATCAACTCGTCTGTCTCGAAGGGATCGCGGTCAGGATGCAAACCATCGCTGTCCACGATCCAACATCGCCTCTTAATTCCGGGCAGAGCCAAAACGTCCGTCTCACACTGCCAGAGAAACAGGTCGCGACCGCGTCCGAATGCTCCTGCGCCTGCCAGTGGGACTCGCGCAATGTCGCTGAACGACTGCCGCTCGGCTAGTTCCTGAAAAAGCCCGGCCAACTGCTCAACAATCCGGTCAGGTGAAATTGGCGGACCAGATTCAAAGTCACAGAGTTCGAGAACCCCTGGCTTCGGAGTTCCGCAAACTGTGAAGAACGTCATGGATTGCCGGGTGTGATAGTAACAGACGGGCCGCTGGCCCCCTTGCACAACCGCAAGCATTTCGTCGTGGTCGTCGCACCAAAACGGCTCGTAGTCATAACAACCCGGTGTTTGTGGCAACTGGCATCCCGTGAAGCGACCAACCTCCATTCTTCGGAACCGTATCCAGTGCTCGTGTGCGTTGCGGTTCATGATGCCTAACGACCCAAGCTCAGCGACCCGGCGCACGGGACGCACCGATTGCAACCGCGACGCTCCCGCCGGGTTCGCTGCAGCGCATGGTTAGGCCTCATTTGCATCCTCTCTGCAACGCATAAAAAAGCGGCCGACTTCCCACAACTCTGGTCTGCCTGACAACAACTCGATACTGCCAAGAGGTGTGCGAAGCGTCAACGAACCGTCTGCGTCGGACTTGTCGGGAAAGCACACGTCCTCGATCTCTCCGTAAGCAACAAATCTCCAGCCAGAGGAAACACGAAAAAAAGCGCCCCGGTCAGTCAAGATGGACTCCAATCTACTACCCCAAATCCCACCGAGTAACTCCTCACCGGGAGAAAGAGCAACACCCTTCGGCAGTGGTCGTCCAAGACGAAGCACCGCTGGTAGAAAAGAACGCGACCCCTTGAGAATCCTGTGAACTCGCTGCTTTGGTGGAACGGTGGTGCTCATGTGGCCTAACAGGTATTAGACCGCAGATTGCGGTTAAGCCCGGTGGTTGGTTTGGTTGGGAAATTCATCTTGGTGAATACAATTTAGTGAGGTTATGAGGGCTGTCGAGCGGGGATTTTCCGGAGCGAGGCGGGGCGATGCGTGGAAATATGGAATCGGCAATTGCGGCAGGCAGGATGGAGGGATGGAGGGCAGTGAACATGGAGGGCAGAGGGGGAGTTTTGGATCGGTGACCGGTGGTGTCGCTCGTGCCTCGCGAAACCGACCGGCTGCTTTCTGTAATCCCTCCGGGATAGGGATGGCTCACTGGTATCGAGTTGGGGGGAAAGGTGGTGTGCGGGGACGCTCAGCGAGTGGAAACCTGCACGGGATGGTCACGGTGAAGCGGCTTAAAAGCCGCGCTCCTCGAAACCCCGACCTGTCGGCACGGGGCGCGGTATCAAACACCGCGAAATCTTCGTTTGTAATTTATTGAGGGGCAATTTGTTGCGTTGAAGAACTGTTTTGCGGTGATTTTTTGTTTGGAAATTGACGATGGTTTAGGTAGTCTTTTTGAGCTGACAACTCGTTGTCGGTAAAGGACGGGTGAACGGTGGTTGGCGCTCAATCGGAGCGGTAGGCAGCCACTGGAGAATCCCAAGTCGTCAAGCATTTCGATGTGATGTATTGCATTGTTATGTCCTGCGTTGGCGGGGAGGTGACGGTCCTTATGGAGCCGTTAAAGACGGGGACGAGGTCACGGCATCGCGGCAGCGATGCCCTACCAGGTTTCCGTTAGGATATGTGAGTGTGTCGGGTGTTTGGATCAGGGCCTGTAAGCTGGAGGGCGAAAGGGACGTCGGTCGTCTAGGATAGATGAGACCGGGGAATCTCTAGTAGCCACTGCGGAACCAGCCTGGTTTTGGACGGATACTGAATCTGAAGTTCCAATCGTAGGAACGGAGGAAACGACACTGCACAGGGGTCGGATGGTTTCATTGCTCTTTGACATAAATTCCCTGAAAGGGAATGTGAAGCGACCGAGGGTCGGCTGTCGTGAGGCTTGGGGGCGAAGTGCGAAAGCGCGGGCACCCTCATCCTCAATCCTTCTCCCGTGAGGGAGAAGGAGGATTTGCAGCTTACCTTCGTGATCGCCAAGCATTTTCCTTGTGAGGTGGCTGGCGAGGGTTTGGTCCGGTGAGGGTGGACTGGTTGCTAGAGTACCGCAGGACAGGAGGCAATCGCGTAGGAAACATAAAGCGGATCAAACGGGAAGGCGCACTTTGAGGGAATGTAGAATTAAGAAGGGTGAATGAAGAAAGAGTGAGGGAGGCCGCTGGTTGGCCGGGGTCACTCCGTGCGTTCGTTAGGGGCGCGGGGTGAAACCGGTTAACCGGGGGCGCACCCTGACATTGTCCTAAAAAGAGGAGTCCTTTGGTAAGCGGGCGGTTGGTTCCTGGCGGAGAGGGGATTGGCAGCGGTTGTTTGGAAGGGCTGCGGTCCAGCGTACGACCCCTTACTGCCGGCAAGATACCGGCAGCACATTGAGGGCAGTGTCAGGATGCGTCCTTTAGTGATTGAACAAAAACTCGCGGCTGCTCAGGAGCGCCCAGTAGATGTCTTCGATGACGGGGCGGAGGTCTTTCTCATCCGTCTTTTGGAGGATGCCCATGATGCGGGTGCGTTCCTTTTCAGTGGGCAGGCGGGAGAGGGCGGTGAGGTAGGCGTCTTCCACGATCTGCTCGGGTGGCGTCTTGGCCATGATGAGCTTCTCGAGGCGATTGCCCTTGGCCGAAAGCTTCTGGTTCACGGTGTCGCCGTTGGAGATGTGCAGCACCTGGCTCACGCTGGGGTTATCGGTGCGTTCACAGGTGCAGGTGGCGTTGCGATCCGGACGGCCGAAAGAGCTTAGGAAATAGGATTTGATGTTCGAATCCGGCAGTTGCAGAGCGCGATAGTCTTTCGGGTAATTCTTGAAATCGGTAGCGGAGCCGGTGACTTGGGAGAAGGCATCCAGCATCACTTCTGCCATCAGACGGCGGGGATAGTAACGGGAATAGAAACGTTTGTCGGCGGCATTGCCGGGGAGCGGTTCGCTGGAGCGTTGATAGGTTTCGGACTGCAGGATCGTGCGCATGAGCGCCTTGAGATCATACTTTTGCTCGGCCAGATATTTGGCGGTGGCGGAGAGCAGGGCTTCGTTGCTGGCGGGATTGGTGACGCGGAGATCATCGACGCTTTCCACGAGGCCGACGCCGTAGAAATTCGCCCAGATGCGGTTCACGATGGCGCGGGTGAAGTAAGGATTCTCCGGGGAGGTCAGCCAGTTCGCGAGATGTTCACGGCGATTCTCGGCAGTGAAATCAATTGTCTGGCCATCGAGCGGACGCGGCTGACGTGGTTTGCCGGTGAGCGGTTGGACGAGTTCGCCCTGGCTGGCGTCCACGATGATCTGGTTGCCTTCACCGGGAGCGGCCTTGGCGCGGACGCGGGCGAAGAGATTTGCCATGCCGTAGTAATCGTTATTAGTCCACTTCTCCATCGGATGATTGTGGCATTGGGCGCAATTGATGGACATGCCGAGGAACGCTTGCGAGGTCGTCTCGGCGAGAATCTTCGGCTCGTCGTGAAGGATGAAGAAATTCGCCGCGCCATTCTCGAGCGTGCTGCCACGGGCGGTGATTACTTCGCGGGCGAACTGGTCCCACGGTTTGTTACGGGCCACATTGTCACGCACCCAATTGTAGTAAGACCACATGGCGGCGGGCTTGAGCTTCTCGCTCTTCACCAGCAGGAGGTCGGACCATTTATAGGCCCAGTAATCGATGAACTCAGGACGCGTGAGCAGAGTCTCGATGAGCGCATCGCGTTTCTTCGGAGAGCTGTCGGCGAGGAAAGCTTTGGTTTCTTGTGCGGTGGGCAGCACGCCGAGGGTATCCAGATAGGCGCGGCGGATGAATTCATCATCAGTGGCACGAGGGGAGGGCGGGAGGTTCAAGCTGCGGAGCTTGGTCAGCACCATCTCGTCGATGAAATTGCGCTTCGGGGCCTTGGCGTAAACGGCCTTGGGCACGTTGTTCGTGTGCGGCACGGTGACGGTGGCGATGGCGATGCGTTGCAGATACCACGCGGTGATCGCGCCTTCGCCGAAGCCCATCACCTTGATGTTACCGTGTTCGTCGATGTTGGTGACTTCGGAATTGGCGTCGGTGTATTTTGTCCAGCGCGTGACGTCTTCCACACGACCGTCATTGAAGTAAGCGCGGACGAGGATCTGCTGCTGTTCGCCGGGCTTCAAGGTCACCTGGCTGGGAATCATCTCGATGCGTTCGATGCGCGGGTCTTCCTGCTTCGGTCCGGGAGTGCCATTGGCGATCCACTCGGCGAGCACGCGATATTCGAGCGAGTCGGTATCGAACTTGGTGCCACCCTTGTGCGGAACTGCGCCGGTGGGCTTGGTGATGAGCAGGCTCTTGGCGGGTTCCACGGGACTGATACGACGGCCCAAGGTGTGACGGGTGAGGGCAAGGAAATCGCCCTCATCATCATAGCCGCGCAGGGAAATCTTGAAACCGTTCTGGCCGGCTGCCGCACCATGGCAGGCGCCGGAGCTGCAGCCGAACTTGGCAAGCACCGGCTGCACGTGATTGCGGAAGGTCCAATCGGTCGAACGTTCCATGCCGGTCACGGTGACCTTGGTGTTCAGGGTTTGTTTGCCGAAGGTCGCCTTGATGGTCGCGGAGCCGTTGGCGACGGGGACAGCGAAGCCTTTCTCGATCCGAACGATGTCCGGATTGCTGGAGGTGTAGGTGACGCCTTCACGAACTTCGCCGAGGAACTGTTTGTCCTCCACGCGCTCTACGATCAAACGCTGTTGGGCGATGCTGCCATTCAACGTGATCTTTTCGGGCAGGATGGTGAGGGATTCGCGGGCAAATGCCGTCCATGTGCCCATCAAAATTGATAAGCATGCCGCCAGTAATCTTGAAGGGTTATTAGTAATCATTTGATTTCAGCCATCCTTCAGCAGATTTCACCGGGTCAGGCAGTTTTTCCAAATTGACACCGATGATTTGCCCGAGACTTCGTATCGCAAATTCTTTGGTTATCTCATCCGTTGTTTCGTTGCGGATAATTTTAGCCAACGCTGGAATCGAGCTGTGATTTTTGCAGGCGCCCAAAGCTTCAATTATTGCCGTCCGCGCCACATCATCCGTCTCCTTCTCCAACACTGATTCTAAAATCGAAGCATTGTCAGGATTCTTGCTAACAGTGACAAAGATACTGGCGCCATCCTCTCTAGCGTCCGGATTGACATTGCTTAAAAGGTTTAGTGCGTAAGGAATCGAAGAGCCACCTTTGGCAATCATACCCCTTTGGCCGTGAAGGCGAAGACTCCAGGCTATTTCACGTTCGTTCTGACTGGCGGCATATCCTTTGGCGCTGATTTCCAGAAAGCGGTCATAGAGCTGGATGTAATATTCGACGGACTCGGTATAGTTTGCCAAGTTCACCGAACCGTCAGCGTTGTTTTGAAAGCCGTCTTCCTTGATTGAGTTACGCCACCCTAAGAATCCTCGGCGAAAATCATCGACCACCGCCATGAGAATGGAGCGGAAGCCATGGGTTTTCTTTTCAAGGGTTGCAGGCATCTTGACTCAGAACAACTCTTTGATCGCCTGCGTGCCGAAATCCACCAGCGGGAAGGGGCGACCTTGCGGGCCGGGCAGATGCGTGGTGAGGTCCAGGCCGAGGCTGTGATAAATCGTGGCGACGATTTCAGAAGGATTCACCGGACGTTCGGCCGGATAGGCACCGATCTCATCGCTCTTGCCTACTACGCGACCGCCTTTTACGCCACCACCGGCGAAGTTCACCGTCCAGCAGTTCGGCCAGTGATCGCGGCCGCCCGCGGGATTGATCTTCGGCGTGCGACCGAACTCCGCGAGGCTGCACACCATGGTGTTATCCAACATGCCGCGCTGATGCAGGTCCTCGATCAAGGCACTGTAGCCCTGATCATACATGGGGGCGACGATATCGCGCATGCCTTCGATGGCGGTGAAGGGCTTCGAACCGTGGATGTCCCACGTGATCTCGTTGAAAACAGTGATGAAGGTGTTGACGGTGACGAAGCGCACACCGGCTTCCACCAAACGACGGGCCAGCAGGCAGCTTTGGCCAAAGCGCGTCATGCCGTAGCGCTCGCGCACTTTGAGCGGTTCCTTGGTGAGATCAAACGCTTCACGGGCTTTCGCGCTGGTCATCAGGCGGTAGGCGGAGGCGAAGTTTTCATCCATCAGCTTCGCGTTCTCGGTGGCCTCGAAAGAACGCACGGAATCTTCCACCACTTCGCGCAGTTCGCGGCGACGTTGCAAGCGGGCCTCGCCGATCTCCGAAGGCGGCAGCATGTCCGGCACCTTGAAATCTTTGACCGAAGGATCGGCCATGAGGGCGAAAGGATCGAAGGCCTTGCCGAGGAAACCGCCGTCCTGACCGTGCGGCATGTTGCCACCGGTCGGGCCCATGGGTTCAGGAAGAATGATGTTCGCGGGCAGTTCATTCCGCCGGCCCATGATGTATTCCAGCGCGGAACCGGCATGAGGAGTGATGATGCCGCCAGTGAAGAGGCGGCCGGTTTGCATCATCTGATGCCCGGTATCATGCACGGCGGAGGCGGTATGGTAGCAACTGCGGACGAGAGAAAATTTATCCGCCAACTTCGCGTGCAGGGGCAGAATCTCAGAGACTTGGATATCAGGATTGTTCGTGCGGATGGGCTTGAAGGGACCACGGATCTCGCGCGGCGCATCCGGCTTCATGTCCCAGGTATCGAGCTGGCTGGGGGCGCCGAGATTGAAGATCATGATGACGCTGCGCTCGTCATGGCCCTTGGCCACCTTGTTCGCCGCTTGCAGCGCGGAATACTTGGCCATGGACATCCCCAGCGCACCGAGGGCGCCGACCTGCAGGAAGTCGCGCCGCGTGACGCCGTCACACGTAGTGATCGAACCTTTGCCGGAGACTTTTAGCATAATGGCAAGCTGGGTTTAACTATGGGCTTTGATTATGCAGGATAGCATAGAAGAGGGGCTTGCTGGCAACCATAGACAAGACTACTTGTGGCGATGTAGTTTCCTGCCCGGATTCAATAACATTGCCCATGAGCCAACCTGAAATACCGGCCCCAGCCCCCGAGAATGGCCCCATCCGCCTGCCGCAAGACCCGAAGGTGCGGGTCGCCATCCAGATCTTTCAGTTCTTCCTGCTTATTATGCTGGCGATGCAGGTTTTTGTGCAGAAGCGCAAAGGCGATAATGCCGTCAAGATCGAGCAGCAGAAGGCCTATCAGACCGAAAACGAGTTGCGCCGGGAGATCTATGATCTGAAGGCGGAACTGGCCAAGGCGCAGGCGAAGATCAAGGAGTTTGAAAAAGCGTCCAACCGATGAGGTGAATTCATAAGGGGTCGCCGCTCTTTACTTGTCCGAAGTCAGGGGCTGGTTACACTTCGCGCATGTCTTGGACGGTCATCTCTACTGCTCCGGCTATGAACATCGTGGGTGAAGCCACGGTGCAGGTTTTGCGTGAGGCGGGTTGTGCCGTCACGCTGTCTCCTCCGACCGGCCCTTTTCCGAAGGGAGAACTCCTCAAATATATCGATGGCGCAGATGCGGTCATCGCGGGTGTGGACAAGTTTGATGCCAGTGTCATGGAGTCTGCGGCAGCGCAAAATCTTAAGATCATTTCCCGGTGGGGAGTAGGGTATGATTCCGTGGAGTTATCAGCGGCGACGCGCTTAGGTATTCTGGTGACGAATACGCCCGGCCTGCTGGATGAAGCGGTGGCCGATTACACGTTTTCGCTTTTGCTGGCGGTGGCGCGCGGAGTGGGTGAGGGGCATCACACGATGCGGCAAGGGGCATGGGCACCGCAGTGGGGTGAGGATGTGAACGGCAAGACGCTGGGTATCATCGGCTACGGGCGGATTGGGCGCGCGGTGGCGAAGCGGGCGGCAGGTTTCAATATGCGCATCCTCGCGCATGATCTCTTTCCACCCAAGGAACCGGTGACGCCGGCGGCTGAGTTTGTTTCGTTGAACGACCTTTTGGCACAGAGCGATTACGTCTGTCTGCACGCGGCACTGACACCAGAGAATCGGGGAATGATCGGCCGTGAGCAATTGCAGCGCATGAAACCCTCCGCGTTTTTCATCAACACAGCGCGAGGTGCTCTGGTGGATGAGGCGGCCTTGGCGGAGGCATTGCATTTGGGCACGATCGGTGGAGCGGCGCTGGATGCGTTTTGTGTGGAGCCCTTACCGGCGGAGCATCCGATCCGGAAAGCGCCGCGTCTGCTGATGACGCCGCATCAGGCTTCGTTTGGCCGTGATACCGGACGGACGGTCTGCGCCGTTGCTGCCCAAGCGGTGTTGGATGCACAGGCGGGAATAACGCCGAAATTTGTGGTGAACAAAGAGGTGCTGGGTTCACCAGCTTTGCGGGCAAAACTGAAATAGGGGGATGGATTAGTTATGAACATCGTGGTGCTAGACGGGTATACGCTGAATCCGGGGGATCTTTCTTGGGATGCACTCAAAGCGTTGGGAGACGTGACGGTCTATGACCGCACCCCGGCCGAACAAGTGGTGGAGCGGGCGATGAATGCGCCCATCGTACTGACGAACAAATGCCCCATCAGCCACGACGCGATCGAAGAATTGCCTTTGCTCAAATACATCGGAGTCCTGGCGACGGGCTGCAATGTTGTGGATGTGCAGACGGCGTATGATCGTCGTATCCGGGTGGCGAACATCCCTGATTACAGCACGCCTTCCGTCGCGCAACTGACCTTTGCCCTCTTGATGGAGCTCACCTTTCATGTGGGGCATCATGCGCAAACGACGCGTGAGGGCCGTTGGCAGAGCAGCCAGGATTTTTGTTATTGGGACAAACCGTTGATCGAGATTTCGGGGCTGACGTTTGGCATCATCGGCTATGGGCGCATCGGCCAGACGGTGGCGAAGATCGCGCAGAGTTTCGGCATGAAGGTGGTGGCCTATTCGCGCAGCCGCACGGGCACAGAAGAGAATGGCATCCAGTTCGTGAGTTTAGAGGCCATTTTCCACCTGAGCGATGTGATCAGCTTGCATTGTCCGCTCACGCCCGAGACGAAACATCTGATCAACAAGGAGCGGCTCTCGCGGATGAAGCCTACGGCTTTCCTGCTGAACACCGGTCGCGGACCGTTGATCGATGAGACGGCGCTGGCGGAGGCCTTGAATGAAGGGATGATCGGTGGCGCAGGACTGGATGTGCTGAGCATCGAGCCGCCGAGGACCGGCAATCCGCTCCTGACGGCGAAGAATTGCCTGATCACGCCGCATATCGCATGGGCGACGAAGGCGGCGCGGACACGCCTGATGGACATCGCGGTGGCGAATGTGAAGGCGTTTCTGGATGGAGCGCCGGTGAATGTGGTGAACTGGAAAGTGTGATTTTACGTCGTTTTATTGAGGGTTGGCGTTTCATCCATTAGTAATTCGCGGAAAAAGAGTTGTGATGTGCCTTTTCAGACCAGGTTTTCCCACGTAGTCTCCGCTCGGAATGTCGGGCGATACAAAAAACAACCAGCGGGGCAGCGGGGCTGAGTGGCAGCGGTTGCAAGAAGACGCCAAGCGCACGCACAACTGGAAACGTTGGGGCCCCTACCTCTCCGAGCGCCAGTGGGCGACGGTGCGCGAAGACTATTCTCCCTACGGCACCTGCTGGGATTATTTTCCCCATGACCATGCCCGGAGTCGCGCGTATCGCTGGGGTGAAGATGGTTTGATGGGCATCACAGACCGTGAAGGGCGGCTGTGCTTTGCGCTCGCTTTGTGGAATGGCAAAGACCCGATTCTTAAGGAACGGCTCTTCGGTCTCACTGGTCCGCAAGGGAATCACGGTGAGGATGTGAAGGAGGTTTATTTCTACCTCGATTCCACGCCCACACATTCCTATCTCAAGGCGCTCTACAAGTATCCACAGTCGGAATACCCCTACGCCAAACTGGTGGAGGAGAACCAGCTACGCGGCAAAGATGCGCCAGAGTATGAGTTGGAAGATTCCGGGGCCTTCGATGAGAGCCGTTATTTCGACGTCTTCGTGGAGTATGCCAAGGGTGGGCCGAATGACATCCTGATCCAGATCACGGTGCATAATCGCGGGCCGGAGAAGGCGCCTATCCATGTGCTGCCGACGCTATGGTATCGGAACACCTGGATCTGGGGTTGCACGCATGAGGGTTGCTCCATGCGGCCACGCATCGAGCAAGTGACACCGCACAAGCTCGCGTTGCATCATGAGTCGCTGCATCGCTATTATCTGGAGTTTGAAGCGCCGGCTGACGGACAAAAAGCACCCTTCTTGTTCACGGATAACGAGACGAATTTCACCAAGCTCTTCAACACGCCGAATGCGTCCAAGTATGTGAAGGACGGTTTTCACGACTACGTGATCAGCGGCAAGAAGGACGCGGTGAATCCTAAATTGCGAGGCACGAAGGCCGCACCGCACTGCCAGTTTGAGATCGAAGCGGGTGGTTCGCGCGTCATCCGCTTGCGTCTCTATGCGGAGGCGGATGCGCCGAAGCAGGCGTTTGGTCCCGGCTTTGCAGAGATATTTGGCCAGCGTCTCGCGGAAGCGGATGAATTCTACAACACGATCAAGGAAACCGACCTGGATGAGAGTGAGTGCGGCGTAGTGCGTCAGGCTTACGCCGGTTTGCTGTGGACGAAACAGTTCTATCACTACGTGGTGGAAGACTGGCTGAAAGGTGACGCGGATGTGGCGAAGCCGCCGGAGAGCCGTTTGCTCGGGCGCAATCATGACTGGTCGCACCTCTACAGCCGCGATGTGCTCTCCATGCCGGACAAGTGGGAGTACCCGTGGTTTGCGGCATGGGATTTGGCATTCCACATGGTGCCGTTTGCACGCGTTGATCCTGAGTTCGCGAAGGGCCAGCTATTGCTGCTCTTGCGTGAATGGTACATGCACCCGAATGGGCAGATCCCCGCGTATGAATTCGCGATGGGTGATGTGAATCCGCCGGTGCACGCGTGGGCAGTGTGGCGCGTTTACAAAATCTCCGCGAAGGAAGGGGAACGTGACCGCAATTTCCTCGAAAGCGCGTTCCAGAAGCTGCTGCTGAATTTCACGTGGTGGGTGAATCGCAAGGATGCCGAGGGCAAGAACCTCTTCTCTGGCGGCTTCCTGGGGTTGGATAACATCGGGGTATTCGATCGCTCACGTCCCTTGCCCACGGGCGGCACTTTGCAGCAGGCGGATGGCACGGCGTGGATGGCGTTTTATTGCACCACCATGCTGGCGATGGCGCTGGAGCTGGCGAAGGATGGCGACACGATCCGTCCAGCTTACTCCGACATGGCGTCGAAGTTCTTCGAGCATTTTGTGCAGATTGCCGAGTCCATGAACACTCTCGGCGGCAGCGGCTTGTGGGATGAGGAGGATGGGTTTTATTACGATCGGATCCATACGGATCATTCGGTGATTCCGTTGAAGACGCGGTCGCTGGTGGGGTTGTTGCCGCTCATTGCGGTGGAGGTTTTGGAGGAAGAGAAAATCCGGCAACTCCCCGGCTTTTACAAACGGTTCACATGGTTCATGGAGAATCGCAAGGATCTCGCGCGGCACATCAGCTCGTGCGATTTCGGTGAGAAGCGACGGTTGCTGGCCATTCCGTCACGCGATCAATTGGAGCGGGTGTTGCGTTATCTCTTAGATGAGACGGAGTTTTTGTCGAATTACGGTATTCGCTCCATGTCGAAGTTTCACGAGGACTCGCCCTTCATTCTGGAGGTGAACGGCGATGAGTATCGCGTGGATTATCTGCCGGGCGAATCGAACTCATGGCTGTTCGGCGGCAACTCGAACTGGCGCGGGCCGATCTGGTTTCCGGTGAACTATCTGCTCACGGAAGCGCTAGAACGCTACTATCACTTCTACGGCAATGATCTGCTCGTGGAGTGTCCGGTGGGCTCAGGCGAGCGCATGAACCTGCAGCAGGTCGCGGATGAGATCGACCGGCGACTGGCATCGATTTTCCTGAAAGACAAGAAAGGCGAGCGGCCATGTCATAACGGGCATCCGTTTTTCAACACCGATCCGCACTGGAAGAAATTGGTGCTCTTCCATGAGTATTTCCATGCGGAGACAGGGCAGGGTCTTGGCGCCAGCCACCAGACGGGCTGGACGGCATTGTGCATCCGGCACATCGAGGATTATGCGCGGGATCGCTTAAAGAAATGGCCGGAGCAGACTAGTTGAGGGAGACTGTAGCGTGGTTCGTGCGCATCACAGTTCGCTCAGCTCGACTTCACCGCCATGTAGCGCTTCGACGACCGTTGTGCCTTCAGTGGACACACGCAGAGATTCGCCCGCCTTGAGCAAGTGATCTCTGCCTTCCCCCTCGCATGTGATCCAAAAGCTGCCCGAGCGGACGGTAATTTCCTGCGAGTCAGAATTCAGGTCGAGGGTATGAATCTCCCCTTTAGCCAGATGGACATGATGGCAGCTCTTGGTGGCGCGGTAACGCGGTGCACCTGACGTGGAGACGAGGCCATTCCCCAGCCGCAAGACTCGGGTGAGCCCCTGGCTGAAGCCGCTGAACATGCTGAAACCACTGACTTTCATACGCTAACAGTCTATGCCGAATACCCGGCCTGCACAGATTCACCCAGTGAAATAGGTGACCAGTACAGTTCGTTTCTGCGTAAGCTGTACTGGTGTAATTTTAATGAAAGTGTAACTGTTCTGGTTGGCGAAGATGGTTATTATCAGGCCGTCCATGAAACTCATCACTCCCAGTGCGGCCAATGAGGAAACGCTCTACGAGCAGGTCTCCTCGCACATCAGCCGCTTGATCGAGCAGGGGACCTTGCGGCCCGGCGAGCGCATCCCGTCTGTGCGGCGCATGAGCCAGCAGCAGGATGTGAGCATCGCCACGGTCATGCAGGCGTATCGGCAACTGGAGAGCCGAGGCTTCATCGAGGCGCGTCCGCAATCCGGTTACTTCGTGCGCCTGCGGCACTGGCAACCGCCCGCCGAACCGGAGATCTCCAAGCCCAAACCCGTCGCCTCGATTATCAAGACCGGCGCGCTCATGATGCGGGTGATGCAAGCCACGCGCGATCCGTCGCTGGTACGCTTGGGAGCCGCGTTGCCGAGTCCCGAACTCTTGCCCACGGCCAAATTGAATCGCGCGATGGCGGCGGCAGCGCGGCGAAGTCCCGAGCTTAGCAACAGTTACGATGTGCCGCCGGGCTATACCGCGCTGCGCAATCAGATCGCCCGGCGCGCGATGGATACGGGTTGCGAACTTTCGCCCGATGACATCATCACCACCTTCGGAGGGCAGGAGGCGCTGCACCTGTGCCTCCGCGCGGTCGCCCAGCCCGGTGACACCATCGCCATCGAATCGCCCACGTTCTTCGGCATCCTGCAGGTCATCGAATCGCTCGGCATGAAGGCTTTGGAAATTCCGACGCATCCGCGTGATGGCATTAGTCTGGAAGCACTGGCATACGCGCTGGAACAGCAACCGGTGAAGGCCTGTCTCTTCGTGCCTAACTACAACAATCCCTTGGGCAGTTGCATGCCGGATGAGAACAAGAAGCGCCTCGTGGAGATGCTCGCCGCGAAGGATATTCCTCTTATCGAGGACGACATCTACGGCGACCTGACGTTCGCGGTGGAACGCCCGCGCACGGCGAAGTCCTACGATCAGAAAGGACTCGTGCTGTTGTGCGATTCTTTCTCCAAGACGTTGGCACCCGGATATCGCGTCGGTTGGACGGCACCCGGCCGCTTCAAGGAACAGGTCTCGTATTACAAGCTTGTCAGTACGGTGGCCACAGCCGCGCTGCCGCAGATGGCCATCGCGGATTTTCTGGCGAATGGCGGCTACGATCATCACCTGCGCAAGGTGCGGCGCGAGTACGCGCACAAGGTGCAGCAGGTGACGCAGGCGATCTGCAGCTACTTCCCGCCCGAGACGAAAGTCACGCGGCCCAACGGCGGGCATGTGCTCTGGGTGGAGATGCCTATGCAGGTGAAGGCCGTGGAATTGTTCGAACGCGCCTTGGCCGAGAAGATCAGCATCGCGCCGGGACCGGTGTTTTCTGCGCGTCAACGGTTTGGCAACTTCATCCGCCTGAATTGTGCGAATCCTTGGACCGCCACGCTGGATAATGCCCTCCTGCGTTTGGGCCGCATGGTGCGTCAGATGGAGGAGGCAGGTTCGTAAGGTGTTGATTTTCTTTGGGAGTATTTTTCCCGGCACCTCGTCTAACGGGGTATGAAACGGATTTTTTGGGCGATATTGGCGGTCTTGCTGACCGTTAATTTCCAATCGGCGAACGCCGCCGGGCTCATCGTCGTGGAGCCGGGCAAGGAAGCGCCGGATCATATTCTCCCGCCCCGACCGATTCCTCCCCCGCGACCCAGTCCGCCCATCCATCACGTTCCCGTCCGCCCCGTCTTGCTCCCGCTGGAAACCCAGCAGCAAAAAGTGGATGTGACCATCCGCGACCAGATCGCCCGCACGGAGGTGGAACAAGTTTTTTACAATCCCAACGGCCAACGTATCGAAGGCACTTTCCTTTTCCCCGTCCCGAAAGGCGCGCAGATCGATAAATTCACCATGGATATCAATGGCCAGCCCGTGCAGGCGGAGTTGTTGAAAGCGGACAAGGCGAAAGCCATCTACGAGGAGATCGTGCGCAAGCTCAAAGACCCTGCCTTGCTCGAATACGCCGGACGCGATCTCTACAAGGTCCGTATTTTTCCCATCGAGCCGCAGGAAAAGAAACGTATCAAGGTCACGTACACGCAATTGTTGAAGGAAGACCAAGGGCTTGTGGATTATGCGCTGCCGTTGAATCCCGATACCGCCGATAAACGCACGCCGTTGGCCATCAAGGTGCAGATCGATTCGCGCACGCCGCTCAAGACCATCTATTCGCCCACGCACGCTGTGGAGGTGAAACGGGCAGGGGATCGCAAGGCGACGCTCGGCTACGAGGCGAGCAGCTCCGGCAGCGCCCGAAATTTCCAAGTCTTCTTCGCGCGACAGACCGACGAGATCGGCATCCAATTGCTCACACAACGCGATGGTGATGAGGGACATTTCCTGCTCTTTCTTTCGCCGGGCCAGTGGGAGGACAAGACGAAAGTGATGCCGAAGGATGTGCTGTTCGTGGTGGATACGTCCGGTTCCATGGCAGGTAAAAAGATGGAGCAGGCGCGCAAGGCGCTGCAGTTCTGCGTGGAGAATCTGAATGACAAGGACCGCTTCGAGATCGTGCGCTTCTCCACGGAGACCGAGCCGCTCTTCAACGGCTTGCGCGAGGTGAACAAAGAGAGCCGGCAGAAGGCGCAGACGTTTGTGGAAGGTTTGAAACCCATTGGGGGTACTGCGATCCATTCGGCTTTGCAGACGGCGCTGAAGTTCCGCCCGGATTCGGGCGATCGCCCTTTCGTCATCATCTTCGTCACGGATGGCATGCCCACAGTGGGCGAGACGCGCGAGGAAACCATCGTGCAGCTCGTGACCTCCGAAGTGGCGCGCAAGACACGCATCTTCTGCTTTGGTGTGGGCACTGATGTGAACACGCACTTGCTCGACCGTATCACGGAGCAGACGCGCGCCGTGAGCACGTATGTGCTGCCGGAAGAGGACTTGGAATTGAAGCTCTCCGGTTTCTTCTCTCGCATCAAAGATCCCGTGCTGTCCGATCCCGAATTGAAAGTGAAGGGCGGTGTGACGGTGAAGCTTCTGTATCCCAGCCCGCTGCCCGATCTTTTCAATGGCGATCAATTGGTCGTGGCCGGCACGTTCAAGGGTCACGGTCCGGTGGACATCGAACACACCGGTCAAGCGGGCAAAAGCAAGAAGACCATCACGCACGAAGTCACCTTTCCGAAGAGCAGCAGTGAATATGATTTCATCCCGCGCTTGTGGGCCATGCGCCGTGTCGGCTGGCTCATGGATGAGATCCGTTTGCGTGGCGAAAACGCTGAACTTCGCGATGAAGTCACCGACCTTGCGCGCCGCTATGGCATCGTCACGCCTTATACGGCCTACTTGATTTTGGAAGATGAGAAGCAGCGCGGTGTGCCTGTGGCTGCGCAAACGCAGAACAATTTCCGTCTCGACGTTGCCGCGCAAGACGCAGCCAAGGACTCGTGGCGCCGGAGCAAGGAAGATCACTCGGGTTCCTTCGCTGTGTCCGGTGCGCGCATGAACCAGCAGCTTCGTGCGCAGTCTGTGGTGGGTGAGGCGCTGGACCGCAATCGCGCCGAAGCCCCGATGGCGGCCGGTCCCGCATCTGTTATCACCGTGGCTCCTCCAGCTCCCGGTTCTCGTGTGAGCGGAACCGTGTCCGCCCCTGCCAAATCTATCCATAACCCGTCCTCCTCTTCCGATTACTCCCAGCAAAACCGCTACGCTGGCGGTCGTGCCTTCTACCAAAACGGCCCCGTGTGGACCGATGCTCTCGTGCAAAAGCAGCAGGCCCAATCCCGCCGCGTCCAGCTTCAGTTCGCTTCCAAGGAATACTTCGACCTGATGCAGAAGCACCCCGAAGTGAAGCCCTGGCTCGCCCTCGGCAACCGCGTCCAGTTCGTCCTCGCGGACACCATCTACGAGGTCACCGAGTAATTGTCTCGCTCATCAATAAATCAAAAATTCCTTCCGCCGTTTCATGAACTCCTTCACTGCCGGCTCCCATGACTTGCGGATCTCCTTCAAGTCCTTCCCATCGCGGATCATCTGGATCGTCGCCGGATGCCCCAACAAGCGGTTGAACTTGGCCAGATCATAATCCTTCGGATACATGCGATGCAGCGTGGATGCGATCAAGATCCCGATATCCACCACATCGCACTTCTCGCGATCCGTCAGGATGATGTTCACGCCGCGGCATTCCTTGTCCTTGTTCACGCTCGCGTTCGGCGTGAAGCGGATGGGCACGAACCGCACATGCTTCAATCCCGCCGCATTCAACTCCGCCGCCAATTTCAAATCATCAATGTAAGGCGCGCCCACCACTTCAAACGGCGTATCCGTCCCGCGCCCCACGGACACTGCGGAGAATTCCAGCAATCCCACACCCGGATACAACGTCGCCTGCGTCAGACTGCGCATGTTCGGAGATGGATTCTTCCACGGCTGCCCCGTCTCATCGAACCACATCCCGCGCTTCCAGCCCTCCACCTCGATCACCGTCAGGTCCGCGCCGAACTTCTTCTCCGCGTTATACATCTTCGCCAGTTCACCGATCGTCATCCCATGCCGCACGGGAACCTGATGATACGCCACGAAACTCGTCTTATCCGTCAGCACCGGCCCGTCGATCGCCGTTCCCGTGATCGGATTCACGCGATCCAGCACGAAGTATTTGATCTTCGCCTTCGCGGCCGCCTCCATGCAGTTGCCCATCGTGGACGGATACGTGTAGAACCGGCACCCGATATCCTGGATGTCGAAGATCAACGCATCCAGATCCTTCAGATGCTCCGGCTTCGGCACGCGCGTCTCGCCGTAGAGACTGTAAACCGGCAACCCCGTCTTCTCGTCCTTGCTGTCCGGCACCTTCTCATCGAGCAACCCGCGGATGCCATGCTCCGGCCCGAACAACGCCTTGAGCTGGATACCCTCCGCCTCGTGCAACATATCGATGATCGGATTACGATCCCTGTCCTGCCCCGTGTGATTCGTGATCAAGCCCAGCCGTAATCCCTTCAACCGCGCGAACTTCTCTCGTTTCGACACATCGATGCCATTCAACACCTGCGGCATTTCCCGATCCGCCGCCGCATATTCCATCACCTCGATCTGCGACACCTTATTCGTCATGCGCGCAGGCAACGCTCCTGGCACCTTGCTGAAATCAAACCCATTCACCGCCTCCGCCGCGAGCGTGCCGAGCACACGCCGCAACGCCGTTACCGAACCCTTCTCCGTCGGATGATTCCGGTTCGAGACGAAGATGTAGAACGTCTGCGAATACGGATCGATCCACAGGCACGTGCCCGTCCAGCCCGTGTGACCGAACGACCCGATCGGGAACACATTCCCGCGCGGCCCCGCATAGCTGGAGTCGATGTCCCAGCCCAGCCCGCGCCGGTCCGCCACCTTGGAGGGTGTATGCACATCCGCCATCATCTGCACCGTCGTGCTGCGCAAGATGCGCGCGCCTTCCAGCGAACCGCCGTTCAAGATCATCCGCGCATACCGCGCCAGGTCGCTCGCCGTCGTGAAGAGCCCGGCGTGACCTGCCACGCCACCCATCTTGCGCGACGTCGGATCATGCACCACTCCGCGCAAGGCCTTGCCTTCGATCAACTCTGTGGGCGCGATGCGATTCATTTTGTCCGGGGAGGGGAGGTAACCCGTATCCACCATCTTCAAAGGTTTGTAGATGTTCTCCTCCACGAACTGGTTCAGCGGCATCCCGCTCGCGCGCCGCACGATCTCGCCCAGTAAAATAAAATTGATATCACTGTAGAGAAACTTCGCCCCCGGCTCATTGATCAAGGTTTCACTGCACGCCCGCTTGATCGCCGTATCATAGCCCGTCCACGCGGGCGTCGCGCCAAGACCCGAGCGCAAGCCCGACACATGCGTCATCAATTGCCGCACCGTCACATTCTCCTTCCCGCCGCCCGTGAACTCCGGGATGAACCGCTTCACCGGATCATTCAGTTGCAGTGCCCCGCGCTCGAACAGGATGAGGATTGCCGGAGTCGTCGCGACGACTTTCGTGAGCGAGGCCGCATCATAGATCGTATCCGTCGTGATCACCTCACGCTTCGGATCAATCGTCCGCCAGCCGTACCCGCGCAGATAGATTTCCTGCCCGCGCTCCAGCCACAGCACACCGCCCGGCAGCTTGCCCTCCGCGATCGCATTCGTGATCGCCGCGTCCATCGCCGTCAGCTTCTCCGGCTTGAAGGCCACCGCCGGTTTCACATTCAGCGCCGTCGGCGACCGTAACCCTTTGACCACCTTGTTCTCCGTCGTCTGGAGAGCAGGGGAGTTGGTGCTCGTCTTGGTGGATGCCAAGGTGGTGGTCGTCTGATCCTTCGAAGCTTGCCTGCTCTGGCAACCGGCGAGCGCCAGCGCAGCCAGCAAGGCCACCAGACTCAGCGATTGAAAACCCCGCATGGAAGAAACGAACCGGCCAAGGTAAAAGCTCTGCCTGAAAATCATGTCCTGAGAATGAAAAGAAAACCTCGCCGAAGCAACCTCTGTCACAGCGCTCCTTCCCTTCCGTCTGTTCCCCGCTAACTTATCTGTTACCATACCGCCTCCTTTTCCGAACCCCGTTCCGCACCTAGCTTCCCGTAGCTCTAGAAAAACGTTTACCTCCTTCAAATTAAATCGTCAATAAAAATATTGCATTTAATTTGCGTTAACTAGGTTAATAAGTTGAGTGATTCGTTTGAAAAGTCATTTTCAACAGTGAAACCCCTCATTTTATTCCGACAAGCGACGCCTCGTCCCACCCACTGTCTTTATTCCGAGGGAGTTACATCGCACCTTAAAAAACTGCCCCGAAGGGGCAAATGCGGGTAGCCACGGGTGACCAGAGGGAACCCGTGGAGCAAGTTACTCAAATCCTCGCCCCGGATGGGGGAGATGATACGAGACATTTTTTCACTCCCCGAAATCATACACCGTCTTCTTTTTGAGATTTTTCTATTTTCGCGATTGCCTTCAGCAAATACTCCGGACAGCAATCCTCTGGGTTTTGGGGCGCTTGCCCTCCTTCTTCAGGGATCTCCTGCATCCGCCGCCGGATCAATTCCGCTTTCATTTCCCGCAACGCAGGCAGGATCTCCCGCGCTTCATGGCCGAAGCGTGCCAGGAACTTGACCACGTCTTCATTTGGTTCGGGCCGTTTCGCCAGCGTGAAATCCTTTGTATAATAATCCAGCGGCCTGCTCCAGATATGCTGTGCCAGTTTAGGAATGGCCGCCTTGGCTGAGTCGCCAAAGTTTTCCAAAGTTGCGATGAATCGGCCATACTCGCCGTGATATTCCCAGTCCGAATCATACTCCTCAAACTCATCGATCAACTCAATAAGCCGGGGCACCACCCGCTCGTTTTCCACCCTCATTTCACCCAGGCAACTGATGGCGGTCCCTACATGCTGGGGATTCATGGACTGCGTGCTCTCCAGCAATAGCGTCACAGTGGGCGAAGTAACCGCTGTCTTTCCCAGCAACCAGGCCCACACGTGCCATTCCTCTTCCGGTGCTGCCTGCAATCTTTCGCGTGCACACTTTTCGATTTCTGGAAATTGCTGGATCGTATCTCGTCCGCAATGCGTCAGCGTCTGGATGGCGTTCCTGCGGACTGTCGGACTGCTGTCGCTCGTCAGTTGGTAGATGCCTTTCACCTTTTCCGGATAGTGCCGCAGCAGATGGCCCAATGGCTTCGCGTAATAGCTGTTGAGATCTTCCTGCTTCAACCCCTCCATCAGGTCTGGATAAAACTCGATCGCCTCCGCACCCATCCGGCAGATGGCGCCCGAAGCGATATGACACTGATACTTTTCCTTGAGCATGACCCGGATCTGCTCGGCTGCCGGCAGCAGTTCTGCCCCTAACGCGTCGATCACCATTGCGATCGTGATTCCGGTGGAGAGCGCTTCCGGCATTTGATCTTCCGTTGCCTGGCATTCCCGGCGTATGTGGATGCAGACGCGCTTGTAATATCTTTTCAGTTCAGCCTCGCTGGGCGTTTCGCCCAGTTTCTTTGCAAACTCGTCGAATATCTCATCATCGCGCTGATTTTTCTTCTTCCATTCAGACATCCGTTGTTTTTCCAGCAGCATTTCCAGGACGAACAGCTTTTGCACATACTCCGCTGCCGGGAATCCATCTTGTTTTAGGATTACACGAATGGCTTCTTGAAACTCCGCTCTCCCGCGTTCTGCGTCCCACTCGGCTGTGACTTCAGCAAAGTCGACATCCCCAAAAGACTTGTTCGTTATGACCGCCGCAGCGGACACTCGCCGCTCCGGTTCCTCCTCGACAAGCTGCAGCATCCACTCCCGCAAATGGCGTCCTTCATGGCTGAATTTCTCTTCGATCATGGCTTTCCCTCAATCTTCGCAATCGCCTCTTCCACATACTCTGGACAGCAATCATCCGGGTGCACAATTACTTCATTGCCGAGGTCATCCCTGTGTGTTTTGGGCCGTCCTTGCATCTTTGCTTTCATCTCCAACAACCCCGGCAAAGCTTCCCGTGCCTCCGGCCCAAGCTTGCCCAGCAACTTGATCACCGCTTCATTCGGCTCTCGTGAATTGGATTCACCGTAGGGCTTGCTCCAGATCAATTGCGCCAGTCTCGGTATGGCCGCTTTGGCCGCTGCCCCATGCCCCGCCAGTGCCGCGATGATCCGCGCATACTCGCCACCGCTCCAGCCCCAATCACTGTCATACTCCTCGTACTCATCCAGCAGCTCAACCAGCCGGGGAACCACCCGCTCGCTCTCCAAGCCGATCGCGCCCAGACAATCGATGGCCGTTCCCACCTGACCGATTTCACTGGAGCGTGTCATTTCTAAGAACAGGGAAATCGTCTCGGAAGTCACCGCCGTATCACCCAGCATCCATGCCCGGATATGCCACTCATTGCCTGTGCTCTTCCCTAATCGCTCACGGGCTGCAGTTTCGATTTCCGGGAACCGTTTGATAGTTTCCCGCCCGCAATGCATCAACGTCGCAATGGCGTTCTCGCGGACCACTTGATCCGCTGCTTCGGTCATTTCAAAGATAAGTCTGATCTTTTCCGGATAATGCCGCAGCAGATATCCCAGCGGTTTGGAATACTCACCACTAGCGTCGTTCAGTTTCAACCCCGCCATCAGCTCTGGATAAAACTCGATCGCTGCCTCTCCCATCCGTGAGATGACATTGGATGCCAGGATGAGATTAGGTTTGTGCTGCAGCATCATCCGTAGCTGCTCTGCCGCCGGCATCAGCTCTTCTCCCAAGGCATCGATCACACTTGCCAGTGCTATCCCCGTGAGCAGCGGTTCGTCTACGGGTGGACCTTTGATCGCCTCTTTGTCTTCGTTTCTCGCCTGCACACTCCACTTACGCAGAGAGGCGTATTGCAGCTCGCTCAGCCGCATTTTCAGAGAGAGCAGCTTTTTCACGTAATCTGCGCGCGGAAAATCCGCTTCACCCACTGTTTCCCGGATGGCTTGCTCAAACACCTCCCTGGTTTGCTCGCAGCTCCATTCCGGCTGGGCAAACAGATCTATACAGGAAAGATGGTCATTGATCGCCGTGCTGGCCTCCCGCCGCCGCTCCGGATCTTCTTCCACCACTTGCAACAGCCACTCCCGCAAATGTCGGCCGTCATGTACGAATCGTTCGGTGTTCATTTTAGTTCTAGCCGTCTTCACTCGACAGAAACATCAAGTGCGACCCTGCCAAGCATACGCCTGACCCCATCACCCTCTCCTCCGGCGTCGGAGGAGAGGGCTGGGGGAGAGGAGGCCCTTCCCGTCTTTTCGACTGCCTTCTATCCTCTTAATCGCTTCCACCAGCTCGGCTCTCACTCGCTTCGGTCCCAATTCGGCTTTCATCCGCCGCAAAGCCGGTAAAGCCTCCTTTGCCGCTCGTCCCAATTTCCCCAACAATTGGATCACAATGTAATCTGGTGCCTTTCTTCGCGGCACAGCTCCCAGGCCCAATTTCACGGCCATCCCATAATCCTTCTTCATCCAGAGATGCTTGATGAGGGCAGGTATCGCCGGCTTCGCCTTCGGTCCAAAACTTTCCAACGCCATGGTCACCCGCAGTTGTGGCGGTGTGTTCTGGTAGAACTCTTCAAACTCATCCATCAGCTCGGCCAATCTCGGCACCACCCGCTTCGCGTCCACCTTGATCCGGCCCAAGCATTCGATGGCCTTGGCGGTCCGGTGGTTGTTTCCGCTTTTGGTTACTTTGAGGAATTCACTGACCGTCGCCCGCGTCACCGCTGTCTCACCGAGCAGCCATGCCCACGCATGCCATTCATAATCTCCGGAGGTTCGCAAAACCGGCCACCAGCCGATGGATTCATCATCTCTGGCATCTTTCAGATGACCGCGCGCCTTCGTTTCAATTCTGGGGAACTGTTTCAATGCTTCCCGTCCACAAAATCCCAATGTGATCGCCGCATGACACCGCAGAGCTTTGTTGCGGCCTTGCGTCAATTCAAAGCATCTCCGTATCTCTTTCGGTTTTTCCCTGAGCTGGAGCCCCAGAACTTCGGCATGCGGACAATCGCTGTCTGGCTGCCTAAGCCCTTTCATGAGGTCAGGGAAAAACACCAGCCCGGCCTTGCCCATCCGCTTGATCGCCTGGCAGGCATCCTCATCCAGTGACGGATGCTTGAGCATTTGCCGCAACTCTTTCCCCGCAGGCAGCAATTCCGTTCCCAACCCCATCATCAAATACTTGACGCACACGACGGTATCCTTCGCCGCCTCGACTTCTTTAGCCGCCACGGTCTTTTCTTCCCGCTCCAGCCGTGCGATAGATTTGGCGACATACTGCAAATATTGTTCGGCTGAGTGGTTTTTCCCCAATCGGTGCTTCGTGTGCCAGCGCCTGTCTTGCTCTTGCTTTCTATCGATGATCGTTTGCTGTTCCAGTGACAGACTGAGCACCTTTCGCACAAATTCAGCCCTCGGGAAATCTGGCCCCTGTAACGCGGCCTTTATCTCCGCCTCAAACGCCAGCGTCCAATCTTCCCACTGTAGGAGGGGAAGGTCTTTTGGGCCCGCGTAACACGCCATGATCGCCTTGCAGGCCTGCCACCGCCGTTTATGACTTTTCTCCACGAGCTGCAGCAACCACTCCCGCAAATGCCGCCTTTTGTATATGAATCGATCTTTGCTCATCTCATTCCCCTTCAATCCTTCTGATCGCCTCATGCAGATGATCCGGGCACCCCTCTACATATCCTCCTATGTCGGCACTGGCATATCCTTCCTTCACTGCCCGGCTCACCATCCCTTCCTTCATCTGCCGCAACGCCGGTAGAACCTCTTTGGCATCCGCTCCGAATCGCCCTAGCGCCGTGATGACATGTTCATCGGGTTCCCGCCGCAGCGCCACCTGTTCGTTCTCATCGATATACTCCTGCGGCTTGGTCCAAATCATCTTCGCCAATGAAGGGATGGCCACCTTCGCGGCGTCTCCGAACTGCGACAACGCCGTCGCCGCCTGCCGATAAGCGCCCCGGCTGTGCAGGGTGGATTCCATCCCTCGAATCTCCTGCAAGATCGCGATCAGTCTTGGCACCACTCGCTCACTCTCACGCCCTAGTTTGCCGAGGCTCTCAATTGCGTTCGCACTGTGCTGCTGGTCTGGCGGCATCGTCGCCTCCAGCAAGCGGTCGATTGTTTCCGGCTTCTCCGCGATCTCACCCAAAGTCCAAGCCCACGCCTCGCGATCCCTGGGATTCCCTGTCTGGATTCGCACAAGTCCGCGCGCCTCCACCTCCGAGAACTGCTTCATCCGTTCCCGCCCCGCATACCCGAGCGCCATGATGGCATTCTCCCGTACCAGCGCATCTTCGCTTTCAGTCGCCTTGATGATATCCGGAATCTTTTCCGGCACCTCCCTAAGCCAGTGTCCCAGCGGCAGAAAAAAAGAAAACCCGTGATCCGGCCCCAGACTGTGCGCCTTCAATCCTGCGATGATCTCCGGGTAAAATTCCAACCCCTCGCGCCCCATCGAGCAGATGACGCCGTATGCTTTCAAAGGGAAAATCCCCTGTGCCTTGAGCATCTGCCTCAGCCCATCCGCCGCCGGGAGAAGTTCCACATCAAAGACCTGGATGATATTCTGGATCGTCACGCTGGTCGTAAACTCTTCACCCGGCTCTTGAAGTTTCTCTTTGGGAAACAGCTTCGGACTCTCTACGAAAGCTTGCTTGAAATACCACTGGATACCAGCCTCATCCGGCATGGTTTCAAGCTTCTTGCGCCGTTCCTCCCACCACGCCTCTTCCTCTGCGGACTGCTTCGTCGGTTCAGGAGCCTTTCGTTCCGTCTCCAGCCGAATTCCCATCGCAACCAGCTTCCGCACAAACTCAGCCGCAGGAAAATCAGGCTTCTTCAACACCTCTTTGCAAGCCGCTGAGAAATCCTCGTAACGGGTATTCGGGTAAATGAGATTCCTGGGAAACATAAAGCGATCGCCGATCACCGCCGCCGCTTGATTCCGCTTGCTCGGCTCTTCTGCCACAAGCTGCAACAGCCATTCCTTCAGCCCCTGTCCTTCATAAATGAATTGTTCCCCGCTCATATTATGCAGTGCTTGTTTCAAGGGCTCCACGAAGAGCCCCGTTTCCTTTGGGTCTATCGAGATTAGCGCTACGAGTTGCCAAATCCAGCCTGAATACCGATCCAGGCGGAGGATCATCCCATCCACAATATCGCTCGAATTTCCTCCTCCAAGTCGCTTAACTTCCTGTGGCGACCAACACCATGCTCATCTCCTCACCATTGTTCTCTGCCACCATCGCCCGGCCCACTGTTCCCGCTGAACACGCCGCGCCCACCGCTCCCTCATCCGTTTCGATTCCGGTCAAAGGCCTGCACAGCACCAACGGCGTCATTGTCATCCTGTATCCCGGGTATCACGGCGATATCGATGGCTACGCTCGCAAGTACGAGAAGCTCGCGCTCTATTTGCAGCAGTACGTCGGAGCTTCCCTGCGCGCGGGCAATACCGAGCATCCTCACCTGCACTACACTCGCAGCATGGTGAATGACCTCCGTGCCGTGATCCAATACGCCTTGGAGAATTCCAAAACCATTTGCGGTTCCGCCGATCCACGCCTGTTCCTCATGGGTTTCTCTGCCGGTGGCAGTTGTGTGGCGGCCCTTGCGCATGAGTTCAAGGAAGTCGAAGCCATTCTGCTCCTGGCTCCCTCCATGGATGCCGGACTCAAGCCGGTGCGCACTGGGTTGGCATCCTATGCCAGCAATGTATTCATCGCCGTGGGTGAACAGGACGAGGTCGTGGGCAAGGACACCGCTGAAATGATCTACGGGATGGTCACCGCCGCGAGGCATCGTCAGCTTTTCATTGTGCCGGAGTGCGACCACCAGTTCAAAGGCGCGATCAATGGCCGCATCCTGAGCAGCGCCCCGCGTTGGGCCTTCACCCGCGAGATGGCGGTGCCGGATGCTGCTAAAGGAATCTGGCTGTACGATTGACTTTCACCCCCTAGGGCCGTTCTTCCCCTTGCCAAGGTTGACCCGGCGTGCTTGCCTTAAATCGTTGGAAAGAAGGCCTTGCGCCTGCTAACCCTCCAACGCGTCCCTCCTATGACTACTCAATCATCAGTCTTGCGACGGGGCCTGTGGCTGTTCGCGCTGGCCGTTCTGTGTCTCCTCACCTCGCCCGTTGTTTTTGCTCAAGGCACCACCGCCTTCACCTATCAGGGACAGTTACGTGATGGTGGCACGAATGCGAACGGCAACTACGGGCTCACCTTCAAGCTCCGCGATGCCGCCACCGCGGGCAACCAGGTGGGACCGACGCTGAACTTCGCCAGCCAGTTCATCACCAACGGCCAGTTCAATGCCTCCCTCGATTTCGGCTCCGTCTTTGACGGCTCCGCACGCTGGCTGGAGATCACCGTGGCGGGCAACGTCCTCTCACCCCGCACCTTACTTGCTCCCACACCCTATGCTCTGCATGCGGCGAAAGCGGGCAGTGTTTCCGATCCCTCCTTTATCGGCACCACGGGCAACACGCCTTTGGAATTCTACGTGGACGGTCTCCGCGCCTTGCGTCTGGAACCGCATGACAACAGCCCGAACTTCATCGGCGGCTATTCGGGTAACACCGTGAGCAATGGCTATTCCGGCTCCGTCATTGTCGGCGGTGGCGTGGCGCTGGATGATGAAGACGGCCAGCCCGCGCTCAATATCATCGGTGCCAGCTACGCGTTCATCGGTGGTGGCGCACGAAACAAAGTCACCAAGATCGGCGGGGTGATCGTGGGTGGTTTTGCGAACCTGGTCAGCGACGACTCTTCCGCCATCGTCGGAGGGGGCGGGAACACCGTGAGCGGTGATGCATCCTTTATCGGCGGCGGTTCGCACAACTTGGTCAGCGGCGACTCAGCGGTGATCACCGGTGGTAATGGCAACCAGGTGATCGAACAAGGTGGCTTCATCGGTGGTGGCGAATCCAATATCGTGAGTGGTTTTTATGCTTCCATCGGCGGCGGTAAAAGCAATCAAGTCAGCAGCCATTTCACTACCATCGCGGGCGGGCAGAATAATACCGCCAGCGGGAGTGGCAGCACGGTGAGCGGCGGGCAGATCAATTCCGCCGGTGGCAACTACGCGGTGGTCGGCGGGGGGCAAGGCAATACTGCGAGCGGCGTCCGCTCCGTGATCGCCGGTGGCCAGGGCAATACCGCCAGTGCCAGCGGTGGTTTTCTCGGCGGCGGAGATGATAACGTGGTCTCGGGCGAAGGGGCGGTCGTCCCGGGCGGTTTGGATAATGTGGCCTCGGGCGCCTACTCCTTTGCGGCTGGTTATCATGCACGGGCGACCCATGGAGGAAGCTTCGTTTGGGCGTCGGGTAACGGCACGACTTTCAACTCCGCCTTGGACAATGAGTTTGCCGCGCGGGCCATCCAGTTCCGTTTCTATGTGAGCGACCTCAGCTCCCTCAAAATCGTCCCGGGCGGCACCACGGTGACCGGCAGCTTTCAACTCAATGGTGGTATGAATGCGACGGGCGGCGCCACCTTTGGTGCGAACGTCAATGCCCCTTCGTTCAATGGCTCCAGCGACCGGAATGCCAAACAGGATTTCGCCGAGGTGAACGGACGCGAGGTGTTGGCCAAGGTAGTGGCGATGCCCATCCAGATGTGGAATTACAAACAGGATGCCGCCACCCGTCACATCGGCCCGATGGCCCAGGATTTTCACGCGGCCTTCGGCGTCGGTATCGATGAAAAACACATCGCCACCGTGGATGCCGATGGCGTGGCCCTGGCTGCGATCCAAGGCTTGAACGAAGTGGTGAAAGAAAAAGACGCTGAGATCGCCTCGCTCAAACAGCGCTTGGAGAATCTGGAGAAAGCCGTCTCCACGCTCGTGCAACAGCAGAAAGAAACCGCGCAATGAAACGCTTCTTTCTCCTCCTCGCCCTGTCGCTCTGCGCCGTGAGCACACACGCGCAGAGCGGCGATCGCTTCACTCTGGTTCACAGCGTGATCGCCGGTGGCGCAGTCACAGGCAGCACGGGCGGCACCTTCAGCCTCAACGGCACCGCCGGCCAGCCCAGTGCGGCTGTGCTGACGGAAACCCGCTTCGTCGTGAGTGTTGGCTACTGGATCACGCCACCCTTGCTGGTGTTCGCACCCAAGAAAGTGGGCAATGATTTCAGCATCTCCTTCGAGACCGAACCCGGCGAGAGCTACATCGTGGAATACACAGACTCACTGCTGAACCCGAACTGGCAACTGCTCCCCATTCAAAACGGCGATGGCACCGTGAAGACCGTGACGAACACTGCCCCCGGCGTGCCCAACCGCTATTACCGCGTCCGCCAGCCGTAGCCGGTGCAGGCTGTCAGATAGTAATCCGATCATCACTCAGTTGCTCACCACCGAGACGGGGTGAGCGCGAGGATCTTCGTGAGCACGTGTCACTGAATCGCCTGCTGACTTCAAATCCAGTTCCCAGATGCGCCGCCCGGGGTCTCGAACTTTTTGCTTTGAACTCCGGCCCATGAATTTAGCTTCATGCTCATGTCCGCTCCCATCACTCCCGAAACCCACCGTCGCCTCGCCGTGGACCTCTTCAACCAGACGTGGACTCTCATGGAAAAATCCGACCGCACTTCCGCCGAGACAGACGCCCTGATCCACGGCGCGCACGCCTCCTGTTATCACTGGAGCCTCGCGGGAAATGCCACCAACCTCAGCATCGGCGAGTGGCAGATATCCCGGGTTTATGCCGTGCTGAAACGTCCCGAGCCCGCGCTCTATCACGCCCACCGTTGCCGGGAGATCAGCGAGCAAAACAACCTCGCCCCTTTCAACCTCGGCTACGCCCACGAGGCCCTCGCCCGCGCCCTCAGTCTCACGAACCATCCCGACACCGCGAAACATCTGGAACAAGCTAGGCAACACGCCGCCGCCATCACGGACCCTGAGGACCAAAAAATCCTCCTAACCGATCTGGAAACCATCCCCCAAGCGTGGCCTCGTGAACCTGTTTAAGCCGCCGGTTTTGATCGCCCATCGGGAGCTTTGTTGGGTGATGCTTAAATGCCTTGCTACCAAGAGGTTGAGGTTTGGTTTAACAGGCTTTTTTGGGGTGGTTTTATCCTGTGCTCACTCAATGAGATTCACCTCCTAGGGTTAATGCCCTATTTTCGTGGCACTCTTGTCACAATAATTTCACTGGCGGGACGGCGGATTTAAAGCAATATGTTCTCCATCTGATGTTGACGAGTTTGAAAGTCGCTCGCCTGCTGGTTCATCAGCAGGGTGATTATGGTTTGCGTCTGGCCCGCACCGATGAAGAAGTGGCGGCGGCCCAGGCGCTGCGTTTTGCCGTCTTTAACTTGGAGTTGAACGAGGGTCTCGAAACCTCCTACCAGACCGGTCGCGATGCGGACCCGTTCGATGCCGTCTGCCATCACCTCCTCGTCGAGCATTTGGTGACCAAACAGATCGTGGGCACCTACCGCCTTCAGATGGGCGCCACGGCAGCGAAGAACCTCGGCTACTACAGCGAGCAGGAATTTGATTTCAGCCCCTACGAAGCCAATCGCGCCCAGATCGTGGAACTCGGTCGCGCTTGCGTGCACAAGAATCACCGCAACCTCGCGGTGCTTGGTCTGCTCTGGAAGGGCATCGCGGATTACGCCCGTGAATTCGGCGGACGTTACTTGATTGGTTGTAGTTCCCTGACCTCGCAAGACCCGGCGGAAGGCGCGAGCATGTACACCCAGATCGTTCGCTCTCACCTGGCCCCGACTGAATGGCGCACGGTGCCGAAGCTGGCTTACGATTGCCCCATGGATCAACTCGCCGCCGACGCGCCGAAGATCCCCAAGCTCTTGCGCGCCTACCTGACCATCGGTGCGAAGATCTGCGGCCCGCCCGCGCTGGATCGCCAGTTCAAGACCATCGATTTCCTTACGCTCCTCGACATCGAGACGCTGCAAGGCGATGTGAAGCGGCGCTTCCTCTCGTAATCGTCCTCGTTCTCGATACTGGGTTAAATCGTTAAAAGGGTGAATCGTTACAACGTTTTAACCTTTCAACGATTCGACGTTTTCAGGGCCTTCAACGCGCTTGCATTCCGGCCCATTCCGCGTCATGCCTTTAGCCACTGATTGATCGATGAAAGGCTTTTACAAACATCCGTTGCGCGGGCTCTGGCGGGGGGCGACGTTCCTCTTCTCCCTCATTCTCATCGCGCTGGATTTCCGCCGTCAGGTTTCATCGCAGGGTAAATCCGCCTCCGTCAAAGACCGCGCCCTCTGGCTGCACCGCAGTTGCCGCCGTTACGTGGACCTGCTGCATATCGATCTCGAAATCATCGGCAAACCACCTGAAGGCGGCCTCATGGTCAGCAACCACATGGGCTACGTGGACATCATCGTGCTCTGTGCAGTCACGCCTTGTGTCTTCATCGCCAAGAGTAATGTAAAACGCTGGCCCATCTTCGGCTACTTCGCGGGACTTGGCGGCACGCTCTTCGTGAACCGCGAGAAGCGCTCTGACGTTGGCCGCCTGGCCGATGAGATGCGCGCGATCCTGAACTCAGGCGCGCACTTGGCTTTGTTCCCCGAAGGCACCAGCTCCGGTGGTGACACCGTGTTGCCCTTCAAATCCGCGCTCCTCGAGCCTATCACGCAAATCGATTTGCCAGTGACGCCCGCGTGTGTCGTTTACTCGCTCCCGTCTGGTCAAGGTCTGGTGTCAGAGGAGGTCGCCTACTGGGCGGACATGACGCTCGCGCCGCATCTGCTGAACATTTTCTCGAAGGAACGCATCGGTGCCAAAGTCATCTTCGGCGAACCACGCGTGCATAAGTCCGACCGCAAGCAGCTTGCCAAGGAACTGCATGCAGAAGTGCTGGCTCTCCAGCAAAGTGTGCGTGGTGCTGGCAAGGAAAAGGAGCCCGCATGCGTGTCGTGATCACGTGCGGGCCGAGCTATGAGCCCGTCGATGAAGTGCGTCGCCTCACGAATTTTTCCACCGGCGAACTGGGTGTCTTGCTCGCGAACCGTCTCACTGCTGATGGCCACGAAGTCTTCTGTCTGAAAGGTGAAGCGGCCACTTACACGGGGGCTTGCACGGCGAAACATCTGATTCCGTTTAGCACCAACGACGACCTTCTCGCCAAGCTTCAAATCATTTCAAAGCAAGGTGAGATGGGTGCCGTCCTCCACTGTGCCGCCCTCTGCGATTTCAAAGTGAAGCACGTTCATAACGCTGCTGGCGAAGCGCTGGCCGAACGCAAAATCTCCAGCCGGGCAGGGGACCTCACCCTGGTTCTCGAACCCGCCAGCAAGGTCATCAGCCAGCTTCGACCGCTTTTTCCGCAAGCCCGGCTCATCGGTTGGAAATACGAACTCGATGGCACCTGCGAAGACGCGCTGGTGAAAGGGCAGCAACAGATTCGTGAGAATCAGACCGACCTCTGCGTGGTGAATGGCCGCGCTTTCAGTAAAGGCTTCGCCGTTAGTGATGCGCAAGCAGTGGTGGCTTCACTCGCCAGCAAAGCCGCTTTGACGGACTGGTTCTCCGCCTGTCTATCTCTCAAATAGAAGAGCGCAGGGAAGTGTATTCCCTGCGCTGGCTCTGGATTCGTTATCGTTAAGGCCTATTTATCACCCGCACGGATGCTCCACATGCCGAGCTGTTTGCTTTGATCAGAGGAGGTCTTGGCCGGAGGCAGCAGTTCCACATGGCCGTCTACGAAACCATACTGCCACGCACCGTCATGATGCCATTGCTGATACACGGCCGAACTGGAAGCGATCTGCGTGCCGACCTGTGCCTGATAGCGGCCACCGGTGGAACTCCAGCTCGCCTGGTCCACCCACGCGGTCACCGCGCCCACTTTCTGTTCCGTGCTGGTGCTGTTGTTTGAGTAGTTCACCCGCTCGGTCAAAAAGATGGTGTCTTCCGGTGCCCTGACGGTGCTGGTATTGACCGCCGGGAGATTGCTGAGTTTCGTCGCGGTCCAGGCGGCATTGGTGCTGGAGTGGTTAGGCGTCCACCAACTGCCAATCTGCATATCGCGATCAAAATAGATCACGATGCCTATGCCCGTTTGTGCGGAGGGGTTGGGGCCCTGGTTAAGTGTGCCACCGTCATCGAGGTTCGGTCCGTTGTTGAACTTATATCGTGGCATCGCATACGTACGCAGAGCGCGGCCGACGCTGTTGTTGTTCTCGGGGGCCAGTACGAGGCTGGGCACGTATTTGTCCCCCGGACAGCGGAGCATCTTCGGCGCCCACTTCACATCCGTGGTCCAGTTCATGTTGCCGTCCGTCTTCGGCTGAGAACAGCCGATGTAGGAGAAGAGCAGCTTGTCCCACGAACCGGATCCGGCTCCGCTGCCCATCTGCATACCGGCGTAGGGCAGTTTCTCGGCGTTGTCCGTGGTGTACATACCGTTCCCGAGCGTGATTTGCTTCACGTTGCTGGTGCAATTGTTCGCCAGCGCGCGGGCTTTCGCCTTCGCCAAGGCCGGTAACAACATGCCAGCCAGGATCGCGATGATGGCGATCACGACCAACAGTTCGATGAGGGTAAAAGCCAGGCAGAAGGACCGTTTGGAGCGGATATTGGGTAATGCGGATTTAGGCATGGGATTGTTGGTTAGGGTTTAGCGTTTGAGAATCACTGGAGGACGACTTTTCCCGTGGCGGTATCGAGGGCATAGCGCTGCCCGGCAGGCGCGGTGGGCAGAGTTTTGATGACTCCGGAGGAAACTAGCTCGTTGAGGTCTTTGACCGGCCCCCGGTTGAGCGCCTGCTGTTGGGCTTCTTCGTAGGCAAGCTGCTCGGCTTCCGTCTTAAAGGCTTTTTGATTGATCTCTTTCGGGGTGCTTCTGGATTCGTTTACCTGTTGTACCAAATGGTTCAGGTATTCCAGATCGCTCATCCGATCCCCCTGAGCGTTGAGGGGGCGTTCGGTTTTGGTGATATCCAACGGGGCGTTGGGTGGCGGGGAAGAACTGACGTTTTGGGGCGCCAGTGGAACTGCAGCGGAACTGGTTGAATCTACCGAAACCTCTGTTGCAGAGGGGGTTGTGTTGGGAGATTGAAGCTCCTCATTCTCCTTGGGAGAGCATCCCAAGAGGAGGGATGCCAACAAGGCCGACAGAATTGCAAAAGCTGGCGTTTTCATTGGTTTACAACAGTGATTATGCCACTGGTAAACCTGTTTTTATGATTAGTTAATAGGCATTTTGTGCTACGTATTTAACTAAAATTAAATATTCTAATTAAAATAAGGTCGGGAGGATAAAATTTTAATCACCGACCTTCGGATGACTCTTGGAAAAGAATTCTTTTATTTGTGGAAAACGCTGACTTCCCGTTCTTTAAAACGGTTCGAGGTCACGACAATATCTTCAAACTGAACGCGTTTATGCTATCTAAAAAAGAGTAACTAATTCAGAATTAGTCTGTTCTCGGGGGAAGAAAAATTACTCCGCGCCCATCTCTTCCAGCTTCACCGCCGCGGCTTCCCAGTCCTTCTGGGCTTTTTCCACCTGATTGGTGACGTCTGACAGCTCCCGATTGATTGTCATGGCCGCGCCGGTCTTCTCGTAAGTCTCCGGCTTCTCCAACTCAGCGGCCAGTTCCTTCTGTCGCGCTTCCAGCTTGGTGATCTTTTGCTCCAGCTCGTTCACCAGTTTCTGCTGCTTCTTGCGCGCCTCGGAGCGGGCCTGGCGATCGGATGCTTCCACCCGCTTCTGGTCTTTGCGTGGGTCTTCTTGTTTGGCGGTCGCTTTCGCTGCCGCTGCAGCGGCTTTCGCGGCGGCACCGCTGGCACCACCCGCCGTCAGGCCGGAGCGGGCCGAGTCCGACTTGGATTTCTCCAGGTAATAATCGTAGTTGCCCGAGTAATGCGTGAGCACACCGGCGTTCACATGCACCACATGGTTGGAGAGCGCCTTGATGAAATACACGTCATGGCTGATGAAGATGAGCGTGCCCTTGAACTGCTCCAGCGCATACACCAGAGCGTCGATGCTGGGCATGTCCAAATGCGTCGTGGGCTCATCCATGAGCAACAGGTTTGGCGGATCGAGCAAAAGCTTCACCAGCGCCAGACGGCTCTTCTCACCACCGCTCAAGACCTTCACCGGTTTGAACACATCATCACCCCGGAAAAGGAAGCTGCCCAGCAGTGTGCGAATGAACTGCTCCGTCACCTTCTGCGGCGTGTCCAGCGCCTCTTCCAGCACGGTGCGGTCCGGTTGCAGCATCTCGATGCGATACTGCGAGTAGTAACCCGCCTTCACATTGTGTCCCAGCTCGCGTTCACCCTGTTGCACCGGCAACGTGCCGCCGAGGATCTTCAGCAAGGTCGATTTGCCCGCACCGTTCGGACCTACGAGCACGATTTTCTGATCGCGCGTCGCCTCGAAATCCACGCCGCGATAGATCACGTTCTGCCCATACGCATGATGCACTTCCTTCAACGTGATGACGCGATGCCCGCTGCGTTGCGGCTGCGGGAAGGAGAAGCCGATCTGCGCCGCCGGATCATCCGGCAGCTCGATCTTCTCCATACGGTCGATCTGCTTGAGTTTCGATTGCGCCTGGGAAGCTTTGCTGGCCTTCGCGCGGAAGCGGTCTGCGAAGAGCTGCAGCCGTTCGATCTCTTTCTGCTGGTTCTTATACGCCGCGACCAACTGCACCTCGTTCGCCTCCCTTTGCACCAGGAACTGGTCGTAGTTGCCGCGATACCGGTACGCCTTGCCGCCGCGCAGCTCGATGATGTAACCCACGAGCTGGTTCAGGAACTCGCGATCATGCGAGATCATGAGGATCGCGCCATCGTATCCCTTCAGATAATCCTGGAACCAGATGAGCGATTCGAGGTCCAGATGGTTCGTCGGCTCATCCAGGATCAGCAGGTCGGGCTGTTGCACCAGCAGCCGGGCAAGATGCGCGCGCATCACCCAGCCACCGCTCAACTCCTTGGCCGGACGGTCAAAATCTTTTTCCCGGAAGCTCAGGCCGGCGAGGATCTTCTTCGCCTTGGGCTCCAGTTGGTAGCCGCCCGCCTCTTCGTATTGGGCATGCAGATCGTCGTCATGCTCCAATTCGCCCAAGTGATCGGCCTCCCACGCCTTGAGCGCCTTCTGGAGTTTCACGATCTCCGGCGAGATGGCCGTGGCGATCTCCAGCACGGTTTCATCGCCTACGGGTGCGCTTTCCTGAGGCAGATAGCCCACCTTGGTATTGCGCTGAAACTCGATGGTCCCTTCGTCCGGCGATTCCTCGCCCAGAATGAGCTTCAAGAATGTGGACTTCCCCGCACCGTTAGGACCCACGAGGCCCATGCGATTTTCACGGTTGACCTGCAACGTTACGTCTTCAAACAACGTCCGCCCGCCAAAACTCTTCGATACACCAGAAATAGTCAGCATGACACAAAGGCGAGGATGCTGCTTACACGAGGCACTCAGGGCAAGGGGAAAGGAGAGAAAAATGAGGGGGTCTGGAAGCGAGGATCCGCCCGGTCACCGGCTGCGCTCTCCTTCGACGGCCCGTTGCATCCCTTGTGGTAACCATCCGATGCTGATCCTTGCTACTGCTGCCCAAGGATTTAATGGTCACGAAAGCGGAAGGCAAGTCCGAGCTTTGCTGGATCGCACTTCGGACTTGTTTGGTTCGTCAAAGGCGGTACACCAACTCCGTGCCGTTGCCGGATACATTGGAATTTGCCTTTGCTGAAAAGCCACAGACCGTCCCTACGCCTGCGGTGAAGTATAGCTCGCTCGCGGAGGAACTGGCGGCGTTTCGCGACTTCGGCACCGAGACGCGCCAGTGGCTCACACCCACCACCAGCCACGCGGATGTGCAAGTGCCCACCTTCGTGAATGAGTTCTGGACGGCCAAACAACGCGCCGCCAGCAACCTGCACGAGATATCTTACCGTGCGTGTTTCAAGCCCCAGCTCCCGCGCTTCTTCATTGAGCGCCTCACGCAACCCAACGAGGTTGTCTATGATCCCTTCATGGGCCGGGGCACCACGCTTATTGAAGCGGCTTTGCTTGGTCGCGTGCCTTTCGGCAACGACGTGAACCCGCTCAGCATCACGCTCGCCCGTCCCCGCACCAATCCACCGGAGCAAAAGGCAGTGGCGAAGAGGTTGACGGAAATCGATTTTAAAGATGCGGGCGAGCAACCAGAAGACCTGCTGGTGTTCTACCACGCAGACACGTTACGCGAGATTTCCGCCCTCAAGAAATACCTGCTCAATCGCCGCGCGAATGGCCAACTGGATCACGTGGATGAATGGATTGCCATGGTCGCATTGAACCGCCTCACCGGCCACTCGCCCGGATTCTTCTCCGTGTACACCATGCCGCCGAACCAGGCGGTGTCGGTGAAATCCCAGCGCAAGATCAATGAACGCCGGAATCAAGTGCCACCGTATCGCGACGTGGCGAAGATCATCGCCAAGAAATCGAACCAGTTGCTGAAAGAGATGCAGCGGGAAGAGTTGGCGAAGCTGGCCAGTGTCGCGTCGAAAGCCCGCTTCACCACCGCCACCGCCGATGCCACGCACGAATTGCCCGCTGGCAGCGTCTCCCTCGTCGTCACCTCACCGCCGTTTCTGGACATCGTGGATTACGCCACGGACAACTGGCTGCGCTGCTGGTTCCTCGGCATCGATTCCCAGACCGTAAAGATCACTGTGCCGAAGAAGCTGGAGGTATGGCAGGAAGTGATGACGAACGTCTTCCGCGAACTGCATCGCCTGCTGAAGCCCGGCGGCCATGTGGCCTTTGAAGTCGGTGAAGTGAAACACGGCAAAGTGAAGCTGGAGGAAGCCGTGATCTCCTGCGGCCTCACCGCCGGACTGGAACCGCTCCTCGTCATGATCAACGATCAGGAATTCACCAAGACCGCGAACTGCTGGGGCGTGGACAACAACGCGAAGGGGACGAATACGAATCGCATCGTCGTCTTCCAAAAACGGTAGAGACGCGTGGCCACGCGTCATCTGCTTGAGGGCCAACGGCCCGGCCTCATACCAGCCTAGGGCAACGCCCTAGGTATCAGTCAGTCAGCGGCGCAAGGGCTGAAAGCCCGATTCATGCTCCGTGCCCTCGACCATGCAAACGGTTTTCACCTATTCCCCCGCCCAGCGCATGAATCGCACTTTCAGTGCTTCTGCTTTTCTGCGGACCACTTCCTAGGGCGTTGCCCTAGGCTGGTATGAGGCCGCACCGTTGGTGCTCGTCAGAGCGGACTTGCGACCATTGCGTGCCAAATTTCCTAATGGGGAATAATATTTGCCGTTGTACAACTCTTCGTCCTTCATGTGGAATTCATCGCGAAAATCTCCCTTCCAGCCGTTGACTTGCCGCTGCCGGGCCTTACATTCCGCCCACCATGTCGAAGGCGACGTCCCGGCCGGTCATCCGCTTGCGCGGGGTCCGGCATAATAACCTCAAAAATTTCGATCTCGACCTGCCCACGGGCGAACTGGTGGTCATCACCGGGCTCAGCGGGTCGGGCAAGAGCTCGCTGGCCTTTGACACGCTTTTCGCGGAGGGCCAGCGGCGGTATATCGAGACGTTTTCCCCCTACGCGCGGCAGTTCTTCGACCGCATGGACAAGCCGCAGGTGGACAGCATCGAGGGCATCCCGCCCGCCATCGCCATCGAGCAGCGGAACTCGGTGAAGAGCACGCGCTCCACCGTGGGCACCATGACGGAGATCTGCGACCACATGAAGGTGCTGTGGCCGCACCTCGCCCAGCTCCATTGCCGCCAGTGCGACCAATTCGTGCGGAAAGACTCGGCTCAAGACGTGTGGGAAGGGGCGCGGGGCGAAGTAAGCGGTGCGAAGGAAGACGTCGAGAAGTTCGAGGTGCTGGTGACGTTTACGGTTGCGTTGTCGGACAAGCTACCGTTGGAGGAATCGCTTAAGTTGATTGCGAAGCAGGGGTATCAGCGATTGTTGGTCGGCGATAAGGTGGTGCGGCTGGAGGAAGTGTTGAAGGATTCACTCCTCGCGCCGCAGACCGCGCAGCTCATCGTCGTGCAGGATCGCATCAAGCTGGCTAAGGCGAATCGCTCGCGGTTCGTGGAAGCGTGCGAGCAGGCGTATCATTTCGGGAAGGGCAAGCTGGCGCTGTATCGGGTGGACCAGCTTGGAGCTGCAGCCCAAAGTGGGGAGGTTGCGGGCAATGAATTGAAACCTTGGCGCCGCTATTCCAAACACCTCCACTGCGCCACCTGTGACATCGAGTATCGCGATCCCTCACCGGCCTTGTTCAGCTTCAACAATCCCGTAGGCGCATGCCCCGCGTGTCGCGGCTTCGGTCGTGTCATCTCGATTGATTACGATCTCGCGATTCCTGATCGTTCGAAGACGTTGGTCGGCGGTGCGGTGAAGCCGTGGCAGGGCGGTGTCTCGGCGGATTGCCAGGTGGACCTCGTGAAGGCGTGTCGCAAGCACAAGGTGCCGATGGATGTGCCGTTCGAGGACCTGTCGCCGAAGCACCAGACCTTCGTGGTGGATGGGGAACCGAACTATGGCATCGATAAGGAACACGAGTGGCCGCACTTGTGGTACGGCGTGAAGGGCTACTTCCGCTGGCTGGAATCGAAGTCCTACAAGATGCACGTGCGCGTGTTGCTTTCGCGCTATCGCGCCTACACGAAATGCCGGACGTGCGATGGGAAACGCTTTCAACCGGAAGCGCTGCTGTATCGGTTCACGAAGGATAGTCTGCGTTTCGCCAAAGGCAGTGTGGCGGCGGAAGAAGTGACGGATAAGGCGGCTTCCTCGTTTGTGTCGCGCAAGCCCTCGATCACGCTCGCTGATTTTTATCTGTTGCCGATCCGGGATGCCTTGGCGCTCGTCGAAGCGTTTGCGGCGAGTCGCAAGGTGCCGGTGAATGATCCGATCAAGATCGTGGTGGATGAGGTGCGGGCGCGGTTGGGTTATCTGCATGAGGTGGGCCTCGGTTACCTGACGCTGGACCGGCCCACGCGGTCGCTCTCCGGTGGTGAGACGGAGCGCGTGAACCTCACGACGTGCCTGGGCACGCGACTGGTGAACACGCTCTTCGTGCTGGATGAGCCGAGTGTGGGGTTGCATCCGCGCGATACGGAACGGTTGGTGAAGATCCTTGAGCGGTTGCGCGATACGGGCAATACCGTGGTGGTGGTGGAGCATGAAGCAGGTGTGATGCGCGCGGCGAATCAGCTCATCGATATCGGGCCCGGTCATGGCGAGAGCGGCGGCGAGATCGTGTTTCAAGGGCCGTTCGCAGAGATTTTGAAGAGTGAGCGCTCGTTGACGGGGCAATATCTGAGCGGGCGACGGAAGATCGAGGTGCCGCCGAGAAGGCCGGTCAGTTTGGGGCAGAGCGCAGACGTCGCGCTGAATGATCAGGTGGTGGAGTATAAAGTGGGTAAAAGTGCGGGTGCATCAGTGAGTGCCGCGAGGGGGCGTATGCCCGCAGATTTCCGGCTGGAATCCGGAAGCACATTGTCTCTGACGGGGGCAAATCTGCATAACCTCGAAAATGTCTCGGTGGAGATTCCGTTGGCGCGGCTGGTGTGCATCACGGGCGTGAGCGGGTCGGGGAAATCGACTTTGATCCGTGAGGTTTTGTTGCCGGCGTTGACGCAGAAGTTTGCGGGCGCGGTGAAGGTGAAGGGCGCCGACGACGAGAGCGATGATGATGACGAGAACGAAGGTGGCTTTGTCGCGGCGAAGGTCACCGGCTGGGAGCATGTGGGTGGAGTGGTGATGGTGGACCAGTCCACGCTGGGCAAGACGCCGCGCTCGAATCCCGCCGTTTATATTGGTGCTTTCGATGACATCCGCGAGGTGTTCGCGCAGGCTGAGTTGGCGAAGCAGCGCGGCTTGGGCTCGAGTGCGTTCAGTTTCAATTCGGCACAGGGCCAATGTGAGCGGTGTCGCGGGGCGGGCTTCGAGAAGATCGAGATGCAGTTCCTGAGTGATGTGTTCATCCGCTGCCCGGATTGCCAGGGGCGGCGGTATCGGCCGCACATCCTGGAGGTGAAGGTGCAAAGTGCGCGGCGGGCCAGCGCGGACTCCAATGAACTGATCGTGACGGAATGGTCCATCGGCGATTTCCTCGAAGCAACGGTGGATGATGCGGTGGCATTCCTCGCGGAGTTGCCGGATTACCGTCCGGCGCAACGGGCGTGTGCGAGCCTGCGGCTTTTGCAGGATGTGGGCCTTGGTTATCTGCGCGTGGGGCAGCCGATCAATACGCTCTCCGGCGGTGAGAGCCAGCGGCTCAAGCTGGTGCGGCATCTGGCGGAATGGAACGTGAGCGCGCAGGCGACGGGCGGCAAATTGAACGTGAAGCCGACGTTGTTCCTCTTCGATGAACCGACCACCGGTTTGCATTTCGAGGATGTGCGCGTATTACTGTTAGTGTTCCAACGGATGGTGGAGCAGGGGCACTCGGTGCTGGTGATCGAGCACAACCTGGACGTCATCAAATGCGCGGATTGGGTGATCGATCTGGGGCCGGATGCGGGGGATCAGGGCGGGCATATCGTGGCGATGGGCACGCCGGAGGAGGTGGCGATGGTAGAAGCGAGCCATACGGGAAGGGCGCTTCGCGGGGTGTTGGGAAACGTCCAACTTCCAACATCGAACGCCCAACATCCAAAGAAGCGGAAGTGAAGAGTTCAAGCTCAAGGTTTAGGCCGGTTGCACCCCGACCAGAAGGTACGGGGTAAACCAGCGGGCGAATAAGTGATCGGGCGGGATTTCAGGAATTAGGGGATTTACCTTATTTGGGTCGCGGAGAAATCGGGTGTAGGGTGGGCGCGATCGGGCGAGCAGTCGGGGGCGGGGCTCGGGAAACTAGTTTAACTGCACAGTAATCAGAATATGAAAAAGGCAATCGGAGCGGCGTGTTTGGCGGGCGGGATAGCGTTGTTGATCTTTGGCTTTCAGTCGAAGGATTCGTTCAAGGATAAGGCGAACGAGGCGTTCACCGGATCGCCGACGGACAAGACGATGTGGATGATCGGCGGCGGGGCGGCGTTGTGCGTGGCGGGTGTGGTGCTGGTGATGAAGAAGTAGGCCGGTGGCACCCCGACCTAGCGGCACGGGGTAGACCGGCGGGCGAATATTGGGGAAGCTTTTCGGATGGACCGCGGGACTGTGTCCCGCAGGAACTTTCTTTAATCTGAAGAGACTGAAATAGCCCGCCGCCATCGCTAGCAATTTTCTTTGCACCACTTTTCTATTCACGGTCCTGCGGGACACAGTCCCGCGGTCCACGGCTCACACGTTTTTGCGGTTTAGGTGGGCGAGGAAATCGTCGAGGGTCAGGTTAGCAGTGGCGGGTGCGGGATCATCGGGCACTTTTTGCTGACCGGGGGCGACAGGCTGGGCCTGGGCCGGGTGTGCGGCGGGTTTGCGCTGGCAGTCGGTGAGGAATTCTTTGAGTTCGGAGGTTTTGAATTTCAGGTTCACTTGCTTGATGATGCCGTTTTCCACCTGGTAGAGACCGCCTTCTTTGAGGAGGTCTTTTTGTTTGGTGTCGTTCAGGGTGAGGGTGGCGCTGAGAGGCGTGGCCTTTTCATTCTTCACGCTGTAGACGACGCTGCATTTCAGGCCGGGTTCGCCGTAGTGACGGTGGAAGACGGCGAATTGGATGCGCTCGCCTTCATAGGCGTATTGGACGGTGAGGACGAAGTAGTTCGCATCCACGATCTCCACGCGTTCATAGGTGAGCTGGGCCCGCGCGGCGGTGGTGACGAGGCATAAAATGATCGAGAGAATGCAGATGGGCAGAATTCTTGCGTTCATATCGCGAGTCCCTGAGTGGTTGTCTAGAAGGTCGTCCTAGCGGGGCTTGGCGTCAAGGGGAGAACAGTGAGGCAAAGAGCGGAATAAAAATAGTTTGGTTCGTTTGAACTTTTTGGCGGCTACGCGCAGCATACCCTACGAACAGCAACGTGTCGGAACCCGCAAACATCTATGAGCAGATGCTCGTCGTGCGCAGCCAGATCGGCGACGAGGCGGCGTTTGAGGAGTTGTTGAAGGCTTATGGGCCGCGACTGCTGCAGTTCACCCGCAAGATGATGCAAAGCGCGCCCCACATCGTGGAAGATCTGAACCAGGATATCTGGCTGGCGATCTATCGGGGGCTGCCGGGATTGCTGGACGCGAGCAAGTTTCGGCCTTGGGCATTCCGCATCGCACGGGACCGGGTTTACAAAGAATTTCGCCGGCGCAAGCTGCCCGTGGAACCGTTGCACGAGACGGAGTATGAGGTGATCTCTGAAGCGGATGAGGCGGTGCTTCTTGATCGGGAGAAGTTGCAACGGGCTTTGGATGTGCTTTCGCCGGAGCATCGCGAGGTGTTGGTGCTGCGGTTCCTGGAGGAGATGGATTACGAGGAGATCGCGCAGATCACGGGCAGCACGCTGGGCACGGTCCGCTCGCGATTGCATTACGGAAAACGCGCCTTGAAAACGATATTGGAGAAATCTTTATGAAGACATCCCTGACGGACGAACAGATGAACGAGCGGACGTTGCGCTCCATCAAGAATCATCAGCGCGGGCTGAAGGTGTTGACCGGTGCGGCACTGGGGCTGTGGCTGGTGGCGATGGTGGGGAGTGTGGTGGTGATCTGGGCTTATTTCGTGATGTATGTGCCGAAGGAGAAACAGATATTGCGGGATTACGGTTATGAGTATCAGGCGGCGAGCACGAACGCGGTTTCTGCGGCTTCCTCCGGTGAATCGGAAAGAGAACAGGTGGGAAAACGGCACGCCCCGTTTGTGATGACGCGGGCGGTGGGGATCGGAATGGTTTTAACGGCAGCGTGTGTGGCGGTGCTCTCGGCGGGGATGCTGGCCACGATCATTCTGGTGATCTGGAACCGCCGGGTGACCTTGCGGCAGATCAATGCGAACCTGACGCAGATTTCGGCGCAGTTGAAGAAGTTCGAAGATGTGGGCAAAGATACTTCAGAGGCTACATGAGCAGAGGTATCTGCAGTTCTGCTTTTCCGAGAAGAGGTGCTTCGCTTAGAAAATTTTGGAGTTCATGCAGTCGACTTTGGCGACGCGCCAACTCAACAATAGAAATTCTACGAAGAACATCCACTGTAATGGGTCTCTTGGAGTCGATAAAAACTAATGACCGCAGAAAATCCATGGCAGATTCAGACGTTAAGAGGTCATGGAGAAGTTCAGCTTCTTTTTTTGACTGGCAGGGAATTGAGTAGCAAGTGTCATCTACCATTACGGGTTGACCTTCTTTCGGTGGCACAACAACAAAAGCAAATGACTTGTAGAGCCCTGAAATAGCAATCTTCCAAGGTGCAAACGAATATGGACCAATTCCGAATACAGAAAATTTCGGTCTGTTTAGGTATATGGAACTTTTTCGTTTGTCGAATGCCTGGATATGTCTCGTCAAATAAGCCCAAGTCTTAGGAGCGGTTGACTGAATGGGGGAGGTGTCGTCTTTGGTGCTAGACTGTGTGACTAACACATACTTTCGGACTTCAATTCTACGGTTACCCAAGTCCGATGATTTCAGAAGTGGAAACAAATAATCCTGCTCCAACTCCACACGCTCGCCTAGGCCATTCAAAAATGATGTCCCATCCCGAGTAAACTCCATGATCTCTGCTAAATCGTGTTTGACTCCAGACCGCCAGGTGTATGCTGAGGTTCCCCCGTCCAAGCTCTTATTATGCTCGTAGGCTTTGATATCGGAAACTAAATCACCATCTATGAAGCCAAATTTGGTCGAATCTGAATCCAGATTTAGATTTTTATGAATCGTAGCGGTTCGATCGTTGATGATGGCTCCGGTCGTGATGAACAGGCAGGCATCCACTGCGACGTTAAACGAAGTTTGTGCATTAATGCGGAAAAGTCGTGATCCAGCTCTGCCCCCACTTGTTTTCCAAAAATGACGCAATACTTTTCTCGCCGTCGCTGTCTTGCAAAGCATAGCAATCACACCTTGGGTCGGGAGGGCTTCGATTAAGCGAATCAGCATCCATTCAGCGATATCAAAATTTGATTTTCCCGTCAGTGCATCAAAGCCATTCAGCCCTTGAAAATTAGTTTTTTTAGGCAGGTTTTGACTGCTGAGTTGGCCTAATGTTGAATTAGTGACCCAAGGAGGATTGCCGATAATCAAAACTTTTTCATGCGGGATTGCGCCCAAATTGGTCTTCCAGTCTTCTAAGAAGAAGTCTCTGTGATGAATTTCCACCCCGAATTCGTTCAGTTCTTCTTTTGCTCGTCCCACGTATTCTAAATTAATCTCGTATCCCTTGTATTTCGGTTTAGAGCCCCATTGATTTAGAGACGCTTTTAGGAATGCCCCCAATCCAGCAGTGGGTTCAATGACAAGATCGGGAGTTCCGTGAAGCTGATTAACAAGAGTTACCACCGCTTGCGATAAATCCGCAGGCGTCTGAAAATCCCCAAATTCTTTCTGGTTGCTCATAGAGCCTCGATCCCATTCACGATACCGGCTTGCTGGATGACTCGGCTGTACTGAAGTCTCCATTGTAGAGCATTTGAGATGGTGAGATAACCCACCTGCGGTGGATCGCGAAGCACTTCCTCTGCTAAGGATTGCGCTTGAATTTCGTCTAGCGGAAGCATTCGTTCGGCGAAAAAGGCCGTAACGTCGTCAAGATTGCCATCGTTTTCTATGATTTTCAGGAGGCCGGTCGTGGTTTGATAATCAGCTGTTTTCGCGGCTTCAACGAAAACAGTGTGGAGAATGTCGAGCTTGCCAGTTTGGTTCGGATGATCGTCCGTCTTCTGATAAACAAAAATCAAGAGATTGTATCCCAAACCGTAGACTTTTTGCCTGGCCGACTTGAATGGGCAGGAAGATTGCGGCTGTTTTATGCTAGTCGTCTTCAGGTCGACTTCTAGCTCTGGAAAGTCGATTCCTTTGGCCGAAGAGCCAAATACATAGGTGTACTTCTGAACAAGATACTGCTGGAATTTATGCTCGAGGTACGTGCCGACAGCTTTACCATCTGTAACGCCAAAAAGCGCCGGCTCATCATGGGCTGACTCGTGATGGGCAAAAACAGATGCTTCTTGCTTAAGCATCTGAAGGTTAAGGCTTAAGGGCATAATGTTGTTCCAAAATTAAACCGATGGCTAATCAAACTCAATCTGACTGATAAGTTTAAATCGGTCTTGAAAAGCGTCTTAGCTGGTAACGAGCTTAATCTGACAGATGGCCAATGACAATGTTGCGGTTGTCACATCCTTTTTTGATTGGCCGGAAGGAGCTTATTTGGGACGCAGTTGGTTATTTTCGATGGAGCCCGGAATAGATGGTCGGCAGGAGGCCAGAGCTTCGTCACCTCGGCTGCTACGATCTCCGGAATGAATCGCACTTACAGTGCTATGGGATTTTGGGGCGTTGTTCGTGGGGCGTTGCCCCACGCTGGTTTGAGGCCGGGCCGCTCCGACCAAAACGCCGGAGCAAGTTGGCCCTCGGGTGGAGGATGGCAACGGCGGAGCCCCGACATCGGATGCCGGGGTAAACGGCTTCCGCCCTACCGGGTGAGGGGGACGCGGCAGGCCCCGACATCCGATGCCGGGGTGTAATGCCGCGTAACTCGCACGCAGGATGCGTGCGCTACGAGGGCGGCGGGCGTCATTTGGGGCTGCGTTTATTTGAGCGGGTAGGGTGCGGTTTGCGGCAGGATTGCGTTCGTAAATGTTCAGGAATTTTGGGAGCCAGCGTTGCTTAGGGATGTTGCTGTGGGCGAGGCGCCCACGTTCCGCGAAACCCCGACCTATCGGCACGGGGCGCGGTGCCGAACACCGCGGAAAAAATCTTCATTTGTAATTTCTTGGGTGGCAATGGATTAGAAATGATGAATCGATTTGTGAGAAAAAGTGATTGTGCTGGCGGTGGTTTTTGATAGGGTTTTCTGGCTGGCAACTCGTTGCTGGTAAAGGACGGGTGGAACGGTGGTTGTGCTCTTTCGGAGCGGTAGACAGCCTCTGGGAAATCCCAAGTCATCAAACATTTCAATGTTATGTATTGCATTGTTATGTCCTGCGTTGGCGGGGAGGTGGCAGTCCTTATGGAACCCCGACTGTTACAGGTCGGGACCTGCGGTCCGGTTCGTCAGTTAGAGCCGGGGCAGGCCATCAGAAGGCGGGGGCAAGGTCAGGGCATCGCAGCAACGATGCCCTACCAGAGTTTCCGTTAGGATATGTGAGTGTGTCGGGCGCTTGGATCAGGGCTCGTAAGCTGGAGGGGGAACGGGACGTCGGTCGGCATAGGATTTTATGACCCACCGGGGAATCCTCAATACCCACTGCGGAACCAGCCGGGTTTTGGACAGCGGCCAAAGTTTGGCCTCCCTATGAGGAGGAGGCTGAATCAGACACTTTCACAGGGGTCGGGTGGTTTCATTGCTCTTTGAAATAATTCCCTAAAGGGAATGCAGGAGTCGAAGTTCGGCTGCCGAGAGGAAAGGGGGCTCAGTGCCTCCTCTCCCCGTGCCCTCTCCTCCAGCTATCGCTGGAGGAGAGGGAGATGATGGCTTTGTGCTTCGGCGGTGGTGGGTAGTTGCTTACGTAAGTGCTTTGGCGAAAATAGTCAGGGCGTCGCGGCAGCAACGCCCTACCGTACTGCGTTTCTTTGTGGAGTGGCTGGCGAGGGTTTGGTCTGGTGAGGGTGGACTGGTTGCTAAAGTACCGCAGGACAGGAGGCAATCGCGGAGGAAACATAAAACGGATCAGACGGGAAGGCCACTTTGGGGGAATGGTAGTTGCACTACGGGCGGAATTAAGAAGGTTGAAGGAAGAAAAAGGGGGAAGTTAGAGCCTCGTTCCTCGGCTAAGGAAGGGCGGCCGGGTGAGGACACCCAGCCCTACCTTTAGTGGAAGTTTGGACGGCGGAGCACCACCGCCCTACCTTAATGGGGTGGGGATGGTTTGCGCCGTCTGACGACGGCGGCTACACCGGTTGCACCGGCGGGCCAATTTGAGGACGATTACGGCTGGGAATTGGTTGAAAAAGTCGCTTGCACGGGGGTTTTCAATCTATACTATTGCTCCTTGCCTGAACGCCGCGTGTGCGGATGTTCATTGAGGCTGAGAAAAACAAGTAAACCAGGTAACCTAACCTCTTACCCTCCGTTGCCACGCAACGTTCGGTCAGTTAGGCAATGGAGTCTTCGCAAGGCGCTTTCGTCGCCTTTTGATTTCTCCTTCCTGTTCGTCCCTGAAAGTCAGTCAGTTACATTGTTATGTTAACGATGGAAGAAGCCCTGAAGCAGCACTCGATGAAGTTTGCTGCGGGGGAAATAGTCAAAGGTACGGTGATCGAAGTCCGCCCGAAAGAAGTGATGGTGGACATCGGTTACAAGAGTGAAGGTGTCATCCCGGCCAATGAGTTCGACGATATCAAAACCGTCAAGCTCGGTGACTTGATCGATGTATTGATCGAGCGTCTCGAAGACAAAGACGGCATGGTCGTCTTGTCGAAGGAGAAGGCTGAGTTCAAACAGAACTGGGAAAAGATCGTCAGCACCGCGAACGAAGGCATCACGGTCATGGGCAAGGTCAAAGCCGTGGTCAAGGGTGGTCTGCTCGTCAACATCGGTGTGGAGGCGTTCCTCCCCGCGTCCCAAGTGGACATCGTGCCGCCGAAGAATCTCGCGATCTTCGTGGGCAATTCGTACGAATTTAAGATCGTCAAGATCAACCAGGACCGTCAGAACGTCGTTCTGTCTCGTCGTGAGTTGATCGAAGCCGAACGCAACAGCCGCCGCGCGAACTTGCTCTCGGAGATGGTTCCGGGCGACGTCCGCAAGGGCACGGTCAAGAACATCACCGACTTCGGTGCGTTCATCGACCTCAACGGCCTGGACGGTTTGCTGCACATCACGGACATGTCCTGGGGTCGCATCGGCCACCCGAGCGAGATGGTCAAGGTGGGCCAGGAAATCGACGTGGTCGTCCTCGACATCAACCGCGAGAAGGAACGCGTCAGCCTCGGCCTCAAGCAGAAGAGCGCGAATCCGTGGGACGCGATCGAGAACAAGTTCCCGGTGGGAACGAAGGTCAAGGGCAAGGTGGTCAACCTCGTGCCGTACGGCGCGTTCGTGGAACTGGAGCCCGGTGTGGAAGGTCTCGTGCACGTCACGGAACTGTCCTGGACCAAGCGCATCGCCAAGCCTTCCGACGTCCTCAAAGTGGACCAGGAAATCGAAGCGGTGGTGCTCGGTATCAACCGCGAGGAGCAGAAAATCTCCCTCGGTGTGCGTCAGCTGGAAACGAATCCTTGGGACCAGGCGGTCACCAAGTATCCGGTGGGCACGAAGATCAAGGGCAAGGTGCGCAACCTCACCAGCTACGGCGCGTTCGTCGAGCTGGAAGAAGGCTTGGACGGCATGGTGCACGTGTCCGACATCTCCTGGACGCGCAAGATCAATCATCCTTCCGAAGTCCTCAAGAAGGGCGACGAAGTGGAAGCCGTGGTGTTGGAGCTCGACAAGGGCAACCAGCGCATCTCGCTCGGTGTGAAACAGCTGGGCGAAGATCCGTGGAGCAATATCGACAAGTTCTACAAGGTCGGCGACCTGGTGAACGGCAAGGTCACGAAGCTCGCGAGCTTCGGTGCGTTCGTGGGCCTGGCTCACGACATCGATGGCTTGGTGCACATCTCGCAAGTGAGCGAAGAGCGCGTGGACAAGATCAAGAACGTGTTGAAGGTTGACCAGGACGTCACCGCGCGCGTGATCAAGATCGATAAGGCGGATCGCCGTATCGGTCTGTCCATCAAGGCCGCGAACTACTCCACCGAGCAGTTGAAGGAAGAGCAGAAGCTGCTCGACCAGCTTAAGCCCGGTGAAGATCTCGTGGCGCTGCAGCACGCGTTCGATGCCGCGGACGACATGGTTCGTCGCGACGAAGAATAATCAAGCGAGCTAGCAATAGCGAATTCAAGAGCCGGCGGATCGCAAGGTCCGCCGGCTTTCTTTTGCCGGTTGCACCGGCGGGCCAATATGAGAGGAAAGAGAAGGTGGAAGAGGGAGGCCGACGTTTTCTCACATTGGCCCGTGGGTGCAACCCGCCAAAAAAACAGGCCGACCCTATGGGTCGGCCTGTTTGAGAGTTGTTGCTAAGAACTTAGGAGTTCTTGCCACCGCACTTCTCGCAGTTCTTGCCTTCCTTGGCGGCCTTGACGCAGCACTCGTGAGAGCAGGTCTTGCCTTCCTTGGTGGCCTTGGCGCAGCACTTGCCGGGCTCGCCCTTAGGAGCGGCGGGCTTCTTGTCTTCGGCCTGGGCCATCGTGACGAGGGACACTGCCATGGCCACAACGGCCAGCACTTTGATGAGCTTCATACAGTTTAACCTTTGTTACGGGTGATATCTACCCGTGCCACCTCTGCTCATAGACGCCCACGCTTACCCGGCATGAGCAATGAACAGTTGGTGACTGGGTAGATTTATACACCTGTTTAGAGGCCTGTCCAATGGATTTTATTCCACAGACTTATCGTGAGCCCTCAATGACAAGCTCATTTCCCTTCTGGAACCTATTCCACGAAAGGTGTTTAAGCCCTGTTCTGAAAGTAGCCTTACTTCCCCATCGGCTTCATCGTCAGCGGGTCGCGCAAGGGCACATCCACCAACCCTCCCTTGCTCAGATCCGTCAGTTTCACCGCGTGATCCGGGTGACCTTTCAGGATGTCGTCCTTTTTACCTACGATGAGAATCGCCACCTGATCCTTCGTCAGATACTTCGCGGCCACGCGTTTCACTTCCTTCGCATCCACTGCGGTCACCTTGTCGCGATACGTTTTCCAAAATGTCGGGTCCTTCGCATAACGCCCCGTGAGTTCATCACTCGCGAACGTCCCGGCCACTTGTGCGGCCGTGGAAAAACTCTGCGGGAACGTATCGATGAACGATTGCTTCGTAGTGACCAGCTCTTCGTCCGTCACGGGTAGCGTCGCCATCTTCTGCAATTCCTCCATCACGATCGAGGTCGCATAAGGCACCGTGCCGGACTTCGATTGAAACGCCGCCACAAACGCCATGCGATAATAGATGCCGCCGGGAAAACCCGATCCCGCCGAATAGGCGAGGCCCTCATCCGAACGCACGCGATTCACGATGCGCGACGTGAACCCGCCCCCGCCCAGGATGTCGTTCATCACCGTGATGGCCGTGTAATCCGGATTATCGCGATACACACCCGGCAGCAAGATGGACACGCGGCCTTGCGGCACGTCCTTGTCCACGATGTAAACGCCCGGTTTCGCGAAGGTCACCTCGCTCGGCACCGCGGGCGGTTTCTCGCCCTTGAACGGCCAGTTGGCGAAGAGCTTCTCCAGCTTCACCGTCATCTCCGTGCGATCGAAATCACCATTCACCGCCACCACGAAATTGCCCGGATGAAACCATTTCTGATGAAACGCCTTCAGGTCATCCTTGGAAATGGAATCAATGGAGGCCGCCGTCGGATGCTGATTGATGAAGAACTTGTCGCCATAAAGCAGGAAGCGCCGTTCGCGCAGTTCCATCGCCGCGGAATCATCATTCCGCTGCTTCATCCCCTGCAGCGTCTGCTGCTTGCGCAGCGCGATCTTGTCGTCTTGGAACTTCGGCGACGTCAGCACATCCCGCAAGATTTGCAGACCTTCATCGAGATCCTTGGAGAGCAGGTTTAGCGTCACCGTGCCTTGCGCTTCAGCCACGCCGGAGCCCAGTTGCGCCGCCAGGAAAGCCAGTCGTTCATCCAGTTCCTCCGCGCTCTTGGAGGCGATGCCGCTCTTCGTCAGCAAGTAGCCCGTGAGATTGGCGAGGCCTTCCTTGCCCGGCGGATTCAGGTAATCGCCCGTGCGCACCAGGATGCTGATATTCACCAGCGGCAATTCGCGATCCGGCACCAGATAGGCGACCGGCCCGCTTTTCAGAGCCGTGCGGTAATCCGCCGGATTCGGCGCATCATACTTCAGCGGCTTCACCGGCAGCTTCTCCGGGCGATCCGGGATGTCAGCAGCGAAAGCGGTGGTCGCGGTGGCGGCCAAGGTCATTGCCAGCCAGGTGCGGCGATTCATCGTGCCCTTCTTCATTTCGTCCCTTTCTCCAAAGCGTTGATACGTTCCGTCACCAGTTTCAGATACGTTTGCAGGAACGGCTTGTTCTTCGCATCCGCACCGCCCATCTGCTTCGTGATCTGCTCCTGTGCCTGCTTTAATTTCTCCACACTGGACTCCGCCTGGATGGTGCTTTGCACCTTGCGGATGACGGATTTCTGCTCTTCGCTCAATCCCGCGAAGATGTCATCGCCGCCTGCCGGTTCCTTGCCCGGCTTGCGCGTGTAGGTGGCCACTGCGCGGTTCTCTTTCTTGAAATATTCGTTCACCACCCGTTTCACGTCATCAACGGTGACCGCCTGGACCTTCTTGCCGCCGTTATTGATCTCGTTCCAGTCACCGAAACCCTCGTTGAAGATGAGCTGGAACATGATCGCGTGATTGTTCGCCAGCTTGCGATACTCGCTCGCCGCGAAGTTGTTCTTCACCTTCTGCAGCTCGTCATTGGAGACCGTCTCGTTCTGGAGCTTCTCGATTTCCGCGTAAATGGCGGCTTCGGCGTCAGCGGGCGTCACCCCGTCCTTAGTTTCGGCACCGATGTTGAATGAGCCCGCCCACTTGTTGCCGTCCTGCCGCGCCCACGTCTCCGTGGCCACCTGTTTGCCGAGCACGAGTCCCTTGTAGAGACGGCCCGTGCGCGTGGAGAGGAGTTGCCCCAGCACTTCCAGCGCATACGAGTCTTTGTGGCCGAAAGGAACCGTGTGATAGAGGATGTCCACCATCGGATTCGCCTCCGCCTCGCCGTTCATGCGCTTCTCGCCCGCCTGTTTCATCTCCAGCGTCACCACATCCGGCGCGGGCTGCTTGCCCTTCGGGATGCGCGAGAAATACTGCTCACAAAGCTTGTGACACGCGGCCGGATCGAAATCACCCACCAGCACCAGCGTCAGGTTCTGCGGTTGATAATAAAGGGCATAAAACTCATCCGCCTGCGCCTTGCTGATCGCCGGGATGTCCGAGGGCCAGCCGACTGTCGGCCAGGAGTAGGGGTGTGATTCCCAGAACATCGCGTTGAACATCTCCTCCAAGCGGCCTGTAGGCGTTGATTCAGTGCGCATGCGACGCTCCTCGAACACCACATCCCGCTCCGCATAGAACTCGCGGAAGACCGGGCGCAGGAGCCGTTCGGATTCCATCCACATCCAGAACTCCAGGCGGTTCGCCGGGACGGTGATGAAGTAGGCCGTCATGTCCGTGGAGGTGAACGCGTTCATCTGTGAACCACCCGCCGCCGTGTAAACGCGGTCAAACTCGTTCTTCACCATGATCTCGCGCTGCTGCTTGATCAGCTCGTTGAACTGCTTCTCCAGCTCCTTGTAGCGCGCCGTCTTGTTCTCCGGCTTGTAGGGATCGGCGATCTCGCCCTTGCGATACAGGTCCCGCACCTTGGACTCTTCGGCCCGCATCAGGTCGCGGACGCGTTCCTGTTCATTGATGATCTCCAGGTCCTTCTTGTAATCCTTCGTGCCGAGCGTCGGCGTGCCCTTGAACATCATGTGCTCGAAGAGATGCGCGATGCCGGTGATGCCGGGCCGCTCATTGGCACTGCCCACCCGGGCCACCCAGCCGCCGGAGATGGTCGGCTCCCCCTTGCGCGGCAGCATGAGCACCTTCATGCCATTGGAGAGTTCCTTTTCCACCACGGACACCTGCTGGGCCTGGCTGGCCGCCGTGCAGGCGACGAGACCGAGCAGGACAAAGAAGCGCGTAAGCCGTTTCATGGGTTCAATTTCTGTGCCGCACACTGTAGCGCAAGGTTTCAAGGGATACAACAGCGGTCACACAGCCTTGGACTTATCAACCCAAAATCCGTTCGACACATTTTTCACAATGCTTATCCTGAACCACAAGGAAACCCATGCTACGCAAAATGGTCACCTGGATCCGTCGCAAGAATGCCGTATCAGGCTTGGACCGTGAGTTGGACCCGCCATTGCGACTCCCGGTAAAATTTCGCCCTTACGAAAAGCGCGATTTTGATCCATTGATGGAGGTCTATAAGCTGAACGCTCCGGGGAGATTTCCACCAGATAACGAGATGGAGTTTGCCGAATACTTGCAGACTCTGGACAAAGGTTTGGTGGTCGGAGAATTGAAAGGGAAAACGATATGCTGCGGCGGTCTGATTCGAATGGGCACCGGCATCTATACCTTTTGCTACGGCCTGATCCATCCTCAATATCAACGTCAACGCATCGGCAGCACCCTGACCTTGCTTCGCGTGGCTGCCACCCGAGGCGATCAGTTGGGCACTATCAATTATGCCCTCATCAACGCCGTGCCGACATCGATGCCGTTTTATCGTCGCTTCGATTTTACTGAGTATGGCACGTGGACAGCCAAAGATGGGGAAACGTATCCCAGCGCCTGCATGCTTTACTATGTAGATATGGCCCACCGCATTGATTCCATCCTGCGATGGCGGCGTATAAAGATTGAAGGCCAGTTTGAACCCTCTGTGAACAAGGATTACAAACTCAAGATCGTGAAAGATGACAAGGGAAACACGAGTTTGACCTATGACAAGTAAGGTTTTGGTATTCCATCAAAAACTTTCATTAGACACCCCGTTTTGAAGGCTTACTGTAGTGCTCAAGGGCAGTCACCGGGTCATCATGCGCGCATTGCTAACATGGGTCCGCCGCAAATTCGCTTTCACGGACTTGGACCGGGAATTGAACCCGCCTTTGCTTCTGCCCGTCCGCTTCCGCGTCTATGAGGAACGCGACTTGCCCCGCCTGATGGCCCTCTACCGGCTGGTCTCTGCTGGACGTTTCCCGGAAGGAGACGAGAAAGCTTTCGGTGCGTATCTGCGCCAGGCCCCGAACGGCATGATCGTGGCAGAACTCAACGGCAAGATCATCGGCTGCTCCGGCCTGGCACAATTGGGGAAGAACATCTACACCCTCTGTTACGGCCTCGTTCATCCTGATTATCAAAAGTACCGCATAGGTACTACGATGACGTTGTTGAGGGTCGGCCGGACCGCCATCGGCAAGCCTGACACGGTCATTCACCTGCTCATCTTTGCCCTGCCTGCCTCGCTGTCCTTCTACCGGCGCTTTGGTTTCATGGATTGCGGCAAATGGACCGCTGCGGATGACAAGGATTACCCCTATGCCGCACTCTCCTATTCCGTCCACGAGGCGCGCCATATTGATGCCATCCTCCAATGGCGCGAGATCCGCATTCGGGGAGATTACAAGCTGGCCGTGAGCAAGACCATGGAAGCCAGCCTCGGCACCGACGGCCTCGGCCGCAAAACCTACAAGATCGATACCATCGAACAAGGGGAACCCGTCCAAGCCACCTGATGAAAGGGGCGAGGGGAGAAGTGCGAAGCGCGAGTCACATCACGGCTTCGCCTGCCAATCAAAGCATGGTAAGGACGTGTTCCACCGCGTTCCCTGACATCTCCTTAAGACCATGCGAGTCAGGTGCAGGAACATGGAGTCATGGAAGCAGCCAGTGAACTAATAGTGTCAAACCGTCCTCATTAACTTGACCGCATGTCCCTAGTTCTTCCCTTCCACAAATCATCCTTTTCTGCTATCACACTTCCACACCCATGACTGCCCAATCCATCCTCGCTGAACTCGAACCCCTCGGCACCGCCAGCTACAAGCGCCTGCTGATGAACAATCATGGTGTGAGAGAGCCCTTCTTCGGCGTGAAGATCGGCGACCTGCAGAAGATACGGAAGCGCATCAAGATGGATTACCAGCTCGCGCTCGATCTCTACGCCACGGGCAATTACGACGCCATGTATCTGGCCAGCCTCATCGCCGATGACGCCCGCATGACCAAGCGCGATCTCCAACGCTGGGCGGATGCCGTCTATGGCGCCGGTTTGCCCAGTGCCGTTTCCGGTGTCGCCGCCGGCAGCCCTCACGGGCATGAGATGGCCTTGAAATGGATCGACTCCAAGAAGCCTCTCATCGCCACCACCGGTTGGTCCACCCTAAGCAGCCTCGTCTCGGTGAAAGCGGATGAAGACCTGGACCTCGCCGAACTGAAGCAACTGCTCCAGCGCGTGCAAAAGGAGATTCATCAAGCGCCCGACCCCGTGCGTTACCAGATGAACATGTTCCTCATCGCCGTAGGTTGTTTTGTTGCCCCCTTGACCGAACTGGCCCTGAAAACCGCAGCCAAGATCGGCGAAGTCACCGCCGATCTCGGCAACAACAGTTGCGAAATCTTCTCCGCCACGGACTACATCAACAAAGTGAAAACCCGCGGCACGATCGGCAAAAAACGCAAGAGCGCGAAGTGCTAGAAGGGGAGCGGTAGGCTAAAACCGGCCTTGCTACGTAGAAGCCGCTAAAATTTGGTGATGAAAGGAGGATTGTCACCAAATCGCGGCCCGCCTCCGGGCAATTTGCACAAATGGACCAATCTCAGTAAAGTCCATCATGGACACCGGCCTGTTTTTGTCGGATTATGGCGGAGCCTTAAGCCACGCATGCGTAACGGAAAAGATTTAATCCTGGCCACCAAGCCATACACTAGTGATCAACCAGCCAAAAGCTGGTGGTATATCCTCTCCACGGGCATCTTGCTGGTCGGTTTCATGGCGGGCACCATCTGGAACCCCAGCCTCATCGGGCGTATCGTTTGCAGCGTCCTGAGTGCTTTGCTGATCCTCCGGTTCTTCGTTATCTACCACGACCAGCAACACAACGCCATTCTGCCGCATTCCAAATTGGCGGAAGGGCTTATGCGCGTGTTCGGCATTTTCATTCTGAGCCCCAGCAGCGTCTGGCGCAGCTCGCATAACCACCATCACAATCACAACTCCAAGCTGAAGGGGTCGCACATCGGGTCTTATCCCATCATGACCAAGGAGCATTTCCTGAAATCCTCCAAGGCCAAGCGCGCGAAGTATCTCTTCATGCGTCATCCCGTCACCATTCTCTGCGGTTACCTGTTCATGTTCATGTTCGGCATGAGCATCTATCCTTTCTACAATAACCCGAAGGAACACTACGATTGCCTCATCTCCTTCGTCCTGCATGTCACTTTGATCGCCGTGGTGGCCATGATCGGTGGCTGGCTGGCCGTGGTGCTGACCATCCTGATCCCCTTCGGCATCGCCTGCTGCATCGGCAGTTATCTTTTCTACGCCCAGCATAATTTCCCCGGCGTGACCTTCCGCGATAATGCCGGCTGGACGTATGAAACCGCCGCGCTGGAATCCTCCAGTTTCATGAAGACCGGCACCTTGATGGCCTGGTTCACGGCCAACATCGGTTATCACCACATCCATCATCTGAACTCCCGCATCCCGTTCTATCGTTTGCCTGAAGTGCTGAAGGAGATGCCGGAATTGCAGAAGCCCAAGATGACCTCCCTGCATCCGGCGGACATCATCCGCTGCCTGCGCCTGAAAGTCTGGGACGTGGAATCCCAGCAGATGGTGCCCTTGCCCAAATAGCTCTCAGTTCAGCATGAGGGCAATCGAGACCAATCTACCCTTCTGAACCATGCCCATCACCGCTGCCCAAATCGCCGAACAAGTCCGCGGGGAACTCATTGGCGACGGCTCTGTTGCCATCACCGGTTTCTCCGCTGCCAATCAGACCCGCCCCGGTGACCTGACCTTCGCCGATCAGGAGACGTATTTCGCGGTGGCCGAAGCCAGCCCGGCAGCGGCCATTTTGGTGCCGGAGGGATTCACTTCCACGAAGAAGACTCTCATCCGCGTCAAGAATCCCCGCATCGCCGTTGCCCGCCTTTTGCCGCTGTTCTTTCCGCCAGACCAATACGCACCGGGCGTTCATCCCAGTGCCGTTATCGATGCCTCCGCGCAAGTAGATCCTACCGCACACATCGGCCCCAATTGCGTCATCGGTGCTCGCGCCAAGGTCGGTGCCCGCACCGTGCTCATGGGCGGCAATCACATCGGCCACGATGCGAAGGTGGGCGATGATAGCACGTTTTATCCGAATGTGGTGATTTATCATCAATGCCAGGTGGGCAGCCGCGTGATCATCCATGCCGGCACGGTCATCGGCTCGGATGGTTACGGCTACGTGCTGGATGAAGGCCGTCACCGCAAGATTCTCCAGATCGGCAATGTCATCATCCATGACGATGTCGAGATCGGCGCGAACACGGCGATTGATCGTGGTGCTCTTGGCTCCACGGTTATCGGGCAGGGGACCAAGATCGATAACCTCGTCCATGTGGCGCACAACGTCACCATCGGCCGTCACTGCATCATCACCGGCCAGGTCGGGTTCGCGGGCAGCACGAAGATGGGTGATTACTGTGTGGTTGCCGCGCAATCGGGCATCGCCGATCACCTGACCATCGGCAATCAAGCGACCATCGGCGCGAAAAGCGGTGTGATGCGCGATATTCCGGACGGCGGCAAAGTGCTGGGCACGCCCGCCATGCCCGACAAACAAGCCAAGCGCCAGATGATCGCCAGTCAGCAACTCCCCGAGATCATCCGCCGCATGCGCGACCTGGAGAAGCAACTGGAAGAGTTGAAAGCCAAAGCAGGCGCGTAGAATGGCTGCTGTGGTAGGGCGTCGCTGTCCCCAGCGCGCCGCCGTCGAAGCCTCGGTTCGGCCGAAGTTTAACCGCTTCTGCTGATGTCAAATCCACCCGAGCTTGCTTACTACGGTGCCAGTTGCGCCCGGTAAAAGCGGCTTCCAGAGAATGTCGGCAAGGTCACTCGAAAATTCTGTTCCGGCGTCAACGTCTCCAAGCTGGTTCCGGTTTCTTCATTCCAAGGCCCCGTCACGCTCGTGGCCGAAAACACCTTCACCGACCCTGAGGCCACATGCGAAAGCCCCACATCGAATTTCTTCGTCGCTGTGTTTTGCAATCCGCTGATGGTGACCGTTGGCACCGCCACACTTTGGATTTCCAACACATTACTGCCGGGATAATTGCGGTTTTGAACCGATGGCTTCAGGACGACGAGATAACTGCTGGTGGAAGCGGAAGTGAATTGAAACAGGGAGGCATTGTTCACCAGGCTGCTGCCTGCAATACTGCCAGTATCCGCACCCGTCAGACTGATATTATCAAACATCCACCCGGCGATGTAGCTGGGCTCACTGTAATAGCTGCCGCTATCACGGAATACGTAAGTGTAAGCAAAACGTAGTCTCGTTTCGAGCCGCGGCAAGGAGCCCAAGTTGATGGTCACCAGTTGATAAGGGGCATTGGGGTTCTGGCTGCCGCCTGTCTGCGTCCAGACATCCTGCCAAGTCACACCTCCATTTTGAGAGACTTGCACCACGGGTATCTGGTTGGTCGTGGCAAAGGCCAGCCGGGATTGGAAGGTCAGCGTAACGCCAGTTTTCGGGATGAAACGCGTATTCAGTTCCAGTGCTTGCAGCGTCGGCGGCGCAGGATGCACCAGATGAAAAACCGAAGGGCGAGCCACTTGCGTGTCCGCACCAGTCACTGAATAACTGCCGGTCAGGGTCGTGGAGAAATTAGCCAGGCCTGTGTCGGCATTGTCCGTGAAGGTGAACGGCGTCAATGCCAACACCTGCCACGAATAATTGGTGATACCGATGGGCGTCGTAAAATTGTAGCCCATGTTAAACCCGTTCACCGGATGCAACGGTCCGGTCAGTACGGGCGCTTGATACGCTGGCCGCCAGTCCACCTTGATGTTCAAGTTCCCCGCCACCGTGACGTTAGTGGAGAAGGTGCCGCCATTGGCTGCGGTAAAAGTAACGGTGTAATTGCCATTGCCCGGCAGCGGAATCGTGTAGCCACCACTGCCCGCGGTGATGGCGTAGAATTGTGCGCCGGTCACTTCCACGGTCACTCCGCCCAAACCTTCGCCCAGATCATAAAACACGTTGCTGTTCAGGTCGTGATAGACCACGCCGCTGAGAAGTGGCAGGTCGGCTGAGGTGCGACCAAAATCTTGCGTCACCAGTTGCGGGCCGACTGGTCCGTTTACCCCCTCATAAATGCCTACGCCAATCTCGCGGAAATCCGGGCGATGGATATTTACCCGATGCCCACGCCCGGTCTGCATGCCATCTGCGTCATTGCCCCAATCGATCTGGAAGCCCGCGTGTCCATACAGAGAGTTCTCGGAGTAGGAAAAGATGTTTTCTCCCGCCGCCGCAAGGGCATAGCCTTGGTTTGTGAGCCGTACGCCTAACTCGGGTTCGCCCGCGCTGGTGACCTGATGTTGCTGGACCTGATTAGTGAACATGACGGCGCTGTGCAGGCGCGCGGCCGCAATGATGGCGCTATTGAACGCCAAGGGCTGAGCCGGGGGGATGATGCTAAATTCAGCCACCATGACCGGCAGGTTGACATTGAAGAAATCGACCGCATTGAGAACGCCTGGGTCCGTAAGCTGCGCCAGCCAGAGGCCTTCTTGCGGAGGGTTCATCCGGGCGCGGTTGATCAATTCCAGATAGAGCTGTTCATCATCGGTCGGTTGGCCGATGGAATAAAGCGTGGGACCGGCAGACAAGCCCACCTTGGCTTGAGCGAAGGCGTTGGTATGGGTGATCTGCGGCGGATTCGGCTCGGGAGCCTGCGGTGTTCTCGGTTCCGCTGCCCGCCCATCCCAGACAAACGCGACCAACAGGAATAAAACGGTGGGGATGAAACGGTTCATGACGGCGGCTAAAATTAGGCTATGATAGTCGTAATCGCGTTACGCGAACGTGGGACAATACGCATCGCCCGGCCGGCCCGCAAGCCGGTTTAGGATGCTTTTAGCATTGTCCTTGCCATCTCGTACCTGAGAATACAACTCGCACATGACGCCAGCGCCCAACGATCCCGCCCCGGTTAATGATCCTCCCTTGGTCGCCCTGCTGGAACGTCTGTCAAAGGCCCTTAAGGACTGGCGCAATCCGTCGGGCGGGGTGCAAAAAGCACTAAAATGGTCCCGCCGGACCATGCTGGCGTTGAACCTTGTCTATGCGGCGATACTGGTTCTGGTCCTGGCCTTGCTGGAGTGGCGGGCGGAGACTCATTGGTTTCTCAGCTTTGCACTCTATGTCCCGCCCCAGATGTGGCTATTGCCGATCTTAGTGTTGGGGCCGGTCACGCTTTTGCTTCAGCCACGTTGGTGTTGGTTGCATCTGGGCTGCCTGCTGTTGGTCCTGTTCCTGTATATGGACCCGCAATTCAGCGGGCAACACGCGCCGAAAGGGCCATCCCTAAAAATCCTCACGAACAATCGCGGCCAGGATAACAAGCAAAGCCCATCGGAATTCATCACTGCGGAAAAGCCGGATGTGGTCGTCTTTCAAGAAGCTGGTCGGGAAGCGCAATATGCCAAGGCGTATCCCGGGCTGAGTGTCCGGGCGGTGAATGAATTCACCATCATCAGCCGTCACACCGTAAAGCAGATCGAGTTGCTGCCCCAGCGCGGATTGAATTCACGTCCCGTGGCCATGCGGGCCGTGCTGGATTGGGAGGGGCGTGAGCTGATCATCTACAGCGTTCATTTCACTTCACCCCGCGAACACCTGGAGCCGATGAGCAAGGGCGGATTCCTCGCCGCCACCTTTGGTAGCAAGGGCGGCTACGGTGAAAAATTACGGAAACAAACCGCCGACTTCTGGGCGCATCAAAAGAAAATGGCCACGGAGATCGCCGAGATGGCCGGGAAAGAATCCTCGCCCACCATCATCGCCGGTGATTTCAATGTGCCCAATCACGGCCAGATTTATCACCTCTATCGCGGCCTGTTCACGGACGCTTTTGAGGAAGCGGGCAGCGGCTATGGCCTGACGTTCCCCGGTTTCACCCGCAATCCCATCACCTTCTTCGGCCCCTGGCTGCGGCTCGATCAGATTTTCTCCAGCAGCCAGCTCAAACCCGTCGCCTGCCGGGCAGAACCGGGCCGCCGTTCGCAGCATCGCTCCATGGTCGCCACGTTTGAACTGAAGGAAAAATGATCAGCGTCACATGATGCGATCTACCAACGGTGCCTCATCCAGATAGCGGCGGAAGTTTTTTAAGAAGTGGCCGATGAGATTCTCCGCCTCACTCTGATGACCACCTGCCACATGCGGCGTGATGTAACAATTTGGCAGGCTCAATAGCGGATGGCCCATAGGCAAAGGCTCCGGCTCCGTCACATCCAGCCACGCCGCACCCAGTTGGCCGGAGCGCAAAGCTTCTGCCAGCGACTCCTGATCCACCGTCGTCCCGCGACCTATGTTGTAGAAGATCGCACCGCGCTTCATCTGGTTCAGCCGCTCCGTGGAGATGAAATTCTGTGAGTCCGCATTTGCCGGCAAAATATTGATCACATGATCCGCCTCAGCCAAAGCGTCTGGCAATTCGGCAGCGGTGATGATGGGGATGCCTTCATCGCCGCGAACTTTACGTCGATAGGCGACCACGTTCATATGAAACGGCCGCAAAATTTCCAGCAACCGGATGGCGATGCCGCCAAATCCGAGGATAACCACTCGCTGATGCTGGAGCAGCGGTGAACTATGCCGCAGATTCAACCATTCCGGAGTGGCGTTTTTATGATGAGCGCCCAAGGACTCAGGCAGATGCCGGGCCTGAGCCAGCATGAAGGCGAACACATGTTCCGCACACGCCTCCGCATAGACCGTGGAGCTGTTCGTGAGCTGGATATCGTGTTTGGCGGCGAACGCGCGGAACTCCGCCGTGTCGTAACGGGTGAACCCGGCGCTGGAGATGTGAGCCCATTTCAGCCGCGTGGATTGAAGGATGTTCGCCACATCCGGTTGGCCGAAGGCGATATCCGCTTCCGCGAATGCCGGATCGGGGCCGGACTTGGAGAGCGGCGAGTTCACCATCTCCGCCGGAAAGATCAGCTCATGCGGGGCGACCCCTTCACGCAATTGTTTCAAGGCGGCCTGGCCCAGAAACGTGTCGCAAAATATCTTCAAGTTCTTCATGAGTTCCACACCCGCACCACCAGTGCGATGGCGCCAGTATCGCTGTTCGGCGGCGATTTAACAAACCGCATGTTACGGCAAAGATCGCGAGCACGGGATAATCCATTGCCTGTGCGCTCTGCTTCACGTATCAAAAGCGCAATCAAATCTTCACCATGAGCGCTGAACAACGTATCCAAGAACTGAAGCTGGAACTTCCGCCCGCACCCAAGCGTGGGGGCATCTATAAACCGGTGGTCATCACGGGCAACCTTGCGTATGTCTCCGGTCACGGGCCGCTGTGCAGCGACGGTACCATGATCAAAGGCAAAGTGGGCCAAGACCTCGACCTTGCCGCCGGGCAAGTGGCCGCGCGCCAAACCGGTCTCGCCATCCTCGCCACCTTAAAGGCTGAGCTGGGCTCACTCGACCGCATCAAACGCGTCATCAAAACGCTCGGCATGGTGAATGCCACCCCTGATTTTGCGGAGCATCCGAAAGTCATCAATGGCTACAGCGAACTCTACGAGCAGATCTGGGGATCAGAGGATGGTGTCGGTGCGCGCAGTGCTGTGGGCATGGGCTCGCTGCCCGGTCACATCGCCGTGGAGATCGAAGTGATCTTTGAATTGCACAGCTAAAAGCGCCATGAGCACAGACTGGTTCATCGTGGAGAACGCGGCGGATATTCCTTCCCCTTCGTTGCTGGTTTATCCCGCGCGCGTACGAGCCAATTTGGAGCGCGTGCTCACGATGACCGGTGGACCAGCGCGTCTGCGTCCGCACATCAAGACCCACAAGATCGGTGAGATGGTGCAGATGCATGTACAAGCGGGCGTGACGCAGTGCAAGGCGGCGACCATCGCGGAAGCGGAACTGGCGGCCACCTATGGTATGACCGATGTGCTGCTTTCCTATCAGCCCGTCGGCCCCAATGTCGCGCGATTGCTCGAGCTCATCCGCCGTTTTCCGCAGGCGATCTTCCGTACCATCGTGGATGATTCCGGCGCGCTGAAAACTCTCTCGGCAGCGGCAGCAAAAGCAGGTGTGACGATTCCTGTCTTATTGGATATCGATTGCGGCATGCATCGCACAGGCGTGCCGCCCGATGAACGGGCGCTCGTGCTTTATCGAGAGCTGGCAAAATCTCCCGGCCTCATCGCCGATGGCTTGCATGCCTACGATGGCCATCTGCACATCGAAGATCTCACCACCCGCACCAAAGCCTGTGATGATGGCATGGCCCCGGTGCTCGCCTTGCGCACGCAGTTGCAGACGGAAGGCCTGCCTGTGCCGCGTTTCATCGCGGGTGGCACGCCGACGTTTCCCATTCACGCGAGTTATCCCGATCGCGAATGCAGTCCTGGCACGTATGTGTTCTGGGATTTCGGTTACGGCAATCGCTTCAAGGATCTGGATTTTCAACTCGCTGCCGCCTTGCTCGTGCGCGTGATCAGCAAGCCGGGTGAGAATCGACTCTGCCTTGATCTCGGCCATAAAGCCGTGGCAGCAGAGAACCCGCATCCACGCGTATTCTTCCCGCAGTTGCCTGAGGCCCAAGCCATCAGTCAAAGTGAAGAACATCTGGTGATCGAGACGCCGCGCGCCCAGGAATTTGCCGTGGGCGATTGTCTTTACGGCATCCCTCGGCATATCTGTCCCACCGTAGCCTTGCACGGTTCGGTGACCGTTGTGGCAGAAGGCCGGGCCTCCGGTAAATGGCTGGTCCGTGGCCGGGAACGCGTGCTTACCATCTAGAACAGGGGTTTCACCTGTTTTCGACAAATTGCAATCAATAGGAAGGTTTTCGTAAGGGATTGCAAAATGCGCTATTTTCTTATCCTGCTAGATTCAAGTCCCACATTTGAAAATTCATAACTTCCTTAGATTAAACTGATTACATCAAATACAGGCCACGGGCCGTTTTGGCACATCCGATGCACTTTAGCCGTCTTGTTAGGACAAACACACAAGACGTATGAAAAAACTGATTAGCTCCCTGATGATGGTCGTTTTCGCGTGCTCAGCCATGGCCGCCAGCCAGGCGGAACTCGACAATCGCCTCGTCAAACTCACCGCCAAGTTCGAGGCGATGCAGGCCAAGCCGGACAAAGCGATCCCCGCAAAGATCCTGAAGAATGCCCAAGGCATTGTTTTGCTGGATCGTACCAAAGCCGGATTCATTTTCGGTTATCAAGGCGGCGGCGGTATCGCCATGGTACGTGATTCCGTCACCCGCGAGTGGAGTGCGCCCGCTTTTTACAACGCCAATGAAGGCAGCGTCGGTTTTCAGATCGGCGGCCAGCAAACCTTCATGGTCGTGCTGCTCATGAACACGAACGCAGTGCGCGCCTTGATCGATCATAATGGCGAGTTCGGTGGTGAAGCCCAGGGCACTGTGGGCGACTCCAGTACGGACGCCGGTGAAACCTATCGCGAGGATGAACAGGCGGTGCTGGTCTACTCCGATACGAAAGGCCTCTATGGTGGCGCCACCATCAAGGGCGGCGCGATTTCTCCGAATGAAAAAGATAACATGCGTTACTACGGCGAGTATGTGATCGTGCAGGAAATCCTCTTCAAAAAGAAGGTGGAGCCGACCGAAACCGCCAAGGCGCTCGCCGCCAAGATAGAAGCCTACGCGGCACCTGTGCCGGAAGTGAGCCAGAAGTAGTCACCGCAATTCCGAAAGGGCCGCCGATGTTTTCATCGGCGGCCTTTCTGTTTTAGGGAAATGAGCGGCCTAATGCAGCACAGAATCGGTGATTAACTGGTAGATGTCGGATGACCGCACTTCATCCGTTCCGGATGACGAAGCACCGATCACCACCGGCCAATCCATCTTCGATTTCGGCCGGCATCCATGCGACCCTTTCACCAGCGAGGCATCCAGCGGAATGACATCCATGAGCATGCGGAAGCCCAGTTTCTTCTGCAGCAAGCGCCACAAGATTTTCAGTTTCGCCGCCGGAATCGCAGGATCGAGAAACAGCTCCACCGGATCGTAGCCTGGCTTGCGATGGATATCCACGGTCCGCGCGAAGTCCGGGGCCTTGGCGTCCTCCAACCAGTAGTAATAGGTGAACCACGCATCTTCTCGCGATACGGCGATGAGATCACCCGCGCGAGCATTATGAATGCCGTGCGCACGTTTGCCCGCATCATCCAGCACCTCGGCCACACCGTCCTGCTTCTCCACCAATGCCCGGACGGTGCTCAGCAAGGAATGATCGCTCACATAGATGTGCGCCACTTGATGATCCGCCACCGCGAACACCTTGCTCGCGCCGGCATCGAGCAGTTCCAGTCCCAATTCCTCTTTGATGGTCAGCCAGCCTTGCTGACGGAAGAGGCGATTGAGGTGGATGGCCTTGTTCACTGGAGTGATCCCGTATTCGGAAACGATCAACGGCCGAATCTGGCGCGCCTCATAGAAAGCGATGAGGTCGCCCACAATGGTATCGATCTCACCCAGATCGCGAGAGATGCGGGGATCATTGGGCCCAAGGCGTTGAAGGTTGTAATCCAGATGCGGCAGGTAAACGAGGCTGAGCGTGGGCTGATACTTTTTCTCCGTCCACTTCGCCGATTCCGCGATCCAGCGGGAAACGCAATCCGCCTTCCCCTGTGGTGAATCCAAACCGGCAGCCGGTCCCCAGAAACCAGCGAAGGGAAATTCACCCAGCTCCGCTTTGATCTCCGTGCGGATGGAATAAGGCCAGGTGTAGATGTCGAAAAACTTGCGGCCATCCGCCGGATACATGGGGCGGGGGGTGATGGAATAATCCGCCGTGGCATACATGTTATACCACCAGAAAAGTTTGGCACAGGTGAAGCCGGGCACTTCTTGGCGAAGATGATCCCACACCTTGGACGCATGCACCACATGGTTGGATTGTTTCCAGAACTGCACCTCGGCCAGTTCACGATTGTACCAACCGTTGGCCACGATGCCGTGATCAGCCGGTTGCTTGCCGGTGACGTAATCTGTCTGCGCCGTGCAGGTGACTGCGGGCAACGCCGGGATGACATGACGCAACGCGTGCTTCTGCCGGAAAGCGTTCAGCTTGGGCGTGTGCTCGCCCAAGAGACCTTCCGTGAGGCCGACGACGTTGATGACGGCGGTGCGTGTCATGAGCCGTCAGGGTGGGGGAAAAACAGAGTTACCTAAAGCAGAAAACAGCGGACAGCCAAGACTGGATGACCTTGTTGAATGGAATCCCTGTTAGATTGCTTAACTCTTTGCTGCTGCCTTGATGCTCTTCAGCAAAGACTTGTCACCCTCCGCATCCTGGCCGATCTCCCATACAAAAACCCCGGCCAGTCCCATCCGCTTCGCCAAGGCGACCTTGGCGGCGACGGTCGCCGAGTTGTTGAAATAGAGGCCGTCCCACTCCTCGGAGTCAGGTTTGAAATTCGGGCGTGATAATAAATCGCTGTACGCCATGGTGCGGTCCCGGCTGGTGACGCCACGCCCGTAGAACGGCACGCCGAGGCAGATTTTTTCGGGAGCCACTCCCCGTTTCAGCCAGGAGCCCACGGCGGCCTCTGCCCCTGAAAGGGTGGAGTGGCGTTCGGGTTGGTCATAGGCCATGAGATGGACGCGATCCAGATAGCGCGCGCCATCATCCCACCATTCCTGATGGGTGGCTACGGCGGCGGTCACCAGTCGGCGAGGTCCCAAAGTGCCCTTCAACATCTCCATGAAGGTGGCGTAGTTCCGTGCTTCGCCTCGCGTGTCGGGATGTTCCCAGTCCAGGTCCACGCCATCCAGCTTCTCCCGCTCGCACAAGTCGCGCAGGTTTTGAATCAGCTTGTCACGGGCCAGAGAGGAATCGAGCACATGACGGAAACCTTGCGAACGGTCCGCACCGCCGAGGCAGATCAACAGCCGGCAACCGTGCTCTGTCCGGGCCTGCTGAAGCTGTTTCATTGCGGCCGCATTCCAAGAGCGCATCTCCAGTTCGCCGCTTTCACGGGGTTCTACGGAGAATGCGATCAAATCGGTCAGATCTTTGGCGCGGGCCAGATTTTTAGAAGAGAGCCGGTAATCGGGAAGATAACCGGCGATGACGAACCCGGACTTTTTGTCCGCCTCCGCCGCTCCGGCCACCAGCCCCCCGGTGAAGGTTGCTGTGAGACCAATAAAACGGCGGCGGTTCATTTTCATCTGCTTTCCTGTTGTCTTCGCGTGAGCGGCACGATGCGTTGCTCACGCAGGCTTTGTCGTTCTTGCAATTCTTCGATGGCGGCCACGATCTTCGGCTGGACCATCTCATGCGTCTCGAAACCTTCACCAATGCCACGCAAGAGCGTGATGGTGAGCTGGCCACCGAGATGCTCGCGAAATTCTTCGAGACCGTTCAGCAGCACAAGATTCCCGGTGGCATCCGCCAGGAGCAGCTCGTTCGCGAACAATTCAAAACCCAGCCGCTCCAGCAACGCCAACACCCGTTCACACGATTGGGCATCGAGATAACCCATGCGCCGGGCATAAACCGTATCCAGCGCGATCCCGACGGCCACCGCTTCACCGTGGCGGATGCGATAGTCCGATACCTGTTCCAGTTTGTGCGCCGCCCAATGGCCAAAATCCAAAGGCCGGGCCGAGCCGAACTCGAACGCATCACCACTCGTGGCGATGTGGTTCAAATGTAGTTCAGCACTGCGATAAATCAAATGACGCATGGCCTCCGCCTCGAAGCGCGCCAGTGCGGTCGCGTCTTTCTCGATGCGCTCGAAGAACTCGCGATCGCGGATGAGCGCGACTTTCACCGCTTCCACATAGCCATTGCGCTTGTCGCGCTCGGGCAAGGAGGAGAGCAATTGAAAATCATTGATCACCGCATAAGGCGGGCAGAAGGTGCCGATGAAATTCTTTTTTCCGAAGGCATTGATGCCGTTCTTCACACCCACTCCGGAATCATCCTGCGCCAAGGTCGTCGTCGGGATGCGCACATGACGAACACCACGATGGGCCGTCGCGGCCGCAAGACCCACGACATCCAGAATCGCACCGCCACCGATAGCGATGAGATAGGAGTGACGATCGATGTGATTCCGTTCCAGGTGCGATTGGATCTCAGACACGTGGAAGTAGGAATTCTTCACGCGCTCGCCACCTTCCAGGATCATCGGCGAGCCCATGAGCTTCAGGCGATCGGCATGGGCACGGAAATACGCCTCGATGCGGCCGATGAAATCCGGCTGCGCCTTGGCCAGCGATTCATCCACGACCACGAAGGCCTTGTGGATCTTCTGCGGCTCGGCCTCCGCCAGCGTATCCCGCAGCGTCGTATTACCTAAGTCGAAGACATGCTGCGTGAAGTGGACGCGGCAACGCCAGCTAACCGTGACTGTGCGCTCTATGATGGACATGTTTTTCAAGCTTACCCTTCTGACGCGCTCAGGCCAGAATTTATTGAAGCTATTGTTTGGGCAGTTTTAACCGGCTCAACGTTCAATAAAGGCAAGATACCACGATTTCTTGGTCTTTCAGGTCGTTTTCCGGGAACGCTGGGTGGCCTTTTTCTTGGGTTTTGTGGCTGAGCGCAAGGCTGCCTGCCATCCTTTCTCCGCCCATGCGGCCAGTACTTGCGGGTCATCCAAAGTGGTCACGGGCGGTTGGAAATAACCTTTCGATACACGATCTTCGCCATACGTGAACGGCGCCAGGCCGGCTGATATGAATTCCGGGCGGCTTACGTCGTCTACTTTGATGAATAGCGTGTCATAGGCCACGATGGCGAAGATGCGGTCCTCGCGATAGATACCGTATCCACCAAACATGCTGCGCGCGGTCACGACTGCCCAGCCTGCAAGGGATTCAATGATATGCGTCACGAATTCGTTTTGCTTGGCCATGGTCGTCATGGTCAAACGGCTGCATAAGCTCGTCAAGCCGATGGCGCTTGCCTTTGCCTGCGGCACAACATATCTAAACTGCGCGTGAAATCACTCCCCGGAACCCATCGGTGGCTCGCCGTGCTGGCATCCGTTCTCTTTTCCAGCGCCGTCATGGCGGCGACGTATCAGCCCTCGGATATCAAGCCCCCCGCCGTTGATCGCGAGTTCCGCGGCGTCTGGATCGCTACCGTTTCGAATATCGACTGGCCATCCAAAAAAGGTCTGCCCGCCGGCGAGCAGCAGAAGGAACTGCGCGCCCTGCTGGACCTGGCGGTGAAGCTGAATCTGAACGCGGTGATCCTTCAGATACGTCCGATGTGCGATGCGCTCTATGCTTCCAAACTGGAACCGTGGTCCGAGTATCTCACCGGCGAGATGGGCAAGCCGCCCGAGCCTTATTACGATCCGCTCGAGTTCGCCGTGAAAGAAGCGCATGAACGCGGCTTGGAATTGCACGCGTGGTTTAATCCCTATCGCGTGCGCAACACCGCCTCGCCGGGAGCAGTCTCCAGCACGCACATCAGCAAGACCCGTCCGGAACTGGTGAAGAAATACGGGACGTATCTGTGGCTGGACCCCTCGGAACCCGCCGTGCAGGAGTATTCGCTGAAAGTCATCCGCGACGTGGTGAAGCGCTACGACATCGATGGCGTGCACATCGACGATTATTTCTATCCCTACCGGGTGAAGGACGCGCAAGGCAAGCTGGTGGAGTTCCCGGATGATGTGAGTTGGAACCGTTATCAAAAGAGCGGTGGCAAGCTGGCCCGGGACGACTGGCGGCGCGACAGCGTGAACGTCTTCGTGGAGAAGCTCTACAAGATGGTCAAGGAAGAGAAGCAATGGGTGAAGTTCGGCATCAGCCCCTTCGGCATCTGGCGGCCTGGTTATCCGAAAGAAGTGAAGGGCCTGGATGCATACAAAGAACTTTACGCCGATTCCCGCAAGTGGCTGGAAGAAGGTTGGTGTGATTATTATGTGCCGCAGCTTTACTGGGGTGTGAGTGAAACCGGCCAGAGCTACCCGCTGCTGCTGGACTGGTGGGTGAGCGTCAACAAGCAGAAGCGCCACATGTGGCCGGGCAACAATCTGGATAAGATAATCGACAAATGGCCTCTCTCCGATATGCAGCAACAGCTTGAGCTGACTCGCAAACAGAAGGGCTCCACGGGCAATGTCTTCTGGCACAGCAAACCGCTCGCCGCGAACAAGGGCAAGGTGCAGGATATGCTCACGGACCGTTTCTACACCGACAATGCACTCGTGCCCGCCTCACCGTGGCTCAGCCAAAGCACGCCCGCCAAACCCAAACTCCTCGTGCAAAATGCCAGCACTGGTGAACTCGAACTTCAATGGAACATCGAACCGGGCAGCACGATCCAGAACTGGGTCTTGCAGGTGAAGCGTGGCAGTAATTGGGAAACGCACGTGCTCGGCGGCGATATCTCCGGAGCGAAAGTAAAAGCGGTGAACGGCAAAGGAGCAGATGCGATCGCGCTCACCGCAGTGAACCGCTACGGCAACGCCAGTGCACCGATGGTATTCGCCAAACAGTAAATACTTTTTCTGCCGAATAAATCTCCCGCTTCGTCCATTTACGATTGGCATTCCAACCACGTCGGCGATAGGTTGGCCGCGGTGTTCGACGAAGCAGCAAAGTTGACCGGTGATGCCGCCGAAGTTTTGGGCGATCCGAATCCGTTGCTCGTGCAAGTGAGCACGCCGGAAGGATTTCTCGCCCTGAGCCGCGCTGCCTCCGCGTGGCATCTCCCCAAGGTGCAGGACGCCGCGACACTTCGCCTCTTCCTCAGTCATTACCGCCAGCACATCCTTGAAGCCATCGAGCTGCCCGCCATCTTGCAGGCGCATCAATTTGCCCAGCAAGGCTTCGCCCGGGAACTCATCGCTTTGGACCAACAAATCGAGGGCGTGTTCGTGGAGAAAGATTTATCTTCCGCCAGCAAACGTGTGGGCCGCAGCAAGCTGAAACGCCTCCGCCCCTTGCGCGATCAGCGCGTGGTGACGCGCTACCTGCAAGCGGTGGAGGAAAACAAAGCCCACGGCTGGCACGTGCTGGTTTATGGACTGGCGCTGCAACAGTTCTCCCTGCCGCTGCGTCAAGGCCTCATCAGCTACGCCCGACAAAGCCTCGGTGGTTTCGTTCACTCAGCGGGCAAATCATTGCCCATCACCGAAGAGGATTGTCAGGAGATTTTCGCGGAAGCGGTGGAAGGACTGGAAGAACGTCTGAACGCGATGATCAATGCGCGGCAGGCGAAATTGATTCAGTTGGCATAAGTTCCGTTTTGACCGTCAAACAAGTCGCTAGATCGAATCATTTTCGGCATGCGTATTTCACCGCCAAATTCAGGGCCGTGAAATGACCATAGGCCATCGGGAAGGCAAAAAGCAAAAACTTCAAAGCCTCCATCCATTCGGCTTTCCCGAGGTTAACAACCACACCGACGAGGGAGAGTATCGTGAAGATAAAAGCGACCACTCGCGCATAGTGGAGGCAGAAAAACGCGAATTGCCCACAGTGATAGGGTGGCTCGTCTGCTCGTGTGTGAGCGACTTCATAAGACACTTTCTCGGGTTTAATTGCACCGCACTTCGGGCAATTCTCCGTTGGTTCGTCATACCCGGTGCGGCATTTCGGACAGATCGGCATAAGCTCCTCGTTGATCTTTACCGTATTTGAGCCGCCCCTTCTGGCAAAGCTGATTTTTCGCCACGCCCACCTCAAGGCCGCCAGTTCCGTAACATCTGCTCATATGCTGGTGGTGAATACTCACCCTCATTCACAAAACCAGTTCCTGCGCCGCCACCCGCAGACACCACCTTTGTTTTAATTCCCTGACCAATGCCCAGCCGGGAAATTTTCAGGTTCACGATCTTGTCCTCGAGGCGTAGGGCGACGGCTGAATCGTAAACTGCGCAGTCGTTGATGGTGACCAAGGCACCACCGTATTCGCCACTACCGCCGCGCAGGCGCAGGCAGATCTCATTGTCACGGAACAGGCACCATTCGATTTTTACCTCGACGTGATTTTTTAGATTTAATGCAGCGAGATTGTCGATCTGGCCGGGCTGCTTCCACCCGTAGAACACGCAATTACGCAAGGTGATCCGGCTGCGGGGATTCTTGGCGGATTGTTTCGTATCCAGCGCATTCTCACCGGGACGTTCGCCTTTCTTGAAACCCGCGGCATCGGCGGGCAACGGCCCGTTCCAGAAAGTGCAATTCTCGATCAGCACATTGTCCCACGGGCCGCGGCCGGGATCGAACTGCACAGAATCACCTGAGACGTAGTAGATCTCGCAATTCCGGATCACCAGATTCTGCGGACGTCCGGTGATGCCGTGCGCGTCCTTTTGGTCCTTGAAGGTGCCATTGAGCAGATGATGGATTTTGCAGGATTCGATGACCACATTGGTCGCATAGACCGTGATGCCATTGTGGCGTCCGTTAAGGATCTCGCAGTTGCGCAAGATGACATCGGCAGCGGTGATCTTCACCAGGTTGGCGTCCGCCCATTTGCCATCTACCAGGTAGTTTTCGTAAACACCCGGTTTATCAATGATCAATCGGTCCACTTTTTTCGGACTGGCCTTGCAGCCGACTTCACCGCGGATGCCGACGGCGAGATCGGCACCGATGGCATTGCCAGTGGTCGCGAACACAGCAAAGCCGAATAAAATGGAAAATAACCAACGGGTGAACATGGCTGAATCCTTTCATATCAAAAGAGGAAGGCAAGTTCGGGAATAGGGGTGTATAAAGACACCCCTTCATTCTGTGGTTTGATTTTTTCCGGGCAGCTCTTACACTTCTGCGCATGACCCGTTTCACCTTTCTCAAGTCGTTGGCATTGTCAGCGGCTGGTGTTTTGTCTTTGGCATCGGTGCCATCCGCCTCAGCTCAAACTGCGCGCACCTACACCTTTGGCATGATCGCCAAATCGCAGGGCAATCCATTCTTCGAAGCAGCACGTGCGGGAGCGAATGATGCGGCGAAGGAACTGGCGGCGAAGCACGGCATCAAGATCAAGATCGATTGGCGCACGCCGAATGAAGAGGACGCGCAGAAGCAGGCGGAATACATCGAGCAGCTCGTGCTCAATGGCGCGGATGGCATTATCATCAGTTGCTCGGACGCCATCAAACTCACCGACGCCATCAACAAAGCGGTGAAGAATGGGGTGCCGGTGCTGACCTTCTCCGGTGATGCACCGAACAGCCAGCGCTTCGTCTCCGTGGGCATCGATGATTTCGAATGCGGCAAGGCCACCTTCGAATCGCTCGCCAAATTGTTGAACGGCAAAGGTGTCGTAGCCGCCATCGATGGCAATCCGAATGCGGCGAACCTCCAGCAACGTGCCGCTGGCTTCCGCGCCGGGGCGAAGGCGCATCCGGGCATCCGCATCGTGGACATCTTCTATCATAAGGAAACGCCGCAGGACGCCGTGGCGCGTATTGAGCAGGTCATGCAGGCGAATCCAGACATCACGGGCTGGGGCTTCCTCGGTGGTTGGCCGCTTTTCACGGATAATGCGCTCAAGTGGCCTGCCGGCACGGTGAAGTGTGTTTCCGTAGATGCCCTGCCGCAACAGCTCGGTTACGTGCGCAGCGGCCATGTGCAATTGCTGCTCGGCCAGGATGTGTATAATTACGGCTGGCGCTCCGTAGAGCACTTGGTGAACAAGCTGCACTTGAAGAAGAATCCGGCAAAGGCCATCGACAACACGCAGCTCATGGAAGTGAAGAAAGAGAACGTGGAGCAGATCGCCAAGCAGTGGGAGAAGTGGCTGCCGAAGTAGCCAGTTGCACTGGCGGGCCAATTCTTCTGCGTAACCTTCCGACGTTGCACCACGTCTGGCTGATAACCATGAATGCTTTCACCCGTTTCCTGGCGTTGGCCACTACGTTGACCATTACGCAACTGCACGCGGCTGATCCCAAGACTTTGATGACGGAGCGCGGCAAGCTGCTACTCAGTGAGGATTTCGCCAAACCCCTCGCCGCCAAACCCCTCGCCGCCAAAGCAGAGAAAGGCAAGGCGGCGGCCACCGGATGGCGGATGGCGAAGGGCAAGTGGGAGACAGTGGATGGTGTGCTGAAGGGCATCGAGCTGAAAGAGGACAAGCATGGGGCGGTGGCGCGGTATCCGCTCGAGTTCAAGGATGCGGTCATCCAGTATGACGTGCGGGTGGACGGCTGCAAAGCCACGACGCTCAGCATTAATGACGCGAAGGGGCATGTCTGTCGCGTGCTCATCAACAAGGACGGCTTCAGCACGCAGAAGGACGATCACGACCATGAGGGTCCGGACAAGGCGTTGAAATTTGGCACGCAAAAGGTGGAGATCAAGGCAGGCGAATGGAAAACCGTGGTGTTGGAGCTGAAGGGCGCAGAGATGGTCGCACATATCGACGGCAAGGCCCTGGTGGGCTCCCACGAGATGATCGCGGTTTCCAAGGCCAACTTTGGCTTCACGGTCTCGGGGGAATCGGCATCGTTCCGCAATCTGCGTGTCTGGGAGGCCCAGCCGAACGAAGGTTGGAGCAAGACCAAGGAGAAGCTGACGGCGGCGAAGTAGGCCGGGCCGGTTGCACCGGGCGGGCCAGCTGAAGGGATACGTGTGTGCTGCGGCTTGCCTTTCCGGGGATGTTTTCTTCCTTTGGAATAGTTCTCGGTTTGTGGCTAGAGTCTGCGCGTGGCGTCCAAGTCACCCAATAGCAGCAGTAGCGGCGGCGGCAAAAAGAAGTCCGGCGGAGGCAGCATTGTCTCCCGCATCTTCGTGCTGCTTGTGCTGACCATTGCGGGACTGGTGGCGTGGTACTGGTGGCAGCTCAATGATCCCGCCCGACATGAGCCGCCGGTCATCGAAAAATATGTCGATGTGGAGCGCATCAAGCGCGCGCCGGATGTGTTGCTCACGAATCAAGGCTGGCAAGGGCTCTCCAATCGCGTGGCCACGAATCTGACTTGGTTAGATACCAAGACCAACAGTCCGAACACGACCACGAACCAAGTGGCGCGGCCTGGTGTGACGAATCAGGTCATCCGGCCCGGGACTACCAATCAGATCGCCCGTCCGGCCACTACGAATCAACCGATAGTGACGATGCCTATCCCCATCGTCAGCAGCAATACGGTGCTGACCAATATGGTGGTGGAGGGTTCACGGCCAGTGCAGACGACATTGGAGGCGCAGGTCGCCCTTGCGCGGCTGGGTTTTTCTGCGGGCTCAATCGATGGGGCGATCGGCTATCAGACGCGCGCAGCCATCCGCGGCTTCCAGCAACGCAGCGGCATTCCGCAATCGGGTGAACTGGATACGGCGACGAAGAATGCGCTGCAGATCAAACTGCCGCTTTACACGACTTATACGGTCACGGCGGAGGACGTGGGTTCATTGCGCGCCTTGAGCAAGACGTGGCTGGGCAAATCGCAGCAAGACCGGCTGGCATACGAGACGGTGCTGGAACTCGTCTCGGAAAAATTTCAGGCTCATCCCTCGCTCATCAAACAATTGAACAAGGACATCAATTGGGATGAGGTGCCAACGGGAACTGCCTTAACGGTACCGAATGTGACAGCTCCGAAGCCCGCAGGTCGCGCGGCGTATGTGTCCATTCTGCTCTCGGCGCGGCTCATGCAGGTGTTCGACCAGAAGGACCGGCTCATGGCGCAGTTCCCGTGCAGCATCGCGCAGAAGGTGGACAAACGGCCCATCGGTGTGGTGCGAGTGAAAGTGGCGGCGGAGAATCCGAATTATCGTTTCAACCCGGAGATTTTCCCGGAGTCCGAAGAGGCGAAAAAGATCGGCAAACCGCTGATGATTCAGCCAGGGCCGAACAATCCCGTAGGTGTGGCGTGGATCGGATTGGACAAGCCGGGCTATGGCATCCATGGCACGCCCTCACCGGAGGCAGTGGGGCGCACGGAATCGCATGGGTGCTTCCGGCTGGCGAACTGGAATGCGGCGTATCTGAGCAAGATCATCTGGATCGATATGCCGGTGTACGTGGAGCCTTAGGCTGGGAGCATTTCTTTTTCCCTCCCGTCCAACAGTCCATGAAACAGCTTCTTCTGATCACGATGCTGGCCGTGCTCTGCGGCTGTCACACGCCTGATTATACGAAAGGTGAATCCAGCACCTGCGAAGTTCATCACGTGGCCATGATTCGCCGCACAGTGCCGATCGCTTACGGTATGATTCCCATGAGCAAGGTGGAGGCAGGGCAGGGCGAATGGAAACGGCGCACGGAACAATACCCGCATCCCGGCGATTGCTTGCCAGCCACCAGCATCAATATGCATGGAGTGGAAAAGGCCCAGGTCTACGTGTGCTCGCAATGCGAGCGCCTTCAGAAGACGCTGGCTCAACGCTGATCTGTGCCGAGAAGATGGTTGGGGTGCATCTCTGTCATTTCTTTGGTGACCATGCTTTCAGGAAGGTCATCACATTCTCGGGATCATGACGATCGCCCGCCTCCAACTTTCCCGTGTCTTGCGTGGTGAGTTGTTTGCCGTTGGCATCGAGAACAACAATGACCGGTAAACCAAACTGTGTCGGATTTCCATACCTTTCATTGATGTCCTTGTTGTGCTCCTTGTTCACATCGATCAGTACTACAACAAAATCGCTCTTTAGTTTCTCCGCGATACTCTTGTCAGATTCGAAAAGCTTGTGCAGCCGGTGACACCAGCCACACCAGTTGGCACCGAACTGAAGCAGGACATGCTTGTTTTCCTTCTTTGCGATCACCAGCGCATCGGCAATCTGCTTCGCTCCATCGGCAGACTCGTCATAAATGTCGGCCGGCCTACTTTTGGGCACCTCCCGGTTGATCCGCTTTAAAGCATCTGTCGCGAGGCGTTTCAAATATGGGTCTGTTCCTGTAGCAGCCTCAGTCAACACAGGTATAGCCGCCTTGGCGTGGGGCCCCATCTGTCCGAGCGCAGACGCAGCCTGTTCATTTCCAGCCTTCCACGAGTCAATCAAGGCTGGAACCGCATCCTTGCCATCTGCAGCGAAATTGCCGATCGCCGTGGCTGCGTTCCAGCGCACTGACTTGGCATTGTCTTTCAATGCTCGAATAAGAGCTTGCAAGACGGTCTGATGCTGAGCCCGGTTAGGACAAAACGGTAGAATGCCCGCGATCGCCGAAGCCGACAGGGTTCTTATGGCGGGATCTTTGTCCGTAAGCTTAAAAGCGAGGATGGCCAAGGCCGGTTCCCCCTCGGATTCGAGGCTTCCCAATGCTTCACACGCCATCCCGGCGGTGAATACGCTCTTGCTGCCGATGAATTCCATTATCACCGGCATGGCTTCCTTCGCTTTAGGACCAAAAGCTTTCAGGGCCTCCAGACCGCGCCACTCAACATCATCAGCAGTTACCCAGGTAGGAAGCGGCTTTTTGGTTTCATCCAGGGTTTCATTTCGATGCATCGCAAACCGATATGCTATCGCATCAGCACTCTTGATCCATGATACGACGTAAGGGACCGCGGCCGGTCCCATTTCCTTGAATGCCTTGTTCGCATTCTCCCGCGTCTCTTTCGCCCTTCCCACCTCGTTGCCGTCCCAATTTATCTTGCCGCCGGATCTGGCATAATCCTCCTCGGTCATTCCCATGGTGTAAGCCTTGATCCAATAGCTGGCCGTCTTCCCCTGATACTGCGGCTCCGCCCCCTCAATACGCTGCAGCGTGAGAAAGCAGACCAGGCACAACGACGCCTGAAACAAACGCCAGGCTACCCAGCGGGCGGGGAGAATCGGAATTTGCATAAAGATTGGAGGGATATCTATCGCTATCACAACCTTCAGCGCCGAACAAGTGGCCCGATTATAATCTCGCCTGTTAATCCACTCTGAATGCCGTATGCCCGACCTTCTGCGCCGCGGTCACCTTGGGCGTATAATTCTTCGCCGCATCCAGTTGCGGGTCCACGCCATAGGTCCCGTTCTGTTCGGGTGAGGGCAGGGGAGGTTTGGCTGGTTGGGACGGAGCTTTGTGATACCACCAGTTGTCAGCGAATTTGAACGTGGCCGCTTGCGCGTTCCCGCCGATGTTCAACCAGGAGCGCACGGGATTCTTTTCACACACGATGATGTTCTTCTCAAACACGCCGTTCGAGCACGGCACCATCCCCGGCTCGTTGTTCTCCTGCAGGATGCGGAACGCCCAGGTCTCTGGATTCACGATGGTGTTGTAGCGCACCACGCCTTGCTCCACGCCGGTGAACACGATGGGTGCCATGCCGCCGATGATGAGATTGCCCTCCACGGTGATGCGTCGCGCTTCATACTTCGCATCCTTGGGGCGGAAGTAAGGACGCCCGGTGGAACCACCCAGATGCATGGGGCGTTGACCGGCATTGATGAAGGTGCAGCCGCGCACGGTGATATCCTCGGAGCCGCCTTTCGTTTGCGGGCCGGTGGCTTGCGAGTAACCGGTCTTGCCCTCGAAGACGCATTTCTCGATCAGACCACGATGGCAGCCGACCATATCGATCGCCTGTCCGGCCCAGCCGGTGATGCGGCAATTGCGGATGGTGAAATCATCCACGCCGGAGAGCTTGATGCCGTCGTTGTTTCCCGTTGGGCCAATGTCAGAGACCTGCACGCTCTCGATGGTGATGTGG
>CALRJY020000023.1:0-100290 GCA_943367715.1 Chitinophaga pinensis | reverse complement strand
CCGCTGGACCGGATGGTCCAGCGGCACAACCGTTAATAAGCAGTCCAGCAGATACCCTAATGCCGGTCGTTAACCAGAGCCAGAAGCTGCATTGGTTCGTCGTTGTGACGGCCATGGCCACGCTTGGGCTCATCGGCTTGGGCGGGTTGGTGACCAGTCATCAGGCGGGGATGGCAGTGCCGGATTGGCCGACGACGTACGGCTATAACATGTTCTTTTTCCCCTTCTCCGGCTGGGTGGGTGGAATTTTCTACGAGCACACCCACCGACTTTATGCGGCCTTTATCGGGTTGTTGACGAGCATCATGGCCGGCTGGATCTGGTGGCGTCATACTGAGGGTAAAACGCGCTGGGCGGGGATGCTGACGATTTTGGTGCTGGTGATGGCTCTGGGACATCGTGGTTCTGGCAAAGCGACTAGGGAGGCCGCAGCGGCCACGACGAACAGTGTCGCTATGGCTTCTGCAACCGCTGCCCATGATGTGAGTCCCGCACAGGTAGTGGAGGGGGAATCCCCAGCGTCGGGCGGTGCCAAGGGCATCCCGTTTCATTTTAAGGTCCTGGCGTTTGTGATGCCGGTGCTGCTGGTCTTTGCCTTGGTGCAGAGCTATCGCAGCCGCGCCGCGTTGCATTGGCTGGCGTTGACGGCTTTTTTCGCGGTCATTTTCCAAGGATTGCTCGGCGGGTTACGAGTGGCACTCTACAAGGACGAGGTCGGGATTTTCCATGCTACCCTCGCGCAATTATTCCTTTTGTTGCTGAGTATTATCGCATTGATGACCTCCCGTTGGTGGGAACAGGCGAAGAGTTCGCCTTTGGCACCGGGCCGGAAGCTGTTACTGGCCAGTGGAATTGCCTGTGTGGCCGTCATCTTGCAATTGATCTTGGGTGCTTCCATGCGGCATCAGCATGCCGGTCTGGCGGTGCCTGATTTTCCCTTGGCCCACGGACAGGTTTGGCCGGCGACGGATGAAGCCTCGCTGGCGAAGTATAACGGGCACTCCAGTCGCATGGATACGCGGGATTTCAATCCCATCACCGCCGGGCAAGTCCATCTGCACATGGCGCACCGTGCCGGGGCCTTGATCATTTGGGTCGGCTTGATCACGTTGGCCATCGCTTATGTCCGCAGCTTGGGCGGGAAATCGCCTTTTGCCCGCGCGGCAGTAATATGGGCACTACTGATCACCAGCCAGGCGGTAATGGGGGCACTGACGGTGTGGACGAACAAGGCGGCCGACATCGCCACACTGCACGTAGTGCTGGGGGCGGCGACGTTAATTTATGGTTCGCTAATGACATTTTGTGGCTTTCGCTGCCGGATGGTTTCCGGCAGAGTGGAAGTCTTGGCAGCGGCCAACGGGCGGACGCAGTCCACAAACGCCGAGGCAATGATCGCCTCCCGATAATTTTAAATGAAGGCAACGGTGCAAGAATTTCAGGAAAGCACAACGGCCAGCAGAAGTCTGGCATCCGTGCTGTCCGACCTGTTCAAGGCGCGGCTCACCACTTTGGTCGTGCTGACCACACTCGCGGGTTTTTACATGGGCTCACAGGGGCCCATGAACGGCTGGTTGCTGCTCCATTGCGTGCTCGGCACGGCGTTACTGGCCTCGGGCGCGGCCGCTTTGAACCAACTGCTGGAACATAAATTGGACGCCCGGATGCAACGCACCGAATCGCGCCCCATCCCCGCCGGACAGATGCAGCCGGACCATGTGTTGGTGCTAGGTGCGGTGATTTCGGCGGTGGGCCTCATCTATTTGGCTCTGAAAGTCAACCTGCTCACGAGTGTGCTCGGTGCGGCTACCCTTATCAGCTACCTGTTCATCTACACGCCGTTAAAGCGCATCACGCCGTTCAATACGATTGTCGGGGCTGTGCCCGGTGCTTTGCCACCTTTGATGGGTTGGACCGCCGCGCGGAACTCGATGAGCCTGGAAGGGTGGTCGCTCTTCGCCATCTTGTTCTTCTGGCAACTGCCCCACTTCCTGGCCATTGCATGGCTGTATCGCGCGGACTATGCCAAGGCCGGCTTCCAGATGTTGCCGGTGGTGGATGAAACGGGCGAACGCACCGGTCGTTCCACCATCAGCCATACCTTGGGTTTGCTGCCCATCAGCCTGTGTCCGTTCCTGTTCAAGATGGTGGGGTCGGTATATTTCTTCGGGGCCTTTGGCCTCGGATTGGTGTTCCTTTATTTCTCTGTGCGATTCGCCCGCGACCTGTCCACGGCGAATGCGCGGAAGCTGTTTTTGTATTCCATCATCTACCTGCCGTTGCTGTTGGGATTGATGGTGTTTGATAAACTGGGCAATTAGCTGCCCTGAAATGTTCCAATAGCTGTTGACACGTTGAATTTCACGAAGTTATGAAAGAAGCTTCGCACGGGCGAAGCGCCGGTCCCCGGCACGAATTTTTTAAAGCGAAACCGAAACATGCAGCACACAACGCACACCGCTCCGCACGAGACATCGCACGAGCACCATCATGAGGATTTGGGCTTCTGGCGAACTTATGTGTTTTCGACCGACCATAAGATCATCGGTATCCAGTATGCCGTCACGTCGCTCGCCTTCCTTTTCTTTGGTTTCTGCCTGATGTTGGCCATGCGCTGGCAGATCGCATATCCCGGTGAACCGATTCCAGTCGTCGGCAAGGTCTTGGAGGCCATCCTCGGGGAGACGGCCAAGGGTGGTATCATGTCACCTGATCTCTACAATGTGTTCGGTGCGATGCACGGCACGATCATGGTGTTCTTGGCGGTAGTGCCGCTGGCCTTCGCCGGATTTGGTAATTACGTCGTGCCCCTGCAGATCGGTGCGATCGACATGACCTTCCCGCGCATCAACATGGCGAGCTACTGGTCTTTCTTCGTCGGTTGCGTGGTCATGTTCTTCAGCTTTTTCATCCCGGGCGGCGCAGCGCAAGGCGGCTGGACCTCTTATTCGCCACTGGCTTCGACGATTCCTACCGATGGTCAGACCTACTGGTTGATCGGCATGGTGCTCCTGATCACTTCGTCCTTGCTTGGTGCCGTTAATTTCATCGCGACTATCATCCAATTGCGCGCTCCGGGCATGACCTGGATGCGGTTGCCGTTCTTCGTCTGGGCGCAGTTCGTCACGGCGTTCCTCCTCCTGCTGGCGTTCCCGCCGCTGGAAGCTGCCGGTATCATGCAGCTCATGGACAAGGTGTTTCATACCAGCTTCTTCCTGCCGACCGGCCTGATGGTGGGTGGTCAGGTGGCGGACATCAGCGGTGGCGGCAGTCCGTTGCTGTGGCAGCATTTGTTCTGGTTTCTTGCACATCCTGAAGTGTACGTGCTGATTCTTCCGGCCATCGGTATCGTGGCTGAGGTCGTGGCTTGCAATACCCGCAAAACGCTGTGGGGCTATCGCTCACTGGTTTACTCCGTGCTGGCCATTGGGTTCATCGCTTTCATCGTGTGGGCGCATCACATGTATCTGACGGGCATGGGCACGAAGATCAGTGCGTTCTTCCAGACGACGACCATGATCATCTCGATCCCGTCCGTCATCATCTTGACGTGTTTGTTCATCACCCTGTGGGGCGGCTCCATCCGCTTCAATACACCGATGCTCTTTGCGCTGGCGTTCCTGCCGATGTTCGGTTTGGGCGGTTTGACGGGTCTGCCGCTGGGCTTCAGCTTTGCGGACTTGCATCTGCATGACACTTATTACGTCATCGCGCACTTCCACTATATCGTCGCACCGGGAACTATTTTCGCACTCTTTGCGGGTGTGTATTACTGGTACCCGAAAGCGACGGGGAGGAAGATGAATGAATTCTGGGGCAAGGTGCACTTCTGGATCTCGTTCATCGCCATGAACCTGATTTTCCAACCGATGTTCGCCCAAGGTATGGCCGGTATGCACCGCCGTATGTATGATGGCGGCGCCACCTACTCCGGCGTGCTGGACCCGGAAACGGGCGACGTGGTCGGCCTCCATGGTTTCATCATCAGCCTGAACAAGGGTATCACGCACGCGGCCATGCTGATGGCAGTGGCCCAGTTGCCGTTCATCATCAATTTCTTCTACAGCATGTTCAAGGGCGAGAAGGTGGATGACAATCCGTGGAAGGCCACGACACTGGAATGGCAGACGCCTACGCCGCCGCCGCATGGTAATTTCACGAAGGAGATCATCGTCTATCGTGGGCCGTATGACTACAGCCTGCCGGGCGCGAAGGAAGACTACACTCCGCAAACCGAGCCCAATCATAAGTAAGCGGGAACGAACGAACTCTTAACGCACAATTTTTAAGGTCAAACATGGACGTCCCATACACAACAAAACCAAGGCCGGATACGGGCCTATATAATGCCAAGCTCGGCATCTGGCTGTTCCTGGCCTCGGAAGTGATGCTCTTCGGCGCGCTCTTCTCCTCCTACATCCTGTTGCGGGTGAATGCGCTGGAAGGCACCTGGCCGCATGGCTTGCTGAATGTTCCCATCGGTACGTTCAACACGGCGGTGCTGATCTCCTCCTCGATCACGGTGGTGATGGCCTGGGCTTCCTTGAAGCTCGGCAAATTCAACCACTTCAAGATCTATCAGGGCCTGACCATCCTGTGCGCGCTGGGGTTCATGGTCATCAAGTCCGTGGAATACAAAGACAAGTTCACGCACTACGAAGTCTGGTTCAAAGACCCTGAGAAGAAGTCCATCCGGGGTCATATCGAAGTGCCTGACGTCAAGGGCAATCCTTGGTTCGAGACGCATAAGAAGCTCGCGGAACGCAAGATCGAGAGCATCAAGATACATCCCGATGCCAAATCCACCTTGGCCTCGGCCAAAGAGGGACATGGCGGAGCGGATGATCATGCTGCCGGTGGCCATGGTGGCGAAGTGCTAGAGATCAAGACGGCGGATATCAAGCGCCTGTCAGCGTTTGTGCCCGCGCACAGCACCTATTTCGCCATCTACTTCACCCTGACCGCACTGCATGCCTTGCACGTGATGGGCGGGGCACTGGTGATGGCCTATCTGTGGGGTCCCGGCTCCAAGATGTGGAAGACTGACCCTGAACGTTTCACCAACCGTATCGAAGTGTCCGGCCTGTTCTGGCACTTCGTTGATCTGGTCTGGATCTTTCTGTTCCCGGTGCTTTACCTGCTGTAATCCCAAAGAGAAAATATATTTATGGGCGACGGACATTCCAAAGAAGACATCAAAAAACACATCCGCCTCTACGTCGGCATCTTTATCGCTCTGCTGGTAGGGACGGTGCTGACGGTGGCGGCCGCGAAGGTGGACTTGGGACACACGGCGAATATCGTTTTGGCGCTGGTGATCGCCTCAGTCAAGGCGTTCTTGGTGGCCGGGTTCTTCATGCATTTGACGAGCGAGAAGAAGACCATCTACACCATCCTGATCTGCACGGTGGTGTTTGTGATCGGCCTCATGACTTTAACTATCATGGCGCATTACGATGTGCCGGGAGCCGGACATTGACCTATGTCGCTTAAAGCATTCCATGTTGTTTTCGTTTCCTCCGCCATGTTGCTCACCTTGGGAGTGGGGGCATGGAGCTTGAACCGATATTTCCAGGAGGGTGGCGATCTGAATCTCGCATTGGGAGCGGGTTCACTGGTCACCGCCGTGGCCCTCGGAGTCTACGGGCGCTATTTCCTGAAGAAACTAAAACACATCAGCTACCTGTAAACACCATGCGTCTGGTAAAGCGACTGGCTCTGATTCTGATAGTACTGCTGGCGGTCCTGGCTCCCCAGGAACTGCTCGCTTGTGCCGTCTGTTTTGGGGACAAGAACTCCCAGATGGGCAAGGCGGCTGATGCCGGGGTGCTGACCTTGTTGCTTGTCATCATGGCGGTGCTGGCCGCCATCGCCTCGTTCTTTATCTATATCGTCCGCCGGACGGCACGACTGGAACAACAAAATTTACCGGACACGATCGCTTCATCTTCCCAATAACTGATTTTGACCCATGACAGAACTCTCTGCATTTTTTAAGAAACTGCTCTTCATGCCGGTGCTCGCCTCCGAGCATGGTAAAGACGTGGACAATTTCATCATCTACGTGCATCTCCTCATGGGAGTGCTGTTCGTGGGCTGGTTCAGCTACTTTCTCTATTCGCTGTTCCGCTTCTCGGCCAAACGCAATCCGAAGGCGGACCATTTCGGTGTGAAATCTCATGCCTCCAGCTACCTTGAAGTGGTGGTGGCGCTGGTGGAAGTGGCCTTGCTCGTCGGGTTCGCGATTCCGCTTTGGGCCAAAGTGGTGGATGATTTCCCGAAGGAGAGCGAATCGACCGTCATCCGGGTGACTGCCCAGCAATTCGCCTGGAATTCCCGCTATCCGGGCAAGGATGGTGTGTTTGGCAAACGGGACATCAAGCTGGTGAGCGGCAGTAACACCTTGGGCTATGATCCCGCTGATCCGGCCGGCAAAGATGATGTGGTCCCGCCGCTGAACGACATGAACGTGCCGGTGAACAAGCCGGTCATCATCCAGTTGACCTCGCTGGATGTGATCCATTCGCTCTCCATCCATCCCTTCCGCATCTGTCAGGATGCCATTCCGGGCCAGTCTGTCCCGCTGCACTTTCTCCCGAACAAGGAAGGCCGTTACATGATCACCTGCGCGCAATTGTGTGGTAACGCACACTACGGCATGCGCGGGTTTTTCACCGTGCTTTCCCAAGAGAAGTACGACAAGTGGATGGCCGAGAAGGCAGCCGCAGCCTCGGCGGCAGCGGGCGGTTTCGAGTAAGCAACCGCATCCCACAGCAACTGTGATTTACGGTTCGGCGGCCCAAAAGCCGCCGAACGCATTTAAGAGGAAATGAAACCAGGCGTGCGACCAATCCAGTTCGTGGTATGGAGCGGCCTTGTACTGATCATTCTCGTCATCATCGCCGCCTTCGTCGCCGAACAGCGCCAAGGAAGCCGGGCAGCGGCGAGCGGATTTCCCGTTTACGGTGACGTGGTCGAGTTTTCGGTGACGAACCAGCTCGGGCAGGTGGTGACCAAGGCAAACCTGAAAGGAAAGCTATGGGTGGCCAATATTATCTTCTCACGTTGTCCCGGACCTTGCGCGCAAATGACCCATCAGATGGCTGAATTGCAAAAGGCGGTGCCATCAGACTGGCCGGTGCAATTCATCACCCTGACCACGGATCCCGAATATGACAGTCCACAAGTCTTGCGCAAATACGCTGAAAGGTTTGGGGCGGATACCCATCGGTGGTCGTTCCTCACCGGGAACAAAAAAGAGATTCTCCGCCTAGCGGTAAAGGGGCTGATGCTCACTGCGGAAGAGAAACCCGAAGCACAGCGCGAACTGCCGGATGACTTGTTCATCCACAGTTCCATTTCTGTCCTGGTGGATGGGCAGGGCAGGGTGCGTAAGACGTTACAGGTGTTGCCGCCGGATTCAGTGGAAGAAGATGCGCAGATCGCGACCTTCAAACAAGACAGTGTGAAGGAGATGCGCGCAGCGATCGAACAACTGCTCAAGGAAGGCACCACGAAATGAACCTCTCAGATCTACCGGCGGTCAATGCCAGCCTGAACGGCCTGAGCATGATTTTCCTCAGTGTGGGGTACGTGTTTATCAAGCGAGGCAATCAGAAGGCGCATCGCAATTGCATGGTGTCGGCCTTCGTCACATCCACGCTCTTTCTGGCCTGCTATCTGTATTACCACTATCAGATGAAGCAGCAATATGGTGAAGCACATACGAAATTCGTGGACCCGGCCTGGTTTCGCCCCATCTACCTGACGATCTTGTTTACCCACTTGATCGGCGCCATGGTGATAGTGCCCATGGTATTGACCACGTTCTACCGGGCCATCAAGGGAGATTTTGAAAAGCACAAGAAGATCGCCCGCTGGACCTGGCCCGTGTGGATGTATGTCTCCACCACGGGGGTGCTGATCTACTTCTTGCTCTACCAGATATTCCCACAGAAGTAAGCGTGGGCGCTTACTTCTGGTGTGGCGCTGATTCTTTCAGCCGGCGCAAGGCATCGCGCAGAGTAGCGGCCGCTTCGTAATCTTCACGCGTCACCGCTGCGTTCAATTCTTCCTCCAGTTTTTCCAGCTCTGAGCGCGGGCGTTGCAGTCGGACCTGTTCGAACCAGTCGCGCAAGGCGCTGAGTTCGCCGCTGGATTCCAGCAGGTCTTCCCGCTGATGATCGCGATAAAAGGCGGTAAGCTGTTCGATGGCCTCCTCGATGGCGATCACGGCTTCCTCATGGTTTTCCACCGCGATGGCACCTTCACCCAACGCACGGGTGCGCATGAGGATGAGCTGGGGGACGAATTGTTTCACGGACCAGGCCATGTCATCGGATTCCGCGAATTCATCCACGAAATCAAACACTTCCAGATTCCGGTCGGCATCCCGCAACACCCCTTCAAAATCCTTCAACTGGTAGAGGCAGATGTAGCGGTGATGATACTGGATGGCCTCCTGTTGAAGCTTGGAGCAGTCCTCACCGTTCAAAATGAAATCCGTGTCGTCACCGTTATGTTCGGCCCGGAACTTCTCCAGCCGGTCCACGTAGTATTCGAGCAATGACTCATGGCCGAAGGGCTGTTTGCCGTCCGGCCGGCCTTCGGCGTTCAACTGCAGGATGCCGAGATCCACGCGCAACTGGATCTTCTCCAGGCCATCGCGACCCTTGATGCGGCGCACACTGATCTCGCCAGGTTTGTAGTCCCACTTCGACAAGAGGTGAGAGATGTCAAAACTCATGCAGGAAATATGTTCGGACAGGCAAGGCTAGTCAATGAGCGGACCGCGGATTTCTAGAGAATATCGGGAGAAAAAATGTCCAGTGTTTTCAGCACTGCTTTGGTTCGGGCCACTTCATGGGTGCGAAATAAGTCCGTCTTACCCAAGGCCGCCAGCACAGCAAAAAATGGTTCGGCACTGCGTACTTCCTCACCGAAGTATTCGAAAGCATGGGGCAGGGCGTGACAGGTCGGATAGCCCAAGGTGCGCAGACGAAAAGTGTTCAGGAAGGTGAGCATCTGATGCCGCACTCGTGTGGCACTGTCCTGAAGGTTCCGATAGTAAAAACCAAGCCCGGGATCGATGATGATCTTCTGCAGGCCACAACGTTCCGCCAGTTCAATACGGCTCGCGAAGTAATCATGCATCGCTCCGACGGGATCATTGGATAGCGCCAGATCGCCCGCGTCGCGCACATTTTTCCCGGCTACGAAACAGATGATGACAGCCGCATCGTGGGCTGCAGCCATGCGATAAATTTCTTCGTTCTCCGTATCACCAGTGAGGTTGATGACGGCCGCACCTTGCTCAAGCGCATGCTGGGCGATGGCGGGCGAATACGTTTCAATGGAGACGAGTTGCTTGGCGTCCACCATCTCTTTGAGCAGCGGGAGTAACTTGCTCTTTTGCGCAAGGTCATCGACGCGCGCCGCATGGGCCAGCGAGGATTCTGCGCCCACATCGATCAAGTCAGCGCCTTGCGCCGTGAGCACATGAGCCCGTTCGATCGCCTGATCGAGATTCAGGCAGACGCTCTCGCGATACCAGGAGTCGGATGAGAGATTGATGACTCCCATGAGAGCGGGACGCTGGTTGAAGGCAAAGGGACGGCCACACAAGGTGAACTCCTTCACTTTGACCGCAGCAGCCGGCCGGTTCTTTTCCAGCAATTCCGCCAAGTATTCCAATTGCAGCATCGCGAAACGAACTGTTGGCAAAAAATCAGACGAGGTCAACCCACAGCGGAAGGGGTAGGAGTAGCCAAAATGGAAAAAATGGTGCGCCCGGCGTGAGTCGAACACGCGACAACCTGCTTAGAAGGCAGATGCTCTATCCAACTGAGCTACGGGCGCAACCGTTGTTACACAAGCACTTGCGAATGGTTGTATCAGGTTGTGTTGACAATCTGATACCGCAATCTGATACTTAGTGCATGAAAGCCCGTCCCAGCGAGCCAAAACCGGCAAAACAGGCTGACCCCAATTGGGAGAAAACCAATTACACTGGATTGCTTCGTTACGTGCCATCAGGCATTTATTTTGCCCGGCTCAAAGTAGGGGGCAAGCTCATTCGTAAATCCCTCAAGACGGACGTGCTCACCGTCGCCAAACTGCGCATGGATGATCTGGCCAAGGATGAGCGCAAACGCGTCGAAACGACCGTCGAGACGGCCAAGGGCAAAGTGACGTTCAAGGAGTTGCTGGAAGAATATCAGAAACGTCGCAAGGCCGACCCGAATTTAAAGAAGCGGACCATTGAGCACGACGACCAGCGTATCATTGCGCTCAAGAAGTCATGGGCGGGGATCGAAAAACTGGACGCCCGCCGGGTGACGATAACCGACCTGCGAACATGGGCGGCCGCATTCCAGCAACAAACTGCCCCTACCGCCTTCAACCATACCCTGGCCGTCGTCCGGCACTGCCTGAATATCGCCATCGAGTTCGGTGCCCGGTACGACAACCCGGCCATGCAGGTGAAGCGAGTCAGGGAAAAGCAGAAGCGGGTCACTTTGCCGGAGCCCAGCCAGTTTGCGCCGTTCGTGGCTGCCATACGGGCCGGGGGCAGTCGGGACTCCCGCAACTGCGCCGACCTGGTCGAGTTTCTGGCTTATGGCGGATTCCGGAAAACTGAGGCCGCGAACGTTAAGTGGGCCGACTGCAATTTTCAACGAGGCATAATCACGGTTAGCGGTGATCCTGAAGAGGGCACCAAGAATGGCGAGGTCCGCGATGTGCCCATGATCCCGGAGATGAGAAAACTGCTAAACCAACTTAAGCAGACGCGCACGGCAGCTGACCCGCAAGCAAACGTGATGCTCGTGCGGGAGTGTCAGAAGTCAATGGATCGAGCGGCACTTGCCGTCAAAATGAAACGGATTACTCACCACGACTTGCGGCATCTGTTTGCGACCCGATGTATTGAGTCGGGTGTGGATATCCCGACCGTGTCACGCTGGTTAGGACATAAAGATGGGGGAGCGTTGGCAATGAAGACGTATGGTCACCTACGGGATGCGCACAGTTCAAAGATGGCGTTGATCGTAAGTTTTAGTGCCGACCATGAGCCCGCAACCTTCTAAGAGTTGCGTGAATCTCGATCATGCCACGCCGAACTTACCGTCCTTACGACTGAACTTGGGCTTCTTGCCATAGAGGATCACACCGATACTGTTCAACGGGTTGGCTGTGCGGAATTGATAACCGAGCTTCTTCACTCCAGCCAACACCTCCTCTTTGGTCAACTGCTGCTTGCCGAGCGCTTGGACAACCGCTTCCTTCAACGACAGTTCATTCGATACCTTCCGCTTGCCGCCAGGCTTGGGACCACGCTTCTTGCCCGGAGTCTTGGATGCAGTCACGGGAACAGACTGGAATGAACCCAAGGCTGCATCGACGTCTTTGAGCCTAGCGATGATCTGGGTGCGTTCAGATTCGAGTTGCTGGCGGAGTTTGATGAACTGCTTGATGGCGGTTGATGTCATTGGGGTAGGTGTAGCAGGGTGGTAGTGGTGAAGCAAGGGTTGGGCAGTGTAGCCAATCAGATGTCACCTAGGAAACTCATCATTGAAGTTCGAATGAAGGCATGGGTGGATTCGAGGGCTTGACGAGCGGAAAGTGAATACCTATTTTGAATAGACAAAGACGGTGAGTTAAAGACCTCCAGATGAAGCGAGTGCAGAGAATCTGAATACCTCCAAGAAGTAACTAAAAGAATCAAAATGACTGCGAAATACCCGAACCAGTGTGGATATATCGAAGATGCGATTCAGGTCGCATTGGTTGCATGTAAACAACAGCTAAGTGCCGAGGACTTAGGGTGGCTGCTTGGAGATCTTGAATCGTCATGGGAAGACCCGACTCGTTTGCCGGAAAATGCGTTACGAATTGGATCAGGTGAAATGTACAATGCAGGGCAATCTAAAATGACGGCAGCTGAAACTGCCGTCATTGGTGCTAGATACTTTCTGAAAGCCGCAGCTTTCTTCTTTTTAGTGGATGCCATTCAAGAGGTGGAGAATAAGAAACGCGAAACACCGATAGCTCTTCCCGAACTTGCTAGGATCGTTACGAAAAAGTTGAAAGGAAAATTGAAGGTTGAAGTCGAGGATGAAACTGGCAAAGCGCCTAAAAATCCTAAAAAGAAATCCGTTGCTCCCAAAAAGTAGGATTGACCTGTTCTCTGGTCAATCGACGACATGGCCAAGAGAAATCAAGGTCTGCAACTGATGTTAGTATGACAAGTTGAGAGCAGCGGGACGTTTCTCGCACGCTGCTGATGTTTGCTAACCTGTGATCCGGCTCCCGCCATGGCGGGCAATCTTTTCGGTCCCCGGCAGAAGATCGAGCAGACGAACCAGAAGGCCGTGGAGGATGTGCCGGCGCAAGCGGCGGAGAAGCTGAAGCGCGTGGTGGAGGGGAGAAGACGTCGTTGCGCCCGGTAACGATCGCGCCCCCAGACACCATGTAAACGGCGGCTGAAAAGTGCGGCGGGGGCATGTGTGTGACGCGGCGGTTCAAAAGTGCGGCGTCTTCAAATCAGGTCGATTATTTTAATCCGATTGACCACACCAGAGCTTTGGAGATGAGATGGACCTGATGATGTTGCATGAACCACCAGACAGCCACCACTACCAAGCAGCAATGGGTTGGCTTGAACTGGACAACCATCTGGAGGCTAACGAGGAGTTGGAGCAGATCAGTCCGTTGAATCGAGCTCACCCTGATGTGCTTGAGTTGAGGTGGAAAGTGTATCAGAAGGCGATGCGATGGGAGGTATGCGCTGAACTGGCTGGTGCAATGACGCTGAAAGCCCCTGCTGATCCTCGTGGTTTAATCTATCTGGCCCAAACCCATTACAGGCAGAAGCAGTATCAATCAGCCTACGACGTCTTGGCACCTGCAAGTCTGCGTTTCTCAGATAATTGGTGGGTCTGGTATGATCTGGCCTGTTACGCGTGCTTGTTGGGCAAGTATGAGGAGGCTAGGGCATGTTTGGACAGGGCCTTCAGCTTAGACCAAGGCAATGAGGCCAAGCTGAAATCATTGGAAGATCCGGATTTAAAAGGTTTGTGGGGCGGCATAGGTAGTCTGCCAGAGAAACAGGCTGGCACATCTGAAGCGAATTAAGTATCAACAGTCATGTCCACAGAGGGTTGTCCGTTCTGTTGCCTGCCCAAGGAACGTATCTGGCTCGTGTCAGGTGCTGGAGTTGCTTTCCGTGATGGATACCCAGTTGCTGAAGGGCACACTCTCATCATCCCTCGCCGTCATGTGGCCAGTGTGTTTGATTTGGATGATAGGGAGTATGCAGATCTTTGGCGGATGGTGGCCAAGGTGAGAGCTGAGTTGGCAAAAGAGTTCCAGCCAGATGGATTCAATGTGGGTATCAATGACGGTGAAGCAGCTGGACAAACAGTTGCTCATGCCCACATCCACGTCATACCTAGGCGCAATGGAGATGTTCCAGATCCTCGGGGTGGAGTCAGATGGGTGGTGCCAGAAAAAGCCGATTACTGGACTAAACGATGAATCTGACCCCACAGCAGGAAGTTCAGTTCTTGGTTCAGCTTCAACGGCTGCTTACAGAGGGCCAGTTCGTTGCCACCTACAAGTTCGCTCTGTTGATGGCTCTGGCTGACTTGTCGGTGGAGAAGGGCAGGGATGACGATTCGGAACTGAAGCTCGTTACTAGAGAGCTTGCCGTCAAAATGATCCGTTACTACTGGCGTCAATGCACTCCTTACCCGGTCGGCGAGTTGAAGGTGTTTCGGCAGAATACTGGCACGCAGGCCGGGATGATCAGATTGGTACGGGAAGCGCAGGAAGAGTTCCAAGGCTCCCTGCTGGGTCTTACCAGGGATTCAAGTAGATGGAACACTTTGGTCAAGGAAGTCGATTCAATCGTCCGTAATATGCCCTTGTGGAAGTTGCAGACTGTGGGGACCGAACGATTAAATTTCCTGTATGACAATCTGGACTCCGGGACCTCCATCACATTGAAGCCTGGAATAGCTGCTTGTTTCAGGAAGTTCTACGGGTTGGTGTCAGAACTGGTCAAAGGTGCCTGGCTGAGATACATCCGGCAGTTCAACCAGGAGATGCTCGGCAGTGTGGTTGATTTGCAGGAATTCCTCTTTGGCAGCGACCGAGCAGATCTGGGTCTTGTGGCTCCAATCCTGAACGACTTCCAATCCGGTCGGTGCTTCTACTGTGAGGGGCCTTTAAGACAGGGGGTTGCCCATGTTGATCACTTCGTCCCATGGTCGAGATATCCAGTTGATTTGGGCCACAACTTCGTGCTGGCCCATGATAGCTGCAATTCGAACAAATCAGACCGGTTAGCAGCAGCCGATCACCTCGCCAAGTGGTCGGAGACAGCGTGGGTTCCATCGCTGAAGGAGGAGTTGGATCGATACGAAGTGGTCAATGATCTGGCTGTGTCGTTACGGGTCACCGAATGGGCCTATCGCCAGAATTTCAATGCCGGTGGGAAGACCTGGGTGAAAGCTGATGTATTGATCGCTTTGCCTGAAGGGTGGGAGCGGGTCTTGGAGAATCAATCGAGCTGACGATATGGACAAAGGTAGTTTTATGAGATTGGGAAGAGTCGCATTGGGCATTGGCATCCTGTTGGCCTCATGGGTGATTCAGGCTGCCCAGTTCACCGGCAAGGTAGTGGGAGTGTCAGACGGCGATACGATCACTGTCCTGACCGCCGAGAAGCAATCAATCAAGGTGCGTCTGTACGGCATTGATGCCCCTGAGTCACATCAGGCATTTGGAAGCAAAGCCAAGGAGTTCACGAGCAGCCAATGCTTCAGCAAAATGGTGACTGTGGAGGAGAAGGACAAGGACCGGTATGGCAGAACGGTGGGTGTGGTTACGCTGTCCTCAGGAACTAACCTGAATCTCGCTATCGTACAAACCGGGATGGCTTGGTGGTACAAAGATTTTGCCAAGAAAGAGAAAGCTTACGAATCAGCCGAAGCTGAAGCCAAGACAGCAAAACGAGGGTTGTGGGCTGATGCCAATCCGATACCGCCATGGGATTTCAGGAAAGATGGCGGCGGTAAGGCTAACGTCACTGAAAAGCCCAAGGTGCAACAGGAACAGGCGCTGTCACATTGGCTGACGCTATCCAGCAGTAAGCGCCACAACTCGGGTTGCCGTTACTTCAAGAACAGTAAGGGGCGTTCATGCGGTCCAAACGATGGAGTGGCTTGCAAGGTTTGTGGGGGCTAGCAGCGGTTAACCTGCTGTACGCTAACCCGTGAACCGGCTCTTGCCTAATTACTCCCTTTTAGACATCAAAATCAGTTTAACATTTTCCCGTACACCAGTTTGTACACTAGGTTGCTTGAGCCGGATGCTGTAGGTTAGGATTTTGATTTTCTGCCTCTGTCCAGCTAGCTAACCTGCATCCAGACAGCCTATGGATTCCTTGGACCTCAAACCTCAGTTAAACGATCTGGCCAGCAATGGAATCTATCTTGGTACGTCGTCGTGGAAATACACTGGCTGGACCGGGCAGCTCTACGATGAAGCCCGTTACGTCTATCGAGGGAAGTTTGCGGAGACGAGGTTTGAGCGGTTGTGTCTGGCTGAATATGCGGAGACGTTTAAGACCGTGTGCGTCGATGCTGCCTACTACCAGTTCCCCACAGACAAGTATTTGGATGGCCTGATCAAAGATGTTCCTGCTGATTTCCTGTTCACGTTCAAGGTAACTGACCACATCACGATCAAACGGTACGCCAATCTTCCACGGTTTGGCTCCAAGGCTGGCAAACCCAACGAGCAGTACCTTGACGCGGATTTGTTCATCAACGCGTTCCTGAGGCCACTGGAGCCTGTTAAAGACAACGTAGGAGTGCTGATGTTCGAGTTCTCCCGGTTCTATCCTGTAGACTATGAGCATGGCAGGGACTTTGTTGAAGATCTGGATCGTTTCCTAGGACGGTTGCCTGATGGGTGGCGGTATGGGGTGGAGATCCGTAACAAAGCCTTCCTGCATCCTGACTATTTCGCTGTCTTGAGGAAGCACCGGGTAGCGCATGTGTTCAACAGTTGGTCCGGTATGCCTGAGCTAAACGAGCAGATATCGATGGATGGTTCAGAGACCAGTGATGAGTTTGTTGTGTCGAGGATGCTGTTGAAGCCAGGCCGGAGCTATGAGGAGGCGGTGAAGCAGTTCAGCCCATACCAAGACACCAAAGAGGTTTACGTGGAAGGCAGGAACGCGGCTCTCCTGATGATGAAGAAAGCAAGGGAGCGGTCCAAGAAGGCGTTCATCTACGTCAACAATAGGTTCGAGGGGAATGCTTTGAAGACGATTAGGGCAATTACCCAGGATTGATGTGGCCGAATTCTTGCGAAATTTCTAATTGGACTCCTAAACAGAGTGGGGCGGATCGTGATAAATGCTTCCTCATCAGGCATGAAGTCTGAAAAAGAAAGGCAAACAACATGAGCAAGTCAGGATCAGGTAAAGGCGGAAGTGGTAAAATGACATCATCTGCTGCGTCAAGAATCCAATCCAATGCGGCTAAAGCAAACGGAGGTGTGGTTTCAAGTGGTAGCTTCGCAGCAAGAGCACAGTCAGCTGCTGCCCATAACACAGGTTCATCTGGAAGTTCAGGTGGTAAAGTCGGTGGTCAGTAGAACCAAACAAATACCCCGGTTTGGCCTGTCCAAACCGGGGTCTTCATCACATGAAAATAAAGTCATTCACTACGAACGGTTTTCCGACAACGGGTGCGGTCTTAGGGTGCATGGTGGATTTTCTTGGTGTTCCTAAGAATGCCGACGGGCTTGACTACGATGATTTAAAACAGCTTAGAAAAGGCACATTAACCCATAAGAGATACGAAAAGGTTTTGTTGGGTGTAATCGAAGGTGTTGCAGGTGCATTCATCGGAATCAAGGAAGCGCGAGAATTGTTGAAGTCAGTGGTAGCCCAAAAGAGCTCAGGACCTGTCAAAAAGATACACTGGGTGGAGTATCATGGATTGCTGGTCCCTGTCCCAGAACATTTCCCTCCTCAGCAATCTGTGAACTGGAAGAAAAACCCGGATGGCAGTATTGCGAATCTGGCTGAGTTGGTTATGCACGACGGTTTGGAGTTCTTGCTGCGGCATGACTATTTTCTTCAAAAAGTAGGGCAATCGAAATCTCCGCAAAAGCCAGCTTTAGCTTATTGGTTGAGAACCTTTGTGATCCCATTCTTGGCGATGAACCTTTTCGAGTATGTTCGCGCTGATTCCAATTTTGAGCGAGGTTTGCCTGCTGGGCGATTTTGGTATCTGCCAATCATCAATGCCCCATCCAGAATTGCGAAGGGTCTTGGAGACAAGTATCCGATTAATTCCCTTTTGGAGTGGTGGCAGGACCTGCTAGGTGTGAAGTTGGAATCGGTAGCGCATAGATTATTTCACCCTGATGATCCGCATGGTTTATCGGATAAACAGGCTGGGCGTGGTGGGTTTGACGATGAGCATCGACAGGTTCGAGAACTGCTTAAAGAGTATCGCCCGCCGAACCTGAAAACCATCGACCACTGGTGTTCGCAAGCCTGGGATTACGAAGGTGCCTTTGAAGACGACGCGACGCTGGACCTAAGTGCAAGATGGGAAAAATGTCGTGCTTTTCTGAAAAGGAAGGGGCTCGATAAGCATCAATCTGACTGGCTTGATGGGCTAAGCGAAGATCAGAAGGCAGAAATGAAGGAACAGTATCGAGGTGAGTTGCTTGAGCTGGAAATCCTGCCGTTTAAGGAAACTGCTTTCACGGCATTCTTCAAATCATCCGACCCGCTTGCGCAAGGTTTACCAGTGGAAGAGTTCATCAACAGGGTTGCTGAACGTTATGCAAAACCATCCAATGATCAACTCAGGGCGAGGTTAATCGTTGCATCAGCATTTCAGCGCGCCTATGCGAAAGCCAAGGAAGAATTCGGGGACGTTGGCGCAGCAGAACTCGTTCGATGGTATGAACGGGTGTATTGTTTTCTGGTTCGTTTGCACAACCAAGCAGGGCAGTTTGCAAACCCTGAGCTGCAGGCGATACGTATATTGCTCAATCAAAAAGACCACGACCCTATGTTGAAGTATTCCTGTGAGTGGATTTTCGATGAGGGCTTGTTTAAACAGCTCCCATTCGACTACGTGACAATAATGCTTCAACTCGTTTCTCCTAAGAAGAAGTAGCCACCTGTGAATAACTCTCCGTTGACCCTGCTGAAAACCAGGATACCGTGCATTTGTGCGGTATGTCTGAATCCTTAACCAAACGTCAGCAGCAGATTGTCGATTTCGTCCTGCGCGAGCAGGAGAACCGAGGCTCGACACCATCTGTCCGAGAGATAGCACGGCATTTCGGGTTCACTACCAGTAGCACAGTGACCGACCATCTCCGGCTTATCCGACAGAAGGGTTACCTAGGTGAGTCGAATGGCAGGGCACGTTCATTGCAGGTAATCTCTCCACTGCAAAGGTTTAGGCAACGGATTGTCGATATCCCCATCTACGGTTCAATCCCGGCTGGTTTATCAGAAGATCGGGTCCAAGATGCCGAGGGCTGTGTCTCTGTGGATGTGGAATCTATCGGCTTCAAGCCCAACCGGAACACCTTTGCCCTCCGGGTCACAGGTGATTCCATGATCGGTAAGTTCATCATCGATGGGGACATTGTGGTGATGAAGCACGGCCCTGAACCCCGTAATGGTCAGGTAGTTGCCGCTTTGATTGATGGGAAATCAACCTTGAAGACCTTCCTGCTGCGCAACCGTAAGCCCTACCTCAAGGCCGAGAATCCCAAATACCCTGATCTGGTTCCTGCCGAAGAACTGATGATCCAGGGAGTATTCCGGGCACTAATCAGAAAATCCAAAGATTAAGGGACCTAGGACAGCGGATGTCCTAGTGACCTGTCTACGATGGCCGGCGTATGTCAGAAAGACCCCGTATCATCGTTCATCTGGACGCCGACGCCTTCTTTGCCTCCGTAGAGCAGGCAGCGGACGTTCATCTGCGTGGTAAGCCGATTGCCGTGGGTGGTGAAAAGCGGGGTATTGTCGCTAGTGCCAGCTATGAAGCACGCAGGTTTGGAGTCCGCACACCAATGCCTACTGCTCAAGCCAGAAAGCTGTGTCCCAAACTCATCGTCTTGCCCGGAAACTATGAGCGGTATGAAGAGTTCTCCCGGTGGATGTTCAGTTATCCGTACGACTTCACCCCTGACGTTGAGCAAACCTCCATCGATGAAGGCTACTACGAGCTCACTGCCAGTCCCAAACCCGCTGAGGAGGTGGCCCAGATCGTCAGGAAGGCCATCAGGCAGAAGCTGAAGATCTCGGTGAGTGAAGGAGTGGCGAGCAATAAGTTGATCAGCCAGATAGCCAGCAAACTCAACAAGCCGGCTGCACTACACCATATACCCCTAGGTGAAGAGGCGGCGTTCCTGGCCCCATTGGAAAACAAATGGCTACCGGGCATTGGTCCTAAAACCGCCATCCGTTTGAACTCCGCTGGACTCGCTTACATCCGCCAGATAGCAGAGACGCCCGTGGATCTGCTTGAGTTGGTGCTAGGCAAGCAGGCTGTAATCGTTCGACAGCACGCTCATGGGATTGATGAACGGCCACTCATTCCAGTTAGTGAACCACAAAAGACCTTCGGCCAGCAGGAAACCTTTGGCCAGGATGTCACCGATGAGGAGTATCTGGCGGCTGTTCTCCGAAGGATGGCTGATGACTTGTTCGCCAAAGTAAGGGCTGAGAGTCGAAGTATCCGCACCCTGACCGTGAAAGTGAGATACAACGACATGGCCGAGGATCAGGTGAGTGAAAGCCTGTTGGAACCCACGGAACTGGAAACCGATGTCTACAACAGGTTAACGATGATGCTCAAGGCAGCTTGGAAACGTCGCATCAGTATCAGGCTCGTGTCCCTCAAGCTCTCCAATCTCTACACCGGGCATCAGCGAACAGAACTGGCCTTGGATCGAAGGGCAGAACAAAGTGATGCTCGCTCAAAGCTGGCTCGTGCTATCGATGAGCTACGGGAGACGAAAGGCAGACTGGTTATCGTTCGAGGCCATGACTTTCGACTGCGTAAACCTCCAGTCGATGCTTCCAAGCCTACAAGCATCGTTCCCACCAGAAAGCATATCGTCCAGAAGGCATCAACGTATGTGCCTCTAAGGATGCATAGCTACTACTCCTTTCTGGACAGCATCATCTCACCACAGCAGATCGTTGATTTGGCGGTAAAGAATCAATGCCCTGCGGTGGCCATGACTGATACCGGCAACCTTCATGGGGTGGTTGAGTTCGTTCAGGCAGCTCAAAAGACAGGGATCAAACCAGTTATCGGTGTGGAGTTGAGATTCGGCAACCATCCACTGCTTCTCTATGTGCAGAATGCTGAGGGCTACGAGAACCTGTGCCGATTGCTCTCAAAACAGGCTGTGCGAGCTGACGATGAGAGTGTGGCTGCCAAACAACAGGCACCCATACCCCTCAGCCTGCTATCAGTTCATCATCGAGGTCTTTTGGCTGTCAGTTCCGATACGACGCTAAGGGATGTGTTTGGAGATCGATTCTATGAGGCAGGGAAGCCGGGTGCAATCTTCTGTCCCTCGGTTCATTACGCGAGGCCAGAAGACCGGCGATGCTACGATATCGTTCAAAGCATCCGAACCCTGACACTCCTCAACCAGCAGCATCCTCAGAAACGCACAGGTGGCCACTATCACTTTCGATCAGCACAGGAATGCTCAACCAAAGGGATACCACTTACCATGGAATTGGCCGAGCGTTGTCAGTTCGACTTCCCCTTTGGCAAACCCCAGTTCCCGGCGTATCGGGCACCGGATGGACTTAGCTCGCGCGCTTTCCTCCACCGGCTGGCGGTGGAAGGGATGAACCGACGATATCACGGCAAAGTCATTCGCTCGGATGCAGGCACAGCAGTGTCTACAACGCAGGTGCGAGCCCAACTGGAGACCGAGCTGGCCATCATCACGGACGTCGGTTACGAGGACTTGTTCTTGATCACCTGGGATTTGCTTCAGGACTGTCGTAAACGGGGCATCGAATGGATCACCCGAGGCAGTGCAGCAGATTCATTGGTTTGTTACAGCCTAGGGATCTCTGACGTCTGCCCGATCCGATTTGGCCTCTACTTCCGGCGCTTCCTCAACAAAGACCGGATGGCGCTGAACAAGTTGCCTGATATCGACGTGGATTTTCCTCATGACCGCAAAGATGACGTGGTAGAAATGTTGCTGGAGAAATACGGCCCACAGCATAGTGCAGTCGTAGGAGGGTTCTCTACTTTCAAAGCTAAGTCAGCAGTAGCGGATGTGGCGAAGGTCTTAGGGGTATCGGATCATCAAATCAGACGCTTCACCGAACACTTTCCCTGGAGCTTTGGCGGAGGGTGGGTATCTGAGGATCATCACAATGTCAGGGGTGCAGCTTTGTTGGAAATGCTGAGGCAAAGTCCTGAGTGCCGGGATCTGCCACTGGATCAGGAACCATTCAAGACCGCCGTAGAGACTGCTGCCTTTCTGGATGGGTTTCCTCGCCATCCTAAAATGCATCCATGTGGGGTTGTTGTATCCCGGCAACCCATGCAACAACTGACTCCAACCTTCATCTCGAATAAAGGCTGGCCGACTACGCAGCTGGACATGGAATCAGTGGAAGTGGTGGGCTTGGTCAAAACTGATGTGTTGGCTCAAGGCGGATTGGCAGTGATGCGAGATGCCGTTCAAGCTCTCCTGGCCAAAGGAATCGTTGTGGATCTGGCTGCATTGGAACCTTGGGAAGATCCCGAGGTGTGGGAGGTGATTGCCAGTGGGGGAGCGCGGGCTGTTCACCACATTGAATCACCGGCCATGGTATCTCTCTGCCGTATGACCAATGTGCGGGAAATCGACGGTCTGATAGCGATTGTGAGCGTTATTCGGCCGGGTGCAGCGAACGAGAACAAAAAGCAGGAGTTCACCCGTCGTTATCAGGGAATGGAGCCACCTTATTACCCTGACTCCTCCTTGGAACCATGCCTGAGGAGCACCTACGGCTTGGTCATTTACGAAGAGCACATTCTCCAGATCTGTGAAGCCTTTGCCGGAATGTCACCTGGGCGGGCTGATGTGTTGAGGAGAGCGTTGGTGAAGCAGAAACATAAGGTGGTTGAAGAGATGGCTGAAGAGTTTGCTGCGGGAGCCATATCGAGAGGACATAGGCAGGAGAAAATCGTGGAAGTATGGGAGTTGGTGACCGGCTTCAACGGGTATGCCTTCTGCAAAGCTCACTCGACGGCCTATGGAGTGGAAGCGTATCAGGCGGCGTGGTTGAAACGGTATCATCCGGCGGAATTCATGGCGGGTGTGTTGACGAACGGGAAGGGGTTTTATGCTCCGCTGGTCTATGTTTTGGAGTGCCATCGCTTGGGTATCTGTTTGCTTCCTCCAACGATCAACAATCCTGGACCTAACTTTGTGGTGGAGCAGGGGCAGATCCGAGTTCCTGTTACGGCAGTGAAAGGTCTGACCGAAAGGGTAAAGGAACTGTTGCTGGAAGAAGCTAACCGGAAATCCTTCGCTTGCCTGAAAGACTTCTACCTACGGGTGCATCCTTCGATGGAAGAACTGGAATCCTTGATGCGGGTAGGTGGGTTTGACTGCTTTGGACAATCCCGGACACAGCAATTTTGGGAGGTGCAGTATCTTCATCAGACCTTTGGCCCGAATGCAGAGCCAGGGCAGGGTTGGCTGTTACCTCCACCTTCCTTGGACAAGCTTCCCATGACGACATTGCGGGAGCCGGGTCGATTGGAGAAGTTGCAATGGGAAACCGACTTATTAGGGTTTGCGGCGAGTGGTCATCCTTTGGAGCTGTATTGTGACATTGCTTGGGACACCTATTGCCCGGTTTCGAGATTGCATCAGTTCATTGGCCAAGAAGTGGTTGTCTGTGGGCTGATCATCGAACAACGGACCCATCATCAAGTCACCGGGGAACCGATGAAGTTTATGACTTTGTGTGATTGGACCGGGATGGTGGAGACGGAGCTGTATGCCGCCAGTTACCGAAGCTATGGGTTGGCGACGGTGCGATATCCGGTGCTGGAGGTGGTGGCGAGGGTTGAGCCGTATGAGAATGGCAGGGGATTTAGCTTGAGGGTTGTGAGGGCGGGGAGGCCGCGACCGCTTTGACTCAGATTGAGCAACCCGGCCTTGATCTGTCTGCCAAACTATTGCTTGCTGGCAAACCGCGTTGACCACAACGGACATGAGGGTGGATTTGCCACTCTTTAGAAAATGGAGGCTTGTTGTTGCAAGCTGAAATAGCTATTTAGCTTGGAAAGCTTTACCGCTATGGGACGTAAAACAGCAGGCATTGAACCCGCCAATTTTGGCTTTGAAGCCAAGCACTGGCTGATGGCGCACACGCAGCGCAACCTTAATCCAGATCAGCACACCGACCACTTCCTTGCTTACCCGCCCTTCAAAGACTCCAACTGGTTCCGCAAAGACGAACAAAGCCGCCGCCGCCAAACGCGGCTTCCGCGACCGCCGCCAGCAGACCCTCTTCATCGACGCCCGGAAAATTGGCACGCTCATTGACCGCGCCCCCGTATATAAACACACTTTGAATTAAACCCTATGAATCCAGAAACACTGTCCCAATTGCTTGAGCGTTGTGAGTCTGATGTGCTCGATTTCAAATTGCAGCCTTACGACTTGGGCGAACCTGGAGACGATTCTAAAACGAAAGAGCGAAAGCGGGCGAAGTTTGCGAAGGATATTTTGGCGTTCGCCAACCTGTGGCGTGATGAGCCTCGATACATTGTAATCGGGGTTCAGCGCTTGCCGGATGGGAAGATACATGCGCCTGGTGTTTCAGAGCACCTCGACGGGGTATATCTTATCCAAGCACTTGACGGGCTAATTCATCCGTGTCCTCGTTTTCACTATGACCAGGCAGAACTTAACGGCCTGCAATACGGGGTGATAGTAATTCCTCCCGACAGATCAATCGGGCCTTTTTTTGCAAGCAAAGACGTGGGCGGAGCGGATGGAACAGTGAAGCCCCTTTTGAGAAAACACGCTTTATATTGTCGTCGAGATTCGAGCAACGAAGAGGCCGGCCCAGGCGAGCAGTCCGCTATCTGGAAATGGTTCCAGCAAGGTCAGTCGCTCCAACCTCTACAGTTCCCTCCCGAACAGGCGTGGACTCAGATTGTGGAACTTACTCAGTTGGCTAGCCGCAACTGCCACCACGTTCTCATTCTAGCGCTCGATGAAACTGCCAAGAAAGCAGATCTAGCGAACTTGACAGCTATTGATTGGAGCATGGTTATCGATCTAGACCCAGCTAGTCAGATATCTGGTGCACTCAAGCATTTTCGCGAACACCTTTCCGGGCGGCGGGCGTTGCATGTCGTTACCCCGGAAGGGAAGATGCTTGGCGACGTCGGCAGGACAACCTCTTGGTATTTCGCGAATGGGCAACAAGTTGCCGCTGACTTGGTATCAGAACTCAAGTTTAAGGATTGGGTCGCGAAGTATGGCAAACCGACAGCACTGAAAATTGAACAACTTGCTGGTGGGTGCAATGGCCCAGTCTCGATTTTGGCCTTATGCGAAAGTCCCAACCGCGTATTGATTGTGCGGAAACTATTTGAAGATCTTGTAACCAATTTCGGTGAGCGTGCCACTTGTGTGGCGGTTTCGGGGGCGGCAGACCAATGGAACACGCTGGAGCAGCAGGAATTGGCAACCCTGTTCCCGATGAGTATTGGCAATTTCCTTGATGGGCTGGCCGCTCAAGCTCGCGCAGCTCAGATGGGGATTGAGAATGTTGTTCAGTTGCCGGGTGTTGGCGGTGTTCCAAAAGACATTTCAGGAGAGAACTTTGCATACCTTGATGAAGATTTAGAACTGGTCCATATCAGTGCTGGGACACGTGCCCCTGCGGGGATTGATCCAATGCGAGACTTTCTTCGCGGAGGTCAAATCAGTTGGTTTGATCTGGGGTTGCAAGCTGATGTCGAGCGGGAAAAGACCGCTGAACTGCTGCGCATGGTTGAGCAAGACCTTGGACAACGTGGATCAACTCGTATCAACCTCTATCACGAACCTGGTGCGGGTGGCTCTACGATTGCGCGCCGTATTCTCTGGGTTTTGCATCAGCGTTATCCAACCGTAGTCCTTCGTCGATGTTCGGCTCGCGAAACCGTGGAGCGGATTGCTTTTGTTTACCAGCTAACGGGGCAAGCAGTCTTGGTTCTCCGAGAAGGCAGTGACGTGCCGGAGAACGAAGCAGACCAGTTGGCAAACCTCTTAGCCAGCAAACATGTCCCTTGTGTTTTGCTCCAAGTTTTGCGCCGCTACCAACCTCCTAATGCTGGTAAACGCAGTATCTTTCTGCGAGCACAGCTCTCCACTGCGGAGACCGAACGGTTCCGCGCTTCCTATGAGAGAGAAGCACCAACTCGCAAACATCAACTCGCACTGCTAGCAGCGGTCCCGACTTCTACACGGACTCCTTTCCTCTTTGGACTTACGGCTTTTGCTGCCGAATTCACTGGTTTGACGTCTTATGTGCAAAACCATCTTTCACAGCTGCCTGCTCCTCAAATCAGGGTTCTGCAGTTTTTGGCTCTCTCGTATGACTACGGTCAACAGGCTTTGGCGGCGGCCCATTTTGCTGAGCACCTTCAGTTGCCGCCGACTCGGCCAGTGGACTTTGGCAAGGTTCTCTGCAACGAAGCTCGCGGGCTACTGATAGAACAAGGCGGCGGTTGCTGGAGGCCAGTCCACCAACTTGTGAGCACTGAGATTCTTGAGCTGACATTGAGCACCGAAAGCAGCGACAAACGTCTTTGGAAGATGCAACTTAGTGATTTAGCGCGGCAGTTCGTGGATTTCTGTCGCACTAATGAGCCTGTCCCACCTGAAGATTTGCAAGGCGTCATCGAACAAGTATGCGTTCGCCGCAACGATGCTGAGTTGTTGAGTGGTGCGGCTGCCGGCGAGAACCGTTTCTCCCGCTTGGTCAGTGATCTCCCAACCACTGATGCGAAATTGAGGCTGTTTGAGCATTTGGTCGAGGTCTTCCCAGAGAACCCGCATTTCTGGGCCCACTTGGGTCGTTATCACTCAATAGAGAGAAAGGATTTCGGAAGTGCTGAGAAAGCGATCAATCAGGCAATTAGTCTGAGCGAGGATGATCATGTGCTCCATCACATGAAGGGCATGGCGCTTAGAAACCTCGCTTTCCAGATGATCGGCGAGAAGGAGTCCGTCAGCACAGTCGTAGCCGCAGCAAAACGTGCGACCGAGAGCTTTGGCGAAGCACGACGTTTAGCGCCCGATGACGAGTATGGTTACATCGCAGAGGCGCAGACTATGCTTCGTGTGTTGGACTATGCCCGAAGTGGGCAGGATGCTGTATTGGTTCTGGCAAAGGAAAACACCGACCCTTGGTTAATGGAAGGCTTCGAAAGAATCGAAAACCTACTTGGAACCGTGCGAGAACAGCGCCGCGGCGAACCGCCAAGCGAGCATGAAGACAAATGCCGTGCTGAGTTGAATGTTCTTTATGGTGCTCACGATCAGGCTCTGCAACTTTGGGACCAGTTGTTGCAGCGGAAGGGAGCAAATGGCCAGTCACTAGTGCATGCGCCACCCATCCGGCGGCAGATTGTCTGGCTACAACTTGCAAGGTGTGAGCGGCAATGGCAAAAACTGTCACCGAAGCATCTTCAGCGATCGCTGACTCTCCTAGAGGAGAATATCCAACAGGAGCCGAATGAAGACCGAAACATACGACTTTGGTTGCAAGGAGCTCGATTCCTCTTTCCGCCGCCAACACTAGCATTGGCGGCGGATCGGGTCGCCACGTGGCGGACGCGAGGGGACTCCCTCGACGCAAGCTACTATCTATATGTTCTAAAGATGCTTGAGGCGCTCGACGGTTCTGCAATTGCTGCGAATGATGCTCAGCGGAACATCGAAATTTGCAAAGCGAAAGCAGGGTTCCGACGCGATCGCACGCGAAGTTTCGAGTGGCTCGGAGGCGGGCAAGGACTACGCCGGCTTGTTCATCAAGACCAACTGGGAGGATGGGATGACTCGACGGGATTTTGGCTAGATACTAAGCCCCTTCTTCGAATCGAAGGGGTTGTGAGTCGAATCCACGCCCCACAATCAGGAGAAATTGAACTGAGGTGGGGTGTTAAGGCATTTTTCGCTCCGGCTGTCGCTGGCATGGCTCTTGGGCGTGATGAGAACAGGCGCGTTTCTTTTTACCTTGGATTTAGTTATGAAGGTCTTCGGGCGTGGTCTGTCACAGCATTATGAATTCATAACATTGCGCTGAGAGCGATGCCCGAGCTGAGCGGGCGGCAGAACATTGTCGTGATCGCGTATGAAGCGCACCGCAGCCAGTATGGATTCGGCGGCAAGGTGAATGAGAAGACCGGCGAGATGTCCTACGGCTTCGCCAGAACCTGCGCGATGCCTTGCCGAATGCGTCGTTCATCGGCTTCACCGGCACGCCGATCGAGAAGACGGACGCGAACACGCGGGCGGTCTTCGGTGATTACATTTCCATCTACGACATCCAGCGCACGGTGGCGGATGAGGCGACGAAGCCGATCTATTCTGATAGCCGCATCTTCGAGCCGAGAACCCGGCCGCTCATTAGGGTTGCAACGGGGCTAGGTTTGGATTAAATCACGGCACGAGTTCACCGTTGGCCTTAAGCGGTGGGTTCTTTGGGGGAAACCGAGGGAGGTCTGTGTACCTGCACCGATGAATGGAGAATCCCCTGTCACATGCACATATGTACCGATGATGAGCGGACAGGAACACCTCTCAAGAGACTATCGTAATCTCAATCATGAAGCGCGACCTTGATCTCATCCGTAACATCCTAATGGATGTGGAAGCGACGCCGGCGGGCCAAGCTATTGATGGGTTTGAATACGAGGGCAAGGAGCAGGTGGAGATACTGGAACATGTCCAACTGCTGTTGGATGCCGATTTCCTTGATGGCCTAATCCAGACTGGTAGTAGAAACGAGCCGGTGGCCTGTGTGGTCTACCGCATGACTTGGGCGGGGCAGGAGTTTTTATCCAAAGCAAAGAACGATACGCTGTGGAAGAAGGTAATGGCCCAAGCTGAGGAAAAGGGCCTTTCAACCAGCGTGGCAGTCATCAATGCCTTGCTCGAAGCCGCCGCCAAAAAGTATGTTGGCCTTGATTAACAATGCCCCGCCACCCTGCTGCGCGGGGAGCGTAACACTTGAGACCTAACCGCCATGTTACTGACCAAACTCTCCATCAAGAACTTTCGAGGAATCGACGAGCTTACAATCCCTTTGGAACAGTGCACCGTTCTGATCGGCGAAAACAATACCGGCAAGACCAGTGTCTTGGAAGCTGTTCACACCTGCTTAAGCCGAAACTTGTCACGCAAGGTCGTGCCTTTCGGGGAGTATGACTTCCACCTTACGGCAGCCAAGCCAGACCCGAGTTCTGCACCACCCATAGAAATAGACTTTACCTTTGTCGAATCGGTTGAAAGCGAATGGCCGGATGCAATCGTGCAGGGCCTTGAAAGAGCGGTGCAGGTTCGAGCTGATAACAGACAGGAAGTACGGTTTCACGTCGTTGCCTCATATGACCCGATGATCAAGGATTTTACCTTGGAATGGTCGTTTCGTGACCTCAATAACGCCGAACTTACTACGGCAAAGAACCCGCGAATCGTTGCTGAGCTTCAACAACTGAATCCCGCGTTTTTTTTGGCGGCGGTCAGGGATGCTGGCCAGCATTTCCAAAGTCGTTCCCCGTTTTGGGGGCCGTTTACGAAGAATCCGCAGATCGATGACGCAACCCGTGTCCAACTGGAAGAGCAGATTGAAGCAATCAATCAATCTGTCCTCGACTCACATACGCCGTTTAACGAGGTGAAAACGCAAGTGGCGAAGGCTGGTGGTCTGGTTCCTTTGGCTGCGGCTGACCTCGTAAGTGTTGAGGCCATTCCCGCACGCATTTTCGACATGCTCAGTAAGACGCAAGTGAAGCTTGCAGCGAAAAGCGGAGCAAAGTTGCCGATCACCCAGCATGGCGCTGGAACCCAAAGTCTTTCCGTCTTATTCCTTTTTCAAGCGTTTCTCAATGCGCGGCTGGCCGAAGCATACGACCCGGATTCCGAACCACTCCTCGCGATTGAAGAACCAGAGTCGCATCTACACCCGTCGGCTGTGCGTTCTTTGTGGAGGGTGTTGAACTCAATCAAGGGCCAAAAGATTATCGCGACACATTCTGGTGAATTACTCGCCGCTGTCCCGCTGAGTTCGGTTCGCCGCCTCGCTCGTAAAGCCGGGAAGGTTGAATTGTTCCAAGTGAAAACGGGAACCCTCACGGCTGATGACGAACGCAAGATTGCATACCACGTTCGCGCCAAGCGCGGGAATCTCCTCTTCGCCAAATCGTGGCTACTTGTGGAAGGAGAGAGTGAGTTTTGGATTCTACCTGAAGCCGCAAGATTACTTGGCACGGATTTCGAATTGGAAGGCGTGTGCTGTGTTGAGTTTGCTCAGTGCGGACTGCCGACGCTTATCAAGCTCGCGATAGACCTTGGCATTGAATGGCACGTTCTTGCAGACGGCGACACAGCAGGAATCGGGTATGCGGCGACCGCTCGCACCTTTTTGGGTGGTGTGCTGGAAGCTCGGCGAATCTCAGTCCTTCCACAGAAGGATATTGAGCACAGTTTTTGGCACCATGGATACAGTCAGGTTTACACTACTGCTGCCGGTAATGCTCCTCAGCAAACGCCTCCACCGCCGAAACAATGTGCGAACGGGCAGCCTTGCCTATGGGAGACGCCTCCACCACCGCCGGACCCAATTGCCCAGACCATAAAGCGAGCAATAAAGCGCACCTCAAAGCCGCACCTTGCAGTTGCGGTCATAGAAGCAGCTGGACAGCAGGGTTCCCCTGGCTTGCCCCCGGAAATTCAAACCGTGATCTCCACTGCCGTAAATAACGCGCGACTATGAGTATCGACCTTACAACGCTTAATGAGAAACAGCTTGAAGCCGTGCGATGGAACGAGGGACCATTGCTTGTGCTGGCCGGCCCTGGTTCGGGAAAGACCCGCGTGCTGACTTATCGCATCGCACGGCTTCTCGACGATACCGACGGCGAGCGTTTCCGAGTACTTGGAGTAACGTTCACCAACAAGGCCGCAGGGGAAATGCGAACCCGACTTGAGGCACTTTTGAACTCAGGAAAGGACAGGGCGCTGTTAACGACCTTCCACTCATTCGCTGCCGAGATCCTGCGGCAGCATGGGCATCACATTGGACTGAGGCCAGACTTTACGATCTTGGTCGAGCAGGCGGACCGTGAAGCAGTCGCCACCGAAGCGATGAAAATGCTCAGTGAGGATGTCGCAGATACAATATCAGGAGCAGCAAACGCATTGCCGGTAATTGACAAGATGCTTGCAGAATGTTCCAACCCGCAAGAACTGGCCGAGAGGTTGGGTGGGCATCAGCGGAAAGAATTTCTGTCACAACTGTTCAATTCTTACCGTGCTGAGCTTATCAAAGGAAACCACTTGGATTTTGCTTCGCTCATCGGTATGGCCGTTCAACTTCTGGAAGAGCGACCAGCAATTGCGAAACAGTTCCAGCGTGTCTATCGATACGTGTGTGTCGACGAGTTTCAGGATACCAACGAAACACAATTCCGACTCCTCTGCTCGCTTGTTCCAGCGGACAGGCCGAATTTGTTCGTCGTGGCTGATGACGATCAGCTGATTTACCAATGGAACGGTGCAAACCCCCAACGCCTTCAGGATCTACTGAAACGCTTCTCGATGGCGACAGTTCAATTACCAGAGAACTACCGCTGCCCGCCCGCAGTTATCGAATTGGCCAACAATTTGATAAGACATAACCTTGACCGTTCTGTGGGTAAGGAGCCCCTCAAAGCGCATAAAATCTCAACGACCGACTCGCATTTGAGGGTTTTTCATTTTGATGATTTCGGTCAAGAAGTCTCGTGGGTCGTTTCCGAGTTGAAGCAGACGCCGCCAGAAGGCCGGAACGACTGTGTGGTTCTTGGGCGGAGTAAGAAACTTTTGGACGCTGTGATTGCCGAGTGCACGCAGCAAAGCGTCCCTGCATACATCGCCGTGCGGAAAAGTCAGTTCATCAGTGCGCCAGTTTCTTGGCTGCACGCCGCACTTCGACTTGCGAACGCACGGCAGGACCGGGAGCAACTCCGAAAGGTTTGCAAGGCTTTTTACTCACTCGAGGGAAACAATATCAGGGTGGAGGATGTGGTGGCATCGTCTTCATTCCAAAGTGGGGACTACTTGCGGGGCTGGCTTGAAGCTGCACTTGGGCAGGAAACCATTTCAGATATTACGCGAGCATTTCTTGAACAGACTAAGAGCACTCTGCTTGAGCGAGTTGACCACTGGGCATTCATCGAAGCCGCTTTCTCGTGGATTGATGCACTCCAGAACCACCCCACTGCTGTTGATACCGCGTTTGACGAGTATCAGGAAGAGAAGGAAGTCTGGAAATTGTTGCAGCAGGAGGTGATTCAGCAGTATGGCAAAAGCGAAGTAAGCCTTCACTCTCTGCTTCAAGAGTTTGATCTCCGCTCGAAGGAGACGCCGCCTCCTAAAGATGCTGTTCGCTGCCTGACCATCCACAGTTCGAAGGGCTTGGAGTTCAAACGTGTTTATCTCATCGGTTTGGTTGAGGACCAGCTTCCGAGTTGGGCGGCCACGAAGAAGGGTGACGAAAGTTTTGAGATGAGGGAGGAGCGTCGGAATTGCTTTGTGGCGATAACCCGAGCCGAAGAGGCACTGACACTTACGTTTTCTGGCCGATACTTCGGATATGCGAAGGCTCCATCACGCTTCCTCACAGAAATGGGAATCACAGTGTAAAACCTATTAGCGTTACTAAATCCACTTTGGAGAACGCTGCTCTTAGCTGGTTCGGCGAGCGAGGCTTTGCCGGTGGTTTCCTTGAGTAGAAGGGGTTTGCTTTCATTAGGGTTGCAACGGGGCGTGGTTTGCCTTAAATCACGACACGAGTTCACCGTTTACCTCAGACGGTGGGTTCATTGGGGGGAAAGTCCGAGGGAGGTCTGTGTACCTGGACCAATGAAAGGAGAATCCCCCTGTTACATGCAGGTATATTCCGATGATGAGCGGCAGGAACAAAGCGGACAAACCGAAGGACAGCAATGCGAGTTGCTTGCTGACGGAAGGCTTTGGACTGGAAACCCTAGATTGATTCCGCCCTAATGACGCCTACGCCAAAGACAATCTTCCCAATAACTTTACTGTGAACAAACAACAGCTCGCCGCTAAAATCTGGGAGTCCGCCAACCAGATGCGCTCGAAGATCGAGGCCAACGAATACAAGGACTACATCCTGGGCTTCATCTTCTACAAATACCTCTCGGATAAACTCGTCCGTTTCGCCAAGAGCGAGGACTTTAGTGACGATGACCTCCGTGCCCTGTCGGAAGATGACGCCGAGACCGTGGACCACATCAAGAGCAACATCGGTTACTTCATCGCCTACCCGCATCTCTTCTCCACTTGGATCGAGCTGAAGGGCGACTTCGACGTCTCTCACGTCCGGGATGCGCTGTCGGCCTTCGGCCGCCTCATCCACCCGAATCACAAGCGCCTGTTCGAGGGCATTTTCAAGACGCTGGAAACCGGGCTGGGCAAACTAGGCGACTCTGCTGCGAATCAGACTAAGGCGATCCGCAAGCTCATCCAGCTTATCAAGGACATCCCCATGGATGGGCGACAGGGCTACGATGTGCTCGGCTTCATCTACGAATATCTCATCGGCATGTTTGCCGCGAATGCGGGGAAGAAGGCGGGCGAGTTCTACACCCCGCACGAGGTCTCCGTGCTCATGTCCGAGATCATCGCGCACCACCTGCGGGACCGTGAGACTATCCAGATCTATGACGCCACCAGCGGCTCGGGTTCCCTGCTGCTTAATATCGGCCAGTCCATCGCCAGGCACATGGTCAGGCCGGACAACATCCGCTACTACGCGCAGGAGCTGAAGGAGAACACCTACAACCTCACCCGCATGAACCTAGTCATGCGCGGCATCTTGCCAACGAACATAGTCACGCGGAATGCCGACACGCTGGAGGATGACTGGCCTTTCTTCGACGATCAGGACCCCGTCAACACCTACAACCCGCTTTACCTAGACGCGGTCGTTTCCAATCCGCCCTACTCGCAGAAGTGGGACCCGCAGCACAAGGAAAACGATGCCCGCTTTGCCCGCTTCGGCCTCGCGCCCAAGTCCAAGGCCGATTATGCCTTCCTCCTCCACGATCTCTATCACTTGAAGCCGAACGGCATCATGGCCATCGTCCTGCCCCACGGCGTGCTATTCCGGGGGGGTGAGGAAGGTGTGATCCGCAAGAACCTCATCGAGAACGACCACTTGGAGACCATCATCGGCCTGCCGCCGAATATCTTCTTTGGCACCGGTATCCCCACCATCATCCTCATCCTCCGGCAGAAGCGGGAAGCGAGCGACGTCCTAATCGTGGATGCCTCCGAGGGCTTCGCCAAGGAGGGGAAGAACAACAAGCTACGCGCCTCCGACATAAAGAAGATCGCCGATACCGTGATTGGCCGCGCTACTGTGCCGCGCTACAGCAAGCTCGTCCCCAAAACTAAAATCCAGGAGAACAACTACAATCTCAACATACCGCGTTATGTGGATTCCTCCGAGCCCACAGAGAGCTGGGATCTTTACGCCTCTATGTTTGGCGGTATTCCACTTAGCGAGTTGAATGCCGACCCCTTGGCTGGTTTTTGGCGTGCATTTCCCAGCTTGCGCTCCGCCCTTTTTAAGGACGATGGCAAGCCTTACGCTGAGCCCATGGTGGAAGACCTTGCCAAGGCCATCCGCGAGCATCCCGAGGTGCAAGTATTCGGGGAAAAATTCGGCACCGCCTTTGCCGACTTCTCGCCCTACCTGCGCCGCGAGTTGCTGGAGCAGATGCTCACTCTCCAGATTCCCCGGCAGGAGGCCGTTTTGAGCGAGGCGCTTTTTGCCCGGCTCGCCCCGCTGCCGCTCATCGACCGCTATCACGCCTACCAGATCCTCGACGACCACTGGCAGCCCGTCGCCATTGATCTGGAAATCCTCCAGACGGAGGGCTTCGCCGCCGCCCGTGTGGCCGAGCCGAACATGGTGGAGAAGACCAGCAAGGGGGAAAAGGCCGAGGTGCAGGACGGCTGGAAAGGGCGCATCCTCCCCTTCGATCTCGTGCAGAGCGTCCATCACCAGGCGGAGCTGGCCGCCCTGCGGGAAAAGGAGAGCCGTCTGAGTGAAGTCACCGCTTCGCTGGAGGAAACGCTGGAGGGCTTCAGCGAGGAGGAAAAGGAAAGCGCCATAGCCAGCGAGTTGCTTAATGAGGAAGGCGAGAAGTTCGTCGCTGCTGCCGTCGCCAAGGAAGCGAAGGCGCTGCTCGCGGAGGAGAAAAACTCCGGCAAGTTCGATTCCGAATCTTACGAGGCTAAAATCATCCAGGTGGCTGCATGGCTGGCCGAGGAGAAGACTTTGAAAGCCGCTATCAAGGCGGAAGCCGCCGACCTCCACCTGAAGACGAAAGCTACCATCGAGGGCCTGAGCGACGCGCAAGTGCATGAGCTGCTCGAACGCAAATGGATCACCCCCTTCAGCGAGGAACTCCACCGCCTGCCAGGCCAACAGATGGAGACGCTCATCGGCAAGCTGGAAGCCCTCGCGGAAAAGTATCACCTCACCTACGCCGACAACGCCCGCGACATCCAGCAGACCGAAACCGCGCTGGCGGACATGATCGATGAACTGGATGGCAACGAGTTCGATCTCAAGGGGCTCGCGGAACTGAAAACCTTACTCGCCGGGAATTGAGATGAAGCCGCCAACCAACAGCAAGGTGCCGAGAATCCGCTTCAAAGGGTTTGAAGCGGATTGGGAGGAGAAACCAATTGGAGAAATCCTTTCTGAGATAAAGCGTCCGATCATTCTCAAAGATCATCAACGCTACGAGCTGATCACCGTGAAGCGGCGGAATGCAGGTGTTGTCCCGCGCGGTTCTTTGTTGGGTCGCGAAATATTGGTAAAAAACTACTCTCAGCTTGAGGTCGGCGACTTTGTCATTTCCAAGCGGCAAGTCATCCACGGTGCCACTGGAATCATCCCCTCGCACTTGGATGGTGCAATCGTCTCCAATGAATACCTCATCGCTGTAGGAAACAGCAGGATTTCGACTGAGTTCATGACTCTTATCGCGACTCTTCCAGACATGCGGAAGAAGTTCTTCTTGAGTTCATACGGGGTGGATATTGAGAAAATGGTTTTCGAGGTCGAGGACTGGAAAAAACGAGGTGTCACCATCCCGAGCGTCACCGAACAAGCCCAAATCTGCGGTTATTTCAGGGAGGTGGATCGGCTGATGGGGCTGCATCAGCGAAATCATGACAAGCTGGTGACGCTGAAAAAAGCGATGCTCCAAAAGATGTTCCCGCAGCCCGGCACGACCACCCCCGAAATCCGCTTCAAAGGCTTTGGGGGGGCGTGGGAGCAGAAGAATCTAGGGGCCTCAACGAGCAACATCGCCAATAACACCTTATCAAGGGCCAACTTGAACTACCGCGTCGGCCTGGCGAGGAACGTGCACTACGGGGATATTTTGGTCCGATACGGAGAGGTGCTGGATGTTCAAAGCAATAAAGTGCCATTCATATCGGAGGATGCAGTGGTGACGAAACTGAAGTCCTCCAATTTAGAGAATGGAGATATTGTGATGGCCGATGCGGCAGAGGATGAAACCGTGGGCAAATGCACAGAGATTCAAAATGTGGGCGATCAAATTGTGCTCGCAGGCCTTCACACGATTGCATTGCGGCCACTGACTCGTTTCGCGCCCTTCTACCTTGGATACTACCTTAACTCGAATGCTTTCCATGTTCAGTTACTACCCATAATGCAGGGCACGAAAGTTCTTTCGATTTCCAAAACGGCTATCAAGCAAACGGTCATCTGCTTTCCGACTGGCATCGCCGAACAACAAAAAATCGGCCACTACTTCCGCACGCTGGACGAGTTGATTTTCCAACAAGCCCTACAACTCCAGAAACTCAAGCAGGTCAAAGCGGCCTGCCTAGAGAAGATGTTTGTTTAAGCGTCGCCCGCCTCACCCATGAACACCTTTGCCAAAGAAGCCGATTTTGAAGGCGCCGTGATCCACGAGCTGCGCCAGCGCGGTTGGGGCGACCTGCCCGTCATCAAGAACCCGACCGAAGCGGACCTGCTGGCGAACTGGAAGCAAATCCTCTTTGAAAACAATCGCGGCAAGGATCGCCTCAATGAAGTGCCCCTCACTGACGGCGAGATGCAGCAGATACTGGAGCAAATCACCGCGCTGCGCACGCCGCTGCGGCTCAATGGCTTCATCAACGGCAAGACGGTTTCCATTACCCGCGACAATCCAGTCGACGCGTTACACTTCGGCAAGGAAGTGAGCCTAAAAATCTATGACCGGCACGAGATCGCCGCTGGCCAGAGCCGCTACCAGATCGCGCAGCAACCGCGCTATGCACGTGGCTCTCCCTTGCAGAATGACCGGCGAGGCGATCTGGTGCTGCTCATCAACGGAATGCCGGTGATCCACCTCGAGCTGAAGCGCAGCGGTGTGCCGGTGATGGTGGCCTACAATCAGATCCAGAAGTATTCTCACGAGGGCATCTTCACCGGCCTCTTTTCCCTCCTCCAAATCTTCGTGGCGATGGAGCCAGCCGAGGCGCTTTACTTTGCCAATCCCGGGCCAGACGGGAAATTCAATAAGGACTACGCCTTTCACTGGGCGGACTTTAACAACGAACCGATTAACGACTGGAAGAGGTTTACAAAAGATCTCCTCTCCATCCCCATGGCGCATCAACTCATCGGTTTCTACACCGTGGCGGATGAGGCGGACGGGGTGCTGAAGGTGATGCGCAGCTACCAATACTACGCCGCGCACGCCATTTCCGACAAGGTGGCGAAGACGGATTGGCAGAATCCGAACCGCCTCGGCGGCTACATTTGGCACACGACGGGATCGGGCAAGACGATGACGAGCTTCAAGTCCGCGCAACTCATCGCCAACTCGAAGGATGCGGACAAAGTGGTCTTCCTGCTCGACCGCATCGAGTTGGGCACGCAGACACTGGAACAGTATCGCAACTTCGCCGGTGACGGCAACGAGGTGCAGGCCACGGAACACACCGGCGTGCTGGTAAAGAAACTCAAGAGCACCGACCCGGCCGATACGCTGATCGTGACCTCCATCCAGAAAATGAGCCGACTCACGGATGACGCGGATGGGCTGAAAGCGCACGACTTGGAAACCATGCGGGCCAAGCGCATCGTCTTCATCATCGACGAATGCCATCGCTCCACTTTCGGCGAAATGCTCGTCGATATCAAAGAGAGCTTTGCCGGCGCGGTCTTCTTCGGCTTCAGCGGCACGCCCATCCACAGGGAGAATGTCCGCAAGGACAATACCACCACGGATGTCTTTGGTGATGAGTTGCACCGTTACAGCATCGCCGACGGCATCCGCGACAAGAACGTCCTCGGCTTTGATCCCTACCAGGTGATGACCTACAAGGACCGCGATCTGCGGGAGGCTATTGCCCTTGAGAAGTGCAAAGCCGACACGGTGGCGGAAGCCATGGCCGACCCGAAGAAAAAGAAGGTCTTCAACCGCTACATGAATGAGGTGCCGATGGCGGGTCAGCGAGATAGTGCCGGTGTCTATCAATCCGGCATTGAGGACCTCTTGCCTACTGCCCAATATGAGCGAGATGAACACCGGAACGCCGTCGTGCAGGACATCACCGACAACTGGGTAACTTTGAGCCAAGCCAGTAAATTCCATGCTATCTTTGCCACCAGCAGCATTCCAGAAGCGATCATCTATTACCGCCTGATAAAGGCGCAGTGCCCCACGCTCAAAATTACTGCGCTTTTCGACCCAAACATCAGCGATGAAGATGGCGGCGGCGATCCTGCCTTCAAGACGGACGGGCTGATCGAAATACTGACCGACTATAACGCCGCCTACGGGCAGAAGTTCGATTTTGGAACGCACGCCCATTTCAAAAAGGACCTTGCGGCCCGACTCGCGCATAAAGCGCCGTATATCCGTATCGAGGCCGAGCCGGAAAAGCGGCTCGACCTGCTGATTGTGGTCAATCAGATGCTCACAGGCTTTGATTCGAAATGGGTGAACACCCTCTACCTCGACAAGCTGCTGGAGTATGAAAACATCATCCAGGCTTTTTCCCGGACCAACCGTCTGTTCCACCCGCTCGAAAAGCCCTTTGGCACCATCCGCTACTACCGCAAGCCGCACACGATGAAACGGAACGTCGAGGCTGCGGTAAAACTGTATTCTGGCGACAAACCAATTGGCCTCTTCGCGGATCGTCTGCCGATGAACCTGGAGCGGCTGAATGCAATTTTTGCCGAGATCAGCGCCATCTTCAACGCGGCGGGAATCACGGATTTCATGAAGCTGCCGGATGATCCTACCGAGTGTGCGGCTTTCGCCAAGCAGTTCAACCAGTTCAATGCCGTCCTGGAAGCAGCGAAGATCCAGGGGTTCACATGGGAGCAACCGGTTTATGAGTTTGGTGAAGAGCCGAAGAAGCAAATCCAGCTCACCATCACCCACCTTCAATATCTGACGCTCCTCCAGCGCTACAAAGAACTCGGCGGCGGCGGCGGTGGTGGCGGCGGTGGCGGCGACGACATCCCCTTCGACATCGACAGCCACATCACCGAGAGCGATACCGGCAAGATCGATGCCGACTACATGAATTCGCGCTTTCAGAAGTATCTCAAAGTCCTGCAAAGCGGGGACCAAGCCGCAAAGGAGACGACGCTGGCTGACCTGCACCGCTCGTTTGCCTCGCTCTCCCAGGAAGAGCAAAAGCTGGCCGGAATCTTTCTCCACGACATCCAGCGTGGGGAGGTGAAGATCGACCCTGACCGCACTTTCCGAGACTACCTGAACGACTACAAGACTCAGGCCAAAAACAAGGAGGTGGCGGCCATCGTCAAATGCCTCGGCATCGACGAAGAGAAGCTGACTGCGTTGATAAACGCGAACGTGACCGCAGCAAACTTGAACGACTACGGACGCTTTGATGACCTCAAGGCCACCATCGACAAGGATAAAGCCAAAGCTTACTTTGAAGCGCTAGCGGGTGAAAGGCTCCCGCCACACAAGGTAAACATCAGAGCGTCGAATCTGCTGACAAAATTCATCCTGGAAGGCGGCTTTGAAGTTGGAAATTCTGCTGAGCCCGTATGAACTTGCTGCTGCACGGGGTCTATGGGGCTTTGAAGCGGCCGAAAGCGGACAGGCCGGAATAGCGGACTGAGGATACGATTATGAGGCGATACCAAAAGGACAGCGAAAGCGGGGCGCCCTTAGCCAATAAGTCGTGCAGATGCCTGCCACGTTGCCTTGCCACGTCGCTGAATAGATCACACGCCTCCCATCACTACTCGACTGAATCTTTAACTCGTGAGCACGAATGACGATTAGCGAATCATTTCAGGAGCTCATATGCAGGATTCAACCGCTTGAAAGTGAGCTTCTGGCGGCTCGTCGGCATCTTACCGCTATCCGAACACGGCTTGAAACCGAGTTTGAGGTGTCGAAATGTCTGCCCATAGGCAGCTTCGTTCGCGAGACATCCATCCGTGGATTCAGTGACACGGATCTACTTGCCGTTTTTCGCAAACCTGTCTTTACCCGGGGCGATCAAATCATCCGCTCCGACACAGCCTTGGAAAAAGTCCGGATCGCATTGGTAGAGCGCTACCCGAGCAGCAGTGTTTACAAGGACGGGATCGCCATAGCCGTGTCTTTCTCAGATGGCCGACATGTCGAGGTAGTGCCTGGAATGTTTGATCGGATCGAGCAGAAGTGGCCCGTCTATTGGATTCCTGATGGCGATGGACGGTGGATGCTGACATGGCCGGGCGCGCATGATGCTTACCTCGCTGATGCGAACACACAGAGCGGAGGCAAGCTTGTGTATGTGGCACAGCTTATGAAATTTTGGCGCGAGTGCCGAGAAGTACGCATTCCACTCTCCTCATTCCATATCGAGATCGCTCTGGCGTATGAGGGCGTGTGCAAAGGGGTGAAATCTTACACCACTTGCATGTTGGAAATATTTCGCAGCCTAGCCCGCCGAGAGTGCCGTGCAATCCGTGATCCATACAAGATCGCTGGCAACATCCCTGCCGTAAAAACGCTTGCGCAGCGCGAACGAGCATTAGCCTCAGTGGTGGATTCTCGAAACCATGCAGAAAGGGCGGTCATGGCAGAAAATCGCGGGGATATTAATGAAGCACGTCGCCAGTGGGACATTGTTTTCAGGGGGAACTTTCCATGGTAGAGGGATGTGATATTGCTTCAAAGCAGAACGCCGAGCCGCAAGTCAACTTACTCGCTGCAGCCAGCCACGTTTATGGAACCGCTAAGCGGCTCATGGCATTCCAACTCATCATCACGGTGCCCGCCGCTCTTGTGAGTTCCATATTGATGAGCTGGAAGCCTGACCTGAAAATCTGGCTTACTTGCTTTTCCATCTCAGTGACCCTTCTGGACGCACTCTGGCTTTCCCGTGCGCTCAACCAACTCAAGCGTGAGGGTGCACTCATCCAGCAGATGTTCGATTGCGCCCTTTTTGAGCTGCCATGGCGTCCTCTCAGGTGTGGTCGAAAAGTCGATTCTGAAGACATCCTTGACTCCAGCCGACGACATAATGCCAATGCAGGCGACCGCGCTCAGATTTACAACTGGTACCCGTCTGTCGCTGGCGAGATACCTCTACCTTTGGCGAGGTTGATCTGCCAGCGAGCCAGTTTTTGGTGGGACTTGAATCAACGTGCACGAGTGCGCTTCTGGTTGACCGTCATTCTGGTTGCACTTTCTGTCACTGTTTTCGGTATCGCACTAATTCGTGGTGACACGGTGCAACAAATGATACTGACTGTTTATGCACCACTAGCCCCGGCTGTCATTTGGCTGCTGCGTGAAATCCTCGCCCAATCGGATGCCATCAAGGCCGGACAGCGAGGACTGGAGGCAGTGGAATCCCTCTGGAATCAGTCCCTGCTGAACCCGCACGGAGATCCAGAAGATTTTCAGCAATGCCTCTTGATTCAGGATGCGCTTTTCGATGCGCGTTCCCGTAACCCACTTATCTTCGACTGGGTGTACCGTATTCTCCGGCAGACGAAGGAGGACCAGATGGTGCACAAAGCCAGTGAACTTGTTCGCGAAGCTAAGACGCAGCTATCCGCCGGACTTGCAGGATGAAGCGGTGCAGAAGGTGCTCAAGCAGCCAGAACAGTCTTACATGGATACGGCTGGGTCATACCTAAAGAAAAGGAATCCACCGAGTGAACCCCTTTCCTTGCCCCTCACACCGCCAGCTTCCTTGTTGATGAGGAACTGACAGGTGAGGTAGCAGACCGAGCCCGACCACTAGACCATTGCTTCAGAGATTTGATCGATTCTGCCATGGTCTGCGACAGCGGTACCATCCCGTTGATAACCCCAGCAATATCTAGGTCAGAGGGTTCCCTGGACAACTCAAACGCCACAAACAACGACTCCACAAACACCGCCTCGATCTCACTGCCGGTAAAACCTTCAGTGGCCCTGCTGAGTTGGTCGATGTCATATTCAGCAGCCTTCCGGCCAAACCTCTCAACCACGATCTGCCAGATAGCTGCACGTTCCTGATGGTTGGGCAGATCGACGAAGAAGATCTCGTCGAACCTGCCTTTCCTCAACAGTTCAGGGGGTAGCTGGCTGATGTCATTGGCAGTGGCGACGACAAACACCGGCTTGGTCTTCTCCTGCAACCAGTTGATGAGTGAACCGAACACCCTTGATGAAGTGCCTCCGTCAGTAGAGCCAGATTTGACGCCACTAAACGCTTTCTCCAACTCATCGATCCACAGGCAACAGGGCGCTATCGCTTCGGCTGTCTGAATGACAGTTCTCAGATTGGCTTCGGATTGACCAACCAAACCACCAAAGATTCGGCCAGCATCCAGTTTCAGCAAGGGAACGCCAAACACTTGAGCTGTTGCTTTGGCTGTCAGGGATTTGCCAGTGCCGGGAATTCCGATGATAAGTAATCCCTTGGGCGTAGGCAGACGATAGGCTGATGCTTTGGGGCTGAAGGCTTGGCGTCGTTGGATCAGCCAAGTTTTCAGGCAATCCAACCCGCCGATGCTTTCCAGTGATTCCTTTGATTCAACGATTTCCAGCAAGCCATTCCGTTTCACCGCTTGAGCTTTTTCACGGGCAACTACGGTAGGGCAGATCGTTTTCGTCTTCACCACCGACAAGGCAAAGGCGTTCTCAGCTTCCATGGTAGTCAATCCACAAGCAGCTTCCACGGCCTTCTCGCGTTCATCCACCGTTACTGAGGTGATGCCAGCCGAATCCATTACACCATGGTAAACTGTTTTCAGCGCTTCTTTATCCGGCAGATGGAACTCGATGACAGTGAGTTCGCGTTCCAGTTCAGGTGGCAGACACAAGCGACAACCCAATATGATTAAGGGTGTCTGTCTGGTTTTCGCTACCAACAAGCAGTCTTTGAACTTTCTAAGGAGCAGGGGATTCGGGTCAGTCAGGAACAGGTGGAAGTCTTTCAGCAGCACGATTGATTGCTCCTTCAGTTCCGGAACCGCCTCCAGCACCTCCATGGGATCAGCACAGTTACGGGATTGGCCTGTTTCGACATCCACCAACCCGGACACTATCGACCAGGCTGACAAACTGAACTTGAGATGTTGGGCGATCGATTGAAACTCCGCCTCCACCCGCTGTTCTTCCGGGGAGACGATATACAGTCCAGGATAACCAGCACGGAGGTAGGAGATGATTTGTTGAGCTGTATCAGACAACAATACGGCGTTGACCGAGTCTGACGGTTTTGATTTTGGTTTGGGCATTCGGTTTAGGGGGTTGTGGTCGGTAGTAACGGGAGGCAGAACATTGACTGTCTGCCCGGTTCATATCCACCAGCCGGGTATGTTTGCAGGAGCGTGAACCGTCTAGGGCAGTGCGACGGGTCCAGCCTTTGCAGTTACAGGAGGTGGACCCATCGCTGTACTGCAAAGTCTGGTATTCGGTTGAGGGGTTGGAGTCTGAGGGGAACGTCCAAACCCGTGTTATTGGTTTCATCGGTTGAAGTGATCGGATTCCCATTGAAGGCACAGCTGACGGGAAGGATCGGCATACAGAAGGTTGTCTTCAGTATCCCGAACCTCCCATTGCTGGCTGGTGGGGTTGAACTCGATTGATGAAGCACGAGCCATCTGGAGCGTGCCTATTGTGTGAAGGGGAATCGCCTCAGTGTAGAGGCCGTGGCCGATGCCTTGTTCGTTAAACGTCAGGGTGATTTGCATAAGAAGGGGAAGGGTTTCACCAGCCAGGGAGCATAGAGATACCCGTTGATGAGGGTGGCCTTGATGACAGTCAGGTTCACATCATTGCCATAGAGCCGGTAGGAATGGTTGGAAGCACACAGAAGCATGCGACCGGTTCCTACGGCTGGATCATAGACACTCTTCTTTCGGCAATCCTCCCCACCCAAGTTCATCTCGATCATCAACTGTACGATATCCATGGGTGTCGGGAAGAAACCCAACTGACGGCCATGACGGTTATCAGCCAGGATGTCGCCGAAGTAGTCATGAGGATAGGTGAGCAGGTAGCCGAGATTGAATGCCTGGTAGAGACGTTCGCAGGCACCTTCCTCGGGTTCCTGGGGCAGTTCAGTCTGGCTGCTATGACCGAAGCCAAAGAGCAGCCAGTCGAACAGGTAATCGATGCAGCGCCATGATCCCCAGCCAGTCCAGTCACCATTGCGGGTAATTGCTGCCAGGGATTGTTCGAGCATCTTACGGGCGGAGGGATGCTTCTGCCATTGGATCTGGGGGATAGGACCGATGAGATCTTCGGCGAGCATCATGTCATACCAATGCTTCCAGCGCCTCCAGGTGTCTTCATCGACGGAGAGCAGATAAGGAACAAGCCACCCGTGCTTAAAGAAGGCGACGGGTGGCTTGGCTGGGTTGGTCAGGGCGAGTTCTGGTTCGTTCAAGTGGGTTGTTTCAGTTTAGTGGTGGCGGTTTGGTTGTACTCCGGCTTCTTTTGTTTGGCGCGGACGATACCCAAGGCTTCTTCGAGGAACCGGGTAGCTGTTTCACACTCCGGACCTTTGAAACCGTGGCCTTCGATTTGAATCTCTCCAGTGGGAGACACTTCTACGGTGATGGAGGGTTTCATACGGTTTCGATCACGAGTTTGATGGAGCCGTTGGGTTGCTGTTTACGTTGGACCAGGAAACCTTTCTTCCGGGCTTCCTGGGTGGTCTTGTGGACAGCGTACAATTGCAGGAGACGGCCATAGTTAGGGCCTACCTCCTTCTCCACATAACCGGCAAACCAATCGGTGGTGAGACCGAAGGTGCCGTCAGGTTGCTTGTTCACGGCGATGTCATACGGACCTTTAAGCCGGATGACATAAGCGCCACGGGTTTTCATGGTGGAGAACCCGCGAGCCTCGGTGTCGGAGAGAAGTTCGAGACCAATCTCATTCACGGCGGCACGCAAAGCTGTGACGTCTTTGATCTGGGTATTGATGGTGGTGAAGTGGGACATGTGTTTAGGGTTGTTGGTTGAGTGTCAGACGAGTTGACCTGTCAGGATGGCTTCAGCAGTAACTTTGACTGCGAGGTATTCCCGGATTTGGGCGATGCTTTCAGAGGTGGGACTGTTGGTTTGATAGTCCCAGTCGATCTCGAAGTTGTGATTGTCGCCGGGGATGTCGATGAACCGCTTGCCGTCACATGCGATCAGGTGAGGGCCGTAGTTGTCGCCCGATCCGTGAGAAGCAAAGAACGGAACATCAGAGGGCAGGGTATCTGAGTGTCCGAAGTTGGCTTCTTCATCAGTGAGTTCGACGATAGGGGCACCGTCATCCTCGCCCCATGTGTGAAAGCCAAGCTCCGTGAAACGGTCGAGGTCTTCGCGACGGCAGGTGAGTTCCATGAAACATCTATCAGACATAGTGGGTTATTAGGGTTGAGAGCACTGACGTGATTTCTCGATGATCCATTCCCAAGTGCTCATGGTATGGATGTCATCTGCGGTGATGAAGGCAGCACCACCACCGTAGGCGTCTACGAGTGGTTTGCTGCAATCGTGTGACCACTCGAAAGCGACATAGCCTTCAAGGTTGAACTTCTTAAGGAGGTGGTGGATGAATTCACAGGCAGCATCTACGCCACCATCTTCCGAGTAGATCCAGATGGCCGGCTCCAGTTCATTGCCGCTGGGCCGGGTGGTGAAGATCCATTCCTCAAGCCAATGATGGAGAGATTCCGGGATCTCTCCGGGAACGTCTTCTCCAGTGGTGAGCGAATGGGCTTTGGCGTTGAGAGCCAAGGCATATTGTTGTGAAGCGATATCAGGCAATTTAAGAATGAGACTGAACTTGGTGTAGGAGTCGGCCATAAGATTGAGTTTTTGGGTGGTGCTCCTTGAAAGGCGGAGCTTTGCCTGAAATTGATTTCAATTTTAGGAAATTTACGTTGACCCGCCTTGGGATAGGTCTAGCGTCGACCAATGAAGATCCTCTTGCTCCTCTGCCTCAGTCTCAGCCTCGCATTTTCTGCTTTTGCTGCTGACGGATACAAACCTGCGACTGGCACGGGGTCTAAGTCTGGGTCAACGAGCGTGGGAGGCTATACCACCAAGAATGGCACCTACGTGTCTCCTCACCAGCGTTCAACGCCGGATTCCAATCCGAAGAACAACTGGTCCACCAAAGGAAATGTGAATCCTTATACGGGAAAGAAGGGGACCAAGTAATTCAGGCGGGCAATGCCTGAAATAGTGCTGCTGGGTTGCAGGAAAAGACACAGGGCCATGGAGGGATTCGATAGCCCTGTGTCCTGATTAAGCGGCAAGATGGAACTTGCGGTTACCCATCTGTCCGAACCGTTGCACAAGCTCACCAGCATCCTGTTTGGCCAGTTCTCGGGCTTGTTGGGATAGCTGGGTGAGGCCACTGACGAGCTTCTGTCGGGCATACTTGCTGTCGCGATACTCTTCAGCAGTCCGACCAAGCAACTCTTGCCGCACAGATTCCAACTGCCGTTCCATAACAGTATCATCAGCGAAGTTCATCTGTTTGAACTGGTCGATGAAACGGATCAGGCGGTTAAGGGTTTTCTGATGCACGCCGGTTTCACTGTTGCGGATACTGTGCAACATGTCGTCACAGAGTTGGGCGGTCTGCTCGCGCAATGAAGCCACACACTCACCGACGAACTGCTCCACCTCCCGCCGGATCTTCAGTCCAGCTTCACGGGCAGCGTGTTGCCGTGATTGGATGACTGCTTGTTGTTCCGCCGTGGTCAACAACTCTGCCTCCAATGATTCTGGGAGCTGGATCTGGAACAGGTGGGTGTTGAAGCCATAGTAACGGTCCATGTGTTGCGGATACGGGAACGAAGCTTCAATGCTTGCCACTAACCGGTCAGGATCTTCCACCAGTTTCCCAGCCATAGCAGCCCATTCACCAGCAGCCCGTTGGCGGAGTTCTGCGTAACTGTGCAAAAACTCCTCTTTAGCTGACCAGAACTGAGCTTCGAGTTCATGGAGTTGTTCCAGGATCTCCGGCATCTTGGCATTAGGCAGGAAATGACCCAACCCATGCAGGAACGGGAAGGTATTGTGTTCGATCAAGGCATGAGTGCGGGATTCAACAAGGGACAACGCGGATAACGATTCCTTGGGCAGCAGACGTTTGTGGCCAAGACTGATGAGACGGTCAGAAACATCCTGGCTTTTGAGTCCCAGATCTTCGGCTTTGAGTTTCTTGTGCCCACGCCAGAACGATATGGATGCCTTGATGAGCATGCCTTCGCGGGTGAGCAGGGGTAATAGTTGGTTCATTAGTTTCTTCGGTTGGGTGGACCGGGTGGATGCCAGCGTTGGAAAGCGTAGTAGGCTCCCAGTAACGCAAGGCCCCCCACCACATAGGTCCAGATTTGGGTGAGGATGGCGGCGATGATGGTCAGGGCAACTAATGTCCAGATCAGCTCGCCGTTGTTTTTATGCATACAGATTCCTTTCGGATGAAAATGAGAAGAGCCTGCCAGTGATTAGCTGACAGACTCTCCATGGTGGTGGATGGTTAGATCTTCACGGATTGGATCTCGCGAAGCTTGGCCCGCACAGTTTCGACCTCCTTGTCAGTGGCCTTCTTCTCCTTCTCCACTTGCTTCAGGAGCGAATGGATCTCCTGAAGATCACGCAGGAAGTCTTTCAGGTTATCCTTCAATGTGGAGACGCGGGTAAGCACGTCTTCTATGATGGGAGTCGGGGCTGTGGTCGTGGATTTGGTTTCAGAGGCCATGGGTTTTTCGGTTTCTTGGGTTTGTGCCGGAGTTTCATTAGCCGGCGAGGGTTGAGGGGTGACCGGTTCCGGCGCTTGGTCAGCCGGAGCCTGGTAGTTATCCGGGCGCAGCACCATCACCACCAGCCGTTTGCCTTCCTTGGAGAAGGTGACGGGCGTAACATTGTCGGTGAGTCCCAGATGATGCAGGCCGAAGCGCAAGGCCTGGGCCAGATAGTTGCGGTTCAGTTTGATGTGCTGGTCGGGACCGTCGATGGTGATGCCAGTGAGAGGAATGTTCGTATCCTTAGCCAGCAACGAGCACCCACGTTTGCCCAGCTTCAACTCCACGGGCTTCTCCGACTTATCATTGTCCGGCAGATGCGGCAGCGTGAGCAGAATGGTAGCCACGGTATCAGGACTGAAATCCACCGTGGTCAGATGCTCACCCGGCACACACTGCTTCCAGTTGGGATAGGTGCCCGTGCATTCCTTGGCGATGTAGGTCCACGGGCGCAGCTCGAACTTGATCCACGAAGGATGATTGTCCTTCTCACCTGCCGGTACCATGGACAGTGTGCCTTCCTTGTGATCAAGACCCGGCCAGAGCAGGAACTTGTCGTTGGGTATGATGAGCGGGCGGGACAGATCGAACTTGAAGGAGTTCGCCGAGAAGATGGACTTGGCATCCGTAGCCACCACATAATGGCCTTTCTCATCCGCCGTATCCAGACACGCACCGTTCAAGGCCGGGCGGCTGCTATCTGTACTACTGCAAGACAAGGCCTGTTTGATGGCTGCATTCAGTTCCTGGGTGAAAGGAATGCCTTCCGTGGTGACGCTGGGGAACGCCGGGAACTTGTTGACCGGCAGGCTTTCATGGGATTTGTCGATATACGATCCACCCAGATGACGCCGGATGATGACCTGATCCTTGTCGGGGATCAGCTCAAGCCTCTCTTTGGAAGACTTGGCTTCTTTGTTGAGCGGCTCGAAGGGCACCAGAAAGTCGAGTTCCGGACCCGGTTGACGCTGTTCGGTCTGGTAGGTGACAAAGCCATCGAGATCAGTGGCCTGCAAGCAAACGATACCCGTCTTGTCACGGATGACGCGGATGGATTGCAAGGCGGGTAAGGGAGAGATGCGTGGCACCACCTTGGACAGACCTAGGAGTGCGTGTTTCAATTCGGAAGCGGATAGGGATATGGTTTTCATGATTGTGATGGGGTTAAAACGAAAGACCGCCAGCCCAGCCCTCCGTGATGGAGAGCCAGGCCAGCGGGAATGGGTTTGAGGTTATGGGGGATGAATGTCTCCAGTTGGAGACAGCGGAAGAACTACTGGATCGTCTTGCCCTTGGATGGCAGACGTTGTACGGACTGACGGATGAACTCTTTCAGGTTGGCTTCACATTTCAGGTAGAAGTCCGAACCCACACGTGTAAAGCGGTGAGCCCGTTTCTTCGCCATATCCAAGGTGAACTGTTTGACCTGACGTTTGTTAAGCAGACTACTCACGTTCATCCTCCTCAGGCTTGAACTTGAGCTGGGTCACGGTGCATTCGATCTGATCCACGTCCTTGCGCTCACCCAGATAGACCGGCTGGAACACCTTGCGGGATTGGGTGAAGGCGTAGAGATAGCGGACTTCCACCACCGTGCCACATGCCGGAACCTTGTGGTTGGCCGGGATAGTGACATTGCCAGCTTCATGCCAGCCAGTATTGGTGTCCAGGAGGCTAACAGTGACGCTGCGCTGGGCATTGATGGTGGTGACGACGGCAGACAGGGAAGCTACGAACTTGTGCTTCAACTGCGTACCACCACTGTTTGGACGACCGGCAACGTAGGGCGCACGCTTGTCCTTGAACACGACGCCTTCGGCTCGTTTGGCCTTCAGCTCGTTGAACACGGGACGTTTGCGGGATATTTCACAGCCAACCAGCCGGATATGACGCATTTGGGAAGCGCCAAACAGGTTGAGCAGGGCGATATAACGCTTCTCGAATGGCTGGGGACGGAGGTCTTCACCTTTCAGCTCCAAGAGATCGAAGGCGTAGTAGTAGTCACCGATGCACTCTCCATCGAGCACGCAGTCATGTTTCAGGTTCTCGGCCGATTGCAGGATGGTGACGGCTGCACTGATGGCAAAACCCTTCTTGTTGATGGGAATGATCATGCGCCCTGTCTTTTCGAGCAGCATCCGGCGTCCATCGAGCTTCTCCTGCATGAACCAGTTCGGATCATCAAGGAGCCGTTCGACTTCCGCTTCATCCACACTGTTGAGCAATTGCGGGTGGATATCGGATTCTTTGTTCTCCTCCTCATCGGGTTGGTGGTAGGGCGTGCCGGATTCACCTTCCCGGTACCCTTTGGCCTTCTTCTCCTTCACCAGCTTGTCGAAGAGGCGCTCAGCTTCTTCAAGAGTGACCGGTGAGGAAGTCTTGGTGCCGGTGGAGAGGGTAGAACCTCGACGGCCATAAGCGAAGTTGACGAGGAAGCCAGCGCCAGATTCTTCGATGCGGACGTGGTATTCCTTGTCACTGCTGCCTTCACGGTAATAGAGACTGACGGATTTCAGTTCAGAGACTGCGTTCATTGTTGATGATGGTTAAGGGTTGTTCGCGAATAACCCTGCTCAATTCCTAGGCGAGCAGAGAAAGGGGGTGGAAAATGAAAACCGCTGACCATGAGAGATCAGCGGTTGTGAGGATGAGGGAACGGATGTCAGACGGACCGCAACTGAATCACTCCCGGACCTACGCAAACGACTTGCACGCGTGAGCCGGGTTTGAATCCAGCTTTATCCAGCCAGCGCCCCATCAAACGGATCTTCGGTTTGATGACTCCTTTCCATGAGTCACCCGTTTCCTCGATCTTTAACATGCGATCAGGCGTGGGTGACTCGATCCCGGTAAGAGGATCGGTAGATTGCAGGCCAGCACATTCCCGCACTGGCATCACTTTGAACTCAGCCGGTGGTTTCATGGTGGATCAACGGTGAGGATGCTACGGAGAACCAGGTTGCGCGTTTCCTCAGCCAGGATTTTACGGCCCAACCCACTTTCCTCGATGGCTTTCACCAAGTCGCTGAAACACAACCCGTACTGATGATGATGGTTGCTGATGAAGTCACCGAGGATGGTTTGAGCATCCACTTCAGTCAGCACCGTCTTGTTCTCATTGGCTGCCCGGTGAACTTGCGTGGTGGTCCAGATGATGGCCTGTTTGTCCTGCCAGAAGCGTTCCAGCAACTCCTTGGCCCGTTTCTGACTCTTCAAGGCTGGCTGTAATGCGTGCAACAAACCGGATAGATGAGGCTCTTTCATGCTAGCTCCAGCGTTTGCACTCATTGAAGTATTCACAGCAAGCACAGGACATCGGGCTGGGTGATGGTACGAAGTCTTCCCGTTCCACCCCGTTCTGATACGAGTCCATGATCCGAAATAACCGAGTCTTCATGTGCTCACTGGCAGGAGGCATTGTATGAACGATAAGCTTGGGTTGCTTGGTTTTCACCAGAGTATGCAGTTCCAGTCCGGTTTCCCGTGCTTCAGCATTCGCCCGGTACAGCACTGAATACCCGGTGAGCTGGATTTCATGGAGGTGAGCGGACTTCTCGGCATTGGGTGTTTGGCCTGCTGTCTTGAAGTCCACGATACGCCCATGTTGACGAACTAGATCGATGATGCCGATGAGTGTGGGTAGGCCGTGATGTGATAGATCTGCCTCCAGCCTCAACTCCACACCCATAGGCAGCTCATCTTTGGGTATGGGTGTTTCTTTGAGGTAGAGATACACCAACGACCAGCCTGTAGCTTTCTCGGCCGGTTCTTCATCTGGTTCCCATCTCACCGGATCTTTGACCTGTTCCTCTTTCCAGTGACGTTCATACACGGTTTTCAGAGTCTCAACGTCATGTGCCTGCTGCCGCCACCTCGCCAGATTCCACTGTTGCAAGACGCCATGGACACGGGAACCGACGTATTGAGCTGCGGTGTTGCCTTTCTTCAGCTTCAGGACATACCGGAAGAAGAACTTCAACCGGCATGTCAGCCAGCAACCTATGCGACTGGCTGATACAGTTCTGGTTAGCTCTGGGATGGGGTCGACTGGGGGCAGTGGTTTTTCTAACGGTGCAATCATCGGGACCTCGGCTGGTTCTTGCCCGGATACTGATCGAGCAGTTCGGTGATGAAGCCGGTTGCCTCCAATTTGCTCAACTCCTTGACTCCTTTGCGGAAACGCTTCTGGGCCAAGTCTTCGATCTCGTTCTTATCGAGTTTGTTCTCTTCCACAACTCTCAGGATGAGTTCCTTTTGAGCGACGGTGCATTTCCAGTCATGAACCGGAGTGTTGATGCGTTGAGGCGGCTTAGGATGACCATTGCCGTTGGTCTTACCGTTACCATTCTTGGTGCCTTGTTGGTCAGGCAGATAACCGACTTGCTGGATGGAATGATCGACGGATTGCTGGAGCAGACCATGCAGTCGTTCACTTTCCTCAGGCACTTTGCTGAGGTCGGTGATTTCAGTGACCAGCGTAAGACTGAACTGGTGGGAACTGAATCCGGCCAATCCGATCTTCTTGGAGTAGTTGGCTTCGAGTTTGATAGCCATAGAGGGGGTACCTTTCAGGGATATCGGCAGCAAAACACCCGGCCCCCTCCCGTTAAGGAGAAGACCAGGTGTTTGCTGCCGGGTGGTGATTGAAAAATCAGCCCAGCGATGAAGCTAGGCCGATATTGGTTTCAATCTATGATACCAGCGAGAAGGAGCTTTCGGCAGTGGGGGAGGGAGGGTTGTCGCAATCCGCTCTGTTAACGGTGCTGCTGTCCATAGCATCTAATTGGATATTCGGATGAGTTTGGCGACGATTTTGATGCCACCCAGGACAATAGTAATCAAAACTCCCCAAGCAGCGATGGTGGCTGTCGAATCGCTGTGGTCGGTGAAAAATGCTACTCCCAGCAAAGCCGCAGTCGTCACACATAGCCGCATCAAGTATTTTGGGCCTATGGTTTCGCAAGTCACATAGAATATTCCCATGCCTATGATGATTCGTCCAATAAATCCACCCGAGCCCCAGCCGATGTAGCACACGAGCAGCAACGAAACAGCGTAATCTTGGCAGTGTTCTAGGAAGGAAGGCGGCCCGTCATCTGAGGCTGGTTGTTCCTTGGCGGTCGAAGCGGAAGATGGTGGCTGATTTGCGTACGAATGCTGTTCCTGTGGGTTAGGCGGTGGAGAGTGCTTCGCCGCACTCTGATGCTTGAGATGAACCTCAAGTAGCTTGTAGGCGGTATTGATATCCTGAATCTTTCTGGTCGCCCTTTGCTTGAATTTCTCGTCATTGGGAAAGCGGTCGGGATGCCACACTTTTACCATTTCCCGGTATGCCTGACGGACTTCCTCCCATGTGGCGGTCGAAGGCAGTTCGAGGATGTTGAATGCTTGCTCGGTGGTGAAAGACATAGTTAGGAAACGCTGTGCAGAACGGTTTTGCACTGGCCGCAGACGAGTTTTTGACCCGCTGCCAGGACTTTGTTGCGGTTCTTGGCTCCGCATTTCGGACAGACAGTCAGGCTTTCTGTTGTTGTGACTGGAGCTGTGTTGGGAACGGCGCTTACTGAGGACCGTGTGGAGTATTCCACTTGTAGGTGGACGAAATAGGCGGCGCAAAGTGCCACCACGTAAATCCAAATCGGTCGATGATCATACCGGTTCATCACTCTTTCTCCACATTCTTTGAACCGGCTTTCGTCCATCCACAAACCGGCACCCTTGAAAAGCATGTCCCATCCAGCAGCGGGATTGATGAACGGAATGGCCAACCCTCTGACAAAATGGTCTAGCTTACCCTTACTGATTGCGTCCTGATGGCTTTGATAACCAGTCGAGGAAAACATTTCTGCAAACTTGTAGTGATACTCTGCCACGAATTTGAGATCAGGATCGCTGGTCCTGGCTGCAATAGAGCGGCATTCGTTGATGAGTATTGGATAGGGGGTGTCTAGCCGGTTCACAATGTCCACCAAGCGCAGGTAATTGTTTCGTTCCCCTTGAAAAAATCCGCAGATAAATATCACCGCAAAGAAGGCGAACACTGTAGTGGCCCAAAGTTTTGCCTGTTTCATACGACGTCACTTCGACCGGTAGCGAGAGGGTGGCGTTCTCCTAGCGCTTTGGTTGTTCCATCCGCTACCAGCTTCGTCGCCACTGTCGCCCTGCGTGAAATTGCTGGCAAGCAGAATGTCCCGCAAACGGGACACTTGGCCGGATAGCTTCGGAGGAGTGGCAAGCTCTCTGGACAAACAGTTCGCAGGATTTCTACGTCGCAAACGTGGAGAGATGACCCATGTTGCCTTTGCCAAGAAGATCGGTATCAGCCGTTCGAGTCTCTACCGGTTGGAGCAGGGGGAGGAGAGTGTGACGTTGGACCGGCTAGACTCGATCTTGAGCAAGCTGAGATGCCCCGTTTCTGAGGTGTTCTTGACAGAGACCAGCAAGGGTTGACAGGCTGTGAGGTCGGCGTAGCGTTAAGTCGTTCAGGCAGCCGGACGTTTCTTCAGCGACCTTCCACAGGTCCACCTCCTTGGCGTCGGTTGTCTGGACTTTTCCGTTCCACTGCAATGTTTGTGGATTCGCCACGCAACCAGCAATGACCGACGACCAATTATTGATGAGCGGCAGGCGTTTCAGGCGGGAGGTGTTGTGTGTTCCCAACCGCTGTTTTTTTCTTCAAATGGATTGCTAATCGCCAAAGATACAGCCGTTCAAAAAACTTCTGTTCGATCCAAGATGGCTGGTACGGATTCTTGATCAATTCATCACCGCCATTGTTGCTGAACTGCGCGTGGTAGCTATCTTCGTTAGCTTCTCTAGCAGAAAGCCGGAACTCACTTTGTTGACCGCCAAATCTGATTGGTTTGTGGATGAAACGACTGATTTGTTTTCCTCTGATGCGGTCCAGACGCCTAAGAACTCCATCGACGAATGGCTTTCCGTGTAAACCCTTGAAACCGGCCGCCCAGCACATCTGTCTAGGTCCCTCTACATCCTGGTGGCTGTTAGCGCGACCAACTGCCATGGATGAGAGTCTTCCGTACAGACCTGCAACTACCGTTCTTTGCGGATAAGGGGTATCAGGAGCTATTGGAGCCACGACTCTGTTACGTGCTTCGCCGGGCAGGAACGCATTAATGAACCAGCCAGTCTTCTCAATGACCCGTCCAATGTGTTTGGCTTCACTCTCTTTCCTGATGCGCACTAATCCATCGTAGCGGATCTGATAGCCAACAAACTGTATCCACGGCACGCAGTTGAACCACTTCTTCCCTGTCCATCGGTAAGGGAGACGGGATTTGAACTCCCAGAAAGCTCGGTCGTAGAACTTGATTGCAACCGGTTCGTGGTAGGGAAGTCTCAACTGGCTGAGCGTAGCCAGATAGGCCTGAAAGACTGAAGAGCATTGCTTCCGGCTTTGAGCCAAAATGATCATGTCATCACAATAACGGAGGTAGCTGATAGAACTCTGTGCGCTTGAGGCGAGTTCTCTCACCCGCTTATCAGCCAAATCGAGGACGATGTTGGCGATGATACCTGATAGAGCACCACCTTGGGGAACTCCAATGCGAGCGTGATCAAAATCCTCATGCAACTTACGAAGATCCGGTTCCGGCCAGTTAATTTCAGCCTTAGGTTTCCACCGTCTGAGTCGTGGAAGCAAATTTCCGAGGACATGCTCCCGAAACGAATAGCAATCCAAGAAGGCTTCGAAGAGCAGTATGGCTCTTGGCTCAACGACGAACGCAGGGTTCATGGATTGTTTGACTTCGAGTAGCCTTCGAAGTTGCGTACGTGCGACATCATGATCCACGCAATCGAAGAACCCTTTAATGTCACATTCGGCCGCGTAAAGAGATCCGCTCGGGCTCCTGTCTCGCCTTTCACAGATGAGGTCCAACGCCATATGAGCAGAGGGCATGGGGGAACCGTCTGTTGGACGGGCGCGAAAAGCCATGGATGCGGGATCGAACAATTCATCCAACTGATCTTTCCAGTATTTGGCGAGAGCTCCGTCGATGAGTTTGTCTTCCAGATCAAAGGAGGCCAATGGGCGATAGACGTTACCTTTTTTAAGGACTGGTGACAGATGAGGTGTTGTAAAAGCAAAGTTTTCAGACACTAGCGCCTTTTGACGAACTCGTAGCAATAGACAGTTTAATTCCGAGACCCATGGAGCATTGCCAGCACGGAGTTGAATAGTGGCTCTCTTGAGGCTTTTCTCTGAGACCTTTGTTGACCCTAATTTGCTTCTCTCACGCGGGCGGTATCGATTCCACAATCGGCGAGGAGGCAGAAAGTGAGCCGTAATGTATTCAAATTGCTGACCGGGCTGTGCATGAAAGCCATTGGCCACCTTCTCTGCCTTGTCCGCCTCCTTGATACGTATACGGCACAAAGCTGCTATCAACGCTTCATCAGAAAAATAGTCAGCCAAGGACATTGGAAAAAACGCCTGGTTGCGGATGGTAATCTCGGAACGCAATGGATACCTTAAGCAGGGGCATTCGGTGCACTTGTGTCCTGCATTGAAAAACCGACTGCCTTTTTAAGGGGCAACGATTCACGCGACCAGGCAGAGAAATTTTCAGGAGATACGGGGCCATTGTCAACTCGCTAAGGATACTGATTGTCACCATTCGTATCGGCCTACTCGCTCCTCAAAACGGTCAACAGAAACCGTAACGTGACCCAGTGCAGCCTCAATGCCTATCTGAAGAATTGGCGGGCTGAGTGGCGCGCCAACGAAAGTAACTTTGCTGAAACCGCACACAGCCAGGTGGTCGATGACTTGCAATGCTTCTTCCTTCGGCTAGTGACCTTCTGGCAATACCTATGTGCGGACGTGCTGAAAGCGGGCGAAGCAGGATCGACACTTCATGATGCAGTGCTCCAGAAGGTGGAAATTGACGCTGAGGATGTCGTCGTCGCTTATGGCAGGTGGTGGTAAAGTGATTCAATCCTGGCTGATTCAAGAGATTGCTGCGCTGGCGTTCCGTTGCTGAAATGAGGTCATGGAAGCAATAACTATGACCCGACAGGAGTTGTACGAGGCTGTTTGGACCACGCCGATCTCTCATCTCTCCACGAAGCTAGGCGTCAGTGGCTATCGCCTTATCCGAGCGTGTGATGAATGTGAGATACCTAGACCTGGCAATGACTACTGGTCGTTTCGCCGGTTGAAGGTTGAAGTCGAACGAACGCCGCTGCCACCTCCACCTCAAGGATTCGTGGAGCCCATTGTTATCCGACCTGTCGAGAAGCGAAGTAAACCGGAAACGCAGCAGCTTAAAGCACCGGCCAGTGAGTCGGATACTGCCAGCAAGGACGATCAACCTGTAGTAGCTGCCAACACATTGAAACTGGCTGCTGATTTTCGTAAGGCTCATCCACTGGTCAGATCTGCCCGAAACATCTTGGAACGAGGTGACACGCGGGAAAGCGGTATCATCTATCCAGACTATCAAGCAGACTGTTTGGCTGTCCTGACAAGCAAACCGATGCTGCGACGGGCGTTGCTAATCATGGACGCTTTGATCAACGAATTGGAACGACGTGGCTACAAAACTATGGGTCCTGACGGGGATAAACAGGGGACCTATGTGATGGTTGGAGTGGATCGAGTGCGGATTATGTTGAGCGAAGGTGTGGAAAGACGGAAACGTGAGCTGACTGCTGAAGAGCTGAAATTTCGGTTTGGTCGACAAGAGTTTACCGAGCATCCCAACGGCCGGTTGACGTTTCGAATCGATGAATACGAACCCAGAGGCGGTCGAAAGAGCTGGAGTGATGGCAAGTTCCAGCGATTGGACGATTTCCTCATTGAGATTGTTGAAACGATTGTTGCGACCGGTGAGGCAGTGAGATTGGCGCGATTGGAACGAGAAGAGTGGCACCGGCAATGGGAGGAACAGGAGCGATTGCACAGACTGGCTCAGCAACGAAGAGAAGAGGAACAGCGCCGTGTGGAGGATCTGTGCCATCAATCAACCAACTGGCACAAGGCTGAGGAGATTGAACGGTTTGTGGAGGCATGCCGGTTGTCATTGGTTGGGGGTAAGGGACAGGAATCGACTGAACGTTGGCTGGCTTGGGCTGCTGGACAAGCTGAACGAATCAATCCCCTGCGAAACGGTTGGCTCGACAAGGCAACTCAGCTTCCCGTGGTTTAGATGGGTGGCTGCGTATTGATCTGGCCAAAAATGTGGTGGGGGTAGCATGTTGCCATTTGTGTGCTTATTTGACACGGGTGGTTTTTGCAATGTACTCGGAATGAACGAGTTGTGAAAATTAGACTCCTTCGCCCTGAAGGAATCGGAGGCATCGCTTTTTGCAGCTGATTGCTGTTTTTCAACGAGTTGTGTCGAAGCAGACTGGTTGCTGGTTAGTGTTTTTAATGGCGTCGTGAAGGTTATTTCGATGTGTTCGGGCTGGAGTTGGATTAAGCGGCAACTGACTTGGTAACCTTCCGGTTGGAGATCACGCTGTACCAAGACGATGGTTGACTCGACGCGCAGTGACGTTCGACGGCGTGCCCACTCCATCAGTGTCCAGACCAGCCAGTTGAGGAACATCGGCTTGGTGCCTTTGAATTCGACATTGTTGCTCTCAGCCAATCGCATGACTTCCTCAGGCGTGAGCCAATCAGTGTGGTTGCGGTCACGAAACAGCACCTTACCTAACTCAGCAAGCCAGTTCAGGGTAGCCACCTCGTTGATGTTGTGGACTTCCTCAATCCACCTGACCGAGGCAGCAGTAGGGTAGGGCTCCATTGGCGGACAGGGCGGTGGTGTGATCAATGCCATACTCATGTTCAGTTCGGCCAGGGGATCGTTCCTCTGACACTCACCATTATCTCATTTACCCATGGCAGTACAAGTCGAAAGTGACGAGTGGTCAAAAGGCGTGACAAGCAGTGGGGCAGTGGGGCTAGTTCTTGGTTTTTGGCCATTTGATTGTATTTCCATACATTTTTATCTCATGAAACTGAGAAACTTGCCTCACTGCCCCACCCGAAATCACCACTCTGGCGCCAGTGACCGAGTAGAGGTGGCCGGATGGTGAGTCCGACCACCTCCAGACCGGTTATGCAGCCAGAGCTAGGCTGGCTGGTGGCATAGGTGGCCTGCCTTCTGCCTCAGTTGCAATAATCGTTGGTTCGGCTGGTAATCGATTTTGTTGGGGCGGCGGCTGGATTACCCAGATTCGTTGCCCATTCACCAATCTGCTGTTAACCCGCCCTCCAGCTTCGGCGGGGAGGTGTGCCAACCGACCAAGGTAAGTGCCGCACCTATTCAGGTTTGTCAGCAACTTGGCGGCTTGTGCCTTCACGGGACTAGACTCTCGAGTTAGCGTCTGTTCCAAGCGCAGTGCGGTCCCTTCCCAAACAGCAATTTCACGTGACGACGTTGCCAAGCCAGTGCGGACCTCAAATATGTTGGCTGCATCAATCAACTCCAGCAGGCGTTGTTCAGGCGTGGACGACCGCAAAACCTCCACGAAGGTTGGGTGATGGAAGTGGGTGATCCCGAACCGGGGGCTACGGAGATTTTCCGGTATCTTCCATTCGGCTAGGAATGCCGCAAAAGCAGGCAGCTCCTCGATCAGCTTCTGCCAGAACGCGTCTTGTTCTTCTGGCGTGTTGGTTGGCATCGGCATGGTGCAGGGGGTAACCCTCAGCAGGATGATTTTGTCTGCGACGTCGTCATCCAGTGGTGGCAATACATCCAGGCGATCAGGATCATCGTTCAGGCTGACAGTCATGCGCCAGATCGGGGTCAGTGTGAGTGCTTGTTTGTGTTTCCCATGGCAATGGTGTGTTTTATTCACTGCTGTGGCTTTAATGTTCGCTGCGAAATGCCTCCGCGCCCTGATATCCGAGGACTCTGCTTCGTCCTCCACCATGAGGTGTTCGGCTCTGAATAGGTCGCCGTTGAATGGAGTGCTCCCGATCATGTACTGATATGGTTTCGCGCTACGTCCACCGAGCAGCTTGGTGATCAACTGTTGGGTAAGCGACTTGCCTGAGCCTACGGGACCTGCCATTGCCAGAACTTGACCGGGAGTCCAACGGCCATCGCGCATCGTTTCCATCGACCGCTTGAGCCAACCGTAGAAATAAGGCAACTGATCATGCTCAGGGTCAGCGAACATGGCTTCAAACAGGCTCTTTAGTGTGGGCCAGTCACCTGATTTGGGTTCAATCAACTTTGGACTCTCGGTTACCAACACATCATTTTCCTCGATTCGGTAGTGTCCGGCCTGATACCCAGCAAGTGGACCGGCATATCCGACGTTTTGCTGGCGCTGAATGGATCTCAAGCAGCGTTCCGCATCCGATATGTTACCTCCACCCTTCTGATCGTATCCGGCATCGCGGATGGCCAACATCGCAGATCTTTCGTTGATCTTAATCCACTTGCCACTGTCGTCGATTGCCCAATAGGAACCGTCAATCGAGTGGTAGTAGAGTTCTGGCAACGGCAATGCGTTTGTTACGGTGCTCATATCGTGTTCTCCTTTCCTAGATAAACCAGTTTCTGCCATCGACCGTCTCTTAAAGCGCCCGGAAGGCGTACCGGCTGAGACGGAGTGAAGAGTTTCGGATCACATCCAATCTCTGGCAAAACCAGCTTTAGATCTTCGACCACCTCTGTTGCCGGCTGGTAGAACCAAGCGTGGAGGCTTTTTCCGGCTGTATCGACAATAGCGGCTAGGTTTAGCTTAACCTCGTCTGTTAACCAGCGAAAGACTGCTCCCACTGCGTCCTTGCCGAGGGTGTCGGATTCGACCACGAGAAATCGGCGGGCAGCAATTTGCTCGTTCGCACGTTGATAGGACCCTGGTTTGAACGTGGACGGGCAGAGCAGGGGGCCGTCAATCTGTTCGTTGTCAAGCCACTCACGACTCGTCTTGAAGTGCTTGGTGTGCTCGGGTTTGCCTGAATCATACTTGTCGCCTATCCACACTACATCATCTGGGTGAAACCTCTGCAACATCAGGTGAGCATGCCTGCTGGCATCGGTTGGCAGATCTACGGCAGATGCCTTAACAATCTCCGCCACCGGCCAACGATGACTGGCAAGTATCCGTTCGCGTGATTCCGCAGCTCGCTTGCGTATTCCGTTGCGTCGCCGGTTCTCTTCCATCTGCTTCTTCTGCTCAGCGGTCATTCGCTGTGGCTTCAGCTCACCGCTTTGAGCCAGGATTCGACGCAATTCCGTATTCTTCTCCTCTAACTCGTTATGACAACTTCCATGCAGACAATGGAGTGTAGGGGCATGGTCCAGATAGACCACGCAATCACGACGGCCGTTTCGGCTCGTATGAAGGTGCTGGCCTGGGCATGGCAAATAGCCTCTGGTTGCGTCGATCCATTCAATCGGCCCTAGCAACGCCTCTGCGCGTTCCGTGCAGGGTGCTGGTACTTTATTCAATTCATCCATACTAATGGTTTTCCGGCCATCACAGCCGCAGCAGGCGGTGTGGCAATTTCAAGCCGGTTTCTTCGTTGCATTCGCTGCTGGCCAAATCACTCGACCACGAAGAAACCTACTGCTGGCTAAGAGCAATTTCTCACACTAACTGCGGTTGGGGAAATTCGCGGGAGGCCTGAAGGAGAAAAAGTGCCAGCCAAGGAGAACGCGCGACTTTGAAGGAGAATACCAGTCTGCGAAGGGGTAGTGAGATTGTGACAATAACAGGCAGGACTTCCGTAGTTGTAGTTACGGGGTAATTGCAGCCAGCAATCTATTCAGATTTTCCTGGGGAGGGACTTGTTTGAAGTAGAGCCCTTTGATTCTTCGCTGAGCATTGTTTTTGTCGTAACCAAGCTGGGGTAGAAAGCCTCTCAGATACTCCATGGCGTTGTTGAAGGTCTTGCCTAGATCTTTGGAGCCGTCCCGGTAATAGAGTTCGTCGAATTGCTCAAGCGTGAACCATTGCTGTCCTCGCAATAGCGCAATACTGATCAAGGCGCGAAGGGCAGCTCGCTCTTTGCCAAATTCCAGGGTCATCTCGCGATCCTTCACGATAAGCTCGGAGTAATCCGAGCCTTCGATTGTGATCAAGTGGTGTGGTTCTGTGATTCGTGAGGAAACGAGGATATTGAGGAAGGCAGATAATGGCTGTGTGGTCTGTAGCAAATTCGCTTCGCATACTTTGCAGGCTTCTGTTTGGCCGCTCACTCCTTTTGGATCGATTCCCAACCAGATTGCCTTGCCGACCTGAAGGGCGCCATCGTAGAGGTTCGCTAGTGTTGCAATCGAAGCCTCGATTTCAAGCAGATCCATCTGCGATTTGACCAAATCAGCCATCAGATCATTGAAGTAGGGTGGAACCGCTAAATCCCAATGCATCACCACGTATCCAAAACGCCCATCCTGTTCGACTACCACCCGTTCTTTCTCTAACCGCCAGTATGTGGGTTTCAGGGTGTTGAGTATTTCCTCCACTTTGCTGCCTACGCGCTTTGCAATCGCATAATCATCGTACTTGATACGCACCGATTGGATATCCGCCGCTGCCAAGTCATCGGGATCAAGACTATAGATTGCTTTCCACGCTGCGTCTGCCTGGGTTCTCAGCTGTTCCGTTATGCGGATCGAGACAGTTTGCCTAGCCAGATTTTCTGCCTCTGGGGCCAGCTCTGCTTTTTGTGTCGGCACTTGGTCAGCAGTTGCGATTTTCTTCGGAGGCACGTGTGAGTATTGGTCATCTCAGTCTCGGTTTTCAAGCCAGCAACTTTGGCAAGCAGAACAGGTCTAAGCTGTTTTCGTGTCCGAGATTCTGTTCGGAGGAGCGCCTTTGGTATTCTCGTGAGTCTCGAAGCGCTTTAAGCCTTCAAAACTAAACCAGAACTGCGTACCGATTGGTCCGTCAAGCCCCAGCCAGAAAGAGCTAAACCTGATTGATTCGATACCAGTCGAGAGTCTGCCTGATTGTTGAATGCTGTGAATCGGGTTGCCATCCGGCCGACCTAGGAGCAGCCTGACCAAGATCACCGGCCTTGAACACCGGGATCGACGACTGCCTGTGGTAGCGTCTTCCTCCGTGATCAATGGTGGTCGCGGCAGTGAATGGTTCAATCGCCTGTCTTCGGACAAGCGGTTGCCCGGGCCTACGGCGGCGAGGTTATCCGAACCGCTTCCAACCTGGGAGGAGACATGCAAATGTCATCTCAAGCCAATCCGCCTTCTGCCCGGATCTTTTTGTCCGTGCAGGAGGTCGCCCAGCTCTTTGGGACCAGCACTAAGACCGTTTACCGGTTGCTGGATCGGGGGTTGCTGAAGTCATCTAGTGCCCTGCGGCATCGGATGATTCTACGCGCCTCGGTGGATGAGTTTGTTGCGAAGACGGTCAAATGACCGTTAAGCAATAAATCAGTCCTGAAGAACCGCACTGGTCCCATGGTAGCGGCGGGCACTCAAAGGTGTCCGCTGGTTCTCTGCTGAAAGGCAGGAGGGTGCTGGTCGCAGGACTGGCACCCTCTTTTTTTGAAAAATGTTCGGGTGAATTGCGTGCGTTTAGAAGCCAAGAAGAAATTGAGAGCAGCCTCGGGATAGAGCATCTGCCTAAACCCAAATCTGATACCGCAATCTGATACTAGTTGTTGTTTTTTGCGCCCTTTTGCGTCTCTGTGAGTCTCAGGAAAAAGCAGTGCAGGCTTGTCTAAGTTGTTGTTATCGAGCGGTTTTGTCTGGATGGCGGCACATGGGGGATAATGGCGGAAAATGCCATTTTCGACTTAGAAGGCAGATGCTCTATCCAACTGAGCTACGGGCGCAACCGATTGATGAAGAACATCCTGCGGCGAATTTCAGGAGGGAGATCCTTGAGGGATATACTCCTCCATCAATGCTATTTCACGAACTAAGCAACGCAGCCGTTCATTCTATCGGGAACGTTTTATGCGAGGCTGAGGGCAGGGGGCAAGCTCATTAGAGAGCTTGTCAGGGAGCTCAAGCAACGCTGAGAGGTTGCCTTCTTCAGCCGAACAACTCGGCAACCGGCTTTCCGCCATCCGTGATGGGCACCGGACGGGTGCTGTCGTAGAGTTCCTTGCCTGGATTGATTCCCAGCGCAGCGCAAATCGTTGCGTGGAAATCGGGCATCGTCACTGGATTCGTCAGGATCTTTTTGGATAACTCATCGGATTCCCCATGCGCACGTCCATGTTTTAATCCGCCTCCTGCCATCACTAGTGTGAAGCACTTGGACTGATGGCCGCGCCCGCCACCCGCATCGAACTCCGGCGGACGCCCGAATTCCGTTCCTACGACCACGAGCGTCTTGTCGAGTAGTTTACGCTGCTCCAGATCCGTCACGAGCGTTGCCAGCGCATGGTCCAGTTCCTGGATCAGCATGTATTGCTTGAGCTGCCCTTCATTGTGCGTATCCCAGCCGGTGCCGTTGATGAAATTCAGGTTGTGCGAGACCTCCACAAACCGCACGCCGTTCTCCACCAGACGCCGTGCCAATAGACAACGCTGGCCGAATTCCCCGCCATATTGGTTGCGCAACTCCGCCCGCTCTTCCTTCAATTGAAAGAGGCGCATGAAATCCGGCCCCGCCAGTTTCAGGCTTTGTTCGATGACTTCGTTGTATTGCCGCGTGGCCGAATCATCCGGCGTCGATTGACGCACTTCCGCAAGTAACTGTTCGCGCCTCGCCTGCCGTATATTATCCACGCCCGAGTGCCGCACGAAACCATTCGGTCCCGCTTCTGTATCCGTCAGATACAGGTAACCATGCTTCGGTCCGAGGAAGCCTGGATCACGTGACGTGCTCGGATATCCAATGACCACATACGCCGGAGCCGTTGGTGAAGTCTGCCCCAGCTCATGCGCCACGATGCTTCCTATACTGGGATAGCGGATCGTCTCGCTGAACTGCCGCGCCGTGTGCACGAAGTGCGTGGCCGTCGCGTGTTCATCCACCGTGGAATGCGTGCAGGTGCGCAAGAGCGTGAGCCGGTCCATCACCTTCGCCGCGTTTGGCAAATGCTCCGTCACCTTCACACCGGGCACAGTGGTGGAGATCACGTCGTAATCCGTGCCCGCCTGCTTGGTCTTTGGATTCCCGCGCTTCTTTGGGTCAAATGTGTCGATCTGTGACATCCCGCCGCCGAGCCACATGAAGATGCAGTGCTCCGCTTTGCCCTTCGGGAAATTCGCCGCCGCAGACCCCATCACGCTCGGTAGCAAATTCATCGCCGCCGCCGCTGCTGAGCGCCCGCCCCACTTGAGGAACTCGCGCCGTGACAAATTATTGCTCAATCCAGACATCATGGCTCGTTAAGGAATATAGATCGTTTCCGGCGCATTCAGCAAGGCCCACAGGAAATCTTCCATGCGCATCCGCCATTCGGCTTGCAGCCTTACGGTGGGTGTTGGGCCCTGGCGCGCTTCCACCTCTTCCACTTGGCGGAGCACGTTGGCCTCGGCGACCACATGATTGGCCCAGCTTACATAAGGCTTAGGTGATACGGCGATGACCGGCGCTTTCTTCCCTGATACCCGTTGTTCATAGCCCGGTTTTAAAAGCGCCACAAACTTCTCCCGTTCAGCATCCTTCGGCATCCGCCCCAGCACGCGCAGGAAAACTTCTTCCACCAGTTTCTCCACAGGCTGTTTCTTCAGCGCCAGTTCCGTCATGCCGGAATCTTCCGAGAGTCGCGTGATCCATAGGCTCGCCGTGCCGTTTGCGAGCAGGGCGGGCTGCAGCGGATTCGCTTCGTTCTTGCGCACCGAGATCGGCTCTTGCCGGTTGCCTTCCCAGCCAAACGCCGTCATCAGTTCCGTGATCACCTGCGCGCGCGGCAGGTTCAAGCTGGGCCGGTCACGGTCATTCGCCGTATAGACGAACTGCCACGCCCGATTCGGCTCGCCGAAGTTCAGCGCGAGACGCGGCGTGCGGCCACTATCCACGTCGATGCACACCAGCCCTGTATCAAAATCTTTCCCATACGCCGCGAAGAGCGCATCCACCAATTGCTCCGCGCTCAGACGGCGTTTTACCGGTGCGGCGAAGAGCCGGTTCGCATCCGTATCCGTGCGCGCCTGCCGTTGATACGCCTGCGAATTCAGGATGAGTCGCGCTACATGCTTCAGGTCGTAATCATGGCTCACAAACTCGCGCGCCAGCCACTTCAGCATTTCCGGATGCGACGCCTTCGCGTTCTCCCAATCATGCAGCGGCTCCACGATCCCGCGCCCGAAATAGCGATGCCACACGCGATTCACCATCACCTCGGCGAAACGCTCGTTCTGCGGCGCGGTGATGAGGGCCGCCAGCCGCGTGCGCGAATCTGCATTCGCTTCCACAAAGCCGGGCGGCAATTCATCCCGCATCAAATTCTTTAACGTCCATTCCGGCGTCAGCTTGTCACCCGGCTTCAAGGTCACCTGGATGAGCGGTTTGCGGTCCGTCGGTAATTTGCCCAATGCCACCGTGCTCGTCTTGGGAACCTCAACCGACTGCTGGGCGAGCATCGCGCCCAGATGAAACAGATCTGCCTGCGTGCTGCGATGATACGGCGCATCGTGGCATCGCGCGCACTTCATCTCCGTGGCGAGCAGGGCGGAGCTGATGATGCCCGCCTTTGCGACCATCGGCGAATCATTCAAAGCCGCGAGCGAGAATCCCGCCGGACCGCCATCATACGCACCACCCTCCATGCGGACGAGTTCTGTGATGAACATGTCCATCGGCTTATTGTCACGAAAAGATTCGTAGATCCACCAACGGAACGGCCCCGTGTTATTCAGCGTCGCGTTCACGAGGTTGGGGTTCTCCGCCAGCAGATCTTGCCAGAAGCCCACCCAATGATCTGCCCAACGTGGGTCTGCCATTAGCCGCTCGATCAACCGCGCCCGCTTGTCCTTACGCTTGTCAGCTAAGAATTCGCGCACCTCATCCGCCGTGGGGAAGAGCCCGATCGTTTCCAATGTCACCCGTCGGATGAATTCTCCATCGCTTGTGAGTGGAGCCGCCGCCAGATTCGCGATCGGCGCTTCCTCCGGCCACACCGCACCTTCCTTCACCCAGCGAGACAGCGTTTCGATCTGCGCCGAAGTGAGCCGGTCGCCCTTCGGTGGCATGACGTCTTCTGCATTCTTTGGATTCAGCCGTTGGATGAATGGACTCTTCTCCGGATGCCCTGCCACGATGCCCGCGTCCTCTGAATCACCGCCCTTAAGAGCTGCGCTCAGGCTGTCCAACCGCAAACCACCTTTCGGTTTCGCACCATGGCACGAGAGACAATTCTTCTCCAAAATGGGCAGCACATCGCGATGAAACTGCACTGTGCCAGTTTGCGTTTTCGCGTTCGCCTGTGCGCGCTCGATGCGTGCATAAATGAACTGGTCCAGCACATTGTTTTTCGCGAGAGAAGTGACTGGCGGTTGCGGTGCCGGATTCGATTTCACAAACGCACTTGCCACTTCATGCCGCATGTTCCAGTAATCCGCATGCTCCGCCCGCGCTTCTGCCCGTCGCACCGATTCCATGTGATCATACACCGCCTCGCGTGTCGCCCGATACTTCACCCAGCCCACATCTGTTAACGGCACCTCCAGCTTCGGCGCGAGCAGATGAAATTCATTCGCCCCGGCTCGCGACACCGCGATCAACGTCTCACCCGGCTCCACGCGTAAGAGATCCTTGCCGCGTTTGCCGCCCAGTAACGTCTCGAATGAAAACCTCTGCGCCTTGCCCGTCGCTCTGAACTCCACGAGAATCTCGTAATCACCCGGCGCGCGCTGACGCGTGAAAGCACCAAGGCTCAGGAAATTCGTCCGCACCGCGTCATGGCCATCCTCAATCGGTTTGGGGAAGGGGAGTGCTGCTAGTTCTTTGCCATCCACACTCAGACGCGCACCACTCCGCGCCCGCAGCAGCAGCTCATAATTACCCGCCGGCAGTTTGAATGTCGATGTTGCCCGCACGAGCAAGGGGCCGCTGCGTTCCGCCCGCACACCCGTGGACGTGTATTGCCAGGGCAGATGAAAGAAAGCGAACGCTGGCTCTGTATAACTGTCTGCCACCTGCGTCACCTGGTTTGTCGGCCATGCTCGATTTTCTGGAACGTCCTTTGCGAGCACCTCGACACGAACTGGCTCTGCTGCTGTCACTATCGTGAAGAGCAGACAGAAGATGAACGCTATCAAACGCCCGTTAATGGGGCGGGATGTCTGGGTTAAGACATTCAAAACAGGCATCTTGCTGATGTTAAGGCATTCCATGTGCTTCGGTGACTTCCGCAGTGTAGCGCAATACAGGGTGCCGTCACGGACGCATTGGTGGGAGCCGCCACTAACACTTTCGGGTGAGGGATATCCTCTCGAGTTGAAGCTTAACCTTGTCCAAGCCCCAGGTTCATCGGCTTAACAGCCTTTGCAGCAAGCCGTAGGCAATCAATTCCTGTTTGAACAAGCCACGTGGTGCGGCTTTCACAGGATGGATTTTGGGCAAGTTCAGACGGGACAGATAGGTCTGCAGAATGATCGGGTGAATATAGGATTTGCGGCAGATTGCCGGTGTGTTGCCCAGACGTTCGGAGACCGTGGCCAGTCCTTCCTTCAAGTTCCGTTTCGCTTGAGCCGTCGAAGTGCACTTGGTCATCTTCAGCAATGCGGTGCACATCAATACCGTGGCTGACCAGGTGCGAAAATCCTTGGCACTGAATTCTACCTGGCTGATCCGGCGCAGGTAATCATTCACGTCGGTGGAAGTGATTTTGTGTGCGCGTTTCTTTTCGTCGAGATATTGGAAGAGATGCCGTCCTTTGATATTGCGGCACTGCCTTACTACTTCAGCCAGTTTCCAGTCATGCACTTGGATGGTGTGGAACTTTTTGCTCTTTCCGCGAAAACGAAATTCCAGATCCCCGGAGGTCACACTGACATGCTGGTCTTGCAGTGTGGTCAGACCGAAAGAGCCGTTCTGTTTGGCATACTCGCGGTTGCCCACGCGGATCAGGCTGCAATCAAGCAGGCCAACCACCGTCGCCAGCACTTTCTCCAATGCTAGTCCCGGTTTTTGGAGGTCTCTCCGCAGGCGTCGCCGGACACGCGGCAGTACCTGTGCGAATTTAAGGATGCGCCGGTATTTGCCGCGTTCCTGCCGGGCCCGTTGTGCCGGATGATAGAGATACTGTTTGCGCTGGCGGGCGTCACGGCCGGTCGCCTGCAAGGGGCTGTTTGAGGAAGGGCTGATCCACACCTCCTCCCAGGCAGGTGGAATGGCAAGTGACTTGATACGTTCCAACGTGTCCGTTTTAGTGATTGCCCGCCCTCGCGCATCCACATAAGTGAATCCATGGCCTTTCCGTTGACGCCTGATGCCTCGTTTACTTTTGGGGTCGTGCTGAAGGCTGGCGCGGTTGGTGGATTTCACTCTTTTATCTGTTCTTCGGTGCTTACCTCAGAATTGCTGCTTACTAATCGCTCATTTCACCAAAACCGCTAGGGAGGGCTTTTCCGCAGACACATGGGGTTCACACCCCGTGGTTTATAGGTCCTTCTGGCGGGAGGTTTACCGGTATGAATGCGCAAACGACTCTGATAACCGGCGCTTCCAGCGGCATAGGTCTTAGCCTGGCCCGGGAGTTTGCCAAGCATGGTCATGATCTCGTTCTGGTGGCTCCAGATTTCAGTGAAGTTCAAAAGGTGGCCGAAGACATTCGTCAGACTTATGGGGTCGAGATTTATTCCATCGGCAAAGATCTGGAACGGTCCGATTCTGCGGATGAGATATTTGATGAACTCTATCGGGCCGGTGTCCAGGTGGAGATCCTGGTGAACAATGCCGGCTTGGGGCAGCGGGGCCGTTTCTGGGAGATTCCTTTGGAGAAGGATATCAGCATGATGCGCTTGAACATTGAAGCGGTGATTCGCATGACCAAGTGCTTTTTGCCCTCCATGCTCGCCCGCGGGCATGGACGCATCCTGAATACGGCCTCTGTAGCCGGTTTTGAGCCGGGGCCTTTGTTGGCGGTGTATCATGCCACCAAAGCGTTCGTGCTCTCCTTCAGCGAAGCTTTGGCCACGGAACTGGAGCAGACCAGCATCAGCGTTACCGCACTCTGCCCGGGGCCGACTGATACCGATTTCTTCCCCAAGGCGGATATGATGGCTACCCGCGCTTTCCAGAAAGCCAACCTCATGGCTCCTCAAGACGTCGCCAAGGATGGTTACGAAGCAGTGATGAGAGGGGAACGCGTGACCGTAAGTGGCACGGTGAACAAGACCCTTGTTTTTGCGCGTCGGGTGATGACCGAAAGCGCCCAAGCCAAGCTCAACCAGCAATTCTACGAGGAAGTGGATCCTTCTGAATGCAAACGGGAACGCGGCGAACTTGAATCCAAGGCCGCGCATGATGAATGGGTCCGGCACTCTCATTCGGATTGATTTGTGGCGATTTTTTAGCCACGTCCGTTGCCCGTGTGGGGCAGAGTCACGGCGTGGCGCTAAACCAATGTCGGTGTTAGTGTTGAGGGACCTCCAGCCTGGTTTGCGGGCTGGAGGTCTTTTTTCTGGAGCAGGTCGGAGGCAAGAGGGCGGCACTCTTTCTGCTGGCTACTTCTCGCCCCATTTTGCCCTTGATGACAATGACTTATGGATACCGCCGCCTTTGCAAAACGTCTTCACTCCTTTTTGAAGAACCAGCCACCGTTGATGACTACAATTGCCGTCGGCACTTTTCTGGGCAGCGTCACTCCGGTCGCGAAAGCGCAATTGGCTGCTGGGGTGATACCGACAAGTGCAGGCCGTTGGAATCTGGAAGGCAAGCCGGCGAAGTATTTTGCCGATAGCACCGCCCTGTGTCTGGCGGAACTGGTGGGTTCAGCCGAGGGCGAGATCGGCGAATGCACCTATGAATGCTGGCAGGCTACCGGCTCCTTTCCTGCCTTCGATGTGGGTGCCTTTCCCTTGGATCTGCAGAGGGAGTTTTTCGTGTCTGGTGGGACTCCTTCGGAGAAATGGCGTAATTGCCATCTGCTTTTGCACCAGCTGGGCCTTACCACGGAAGCTTTCTCGCCTTGGGCGCTCATTGCCCCCAGCCCTTACGGCATGGCCTTGGGCATTTCCGGTTACACGCTGGTGACCGATCCTTGCATGATGCCGCTCAAATTGATCCGCGTGAGCGCCTTAGGTGGAGAGTGAAATGCCAATACTTTTCTGCCTGCGCCTCGCACCTTCGTTTTGAACGAACAAAAAATACAAGGTAAGAGGTGTGAACTCGGGTTTGGTTGCTTCGTGTCGGGGGGCTCCCGAGCAGTAATCAGCATACCGCTTCCGCGTTCCTTCGTCTTACCTTGCAAGTTATATATAAGCTTCAAACGTGCCAGTATTCCCTGAGAATAGGGCGGTTAGTCAGGCGCTTGTGGAACAACGACTTAGGTTCATTGTGCTGGAATAATGATTCCTAAAAAGATCCTGAGATTGTTGCAGAATCGTTTTTCAAGAGAGCGTTCCATTGCATTTTCTCTGGCCCACAAAAAATGAGGCCGGGCATTTGCCCGGCCTCGAGATCTGCGTTGATAAGAATAACGTTAAGGCGTCTGAATGGTAAGCGTGATGTTACCATTGGCCGTGCGCCAGCCATCCACCGCGATGCGGTAGGTCGTGCCAACGATCGCGGTGAAGGTTACTTTGCTGATCTGATAGTCATCTTCCGGATGACCGTCATTTGCCGCGATTTTGGTAAGGCTGCTGACACTCGTTCCGGTATAGACACCCAGGAGCGTATCGTAATTGCTGCCTGCGGTAGTGATCTGTACCTGGCCGGTGCTCGCAGCAGTCCAGTTCCACCACACCGATTGACGGCCGGCGAACGGGTCGGCGATGTCCGTATGCTGCGGTTCACCCGGTTGCCGGGTCGCTCCCGTGTTGCTACCGGTCGTCGCGGTCGGGAAACCGGTCAACGTGATGGCATTGGCAAAATTGTCGTTGGCCGGAGCTGGCGGCGTGACCGCAGGGGGCGGGAACTGGATGTCGGTGATTTCATTGCGGAAACGGTAGCCGGTGCTGACCGTGCCCAAGAATTCATCCACTGCTTCGAGCCGGTAGGCAGTGATGGGCAGGCGTGCTTCTTTGTCCGGTGTCATGGAGTAGAAACCGTCCAGGGAAGTAAACGTGTAGATGGAATCCTCTTTCCCTTTCATCCGGACCAGCGCCCCGGATACGGGGAATCCGAAGCTATCATAGAGATGCCCTTGGATTGTGACCGTGTCCTCGGTTTTTATGGCAATGAAGTTCGCCGTATCGCCGGGCGTTGTCGCGAAGAGGGTTTCCACCCGCCGATTTCCTTGCGCATCCTGGCCGATAATGCTGGCTTCCGCGGGAATGGTCGCCGGGGATGTGAACGGCACCGCAGTGTCGGTCAGGAATGTGAAGGTTTCGTTGTAGGCGATATCGGAGATGAGCGAAACGGTGAAGCCGCTCACGGCATCGCCGGTGAAAGAATTGCTCAGGATATTCGGAGCTGACTTGGTCACATCGCCCAGAAAATCCTCGATGTCAGAGCGCTTCAAGCCTACGACAATGCCACCGAAAGTGACGTCTTGGAGCGTGCCGCGCAGGAATGAATCACCGGAGAATTTGGGCAGGAAATTCCGCGGTGAACTGCTGGCGGAAAAATGATTGGCGAGACTGAAGGTAACGCCCGGAGCCATCGTGAGCCCCGTGCCCGGTGCCGTCAGAGAGGTTTTCAATTCCGTCAGCGCCTGCCGGAAGTTTTCTTCGCGGATGCTCATTTCGGCATCATACTGGAACAGGAGGTCTGTCTGGGAAGCGCGGCCGCGGATGGCGGCGGAGGCGTTCTGATAGAACGTCACGAATTCTTCAAAGGCGGTGCGGGCTGCTGCCTGGTCAGTCGTCGTGGTCAACGTGAACAGGGAGGGATTGGCGGCAATCAAAGCCTGGGCATTCAAGTCGTGATTCACGGCCAGTGTTTTCAGGGCGGTCAATTGGATGTTGGCATTCCATGAATTCACAGTGTAGATCCAGTATTTAAAGGCTTTCAGCAACGCTTTCAGCATCTGCACATCCGCGTAGTCCATGTCCACTGCACTGCCACCTGTTTCATTGGCGGTCAGTGATACTCGGAAGGTGGTGGTCACGACCTTGGCGAGATTGCCTTCGGCGGCGGTGACTTCAGGCAGGATCTGGTTTCGCAAATGGCCCGCGAATGCGGAAGCCGAAACGCCAGCGGGAGCCAAAGGATCGCCCGCGCCGTCCTCCGGCACGGTTGCGGTCCAATCATAGGGACTCCGTCCGCCAGCGCTGACGCCGAGTTGGTTCAGGAACGTTGTGCCCGCGGTCGTTTGCGCGGAGTTCAGCAGGCGGGTGATGCCGTAGAAGAAATTTGCGGATTCATGGTTGGGGCTGTTCTGAACCGCTTCACTGAAGCGTAGTGTCGCTGTGGGCATGTCGTGGGCGGCAAGGGCGGCCCTTCCTTGGGTAACCAGTGCATCGGCGGTCTGGCTCCATGCCGGAAGCTGGCCGAGCAGCATCGTGAGGGCCAGCAGGAGTGTGTGTGTTTTGTTTTTCATGGCTATGTTTTAAAAATGAAATGGCAGGTCAAAATCTTTCCGGTTGATGATGGACAGGAACTCGTTGTGGTGCGCTGAAGCCCCTGAAAATCACCAGTTTCAGCCACTTGCGAACCGCACTTAGGGCTGTCCGAAGTTTCATTAGGGAACTTTGCATGATGTCACTTATGTACTCGTATCATCCACTGTCAAACCTCTCTGTCCTGAGTGGGTGGGACAGGTGAAATATTGGTGAAATGGCTGTAAAATGGCAGCTTTTGGCGAATATTGGAGGCTGTTTCAGGCCCGGCTATGGTATTCTCCCATTCGTGTTTGGGGTGAACACCCCAAAGCGCAAAACCGTCCATTCTGCTGTGGTAGCTCACGCCAGTTTCTCCGCGGTAAGCACAGGAGATTGACGGGCGGCTTGCTCATACACTTTGAGGGAAGCCTCGGCCGTCCGTTTCCAGTCAAAGATCTTTGCCTGGCGCAACCCTGCTTGCGAAAGCTGTTCGCGCAGTTTAGGGCTGCCTGCCAGACGCAGCAGTTGCCATTTCAGCGCCATCACATTTTTGGGATCAGCGGTGGCCGCAGCGTCCCCGGCCACTTCCAGCATGCTGCTGCTGTTGGAGCAGATCACCGGGCAACCGCAGGCCATGGCCTCGGCGATAGGCAGCCCGAAGCCTTCGTAGAGGGAGGGATACACGAAGACATCCGCGGCCCGCATGAGATCGGGGACCACTTCGTCCGGCACAAAGCCCAAGTTATGGATGACGTTCTTGCATCGGGATTTCTCGATGGCCTTGTGAATGACTTCGGCCCCCGTCCAGTCACTGCCGGCGAAGACGAGCTGCCAGGGCGAGTTGCGTTCCTGAAACAGCTCAAAAGCCTGGATCAACCGCAGGTGGTTTTTGGCCGGGTGCTCCAGCCGGGAGACGTACAGAAAGAATGGGTTCTTTAACCCATAACGCTGGGCTATCTGGGCCTTGGCCTGGGGGATGCGTTCGGCCGAGTAGCGCTGATGGTCCACGCCATTGTGCACCACGGTGAGCTGGCTCTCCGGGATCTCAAAAAAATGTTGGATATCCTGAGCCGTGCTGTTGCTGACGGCGATGATGTGGTCTTGCCGCCGCGCCAGATGCTTGACGGCCCAGCCGGCGTAGAAGGTGCGTTTCCAGTCGTACTTGCCCTGCACCCGGAGCGGGGCCAGATCGTGGATGGTCGCCACCATCGGGCAGGGATGCTGCCATACCATGCGCCGGTAACTGGGGATGTGAAGGACGTCAATCTGGTGCTTCCTGACCAAACGTGGCAGTTCGAACTGATGCCAAAGGATATTAGTCACCGGCGGGCGGAAGCGTTCCGCCACTGGGATCAGGGTCACACTGTCCCGCGCGAATTCGAAGAGCGGCAGATCCTCCTCCAATACGAAGAGAGTGAATTGATGACCGGTATCCGCTTCGATGAATGCTTTCGTCAAGGCCAGCAGATACTGGCCGACGCCTGTTTTCCCCCGTTGAACGACTGATGTGGAGATCCCGATATTCATGTCTTCTAGTTCAGTTCTGGTGATACAGAAGCTGGAAGGTTGTGTGAGTGTTGATGCTTGCTAACCATGTCACCGGCCTCTTGCTCGTTGTTCACGACGACGAAATGTCCGAACAACCGTCTCCGCCTTAGGGAAACGGCGACGGCTTCTGAAGGACGGTAAAGCATCAACATGTGGCCTTGCTGCTTGAGGCGCTGATGCAGCCGGACCAGCAGACCCAAGCCCACTCCGTCAATGAATTCGACATCTTCCAGGTTCAGCAGGTAGTGACTTTCGCCCAGCTTGTGCCAAAAGGCTGCATTATCGAGGATGGCATTGGAATCCAGCCGGCTGGGTAGATGGATCGTCTGCCATTGCTTGTGAGTTTCCGCTACGGGGCCGTGCATTTGGAGTCTTTGGGGCGTGGCTTTTGTCAGGTTATGCCATTGCTCCAGCAGCATCGCGAAGCCGAAGCAATAGAGGTCCACGGCATAACGGCGGAACAGGCGGCGCGGTTCCTGCGCCAGCCGGAAGACCCATTCGGTTCCCGAGCGTTGCATCCACACTGGCGCGCGTTTCACCCGCTGGGCCACAAAGTCGATCACGGCACCCACGCCGATCACCACCGGCACCCCCAGTGACTGGTAATGCATGGCGATCCATTTTTCCTGCTTCGGACAGCCGAAGGAAACGAGCAGCAGATCGGGTTTTGCCTCACGAATGCGGTCGCAGATTTCCTTGTGATTCATCTCGAGCAGAGGGGCAAAGGGAGGCGCGTAATGTCCGGCGATGATCAGCTTCGGATGCTGCTGCTTCAGATTCTCCACGGCGGCGCTGTTCGCTTCGCTGCTGCCGCCCAGCAGGAAGATGCGGTATTTCTTTTTCTCGGCCAGTTGGATGAGGCGCGGCACGAGGTCTGAGCCGGCCACGCGTTCAGGAAGCGGATTGCCCAGCAGGCGTGAGGCCCATACGAGCGGGGTGCCGTCGCAAAGCAACAGGTTGGCATCGAGAAAAATCCGATGGAGATCTTCGTCGTGGAGTGATTGAACGAGGAAATCTACGTTCGCCGTGACGATGTGGTGAGAACGTTTCGAAGCGATCATTTTCTGCACGATCGCCACCGACTCGTCCATTGTTACTTGATCAAAGGGAACCCCGCAGATGACAAAAGGAAATGTGGCCATAAATTTCTGGATGCTAGCCGCCCAAGTATTTCGGGCGGTTGTGTGTGATCCATACGGGCACAAGATGGGACAAGTCTTGGTTTGCGGAAATGGGGCCTTGTGCCCGTCCTGAACAGGGTTCGCGCCGAATGGACCTGTATCGTGGTGGAGAAACGCCCCGACAGTGAGGTTTACACCTACTATGACGCTAAGCGTTTACTGGTTTAACTCTTACGCAGTTTGGTGGGGATACCACGACAGTCACGACCATGAACGATTCGACATTGCTGATGCCGCCAGAGGCTCCGGGAGCGCAGGGGTCCTTGCCTACCCCTGAGGTGCTTGCGGCGAACCAGACTGAAGTCCCCTTTCTCTCCCATCAATGCCTTCCGGAAATCCTCGACGAACAGTTGCGCAAAACTCCAGATAGTTGTGCGTTGGTCTTCGGTGACCGGACGTTGACGTATGCAGAATTGCACGGACGGGCTAATGCCCTGGCGCTCCAATTGCGGCAACTCGGAATCGGACCAGATGCGTGTGTCGCCGTCCTGATGGATCGCTCCCTGGAGATGATGATCGGCTTGCTGGCCATCTGGAAGGCCGGTGGAGCCTATGTGCCGCTGGACCCTTCTTACCCCCGCGAGCGGGTCAAATATATGTTAAGCGATTCCGGCGCACGAATCGTCCTGACCCAGCGCGCCTTGGTGGACCGGTTTGAGCTGCAGACTGCCGATCACCGAGTTCTCTGTGTGGAAGAGCAGACGGGAGCTTCGGAGGCCGCGCCGATGACTGACCTGGCGTCGCATCACCTCGCTTATGTCATCTACACCTCCGGTTCCACGGGGCAGCCGAAGGGTGTGATGCTCACTCAGCGGAATGTCGCCAATTTCTTTGTGGCGATGGATCGCGAACTGGGAGCTGAGCCGGGCGTGTGGTTGGCGGTGACCAGCATCTCGTTCGACATCTCGGTGTTGGAACTTTTCTGGACGCTTGCCCGTGGTTTCAAAGTTGTCATCCAACCGGGTGGCAGCAGCACCTTGGCGGCCACGGAAGGCACGACTGTTCCTGAGCAGATCAAGCGTCACGGTGTCACCCATTTTCAATGCACGCCTTCTTTGTTGAAAGGATTGCTGTCCGATCCGCACACAGCCCCGGTCTTGAGCTCGCTCAAACGTCTGCTGTTGGGCGGTGAAGCGCTACCAATCTCCTTGGCGAAGCAGGTGCATGCTCTGAATCCAAGTGGGTTCTTCAACATGTACGGACCCACCGAGACCACCGTGTGGTCCACGGTGCAGAAGATTGAGTGCGCTCCAGAAATAATCTCCATCGGCCATCCCATCGCCAATACGCAGGTTCATATCTTGGATGAAAAACTGCAACCGGTGCCGCAGGGCGCGGAAGGGGAGATACTCATCGGTGGTGATGGCGTAGCGCGCGGATATCTGAACCGGCCCGAGTTGACTGCCGAACGATTTGTTCCGGATCCATTTCGGCCAGGCACGAGCAATCGCCTTTATCGGACCGGCGATCTCGGGCGCTGGTTGCCGGATGGCACGCTGCAATGCATCGGCCGGATCGATAATCAGGTAAAGATCCGTGGTCAACGCATCGAGTTGGGCGAAATCGAGTCGGCCTTGCACCGGTGCGCGGGAGTTCAGGAAGCCGTGGTGGTGGCCCGGGAGGAGCAATTGGCAGCTTATATCATACCTGCAACCGGGATGAGCCCGAGGGCGGAGGATTTGAGAAACTCGCTTAAACAAGTTTTGAGCGAAGCGATGGTTCCTTCAGCGTTCGTATTGCTGGACCGTTTTCCTTTGACCCCCAATGGAAAGATCGACCGCAAGGCGTTGCCAGCACCTAAATCCGAGAGGTCGGTCCCGACGTTGTTGTCTCCAGGTTCTGGTTCCCAGTTAGAACAACAGATCAGCCAAATCTGGGCTGAACTCCTAGGCGTGAATGCTGCCAGCATCGGTTTGCACCAGAATTTCTTCGATCTCGGTGGGCACTCGTTGCTGGTCGTCCAGATGCAGACGCAACTGCGTGAGAAATTGGGGACAGATCTGCCTCTGGCGCAACTTTTTCAATACACCACACCTTCCGCACTGGCCGCCCATTTGGGTGGTGGTAACGCATCTACGACAAACGCCGCGCTTAATCGCGGCCAGATGAAGAAAAAAGGTTTTCGCCAGCAGGTAAGATCTAAAGCTGAGGTGACAGTATGAGCACGGACGGGACAAACGAAGGTATCGCGATCATCGGCATGGCTGGCCGCTTTCCCGGGGCCAAGAATCTGGACGAGTTCTGGCAGAATCTTTGCCAGGGCGTAGAATCCATCTCTTTCTTTAATGCGGATGAAGATGCTCTGTTTCCAGGGCGGGATGCTTCCAACTATGTCCGTGCGCGCGGCGTTCTGGAGCAGGCGGATCATTTCGATGCGGGCTTTTTCGGCATGACTCCGCATGAGGCGACGATCACCGATCCCCAGCATCGTTTGTTTCTGGAGTGCGCTTGGGAAGCGTTGGAGAATGCCGGTTGCATACCAAGCAAGTTTTCGGGATCCATCGGCGTGTTTGCGGGCATGAGCATGAACACGTATCTGGCCAACAATCTGGCCACGTCGCCCGCGCTGATGGCCCAAGCGGAGAACTATCAATTGATCTTGGGCAACGACAAGGACTACCTGCCCACACGTGTTTCGTACAAGTTGAATCTCAAGGGACCGAGCATGACGGTGCAAACCGCTTGCTCCACTTCTCTCAGTGCGGTCTGTGTCGCCTGTCAAAACCTGCTCAACTACGATTGTGATGTAGCTCTGGCGGGGGCTGTTTCGGTCTCCTTTCCGCAACGGAAGGGGTATTTTCACCAAGCCGGCGGGGTGGCTTCAGCAGATGGTCACTGCCGTGCTTTTGACGCCACAGCCTCGGGCACGGTGCCTGGAGAAGGTGTCGGCATCGTGGCGTTGAAGCGACTGGATGAAGCGCTCGCGGATGGTGACCGGATCTATGCCGTGATCAAGGGCTTTGCCTTGAACAATGATGGCTCATCCAAAATGGGGTTCACTGCACCCAGCATAGAGGGGCAGGCGGAAGCGATTGCGACGGCGCTGGCGATGGCGGGATTCTCTGCCGATACCATCGGTTACGTGGAAGCCCACGGCACGGGCACGCCGGTGGGCGATCCCATCGAGCTTGAAGGATTGACGAAAGCCTTTCGGGCGACCACAGATAAAAACAATTTCTGCGCGATCGGCTCGGTCAAGACCAACATCGGTCATCTGGATACGGCGGCGGGCATGCCTGGTTTGATCAAGGCGGCATTATCGCTGTATCACAAGCGGATCCCCGCGAGCCTTCATTTTGGCGAGCCGAACCCCAAGATCAATTTCGCCCATTCTCCTTTTTATGTGAACAGCACGTTGCGGGAATGGCCGAATTCCGCCACGCCGCGGCGGGCCGGTGTCAGTTCCTTCGGCATGGGCGGCACGAACACCCATGTGGTGCTGGAAGAAATAACAGGCCATGGCTCATCTGCTCCGCAAAGGGCGCCGCAGCTACTGGTGCTCTCCGCGAAGACGCCGAGCGCTTTGGATGCAGCTTCGGCCAACGTGGCAAAACATCTGGCTGGCCGTAACGTGACCGAACTGGCTGATGCGGCTTTCACATTGCAAACGGGCCGTCATGAGTTTGCCTGCCGGCGTTTCTGTGTGGCGCGGGATGGTGATGCAGCCGCGCAGTTGTTGAGCGGTAGTGATGTCAAACAGGCCCCCACCCAGACGGTGAAACGGGAAAATCCTTCGGTCACGTTTATGTTCCCGGGGCAGGGGACGCAGCAGATCAACATGACACTGGGGCTGTATGCCAGTGAACCAGTCTTCCGTGAAACAGTGGATACCTGTGCGGGATTGCTGATGCCTCATCTCGGTTGCGATCTGCGCAGCATCCTTTACCCCGAGGGAACTGGTGAAGAGGCCGCCCGGCTGCGTCTTACCCAGACCGAGTTCGCACAGCCTGCTTTGTTTGTGGTGGAATATGCGTTGGCACGCTTGTGGATGAGCTGGGGCATCCGTCCCTCTGCTTTCATCGGGCACAGTCTCGGCGAGTACGTGGCGGCCTGTCTTTCGGGTGTCTTCACGCTGGCAGATACCTTGATGATCGTCGCCAAGCGCGGGCGGATGATGCAGGCATTGGAACCCGGCAAGATGCTGGCGGTACGCAGTTCGGCTTCCAGCATCAGTGCGTTTCTGGGGAATGAAGTTTCTTTGGCCTCGGTCAATGCACCTTCGCTTTGCGTGCTGTCCGGCCCGTCATCGCGGATCGATGAGGTGAAACAGCGTTTGGAAACGCAAGGCATCGTCTGCACTGCTCTGCAAGTGTCTCACGCGTTTCATTCGGAGATGACCGAGCCGATGCTGGACTCGCTCGCAGCCGTGATCGGCAGCGTGGCCAGAAAAGCCCCGCAGACACCTTTTGTTTCCAATGTGTCAGGTGACTGGATCACGGCAGCGGAGGCGACGGATCCACGGTATTGGGCCAGACACACGCGTCAAACGGTGCATTTCGGCAAGGGCGCGCATGAATTGCTCCAGATCTCCCATCACGTCCTTCTAGAAGTGGGTCCCGGACGCGTGCTGTCCAGCCTGGTCCGGCAGCAACCCAATATCCAGGAACACACCACGATTCTGACCACCTTGCCGCATAACCCCGGCGAAGCAGACGATCAAGAAGCCGTCCTGAAAGCTTTGGGCCAGCTTTGGCTGGCCGGAGTTGCGGTCGATTGGAAACGTCTTCATGGCGGGGAGCAAAGGGCGTTGGTCAGCCTCCCGGCCTATCCTTTTGAGCGGAAACGTCATTGCGCGGAATCGATGATCCAACCGTTGGAACGTCAGCCGATCGTCACGCAAGTGGAGAAGGAACCGCCAGTGACGGAAGTGGGCGGGCAAGTGAAGGTAACGGAAAGCGCCGCTTCACAGCCGACCAGTGATGTGGAAACTGCCTTGCTCGGAATTTTGTGCGAGCTGTCAGGTTTTTCCGCTGATGACATCAAGGGAAACGTTACGTTCACGGAAATGGGCTTGGATTCCCTGTTCCTGACGCAATTCAGTCTGGCAATGGAGAAGAGGCTCGGGGTTCGCGTGGCCTTCGGGCAGTTGCTGGAAAGATTTTCCACTTTGGAAAAACTTACCGAGCATGTGAGCGGAGAACTTCATCTCAGCATTTCCAGCGAGCTTGAGGAAATGGCGAACAGCCCAGAGGCGTTACCAGTTGCCACTCCAGCGAGTGTCCGGATCCCGCTGACCGAAGCGCAACGTGAGATCTGGTTTGCTTCCCAGATCAGTCCGGCGGCCTCGTGTGCTTATAATGAAAGCTGCCTGCTCCATCTGCGGGGCAATCTGCAGACGGACCGCTTGCAACAGGCATGGGAAAGTTTGATCGACCGCCATGAGGCCTTGCGGGTGACTTTGGAAGCCGGTGGGGAATCTCAGTTCATCCATTCATCGTTGACTGCGCATTTTGAGTCTTTCGACCTTATCGCCAAGGGAGTGGACCGTCGCATGGAGGAGTTGAACGCTTTTCTAGTTGCTGACGCAGGCAAGCCATTTGATCTCATCGCCGGTCCGTTGGCCAGGGCTTCCTTGATCCGCTTGGAGAAAGATTATCACGTTTTTGTGCTGACGCTTCATCACATCATCTGTGATGGCCATTCCTTCGGCCAATTGCTGGTCGAGCTGGGTGAGCTTTATTCAGCCGCCACGTTGGAACGGGAGCCGCAGCTCGGTGAAGCGGTGCAGTTGGGCGAATTTGTCCGCAGCCAAAACCGCCGTTTGGGGGAGGAAGCGGTGCGGGCGAGTGAAGCCTATTGGTTGCAGCAATTCTCGGACAGTGTGCCGGTGCTCGAACTGCCCACTGATCATCCACGGTCTTCCGAATGGACTTTCTGCGGAGCCCGCGAGTTCCGTTCGCTGCCACCCGCGCTCACCCAGGAGCTGCGCCGCTTGAGCGCGAAAAATGGCTGCACTTTGTATCAAACGCTGCTGGCCGGGTATGTGCTGCTCCTGCAACGCCTGAGCAACCAGGAGGAGATGGTGATCGGTGTCCCGGTGGCTGATCGGGCCGTGGAAGGTGGAAATACCATCGTGGGACACTGCGTCAATTTTCTGCCGCTACGGGTCAAGGCCGACCTGAGGCAGACTTTTCACAGTTATTTGAACATGGTGCACAAGCTCTTCGTGACGGCTTACGAGCACCAGAACTATACCTTCGGAACGCTCATCAAAAAGTTGAACGTGGCGCGGGTGCTGGGTCGCATGCCGCTCGCTTCGGTGACGTTCAATGTGGAGCACTGGGGCGATCCGCCGGTCTTCAATGAGCTGGAAACAGGACTAGCGGCCAATCGCCATAGTTTCACGAATTTCGATCTCGGCTTTAACATCATCGAGGTGAACGGGGCCTTGGAGCTGGATTGCCGCTATAATACCGCACTGTTTACCAGCAGCACCATCCAGCGGTGGTTGGGGCATTATCACGTCTTGCTGGAAAATCTCGCGAACAATCCGCACCAACTCGCGTGTGAGCTGGAGATTCTTTCAGCGGAGGAACGGCAGACCATGCTGTCCGACTGGAACCGGCCGGCGGCCAAGTTCGAACCGGAGTTGTCCGTCACCGCTTTGTTCGACAAGCAGGCGAGTTTGACGCCCGATGCCATTGCCGTGATGCATGGGGACTGCGCCATGAGCTATCGGGAACTGGATGCGCGGGCGGAAAGCCTGGCGGTATCCCTGAACACCATCGGCGTGCGCACCGATGTGCCGGTGGGCATTTATCTCGAACGGTCAGTGGAGATGATGATCGCGGTGCTGGCTGTGTTGAAAGCGGGCGGGGCCTACGTTCCTTTGGATCCGGCTTATCCGCAGCCGCGGGTCGCGCTCATGCTGGCGAACGCGGGCATCAAGGTTTTGCTCACACAAACGTCACTCTCGGATTCGCTTCCGGCGCATAATTCCGTGGTCATCGAGCTGGATCGTTTCCCGACGGAGTTCAAGGAAGCCGGGCTGACGCGGGCGGCTGCAGGGCCAGACAATCTGGCCTACGTGATTTATACCTCGGGCTCGACGGGCGTGCCAAAGGGCGTGGCGATGCCGCATCGTGCGCTGGTGAATTTGATCGAATGGCAATGCCGCAATTCCCGGATGGGGCGGGGGTCGTTAACGCTGCAGTATTCCTCGCTCAGCTTTGACGTTTCGTTCCAGGAGATGTTCTCCACATGGGCCTCTGGGGGGACATTGGTGCTGGTGGATAATGATACGCGGCGTGATCCGGTGGCGTTGTCGCGGTTTCTGGCGCAGCACAAGATTCAACGTCTTTTCCTGCCTTTCGTGGCGCTGCAGCAACTGGCCGAAGCAGCGGTAGATATGAGCGTCAATCTGCCCTGCTTGCAGGAAGTGAACACGGCTGGCGAGCAGTTGCGCATCACACCGCAGATCAGGAACTTTTTTGCCCGCTACACCCATGCGGTGCTGAGCAATCAATACGGGCCGAGTGAAAGTCATGTGGTGACGGCCTATGTGATGACCAGTCGTCCGGAAGAGTGGATGGCGCTGCCTCCCATCGGCAAGCCGGTGGCCAATGCGCAGCTCTTTGTGCTGGATGCGTGCCGTCAGCCGGTGCCGGTGAATGTGGCTGGTGAACTTTACATCGGCGGACCATGCCTAGCTCAGGGTTATCTCCACAACCGGGAACAGACGGAGCAAAAATTCCTGCCCGATCCGTTTGCTCCTGATTCAGGCAATCGCCTTTATAAAACGGGGGACCTCGCTCGCTGGACGCCGGATGGAAATATCGACTTCCTCGGACGCGCTGACAATCAGATCAAGATCCGCGGCTACCGGGTGGAACTGGGCGAGATCGAAGCGGTGCTTGGCAAGCATCCACAGGTGTCGGAAACCGTCGTCACGGTGTTCCAAAGTGACACTGGTGACAAGCGCTTGGTGGCTTACATCGTGGCCAAGGCAGAGCGGCCTTCGTGGAGGGAATTGCGGACGTTTGTGGAGGCCAAGCTGCCGGAGTTCATGATCCCGGCCGCATGCGTTTTCCTGGATGCGCTGCCGTTGACACCGAGCGGGAAGATCGATCGCAAGTCGTTGCCGAATCCCGAACTGGATGCCGGTCTGGTGGGGGAACAGAACGTGGTGGCGCCCCGAAATGCCACGGAGGAATCGCTCGCGGGGATCTGGGCGGAAGTGTTGGGCCGGAGCAACGTCGGGGTGACGGACAATTTCTTTGAACTGGGAGGACACTCCCTGCTGATGACCCAGGTAATCTCCCGTATCCGGGAGGCGTTTCAAGTGGAGCTCTCGATGCGGGTGTTTTTCGAGAAACCGACCATTGAAGCCCTGGCATTGGAAATCGAACAGATCCTTATCGAGGAGATCAACTCCCTGAGCGATGAGGAAATGGCGTTAAACGGGAGGAGTTCCTCATGATGGGCGTGGAAAATGAAATCTCGGGCGGCAAACCGCAACTGACCGCCGAGAAAAGGGCGCTGCTGGAGAAACGCCTGCGCGGCGGAGGTGTCAAGACGCCAGCGCCGCGGATCCCCCGAGCACCGCAGATGGACAAGGCGCCTCTGTCTTTTGCCCAGCAAAGACTCTGGTTTTTCGACAATCTTGAGCCCGGCAGCCCGCTTTACAACCTGCCTTCGGCGATCAGGATGCAAGGTGAACTGGATGTGCTGGCGGTGCAAAAGGCGCTGGATGTGATCGTGCAACGTCACGAAGCACTCCGGACGCGGTTCCTCAACGAGGAAGGGACCGCCGTCCAGATGATCCAGCCCCCACGGGCGGCGGAACTGAAGGTCATGGATCTGACCGCGACGCCGGCAGCGGAGAGTGAAACCGCGTTGCAGGAGCTTCTGCGGGCGGAGGTGACCAAACCGTTTGATCTCACAGCGGGTTACCTGATGCGCACATTGCTCGTGCGCACGGCAGTGAACGAGCATGTGATGCTGGTGACGATGCATCATATCATCTCAGATTCATGGTCGCTGACGGTTTTCTTCCGCGAATTCGCGGCCTTGTATGGCGCGGTCAAGCAGGGACGAGAACCGGTGCTGGCGGAGTTGCCGTTGAATTACGTGGATTATGCGTTGTGGCAGCGCCAGGAAGTGGGCGGAGAGACGATGGCCAAGCACTGGCAATACTGGGAGCGGCAGCTTAGTGAAGCCCCACCGCTGCTGGAATTGCCGGCGGAAAACAGCCGTCCAGCCAAGCAATCTTTTCGTGGAGCCTGGGTCGCCCGGGCGCTTCCGTCGGCACTGGCCAAGGATGCGCGCGCGCTGTGTAAGCAGAAGAACGTCACGTTGTTCATGCTGATGCTGGCGGCGTTCAAGGTGCTGGTTTTTCGTTATACGCAGCAGACCAGCCTGGTGGTCGGTTCACCGATCGCCGGCCGCACGCAGTTTGAGACTGAGGGGCTCATCGGTTTCTTTGTGAACACGCTGGTATTGCGGACTGACATGAGTGGAAACCCTTCGTTCTCTGAGGCGTTGGGCCGCGTGCGGGGAGTGACGTTGGAAAGTTACACGCACCAAGAGTTTCCCTTTGATAAACTGGTGGAAGAGCTGCAGCCCGTGCGCAGCCCGGCCTATTCTCCTTTGGTCCAGCTCCTGTTCGCACTCAACAGCGAAGAGACGCAGCACCTGAAGCTGGAGGGGTTGTCCATCTCCTCGTTGCCGCTGGATACCGGAACCTCGAAGTTCGACATGATCCTGACGGTGCAGGAAGCCGCGGGGGAACTCACCTTGCATGCGGAGTATAATGTGGATCTGTTTTCTGCGGCTTCGATGAACCGTTTGCTGGGAAATTTTCAGGTCCTGCTGGAAGCGGTGCTGGCGGACCCGGAGCAACGGATCGAAGAAGTCTCCCTGCTTTCTCGCGAAGAACGCGACTTGTTGCTTAAGGAATGGAGCGGCAAGAAAACACATTATCCGTCGGGAAGATCACTCGCCGACCTGTTCGAGGAACAAGCAGTCCGAAATGCGGGCAAGGTGGCTTTGTCCTTGGGCAGGCAGACGTTGACGTATCAGGCCTTGAATGAACGGGCCAATTCTCTCGCTCACCATCTTCTTAGTCAGGGAACCAAGCGGGGGGACATGGTGGTGATTTTTGCGGAGCGTTCGTTGGAAACAATGATCGCGGTGCTGGCCATCATCAAGGCGGGCGCGGCTTACGTTTCCTTGGAACCCTCAACGCCCACGGAACGTTTGCAGGGCATGTTGCAGGACTTGCAACCGCCGGTGATCCTGTCGCAGACCAAGTTCTCCGCCAAGCTGAAGGAACTCGCCGCGGCAACGGCAGGTGCCTCGGCGGTCGTTTCTAAGAACGTTTTTCTGGACGAGCCGAACACCAGTATATTCAACGGAAACAAGGCCAATCCCGCCCTAGGTCTTACCCCGGAGGATGCTGCGTATGTGAGTTTTACTTCAGGTTCCACCGGACGTCCGAAAGGGGTGCGCGTGCCGCATCGCGGTGTCGTTCGGCTGGTGAAGAACACGGATTATGCGCCGTTCCAAGAGGATGAAGTGTTTCTCCAGATGGCACCCATCGCGTTCGATGCTTCCACGCTGGAGATCTGGGGGCCGCTGCTCAACGGGGGCAAATTGGTCATCTTCCCACCGCATCTGCCGAGCATGGATGAACTGGCGGGGTTCATCCGGCAACAGGGCATCACTACCTTATGGCTGACGGCCGGACTCTTTCACCAATTAGTCGAACATGATACCGCCTGTTTCAAAGGATTGCGGCGCGTGCTTGCCGGTGGAGATGTGCTTTCTCCAGCGCATGTCAGACAGGCGTTTGAGCAATGTGAGGTCATCAATGGCTACGGGCCTACGGAAAACACGACGTTCACCTGCTGCCATCGGATCACGAATGATTCGTTGAAGCGGAAGACGATCCCGATCGGACGACCGATCGCCAACACCGAGGTCTATGTGCTGGACGAACACCGTAATCTGGTGCCGATCGGTGTCGCGGGCGAGCTGTTTGCCGCAGGCGATGGATTGGCCCTAGATTATCTGGCGGCTCCGGAATTGACGGAACAGAAATTTGTGCGGCAAGCGGTTGCCTCCGGTCCGGTCAAGCGGATGTATCGCACCGGCGATAAAGTTCGCTGGCTGGAGAATGGTGAACTGGAGTTCCTCGGACGGTTCGATTCCCAGACGAAGATCCGGGGCTTTCGCATCGAGCCAGGTGAGATCGAGAATGCACTCAAGCAGCATCCGAAAGTCGGCAATTGTCTCGTAGTCGTTACGACAAATGACCGACGGGAAAAGGAACTGGGGGTCTATTACACGAGTACGGACGGAGGGGATTTGGCGGTCCAGGAATTACGGGCCTTCCTGCGGCACAGCCTGCCAGACTACATGGTGCCGGCCATTTTCAACCGGCTCGCGGAATTTCCCCTGAATGCCAATGGCAAGGTGGACTGGAAACTTTTGCCGCCCCTCACTGTCCACGAAGATGCTGCGGGTATGCTCAAGGGATTGCTGGAACCGAGAAACAACACGGAACGGCAGATGGTCAAGGTTTGGGAGGACGTGCTGGGCATACATCCCGTGGGCGTCCAAGACAACTTCTTTGAAATGGGCGGGCATTCGTTGCTGGCGGTAAAACTGGTGACACAGCTGGAGAAGGCTTTTGGAACGCGTCTGCCCGTGGCAGAGATATTCCTTCGGCCCACCGTGGAACAGCTCGCGGAGCATTTGCAGAGCCTGCAACCTAGGAGCAGCGCGCAACACGTCGTGGAGATCCAAGGCAAAGGCACAAATCCGCCGCTGTGTCTCGTGCACGGGGCAGGTGGCGGCATGTTCTGGGGTTACACCAATCTCTCCCATTACTTGGGCACGGAACAGCCGATCATCGCGTTCAGTTCCCAAGGGATGAATGGTCAACAGGAATTCAAGACGATCGAGGAAATGGCGGCGTGTTACGTGGCGGAGTTGCGTGCCTACCAGCCGCAAGGCCCGTATCGGCTGGGCGGTTATTGCTTCGGGGGCAATGTGGCCTACGAGATGGCCCGCTTGCTGGAAGAGCAGGGCGAGAAGGTGGCCTTGCTCGCTCTAATCAATTGCGTGCCGCCCAATTCCTCATACGACCGGGCCAAGGTCGATTTCACCACCGGTTCCAAGTTCGTGCTCAATCTGGGCTATTGGACGGGGTATTTCCTCCAACTGGAAAGCAAGGACCAGCGGAATCTGCTCTGGTGGAAAGCGAAGGGCGTGGTCAAGCGGATCAAACGGCTGGGTCGCTTTTTAGGGCGGAAGGAGCAGGCGATCGATGTGGAGGAATATGTCGATCTTTCCGCCCAACCCGTCGAGCGCCGTGAGCTTTGGAAAACTCATATCAATGCGCTGATGAGCCATCACCCGAAGCCGTACCGGGGGCACATCACGTTGTTCCGCACGCGCGGCCATTCGCTGTGGTGCTCCTTTGATGACAGTTACGGCTGGAACTCGCTGGCGGATAACGGAACCACGATCCGTTACGTGGCAGGCGCACATGAAAGCATCCTCGCGGAGCCTTACGTCAAGGCGACCGCCAATGAAATCAGAATCTGCCTGCAGAAGGCGTGAACCAGAATTATAGGGAAACAAGATGAACATGATTCGTTACTTGCTAGGGACCGGGCGGAAGCTGATGGTTTTCACCTTTTGTGCCGCCATCATCGGCGGCGTGTGCAATGCGGCGCTGATCGCCTTGATCAATTACGTGCTGACCCATCATGACGCGGGGCTGACCCAGGCGCTGATGTTCGGCTTCATCGGCCTGGCCTTTGGGAAGCTGGCCTCGTCGTTCATCGCGCAAGTCACCCTGGCACGATTCTCCCAGCACACCATCGCCAACTTGCGCCGGAACCTGGTGCGTCAAATTCTAGGGGTGCCCTTGCGCAAGCTGGAGGAGATCGGAGCGGGGCGGATCATGGTGACTTTGAGCGAAGACATTTCGCAGGTCACCCAGGCGTTGCTGATCATTCCGACGTTCGCGGTGAATGTGGCCATTCTGGTGGGTGGTGCGGTTTACCTGAGCTGGCTTTCGTGGAAAGTAGCCGTGAGCATGTCGATCTTCATCATGCTGGGCGTGGTGGCCTACCGGTTGCTGATCGTAAGCGGCTTCAGCCATCTGTCCCAAGCACGAGAAGGGGAGGACAAGCTCTTTGGCTGTTTCCGCGGTTTGACCGAAGGCATCAAGGAATTGAAACTGCATCGCGAACGGCGGGGTGAGTTCACGGACGACATCCAGACCATCACGGAAAAGTTCTCGCAAAACAACGTAGCGGCGGAGATCCGCTTCATCATTGCCCACACGTGGACGCAGGTGCTTTTCTTCCTGCTGGTGGGCGTCATCCTGTTCGCCTTGCCGAAGATGGAAGCAATGACGCCGGCCACGCTCACCGGTTACGTGGTGACCACGCTCTATCTCATGGGACCTCTGGCGGGTGTGTTGGGAAGCATTTCGGCATTTAGCCGGGGCAATATCTCTTTCAAGAAGATCGAGGAGATGGGTGCTTCGTTGGTGGCCGAAGGCAATGTTTCAGAGCTGCCGGCCATCAGGCCGGTGATGGAACCGTTTCATAGCCTGGAACTGGTAGATATCTGCCATTCTTATCACCGCGAGAAAGAGGACGAGAAGTTTATCTTGGGACCGATCAACCTGAAGTTTCAACCGGGAGAGATCGTGTATCTGGTCGGCGGAAATGGCAGCGGCAAATCCAGCCTCGCGAAATTGATCACGGGGCTTTACCCGCCGGAGAGCGGTCACATCCTGCTAAATGGCAAGCGGGTAACTGATCAGAACCGGGATGATTACCGGCAGATGTTCTCGGCGGTGTTCTCAGATTTCTATGTCTTTGAAAGGCTGTTAGGCATTGAAGGGACCGATCTGGACAAACAAGCAAGCTACTATCTGGAGCATCTGCATCTTTCCCACAAGGTGAAGGTAAAGGATGGTACGCTCTCCACCACGGCTCTTTCCCAAGGGCAGCGGAAACGCCTCGCCTTGCTGACGGCGTATCTGGAAGACCGTCCGTTTTATCTCTTTGATGAATGGGCTTCGGACCAGGATCCGCTATTCAAGCAGGTCTTCTACGAGCAATTGCTACCTGAGCTCAAGGCCCGGGGCAAAACGCTGCTGGTGATCACGCATGACGACAAATATTTCCACCTAGCAGACCGTCTGCTCAAGCTGGACTATGGTAAACTAGTGTATGAACCTCAATTTGATCAGCCAGTTCTGGCGGGTGAAGATGCCCTCGAGAGCCGGAGCTTCGCCTGAGCGCTGGGAAACGCTGGCAGACCGCGCGTGTCTGCGGCGTCTTTCGGACGAGGGCTGGATACTTCCGCCGGAGGAGATCCACGTCTGGTGCCTGGACCTAGATGCGGTGCGCATCGCTGATCTCAATGGCCTGTCTGAGGCCGAGATCGCCCGGGCGAGCCGTTTTCGGCAGCGGTTGGATTGGCAACGATTTTTGGCGTGCCGGGGTGTGTTAAGAGAGATGCTGGGCCAATATACCGGGCAGAATGCGGGAGAGATATCTTTCCGCTATGGGCCCAATGGCAAGCCAGAGATGCGGGACAGTGACGCGGCGGCGGCGTTGCGATTCAACGTCAGCCATTCAGGGCAGTTTGCCCTGTATGCCGTGGCCAGTGAGTGGGAAGTGGGCGTGGATATCGAACAGATACGACCCGTCGGTGATATGGAAGACATGGCTCGCACCGTGTTGTCTGCTGCGGAGTGGGAGTTGTGGAGAACCTTGAATGCGCGGGTGAAACCCGCGGTGTTCTTCGATTGCTGGACGAAGAAGGAAGCCATCCTCAAAGCTCGGGGCACTGGCCTGAGCGATAATGTCCGCAGCATCACGGTGCTGACGGAAGACGAACACAATGCGGATGGCAATGGGATGCATCTGCTGACCGGTTTTGTGCCGCGCGAGGGGTGCCGGGCGGCTTTGGCTGCGCGAGTCGTGCCTTCGGAGAATGACTGCCCAGTTCGCTCAAACGGAAGTCCGAACGGGGTAATGGAACTGCAAATCACTTAGACGAACGTTGTTGTTGTGAATAAAGAACTCTTCATCTTGGTCTTGGAAGATTCTGTGTATGATGCCGCACTCATCGACATGGAGTTGGAGAAGAGCGGGTTTAACTTCAAGTCGCAGCGGGTGGAAACGAAGGATGAATTTCTCAGCGGGCTCAAGCGGGGGCCAGATGTCATCCTGTCCGACCACGGTTTGCCGTTGTTCGACAGTTTCATGGCCTTGAAGCTGGCCCGGGAGCGGCTGCCGGAAACGCCATTCATTTTTGTCACGGGCAATCTGGGTGAGGAAGTGGCGATCCGTACATTCAAAAGCGGAGCGACTGATTATGTACTGAAGAGCAAGCTGACCGCGAACTTGGGCCTGGCCGTGAGAAGAGCGGTGCGTGAGGCCGAGGAGCGAGCCCTACGGAAGCAAGCCGAGCAAGCCTTGCGCGAGAGCGAAGCGCGATTCCGTATGCTGGTGGAAGGGGTGAAGGATTATGCGCTATGTCTGCTGGATACGGAAGGAAAGGTGGTGAGCTGGAACCGGGGTGCCACCAGCCTGAAGGGATATGAGAACGGTGAGATACTGGGGCAAAGCTTCGCCTGTTTCTACACTGAAGCCGACCGGCAGAAGCAACTGCCGGAGCTGGCCCTGAAGCGGGCGACCACCGAAGGCCGCTTCGAGGAAGAGGGATGGCGGATGCGGAAGGATGGAGGCATGTTTTGGGCCAATTTGGTAATCACCGCGTTGCGAGATGAGGCCGGGCACTTGCAGGGATTCGCGCTGGTGACGCGTGATATCACGGAGCGCAGGAAGGGGTTTGAAGCCTTGCATGAAAGCGAGGCACGCAAGAAAGCGATTCTGGATACGGCCCTGGATGCCATCATATCGATCGATGCTGATGGTTTGATCCGGGAATGGAATCCGGCGGCGGAGAAAATGTTCGGTCATTCCCATGATGAGACCATAGGCCGAAGCATGGAGGAGATCGTGATCGCGCCCTCGTTGCGCAAAGTTTATCAGGACGGGCTTACCAATTATCTGATTCATGGGGTGGGCAGCCTCATCGGGCATCCGATGGAATTGACGGCGCAGCGGGCGGATGGGATGGAATTTCCCGTGGAGATGGCGATCACGCGGGTGACGGACCAGGAGCTGACGTTGACCTGCTTCATCCGGGACATCACGAAGCGCCGGGAAGCCGAGATGGAAATCTGGCGGCTCAATTCCATTCTGGAAGAACGGGTGACCCAGCGCACGGCGGAACTGGAAGCGGCGAACAAGGAACTCGAAGCGTTCAGCTACTCGGTGTCCCATGATTTGCGAGCGCCGCTCCGGCATATCAGCGGATTCGTGGATATGTTGCAGAACAGGATGGCGGACAAGCTGGATGAGGACGACACCGAGCTGATCAAGATGATCACCACGGCCGCGAACCGCATGGGCAAGCTGATCGATGATCTGCTGGCTTTCTCGCAGATGAACCGCGCGCAATTGCGCAAGGTGCCGGTGGATCTGAACCACTTGGTGGAGGAAGTGCGCGACACTCTGCGACACGATTTGGGCGGGAGAAAAGTGGAATGGGACATCGGCAATCTGCCGGAGGTGCAAGGTGATCTTTCCCTCTTAAGACAGGCGCTGATCAACCTGATAGCGAATGCGCTTAAATATACGCGGAACCGTCCTGACGCCCGGGTGAAGATCGCCAGTGTGGAAACGGAACGGGAACATGTGATCTGCATCCAGGACAACGGGGTGGGGTTTGACATGAAGTACGCGGACAAGCTGTTCGGCGTGTTCCAACGCCTGCACCGGGCTGCGGAGTTTGAGGGCACGGGCATCGGGCTGGCGAATGTGCGTCGGATCATCAGCCGTCACGGAGGGCGGACCTGGGCGAAAGGCAAGACGGGCAAAGGGGCCACCTTTTACTTCTCCTTGCCGAAGCTATCCGGACATCCAGCAAACCTCACGGAAGGGCCAGCTATCATAACGGATGACGATGACGAAACCGGAGCAGAGCGGGGTAGCGCGTTATAAAGGAGCGGCGAAATGAATTTACCTGATGCAAGGTTCGACCGCGGTGCTCTCAAGGGCGGAATATTTTGCCCGCCAAGCGGTTACGGCTCATTTTTCCTAACCGCTTGCTACCGACAATCTTGGTCGCATTTAAGGTTGATACCCTACTGCAAAGCCGCCCGATAGGCTCTAGTAGTTACTATTGTGAAGAAAGAAATCCGGGTGCTGCTCGTGGAAGATGATGCCGCTGATGCGGAATTGATCAAATTCGCACTGCGTGACAGCGGTTTGGGGGCTTTCTCATGGCATCGGGTGGAGGCGCGGGAGGACTTCATTCGGGAACTGGAGAAATTCCCGCCGGACCTGATCCTTTCCGATTATGCGCTGCCGTCCTTCAATGGCCTCGCGGCGTTGGAATTGACACGGAAATTCTGTCCCGATGTGCCGTTCGTGTTCGTGACGGGGACCATGGGTGAGGAGGTTGCGATCGAGTCCTTGAAGAAAGGGGCGACGGATTATGTTTTGAAAACGCGGCTTACACGCCTGACGCCGGCCGTGAAACGGGCCATGCGGGAAGCGCAAGATCGCGCGGAGCGGAAGCAGGCGGAGGCGCGTTTGCAGGAATCGCACGAGCAATTGCGGGCGTTATCCACATATCTGCAGTTTGTGCGGGAGGAAGAGCGGACGCGGATCGCGCGGGAAGTGCATGATGAACTGGGGCAGGCGATGACGAGTTTGAAGATGGACGTCGCCTGGATCGGGAACCGGCTGCCGAAGGGGGCCAAGGAACTGCATGAGAAGATGCGCAAGATGTCCGCGCATATCGACACGACGATCCATACGATACGAAGGATTTCCACCGAACTGCGGCCAGGCGTACTGGATGACCTAGGGCTGGTGCCGGCGCTGGAATGGCAGGCGAGCGAGTTTCAGGAACGTACGGGGATTCACTGCGCGGTGTCATCAACGGCGGAGGAAACGACCTTTGACCAGGACATCAACACGACAATTTTCCGCATTTTTCAGGAGATTCTGACGAATATCATCCGGCATGCGGGCGCCACTTATGTGGATGCTACGCTGACGGAGGAGGATGGGTGCCTGACATTGGTGGTGAAAGATAACGGACGCGGCATCTCGCTGCGCGAGATCACCAATACGCGGTCGATCGGTTTGGTGGGCATGCGGGAGAGGGCGGCATTGTTGGGCGGAGACATAAATTATCACGGGGTGACCGGGAAGGGGACGACGGTGACTGTCCGGATACCGCTATCACACGGCCCCACATCCAGGAGGCATCGCAGTTATGCGCATACTCATAGTGGATGATCATGCGGTGGTCAGACAGGGCCTGAAGCAAATCCTGAACGATTCGTTCAGGACGGCGGTTTTTGGCGAGGCGGGAAACGCGCAGACGGCCCTGGACAAGATCTGGAAGGAAGAGTGGGACGCCGTGGTGCTGGATATCAGCATGCCGGGACGGAGCGGGCTGGAAGTGTTAAAAGACATCAAGAAATCCAAGCCCAAGTTGCCGGTGCTTGTGCTGAGCATGCATCCAGAAGACCAGTTCGCGGTGCGCGTGATACGCTCGGGTGCTGCGGGTTACATGACCAAGGAGAGCGCCCCGGATGAACTGGTGGGAGCGATCAAAAAGGTATTGGGTGGCGGACGTTATGTCAGTTCGGCGCTGGCAGAGAAAATGGTGATGTATCTGGACATCGACGCCCAAAAGCAGCCGCATGAGTTTCTCTCGGACCGAGAATTCCAGGTCTTTCGCATGATCGGGGCGGGCAAAACGGTGCGGGACATCGCGAACGAGCTTTCCTTGAGCGCCAAGACGGTAAGCACCTACCGGACGCGCATTCTGGAGAAAATGTCCATGAAGACGAACTCCGAGCTGATCCATTATGCGGCGCATAACAGCCTTGGGTCCTAGCGGGGTGGGGTTGGCGGGCTTCCTCTTTACGGTATTCACCTACTTAGCCGTTCGGGATAACGGGTCTAATCTTCTCCCATAAATTGCACGATGACAATCGAGGCTGAAGCAGGCGGACAATCAAAGTTAAACAATTTCAAAACTGCCCTATGAAGAAAATGGATACACACGAAGATGTGGTTTACGCACGGCGGAAAGAGAGTTCGCGCCGGGAACCGCAGGAGGACTATGACCGGCCAGCCAGGGATGGTTTCGGCTCGTCCGGGGAGGCGGCACCAGCAGGCGCGCCGGTCTTTGATTTTCTTTCGCTGGCGGGAATGGTGGGCAGGCAGTGGCGCTGGATACTGGTCGGCGGACTGGCAGTCTCCGCACTGGGTCTCTTCGTGGGACTCAAGCTGTGGGACAAGAATTACACGGCGGTGGCGCAACTGGTCCGGGTTGAGTCGCAGAACACGGTCAACGTGCTGGGTGACCGGCAGGTTTCGGCGCAGACCTTTGCGGGGATGTTGCGGGCACCAGAGCTGATCCAGCGGGTGAGCGGCAAACTGAATGAGACGAGCGCGGAAGACCTCGCCCAAAACTTGCGGATCATGCCGGAAAGGAACAGTGAGATACTGACGGTGGCGGTTTCCGCCAAGACGGCGGAAGATGCCGTCCATGGGGCGAACCTTTATGCGACCGAGTCCGTGGCTTATACCCAAGAGATGCAGGGTGAGTCGGCCAAGGAGATCAGCCGTTTTCTGCAGAATCAGTTGAGCCAGATCAACCAGGAGATCCAAGTGTTGAACCGCCAGTGGTGGTCGGTTTCCAAATCCACCGCGGCGGCGACGGCGGCAGCACAGAGCAAGTTCCCTAATGCGAGCGGCATCGTAGTCATGCCGCCCGCGACTCCCGCACGGACCATCCAGCTCGTGGGCAAGCTGGACACGGCGAGGGATGAACTCTTTGACCTGCTGACGCGCTACACGGATGCGCATCCCCAGGTGCAGGCCCAGCGGTCCAAGATCGCGGCCATCGAGAAGCAATTGCAGCATATGGAACCGGCGGCGCCAACGGCGCAGGCACCCACGATGGCCAGCGCGGTCCCGATCGTGAAGCCGCAGACCGAAACGCCCGCTGCCACTACGACAGCGGCGGCGGAACCGGAGGTGGATCTGGACATCCTCAAAACCAAACTAACAGCACTGGAGAGCGCCCGGTTGTCCTTGCTGAGCCGGGAGAACATGTTGCAGATGTTTGAGAAGAATTCACCGGGCAACTACCGCATCTTGCTGCCAGCCACCATCGGTGAGGCAATAGTTCATGACCCGAAATTGAAGGTCGCGTTTCTGACGGTTTTTGCCGCAGTGATGGGGGCGTTCCTCACGGCACTCATCGTGGCAGGCCGCGAACTGATGGATGACCGGCTCAAAACGGCGGATGATGTGAAACGCGTCACGAAGCTGCCGGTGCTGGCGCGCCTGAACAACCTCGACAAGATGACGGCGCTGGAGCGGCGGGACTGGGCGTTCCGCACGTGGACGATGCTGCAGAACCGGATCGGCACCTCGCCGAATGAGGGGTTGGTGTGCGGAATCACAGCCTCCAGTTCAGCAGAGGAGCGTTCGGTGTGGATGAACTTGCTGGCGCAGGCGGCGAGCCAGTGCGGGTTCCGGGTGCTAACGATCACGACAAAGAAATCTCCGGACGGCACGGAAGCGCATGCGAAGCTGCCTTCCGCCGAGGATTCCCATAAGGCGCTGACGGAAACGTTGGAGAGTTCGGAGACGGCCCTGCTGGCGCCGTCGAATGTTTTGGAGAGCCCGATGGAGATCTCGCAACGGCTTACGGGCGTGGATGCCCAGCCGATGGTGCATATCCCGCTGCCTGGCTGGGTATGGAACCTGGACCGGCGCAAGCAGTGGAAGGCCGCGCTGGACCAATGGCAGCAGATCGACAACGTGGTGATCCTGGTGGAACTGCCACCGGCCTCATCCCCGGAAGCGGTGCTGCTCGCGGAGAATCTGCCCAACCTCATCTGGCTGACGGAAAGCGGCAAAGCGACTGCAGCCGAAACTCGCAGCCAGATTGAAACGCTGAACAATGCGTGCTGCAACATCGTGGGTGCGGTGTTGAAAGATGACACGGCCACGGCTTCGGCCCGGCCCAGCTTCTCACGGTGGACGGAAACAGCGGCGGCTTAAAAAGGATCTGTATGGAAAATATCATTCACTTCGGGCGAAAGGCCTTCTGCGTATCAGTGCTGGCCTTGGGCGTGTCACTCACTTCAACGACGCTTTGGGCGGCGGCAGACAAGGATGCCAAAACCAAGGCTGGGCCCGCGGTGGCGAAGGAGCAGCACAGCATCGGGGGATGTAAAGTGTGGAACTTGCAGGTGACCACCAACAGCGGAGCCGAGGTCACGTTGACCATGGACTATGACTACGATGGGCGGGGCAGGCCGCCAATCCGGCTGGTGACGACACTAGAGAAACAGAAGGGGAAAATATCTGAGGATACGTTTCGTGCTGAGGATACTGAAGTGCCGATCGGCCAAGGGTCGGTGAGCATCAAAGTCCGCTATCTCAAAGAGGAGCCGCTGACCACGGATCGCATCAAGATCCAGCTCCTCTATCCCATCAGCAAGTATCTGCTGGGGACGGCTACTTTTGACCGGACGATCAATTGGGACAAAGGAACCGCTCTACCGCCGACCACGGTCGCTGCCACTACATTAGCGGAGCCGGCTCCGACGACGGGTTCGGCGCAAGCGGCGGTGCAGATACAGGCGGGAAAACCGGAAGTGGTTCCAGCGGCGGATCTGCCGGTGGCCACAACAAATGCGGGGTCATTCTCAGTGCAGAGCAATGTGAAGCGGGCCGGGTGGCAGCAACGGCTCACCTTGGGCGCGGGTGATGTGCTGCATTTCTCGCTCTTTGGCGAGCCTGATCTGCTGGTGGAAGATGTGTTCGTGGGGCCGGATGGAAGGATCAGTTTCCTGGAAGCGCAAAACGTGATGGCGGCAGGGCTGACGATCGACGAGTTGCGCCAGAAATTTGACGAAGAACTAGGCAAGTTCCGCCGTTCGCCGCGAGTCATCATCACGCCGGCTCTCTATCAGAGCAAAAAATATTTCATCCTGGGCCGTGTCTCACAAAAGGGTGCGTTCACGATGGACCGGCCGGTGACGGTGATCGAGGCAATCGCGCGGGCGCGGGGTTTTGAGACGGGAATGTCAGACCGTAACCTGGTGGACCTGGCGGATCTTTCCCACAGTTTCATCGCCCGGCAGGGCCAGCGGGTGCCGGTGGATTTCGAGAAGCTCTTCCTGGAGGGTGATCTTTCCCAGAACATTGCGCTGGAGCCGAATGATTATCTGTACTTCCCGGCCTCCGATGTGCGCGAAGTCTATGTGCTGGGCGAGGTGAAGTTCCCGGGCAGTGTCAGTTTCTCAACGGGGACTTCGTCCACGGTGGGCGCGATCGCGCAACGGGGCGGATTCACGGAAAAAGCGTGGCGCGGCAAGGTGCTGGTGGTGCGCGGCTCGTTGAACCGGCCGGAAACATTTGTGGTGGATGTGAAAGACGTGCTGGCGGCGAAGACGCCGGATTTCAAGCTGCAACCCAAAGACATCGTTTACATCAGCAGCCGTCCGTGGGCGAAAGCAGAAGAGCTGCTGGACGTGCTGGCCACTTCTTTCGTGCAGGCGGCAGTGATCACGTGGACGGGCGGCAACATCGGTTCAATCATCAAATAAGCAGGGAGTTAATATGAATCACAAGGTATTGATAACGGTCGCACTGGGGGCGTTGCTGCTGGCCGGTTGCAAGAGCACCACGGGGCCGCAGTTTGAAGCCCGCCCATCGTCAGACACCAATGCCCCGCCTACGCGGGACTTGGACCTGGTCACGATCACGAACACGCTGGAGCCGCGCTGGCTGGTGACGCCGACTAATGTCTTCACCCTCGGACCGGGGGACAAACTGGACATCCAGATACCGGGCGATCTGACGACCAAGAGCACGGCGCTGGTGGGGCCGGATGGGAAAATCTATTACTATCTGCTGCCCGGCCTGGACGTGTGGGGCCTGACGCTGCCAGAGGCGAAAGAACGTCTGGAAGCGCAGTTGAAGGAATACTTCCGTGAGCAGCCGCAGGTGTCACTGACCTTGCGCGCGGTGGAGAGCAAACGTTTCTGGATGATGGGACGGGTGAACGGGGCAGGGATCTATTCGCTGGCCACGCCGGTGACCTTGCTGGAGGCGCTTTCCCGGGCGGGCGGCCCTTCGGTGCCGAGTCCACTGGCTTCGCTCGCGGCTGGCGTGGGCGGGGGAGCGGGAACGGGGAGCAGCCGGCAGGAGTCGGCGGATCTGAAACGCAGTTTCGTCATCCGCGATGGCAAGATGCTGCCGGTGAATTTCCATCGATTGCTGAAGGAAGGGGACATGAGCCAGAACATCTACCTGCAACCGGATGACTTTGTCTTCCTGCCGGGCGCGATGTCGCGTGATATCCATGTGCTGGGCGCGGTGACTCAACCACGGGCGGTGAGCTTTGGCGAAGAAGTGACGTTGATCTCAGCCATATCCAGCGCGGGAGGAACGATCAAGAATGCGTATCTGTCGCATGTGGCGATCGTGCGGGGTTCGTTGACGGAGCCGAAGATCGCGATCGTGAACTACTGGGACATCGTGAAGGGGAAGGCGCCGGATGTGGTGCTGGAATCCCAGGACATTGTGTATGTGCCGTATACGCCGTATCGTCATCTGACACGCTATCTGGAGCTGATCGTGAACACGTTCGTGCGCACGGTGGGAGCGAACGAGGGTGCACGCGCGGTTTCAAACGGCGAGACGCAGGTGGATGTGAATGTGCCGATCAATTTCTAAAAGTATTTAGAACGTGAAAACTGGCGGAGGAGAAATCTTCCGCCAGTTTTTTTGTCAAAAAAGCGGGAGAACAATGTCGAGTTACGTGGATTTTTGTTTTTGTAATTTATTAGGAATCAGGAAGTTGGCGGGAATCGTATCGTAGGAGCGAAAATTCTTTGACGAAATTGACCGGGAGGAGGATTATTTCTTTGCATGGCCAAGGAGGCGGCAAAGTCAGTTTCGGTGGCAGCGGACGGTTGTCCGGAGAAATCCCATTTGGAAAAAGAGAGTGAGGGATTGGCGTGTCGTTTTGGAGGGAAGAGGTTTGTGCCGAGGGTTCTTCGGAGGCGTGGGCGGTTTGATTGTCGCAGTGAATTCTCACTCCTCACCCCGGCCCTTGCATGTTGGAGAGGTGGTAATTAATGAGGGTGGAGCAAGGGAACATTTGAGGCAGAGGGAGAGGGAAGCCCGACCCGGCCCGCAGGTGCTTTTTGAACGAGACCCTGGGGAGAGATAGGCCCCTCATCCCTCGCCTCT
>CALRJY020000022.1:0-100617 GCA_943367715.1 Chitinophaga pinensis | reverse complement strand
TGGCCAGCAATGGCTTCCGGACGCTGGACAATGCGGGCATTCCGTATGCGATCGCGTTGGGAAATCATGATACGGCGGCAGTTGGTGTGGGTGGCAGTGCGGCACCAGGCGATACGCATGCGAATGTGCGCATCACTACCACCTTCAACAACTACTTCCCGGTGAGCCGGTTTACGGCCCAGCAAGGCCGGTACGAAGCGGGCAAGAGCGACAATGCCTACTATACGTTCCAGAAGGGCGGCTTGGACTGGATGGTGATCACGTTGGAATTCTGCGCCCGCCAAGGCCCGGTAGATTGGGCCAAAACGGTGGTCGCGGCGCATCCCAATCACAACATCATCTTCCTGACGCATTATCACCTCAATGGAAACGGCACGATCAATCAAGGCAACGCGGGGTATGGCGATCTCACCGGCCAGTCGATCTATAACCAGTTGATCAGTCAGTATCCCAATGTGCGGCTGATGTTCAGCGGGCATGTGGACAGTTCGGCCTGGCGCAATGATGCGGGTGTGAATGGCAACCGCATTTATCAGATCCTGAATGATTATCAGACCACCGATTTGGGTGGTGGCTATCTCCGCCTGCTGGAGATCGACACCACGGCGGGCACGATGTCTGCGCGGATGTATTCGCCGTACTACAACATCACAAAGACGGATTTCTCGGCGTTCAGTTTCACCGCGGTCAGCTTCGTCCAACCTGCAGTGCCGGCGGCACCGAGCGGGCTGACGGCGACGCCGGCTTCCGCTACGCAAATCAATCTGGCGTGGAACGACAATTCCAGTAACGAGACCGGATTCAAGATCGAGCGCAAGACGGGAGCAACGGGTTCATGGTCGCAGATCGCCACGGTGGGAGCGGGCGTGGAGACTTATCCGAATACGGGGTTGAGCGCGGCGGCGACGTATTATTATCGCGTGCGGGCGAACAATGGCTCCAACAACTCCGCCTATTCCAACGAGGCGGTGGCCACGACGGATAGCAGCGCCATTTCGGTGCCGAACTTCGGTTTCGAAACGCCAGCGACGGCTTCGTTTGTTTATAATCCCGCGGGGGCGTCTTGGGCGTTCACGGGAAATTCCGGCATCAGCTCCAACAATACTGCGTTCACTTCGGGCAATCCGAATGCACCGCAGGGCACGCAGATAGCGTTCCTGCAGCGGACGAGCAGTGTGTCGCAAGCGTTGAGCGGCTTCATACCGAACACCGCTTACACGGTGGTCCATTCGGCGGCGCAGCGGAAATTCGGCACGCTGGGGCAGACTTGGGATGTGCGGATCAATGGCAGCTCCATCGCCGCCTTTGCACCGCCGCTTTCCGCGACGAACTACGTGAGCTACTGGGCGGGCTTCACGGCGACAACAGCAAACAATACGCTGGGCATCTTCGGCACGGATCTGAACGGCGGCGATAACACGGTGTTCCTCGACAACGTAAAGGTGGTGCCGAGTTCGTGGTACTTCCCTTCGCCGTGGCTCTCGACGGATATCGGTGCCGTGGGTGTGGCCGGTGTTTCCAGTCACACGGCGGGAGCATTCAGCGTGAGCGCTTCCGGTGCGGACATCTGGGGCACGGCGGATGAGTTCCGCTTTGTGTATCAGAGCGCGAGCGGGGATTGCACGATCACGGCACGCGTGGCCGCACAGGAGAATACGGATGTGTGGGCCAAGGCGGGCGTGATGATCCGGGAATCCCTGGCGGCCAATTCACGACATGCCTCCAGCGTGGTGACGCCCGCATCGGGCGCGTCATTCCAACGGCGCGTCACCGCGGGTGCGGCTAGTGACTCGACCACCACGGCAGGAATCACCGCGCCGCGCTGGGTGCGCGTGCAGCGGGTGGGAAATACCTTCACGGCCTCACAGTCATCCAACGGCTCAAGCTGGACGACGGTTGGCTCGACCAACATCACGATGGCGACGAGCGTTTATATCGGGCTGGCGGTAACCAGCCATAACGATACGACGCTAGGCACGGCCATCTTCGACAACGTGACGCCGACGCCGTAAACGCCATTCAGGTCGATAGATCTGGACGGCGTTTCATGGTGCTGGTCCCGGTGGCGCAAGATGAGCTGCGCGCCGGTGACCAGCACCGTTCTACGGAAACAGAGGGTAGTCATGAAAAGTTAAGAACTTGCTGATGCAAAATACCGGTCAAAGGATAATGGTGGGTGGCGTGATCGCCGTAGCAGTCGGCGGGCTTTGCTTTTATGCGAGTTGGGATAAGACGGAGCCGCGTGCCGGGACCGCTCCGGAAGTGATGGGAAAGCAAGTGGTGGCCACCAAATACCGGTCATACGGGACGAGAAGAGGGCCGGTCGCACCTTATGACAGCGAGCGGAGCCAATGGGAGACGGCGCTGGCGAAGATACGGGCGGAGGTTGATCCGGAATTGCGGGCAAGCGGATTGAAGGCATTAACGGCGGGTGATGCTGATCCGCGAGGGGCCTTGGCCTGGATGCTGGCGGAAGACGCGGATGAAACAGCCAAGGAAGCTGGATTGGGCCTGTTGCGCCAGTGGGCGGAAAAAGACCCAGCGACAGCGGCGGCGTGGCTGAAGGAATCAACGATGGCCAAGAATTTACGCGAAGAGGCGGTTAATCAAGTGGCACTGGCCTGGATGGGAACGAGTGTGATGGAGGCCATTCATTGGGCGGAAGGGTTGCCGGAAAGCGAGCGCAATGGCGCAGTGCTGCAAATAGCCAATGAATCGACTCGGACGATGCCGGTGGAGGCGTTACGTTTGGCGGCGAAATTGCCGTCGGGTGCGGAAAGGGACGGTTTGATCGAGCACGCCGCTGCCGAGTGGACGACCAAGGCTCCGGCGGAGGCGGCGGCATGGGCAAAGGGAATGGGGGAAGGGGAAGTGAAAGACCGGACGATGGTGGCGGTGATTTCAGCCTGGAGCGATACGGACCCGGTCGCGGCGGCGGAGATGGCGATAAAGTCACTGCCAGCCGGGAGGCCCTTGGATGATGCGCTGGTGGGCATCGTGCAGCGCTGGGTGCAAAAGGAGCCGGAGAGTGCGCTGGCGTGGGTGAACCGGTTTCCGGAAGGGGCTTTGAGAGAGGTGGCGTTGGAGAATATCAGCCGCTTGCGGACAGAAGCGTTAGGGGCGGTGGAGCCGTAAGAAATCTGAGCGATTTGGATGGCGAAATTTGCTTGAGGAGGTCGCCTTCCCCCTCATCCCGGCCTTCTCCCTGGGGGGAGAAGGAGTCAACATTTCCAGTGCTTGTGACAGTTTGTTGGTTGTTGGCTTGCGATAGATTTTATGTGAGGGCCAGCGTTGGGCGAGGTTCCAGATTTTCCTTTTGAAGAGGGGTGATTTGTCCTAAGGTGGGACACGTCATGCTGAGGGTTGACACGGACTCCTGCCGGTCTGGCCGCCATCTCATGGGGGCGGTGATCGGGTTCGCACTCACAATGTCCACCATTGCGAGCGCGCAGTCTTTGGCGGAATTGCAGGCGAGTGCCAAGAAGGGTGATGTAACAGCACAGTATCAACTGGGACGCCGGTATCTTTTAGGGATCGGCACCACGGTGGATGACAAGGAAGCGTTCAAAATTCTCAAGGTAGCCGCTGACAAGGGCAACAACCTGGACGCAGCGCATCTCGTGGCGGTGTGTTATGCCACGGAAGCAGGCGTCAAGAAAAACGAACGCGAGGCGGTGAGGTATTTTGAGAAGGCAGCCACGGGCGGTCACGCAGATGCGCAGTTCAAGCTGGGGACGTGCTATGAGACGGGGGTGCTCGGCGGCAAGACGGACACGACCACAGCCATGAAGTGGTATCTGGCAGCGGCCAAGCAGGGGCACGCGCGGGCGCAATACAAGTACGCCAGACTGGTGTATGCGATACCGGATGCCAGCGCATCAGCCGAGTGGTTTCGGAAGGCGGCGGAGCAAGGGGTGATCGAAGCTCAAATCCAGACGGGGCATCTGTATAAGTTGGGACAGGCACAGGGCGGCAAAGACTTGGTGGAGGCGATGAAGTGGTATCTGATCGCGGCGCGGTTGGGGCATCCGGAGGCCAAGAAGCTGGCGGAAGAATTGCCGAGGTTGTGGCCGCGTGATCTGAATGAGCAATCCGTCTTGAAAGCGAAACAGCGCGCGGACGCCTATCTGGAACAGCAGGCAGAGCTGGCCAAAGTTCCGTAGAGTTTTTTCGCGAAGCAAAAGGAGAGAAGACTATTTTGCGGCTTGCAGCTCAGCAGCTTTGCCGCTGTCCAAGAGGAGACGGAAGCCGGTGTCGCGACGTTTTTCCTTGGGCGGGCTGGTCTGGCGGTAGCCGGAATTAAGAATGGCGGCAGAGGAATCCAGCCAGGAGCCACCACGCAGGACGGGAACCAAGCCAGGCACTTCACACCATTCCCAGACATTGCCGGACAGATCATAGATGCCGAGGCGATTGGGGCGGAAATAAGCGACGGGGGCGGTGTAGCTGAAGCCGTCGTAGCTTAACAGTTCGTAGAAATTTCCCGCATTGGACGGGGGCGGCCAATCGGATCCCCAAGTGAATAGGCCCTCGGGTGGTGATATGGCCTGGCTCCATTCCTCATCGGTGGGCAGGCGGTAGGATTGCTCTTCGAGACGGTAGCGGTCTTTGAAACGTTTCTCCCGCTGGGTCAGCCATTCGGCGAAGGCTTTGGCGTCCTCGTAATTGACGTTCACCACGGGGTCAGCGGGAGTTTGGGGGAACTGGGGAGTCTTCCAAGTGTCACCGCCGCGGGAGCCGGATTCCTTTTCGAAGACTTCGAAATCCATGCGGCGGGTTTCGGTGATGCAGAGATGGTGGCGGCCCAAGGGAACGAAAATGAGGCCGAGGCTGTTGGTCCAGCGCTGGCCGAGTTGCGGGCCGTAGGCGGGTTCGAGGCGGACGTTCACCTTCGCGTTCTGCTGGGCGCCCAGGTTGAGATTGGTGGTGAAAGGTTTGTAGCCGAGGGCTTTCAATTTCACGGTGACGGTGCCCACGGCGATTTCCAGACTGCCGGGCAGCAGTGGGCCGAGAGCGGTGCCGTTGATCTCCAAGGTGGTGTCTTTGGCGGGTTCGGCCGCGACGCTGAGGTAACCGAAGGGCAGGACGGCACGGGTCGAATTGGTTTTGCGACGTTCTACGGTCTGATTGGAAGCAGGGACTTTCCAATCTCCTTTTTCGAGTTCCAGACGATAGCTGCCGACAGGCAAGCCGGTTTTCGTCTGCGGGGTGACACCGTTCAATTTCAACGCAGGATCGGTGAGCGAGGTGAGCACGAAGGTGGCGCCAGGAGGCTGGCTATCAATCGACAGGCCGCCGGTGCTACGGGTCAATTGGACGTTCAGGGAAGTTTGTTTGTTATCTTGGATGGTGAGGTTGGTCTGCCAAGGTTCATAGTCGGTCAGACTGACGGTCACTGTGTGCGTTCCTACGGCGATATTGGTGAAGGCTTCATTCGCGGATTTGCTGAGGTTGCCCAAGGAAACTTTGGCACCGGAGGGAATGGAGGCGATCACCAGGCTGCCAACCATCGGATCGAGAGAGGCTTCCAGATTCAAAGAACTACGAGAGTTGGCCTGGATGAGGCCGGTGACGGTTTTGGGACGGAAGCCGGTCTTGCGGATGAGATAGCTTACGGAGCCGGGTTTCAGGATATCGATGCGATAGGGAGTGGTGCCCAGTTTGCGCTCGCCGGTGCGGGCATCTACGAGGAGAACATCGGCACCTTCAGGGCGGCTGGTGATCTCGGCGGAGCCATACTCAAAACGGAACTCGGCGGTGGCGGTTTTGCCCGCGACGGTTTTTATCTCCAGCGGTTTATCGCCGAGGATGGGATGCCGGGCGATGAGGACGTTGGCACCGACGGGGAGTTCCAAGCGGGCTTTGGAATTGGTGGTGCGGACGAGATTTTCCCAGAGGATTTCCGTGCCGGGAGGATCGCTGGTGATCTCAACGACGCCGGCGTTGATCTCGGCGGGTTCCAGTTTCACGGTGAGATTGCGCTGGAGGGAGACGTTCTTTTGTTCGCTCTTTTTCTGTTCCCAGAAATTTCGTTCCAAGGTCACTTGATAGTCGCCGGTGGGGAGAGTGAGGTTGGTGGCACCGCCGCCTTGGGCGGCGACTTTGCCATCGAGGTCGCGGACGAGATAGCGGGCGGAGGGATCGAGAGACGCGAGCTGCAAAATGCCTCGGCTGCGCTGGAGAATCATCTTGTCCTGGGTCAAGGTCTGGCTGGGAGCGATCTCAATATCCACGGGCGTGCTGGGTTCGTAGCCTTCGTGCTCCAAGTGCAGTTTGTAACGGCCCGGGGTGATCGCTTCGATGCGCGTGCCGCTGACACCGTAACGTTCCTTGTTCAGGAACACGGTGGAGTTTCCGGGTGTCGCATCGACAAACAGGGTGCCTTTGGGTGCGGTGACTTTGACCATGGTCACGGTTTGGGTGGAGGTCTGGCCGCGCTGGATCTTCACGGCTAAAGGCTTCCGTTCGTAGCCGGGAAGTTGGAGCACCAGATCTAGGGTGCCTTCGGGCAGGGGGGCTTTGCTGATGTAGGGCGTTTGTCCCAGTACTTCTCCGGTGCTGGTGGAGAGCACGGTGGCTTTTTCGGGGGTGCTGCTGATGGAGAGGGAGCCGTAATCAAATTTGAATATTTGCTCGTTCTTGCCATCGCGCACCACGGTGATGGTCTCTTCCTTATCCGACAGATCGGGATAACGGGCGCGGACTTTGATTTTGCCGGGGGGAAGTTTTTGAGTGAGCGGGGTTTTACCGTAGGATTTTTCGCCCACGATGATCTCGGCACCTTTGGGGTCGCTGGTGAAGGTGACGATCGCGGGTTCAAAATCTGGGGCGAGGGAATTGGTGCGGGCGCGTTCGACCTTCATGGTCTCGACGAGAGGGTCCCAGCCCGGGTTCTCCACTTCCACGGTGTAGGTGCCGGTTTCCAGTTCGAATAGCTTGCCTTTGGCTTCGGCGGTGCCGGCCTCTTTCAATTCTCCCTTGGCGTTTTTGATTTTGAAATCATAGCGGCCGGGTTGCTTGGGAAGGATGGCGAGGAAGCCTTTGCTGCGGTTCAAGGGGGCGGAGATCTGCACGACGTCATTACTGGCCACCTGGATTTTTTCTTCGTAAGGATCATAGTCTTCCAGCACGACGCGGATGAGATGAGCTTCCGGGGTGAGGGGAGCCTTGAAGGGGGTGGTGCCGACGGCTTTGCCATCGATAAACACTTGAGCGCCCCGAGGCTGGGAGGTCACTTCGAGACCTTGTTTCAGATGGTATTTTTGCCAACCGAACCAGCCTCCGACGGCGAGCAGAAGGACCAAAGCAACTGTGGCCAGAGCACGGAAAGGAAAGGGGCGGGCAGGAGGTGGCGGGGGCGGGGCGATGACCGGCTCGATGATCTCCGCGCCGGGACAGGCGCTGACTTCTTGCGAAGCGGCGCTGTAGCCGGAACTGTTGAACGCGAGCAGGACGTAGTAATAGGTGCTGCCATTCTCCAGATGCGGGTCCAGATAACTCGTGCCGGTGGTGACGGTGCCAACGGAGGTATAAGGTCCGCCCGAGGTGAGGGAACGCTGGATGTTGTATCCGGTGGCGTGGGAGGAGGCGGCCCAGGAGATGAGGACCTGTTGCTCCTGCGCTTCCACACGGATGCCCATGGGGATCTGCGGGACGGGCATGGGCACAGCCCAGACTTCATGGGATTGCGGACTGGTGCCAGCGGCGTTCAGCGATTCGATGACGTAATAGTAGGCGCGTCCGTTGACGACTTTTTCGTCTTCGAAATGAGTTTTTTCCTCCAGCGTCGCCCGGCTCTGATAAGGCCCGCCGGCGGTATCGGAGCGGAGGATGTGATAGGCGACGGCTTCGGGGACTTTGCGCCAGGAGAGGCGGATGTGTTCATCACCGGCGGTGGCGGCCATGCCCAGCGGAGCTTTCGGCAAAGGACACGGTGTGGCGCGCAATTCACCGGAGGGAGTGGCGAGACCGGAGGAACTGATCGCCACGACGACGTAACGGTAGGTGATGTCATTCTCGACGCCGCCATCTTGAAAACGCGTGCCGTTGGTGACGGTGGCAATGACCTTGAAGGGATCGCCGGATTTATCGGCGCGTTTGATCTGGTAGCTGACGGCTCCTTTGGCCGCGGCCCATTCCAAGATCACGGTGCGATCGGCGACGCCGGCGGCGAGATCGACAGGCGGGGCGGGCGGGGCTTGCGGTTCACCACGGGCCTCATTGGAATGCGGACTGGCACCGGCGGCATTGAACGCCTCGATGACGTAGTAGTAGGTGCTGCCGTTGTGGACTTCCTTGTCCTGATAGGAAGTTTTTCCCTCCGAGGAATCCAAGGTCTTTAGCTCGTAGAAAGGACCGCCGGAGATTTCGGAACGCAAGACACGATAGGCAGCGGCACCGGATACTCCACGCCATTTGAGCGAGACGGAACGATCGCCCGGAGTGAGGGTCAGGTCTTGGGGAGCGCGGAGGAGGGGGCAGGGGGTGACTTGGAACTCTTCCGCCGCAGTGCTGAGCCCGACGGAGTTCACGGACTCCACGAGGTAACGGTAGGTGACCTCATTCTCCACGCCGCCGTCTTGGAAACGGGTGCCGGTGGTGACGGTGGCGATGACGGTGAAGGGTTCCTCCGGCTTGGAGGCGCGCTTGATGATGTAACGCGTGGCGCCGGTGGCGGGGTCCCATTCCAGCAAGACGGTGCGGTCCGTGACGCGGGCACGGAGGTTTACCGGTGGCGCGGGAGGGGCTTGGGGTTCGCCTTTGACTTCACCAGAGAGCGGGCTGGCGGAGACGTTGTTCGCCGCCTCCACGGTGTAGTAATAGGCGGTGCCGTTCTCCACGGTGGTGTCGGAGAATTCGGTGGCGTCATTGACGGTGCCGATGACGGTGTAAGGTCCGCCGACGGTCGGGGCGCGCTTGATCTGATAGGTGAGGGCGCCGGGTGAGGGATTCCAAGTGAGGGCAACGCGTTTGTCGCTGGGACGCGCTTTCAGGCCGGTGGGGGCTTCAGGAGTCTGATAATTCGGACGCGTGGTCGTCTCCATCAGGCCCAACAGATCGGCCACTTCGCGGATGCTTTGCGGGCGCAGCGAGGGTTGATACTCCAGGCATTTGGCGACGGCTTCTTCCCATTGCTTGGGGATCGGTTCGCCGCCGATGCGCAACTGGTGGCGGCGTTCCTGCATGGTGAGGTAACGCGAATCGGGCAGATGGGCGACGTTCTGTTTGCGTTCCTCATCGTAGTAAGGCGGGCGGCCGGTGAGGAGGTCGTAGATCGTCGCGCCGAGGGAATAGACGTCGTCCAGCACGGAGGGGGCGTGACGGGCGGCCTGCTGCGGGCTCATGTAGCCCGGGGTGCCGCCGGAGGATTCCTGTTTGCCTTTCGTGAGTTGCAGGCTGCTGGCGATGCCGAAATCGGTGACCTTCAACTGGTCCCGGCGGTTCACCATGAGGTTCGCCGGTTTCAGGTCGCGATGGACGATCTCGGCCACTTCATGGGCGTATTCCAGAGCGGAGCAGAGTTGTCGGACGCGCGTGCGCAGGTCGTAGGCCTCGAAGACGCGGCTGGGGCGGGCCTTGCGCAGGGAGGAGAGCGTTTCGCCATCCACGAACTCCATGGAGATGGCGGCGTTGTGCCGGTCGTAGAGGAAATCGTAGATGCGGACGATGTGCGGGTGAGCGAGCTCGATGCTTTTGATGGCCTCGCTCTTGAGGTGCTGGATGGCGGCGAGGTCGTTGCGGACGCGGTCGGGAAGGAACTTGAGGGCGATGCGGCGGTTCAACTCCTCGTCACGCGCGAGCCACACGACGCCCATGCCGCCGCCTGCCAGTTCACGTTCCAAGGTGAACCGGTGCAGGATCTGCTCGCCAGGGTAATGGCGGAGCACTGTCGGACTTTCGTCCCTCTCGTCATCGGGCAAGCTCATGCAATGCCAACGGAACAACTGTTGGGGGTACGTCTCGGCGGGGGAGATTATTCGTGAAGCGGGGCGGGTACGCAACTGAAAGTGAGGGGAACCGGAGGTGGCATCGGCGAAGCGATGCGTGGGCTGGTGTACGAAAGGTGGGCGGCTTTTGCTTAGGGACGGGCTCTTCCCCCTCATCCCGGCCTTCTCCCTAGGGGAGAAGGGGTAACATTTCCTGCGCTCTTGATAATTTGGCCGCTGTTTGATCTGCGTCTGACGTTGTCGCAATAAAGAATTTCTTTCGTCCCCGACAGGACTTGGTGGCCACGGCAATTCGGTCCCAGCGATGAATCGCGTGGGCTATTTTCTTTCGCCCTCCGGGCTGGGGTGGAGGATGGGAGAGGTGTGGGTTGCGGCGGACGTCGCGGACTGCCGGCTGGAATCCGGCAGCACGGGGTATGTGCTGCGTCGATCTGGCTCGACTAACAAGGCGTTGCAGGTGGGGGAGCGGCACGGTATTCTTTTGGGCACAATCCATGATGACCAAGGCTTTCATCGGTGTGGTTTTTCTTTTGAGTGTCACTTTCCTGTCGGGGCAGGAGAAGGTTTCGGGCGTTTCTTCAGTTTCAAAGGAGGTGGCGGGTAAACAGGCGGAATTGAAGCAGTTGCTCGGCAAGGCTACGCCGGGTGCGTCTGTTGGGGCTGCGCCGGATTCGGTGAAAGATTTTTCTCCGCATCTGACGGAGAGGGAGAATGCGCGGTTGTTCCTCCTGCTGAACGATTCTCAGGCGACGGAGGGGCTTACGCTGAACCAGGTGTTGATGGCGCTCAAGCAACGACAGCTTGAGGGGAGCCGGGGGAGCATGAAATCCGATGTGCTCATAAAGATACTGAAGGAGCGGTGGGCGAGGGAACCGGAGGTGCGGGCCTTTTTCCGTGACGCTTTGGTGGAGCGGGGAGAGCGGGCGGTGCTGGACCTCTACATTTCCAAAGTTTGGGATAAATCCTTAATCATTCCCATGGTGGAGGCGATGGAGAAGGGGCGTTCGCCGATGTTGACGCATAGGGGGATTTTGCTGCTGAACGAGCATCATAATGATTGGGCCAGTGATTTGGGCATCCCGCCGCGATTGAGCGGGGCGGTTTTGGCGACGTTTCCCGCAGTGACCAATGCGGCGGTCACAGCATCGCTGGAAAGTGTTTCATGGGAGGTGTCTATGGCGCTGGGCATGCTTTGGAATAGCCGTGATCCGGCGATGATCCCGGTGTTGCGGCCGTATCTTAAGACTAAAGAGGTCAAGTACGAGGGACGGGTGAAGGGGCAGCATTCCAACATGCGTGTGTGTGATGGGGTGGCCGCAGGCATAAGCCGTTTGCTCGGTGATACGCCGAGGGATTTTTTGGCAATGGGCATGCGGGAGCGGGATCAGATGATTGAAGAGTTGGAGAAGCGGTTGGAGGCGAGGCGGGTGGGTGGGGCGAAAGAGTCATCCGTGAGAAAAGAATGATAGCCCGAGGTGAAATGATAATTAATACGGTGATGCCAGACGGTGGAATATCAATGCGATGGGCTAGGAGAGCATTTTTGTCGTGTGGTTGCTTGGTTGTCTGTCTTTTGGGGTGTGGCCCGAAACCGGTCGCGCATGTGCGTGATTTGGCGGCGGAGAAGCGTGCCGCACATAAAGCTGTGGAAGTGTGGGGGCGGTACACTTCGCATGCTGTCGGAGTTACAAATGTGACATTTAGAAACGGCTATTACCGTGCTTATGTTTTTGGCGATAGGGCTAATTTTTCCGACCAAGCGATAGTGGTGATGGCGGAAAGTGGAAGGTTTGGGCGTGTGGAATATTTGGAGTAAAGCATTCTCACCAATGGGCGTCCGAGGGCATTGGCAGGCTTTTTGAAATGAGAGCTTGTGAGCATGCAGTAAGGAATATCGCGCCCGGTGAGTGCATGAATCGCGCTTACAGCGCTTGATCTTAGGGAGGGTCGATTCATGGGGCGTTGCCCCATGCTGGTATGAAGCCGGGCCTTTGGCCCTCGATTTTGGACGCTGGCAGCTTGTGTCAGGTTTAGAGCGAGCGAAGCAGTTTGTGGTGAGGAAAATACTTTTCACAGACGGGGTTACTGGCACGGTGGGCGTCGCGTATGAGTTTGTTTATTCCGCCGGACGGTTACTCCCGTATCAAGGTGGTAAAAAGTTTCGAAGAGCTGGTGACGACGCCGTTTGGCGGCGGGATCAATGCGTTGTGCTGGCAGCGGGAACTGACGGGCGATTTTGGCGAGGTGGTGGAGCGGCTGGCAGCCGATGAGGGGATCACGACGTTGGATGAAGAGCGGCTGCGGGGGCTCTCGGTGAGCGCGGCAGGCAGGGCGGCGATCGAGGTGCTGCTGGCGGATCTGCGGTTGCTGCGGGAGCGGGGGCTGGCGCCGGTGCTGGATTGCATCCATGGCTATCCGCGGGAGGAGGAGCCGGTAGTGGTGCGCACGGATGTTTATTCTTTTCACGCGGACAGCGCGCCGGTGGAGGCGGATACGTATCTGTGCACTTACTACGGGGCGACGAGTGAAGCCTTGCGGAATGAAGAGGCGCAGCGGCGGGTGGATATCCCGGAGACGCGCGCGGCGTTGTTGCGGGAGTTTGGCGGGGAGGATGATGAAAGTTTTCGCGAGTATCTGAATGAGAATTGTTACGACCTGCATTACGCGGCTGCGCCGCAGGCGCGACCGTTTCAGTTCGGGGTGGGGAATCTCTGGCGCATCGCGGTGGAGTATCCGGGGAGCCCGGTGCCGCCGTGTGTGCATCGGGCACCGGATACGGTGGCGGGGGAGGCGGCGCGGTTGTTGTTGATCAGTTGAGAGGCGTGGGAATTTGAGCCCGCTAAACAGGCTAAAGGGCGCGAAAAGGGAAGGGGAATTTACGTTTTTGGATTTACGAATTACGTAGCTGAAAAAGAGTGGGAGCAGATGTTTTCTTGCGCGAATCGGGCATGGGAAAGAAGAGTTACGCAAGGGGTGGTTTTTGGAAGTTGCTGGGGATGAAATGGTTCGGTTTTGAGTGAAAATTTTAGCGAAAAGTGATGGCAAGATTGTGGGATTTTTGAGATAGTTTCAGTGCTGGCAGCTCGCTGCTGGTAAAGGAGAGGAGTGGTGGTTGGCTCTATCAGAGAATAAGCAGCCTCCGAATCCTCAAAGTCATCAAGCATGATGGTGCGTTGGCATTGTTGTGTCCTGCGTTGGCGGGGAGATGGCGATCCTTATGGAGTCATTGCAGATATGTGAGTGTATCGGGCGTATGGATCAGGGTCCGTAAGCCGGAGGGGGAACGGGACGTCGGTTGGCGTAGGATTATTATGACCAACCGGGGAATCTCTAGTAGCCATTGCGGAACCGGCCGGGTCTTGGACTTGCGCTGAATCTGAAGTCCCAATCGTAGGGACAGAGGAAACGATACTTCACAGGGGTCGGATGGTTTCATTGTTCTTTGACATAGTTCCCTAAAGGGAATGCAGGGCCGAAGTTCGGCCTCCCAGTGGGGAGGAGAAGGCGTTGGGCGTTTTTAGGACGCTTGGCGCGCTCAACCCTCACCCCAGCCCTCTCCCTGGCCGAAGTTCGGCTTCCCAAAGGGAGAGAGAGGAGAGGTCGTGTGCTTCGACGGTGGTGGTGCGTGGATTTCACGGTGCCTTGACGAAAAAGGTCAGGGCTCGACGGAGTCTCGCCTTACCGGTCTGCGTTTTCTTGCAAAGTGGCTGGCGAGGGTTTGGTCCGGGAGGCAAAGGCCGGGTGATAGAGTGCCGCAACACAGGAGTTCACCGGCGGAGTCATGCTGATTGGATCGGACAGGAAGGCTGCTTCAGGGAATGTATGAATTAAGAAATAAGAAGGAAGAATGCCGGTTGCACCGGCGAGCTATAGCTTGGAACACGTTGGTGTTTCCATGTTCCTGCTGTTGGGGGGTGAAAGCCACAAGGCGATGTTAGGGACCGGGTGGAACCGGTCCTTACCAATTTAGTTAGAGCCTCGTTCCTTGGCTGAGGAAGGGCGGGGTGCTGAAGGGCTCACAGGTGTGGGAGGCCTTATCTTAATGGGGTCCGTTCGGCATCGTTACTTGAGCGGCTGGAGGTGCTCTCGCGGGAAGGTAACGTTTTTTGTTATTTTCAGCGGGAGGCATCTCTGGCACGGTGCGGGCATCTCAGGAATGAAAGTGACCTGCCAGACTTGTGGCGAGCCGACTTCCGGAGGAGGTAGCATCTGCGAAGTTTGCGGATTACCCCTCACGGGCGGAACGGGTGCCCATGCCGGCAGGACAGAGGAGTATCAGACGGGGACGCAGCCGAGCCGCACGACGGAGATGACGCTCTCGGCCACGAAACAGGCGGATACGGAAGCGGACATCCCGACGATCTCAACGGCGACAGCCTCACCCACGCGGACGACTCGCGATGCATCGTTGCATCTGGGGATCAAGTTTCCGCATGTGATCTTCGCGGATCATCTTTCGACGATCCAGTTGCAGATCAGGAATCATTCCTCGCAATCGGCGCGGGATGTGAAAATCACGCTGGTTTCACGGGCGTTGGAATTCTCCAGCACGTCGCAGGTGGATTTCATCGGACCGCAACAGACGGCAATCGTGGAATTGCCGGTGTCGCCGGAGCAGGCGGGCAGTTTCTTCGTATGGTGCCTGATCGAATTGCGGATGCGGGATACGCAGCAGCAGCTTGCCGCGAGCCGGATGCTCTTCGTGAACCAGCCGCCGGAGGATGCGAATGCGGTGCCGGATCTGCGGGACATCCACACGAATCATGATTCGCTGGATCATGATACGTCGATGTTGGGGGCGAAGGATCAGCCGTTGAGCAAAATGGTGGGGCAGGAGACGATCAAGTCGTTCAAGGAGTTGCTTGAGTTCCGGTTGCCGGATCACTACTCGCCGATGATCTTGCAGGAGGAGTGGCGCCTGAACATGTCGGAGGTGTTGCGGATGTCGAAGGTGCGGCCGCCGCTGATCCCGAAGTCGTTCCGGCGATATTATCATCCGGGCAATGTGTTGAAACTGACGCCGGGAACGGATAGCGGGATCAGGCCGCTGCATTTCATCGCGCTGCCGCAATTCCTGCTGGGAAGATCGCGCAAGCGGGCGAATCTGGTGACGTGGTTTCATCCGATCACGAATCCGTCTAACGAGGACAAGACGCAGCACTTGAGCAAAGTGCATGTGACGGCGCGGTACGATCAGGGACAAATCTTCGCGCAGGATACGGGCAGCCGTTGTGGCACGACGATCGATGGGATGAGCATGGCGCCGTTTGCGTGGATGCCCTTGAAGCAGCGGGCGATTCTGGGTTTGGCGAATGAATACTTCGTGGATGCCCAGCATACGCCGACGTCGTGTCCGAATGGTCCGCAGGTGTTAAACATCAGCCTGTGGCCCGGAGCGAATGATCCGCAGCCGGTGACGCCGATGGGGTCCGCTTCGTTCAAGCCGCGCGACATGGAGCTGGCCCATCATGATGCCATCTGGATGTTCACCGATGTGCTGTTCGGCACCAATCCGTATAATCCGGTGGTGTTCAACATCGAGGGGCTGGCGCCGATCCAGGGGCGCTTCCATCATTACAAAGGTTGCTTTTGGCTGGAATGTCTCGTATCCAACTACGCGTTACATCTTAATTCGATCCTGCTCAGTGACCGGGAAATCGTCCCGCTGATGGATGGGTTGGAATTAAAGATCGGCAATGTCAGTTTCCGGGTGGAGATCGCGACCGAGGAAGTAATCACAGACAACTCGCCGTCCGGCATCGAATTCAATCAATGAACGCATGGCTTGAAACTCCGTTTGGTGATCAGATACCGATCACGGGCAATTGCTCGATGGGGCGTGACCCGGGCAACAACCTGGTGCTCACCGGACATCAGATCTCGCGACGGCACGCGATGATCCACCTGCAATCGAACGAGGAGTATTGGCTGGTGGATCTGGGCAGCCGCAATGGGATCATGCGCAACGGGCATCGGGTGATGCAGCCGGTGGCGTTGAAGAACGCGGACCGGCTGGAGGTCGGCGGGCAGGTGCTGATCTTCCGCCAGAAATTATCCGAAGCCAAGGAAGGTGAGATCACGAAGGAGACGGCGACGGATGAACGCACGGTGGCGGGTCATAGCACCGCGCCGTTGTGGTTGCTGCTCGCGGATATCATGGACTTCACGCCGTTGAGCCAGACGATGCCGGGTGATCAGTTGGCGAAATTGGTGGGACACTGGATCTCGGAGTGCAAACGCGTGGTGGAAAGTCACGATGGCGAGGTGAACCAATATCTCGGTGATGGTTTCCTGGCTTACTGGCCTTCACCAGACACGAGCGCGCAGAAGATCACGGATACGATCAAGGACCTGAACAAGTTCCGCGCGGAGACGACGCTTTCCTTCCGATTGGTGATGCATAATGGACCGGTGACGATCGATTATTCCATCAGCGGCGGAAAGAACAGCCTCATCGGACCGGATGTGAACTTCACGTTCCGCATGGAAAAGATCGCGGGCAAGCTGGGCGTGAGCTGCATGGCGACTGCGGGAGCGGCGGAGAAGCTAAAGCCGTGTGGCCAGTTGACACCGCTGGGTGAGTTTGAGCTGAAGGGCTTCGATGGGAAGTTCCCGACGTTCAAGTTCGAGCCGAACGCGTGAGCGGCTGCGGTTAAGCAGCGTGCAGTTTATCCATCGCGGCGAGGAGGCGCTGGTTGCAAGCACGGAGATCTTTCGCCAACTGGCTGGCGCAACCCCAGAGCAAGCGCGTGTGAGCGGAGGGATTCGCGGATTGAAGTTTCTTTAACACATCCGCGGAGAGCACGAACACGGAGGTTTCTCCCGCAGCCTGACAGGTGGCGGTGTGTTGTTCGGTAGCGAGAAAACCGACGAGGCCGAAGAACTCTCCCGGACCGAGGGTTCGCACAATGGGAACCCGGCCACCCGCGCCGCTGGAGGAGATCGCCACATTTCCGGAGCAGATGGCGAAGATGGAGTGCTCGATACCGCGACTCGACTCGCCCTCGCGAAAGAAGACGTGACCGTTCGGAAACACCTGGGAGCTGGACTTCAAGCTGTCCCAGTCGGAGGGCTCGAGTGTTTCGAAGGGGAAAGGGTGGGTTTTCACAGGCTTAATCTTTGTGAAGGCCGAAGAAGCGGGTGAAGAGGCCGTCCACTTCCGCTTTCTTCACGGCGGGAGGGGCGGTCAGCAGCGCGGTGTTGCGCTCGAACTTCACGAGGCTGTCGCTGGTGCGATGAAGCCGGGAGGCGAGGTCGCTCATCAAGGTGCTGATTAACTTAGCTGCACCGGTGGGATCCTTCTCGATAAACTCTTTCAGCGAATCGTGACTGAACTCCAAGACGGCAGCTTGGCCCAAGACGCTGACGGTGGCGGTCGCCGGGCCGGGATCGAGAAGACAGACTTCGCCCACCCAATCGCCACGGCGCATGGTGGGTATCTGCACGGCGGAGTTCCCTTGCTTCACCGAGACGCGCAGCACACCGCTGTGGAGCACATATAACGAGCGGGAAACCTTGCCGGCCTCACAGACGGTCGCTTCGTGGCCCAGTTCAACGAGGCAAAAAAGATAGCCCAATTGGCGCAATGATTCCGGGCTCAGTCCTACACCCAGCTTGGAAAGGGTTTTATTGGTATCAGTATCCATCCGCGTGTCCCATGGGTCGTACAGCCTTGCGCCCATACTTTTGGCAATCGCCGGTAGTTGTAAATGATTTTCCGGCGATTGTGTGAAAGATCTGATCCCTCGAAGGCGGGAAACAAAAAGAGCGAAGGGGAAGGTTAGCTTTCCCGCTTCGCTTGAAACTGTGGCTGTAGCTGGACCGGGTCGAGCCGGTGAAATCGTGGCTTACGATTTCAGCGAGCGCCCGCCCATGGTCAGGAAGCCGCCTACGATGGCGGCCACAATGCCACCCACGAGCATCCACATGGACTTGTCCGTGGGGTTGCCGGTGAAAGCACGCGAGACATCGGAGCTGAAGGAGTCTGATGCTTGCAGACCGAATACGATCAACACCGCGCCACCTACCAGCAGGGCTATGCCTAGATACTTGTTCATATATTGCCTTTCATTCGGGTCAGTTGATACCGGGAGTTCAGGAGAACTCGTTTTGTTTTAAACTCGCCGTTGACCACTGATCAGCGCGACCAGGAAGAAAACGATGAAGACCAAAAACAGTATTTTGGCGATACCTGCAGCCGCACCAGCAAGACCAGTGAAGCCCAAAACCGCCGCAATCAGGGCGATGACCAAGAAGGTTAGTGTCCAGCTTAACATATAGTGCCTTTCATTTTTATTTGATTAAGTTGCATCTACTTCATGTATAAGCGTTGACCGGGCCAAACTCTCTGGAAGCATTCGCTGGTGGTGTAATTCTTTGATGACAAGCAGGTTGTGAAGATCGGAACTTTCTGCATAGCACCATCTGCGTAGGCAGTATGCAGTTGGAGAGAGCGGGCTGTTGCGTTTTGCCTGAACAAATGAGAGGCAACCAAGGTTCAGGAGGCGGGTGCAAGCACGGCAGGTTCAGGTGCTTGCAGGGGTTCCGGAGCGGGGAAGTCGCCGCAAAGGCTGAGCAATTGCGTCCGGGTTTCGGAAAAGGAGTGGCTGATGAGCGTGACACTGTCGGGTTCCGGCAGTCCCTTCGGCGGCGTGATCGCGCCCCATGAGCCGACTAGGAGAGGCAATTGGGGCGAGCGCTGGCGCAGTAGCGGAAAGAAGCTGCCTGCGGGAAAAGTCTCGTCGTCGGCGAGTTGTCCGAAACAAACCACGGTGGGTTTCAGTGCGGCGATCTCGGCCATTTTCTGCCGATCGTCCAAGTCCGCGGAAAGAACGGGCATGAAAATGCCATCTGCTTTCAACAGATCGGCTAACAGCAGCAGAGCCATTTCATCCGTAGCATCTGCCGAGGGGCATCCGACTACCGAGGGATGAGTGGCCGAGGTGTTCACAGGCTGGTCGTCAGCCGTGGCTTTGATGCGGTTCTCCTCCAAGAGGAGGCGGAGCATTTCAAAGGCCTTTGTCTGCGCTTGAATCGACAGCTTTCCATTGACCCGGTCATAGCGGCAATCTGCCAGTACGGCGAGGAGCAGGTTCTCAAACAACTCCGTGCGCGAATGGGTTTTAAGGTAGTCCTTCACCAGGGCGAACGCCTCATCATGATTCTGCGCGACCAACCGTTGGTACAGTGCTTGATGAGGAGTCAGCGCGGCTTTGCTATCCAGCATGAGTGCGATGAATTTCAGTTCGGGCACGCTCTTGCAGATGACGACGAGACAGACCGTTAGCGGCGCGGCGAGCACCAGTCCTAGCGGACCCCAGAGCCACGTCCAGAAGGCCATCATGATCAACAGCGCCACTTCCGAAACGCCGATTCCCTGACCGTAAACCACCGGTTCCAAAACCATGTTGTTCACCAGTTCCCACCCTAATATCAGACTGATGACAATGAGCGGTAGAGCCCAACTGTTGAACACCGCCAGACTCATCAAAGTAGGGGCGACTGCTCCCAAGATAGGTCCCGCGTAAGGAATAAAGCGCGCAATGCCCGCCAAGAATCCCCACAGCAAGGCATACGGCAGACCGATAAGAGAAAGACCCGCGGCGATGCCGATGCCGAAAATGGCATTCAGCATGCATTGCCGGACCAAGTAGCGGCTCACCTTCTGGCTGATCTCCGCGATCGCTTTCGTTGTATCGACTAGCCGGTTGCGGCCCGCCAGATGCAGCAAGCGATCCCGTAAATCCTCCCGGCGCAGCAGCATAAAGACCACCAATACGACCACCAGACCGGCTGAACCCAGTTGCTCCAGGAGGGAGTCCATGATCGGATCCTGCTGGGCCACCGTGGTTTTCTCCTGCACCACTACAGGTGCATTGGTTGCACCTGCGGCGAGATTGGTGTTTTGAATCCCGCTGGGGGCATCATTCTGTTTCAGCTCATCCACGATCTCCTTGGCGATGTCTTTCACTTTGGTGAGGGATTCGCTTTTGCTGGCACTACGGATGTCAGAAATCTTTTGCCTGATATTTTGGCGGTAGGCCGGCAACTCATTCGCCAGACTTTTCAATTCCACCACGATCATTGTGCCAATGGTGCCCACAGCGGCGAATGCCAGAGCTACGGTCAGGATTACGGAGAGCACATGCCCCAGCCCCCAACGGCGCAGGCAATTGACCACGGGGGAGAGGATGAACGTGAGCAGGATGGCCAATGAGACTGGGATCAAGACCTCACGACCAAAGTAGAGAATCCCGATCACCAACGTCCCGCACGCGAGGAATAGAAATGTCGAGATACCGCGGGCACGTCTAGTTTTAGATTTAGTCGAATACATAATCCCGCTCAGGGAAATCGAAAATGGTCAGACTGGAGGAGTTGCGCACAACTCCTCCAGCCCGACCAGTATTACCGCCAGTTCAGATCAATACCGGCGCGAACTACTGGAATCACAAGCCTCATCGATGGCTTCTCGGACTTTGTCCTCGGTTTCGCCAGTCCGTTTTTGGATCCGGCCCACGAGTTCTTCTTCCTTGCCTTCGACAAAACGCAGATCATCGTCCGTCAGCTTAGCCCACTTTTGCTTCAGCCGTCCTTTAATAATGTTCCAGTTACCTTTCATGACTAATGTGCTCATTTTTTTAAGGAGTTAAGGGTTTGTTTGGTTTGGTTTAGTTGGCGTCTCCCAATACGGGAAGGGCCTCATGTTTTCTATGAAAGCGCAGATTGAGTGCCATTAGGCGTGGGTGTTGTGTATTACCTTGGAAATGAACGAGTTGTGGTTTTGTTCAAATACGTAGAAGAGGTCAGATTCGTTGCGCAATGCATGGCTGAAGCCCGCTTTTTGCAGGTTATTGCTTTACCAGCCAGTTTGGCGATGAAGGGGAGCTTAATCTGCCATGCTTTGATCCGAGCGGACAATCGTAAGCTTCGTGGCGAGAGCGTGTTGGTTGTTTCCATGCGTCTTGCAATGCCGCTAATTGCAAGGCGTGCAGAATGCGTGTTGTCCACCAGTTTTCGGCTCCCTGAAATCCACGTAAGAGCTTGTAGCTAAGCCTCTTAAAATATCCCATGAAACAGGTATGATTCCCGCTGATGAGAAGTGACTTCACATCGTGTTGACGCGCCCAAAATAACGAATCTATGACAAAACAAATGCTCCTTTGTCTTACGAACTCCCCCTTGCACGCGCATCAAGTCGTTGATTGGTTAAAGCAGGAGGGGTTTCCCACGCAGGACATTTCGGCCTGCGTGCCAGAAAAAAATGTCACCTGTCCCGCGCTGGCGAAAAGCCGGGAAGTTGCGAGCAACAGCGGCACCGTATCCTTCAGCCGGACGGAAGATTGGACCACTTCCCGTCAGATCACCGTCTTGGGTCGGCGCCTTTCCAAGTCGGCCAAGGCCGTCACCAAAAGTTTTAATCGCGGCAGCATGGCGGACTTCCTGATCGACAACGGTTTCTCCGAACCGGATGCGCGGCGTTATGAAGTGGAAGTCCAAGGCGGCGGAATTCTGATTTCCGTACATACCGCCAGCCGCACCAAATTGCTCCGTGCCAAAGAAATTTTGGAGATGGCCGGAACCCAAAATATCGCGGCGGTCACGGCGGGTTGCCGCAACTGGCTCCAGACGGGGATGGCCGTCCTATGAATTTCAGAATGTGACGCACCTGCGCTAAGCGGGAGGTCGTCGTAAACCAAAAAACCTAACCACTTAGCTTATGTTATACACTCTTGCACTCATCTTGATCATCGCCTGGTTGCTGGGACTGGTATCGTCCTACACGCTGGGCGGCTTTATTCACATCCTGCTGGTCGTGGCGATCGTCGTCCTTCTGGTGCAGGTCATCCAAGGGAAGAAGATCACCTGATCATCAACCAATTTTTCAAATCCTAACCAAGAAAGAAATCGCATGAAAAAGCATACTGCAGCCGTGTCCCATGACCTCGAAACGTTGGCGGATGACGCCCGTGCCCTGTTGGCCGCCACGGCGGACGTGGCCGAAGAAAAAGTAGTGGCCGCACGCAAACGCGTGGAAGACGCCTTGGAAAACGTGCACGACCAGGCTCTGGCCGGCGTCAAGGCGGCGGACAAGACCATCCGCACTCATCCTTATGAATCCATTGGCATCGCTCTCGGTGTCGGCGCGTTGATCGGCTATCTGTTGGGCCGGCGCAATTAAAGGGCTCTATGGAAATGAGCTCCGGAAAGTTTGGTCAAGTCGGGACCATTGCCAAGCGGATGCTGCATCGCTTGCTGGCCATCGGCGAAAACCGCATCGAGCTCTTCCTGCTGGAATTGCAGGAAGAGCGCGAGCGCTTGGTCAAGGTGCTGTTACTGGCGGTGGGCGTGATGGCCTTTGGCCTTCTCGCAGGTGTGGCTCTGACCATCGCGGTGATGCTGCTTTTCTGGGAACATTCACCGGCCGTGGCCATGCTGATTCTGACTCTTTTATACGGTGGAGCAGCGGCCGTTCTTTACAAGCGGATGACCGCTTTGCAGAAAGACTGGCAAACCCTACCGGGCACTCTGGACCAATTACGAAAGGACCGCGAATGTCTGGATCAAAACCTGCCTTGAGCTGCCTGCAGGCCCGCAAGCAATTGCTCCTGCTGGAGAGTGAACTCAACCGGGCGCAATTGCGCAGCGACTGCGCCTCGTTAAGCCAGGAAGTCTCCGCCATCGTAGAGGAGGGGCGCTCATGGGTGAACACGGCGAGTATGCTGTTCACCGGATTCAAAGCGGTTCGGCGGATGTGGTCGGATAAAGGTGACAGTCGGCCGCGCCAAGGTGTTTTTTCAAGCCTGCTTCAGTTGATACGTACGGGAGCATCCATTTGGATGAAGACCCGCGGGGGGAAAGATTAAGGGAATTATGTTGATGAAAACAGGTATCGGACGGGCGTTGCTAATCGTTGCCAGCCTGTTCGGGCTGGCCTTCGGAGCTCAGGCGCAGCTAGATCCAATGAAACGGAGCATGCTGCATTTGGGCTACGATCAGGCCTTCAGCGGACAGGGGCCGCAAGCCGCGTACGCCTTTTACTACTACAACGATCCCGATTTTCTCACCACCAACAAGACTCTGCGGCTGGTGGTGGCGCCGGTTTATCTCGATGGTGAACTTGGTTTCAAGCAACTCCTCTCGCCTAACACCGATGTCGGTATCGGCTTCAGCGGTGGTGGCTTCAGTGACAATTTTTATGAAGTCCGGCAGGGGCATTTCTACAAGGAAGAAAGCTTTGAGGGCCACGGCGGCGGCCTGTCCCTGAATGCTTATCAAAGATTGAATCCGGATCAAAAAATTCCGTTGAGCCTCATTGTGCGCGGCGGTTTTCGTTACTCGATCTTTGGTGAGTCGGATAGAACGGCCGGCAACTTCGACGTGCCTAGTGACAACAAAGTTCTGTTTGTGCGCACGGGCCTTCGCTTCGCTGGCAAAGAACCCGTGCTGTATCCGCAACTCGGCCTGGAACTTTCTGTCTGGTACGAGCGACAGAACCGGTTCGACAGTGAAAGTTATGGCTTCGCCCAAGACCGCCAGATGCAGGCCAATGCCGATCTCTACTGGGCCTATGCTGGTGTGAACTACGCTTGGACGAACATCGGCCATCAGGTTTCTTTTGCGGTGACCGCCGGCGGCTCCGAGAATGCCGATCGTTTTAGCGCGTGGCGGTTGGGCAGCGTCCTCCCCTTGGGTGCCGAATACCCGCTGAGCCTGCCGGGCTATTATTATCAAGAGCTGAGTGCGGTGCGCTTCGTGCATCTGCACAGCAGTTACATGATTCCCCTGGATGCCGCGCTCCGCTGGCAATTCCGCATGGAGGCTGCTACCGCAGGACTAGATCATCTGCCGGGCTTCCAGCAATCAGGCTGGCAAACTGGTGCCGGTGTCGGCTTGTCGTACATGCCCAAAAGCCAAAGTTTCAGAGCTGTGTTAAGGTATGGCTACGGTTTCAACGCCCGTCGGACCCAAGGAGAGGGTTCTCACAGTGTCGGAATCCTTTTCCAATACGATTTTGAAGCGAGAAAGAGAGCGGCGGCGCAGGACGGAAAGTAAATCCAGCAGCATGTCATTGACACGCCGTCTTTGACATGTTCATTGCTTTTTGCAATGCTTGATGTTGGGAAGGTTCAGAGCAGTACGTCTGTGTGACTTGGCTAACGCCTTTGATGTCAGCAGCTTAGCGGTGGTAAAATATGTTACGGCAACCTAGCAACCAGTTTTACAAAACTGTGGTTTCGGTCTGGCTTACCCTTTCGGTAGCCAGCGTGCTATTGGCTGCCGTGACATGGATGCAACTCTCCGAACGCTTGGCGGTGGCCCGGCAGGCCATCGCGATCCGATCGGAACTGGATCAAGTGCTCAAACTCGTGCTGGATGTGGAAACCTCCGCTCGCGGGTTCGTCATCACCGGAAACAACGATTTTCTGGTTCCGATGAAGGAAGCTGAGTTGTTGCTGCCCAAGAAATTCGACCGGCTCACCGACCTGACCCGGCAAGATCCGGAACTGCTCAAGCGAATCATCGATCTGAGTGGGAAGGTAGAGATCAATCTGAGCACCCAACGTAAAACCGTATCCGTTCGTCGGGAAGACGGTTTCCTCCCCACCAAAGCGCTTTTGGGCGATGGTCAGGCCAAGAAGGTGATGGATGAGATTCGCGCTGAAGTGGCGACCATCCACCAGATGCGGGCTCACTTGATTTCGGATGAGGGAAACAAGGAACGGGCAGAATTGAGACGGGCAAGCCTCACGAGTTTTGTCGCGGGAATCCTCGGCATCGGCGCGGGGCTTTTCGCCTTCTGGCTGGCGCGTCTCACCTTGAAGCATCAGGAACGGGAGCGCGTGCTGGTGGAAGCCAAGCTGCAAGCCGAACGGAATAACGCCGAGAAGACCGTCTTCCTCGCCAACGTGAGTCACGAGATCCGCACGCCGATGAACGCCATTCTGGGCTTCAGCGAACTCCTGAGCGGCGAATTGCGTGAACCCCGCCAGCGCCGTTACGCGAAGGCCATCCGTTCCAGCGCCGGTTCCTTGCTGCAATTGATCGATGATGTGCTGGACATCTCCAAGATCGAAGCGGGCGCCACTGTCCTGCGACCGGAGCCCACCGATCCCCGTGAACTCTGTGAATTTGTGCGCACCGTCTTCGCCGAAATGGCGATGCGCAAACAGATCAGGCTGAACTGTCACATGACGGAAGACATGCCGCGGGCGCTGCTGCTGGATCGGCTGCGGTTGCGCCAGATCTTGGTGAACTTGGTCGGCAATGCGGTGAAATTCACGGATCAAGGCAGCGTGGAGATGCACGTAAGTTTCGAGAAACAGGAAGAGAGCGACAAGGTGACGCTGATCTTCGAAATTCAAGATACGGGGGAGGGCATCCCCAAGGAAAAAGTCGATGCCGTGTTCCAGCCATTTGTGCAGGGAAGTAGCGCTCACGAGAAAGAAGGCACGGGCTTGGGTTTGGCCATCGTGCGGCGCCTCGTCGATCGCATGGGCGGCACCATCACGGTGGCCAGCATCGTGGGGCAAGGTTCCGTGTTCTATCTTCGCCTGCCCGGTATCGCGCTTTCTCCCCGCCTTCCGGAAGCGCGCCAAGACCATGACAAGCCCGTCGATTTCAACCAATTCTGTCCCGCCAAGCTGCTGATCGTGGACGACAATGAATTGAACCGCGAGCTCATGGCGGGGATGTTCGCCGGCTCGCATCACCAGCTCTTTTTCGGATGTACCGGCCGTGAGGCGGTGGAAAAAACGCGCGAGGTTTGTCCGGACATCGTCCTGCTCGATATTCGCATGCCCGGGATGGATGGCCATGAGGCGCTGCAGAAAATTCGCCAAATTCCCGACCGGGAATTGCTCCCCGTGATCGCCGTCACCGCTGCCAGCACGTTCGAGCAAGACGCGGATGCCAAAGTTAAGTTCAACGGCTTTCTGGCCAAGCCGTTTTCATCCCACCAGTTGTTTGAGGAACTGGCGCATTTTCTGCCCCGCCAGACCACCGTGCAAACGCGGAAAGACACCGGCGATATCGAGATGACACCAGTGGCCCTGGGACAGCTGGAGGAACGTTTGCAACACTTGGTACAGCATGAATGGCCGGCCTTGTGCGGCAGCCTGGGAGTCAATGAAGTGCTGGCTTTTGCCGGGAAGTTGGAAGCTTTGGGCCTGCAGTTTGCGTGTAATTCGCTGCAGGAGTATGCCCATAAACTGTCCGGCCATGCGGAGTCCTATGACGTGATCGAGATGGAAAAACACCTGCTCGAATTCCCGAAATTCGTCGAGCAACTAGAAAAACCTTTGCGGAAAGAAGCATGAGCTCCGGAAACATATCTGACAACGCGGCGAACGAATCGGTGACCATGCCGGTTTCCTTCCGCGTGCTGGTGGTGGATGACCAGCCGGTGAACATCCAGGTGGTGGGCAACATCCTGGGCAAGCTGGGATATGAGATTGTGCCTGCGGCGGATGGAACCACCGCGCTCAAACGCATGGCTCTGCGCATGCCTGATCTCATCCTCATGGATGTCATCATGCCGGATATGAGCGGCTTTGAAGTTTGCCGCCAGATTCGCGAGAACCCTTTGTGGAAGGATATACCGGTCATCTTCGTCTCGGCGGCCGACGACAAGGAACTGGTGATCCGTGCGTTCAATGAAGGTGGCGTCGATTACGTCACCAAACCGTTTAATCACGCGGAACTGCTCTCCCGCGTGCGCACGCATCTGACGCTGAAGGCAGCCCGCGACCGGCTCTATCAACTGGCGGAAGACAAAGACGAGTTGCTCGGCATTCTGGCCCATGATTTGAAGAACCACTTGAGCGGCATGCAGCTCAGCGCCCAGTTGCTCAAGGAACGGATGGACCCGGCCGCCAACGCCAAGACGACCCGCCTGGTGGACAACATGTGCCAGTCCACCAGTCAGTTGCTGGTCTTCGTGAAGGAGTTTCTGGCGAACGCTTCCGTGGACCACGGCTTCCAGTTGCAACGGCATCGGGTGAATCTGGCGGAGTCGGTGAATGGCGTCGTGCAGGAGCATCACGAAGCAGCCAACCGCAAGAACTTGCAGGTGAACGTGAGCCTGCCGCCTGAGGACACGCTGGTGTATGCTGATAACACGGCGCTGAATCAGGTGCTCGACAACCTGCTGTCCAACGCGGTCAAATTTTCTTCGCCGGATAAACATATCAACATCACGGTCCAAGCGGAAAAAGAGTGGATCAAATGTGTCATCCAGGACCATGGGCCTGGTTTCACCGATGAGGACAAGCAACGGATGTTCCGGCGGTATGGCAGACTTTCAGCCCGGCCCACCGGTGGAGAACCCTCCACCGGCTTGGGACTGAGCATCGTAAAAAAACTCGTGCAGGAGATGAATGGAGAAGTGGTTTGCGAGAGCAAGCCAGGTGAAGGCGCATCCTTCATCCTCCGTTTGCCCAGCGCTAAAAATTGAGAATGACTTATGGACTTTCTGGTAATTGATGACGACAAAACGTTCCGGGAGGCGACCTGCATCCTGATCGACGATGAGAACCACTACGCCGAAGGCGCTCCCACCGGCGCGTATGCTCTGACCCGCCTCAAGGAGGCCAAGTTCGATGCTGCCCTGCTGGACTTGCACCTCGGTGCCGAGGACGGGCTGGAAATTCTCCAGCAGATCGTGAAGAGCTATCCACAATTGCCGGTGGTGATGTTCACCGCCGAGGGCAATGTGAAAACCGCCGTCGAGGCCATGCGCCGGGGTGCGGTGGACTTTCTGGAAAAGCCGTTTCAGCGCAAAGAATTTCTCATGGTGCTGGCCCGGCTCAACAAGTTCCACCAGATGGGGCAGAAAATCGAGCGCCTGGAACGGGAGGTCATCGAGAACAAATCCCAGAACGGCGAACCCATCTTCGATTTCACCACGCCATTGATGCAGCAGATGATGGAGGTGTTGTTGCGGGCGGCACCCACGCCGGCCTCGGTCTTGATCCTGGGCGAGAGCGGCACGGGCAAGAGTGTGGCGGCCCGCGCCGTGCATCAACACAGTCTGTGCGCCGACAAGCCGTTCGTCACGGTGAGCTGTCCCAGTCTCTCCAAGGAACTGCTGGAAGGGGAACTCTTCGGCAGTGTACGGGGTGCTTATACCGGCTCGATCAAAGACCATTGGGGCAAGGTTAAGGCGGCCGAAGGTGGCACGCTGTTCCTGGATGAGATCGGTGATCTGCCCACGGAGATCCAGCCGAAACTGCTCCGCCTGCTGCAGGAGCGCGAGTATGAGCGACTGGGCGAAAACGTCACGCGCCAGGCCAATGTTCGTGTGATAGCGGCCACTAATCGTGACCTGAAGAAACGGGTGGCTGAGGGAGCTTTCCGCGAAGATCTTTATTTTCGCCTGAACGTCATCAGCGTGGAGATGCCGCCTTTGCGCGCCCGGCAGGACGACCTCGTGCGCTTTGCGGAAAATTATGCCGCTCATTTCGGTACCCAATGCCGGCGGCCCAACATGAGTTTCTCTCCTGAAGCGCTTACTTGTTTGCGCACCTATTCATGGCCGGGGAATCTCCGTGAAATGCGCAATGCCGTGGAACGCGCCGTGATCCTGGCCCAGAATGATCAAATCACTCCGGAAGATTTTCCGTTGGAGATGCGTTCCCCCAATACCAGCGCCAGTAGCGCCACCGAGGCGGCGGGCACGCTGATCTCCTTGGACAAACTGGAAGAACTCCACATTCGCAAAGTTCTGGAGAAAGTATCGAGCTTGGGCGAGGCGGCTTCGGTCCTGGGCATTGATCAGGCCACGCTCTATCGCAAGCGCAAAAAGCTTGGGCTGGAGTAAGAAATTACAGGTCTCACAATCATATAGAAGCACCACATGATGCATGTGGTGCTTTTTGTTTTATATCTCTATCTCGCAGATACCCGGTTTGTTCTTAGTATTTGTTGCTGAGCAAATATTTCGCTGATTGGCCTACGCCCCACAGGTCGGGGATTTTCAATATTATTCATGCCGATTGCATTTGGAAATGGGGGACCTTGCATATCGCATCATGTTTTGGGTTTCTGTGTGATTCATAAAGCATTGGGAATGAGTGTGTTACGGATAATGAACCCTATGGCACCCGCGGTGCTTAAACAAGTGTCAGTGAAAGCAAACTCAAACGTTATGAAAAATATCAATCAACTCTTCATCGGCACCATCTTGGGAATTGCGCTCTTGTCCGCCGGATGTGCGGGCAGCCGTTCCGAACGCAGCACGGGTGAATCCATCGATGACCGCGCCACGGTCATGCGTGTGAAAAGCGCCCTGCATGATGATGCTATCTATAAGTACCCTGATGTGGACGTCTCCAGCTTCAAGGGCACCGTACAGCTCAGCGGCTTCGTAGATAATGGCGAACAAAAGAGTCGCGCCAGCGACATCGCCAAGAACGTCGAAGGCGTTCGTGAGCTGCGGAACAACATCTCCGTGAAGCCTTGATAAAAGGCTGCGCGAAGCAACGGCGCTGCGGCGGTAAGAAATGAAACCGCAGCGCCGTACTAACTAAACGCAAAGACACACCCAACACTAATAACCAATAATTATAACCACTGTGAAAACAAATCCACTACTCTTGGGAACCGCTCTCGCAATCCTGATGACCACCTCCGCCCGTGCCGAGCATGAAGGCCATGACCATCGTGATGATTCCGAAGGACCGTATCATGCCCGTGAATTTGTGTTCGAGGGATTCGGCTCTGCATCATTCGGACGTGCGACCATCGATAATATCTCGGCCAACCGGATCAAGAATGATGCCCGCTTGGGTGCTGGTATCGGCATGAGCTATTACATTACGCGGTGCTTTGGTGTCGGTGCGGATGCTTACGTGGAAAACACCGCCCATGCGTTTGTGGACAACGTTTCGACCAGTGCAATTTTCCGGATCCCCATCGGGACCAGCGGATTTGCGCCATATATCTATGGTGGTGGCGGTCATGAGTTCGACTTGACCAAGCAATGGTTCGCACATTTGGGCACCGGTATGGAATACCGTTTCAGCTCGGCGTTTGGCATCTTCACGGATGCGCGTTACGTGCTGGTGGACAAGACTTCAAATTACGGAGTGGTGAGACTTGGTTTCCGAACCTCGTTCTGATCTTCCGATCTTAATAAGGAACAATATGAAAACGAATACATTGGCAATCACCTTCCTGGCAGCGACTGTTTTCGCAGTGGGATGCAAGCCTGCCAACGAGCGGACGCCCAATGACAAGCCGGTAACCCAAGGCGTGGACGCCGCCGAACGGCATGTCGACAAAGTGGCGAAAGATACGTCCGCTGCGGCCCAGGAGATCAATGAATACGGCTACGCCCAGCGGGCCGAGTTTGCTGATCGCATGCGGGCCCAGCTTAACGACATCAAGAAGGAGATGGATACCCTGGCGGCGCGGCTGGAAAACGCCAGCGAGCCGTCCAAGACGGAAGGGAAGGCCAAGTTGGCGGCGCTCCGGGAGAAGGTCGCCAGCCTGGACAAACAGCTTGATGGAATCAAAGACTCTACCGAGTCCAACTGGAGTGAAGTGAAGGGAACCTTTCGCAAGTCCTATGACGATGTGAAAGACGGCTTCCAGCAGGCCCGGCAATGGTTAAGTGACAAGATCGCCCCGTAAAAAGGGTGGTCTGGTTCACGACGCAGTGAGCAGTTTGCTAGTCTGCTCTCTGCGTTTTTTTGTTCTCAAATAGTTCGGAGGAGGCCGCGTTTTTCGCGGAGCAGGGGCAGGCACATCGTCATTACTTCCAAGCCAACTGGGCTTTCTCTCAAGGATGGAAACTTTCGTTCTGTGTTTTCGGGACTCTTGAAGACAAGAGTGGAGATGATCTGCGATCCCTGTCCTAATGCAAGTCGTTGCAATGCTCCTGCCAGTCATTAAGGCCGCCAGCATCTATCTGGCCAAACGGAGGCAAAGGTCTTCAATCATAGGGTCGGTTTGTATTCTGGAACTGGTGAAGAATCTCATCCAAGGAATCAAACAGAGGAGGACGGGCTTAGGGAGAGAGTGCCGAGGTAGAGTGGACGCACGTAGAGTGCGCATCATCTAAAGTGCGGGAAACGGCCTACAGAGGGCAAGGAAACGAGCCCGTAAAATCGCCATGAAACCGGTGGGCCGTCTCTGCGGGTTGGTCACAATTAAAAAGCCGCAGGCGGCCATCGATGGCCGCCTGCGAAGTTTAAGTTAGGTAAGAGTAGGTTTAGCCGACGCGGCCGGGGTTTACGTTGATCTTGATCACTTTGCCATCCACGCTGCTCACCCATATCTCACCGACCTTCAGGTCGATTTTGGCATCTTTCTTGGCCGCCCAGATGGAGATCTTCCATACGGGATAGCCTTCGGAGCCCTGAGCCAGGGTCATGTCGGTACTCATGACTTTGAGGCTGGTGAGCACGGGCTCTTTGAGCGCGATTTCCAGTGCCCGATCGGAGTCAACGGTCAGCGTGCTGGAGTCCATCTCTGCATACTGGTCGCTGGACGAACTCAGCAAATTGACATTGCGTTTGACGCTAACCAGATTGCCGCCGGTGAACTTCAGTTCGGTGCCGGTGGCAATCCTTGTGGTGCCATTTTCGGCGGCGCTAAGGCTTTCATAATAGAGCACGTACCAGGTGGTGGGCGTGACGCTGCGGGAAGATTTTTCCGAGCGGATCTGTACCACTTTGTCACGGGATTGCTCCACGACGTATTTGTTGCCCTCTTTGGCGAGATCAAAAGCGGTGCGGTCCAGGACGGAAGCCGTCAACAGGCTGCAGGCCATAACAAGCGCCAAGCCGAGGATGGATCGAGATGTCTGAAACGTAGTTTTCATATGCATACTATGTGGGTGCACGATTCGTGCCGAAGAGAACGCCCAGCAATCTGGAACAGCATTTAAGTCGGCCTGAAAGAGATTACAAAACCAAGAAGCAATGAGATAAGCCTGTGTTTATTAGCGAGATATGATGCTTCCAGTTCTTTACTAGGGCGGCGATAGTAGGCGACGGGCGAGTGATCCACTATAAGATGCTGGTGGGACCTTGAGCTTAGATTGCAAAGAGTCGGGTTGCAAGGTGCAATTGCTCATTGAAAAACTCACGACTAACGCAAAAGGCAGTGCATGTGAAACTGCCTTATTATGAGCCACTTCGAGACACGGTGTCACCGTATTTAGTAGTGCTCAAAATTGCTTAGCGAGAACTACCCGGCAGCCTGCTGTGATAAGGAGTTTTGGCCTTTTACTCGTCGCTATGGCGAGTGATGTGGCGCGGAGTCAGGGGCGGTTGTCTTATGGGATTGGTGTGCTATGGTCTCAACTGGACTCTGGCCCATTTTCTCGTTCCTTCTTATGAGGGCAGGAAGGGCGGGTGTTATTCACCCCCTCTTATATGGGTTTTTTGTCACGGCCATCTACAAAGGCCTGATCATTGAACGGGTGCAAGGCATCCATAAAACTCCATAACTAAGGAAAAGCCATGCCTGCCATTTGGAAAGGTTCCATCAGTTTCGGTCTTGTGACGATTCCGGTCGCACTTTACTCGGCGGTACGCCGTGAGGAGCTTAAGTTTCGTCTGTTGCGAAGTTCCGATCTCAGTCCGGTAAACTACAAGCGCGTCGCGGAAGCCGACGGGAAAGAAGTGCCCTGGGACCAGATCGTCAAAGGCTACGAATACGAGAAGGACAAGTTCGTGGTCCTGAAAGATGATGATTTCAAACGGGTCGATATCGAAGCGACGCAGACGGTAGACATCATCAATTTCGTGAACCTCAAGGAAGTTGATCCGCTGCTATTCAACAAACCTTACTACATGGAAGTCGGCAAAGGTGGCGACAAGGCATACACGCTCTTGCGCGACGCCCTGGAGGAGAGTGGAAAGATTGCCATCAGCAAAGTAGTGATCAAGACGCGTCAACATCTGGCAGCCATCAGGCCTGAGGAAGACCGGTTGATGCTGGAGCTCATGCATTTTCCCGGCGAAATCCTGCCCGCAACTGATTTCAAGAAACCGGCGGAAAAGAAGGCTGGTGCCAAAGAGCTCAACATGGCGCAAAAGCTCATTGAGAGTATGACCGTCGATTGGAATCCGGAAGACTATCAGGACGATTACAAGGAAGCGCTGGAGAAGGTAATCGAGGACAAGATCGAGCATGGCGACAAACAGAAGCCGGTGGCCCGCAAGAAAGCCAAGCCCAGCAATGTGATCGATCTGGCGGCGATCTTGCAGCAAAGCATCAAAGACACGGAGAGCCGCGCCAAACCGGCCAAGAAAAAACCAGTGAAAGCCCATCGGAAAGCGGCTTAACCCGGCTGCCATCACATGTCGCTGAAAGAATATACTCGCAAGCGCGACTTCTCAGCTACGCCTGAGCCCGCGGCAAAGAGAGTGGCGGCTAAAAAGAGTGTCCATCGATTCGTCATCCAGAAGCATGCCGCTTCCCGATTGCACTATGATTTCCGCCTGGAACTGGATGGAACGCTAAAGTCCTGGGCGGTGCCCAAAGGGATGCCCTTTACCAAAGGTGAGAAGCGTCTGGCGGTGCATGTGGAAGACCATCCGGTTTCTTATATAAATTTTGAGGGGACTATACCCCAAGGCCAATATGGTGGCGGCACGGTCATGGTCTGGGACCGGGGAACCTATGAGCCATTGACGAAAACGCCGCTCAAGGATTTGGCGGCGGGCAAACTGCACGTGATTTTAAAGGGAACGAAAATCAATGGCGAATGGTATCTGGTGCGCTTACGGGATGAGGACCAATGGCTTTTGATCAAAGGCGGCGAGAGCCTGAAGCCCCCGGGTAAGAAACAAGAAGATGCTTCAGCGATCTCTGGGCTCAGCATGAAGGAGTTGGCGAACAGCAAGAAGGTATGGAATTCAAAGCCAGCAGCCGCAGTAAAAAAGCAGAGCAAGCCGGAGAAAATCACGAAACCGAAAGCAATCATTAAAAGCGCTGCCAAGCCGGTGAGCTCAGCGCCGAAATTCATTGAGCCCATGAAAGCCAAGCTGGTGGCGGCTCCGCCGGCAGGCGACTGGCAATATGAAATCAAATTCGATGGTTTTAGGGCTTTGGCCGTCTGCGATGGAAAAAATGTTCAATTGATTTCCCGTAATGAAAAGGATCTGAACCGGAAGTTCCCCGAGGTGGTAAAGGCAGTTAAGGATTTGAAGCTGAAGGATGCGATACTGGATGGTGAGATCGTCGCCCTGGACAGGAGCGGTAAATCTTCGTTTCAGTTGCTGCAAGCTTATGACCTGGGTACGGAACGTCCGCCCATTGCCTACTATGTTTTTGATGTGTTGCGATTGAACAGGGACGATTTCCGAACCCTTCCTTTAACTGAACGCAGAGCGAAACTGGAATCGCTTAAGGTATTCGGAATAGTGCGGCTGTCACCGACACTCGGCAGCGATGGGGATGAGTTGCTGGAGCAGGCAAGGAAGTTAGGCATCGAAGGCTTGATCGGAAAACGAGAAGGCTCAGTCTACGAAAGCGGCCAGCGTAGCGGGGCGTGGATCAAGCTCAAGCTGCTGATGGAACAGGAGTTCGTCATCGGTGGCTTCACCGATCCGACGGGAAGCCGGAAACACATCGGTGCTCTGCTGGTGGGCGTTTATGAAAAGAAACAGCTCCGCTATGTGGGCAAAGTGGGGACTGGATTCGATCAGAAACTGCTAAGGCTTCTTTATCAAAAATTCGCCAAGGTAGCCATTGATACTTGCCCTTTTTGCAATCTGCCTGAGAAGAATCGCCAGCGGTATGGCCAAGGCATCACGGCATCACAGATGAAGCTTTGCCATTGGCTGAAGCCGAAGTTTGTTTGCCAGGTGAGATTCTCCGAATGGACGCGTGATGGGAGTTTGCGCCAGCCAGTTTTCCTCGGCTTGAGAGAAGATAAAGATCCGAGGGAAGTGGTGCGGGAAAAGAGGGCATCATGAGCACCAAGACCACATTGACGATCGAGAAGACCCAGGTGGAGGTGAGTAATCTGGACAAGGTCTTCTATCCGAAGACTGGCTTTACGAAAGGGGATGTCATTGATTACTACGTTCAGATCTCGCCCTATCTCCTGCCGCATCTTCAGAACCGGCCCATCACACTCAAGCGCTATCCTGACGGCGTGGAGGGATTTTTCTTCTATGAAAAGAAATGTCCCGCGCATCGGCCGAAGTGGGTGAAGACGGCTAAGGTGCCCAAGTCCGAAGGAGGCGACATCGACTACTGCGTGATGAACGACTTACCCGCGTTGGTATGGGCGGCGAATTTGGCGGATCTGGAGTTGCATACATTTTTGCACAAGGCACCTGCTATTACGCGACCGACGGTGATGGCTTTTGATTTAGACCCAGGACCTCCTGCAGACATCATTCAGTGCTGTCAGGTGGGGTTGTGGTTGAAAGGTCTGTTTGAAGGGCTGGGATTGCAGTCGTTTCCTAAAACGTCTGGTTCCAAAGGGCTGCAGGTGTATGTGCCGCTGAACAGCGCGGTGACGTATGCACAGACCAAACCATTCGCGCAGGCGGTGGCGCAGGTGCTGGAAAGGCAGTTTCCCAAGGTGGTGGTTTCCAAGATGCAGAAGGTCTTGCGCAAGGGGAAGGTGCTGGTGGACTGGAGTCAGAATGATGATCACAAGACCACGGTGAGCGTGTATTCGTTGCGGGCCAAGGAGCATCCCACGGTCTCGACGCCGGTTACTTGGGAAGAGGTGATGGCAGCGTTGAAGAAAAAACAGAGCAAGTTACTCACGTTCGAGAGCACTGATGTGCTCAAGAGGGTCAAGAAAATGGGCGATCTGTTTGCGCCTGTGTTGACGCTGAAGCAAAAGCTGCCGGCTTTGAAGAAGCTCAATGCCGGAGAGTGATCCGAGTAACTGTGGTTGACCCGGAGGGCAACCAACCGAATCCTAGTTAAAGCTTACTTCCACCTGATGATTGCGCTGGTCATCAACCAGACGGATCGTGGTGTCCGTTTGTAGCTGTCCGTCCACAGTGATGCTCTGCCGGCCGTTCCAATTGTTGCCGCGGTTGACGAGGTCGATGTGATACACGGTGTTGCGGTAGCGATAGTGGATGCGGAATGATTTCCAGCCCGCCGGGACACGCGGGGCCAGTCGCAGCTTATCGATCTCCAGGTTGACGCCCAACAGCGTCTCAGTGATGAGGCGGTACATCCAGCCCGCTGAGCCGGTATACCAAGTCCAGCCGCCGCGGCCGGTGTGAGGTGGCACGCTGTAAACGTCCGCGGCCACTACATACGGTTCTACTTTGTAGCGGGCGGCTTTCTCGGCGGTATCGGAATGCAAGACGGGATTGATCAAGGAGAATAATTCCCAGGCGCGTTCGACATCGCCGGCTTGGGCAAAGGCCATCACCGTCCAAATGGCGGCGTGAGTGTACTGCCCGCCGTTTTCGCGCACACCTGGCACATAGCCCTTGATGTAACCGGGTTCCAAATGCGATTTATCGAACGGCGGATCAAAAAGCTGAATCAGCCGGGCCTCGCGACGGACGAGGCGATGTTGCACGGCTTCGAGGGCGGTCCGGCAACGGTCGGGGGCGCCAGCGTGGGAGAGGACCGCCCAGCTTTGGGGGAGAGCGTCGATCTGGCACTCGGGATTCACGGCGGAGCCCAAGGGCTCGCCATTGTCAAAGTAAGCGCGACGATACCATTGGCCGTCCCAGGCTTTGCTTTCGATGTTCGCCTGCAAGGTCGACGCGACGGCTTCGCATTGTTGCTCGAAGGCCAGATCATTCTTGAGACGGGCCAGAGTGGTGAAATGTTTCAACACGTCATAAAGGAAGAACGCGAGCCAGACGCTTTCGCCCTTGCCGTGTTCGCCGATCAGGTTCATGCCGTCGTTCCAATCACCACAGCCCATCAGGGGCAGACCATGCTCGCCGAATTTTAGGCCGTTGCGGATGGCCCGCACAGCATGCTCATAGAGCGTGGCGGTTTCGGTGGTCCGTTGCGGCGTGTCGTAATAGGCCTCTTCTTCGGGGCGGAGCAGGCGACCTTCCACGAAGGTCACCTGTTCGTCCATAATGCCGATATCGCCGGTGGTCTCCACATAGCGGGACAGCGCGTGCGGCAGCCAGAGGTAGTCGTCAGAGAAATGGGTTCTCACGCCACGGTCATGCGGCGGATGCCACCAGTGTTGGACATCGCCCTCACGGAACTGATGGGCGGCGGCGCGGAGCAACTGCTCGCGTAAAAGCCGCGGCTCCGAGTGAACGAGAGCCATGGCATCTTGAAGTTGATCGCGGAAGCCGAAGGCACCGCCGGACTGGTAAAGGCCCGTACGCGCCCAGAGGCGGCAGGAAAGCACCTGATACAAAAGCCAGCCGTTGGCGAGCACGTTAAGGGAGGGCTCGGGCGTTTCCACGTAGACAGCACCCAGCGTGCGGTTCCAGTAGTCCCAGACGCCTTCCAACGCGCCCTGGCTGGCCTCGGTTTTTTGAAACTGGCGGGAGAGACTCCGCGCTTGGTCCGGATTATCACCGCAGCCCATGATGAAAATGATTTCGCGTTCCTGGCCGGGGGCGAGCTGAATGCCTACTTGCACGGCGGTACAGGGATCCAGGGCGACGCCGGTTTTACCCGACATGCGGACACGACCCAGGGCGGCGGGCAGGGCGAGAGAGCGGTTGCGGCCGAGGAATTCGGCGCGATCGCAGGTGAATGAGCGGATGGGCTCGCTAGACGTCACGAAGATGGTGCGGTCTTGGAAGTCGGTATTGTAAGGGTTCTTGGCGAGTACGGTATTGCCTTGGGCATCGTACTCGGTGGCGATGTGCATGGCGTTCTTGTGGCGGAACTCACCCATGACCCATTCCCAATAGCCGGTGACGGTAAGCTGGCGAGTTTGAGAAGAGTTATTACGGAGCCGCAGCTTCGCGAACTTCACCGGACGGTCCGTGGCGACGTACACCCACATCTCCGAAAAGAGACCTTCTTCATGATGCTCAAAAACGCTGTAACCGAATCCATGGCGGGTGACATAAGGTGTCTTGCCGCGAGCTGGCAGCGGAGTCGGCGACCAGAACTGGCCGGTGGCTTCATCGCGAATGTAGAAGGCTTCACCACTGGTATCGCCAACCGGATCGTTGGACCACGGGGTGAGGCGGAACTCGTGACAGTTCTCGCTCCATGTATAAGAACTGCCGCTTTCGGAGGTCAACGTGCCGAAACCCGGATTGCCGAGAACATTGATCCAAGGAGCGGGAGTCACGTCACCGGGTTTCAGGGTGATGACGTATTCGCGTCCGTCCGAGGTGAAGCCGCCCAGGCCATTGGAGAAAATGAGGTTGCGGTCGGGCAGGGCGGGCGTGAGGTATTCGACGGGCCGGGGCTTGGGCACCAAGGGAGCGGGCAGGGCGGGAGCCCGGACGGAGCGTTCCAGTTGTTTCGCCAAAGAACCCTTTTCATCGGAGAGCACCACGCGAGCGGCGGTTTCCAAGAGGGCGAGGTCTTCGGCGGAAACTTGATCTAGCCGGCGGGTGAAAATGCCGCCGGGTTTCTCGAACAGTTGGGCCGCATTGGTGGAGGCGACGAAGGTTAAGATCTGGTCATGAAGGGACTGGCGATAGATGGAGTCGTCCTGATTCAGGATGACCAGATCGGCCAGCAAACCTTTCATGCGCCAATAGGCATGGGCTTGCACGACGTCGCGGATGAAATCCATCTGGCCGGCACAGCTTCGCACAAGAATGATAGGCAGATCCCCAGAAATGCCGAAACTCCAGAGGCTCCGCTGACCCCGGCGATTGCGGGCGATGACGGTGGCAGGCGCGCGGTGGGTACCCTGGCTGTAGAGCAGCGCACCGGCGAGGCGACCATAGAGCTGGGCGTTGGTCTCGGTGGCGTTGAGATGCCGCAGAACGACGAGTCCATGCGTCCAAGCGAGTTCGAAGCAACGATCGGCAATCGTCTGGTCCTGATACTTGTCCATGAGGCCCTGAAGCGCGGCAGGGTTCGCGGCGATGCCGGAGACCAACGTTAAACGGGCGGAAGCGTTGGGCGCCAGCCGGACGGTGCGACGTATGGCGACGATGGGGTCCAGTACCGAGCCTTCACTGTTCGACAAAGCGGTGCCTTTTTGCAGCGCCAAGGGGCTAAATACACTCTGGCCACGACCGATGAAATGGGAACGGTCCGTTTCATAGCTGGCGTTGTCGGCTTCTTCGCCGTCCACAAGCAGCAGGTGGAACATGGAGGGCAACTGCTCGCCTGATGAACGGGCGCGGCGGGTGCACAGCACGCCGTGGCGTTCCGGCATGATATGGGTCTGGATGAAGAGATTGCTGAAAGCGGGGTGCGCCAGATCCGCAGCCATGGTGTTCAGGACGATCTCGGCATAGCTGGTGAGCTCGATCACCCGGGTGGTGCGTGAACGGTTGGTCAGGGTGACGCGCCGGACTTCGACATCATCCTCCGGCGAGACGCTGATCTCCGTATGGCTTTCGATATCACTGACCTCGGAACGGAATTCCGCGCGGCCCTGGCTGAAGATGGCCTCATAGCTGTCATTGATGGCCAGCGTAGGCTGGCAGCCGGTGGACCAGAAACGGCCAGATTCACGATCCCGCAGATAGAAGAAGGTGCCCCAGCAATCGCGCGTCGCATCATCGCGCCACCGGGTGAGGGCGGTGCCATTCCAGTGACTGTAGCCACCGCCGGAGTTGGTGATGACGACATGATAACGGTTGTTCGACAACAAATGCACCTCGGGCGGGCCGACGTGAGGATTCTTGAACACGCGCAAGGTGACTTCCTTGGTGTTCGGATTTTCACGCGAGCTGCTGGCTTCCAGCTCATGCGGATAGAGAATGGAGGAGGCCTTCGGCACCCGTTCATGGAGCAGCACTTCGGCCGATTTGAAGACAGGGTTGGAATTGAAACGGCGCTGCATCGGGCGATCCAGCAAGGTGTAGGTGAGCGCGAGGAGGCTCATGCCCTGATGGTGCGCCATGAAAGACTGGATGACAGAGAACTCCTGACCGCGAGGCACCCGCGAGACGGTGAAATCCAAGGCTTCGTAGAAGCCGTAAATGCCTTCCGCGCCTTTGTTCCGCAGGCGTTCCAGATTCTCATAAGATTCCTGCGGAGCCACCATCAGTGACATCACCGTAGCGTAGGGCGCGATGACTACGTCCTCAGCAAGGCCGCGTTTGAAACCAAGGCCCGGCACGCCGAAGGCGCGGTACTGGTAGTTCGCGAGAGTATCCCGGAGATTGTAACCGGATTCGGACATGCCCCAAGGCACGCCCAGCTGCTTGCCATACTCGATCTGGCGAAGAACCGCCGCGCGGCAAGAAAGGTCGAGCAGCGTGTTATCGTAGGAAGGCATCACGAGCATAGGCATGAGATACTCGAACATGGAGCCGCTCCAAGAGATGAGCGCGGGGTGGTTCTCCGTCATCGTGAGGAGACGGCCCAGAGTGAACCAGTGAACCTGAGGCAATTGCCCCATGGCGATGGCCGCGAAGCTACCGAGACGCGCTTCTGAGGCCAGCAGATCATAGCAACTGGCGTCCAAGCGATGATCGTGAACATTGTAACCGATGGAGAAAAGTTCACGCGCCGGATCGTATAACAAAGTGAAATCCATCTGTGCCAAAGCGGAGCACTCGGCCGAGAGGGATTCCAGCCGGCCGATCCGTTCTTGGGCGTTTTGTGCACCGCTCAGCAAGGATTGACGGAAAGCGGCCACCAACCGTCCCTCACTGTCAGACAATGGTTGAGCGGAGGTAAGACCATCCAGCATGGAGAGGCGCAGGGGCATTTCCAAAACCGTCGTCCGCAGACTGTGCGGCGTGGCGAGGATGGCCCACAGGTTGGCCAGCACAGACCAGTTCTTTTCGGCGGCCATTTGTTTGACGGCTTCCTCCCACTTGAGCCAGGGATAGCAGACCTCAAGGCTTTCAGCCTGTGTCTGCACCATCCGCTGGAAGGCGTTCTGCCACCAGGCGAATTCACTGTCGCTTTGGCCCTCAGGCAGAGCGGCGAGGGGGAGCTGTGCCTGAGAGAGTTCCGCGAGCAGCAGGCGATAGTCGCTTAGGGATAAAGTGGAAATGCTCAGTTTTGTGGCGCAAGTTTTCAGATAGGCAACCGTTTGGGAGGACACGGGGGAACGTCCGGAAACGCCCTTTTGGGAAGCATATTCGAGCCACGCACCCAACGTGTCCCGCAAGCCGGAGAGACCCGTCTGAGGGTTCCATGGCTGGGTGGTGAGTTCCAATAGTCCAGTCTCCAGCGTGAGGAGCAGGCCCACCAGATTTCCGTTATCCACCGTGGAAAGGTAGAGCGGAGGCAAGGGTGCGAGTGAACGGGTATCGTACCAGTTGTAGAAATGGCCTTTGTAGCGTTCGAGTTTATTGAGCGTCTCCACGGTCCGCCGCAAACGGCCCACCAGTTCCTCGTGAGTCACGTAGCCAAAGTCATACGCCGAGAGCGTTCCCAGCATGGCCATGCCGATATTGGTAGGCGAGGTGCGGGTGGCGATGACCGGTTTGGGGTTCTCCTGAAAATTATCCGGCGGCAACCAATTGTCTTCCGGGCCGACGAAGATTTCAAAGAAACGCCAGGTCTTGCGCGCCAGCACGTGGAGGACATGTAACTGGTCGTCCGACAAGCCATGCGTCTTTTCCGCCAAGGGCAGGCTGATCCACCAGGCGGCGGCCGGAGCAAAGGCCCATAAGACCAAGAAAGGTGCCACGGCAGGCCAGTTCGTGAAGCCCGCGAGCGTGAGGCCCAGACCGATGGCGAGGGCCGAGGCGGGAGCATGCCACATCGTGAGAAAGAAATTTCCCAAGCCGCCGTCGCTTTGCCTTTCCGTTTCGCTGCTGGTCTGCCATTCAAGGAGTTTGCGATGAGTGAAGATAAGGCGGACCAAGGTGCGGACCACCGCGTCGAGGCTGATGCAAGCATCGTAAGGCAGAAAAGAGATGGTCAAAAAGGCCTGGGCAGCCTGTTTTGCGATGCTTGATTGCGCATTCTTAAAGTGCAGCGGAAAGGGAACATCCTTCGGTTTTCTGAGCAGCTCCGAAATCACCGCAAGGACGGAAGGAAAGACGATCATGCCGACCAGTAGCAGGCTCCAAAAAACCGCGTGCCCGGGCAAGAGAACCCAACCGGCCACAAAAGAGAGGACCAAGGCGGGTGGCAGGAGACTGCGGCGCAAATTGTCGAAAATCTTCCAGCGGGAAAGTTCGCTGAGCGGATTCCTTACCCGGCGCACATCCACTCCGGGCAAACGCGGTAACAGCCAGGTGGCAATCTGCCAGTCACCCCGGATCCAGCGATGGCGACGTTTGGTATCCGTGCTGTAACGCGAAGGGAAATCTTCAAACAACTGGACGTCCGTCACCAGGGCGGAGCGCGCATAGCTACCTTCCAGAAGATCGTGGCTGAGAATGCGGTTCTCGGGGAATTTTCCCCCGACCGCCAGCTCGAAAGCATCCACATCGTAGATGCCCTTGCCGATGAATGACCCTTCGTGAAAGACATCCTGATAAACATCCGACACCGCCCGGGTATAAGGATCAAGGCCCGGATCACCGGAAAAAAGTTTAACAAAGCGGGACTTGCCCGCGCTCGGCAGGCTTACCGCCACACGAGGCTGGAGGATGCTGTAGCCCTCTACCACCAGACCACGACTGACGTCGTAGCGCGGGCGATTGAGGGGATGGGCCATCGTAGCGGCCAGTTGCCGGGCGGCATCACGTGGAAGCTGGGTATCGGTATCCAGGGTGATGACATACTGGATGTGCGGAAGCTGGGAAAGTTCTCCGGAGATGTGGGAGAAGCATTGCGAGCTGCCGCCGCGCAGGTAGCGATTCAGATCGGACAGCTTGCCCCGTTTGCGCTCATAGCCCATCCAGACGCCGTCCTGATCATTCCATCGCCGTGGGCGGTGAAATAGAAAGAAGATGGAGGCGCGGTCCTGCTTATACTTGGCATTCAGCATCTGGACGCCTTTCATGGCCCGGTGGACCAGTTCGTCATCGGCCGGCATGAACTCCTGAGGGGCATCCGGAAAATCGGTCAGCAAGGCAAAGAAGACGTGCGGGTCCCGATTGGCCAGATAATGGACTTCCAAGGTCTCAAGCAAGTCATCGATCGCCGTGGCACTGCCCAGCATGGTCGGTACGGCCACCATGGTGGCGTGCGCGGATGGAATGCCTTTGGAGAAATCAAGCTTGGGCAATTGTCGCGGCGCCACGAACAGGCCGCTCAACCAGTTCATCAGGGAAAGACTGAACTGGCTGGCGCATAAGCCCAGAAGCACGGCGAGAAGCAGAAAAGAGCCGAGGGGCAGATAAGCCACCGAAGCGACCCAGTATAAAATGCCGACGGTGACCAGCAAGGAGACGAGGAGGATGCCGCCCAAATACAAAGTCAACGGACGCTGGCTGCCAAAACGACGGACCAAGCCCGCAGGCGAGTGCTTCATCTTGGTGACGGCCTCCAGTTCTTCCACACCATTGCCTACCAGATAATAACCTACGTGCATCAACCGCGTGTCGGTTTCACCATCGTGTTCACGGGCGAGATTGATGGCCATGACGGCCACTTCCAGCTCGCTCTTCTTGCTGAGTTTCGCGAGCCGTTCAACGGTGTGGCGATAAGTGTCGCGCGTGGCGAAATCCATGCGGGCATAGACTTGCGCCGGGTCAGCGCGCAGGGTTTGTTCCACGCCGCTTTGGGTTTCCACGAACTCGCGCCAGTCCATGGCATCGAGAAAGCGCAAACTGCCGATGCTGTTCCCCACTGAAGCCTGATTGGCGGCCTGGCTTTTGCTTTCTTCCTGGACCAATTGCTCGATGGAAAGATGCTGGTCGGCCAGACGTTCTTCCATCCAGCTCACCGCCAGCTTCAGGGTGGGGGATTTCTCCTGAGCCCGGCGCCAGAATTCAGCGACGAAGGCCTGCGTCAATTCGGGACGGGCTTGAGCCAACCGGCCGACGATGACGATCACCTTGGACGGATCGTGCTCGAAAGCGTGCAGCATCTGATTGGCCCATTCGTCAGCGGCGTCTCTTTCCTTGCGCGCCCTGACCAGCTGGGCGGCGACGCGCCGGAGATTCTCGATCAGCGCAAGGCGGAGCATGATGGGGAAGGCCCACAGCTCGCCCAGCTTCAAATGTGAAACTTCCTGATAAGCGGCGACGAAGCCGCTCAGATGGGCAGCGTCAATGCGGCCATCGACATGGGAGATCAATTCCAGGGCGAGTTCGTAGACGCGCGGGTAGTTAGCTGAAGCGCCTTCCACCAAGTGCGGAAGCTCACGGCTGAAGCTGCGAGGCAGATGCCGCCGGGCGGTACGGATCTGTTCTTCAATCAGATGGAAATTATCCAGGAGCCATTCGCCGGCGGGAGTGATGCGGCGAGTCTTCTCCGCACGGAGGGTGGAAGTGTTGTATTCGCGTAAGAGCTTTTCGTTGGCCGCCAAACGGGGAAGCAGGAGATTGGGTCCCTTGCTGGCCGCGGGCTTATGACTCTGTGCGAGCACGCGGGCATGCCGTTGCAACAGCTCCACGCTGTACAAGTCCTTGCGAAACGGCTGCTCATCCGCTTGTGAGCTTAAGAGCGTTTGCTCGTCCACTTGCTCCGGTTTCTCAAACAACAAGGTGTTCATGGGCAGGTATAGTCAAAGTTTCCGATAATCAGCAAAGGACGCCGCCCGATAAGTTCTTCGCCTTCAAACTGATGGTAATATCGGTCCGCATAGTTTGTCTTTCTGCAGATGGCGTGCCATCCGGGGGATTTAGCCCATAGAGATGAGTATCAAGGAATACCGGCTAACTTCCCTAGTGACAGGCTAGTTCGCCCTATGCCAAGGAGCTGCAAATTGCATAGTGTTGCGGGTGACAGCAACTTTTTGCATGAGAGCGAAGGAGGTGTCACAGCACGTTCAAATTGCGTCGAGTAACCAGAACGCTCGCTTCGTTATAGTGACGGAAAGCTGCCTGCCACCAGCTATGCAGGTGAGAGGCCGGACTGCTCCAAAGGCGGCGATGAGCCGTGAGCACACATTCCGCGTCCCATAATAGAGCGCGCTTTTCACGAGGCCCGAGCGTGTGTGGGCCATCGAGCAGCAAACGATCGCCCAAAGCATTGATGTACTGACGAGTCTTGGGGCTGACTTGGCGACCCTGGCGCAGGAGCGACACGTGAATGGCGTTCACGTAGGGATCGAGGAGGACCTGCATCAGGCCGTAGTCTTTGGCATACTCTTGAGCACGGAAGAAAGGAGGTGCGGGGACCACGAAGGGTTCTTCCACCTGTTGCAGTTCAACGGGAGGGGCAATCTCTTCGCTGGTCAGGAACCAGCCATTTGTACGGGCATTTCCACCCTTCTTCTCACAAGCGGTATAGCGGGTGAAGACGACGCCGAGCAGCGGGCCGATGAAAACCAAGGACATCCAGCCGAGGAAGGAGGGATTGAGCCAGGCGATGAGGGCCCCCCAGAGCAGTATGATGATGAGCATGCTGCCCAAGGCGGAGAAGCATTGGTTTAAAGTGGGGATCTCATCGCCTTTGCGGTTCTGGGCTTCCCATTTCACCAGCGATCCCATGAAGGCGGCACAGACGAAACGGGTGTAGAAAAACATCAGGATGGGAGCCATGAGAAAGGAGAAGATGATCTCACCGAGCACGCTGCCGACCAGTTTGAGGCGGCTGCTGCCGGGTGGCGGGGGATTTTTCGACGCGTAAAGACTGGTGGCGAGGATCTTCGGCAAGAACAGCAAGACGAGGACGTAGGCGAGGAGAGTCAAGTTGCTCGGACCAACGGGGGCGGCAGCAGGAGCGGCATCTGCGGCCAGGGCGAGCACGGTGTTCAGCAGGAGAAAAAGGAACCAGAGAGGAGCGCTCATGTAGGCCATGATGCCGTTCAAGATATGGATGCGGCTGGGAGCTTTGATGCCGGGCTCGTGAAGCAACCAGATGTGCTGGAGATTGCCGAAGCACCAGCGTTGATCGCGTTGCAGTCCGCTTAACAAATGAGGAGAGTTCTCCTCGTAGCTGCCATCGATATCGTAGGCAAACCAGACGTTGTAGCCGGAGCGACGCATGAGGGCGGCTTCCACGGTATCGTGACTGAGGATGCGGCGGCCCAGAGGACTGCTGGCGTCCAGTTCAGGAATGGCGCAGTGCTTCATGAAGGGGCGGAGGCGGATGATGGCGTTGTGGCCCCAGAAATTGCCGCTGCCAAGTTGCCAGTAGTTGGCGCCTGCCTTGAAGGGAGGTCCGTAAACTTCAATGGCGAACTGGATGATGCGCTGGTAAAGGGTTTTGCCTAAGACGGCTTTGGAATCGGTCTGGATGATGCCGGCACGGGGATTTTGCTCCATGAGGTTCACGAGGCGGACGAGGGCGTGGCCGGTCATGACGCTGTCGGCATCCAGCACGATCATGTAACGGAAGAGGGAACCCCAACGGCGGCAGAAATCAGCGATGTTGCCGCTCTTGTTATGCAGGGAGACGCGGCGTTTGCGATAGAAGATGTGGCCGAAGCCATCGGTTTGTTTACAGAGTTCGAGCCAGGCTTTTTCCTCGGCAATCCAGTTGTTGGGATCATTGGAATCACTGAGGATGAAGAAATCAAAGGCATCGCCTGCGCCAGTTTTCTTCAAGGATTCGTACATGACGCGGATGCCTTGGAAGACGCGGCTGGGATCTTCGTTAAAGATGGGTATGACGATGGCGGTGGAGGCGAGTTTGTCTTTGAAGATGCCGGGCGGCAGGGTGTTGTTGATGCGGGCAGGGTCGCCGCCGCGTCGCAGCATGATGTAGCCGGTGACGGCCATGGTGAAGCCGTAAACGAGTTGGGCGAGGAGGAGGAGGAACAGTACGAACACCATGGCGGCGGTGAGGCGGAAACTTTGGCTCGCGGCCCAATAGGCCATGGGGATTGCGCCCAATCCCAGCAGGAGGATGCAGATGCCCCAGAAGATGAACTGGCGCTCGCGAATGAGTGCCGGGGTGACTTGCGACATGGATTGCATAAGTGCCAGTTAGCTTATGAAAATCAGGAAGACGGCCGTCAAGAATGCGGCAAGGGCAAACACAGTGAAAAAGGAGAAACCGCGTTTCCAACTTTCCGGAAGCTCGATTTCCACGAGGGGACTGTCATCCAAGGGTCGGGGCACCATGCTGGAGACTTGCAGATCGGGACCGGACTGGACACGGCTCTCCTGCATGGCGCGCTGATAGTCGGGGGGGACTTCTTCGGTCAGGAAAACAGTGGGCCAGCGCTCCATGCCATCCGTGATGAAGAGGGAGAGACGGCCTTGGCGGGAGAACTGATCTTCGCCTTGCAGAACTTGCTGGAACCAGCGGTCGGTGGCCGCGTGGGCTTCTTCCATCGCGAGCGTGGTGGGATTCTGCTCGGGATTAAGGGCGTGCTTGGCCACCGCTGCTTGGAGGAGGCGTAAAATCAACTGGCTTTGGTGGACCTTGTTGAAAACGTGGAGCGAGCGGAAATAATCTTCCAAGCGATAGTAGGCAGCGTTCCATTCGGATTCGGTACCGGTTTTGGGAAAGAATGTTTTTCCGGGACGATCACGCGGAAAGGGGCGGGCATTGGGAGAAAGCGCCTCGAGCACGAAGTTTTTCTCCTGACCACTTTCAGTAACGATTGGCATACGCATGTTTTGGTCGGTGAGCAATCTAGCGGGCCCCTGTTGTCGTTCAGGCTTTTTTGCCGCTGCGGAACAACGAAATGACAAGGAATACCAGAAAGAGTACAAACAGCACCTTAGCGATAGCGGCGGCAATCCCGGCGAGCAGGCCGAAGCCGAGGACAACCGCGACCAACGCGAGGAGCAGAAAGGTGATCGTCCAGTTTAGCATAAGGTATCTGATAGCTAGGACCGGGCCGATTGGCCGGGGAGGCAAAAATCACGGGAAATGCCCATAGCAACGTGATTTACCTCACGTGCAGGGTGGTCGGAGCAGGCGGGTACGCTTGCAGATAGCCCGCGTTTTTGCAGAGTGCATGGCGGGCATGTAACGGGAACAGGCTGGTTTTTCGGAGGTTGCCTAATGCATGGGAGTGATGCGTGAACGTTGCGTTGTGGCGGACGAGAGAGGTCCGCACATGAGCTGCATTCCAAATTTACAGCGGGAAATACGGAGCAGGGCGCGGTGGTATCGATAGTGCTTGGTAAGGAGCAGGCCCAGCGGGATGGAGCAGATGAGTTCTGTCCGGCTAGGCGGCTTGAGTATGGTTGTTAAGGTTAAAAAATATGCGGGATTGTTGAAAGAGGCGGCGGGTGGCTGGTCCCGTCACGATGCCAGCCAGTTGGGAGCGGCGCTGGCGTATTATACGATATTTTCGATAGCACCCCTGTTCATCATCGTGCTGGCGGTGGCGGGGATGTGGTTTGGAGAGGAGGCAGCACGGAAACAGTTGTTCGATCAGCTTAATGGAATGGTGGGGGACCAGGGCGGAGAGGCGATTCAATCACTGGTGGCTGCGGCGGACAGGCCCAAGGCGGGGATGTGGGCATCGATCCTGGCGGTGATCACATTGTTCGTGGGAGCGACGGGTGTTTTTGTGCATCTGCAAGCCGCGCTGAATAAAATCTGGGATGTGGAGCGGGAACCGAGCAAAGGAATCTGGCGATTTGTGAAAGACCGCCTGATGTCCTTCGCGATGGTGCTGGCGATCGGGTTTCTGCTGCTGGTGTCCCTTGTGGTCAGTGCGGGACTGGCGGCGGTGGGGACTTATTTGGGAGGCATTTTGCCAGCGCAGGAAATCCTGCTGAAGGCGGTGAACTTCATCATTTCGCTGGGAGCGATCACCGTGCTTTTTGCGCTGATCTTCAAGATTTTGCCCGATGTAAAAATAGCCTGGCGGGATGTGTGGCTGGGCGCGCTGATCACGGCGTTTCTTTTCAATGTAGGAAAATCGCTGCTGGGGATCTATCTGGGCAAGGGGAGTTTTTCCTCGGCTTATGGCGCAGCGGGGTCGCTGGTCATCATTCTGGTGTGGGTCTATTACTCCGCGCAGATCTTATTTTTTGGGGCTGAGTTCACGCGGTTATGTGCCCGGGATTCTTGTGCCCGCCCCGAGGGAGCCAAGTCCAAACCCCAGGCTCGTGAGAAGAAGACACGGCCGCACCCGAAACGGTCGAGTGAATCCGAAGGAATAAGAATATGATCACAAAACTGAGAGAATGGCTGCAGACGAAGTTTTCCAAGCGGACGCGAAAAATCATGATCGGCGTCGTGGGATCGGTGGTCATCCTGATCGGGGTATTGATGCTGTTCTTCCCCGGACCCGCTTTCATCGTGATCCCGGCGGGGTTAGCGATCCTCGCCATGGAGTTTGAGTGGGCGCAGCGCTACTACGAGAAGGTGAAAGACTGGATGCACTCGAAAGGCTGGGGGAAAGGCGGGCCAGAAAAGAAGCCGACGGCAAAGGTGAAGAAGGCGGCAACGCCGGGCCACCATGAGATGGTGGCCCGCAAACGTACGGTCCGGATCAAACGACGTCAGAGAATTGTTCCCGGGAAGCCAGGCCAGGCAACGGGATGACGTTATCCGGGAGGGAGGTCTTGGGCGGGGGAACGCAGAAGAAATCCATCTCGTTGATGGAGGTCAGGTTCTTCAGGTCGTCATGGACCAGGGTGTATTGGGCGGACGGCTGGTTCTGATCATCACCCAACAGGAATACCAAAGCGGCTTTGCCGGCGCTGCGGGCGGGCAACCACTCGGCCAGCCAGCTTTTCACGTGAGGGGGGAGGACATCGACTGATTGAGCGGAAATGATGACCATGTGGGCTTCACGGGCTTCACCGGCGGCGACGTCGCGCAATTGGGGGTCGTGCAGGAGGGCAAAGTTCCAAGCTTCGTTGGTGACGTGGCAATCGGGCTCGATCATGGCGGCGAGGCGGTCAGACATCTCTTTGGCGCGGATGCCCGCGGCCCGGTCCTCGTACACGAGCATGAACTTGAAGGAGGGATGGTAGGTCATAGGAATCCTCTGGGTGTGTTGTGTGTTTGTCAGGGGAGTTCAACGGATCCGGGAAGCATAACGTGGCTGGGGGCGTTTGGTTTCTTTTTTCTCAGCCACTTTGTCTTCGCCAGTGGTGGCGATATCCTCAGCGCCCGCTTGCTTAAATATGGTCTGGGCGCTTTCGATCTCATCGGAATTCTCCGCGTGAACGGAGATCAGGATGTTGCCGCTCTTGATCTTGCCTTCATAGCGCCGGGCTTCGTACTCCGGGATGCCCATGCCGATCAACGCCCCCGTAATGCCACCGACGGCAGCACCGACAGCGGCGCCACTGAGGGCGGCCATGATGGGACCGGCGGCGATCAACGGCCCAACGCCGGGAATGGTCAACGCGCCGATACCGGCCAGCCAGCCCAAGGCGCCACCGAGCACGCCACCGGTGCCAGCGCCCGCAGTGGCACCTTCCGGGCTCTTGGAATGCTTTTCGTGGGCAAAGTCACGGGTGGTTTCCCGGTCAGGGAAGAGGGCTGAAATATCGTTGTTGGAGAATCCAGCGTCTTGCAGGCGGTCCACAATGTTTTCTGCCTGCGTGCGGCTGGCGGTGATGCAAAGTACCGATTTTTTGGCCATAACTTTAATTTCTCTCTAGGATTTTTTCGCGGAGCGCAGGAAGCTGAAAGCTAGGAAAATGCCAACTTTTGGACAGGTCTCGGCCGTGCGGGAAAGGCCGAAATAAAAGGGGTTTTCGCACGGTTAAAACAAGGGGCCGGAGCCGAGGGCAGGGGCAAATACTGCGAATTGCATCATGACCGGAGAGGGATTATGCAGGTTGCAAACGCTGGAGCGGATAAGGCCGGACGGCACGGGGGCCAGAGGGGAAAACATGATTTGCTGGCACGCTTGAAGCTTGAAGAGGAATTGTTCTACGCAAGGGGGCGATCCCGGGCGGGAAAAACAAAAACGTATGAAACGTTTCATCCAGATGGCGAGCTGCGTGATTCTGCTTTGTGCCGCAGCCACCACTGTGCAGGCCGAGAGCCGAAATGTGCTGGCGACGAAGGGGCGGCCGCAGCGGGCCACGGATGTCATCGGGATGGAAGTCCGCAATCTGTCGGATGAGAAGCTGGGGAAGGTGGAGGATGTCATCGTGAACTTGGGGGCGGGCAGAGCTTCCTACGTAATTTTATCCACGGGCGGGCTGTTCGGGTTGGGTGACAAATTGATCGTGGTGCCGACGGAACGTTTTGATTTTCGGCCGGAAGAGAAAAAGCTCCGGCTGGATGCGGACAAAGACCTAATCAAAAATGCGCCGGGTTATGAGAAGAACCGCCTGCCTGACTGGGGCGATGATGGGTGGAGCACGAAGCTGGATGAGTATTATCTGAAAAGCACCAACAGCCGTCCGGCGGTGATCGAGCAGAAGGATGCCAGCACGGACAGACCCGCTGCCTCCGTAACCGCAGAGGGCCAAGGCAGCAGCGACAAGGACATCCTGATGACCAAGAGCATCCGCAAACAACTGGTGGACAGCAAACTTTCAACCGTCGCGAAGAATGTGCAAGTGATCACGCGGAACGGACATGTCACCCTGCGCGGACACGTGAAGACGGAGCAGGAACGGGAAGAAGTGGTGGCGCGCGCGAAACAGATCGCGGGCACGACGCAGGTGACGGACAAAATCGAAATCGCCAAGTGACGGGCATCCCAAAAGAGTCGTATTATCTATGAATGCCGTATTGCCAGACAAATATGATCAGCCTATCGATCTGCCGCAAGTGCAGGTCAACGGCAAACCGCTCAAGCCCATCACGCGTACCTTGATGGAACGTCGGGCCACTTCTCATTTCACCGACAAACCGGTGCCGCGAGAGTATGTGACGGCCATCCTGGAACTGGGCTTGCAAGCACCCTCAGGCTATAATCTACAACCTTGGCGCTTCATTGTGGTGCAGGATGGCGAGAACAGGAAGCGGCTGCAAAAAGCGGCCATGGACCAGGCTAAAGTGGGCGAGGCGCCGGTGGTCATCATCGCGTATGCGGTGAAGGACGCGTGGAAGAGCGAGATGCACCGGATCTTCACGGAAGGGGCCAAACGCGGGGTCGGGGAGGAAGAGAAAATCCCCGAGCAGGAAAAGACGGTGAATGATTTTCTGGGAAACTTTCCCGCCGCGACCTGGCTGAACCGGCACACCATGATCGCGTTCACCACGATGATCATCGCGGCGGAATCGTACGGGCTGGATACGGCACCGATGGAGGGCTTCGATCCGGCCGAGGTGAAGGAAGAATTTAATCTGCCGACACAGGCGGAAGTGGTGGCGTTGCTGGCGATCGGTTACGCGACGACGCCGGACAAACCGTATCCGGGGCGGTTGCCACTGGCAGAGACGGTGTGTGAGGAGCGGTATGGGAATCCGTGGCGGGAGAACAAAGAAGACTAACCGCAGATGAAGGCCGATAGGCGCAGATGGGGGAGGGAGAATTGACGCGTGGTGAAATCTGACCCCGACCAGAGGCGTGGGGTTCGTGAGGTTAACCGCGAAACACTCGAAATACACGAACAGGGGAGTTTAACAGAAGGGCGCGGAGGAAGCGAAGGAGGGAAGGTGGAAGACAAGAAAAGCGCCAAACAAAGTCGTAAAGGGGAGGAAGGAAGAATCGACGGGGAGGCCGGGCGAAAGGATTTTTTGTAAATGTAAGGATTCGGCGTAGTCTTACCCATTCTCCGGTGGGGCAACAGACAGTGATACTTGGGATTTTATGGCACGGAAAAAAGCAGCGGTACCAGGCTGGATCAAATGGATTAAGTCCTTTTCTCATCAGCGGTATCTGGCGGTATTGGCGATGATTTACGGAACGTATTGGGCGCTATTGGCCTATTACCCTGTGGATCGTGCGGTATGGATGCTGGAGAACGCGTTGGTGGTCGTGGTGGTGATCAGCATGGCGGCGAGTTCGAAGTATCTGCCGCTGTCACGAATCTCTTACACACTTATCTTTCTTTTTCTCTGTCTGCACACTTTGGGGGCGCATTACAGCTATGCGTTGGTGCCGTACGATGACTGGTGCCAGAAATTCTTTGGCGTTCAATTGGGACACTTGATGGGCTGGGAGCGAAACCACTTCGACCGGTTGGTGCATTTTCTTTACGGATTTCTCATCGCGTATCCGATCCGGGAGCTGTTTTTGCGCGTGGTGAATGTGAAGGGGTTCTGGGGGTATTTCCTGCCGCTGGATCTGACGATGTCCACTTCGATGTTGTTTGAATTGCTGGAATGGGTGGCGGCGGAGGTTTTTGGGGGAGACACGGGGAATGCCTACCTGGGCTCACAGGGTGATGAATGGGATGCGCACAAGGACATGGCGCTGGCGAGTCTGGGCGCAATCCTGGCGATGCTGATCACGGGATTCATCAACTGGCGGTTGCAACGGGATTTTGCGCAGGAGTGGGCGGACAGTTTCCGAGTGAAGCATAAGGAGCCGCTGGGTGAGGATGAGGTGGCGCGGATGGTCAAAAAGCCGGGGGCAGCGGCGGGCAAATGATGGGAATGCGCGATGGGCGTTCTGAGGGCTGATGGTGATTAGGGATGTTGCTGCGGGTTGAGACAACCCGCGCTCCAAGGGCCGGCAGACAGGCGAGGGCGCCTGTCCGACTATGGCAGCCGAGGGCGGCTGCCCCACTGGGGTTAGCGGTTGGCGAGGAGGAGGGAGACGGCTTGTTTTTGAAGGACCTCGAATTCTTGGCTGAGCTGCTTGAGCTGGCGGGACCAGTCGCCGCTGGGTTCATAGACGGCGCAGACTTTCGCGAGGTGCGTGGCGTAGTTCATGGATTCGGTCTGGGTGAAGAGGAGGGTGGTCTCGAATTCGCGACCGGAGGACTTCAAGAGTTGCTGGGTGCGCATGGCTTCGATGGCATCGCGGGTGGCGACTTCACCGGGAGGGAGTTGGGTGAGTTCCAGAGTGATGGCGGGGTCAACCTTCGAGAACGTTTCGATGAGATCGGCGCCGCGACCCGAGGTTTCGGAGATGCGTTTGATGAGGTCTTTCAATTCCGGGCGCTCGTTTTTTATGATGAGGACTTTGGAGACGTTTCGCTGTTTGCTGAGGAGGTCGTGGAGGAGGCTGTAGCAGTTTGACCGGACGGATTTTTTGGAAAGGGGAATCTCTTTGTGTTCCTCGATGGCGGCCTCCGGAGTTTTGCAGCCAGCGATGATGAGTGGCAGTCCCAAGGCGACGAGAAAATGTTTACGGTTCATGTGCTGGGTTTTGGTAGTGCAGGAAGGGTGCCAAAGGGGAGGTAACCACAGCCCCGACCAAAACGCCGGGGTGAAATGGACATAGATAAACACAGATGAGGGAGGGGTTAACCGCAGATAGACGCAGATCAGCGCAGATGGGGAAGTCATCGAATGCAGAACTACGGATGAACAGAAGGCCAAGTTGGAGCTTGCTTCGGGGGTGCTATTTTTGACCCGCTAAACACGCGAAAAACGGAGAGAAAATGAAGGGGAGAACAGGTGTGGACGGACAAGCAGTGCGGAGAGAAAATGCGAGTTACGCAAGATGGTTTTTCTGGAAGTTCTTCGGAATTAAATGGTTGGATTTGCGATGCAAATTTTAGCGAAAAGTGATGGCAAGATTGTGGGATTTTTGAGATAGTTTCAGTGCTGGCAGCTCGCTGCTGGTAAAGGAGAGGAGTGGTGGTTGGCTCTGTCAGAGAATAAGCAGCCACCGAATCCTCAAAGTCATCAAGCATGATGGTGCGTTGGCATTGTTGTGTCCTGCGTTGGCGGGGAGGTGACAATCCTTATGGAGCCATTAGGTCGAGAGACGGCTGGGAAGAGGGGAAACACCCTCATCCTCAATCCTTCTCCTGGTCGAAGTTCGACTTCCGCCGGGAGAAGGAAGAAAGAAGCGCGTCTCTTGGCTATCAGGATATGTGGGTGTATCGGGCGTATGGATCAGGGTCCGTAAGCCGGAGCGGTGAACGGGACGTCGGTTGGCATAGGATTTTATGACCAACCGGGGAATCTCTAGTAGCCACTGCGGAACCGGCCGGGTCAGGGACGTACGCTGAATTTGAACTCTCAATCGTAGGGAGGGAGAACACGATGCATCACAGGGGTCGGATGGTTTCATTGTTCTTTGACATAATTCCCTAAAGGGAATGCAGAGGTCGAAGTTCGACTTCCCAGTGGGGGAGGAGAAGGCGCTGGGCGTTTTTAACACGCTTGGCGCGCTCAACCCTCACCCCAGCCCTCTCCCTGGCCGAAGTTCGGCTTCCCAAAGGGAGAGGGAGGAGAGGTCGTGTGCTTCGGCGGTGGTGGGGCGTGGTTATCGTGGTGCCTTGACGGAAAGAGTTAGGGCATTGCGGCAGCAATGCCTCACCATGATTTTGGTTTTCTGCGTTTCTTTGTGGAGTGGCTGGCGAGGGTTTGGTCCGGTGAGGGTGGACTGGTTGCTAAAGTGCCGCAGGACAGGAGGCAATCGCGTAGGAAACATAAAACGGATCAGACGGGAAGGCGCGCTTCAAGGGAATGGGTAGTTGCACTACGGGCCTATAAGTTCAAAGCTCAAAACTTAAAGTTCAAAGCCGGTTGCACCCCGACCTTTGGGGCGCGGGGTGAACCGGCGGGCCATTGAGGAAATAGGTCTGATGGGTCTGATAGGACAAATAGGACTTATAGGAGGGAGGGCGAAAAGTGACAGTTCGCAATCATCCTAGGGCGAGGGGGAAATGATTCCGGCAATTGGCTCGACTTGGCCGCATAATTGCTAGATGAGCAGGGGGACGATGTCCCACTACTGATGAAAACATTCCAATGCGATCACTGCAGCAGCGAGGTCTTTTTCGAGAATGATCGCTGTGTGCGGTGCGGTTACTGGGTGGGTTATGTGCCGGAGTTGCGGGAGATGCGTTCCTTCGCGCCGCCTGCGGACGGGGTCACGGATCTCACGATAAACTTGAACGGCCAGGACTATCGTTGTTGCGCGAACTGGCAGCAGCACAAGGTTTGTAACTGGCTGGTGCCGGTGACGGATAATCAGCCGTTTTGCGAGGCGTGCCGGTTGAATGAAATGATCCCCGATCTGAGTGTGGAGGGAAATCTGGAGCGCTGGCAAAAGATCGAGCTGGCGAAGCGCCGGTGCCTTTACACGTTGCAATATCTGTCGTTGCCGTTTGCAGGAGTGACAGAATCGGGAACCACGTTGCGGTTCAAGTTTCTCGCGGAGTCGCCGAGTGAACCGTTGGTGTTGACGGGGCACAACGGCGGATTGATCACGGTGAACATCTCCGAGGCGGATGAGGATAAACGGGAGCGGCGACGGATCAAAATGCATGAGCCGTATCGCACAATGGTGGGGCATTTCCGGCATGAGATCGGGCATTATTATTGGGACCGACTGATCGCGAATACGCCGAACTTGACGGCTTACCGAAATCTCTTCGGTGATGAATCGCGTGATTATGGTGAGGCGCTGAAAACGTATTACGCGCAGGGGCCGAATGCGGAGGCGATGAAGTCGACAGTGACGGCTTATGCGACGGCGCATCCGTGGGAGGATTGGGCGGAGACGTGGGCGCACTACATGCATATCGTGGATATGATGGAAACGGCGTCGGCTCACGGGCTGGCGCTGGAAACGCCAAAGCGGCATGAACTGATAAGCCCCTTGCCACGGAGGAACAAAGCGTCATTAACGACGGTGAGTTTTGATGAGTTGTTGAAGCAATGGATCCCGCTGACGTGTGCGTTGAACACGATCAATCGCGGGATGGGCTTGCAGGATCTCTATCCGTTTGTGCTGACCACGCCGGTGTGCGACAAGCTGCGGTTCATCCATGAAATGGTGCAAAATCGGGCGGCCCAGAATGCAGGCCTAGAACAGGCGGCGTAAGCGCATCACTTAGTGGAAGGGGGCTTTTTGGAATCGCGGAAAAAGATGTCAAAAAGCAGAAACGCCCCGCCGGCAACGGCGGCGATGAAGAAGAGAATCGCCAGGCCGGGATAGCCAAAGAGTTCGAAGCGGGTCTTCACCTGCATGAGCAGGGCGGCACCGACAATCAATGCGGCGAGCACCAGACCAGCGGCGATGCGATTGGCGATCTTCTGCAGGCCATCGAGGAGTTGCAACGTATCGGCGGAACGCATCTTGAGTTCAATCTCGCCTTTGCCAACGGCATCGAGAACCTTGTTCAAGCGGCCGGGGAGCTGGCCGGCGAAGTCTTTGATCTCAAGGACTGAGGAAAGAAAATTTCCGGACGTGAAATCCTTTTTCACGCGTTGACTCAGGATCGCCTGCAGATGGGTGCGAATGGCGGCGTTTGGATTGAAGCTGGGTTCCAGCGCTTGACCGATCTGGTGGAGTTGCAAGAGGGTCTTGCCGAGGAGCGTGAGTTCACTGGGGACGAAGAGGCCGGTTTCTCCCGCGACACGAGTGATCTCGAGAAGGCTGCGACCGGGGTCCAATTGCTTGAGCGTGTTATCCTGCATCTCGGCCACAAGCGTGCCGAGGCGGCGAGTGAAGGCGGCCTGGTCGAAGTTATCCGAGGTCTGGCTGATCTGAATGGCGGTCTGCGCGGCGTCTTCACCGCGGCCTTCGCTGATGGCGAGGAGGAGCTTGATGAGATTCTCCTGCATGCGGGGCATCACGTGATCCACCATGCCGAGGTCGAGCAGGGCGATGTAGTGATCATCGGTGAGGAGGACGTTGCCGGGATGGGGATCGGCGTGGAAAACGCCATCGACGAGCACCTGCTTCAGATAGGCGTGAAAGAGTTCGTTGGCGAGGGCGGTGCCGTTAAAGTCCAAGCGCAGAAGAGGACTGAGCTCGGTGATCTTCTGACCTTTGATATAGGTCATGGTGAGAACACCGCGCGAGGTATAATCAAGCACCGGCAAAGGCGAGCAGATGTGCGGGAACTCACGAAGATTGTGGGCGAAGAGCGTGAGGTTGTTGGCTTCGCGTTCGTAGTCGAGCTCTTGCACGAGGGTTTTGCGGAATTGCTCGAGCAGTTCACGGAAACGATGACGGCGGCCCATTTCGGTGTGTTCATCGAGGAAAATGGCCATTTCTTCCATCACCTCGAGATCCTCAGCAATCTGTTTGCGAATGTCGGGGCGCTGAACTTTCACGACGACCTTGCGACCATCACGCAAGGTGGCGCGATGAACCTGGCCGAGCGAAGCGGCAGCGAGCGGAACGGGATCGAAATCCAAGAACGCCTTCGACAGGCGAACGCCGAGTTCCTCCTGGACGATCTGCTCGACGGCACCGAAGGGGAAGGGTTTGACATTGTCTTGGAGGCGAGCAAGGGCCTTCAAGTAAGGTTCGGGAAGCAGGTCCGCACGGCTGGAAAGCACTTGGCCAAGCTTAACGAAAGTGGGGCCCATCTTCTCTAGGTCTTGGGCAAGCTCCTCGGGTGTGGGCTGGCTTTCGTCGGCTACGTTCCCTTCCTTCCGCACGTCGCTGAGCTGGGCGAGACTGCGAAACACATCCGACCGGCCGTGTCGCCAGAGCAGCAAAGCGATTTCCTTGTAGCGAGGGAGATGGCTAGTTTTGAAAAGCATATCAGATGCATTATTTGAGCGCGAAGCATGCCAGCGCGTTTGCTGAGTGAATTGCAAGTAGCAAGGTCGCTGGAAGATTGCATTATGACCGTCTTCTTGAAGGATTATTGCATAATGCTAGGTTAAGACTGGGGCAGGTTTGGGAAATCGAAGGATTCACCACGTTGGCAGGATGGTACATTTCGTGCATCACAAAGAAGTGCATGAACTCAAAGGAAACCAATTCAGCAGCAACGTCGGGAAGGCATGAAACTCATCCGACCCACGAAGAAATAGCAAAAGAGGCATTCCGTCTCTACGAACAGAATGGTCGCAAAGAAGGCCATGATCTGGAGTATTGGTTGGAAGCGGAAAAGTCCTTGGGAGCGAAAACCAGCGTCCACACGGCGTCTCACGCCGCCGTCACTGAACCCATGTCGCCCATGGAGTTTGCCGAATCGAAAGAGAAGCATGGCAACAATGGGGGGCCAGAAGCGGAGAAGACGAGGAAGAATTCCGCCAACCGCCAGGAAATCCGGCAATCGACGCCGCCGCGCACAGCACCGCGGCAATCGCAGCGCCCGCAAACCCATAGCGCCTAAATATACATTAAGGGAATCATATGAGCACCCACAGCAATACTCTCTTCTGGGCCAATGTGGCAGCGTTTGAAAAGAAGACGGATGCGGAGGAATTCCATTCGCATCTGACACGTAAGGGCGTGGAGGCTCAGGTTTATGACGAGCGAAACTTGCAAAGCTGGTGGTTCCTGGCCCGGCCCAAGATAGGTGTCCGGGTCCAGGTCCCCAGCAAAAACTTCTACGATGTCGCCGACAAGGTGAACGCTGATCCGTCCGCCAAGTCGATCTTGCGCAAAGCCGTGCATTGTCCCTCCTGCGAATCGCTGAAGGTCGAGTATCCGCAGATGACGCGCCGTTTCATTTTGCCCACATTGATCGCGCATTTTCTCGTCCTTCTGGGGGTCATGAAGCATTCCTATTACTGTGAGGATTGCCATTTTACCTGGACTAAAAATCGCGCTCCTAGGGGGCAGGTGCAATCCAAGGTGACGTAGCAAAAGGTGCGTATCATTTCTTCGTTTAGGAGGAACTTACCCGTTTTCGGGACGCTTCCGTTTATCAGTATGCCTTGCAATATGCATTTTTCTTTGCTCTTTTCTCGCCAACGAACCGTCGGCGTGAACCTTTAGTTTCGATGCCTGCCTAGTTCGTTGAGAACGAGAATTCGCGCCATAACTTTTCCCGTGCCATTTAAAATTACATCCATCCGCTTGATTGGTGGCGATTCCGAGACCACGCGAATCGTTAAACAAGCGGCTTCCACGGCTTTACCCGAAGCTGAAGTAAATGTTCATTCTGCCATAGCTCAGTTACCGCCGGCGACCGGTGGAGAAAGCGTTGAACTCCTTGTGCTCGCCGGATCTATCGGTGCCGAGGAAATCAAACTGGCCGAGCAGCGGAACTCCGATGGCATGCCGCGGTGGGTGATGATCGGGATCGGCAATCAGGAGGGCGATGCGACCATCGAAATGGTTCGGCCGGAAGACCTCTCCGTGAGCCTCCTGGCTCAGGCGTTTCGGTCTTCTTTGGGAAGGCATTCGCTCGCGCGTGAGAATGCCCGGTTGCGGGGCGATTTGTTCACCATGGCCGGACGCATCAGCCACGACCTGAAAACACCGCTGAATGGGATTCTGGCTGCGGGTGAGGCGATGAAGGAGGTTTTGCTAGAAAAGGAACCCGCTTCGGCAAGTCTCTCCGTGGCGCTTTTCAATTCAGTGGACGAAATGGTGCGACTCATGAACCGCATCAGCTTCATGCTGAAAGCATCCTTGGCGCCCGTATCGCGGAAATCAATTCCGATGGCCGACGTCGTCTGGACCACGTTGCAACGGCTAGAGGGGAAGATCAGATTGAAGCGATTGTCCGTCATTAAACCCGAAGCCTGGCCGCAGGTGAACGGCGTTGAACCATGGCTGGAGATCATCTGGGGTAACCTCATCGGCAATGTTTTGGAGCATGCCGGGGCAGCCACAGAGATCGAATTGGGCTGGGAAAAAAAAGGCGAGGAATACTTTTTTTGGGTGCGCGACAATGGCAACGGAATGGGGCCCGGCCGGCAGAAAAATCTTTTCCGATCATTTCATACGCTTCACGTGCCGGAGACCGGGCACGGGTTGGGATTGTCCATTGTGCAGCGTTTGGTGGATCTCCAGGGCGGGCGTGTCGGATATGAATCTGTCAGCGGTGGAGGCTCGCGGTTCACCTTCTCCCTTCCTGCATAGTTCTCAGACGTATTGTTAGATTGCCCAGCGAGGACCTTTCCGGCGGCGACATCCGGGCAGAGGGATGTGTTCAAATGCATTGATTTATTGAGGAAATTGTTTCTTTTTGACCTCAATGCAATTGTTTTGATTTCGGATTTTCGCAGGGTTGATTGCGCGCTTTGCATGAGCAGCAATTATATCTGACAGATATTTCAGGAGGGGAATAATTCCGCTAACGCATTGATAGCGACACTGATAGGTCCGACTGGGGGCATCGGAAGCCAAAGGTGGCACACGAGAAGCTCAATAGGTAGGTGTATATTGGTAGAAAAAGTAACAACTAACCTCCTATTGTAGTATGAAAAAGAACATTACCATCCAAACCTCACTGCTGGTGCTCTGCGCGTCCCTGTGCGTGCCGGCGGTTTATGCTGATGACCAGCGAAAACCGGCGGAAGCCCAGATGCAAACGCAGACTCCGCAGCAGTTCGTGCGACAAACTCTCGCGATGGGGCAGAAAGAAGTCCGCTTGGGTGAGCTGGCTCTCAAAAAGACCGAAGATCCACAGATCCGGATTTTGGCCCAGGATATGGTCCAAGACCATTCCAAGCTGAACACCGAACTGAAGGAGATCGCCCAGCGAAAGGGCTTTGATGTGCCGCCCATCGACAACTACGACACGGCCAAGGTGACCCCGCGTCCCGTGAGCCCTGAATCGATTCCGGACTCCCCGGCCTTGGGCACTGATGACCGTCTTCAAGACACGAGCAAGCGCATCAAGAATGTGGATGCCGCTGAAACGGACATGGATGCTGACAAAGCCAGCCGTCGTTTGAGCGAGCTTTCTGGTGTGGAGTTTGACCGTGCTTATGTGAAGGAAATGGTCAGCGACCACAAGCAGGCAGTGAGCAAGTTCGAGTCGGCCTCCAAGTATCTGGCTGATTCGGAATTGAAGGCCTTTGCCAGCAAGTCACTGCCGACGCTGCGTACCCATCTGGAGCACGCGCAACGCCTCGACCGCCAGTATAGTCGTGGTGCTGACGAAGTATCTCTCGTGAAGTAAAATGAACGATGAGTCACGAAAATCTGTCAGATGACAAACCCTCAGTCAGCGCTGAGGGTCTTTCTTTTTTAGATTTTGTGAACAAGCTGTCAAAGAGTGGAGAGTTATCCACAGGTCTGTGTTGCCTCTCCGTTTACACCCGATCGCGCACACCCCGTGAGCCCCAGAGGCTCGCGCAGTGAGCACAGCAAAAGACCGTGTTGTTCGCCTCGACTCCATGCCCGATGACCTTGCAATTGCAATGCGGACATACTGGCGCCAGGAGGTGAATGGCACATTCAAAGGAGTCGAAGACGAAATGTTTGCCGGACATGACCACTTCAAACGTCTTGTCATACTCATTTCCGCAGGTGGCACATTTTCCCATAAGGTTGCTTTCTATTTGTGATTTTGTACACGCAAAACTTTTAAGACGGGCATTTGTTTACGGGTTGCTTTCCAACCGCGCTTTTCTCGGAAACGGCGCGGCACTGGACGCTGATCTCTCCGTTGCGCTCCAGCAAAGCGAGCTTCACTTGCTCCACATCATCCACTGACGAGTTGAGTCGCAGGTCTTGCATCAAGTCATGTTTGCTCACCTGATTGGCCGCCATGGCATCCTCTTGAATCATTCCGTCCACCACCAGCGGTTCGGGTCGCCCTTTCAACCAGCGCCCGAGAAAATGATAACGGCAGGTGAGAAAAGCCAAAATGCGATGCAACACCACCACGAGAAAACCGGAAAGAATCGTACCCCAGAACGGCGCGGGCCCATTTATCGCCCGCGAAAGCATGGAGGCGAGGATGAACCCCAGCAAAACATCGAAGGTAGTTTTTCCCGCCAGAAAACGCAGGCCCGCTAGCCGCATCATCAGCAGCATGGCAAAAAACATGACTACGGTACGAAGCAGTATCTGACTGTAGCTCAGTTCATCGGGGGGCAGATCAATGCCCAAGTTTTGATTGAAAAATGTCTCCATGATCACGAATCAGATTCCTCAAACGGAGCCAATGGTTTTTCTGCCGGCCCGCTGAGCACTTCCCCAGTGGGCGCGAAGCGAGACCCATGGCAGGGACAATCCCATGTTTTCTCGGCATCGTTCCAGGCGACGATGCATTTCAGATGAGTGCAAACCGGGGAACATAGCGTCAACTTGCCTTGCGGATCGCGATAGGCGGCTGCCTTGCGCCCTTTGAGACGGAGTATCTTTCCCTGATTGGAATGGAGCGCACGCAATGACTTGCCCTCGGCACCTTCCAGACGGTCGTGAACCATGTGGTAGGGGAAGTCCTTGTTCTCTTTGACGTAATTCCACGCTGCACCGCGATACTTCTTCCGGTCGATGGCGAAGAGAGAGGCCCAAGGATTCTTGCGCCGTTCAAAAGCATCCACGGCCATCATCGCCCCCAGTGTCCCAAACGTAAGACCGTTTCCGCTGAAGCCCGTGGCGGCAAACTGACTGCGCCCCGTCGGACCGATGTAGGGCAGGCCGTCGATCGTCTCGATCACCTGTCCGGACCAGTGATGATCCACCTTGGCGGCGGGGATGAGATGGTGGAGTTTTTCCTCCAGCCGTTGATATACTGCGGGAGTATCTTTTTCCTGGCCGGTCTTGTGGTCTTCGCCCCCGAAGACGGCGTAGTCATACCCGCGATGGCTGTCGATTCGCAGATAGTGATAAGGCTCGGCTGTATCCCAAAAGCACGCCTCCGGCCATAGGTTCTTCGGAATGCGGGCGCCGATGGCGTAACTGCTGTAGAGCGAGAGCTTGGTCTGAAGCAACGCGGCCGAGAGCAGTTTCTCATTCCCCATCAGGGGATTGTGTGTGGCGAGGATCACATGGCGGCAATGGATCGTGTGATCACCGGCAGTTACCTTCACCGGATTCTTTTTCACCGCGCTGGCTTCCGTATTTTCAAAAATAAAACTGCCTTTTCCTGGAATGGTCCGGACCAACGCTTGCAGGTACTTTCCGATATGAAACTTGGCGACGTTGAACTGGACACCAGGCGTTTTGAAATTCGGGATGGCAGCCTGATACTCAGCCGGAAAACCGAAGCCCGTAGCCAATTGGGCGTCTTCTTGCAGTGAAGTGATTTCTTTGCCCAAGGCACTCTTTGTCGGCGCGTGGAGGTAGCCGGGCACCCAGCGGAATTCGCAGGAGATGCCTTCCTGTTTTACGTTGCTGGCCACCATGGCCATCGCCGCCTGGCCGGCCTCCCAAGCTTTTTTGGCGGATTCCTTGCCGAACACCTCTACCAGTTTGTGTAGCCGTGTGTCCGTGACAAAGGTGAGATGACCTGTGGTGTTCAGGCTGTCGAAGCCACCGCAGCGCCCGCGTTCCAGCAGGGCGACTTTATGTCCACGCTGCTTCAAGAGATAGGCGGCTGTGATGCCCGTGATCCCTCCGCCGATGACCACGACATCCACCGAGCAATCACTTTTCAGAGAAGCGAATCGTGGGAACGTGGCCGACGAGGCCCAATATGAAGTGGTATCCACAGGTGATCTTTCTTGGGTGGCTTATTTTTTCTTTGCGGCTTTTCCTCCCAACCGGCCGCCTTTCCGAGCGGGCGATTTATTGACCTTCTTGCCGCGACCGGAACCCGACTTTTTGCCCCCTCCCGTCATCTTGTTCACCGTGGCCCAAGCGCGTTTCTTGGCCGTTTTGGCGCTGACTCCACGCTTTTCATAACCTTCCTCGATGTGCTCGGCTTGGCGTTTTTGTTTGTCGGTATAGGCTGATTTGTCGCCACGAGGCATACGTTTCCTTTGCTTGAGGGTTGATCATTCCAAGTTTGAACCACCGTTGGGATGCAGGACTTGACCGGTCATGTAGGAAGAGTCCGCTTCGGAGGCCAGGAAAAGAAAACTAGGGGCGACCTCCGCCGGTTGCCCCGGCCGTTTCAGCAACGTGTTCTTACCAAAGTTCTCCACATGCTTGGCCGAGAAAGTGGAGGGGATCAAGGGAGTCCAGATCGGACCGGGCGCGACGGCATTCACGCGGATACCTTTTTCCGCGAGTTCCTTGGCGAGCGACTGGGTAAAGTTAAGGATTGCCGCTTTTGTGCAGGCGTAGTCCATCAGGTAAGGCTGTGGATACAATGCCTGGATGGAAGTGGTGTTAATGATGGAAGCACCCTTCCTGAGATGCGGCAAGGTGGCCCGGGTCAGATGGATGAAGCCGAAAAGATTCGTCTGGAATGTCCGTTCCAGTTGCGCGGGGTCCAGATCCACCACACCGGTGATCTCCTTCTGCTGCGCCGCATTGTTGATGAGGATATCGATGCGATGAAACTTCTCCAAAGTATCACCCACCACTTGCCGGCAAAAAGCCGGATCACCGATATCACCCGCGATCTTGATCACCCGCCGTCCCAATTCCTCGATGCGCCGGGCGGTCTTCTCTGCGTCTTGATGCTCATTGAGATAAACCAGGCACAGGTCCGCACCTTCCTTGGCGAAGAGGATGGCGGTGGCCCGGCCGATTCCACTATCACCTCCGGTGATGATCGCCACCTTGCCGCTCAGACGGCCGCTGGCCACATAGCGTTCATCTTCGTCCAGCGGATGGGGTGTCATCGCCTCTTCCGATCCCGGCCAAGTTTGTTGCTGCGGGGGCGGGGAGGAGACCGGCGCCCCTTCCAAGCCGGTCAGCAAAGAGGATAGATTTTCCGGGGAAGTGTTTTTATCTGAGGGACGCATCGCAATCGGAGTTAGACTGATTGTACTCGAGTGCTTGCCTCATGGGAGACGCCTGCCGCGACAAGCAGTTAAGGTAGCGAACCTTAAGCATTAACTTTGCCAGCAACCGGGGATCATCCGCTGCAGCGACCTTTCCTTTTGCAGGCAATGAGTTATCAGAAGTCGATGGTGGGGCGGCATTGATGGAATCGACAGTGCCCACCTTGCAAAAGTCTAATTGTGAACGACCTGTTGATTGCAAAAAGCAGAACTTAATCTCTTTGGGGATGCGTTGGACGTAGTGGAAGGAAGCCAATGCTATTACGTGAGTTGCATCTGGTTTTATGCAAAATGCATGAGCCTACGCGCTGTTTGTTGCAAAATGCCCAAAACAAGTGGAAATCTTGCTCGGTGACGAGGTCGGAAGAATAGCTGTTAAGTGTTCCATTGGAGCAGTTTATAAGACATAGTGCCCGTCGTGTTGAGGATGGCTTGAGACTTGCTAAATAATAACTTACAGAAGACGAGAGCAACGACGGCAAGTTGAAACAAAAGGGAAACCTGGAAACAGAAGCAAGGCTGTCAAAAGACGCTCTCGCCTTCTCGTTTTTCGTTCGTCGGGACACACTGGCCGCGCGGCGGCCGGCTTATGGAGAGGGATTCGATGTTTTCTTGGAGTGAGGCAAACGTGAGTGCGCGATGAGCAAACAGCCGACAAAACCAGCGGCTGGCAAAGGGATGATTTTTTCCCTCCATTGCTCTCCTATTTCATTTGCGCAGACTTCTCGGTTTGGCTCCGGCATCAAATTTCACCAGCACAAATATTTTACCCGGGAATTCCATGGCGTCAGGAATATCACGGCAACCGAGGTCTGGACGCATCAATAACCACTAGGGACACCTATGCCAAAAACTATCGCACCGAAATTGATCCGTGAGGATGATTTCATGAAGCAGCTTCTGACCATGATGAACGCGGTGGAAGATGGCGATTTTTCCGCCCGTCTCCCCGCGGATCTCACCGGCCTGGAGGGCAAGGTCGCGGATCGCTTCAATGAGATCACCGCCCGTCTGGAGCGTTTCAATCAAAGCTTGCTCCGCTTGCGTCGTCAGGTGGGTGAAGAGGGCAAGATCAAAGAGCGTATGGCCGTGGGCGATGCCACCGGCGGCTGGGCTGAACGCGTGGAGGCGATCAATGCCCTCGTGGATGAACTTTCCCAGCCCACCGTGGAAATGGGTCGCGTGATCGGTGCCGTGGCCAAAGGTGATCTTTCTCAGGCGATGCCCTTGGAACTGGGCGGTCGGCCGCTGAAGGGTGAGTATCTCCGCACCGCCCACTTGGTGAACGGCATGGTAGGCCAGCTCGCCTCCTTCTCCGTGGAAGTGATCCGCGTGGCGCGCGAAGTCGGTACGGAAGGCAAACTCGGCGGTCAGGCGCAGGTCAAAGGCGTGTCCGGTGTGTGGAAGGAATTGACGGAATCGGTGAACCAGATGGCCGGTAACTTGACCGCCCAGGTGCGTAATATCGCTGACGTGACGATCGGTGTGGCGAACGGTGACTTGTCCCGCAAGATCACGGTGGACGTGCGCGGTGAGATTCTGCAGTTGAAAGAGGCCATTAACACGATGGTGGACCAGCTTCGCTCGTTCGCCGCTGAGGTGACGCGCGTGGCGCGTGAAGTCGGCACGGAAGGTAAACTCGGTGGTCAGGCCGTGGTGCCCGGTGTGGCCGGTACGTGGAAGGATTTGACGGACTCAGTGAACGCGATGGCGTCCAACCTGACGGCGCAGGTACGTAACATCGCCGCTGTGACGACCGCCGTGGCACGCGGTGACTTGTCCCGCAAGATCACGGTGGACGTGAAAGGCGAAATCCTTGAGCTGAAGGAAACGATCAACACGATGGTGGACCGCTTGAACGCCTTCGCCTCTGAAGTAAGCCGTGTGGCGCGTGAAGTAGGTACTGAAGGTAAACTGGGCGGTCAGGCCGTGGTGCCCGGTGTCGCCGGTACGTGGAAGGATTTGACGGATAATACGAACCTGATGGCGGCTAACTTGACCGGTCAGGTGCGTAACATCGCTGAGGTGACGACGGCTGTGGCTCGTGGTGACTTGTCCCGCAAGATCACGGTGGACGTGAAAGGCGAAATCCTCGAACTGAAGAACACCATCAATACGATGGTGGATCAGTTGAACTCCTTCGCTTCTGAAGTGACCCGCGTGGCGCGTGAGGTAGGTACTGAAGGTAAACTGGGTGGTCAGGCCGCAGTGCCCGGTGTGGCCGGTACGTGGAAAGATCTCACGGATAACGTGAACTCCATGGCGAACAACCTCACCACACAGGTGCGCAACATCGCTGACGTGACGACGGCCGTGGCGAAAGGTGACTTGTCCCGTAAAATCACGGTGGACGTGCGCGGTGAGATTCTCGAGTTGAAGAACACCATCAATACGATGGTGGATCAGCTCAACGGCTTCGCGGCTGAGGTGACGCGCGTGGCGCGCGAAGTCGGTACGGAAGGCAAACTCGGTGGTCAGGCTGAGGTGCCCGGTGTCGCTGGTACGTGGAAGGATCTCACGGATAACGTGAACTCTATGGCGAACAACCTCACCACACAGGTGCGTAACATCGCTGACGTGACGACGGCTGTGGCCTTGGGTGACTTGTCCCGTAAGATCACGGTGGACGTGAAAGGTGAGATTCTCCAGCTCAAGGAAACGATCAACACGATGGTAGACCGCTTGAACGCCTTCGCTTCCGAAGTGAGTCGTGTGGCGCGCGAAGTCGGTACGGAAGGTAACCTCGGTGGTCAGGCCGAGGTGCCGGGTGTGGCCGGCACGTGGAAAGATCTCACGGATAACGTGAATCTGATGGCGGAAAACCTCACCGGCCAGGTGCGTAACATCGCTGAGGTGGCGACCGCTGTGGCCCGTGGTGACTTGTCCCGCAAGATCACGGTGGACGTGAAAGGTGAAATTCTCGAGCTGAAGAACACCATGAACAAGATGGTGGACCAGCTCAACGGTTTCGCTGCTGAAGTAACCCGCGTGGCGCGTGAGGTCGGTTCTGAAGGTAAACTGGGTGGTCAGGCGCAGGTGCCCGGTGTGGCCGGTACGTGGAAGGACTTGACCGACTCCGTGAACGCGATGGCGACGAACCTCACCGGTCAGGTGCGTAACATCGCGCAAGTGACGACGGCTGTGGCGCGTGGTGACTTGTCCCGCAAGATCACGGTGGACGTGAAAGGGGAGATTCTCGAATTGAAAGACACCATCAATACGATGGTGGACCAGCTCAACGCCTTCGCCTCCGAAGTGAGTCGTGTGGCTCGCGAGGTAGGTTCCGAAGGTAAGCTCGGTGGTCAGGCGCAGGTGTCTGGTGTGGCTGGTACGTGGAAGGATCTCACGGATAACGTGAATTCCATGGCCGATAACCTCACCACACAGGTGCGTAACATCGCTGACGTGACGACGGCTGTGGCGAAAGGCGACTTGTCCCGTAAGATCACGGTGGATGTGAAAGGTGAGATTCTCGAACTGAAAGACACCATCAATACGATGGTGGATCAGCTCAACGCCTTCGCGTCCGAAGTGACCCGCGTGGCCCGTGAAGTCGGTACGGAAGGTAAACTCGGTGGTCAGGCGCAAGTGCAAGGTGTGGCTGGTACGTGGAAGGATCTCACGGATAACGTGAACTCCATGGCGAACAACCTTACCACACAGGTGCGTAACATCGCTGAGGTGACCATCGCCGTGGCGAACGGTGACTTGTCCCGTAAGATCACGGTGGACGTGCGCGGTGAGATTCTGCAGCTCAAGGAAACGATCAATACGATGGTGGAGCAGCTCCGCTCCTTCGCTTCCGAAGTGACCCGTGTGGCGCGCGAAGTAGGTACTGAAGGCCGCCTCGGTGTGCAAGCCGTGGTGCCTGGTGTCGCCGGTACGTGGAAGGATTTGACCGACTCGGTGAACGCGATGGGTGTGAACCTTACCGCCCAGGTGCGTAACATCGCTGAGGTGACGACGGCTGTGGCTCGTGGTGATTTGTCCCGTAAGATCACGGTGGACGTGAAAGGTGAGATCCTCGAGTTGAAGAACACCATCAATACGATGGTGGATCAGCTCAATGCCTTCGCGGCTGAAGTAACTCGCGTGGCGCGTGAAGTCGGTACTGAAGGTAAACTGGGTGGGCAGGCACTGGTGCCCGGTGTGGCCGGTACGTGGAAGGATTTGACCGACTCCGTGAACGTCATGGCGAACAATTTGACCGATCAGGTGCGCGGTATTGTGAAAGTCGTGACCGCCGTGGCGAACGGTAACCTGCGCCAGAAGCTGACGGTGGAAGCGAAAGGTGAGGTCGCCGCCTTGGCCGAAACGATCAACAACATGACGGACACCCTGGCGATCTTCGCCGAACAGGTGACGAACGTGGCCCGTGAGGTCGGTGTGGATGGGCGACTGGGCGGTCAGGCACACGTGCCGGGTGCGGCTGGTACGTGGAAGGATTTGACCGGTAACGTGAACCTGCTCGCGGCGAACCTGACCACCCAGGTGCGCGCCATCGCCGAGGTGGCGACGGCGGTGACGAAAGGTGACTTGACCCGTTCCATTCAGGTGGATGCCCGTGGTGAGGTGTCCGAGCTGAAAGACAACATCAACACGATGATTTACAACCTGCGCGTCACCACGGAACGTAACCAGGAGCAGGACTGGTTGAAGACGAACCTGGCGAAATTCGCCGGTATGTTGCAGGGCCAACGCGAGCTCTCCACGGTAGGCCAGCGCCTGCTCTCAGAACTCACCCCGCTGGTTGATGCGCATCAAGGCACGATTTACCAGATGGATCTGGATCCCAATGCCCGCCCGAATCTTAAGCTGCTGGCGGGTTACGCCCAGCGCAATGATCAGCCGGAACGGATCATTGTCGGCGAAGGACTGGTCGGTCAGTGCGCGGTGGAGAAGCAGAGAATTCTGCTCAATGACGCGCCGCCGGATTACACCCGGATCCATTCCAGCCTGGGCAGTGCCGGCCCAGCGAGTATCTTGGTGTTGCCCGTGCTGTTCGAAGGTGAAACCAAGGCTGTGATCGAGCTGGCTTCCTTGCGCCAGTTCAGCGTGACCCACTTGGCCTTCTTGGAACAATTGACCCAATCCATCGGTGTCGTGCTGAACACTATTGAGGCGACGATGAGGACAGAGAGCCTCCTGCAACAATCGCAGCAGCTTACCGTGGAGTTGCAATCGCAGCAGAAAGAGCTGCAGCAGACGAATGAAGAGCTGGCGCAGAAAGCCCGGCAGCTCGCGGATCAGAACGCCGAGGTGGAACGCAAGAACCGCGAGGTGGAGTTGGCCCGCCGCGCTCTCGAAGAAAAAGCGGCTGAGCTGGCCCTGACATCCAAGTATAAATCCGAATTCTTGGCGAACATGTCGCACGAGTTGCGCACGCCTTTGAATTCCATCCTGATTCTGGGCCAGCAGTTGGCCGAGAATACCCACGGCAACCTGACCACCAAACAGATGGAGTTCGCCCGTAACATCCATTCATCCGGCTCCGACTTGCTTAACTTGATCACCGACATCTTGGACCTTTCCAAGATCGAATCCGGCACGGTGAAAGTGGAAGCCGAAGAGCTGGGCTTCAGTTCGCTGAAAGACTCGGTGGAACGTAACTTCCGGCATATCGCCGATGCGAAGAACCTGCCATTCCATGTGGATTTCGATCCGGCCTTGCCCCGAGTATTCAGCACGGACCCGAAACGGTTGCAGCAGATCTTGAAGAACCTGCTTTCCAACGCCTTCAAATTCACTGCGCAAGGCAGTGTGGGCGTCAAAGTCTCGATGGTCACTGAAGGCTGGACCACGGGGCATCCCGTCCTGTCGTTGTCGCCTCAGGTGGTGGCCTTCGCGATCCGGGACAGCGGTATCGGCATCGCACCAGAAAAACAGAAGCTCATCTTCGAGGCCTTCCAGCAAGCAGACGCCGGTACCAGCCGTAAGTACGGTGGCACGGGCCTTGGTCTGGCCATCTCGCGCGAACTGGCCACGCTGCTGGGCGGTGAGATCCGCTTGAACAGCGTGCCGGGTGAAGGAAGCACCTTTACCCTTTATCTGCCGCTGTTTTACCTGCAGCCGATGGAGGAGAAGAAACGCACCTCGGATACCAGCATCATCGCGTTGCCGGCGCCCCGGGAGGAAGTCATCCAGGATGATCGCGACCAGATCGAGCCGGGTGACCAGGTGCTCCTCATCGTGGAGGACGATCCGCACTACGCACGGGTATTGCTGGGATTGGCACGGGAAAAAGCCTTCAAGGGCATTGTGGCCAATCGCGGCTCAACGGCCCTCGCCATGGCGCGGCAGTATCAGCCGACGGCCATCACATTGGATATCTTTTTGCCGGACATGCTCGGCTGGACGGTGCTGAACAATCTGAAACTATCCTCCGAGACACGGCACATCCCGGTGCAGATCATCTCCGTGGAGGAAGAGCGCCAGCATGGCCTCTCGCACGGTGCGTTCTCGTATGTCGTCAAACCGGCTACGACGCAAGGGTTGGAGCAGTGTTTCAGCCGTATCAAAAACTTCGTCGCTCCGCGCGTGAAACGCCTGTTGGTGGTGGAGGATAATGAGATCGAAGCCAAAGGCATCGTCGAATTGCTCCAGCATGACGATATCGAGATCGTTACGGCATCAACCGGCGCCGAGGCGTTTGAAAAACTGCTGGATTGTCCGTTCGACTGTTGCGTGATGGATCTGCGCATGCCGGATATGAGCGGTTTTGAATTGCTGCAGCGCATCCAGACGGAAAGTAATCTGCGGGACGTTCCGGTGGTGGTGTTCACGGGCAAGGACCTTTCAGCAGAGGAAGAGAAACAACTCCGCAGCGTGGCCAAGAGCATCATCCTGAAGGACGTGCAATCGCCTGAGCGTCTGTTCGATGAAACGGCCCTGTTCCTGCACCGTGTGGTGACCGGACTGCCTGAAGCCAAGCGGAAGATGCTGGATCGTCTGCATGCTTCCAACGAGGTTTTGAGAGGCAGAAAGGTTCTGATCGTCGATGATGATGCGCGCAACATCTTTGCACTGACCACCATGCTGGAGAACCACGAGATGGAGATCGTCAGTGCCACGAATGGACGTCACGCCATTGAGATGCTGCAGGAACAGCAGGACATGGACGTGGTGTTCATGGACATCATGATGCCGGATATGGACGGCTATCAGACCATGCGGGAGATCCGAAAGGATCCGCGATTCGGAGCCCTGCCGATTCTGGCCCTGACGGCCAAGGCCATGAAAGGTGACCGTGAGAAATGTCTCGCGGCGGGTGCCTCCGACTACATCGCGAAGCCCGTGAATACAAATGAACTGTTGTCTCTCTTGCGGGTTTGGCTCTACCGTTGAGCCGGGATCGGAGTAAAACTGCGTGAACGATCCAGTCAATATTCTCTTGGTCGATGACGAGGTGAGAAACCTCGAAGTGATTGAGGTTGTCCTGAAATCCCCGGAGCACCGGCTGGTGCGGGCGCAGACTGCCGATGAGGCATTGATGCTGCTGATCCGGGAGGACTTCGCGGTCATCGTCCTGGACATCCAGATGCCGGTGATGAGCGGTCTGGAGCTGGCGCATCTCATCAAGCAACGGAAGCGGACCCAGCACATCCCCATCATCTTCCTGACGGCCTACTTCCAGGACGACAAGGATGTTCTGGAGGGTTATGGGGTGGGGGCGGTGGATTATCTCAACAAGCCGATCAACCCGCAGATCCTAAAATCCAAGGTGGCGGTGTTTGTGGAGTTGTTCCGCAAGACCCGCGCCCTGCAAGCAAGTAACCGGGCGCTGGAACAGGAGATCGCCCAACGGCAGAAGGCGGAAGAGGCTTTGCTGCGTTCCAATCTGGACCTGGACAACCGGGTAAGATCTCGCACGGTCGAACTGACCACGGCGAATGACAACCTGCGCTCGAGCGAACAGCTTTACCGGGCGATTGGCGAATCCATCAATTACGGGATCTGGGTAAATGATCCCGAGGGCAATAATATTTACGCCAGCGAGTCGTTTCTGAAGCTGATCGGTCTCAGCCAGCGGGAGTTCTCGGAAAAAGGCGTGCGGGAGGTGATGCATCCGCAGGACTTTGAGGCAACGACGCTGGCCTGGCAGCAATGTGCCCGCTCCGGCACTTTCTGGGAGCGCGAGTATCGTTTCAGAGGCCGTGACAATTTATGGCATCCGATTCTTTCCCGCGGTGTGCCGATCCGCAACAGCCAGGGCGAGATCGTCCGTTGGGCGGGCATCCATCTGGATATCGCGGCTTTCAAACAGACCGAACGGGCGTTACGGCACCAGACCAAGGTGCTGGAGATATTGCACCGGGCCAGCGTGGCGCTCGTGGCTGAGCGGGACATCCGGAAAATCGTGCAGTGTGTGGCGGACGCTGGCGTGGAGATCAGCGAGGCAGCTTTCGGCGCCTTTTATCATCAAGTTTCCGTGGGCGATGACAAGGTGCTGTGCACCCTTTGTGGACCTCCACCAGAGGTTTTCTTGGGGCTCGAAAACGGTTATGCCGAGGATTTTTTCTGGCCGATCCTGAATGGCGTGGGCGTTGTCCGCATCGGGGATCTGCGGGAAGATGCCCGGTTCAAAAAACGAGCGGAGAAAGCCAGCAAGACCAAGCACACACTTTCCGTGCGCAGCTATGTGGCGGTACCCGTGGTCTCCCGGAATGGAGAAATATTAGGTGGACTCTTCTTCGGCCACCCAGACCCGAATGTCTTTCCACCGGCAACGGAGGATGTGCTGATGGCGATCGCGGCGCAAACTGCGATCGCCATGGACAATGCCAACCTGTACCTGGCCTTGCAGCGCGAACTGGAGCAGCAGAAACACACGGAAACGGCCTTGCTACAGAGCCAGGACCGGCTTTCCGGAGCGTTGCGCGCCAAAGATGATTTCCTGGCCGCCTTGTCCCATGAGCTCAGAACGCCTTTGAATCCCGTCCTGCTGCTGGCGAGTGAATCGGCCGAGGACCGGGAACTTCCGGAGCATGTCCGGGCCAACTTCATTTCCATCCGCAACTACGTGGAGATGGAAGCGCGGTTGATCGATGACCTGCTGGACCTGACGCGTATCACCCGGGGCAAGCTGTCTTTGAATATCCAGATCCAGCATCTTCACACCTTGCTGCGGGACGTGATCAACATCCTGCATGTGGAGGTGGAGCAGAAGCGGCTGACTTTGGAGCTCAAATTCGGAACGGGCGACCCGGCGGTGAGAGGGGACGCGGTGCGGTTGCAGCAGGTGTTTTGGAACGTGCTCAAGAATGCCGTCAAATTCACGCCGGAAGGCGGGCGTATCACCATAGAGACTTCCCAGCATCAGGGAGATGGGAAGGTATTGGCGCGGTTCTCGGATACGGGCATTGGCATGACATCGGCTGAGTTAAAACGGGTCTTCGGGGCATTTTCCCAAGGTGATCACGCCAGCGAGGGAAGCTCACATCGTTTCGGTGGTATCGGCCTGGGCCTTACCATCTCGCAGATGCTGGTGGAGTTGCAAGGCGGCGCGATCCGGGCAGCCAGTTCAGGACGTGGTTTGGGTGCCACTTTCGAGGTGGAACTTCCCATAGCGGTTCCGCTGACGGATGCGAAAGAGACGGTTCCGGTAGAGGCAGACCAAGTCAATGATCGACGGCCATTACAAACCGAATCACCGCGCCGCATCCTTCTGGTTGAAGACCATGAAGCCACCCGAACGGCGCTGACTCATCTCCTGGTCCGTCGGGGCTTTGAAGTTGTTGCCGCCGGTTCGGTGCGGGAGGCGATGGCACTGGCCGCGACCAACGAAATTCATCTCTTGATCTCAGACATCGGACTTCCCGATGGCACCGGTTATGAAGTCATGGCGAAAATGGCGGAACAGGGGCTTAAAGGTATCGCGTTGACTGGCTATGGCATGGAAGAGGACACCTTGCGCAGTCAAAAAGCTGGGTTCTCCGTGCATCTGACCAAGCCGGTCCGGGTTCAGTCGCTGGACCACGCCTTGGCAACACTAGAAAAGAATGCTACCATAAGGACTTAGCAGAACTCACCGAAAATATGTGTCAGTCTTCGTTTGCAGGCTCTTCACGTAATTTCTGACTCAAGCACAAGCTAGGGTTGCTGGGGTTTGGTGTAGCGAGAAATCATTTTCAGTTAAGTAAGACGTAAAGAGAAACTGCCTATGCCGACTAAAATCAAACCGAAGCCTCGATGCACGACCGGTACGGAAGGACTGGACGACATCCTGGGCGGCGGTCTGCCGAAGAACCGGATCTATCTGATTCAAGGCGACCCGGGCGTAGGCAAAACGACGGTGGCCATGCAATTCCTGCTGGAAGGGGCGAGGCTGGGCGAGGACGGGCTTTACATCACACTCTCTGAAACCAAGGAGGAACTGGAGTCGGTGGCGGAATCCCACGGATGGAAATTGAACCGGATACATCTCTTTGAATTGTCGGCCATGGAAGAGAAGCTTCAGGGAGAGACAGAAACCACTTTTTTCCACCCGTCGGAAGTGGAATTGAATCGTACCACCCGGGCGCTTCTGGATGAGGTGGAGCGGGTGAAGCCCTCACGCGTCGTATTTGATTCGCTCTCCGAGTTGCGCATGCTGGCGGAGACTCCGCTGCGCTATCGCCGCCAGATTCTACAACTGAAGCAGTTTTTTGCCGGACGCGCCTGCACCGTTCTGCTGCTGGATGACCGCTCAGCGGGAGCGCGTGATCTGCAGATTGAGAGCATTGCCCACGGGGTCATCGGCCTTCAGCGCTCTTCGCCGGACTATGGGATTTCGCGACGTCAGATCAGCATCCAAAAGGTTCGTGGCGTCAAATACCGGGAAGGAAATCATGATTTGATCATCCGTCGCGGCGGACTGCTCATTTTCCCCCGGTTGGTGGCAGCAGAGCATCATGCCGATTTCAAGCGGGAGATATTTTCCAGCGGCAACAAAGAACTGGATGCCTTGCTGGGAGGAGGACTGGATCGCGGAACCGGCAACATGTTCATGGGGCCGCCGGGCACAGGCAAGTCCACGCTCGCGATGAAATTCGCCATCGCCGCGGCACGGCGCCGCGAACGCGTGCTCTTTTACATTTTCGACGAGACCAAGGGTAATCTGGTGACCCGCTCCAAAGCCTTGGACATGGACATCGAGCCTTACATCAAGAATGGAATGATCCAGGTGGAGCAGGTTGATCCGGCGGAGATCTCTCCCGGTGAGTTGGGTCATAAAATCAGCCAGTCCGTGATGAAGGATGGTGCCCGCATGATCATCATCGACAGCATCAACGGGTACCTTAACGCCATGCCGGGTGAACGTTATCTTAATCTCCAATTGCACGAGTTGCTGGCATTTCTGAACCAGCAAGGGGTTATCACGATCATGGTGCTCGCCCAGCAGGGGCTGATGGGCAACATGCAATCGGCGGTCGATCTCACCTACCTGGCGGATACGGTGGTTCTGTTACGCTATTTTGAAGCACGCGGGGTTCTTAAACAGGCGCTATCGATCGTAAAGAAACGGACCGGCAATCACGAGCGGACGATCCGGGAAATCAAGATCACCAAGGGCGGCGTTCAAGTCAGCCAGCCATTGACGGACATGCAGGGGGTTCTGACCGGCGTTCCCTCTTTCTTGGGAGGCAAGGACGAAAAAGGAGTCGAACGTCCTAAATGAAGCAAGCCTCCAAACGTGTTGCTTCAACTCAGGGAAGACGAACGGCAAGGAAACCTGCCGACCCGATTTTTTTGGAGCGCAGAGTGCTGATCCTGGCTCCGACGGGAAATGACGCGCGGCTTACCCAGGGTTTTCTGGCGAAGCAGGGGCTGTTCACCCAGGTATGCAGCGGAATAAAAGAGCTGTGTGCCGAAGTTCCGCAGGGATGCGGAGCGATTTTGCTGGCGGAGGAAACATTGGGGGTGAGTTCGATCTCGCTCCTGGTCCGGGCGCTCGCGCAACAGCCGCCGTGGTCTGACATTCCTCTCATCATCATCACCAGCGGGGGAGAGGCCAGCCAGGTCCAGTTGCGGCGGCTGGCCATATTCGGCCCCGGCGGGAGTGTGACGTTGTTGGAAAGGCCGCTGCGGCCGGGAACACTTATCAGCACGATGGAAGTGGCCTTGCGCGGCCGGCAGCGCCAGTACGAGGCGCGCAATTTGGTGCAGGCCTTGCGGGAGAGTGGCGAGCGGCTGAAAAACTTTTACGAGAGCAGCCATGACTGCATCAAGGAGCTGGATCTGAAGGGCCGCATCCTGTCCATGAACGCGCATGGTCAGCAGATGCTGGGCGGGGGAGGCATGGAACGTTTCCACCTGAAGTCCTGGCCGGCGTTTTGGAAGGGCAAGGAACGGCAGAATGCCATGAAAGCCCTAAAGGAGGCACGATTGGGTCGGGTCAGCCGTTTTCAGGGAAGCTGCCTGACCATGGATGGTATCCCAAAATGGTGGGATGTCGTTCTTTCCCCGATTCTCAAAGCCAATGGGAAAACGGAGCGTGTACTCGCTGTTTCCCGGGATGTTACGGAAGGCCGCACGCAGCAGGAATCACTGGCCTTGCTGTCCCGCAGGATCGAAGATCAGGCCCGTATCTTCGATACCACGCTTTCCCACATCAATGACTTCGCCTACATCCTGGACCGTAGGGGACGCTTCCTCTATGCGAACAAGCCGTTGCTGGACCAGTGGGGGCTCAGTTTGGAAGAGGCTGTGGGAAAAGATTTTTTTGATCTGCACTATTCACCAGAACTGGCGGCCCGGCTCCAGCGTCAGATCCAACAAGTGTTTGCGACGAAAGAAACGTTGCGGGATGAGACGCCTTACAAAAGCGCGAGCGGTGCATTGGGCTACTACGAGTATATCTTCAACCCGGTGATCGGACCCGACGGCACGGTGACAACCATCGCGGGTTCCACGCGTGATGTCACCGAACGGAAGCGGCACGAAGCAGACTTGGCGGTCTTGGCGGCTGAGAAGGAGGTGCAGGCGCGGCTTTTCGATGCCACCTTGTCCTCGATCACCGATTTGGCCTACACGTTTGATCTGGAAGGCAACTGGATCTATGCGAACAAACCCCTGCTTAAAATCTGGGGGAAATCTCTGGAAGAGATCACCGGAAAAAGTTCTTTGCAACTGGGATATCCACCAGAACTGGCCGAGCGATTGAAACAGCAGGTCAAACAGGTGGTGGCCACCGGGAAACCTTTTCGCGGGGAGACTTACTTCACGGATGCGGCCGGAGTGGAAGATTACCACGAGTATATATTCAGCCCGGTATTTGCTGTGGATGGCAGCGTTTCTGCCGTTTGTGGCACCACCCGTCTCACCACGGCGCGCAAGCGTGCGGAAGCGGTGACAGAGGGAAATCGACGGGTGTTGCAGCTCATCGTGGAAGACAAGCCGTTGGAAGACGTATTGAACGAGCTGATGCGCACCGCGGAGCTGCAAGGCTGGGGCAAGACATTTGCTTCGATTATGCTGCTGGATTCGGATGGTGTACATCTGCGGCATGGTGCCGCCCCCAGTCTGCCCCTGGCTTATGTGAAAGCGATCGACGGCATGGTCATCGGCCCTGTGACTGCGTCATGCGGCACGGCCGCGTTTTCCAAGCAACCGGTGTTTGTGGGGAGCATAGCCACCGATCCGTTGTGGGCAGAATACAAAGACCTCGCACTGGCCCATGGTTTGAGAGCTTGCTGGTCGACCCCGCTGATTTCGACGCATGGAGAGGTCTTGGGAACCTTTGCGCTCTACCATCCGGAAGCGCGACTCGCGAACGATGCGGATGTGCGGATGATAGAGACTATCACCCGCACGGCCACGATCGCCATCGAGCGCAAACTGAGTGATGCGGCGGTGCGCGCCAGCCGGGAACGTTATGTTCAGCTCGTGCACGGCCTGCCTACCGCCATCTATACCACGGATGCCCACGGGTACGTGACGTTGTACAACGAAGCGGCGGTGACTCTTTGGGGCCGCAAGCCGGAACTGGGCAAAGATCTCTGGTGCGGCTCCTATCGCATTTATAATCCCGATGGGACGCCCTTGCCGTTGGATAAATGCCCTATGGCGATTACCTTGAAGGAAGGGCGGCCGGTCCGAGGACAGGAGATCATCATTGAGCGTCCGGACGGCACGCGCCGCAATGTGCTGCCTTATCCAGACCCCATCAGGGATGCGAATGGCCGGATCGTGGGGGCAGTCAACATGCTGGTTGATATCACGGAGAGCAAGCGCGCGGAAGAAGCCTCACGTCATCTCGCGGCCATTGTCGAATCGTCCGATGATGCCATCATCAGCAAAGATCTGAACGGGATTATCAGGAGTTGGAACCGTGGTGCGGAAAGACTCTTTGGCTATCGGCCGGAAGAGATCATCGGCCAGCCGATCATGGTTTTGATCCCACCCGAGTACTTTGATGAGGAGCCGGGCATTCTGAAACGTATCCGGAATGGAGAACGCATCGAGCAGTATGAGACGGTGCGCCGCCGGAAGGATGGCAGCATGGTGGAGATCTCCTTGACGGTTTCTCCGATGAGAGATCAGCAGGGGAAAATTGTCGGTGCCTCAAAAATCGTACGGGACATCACCACCCAGAAGCAGGCGGAGCGCAAACTCGAACAGGCCCACAAAGAGGCGGTCGCGGCGTCTCATGCGAAAGATGAATTTCTGGCCGCGCTGTCGCACGAATTGAGGACCCCATTGAACCCCGTGCTGCTGCTGGCCAGCGATGCGGCCGGGGATTCGAGATTGTCCGCGGAAGTCAGAGCTCAATTCACGACGATACGCAATAACGTGGAGCTGGAGGCCCGGCTTATCGACGATCTGCTGGATATCACTTCCATCCGGCATGGGAAACTATCGCTGAACAAGGCTCTCATCAGTGTGGATACGGTCTTTAAAGAAGCGCTCCGAACGGTTCAGGCGGAGATAGATCAGAAGAATATCGAGCTGGTGAAGAACTGGACAGCGGAGCACACTGTGGTGGAGGGGGATTCAGTACGTCTGCAGCAGGTCTTTTGGAATGTATTGAAAAACGCCGTCAAATTTACTCCAGAGGGTGGAAAAATAACCGTTGGTTCCCGCCACCTAGACGGGCGATTGAGTTTAACCATCACGGATACGGGAATTGGCATGACGGAGAAGGAGTTGTCCCAAGTCTTTGAGGCGTTCAACCAGGGTGAGCACGTAAGCAGCGGCGGCGCGCACCGTTTTGGCGGGCTCGGCCTGGGGCTGGCCATCACCCGGAAGTTGCTGGAACTTCACGGGGGAGAAATCCGGGCGGAGAGTGAGGGACGTGATCAGGGATCCACGTTCATCGTTACGCTGCCGACAGTTGCGGCAGAGATGCAGGTCAATACGTCACGGGAAACGCCCATTTCCGCCGCATCGCAGCAGAACGACCATGGTACGCTCTTGCGCATCCTGCTGGTCGAGGATCATGAGCCTACGCGGACGACCCTTACCCACTTGCTACAGCGGCGGCGCTATGAAGTATCTCCCGCTGCCACAGTGGCAGAGGCGCGTGAACTGGCGGGAAAACGTGATTTTAATTTGGTGATTTCCGACATCGGCCTACCCGATGGCAATGGTTATGAATTGATGAATGAGTTGCTGGCCAAAAAACGGGACCTGCGAGGGATCGCCTTGACGGGCTACGGGATGGAAGAAGACATTGCCAAAGGCCAGGCGGCAGGCTTCCAAGTCCATCTCACCAAACCGGTGCGGGTGCAATCATTGGAGAGTGCCCTGGCCAAGATCGCTCTGTACCTCAATAAAGCCGCTTAGTAAACGTCGCCTGTCCCTAGATTCCCACAAGGGCTGAACCCGGACTTGTTCTCTTGCACCGTGCCCGAACGCCGTGAGCGCACGATTGCAGCGTGCATGGAAGATACCCCGTCAGAAAGGAGCAAATCACCGATAGACCCCTGGGTTTCCCGGTACATTCCTTGCTAGCCAATGACGAGAGTCACATCTCGATACCATCAACATCACAATCATTATGGACAATGAACTGCACAATCTTTTCATGGATGAGCTTTCCGACACCTTGAATGCGGAACAGCAGCTCATGGAAGCTCTGCCGGAACTGGCGGCCGCGGCTCAAAATGAAGAGCTGCGTGAAGCCTTCGAATCGCATCTGGAGGATACGGAGATTCATATCTCCCGACTGGAAGAGGTGATCGAACTGCTGGATGAGAAGGTCCGGAGAAAGAAATGTCCGGCCATGGAAGGCATCATCCGGGAGGGCAAACAGATGCAGGATGACTTGGGCGACTCGCCGACATTGGACGCGGCCTTGATCGCTACTGCGCAGAAGGCTGAGCACTACGAAATAGCTTCTTACGGCTGTCTTTGTAATTGGGCGGAGCGCATGGGCTACGACGAAGTTCTGGCCTTGCTACAAGATACCTTGGATGAAGAGAGGCTGGCCGATGAGCGGCTGACTGAGGTCGCCAATTCCTGGGCTAATGCCGAAGCGGAAACTGTTGATTGATTTTTGGACATAAAACACTCCTCAAGGAGTGTTTTAAAATGAAGCCGCCCGGGATCGCCTACATCGACCCGGGCGGTTTCTTTCCACCGGTTCCATCACGAGGATGGAAGGGCGGGCCAGTCCTATGCTAAGATGCCTCACAGACGTTCCTCTTGCAAATTGTAGTTTGGGAAAAGGTTATTTGCATCATGGTATTGGAGGCTCTTTTTAGGCCGCGATGTAACTCCTTCAAAATCAACGGTTCTTCGGCGAACAGAAACGGCACGCTGCTAGCTTTCCACGGGATATGGCTTCCGCGAGGTCCGCAAATCTTTCAGCATTTATGGCTCATCCACTTCAAAAAGATCTCCCATCGATGGTTCCCAATACCGAAGGCATCACGGTGATTTGTGCCTGTGTCATCCAATGTCCGGCTGAAAAGCTTTATGCCTTCTGGCGCCAACTGGAGAACCTGCCCCAGGTGATGCATCATCTGATTTCGGTAAAGCAGACTTCGCCCACCGAATCGCATTGGGTGGCCAAAGGTCCCGCGAAAAGGAATATCGAATGGGATGCCGAGATCGTGGATGAAGCTCCCAACCGGTTGATAGCTTGGCGTGCCAAAGCAGGTTCAGGTCTGGCCCATAGCGGATCCATCCGGTTCGAGCCAGCCGTGGCAGCTCATGGAACGGATGTCACCGTGTCCCTGGAATACGATCCGTCCGATGGAAAAGCAGGTTCGGCGGTGAGCGCTGTTTTCGGTGAAGAACCAGGCGCACAGATCGCCGACGAGTTGAGACGCTTAAAGGCGATGATGGAAACTGGGAGATCGTCAGACCCGCATTCGGCTTTTGGAAGGCAGACCCCACTCCGCTCAACCGGGGTCTAAAGATTTCTGCACAAATCTTCTCCTTTCCAAAGAGTCCGGCGGGTACCTGCGTGTCGTCTTCTTTGTTGGCACGGTTCATGTTCATACGAAGACCATGTACAGGCTCATTGTATTTTCGATGGTGCTGTTTTCAGCTTTTCTTTCTCAGGCAGCAGATGTCCGTAATCATGGTGTCAGTTATCCCTTTCCCGTACGTGAGTTCTCGCTGACCAGCCAGCAGCAAAACTTGGAAATGAGCTACATGGATGTCGCCGGGAAGGGGACCAACCAAGGCACGGTTTTGCTGTTGCACGGGAAGAATTTTAACGGTGCCTATTGGGAGGAGACGGCGCAGGCGCTGGTTGCGGAAGGCTATCGGGTCATCATCCCTGACCAGATCGGGTTTGGGAAATCATCAAAGCCTTTGCGGTATCAGTTCACTTTTCAGCAACTGGCTCACAACACCCAGGCGCTGCTGGAAAAGGTGGGCGCCACCAATGTGCATGTGGTGGGCCATTCCATGGGCGGAATGCTGGCGACACGTATCGCCCTGATGTATCCCAAGAACGCGCGCAGCCTGATACTCGTCAACCCGATCGGTCTGGAAGACTGGCAGGCCAAAGGTGTTCCATACCAGACAACGGACCAATGGTACCAGCAGGAAATGAAGCAGACGTCGGAGCGGATCCGGTCGTATCAACAGGAGAGCTATTATCATGGAAAATGGGATCCACGCTATGACCGGTGGGTGGAGATGGCCGCTGCCAGTCTCAAGAGTTCCGACTACTCCAACGTGGCGTGGAATCAGGCCCAGACCTACGACATGATTTTTACCCAGCCCGTCTGTCATGAGTTCAACCGTTTGAAGGTGCCGACGTTGCTTATCATTGGCCAACTTGATCGAACCGCAGTGGGGGCGGCGTTAGTATCCGATGAATTGAAAAAGAACCTGGGCGACTACCCCAAGCTTGGCCGTGAGGCGGCGGCGGCGATACCGGGCGCCAAACTGGTGGAACTGCCGGAGATCGGTCACGTGCCGCATATTGAAGATTTTTCGGTGTTCATCGAACCGCTTAAAAGTTTCCTGCGTCGGAACCGGTAGATCGAGCAGATGGGCTGAAATTGGGTGGGGGATACAGCCCCTGAGAGACACTGATATCCCCTCGAACATCCGCTCAGGTAAAAGCATGCTGGGATAAGTGTGCTGGGATAAGTGTGCTGGCATTGCAAATTGCGGAAGCAACGTGCAGTGGCGTTGCAGACTACATGGCTTGCTTCGCGTAAACCGTTCTCTTTCACCTTAGCCGCCGGGCACACTTCCCGCTGAGTTAGAATTCCCGACTCCGTTTCGATTCAGAATCGGGCCGATAAACTTGGCCATAAAAATTATGACAACGACATTCTCTCCAAACTCCTCAGCGGCGGTTAAAAGCGGCGAAGGTTCCAAAGTGACCCGGAGCTGCATCATTCGGCGGACACCTGAAGAGCTGTATCATTTCTGGCGGCAGTTTGAGAATCTTCCGAAAATCATGCCGCACCTCCTATCGGTAACGCAAATTTCACAGCATGAATCCCACTGGGTGGCCAAAGGTCCCATGGGCAAACAGATCGAGTGGGATGCCGAAGTCATCAACGAAACGGAGAACCGGCTGATCGCCTGGCGATCCAAGGAGGGGGCAACCTTCGCGCATGCTGGCACGGTGCGCTTCGAGCCGGTGGCTGGCGGGGCGGCGACGGAAGTGACGGTGATTCTGGAATATGAGATGCCGGGCGGCGTGGTGGGTGGCATGTTCGCCAAACTGGCGGGCAAAGATCCGGAGCGGGAGGTGAGCGAGGCGCTCGATCGCTTGAAAAGTTTGGTAGAGTTTTAACGTATTCGCGGAGTTATCATGAGAATCATGGCTCTCAACTGTGGCAGCTCCAGTTTGAAATTTCAGTTGCTGGAAGTTTCCGCCGGACGTGAACAATGCCTGCTGAAAGGGCGGGTGAAAATGGGGGCCAAAGGGGGAGTGCAAGTGCTCCTGCCGGATGGAGTTTCATTCTCCAGTAAAGCTGCGGTGACATCGGCCACGGAAGCGCTGGACCTGCTGTGGCAGCAAATGGATGAAATCAGAGGTTGTGAAAAAGAGCATATCCAGGCAGTGGGACATCGCATAGTCCATGGCGGCAATGAGTTCATCCAACCGGTCATCATCGATGATTTGGTCATCAATTCTCTGGAAGCGAATGTGCCGCTGGCACCTCTTCACAACAAACCAGCGTTGGAACTGGTCGAGAAAGCGCGGAATGATTTGGGGCCTGACGTACCGATGGTGGGAGTTTTCGATACCGCATTTCATCATACGTTGCCGGAGTACGCGCGGCGCTATGCCTTGCCGGAGAACCTGGTTCAGAAGTACAATCTCTGGCGCTATGGCTTCCACGGACTGGCACATCGCTGGATGGCCGAGCGGTATTCCCAAGTGGCGGAGCAGCCAGTCACCGCACCCAAGCTCATCACGATCCAGCTAGGGGGCGGTTGCTCCATGGCCGCCATCAACAATGGACGCTCACTGGATACTTCGATGGGTTTGACGCCGCTGGAAGGGCTGATGATGAGCACCCGTTGCGGAGATGTGGACCCGTTGATTCCGTACTTGCTGGCCGAGAATGAAGGATTCAATGCGCAGGAGATCGAGGACTGTCTTTATCGCAAATCGGGGTTGTTAGGAGTTACTGGTTCCAGTGGGGACATGCAAAGTCTTCTGGAGGCGGAACAGCGGTTTGACCTCACTGCCAAGCTGGCGTTGGACATGTTCTGTTATCGAGTCCAAAAATATATCGGCGCTTATCTGGCGGTGTTGGGCGGTGCTGATGCGATTATGTTCGGCGGTGGCATTGGTGAGAACGCACCGGCGATCCGGTCGCGGATCTGCCGCAACATGGGCTGGTGCGGACTGCGGCTGGCGGAACAGCGGAACAAAGAAATGGCGGGCCAGGAAGGTTGCATCAGTGAGGTGGGCAGTTATCTGCCTGCGTATGTGATCAATGTGGAGGAGGAAGTGCTCATCGGCCGGGACAGTTTTCAATGTCTGGCAGTGAACAGGGAAGTTCCGGCGAAAGGATACCATGCCTGAAGCGACCGTCATCGACACGCCACCGTCCGGCCAGATGGAGAAAGCGCGGGAGTATTGCCGCCGCAATCCCGAAGCGAAAGCCTGGGCTGCTGGCTATGGTGCGATACAGCATCAGCATGAGACCCAACTGCGAATCTTTGACCTGGCCGAGCGTTTTGCCGAACGCGATGTGGATGCTTCGTTGTTTGAGGTGCTGCATGCCGCAGACCGGGTGGCCTCGGCAGCCATGTGGCTGGTAGTTCATACCACATACGCACGACGGGCTAATCTGGATGGCCGGCCACTGCAACCTCAGGATTTCAAAGAAGAACCGCAAGGTCACACGGGTGGTGCGCTGAACATGGTGCCGGCTTACGTGGGATATATGGCGGCCAATGCAATCGCCGGTTTGACACGCGCCTGGGTGATGGGGCAGGGGCATTGCGTCGCCGCGGTGGACGCGGTGAATCTCATTCTCGGCAATATGACGCAACGGCATGCGGAGCGTTATGCTTACACCGATGAAGGCCTCAACCGGTATCTGCAAGATTTCTATTCGTATCGGATCGGGCTGGGCGGCAAACCAGCCTCGCCCTTGGGCAGTCATGTGAATGCCTATACGGGTGGCAGCCTCATGGAGGGCGGCTATCTGGGGTTCACCGAGTTGCAGTACGTTCACATGCCTTTGCCGGGTGAAAGGTTAGTTGCTTTTTTGAGTGATGGTGCTTTCGAGGAACAGCGCGGCAGCAACTGGGCGGCTCGCTGGTGGCGGGCGGAAGACTCGGGTGTGGTAACCCCGATCATGATCTGCAACGGGCGGCGTATCGACCAGCGGACCACGCTTTCTCAACTGGGCGGTGTGGAATGGTTGATAGAATACCAGAAACTCAACGGGTTTGATCCGATGGTCTTCGATGGACGAGATCCAGCGGCGTTTGTATGGGCGATCTTTGAATCGGAGTTCCGATTGGAGGAAAGAGTCGAGCAGGTCAAGAATGGCGATGCGACTTATCCGGTGCTGATGCCATACGGAATTGCTGCAGCACCCAAGGGCGCGGGCTTCTATAACGAGGGCACGAATCTGGCGCATAATCTGCCCTTGCCGGGCAATCCCGCGCAGGAGGTTGAATCTGCGCGACTGTTCAATGAACGGGCCCAGCAGCTTTGGGTTTCTTCTGATCGGCTCACGACGGCGGCGAGGAGATTTCACAATCATCAACTCACGGGCCGTTCTCGGGAGAAGGAAAACTTTCTAGTGACCCGAGATGTGAAGCTGAAGGAAAGCCCACGGGGACGCTATCGGGCGGTGAGCCGAGATCGCTGCAGTTCGGCGGGATGGAGCCATTCATCGCCGATGGAGGCGCTCGATGAGATGTTTCTGGCGATCGTGCAGGCCAATCCTCACCTAAGACCACGCGTGGGCAATCCCGATGAGATGCGTTCCAACCGCATGCAGAAGACGCTCGACGCGCTCAAATTCAGGGTCACAGCGCCTGAACCGGGCATGCCTGAGGCGGTGACGGGCGCGGTCATCACGGCTTTGAATGAAGAGGCGGTGGCGTGTGCGGCTTTGGCCAACAAAGGGGGGATCAACCTCATCGTCTCGTACGAGGCGTTTGCCATCAAGATGCACGGCGCCATCCGGCAGGAGATCACGTTTGCGCATCAGTGCAATGAAGCGGGGCGGGTGCAACGCTGGCTTTCCGTGCCGCTGGTGCTGACATCGCACACTTGGGAGAATGGGAAGAATGAGTTCTCGCACCAAGACCCGGTCATGGCGGAAGTGATGATGAATGAGATGCCGGATATCTCCCGCGTCTTCTTCGTGCCCGATGCGAATACGGCCACGGCGCTGATGCAGCATGTCTATCTGACGAGGGGCGAGATCTGGACGATGGTGACGCCCAAGTCGGACAGCGTGCCGGATCTTTTTACCGAGGAAGAGGCGCTCCGGCTGATTCGAGATGGTGCATCCAGAATCGTCTGGGCTGGTCACAAAACTGAGGATGCACGCCTGCTTTTGACCGCCACAGGGGCTTATCAGTTGAAGCAGGTGCTGCGGGCTTCAGAGCGGCTGACGGAGAAAAGAATTCCACATGCGGTCAATTACCTGTGCGAACCGATCCGGTTCTGCTGCGCCGGAAATTTGGGCGAGTGTGAGGAGGATGGTTTGCGGCTAGCCTTGTATCCGCCACGGGTACGTTCGCGTATTTTTGTCACTCATACGCGCCCGCAATGCCTGCTGGGCTGGCTGGGCAACTTGGATACGGGGCGGGGCGAGACTACCGTCCTGGGTTTCATCAATCACGGCGGGACCTTGAATGTGGACGGCATGCTTTTTGTGAATCACTGCACTTGGGCGCACATCCTGCGCGACGCGGCCCGCAGTCTGGGAGTGGCGGCCGAGCAATTGCTTTCGGCGAAGGAACTCGCGGCGTTGGAAGGGAAGGTTTCGCCGCAGGGCGTGATCATCTGAGGTGGCTCGATGAGTCTCACCGTTAGCTTGGGGTAACGCCCTTAAGCGCGAAACCTCTGGATGTCATTGCTCGGATTGGTGATTCTTCAGAATCCGGTCTTTTTTCTCTTGGGGGAGAGTGGTTTGGAACAGCCATTTCGTGGCGGCTTTTTCGTCGAGTCGCAGCCAGTTGCGCGCCACATTCTCGGTATACTGATGGAGCATTTTCTGATCACCGATACCGTTCAGGGCGATGACGGCGATGGTCGGTTCGTTGTTCAAGTGATCTACCATCGCTCCGTAGGCACCATCGCGAGATTTACCGGGCGGTTGGGCGTTCAACCATTGGAGTGCGCCGTTGGCATCTTGGGAAACCCAGGCGGAAGCGACCTGGCGCAAGGCTTGCTCGCGTAACTGGCCTTCGGGAAAGGCGCCAACCCACTTGGAGGCGCCCACTGGATCTTCGCGGCTCCAAGTGGAGACCACTTGCTGGGCGGCGCGATCCTGATCGGGACCAGCGGGAAATGTGGAGACGAGATTCGCTGCCTCAACAGGGGCGCTGCTGGCCAAAGAGCCGATGATATTCGGTAACACCCTTTCACGCAGTTTCGGATCGTCCACGCGATTGATCCAGTTGATGGCTGCGGCCGGATCGGTCTGGCTCCATTGTTGAGCGACGTTGGAAAGAAAATTATTCCGCTTGGCCCCTTCGGGAAGCTCCATCCCGAAGGCAATGGCCTCGGAGGGAGATTGGCGGCTCCATTGCCGGGCGAGGGATTGGCTGGCGGCGAGCAGGAGGGAATCGTCTTTGACGGTCTTCAGCCATTTGATGGCATCGTCGAGGTCCTGATTTCCCCAAGTGGCGAGGATGGCGTTGATGGCGTTCTCGCGGGTTGTTCCCGAGGGAATCTGTTCAGCCATGCTCATGGCGTGGCGGGGATCATTCTCCGCAATGGCCTGGAGAGTGCCACGCAGAGCTTCATTCCGGGCGTTGCCGGCGGGCAATGAATTCACCCATTCCATGGCTTTGTCAGGGTCAGAATCGGCCAGACGTTCAGCGACGCGGCCAAATTGATAAGCGTCCATGGCCCCGGGCGGGAGAGAAGCCATCAATTGCGAGGCGGCGACGGGGTCTTGATTGCTCATGTAACTGAGCACTTGAGTGAGAGTTTGCCGTTTGATCGACCCGGCGGGCTGCGACTGGATCCAAGCGAAGGTGGCCTTGGCATCGCTTTGGCTCCAACTGCTTAGGGCCGAGCCCAAGAGTTCAGTCTTCAATGAGCCGGGCGGAAGATTTTGGAGATAGGCGATGGCAGCGGAGGGGTCGGTGCGAGTCCATTCAGGGACAACGTAACGGAGGGCGATCCGACGGTCATTTTCAGAGGGGGCAGTCTTGGCCCATTGGAGAACCGCCTGCATGTCCTGTCCGGCCCAGACCCGGAGAATGTCGCCCAGAGCCAGCTCGCGCATCTGCGGGGAAAGTTGACCGGCTGCCGCCAAGGCACCGGGCGCATCCTGGGTGGCCATGTGGGCCAGCACGCGTTGCACCGCAGCCTTGCGGGAAGACATGTCCTCGAGCCGGAGAGCACGGTTTAGCGCCCCTTGAGGGTCGCGCTCGGCCCAGCGGGCAAAAATATTGGCAAGGATGTAGTCCTCCCGGCTGCTTTTGGGCTGGGATAGCAGAGCGTTCAAGGCCGCCACTGGATCTTTGGCCGCCCACGTGGTGAAGATTTGGCTATAAAAATTTGCTGCTTCGTGGGGGGCAAGATTTTCACGGCCGAGCTGCAGGGCGCGGGCAGGATCGATTTCTGCCACAGTGCGGAGAATGGAACCCCAAACGAGTGTGCGCAGGGATCCAGTGAGCTTGGCCGCGTAAGCGGTGGCTTGGGCAAGGTCGTTGCGAGCCAAGGCACCGACGCAGACAGAAATGGCCTGATCCCGTTGGCTGCGTTCGCGGATCTTTTCGGCAAAGGCGAGTGCTTCGACGGGGGCGAGCTCGGCCCAGCGCGGCAGCAGATAGCCGGTGATCTGGTAGCTGTTGATGCCGCGCGGAGAATCGGTGAGGCGGCGGATGACGATGCCCAGGTCTTCGGTGGAAAGGCCGGCGATGATCGCATAGATACGGTCCATGCGCGGAGAGGGGCGAACGAGCAGGTCGCGAAGTTCCCGTTCAGCGTCGGCGACCGACAGGCGGGAGTTTTCTGGAGCAGGCTGGATTGGGACTGAAGGCAGCGGAAGTTCTTTTTTTGAAATTGCCGCAGGCTTGGTGGCGACCGGTGAGGGGGCGAGGGCGGTCTGATCTTTAAGCCGGTTGGTGCCGGCCTTGTAACCGGCAAGGGCGGCTACGACGACCAGTACGGAGAGAATGAGCGGAGCAGTTCTCATGGCGACGCCTTAATGAAGCGTACCCAAGCCGGAAACGCAAAGGGGAATATGGCGGGCCACGGGGCAAAAATCGGGGAAAACCATTCTGACTGCGGCGCAAAACGTGACGATGCTCAGCAGCAGTTTATCGGGCTGGCATGCTGGCATGGGCACGCTGTTCATTCACGTAGGCAAGGATCTTTTGCTCATCACCATCCACCTGCCAGACGTAGCGAAGAAAATCGGCCAGATGAATGTTTACACTGCGCAGGAACGGGCGGTCGCCACCGCAGCCATACATGAGTTCGGGAGGCATCTCGCCACGCAGTTTGGCCTTGGCCTTCTCGATCAGGCGAGGAAGCCAGGTGATGCGGCCGATGGCAGCGGACTTGGAGGGGAGCTTGTCAGAATCGATGACGTGGCTGCTCGGTTTGCCGTGCTGAACGTTCAAGAAATATTCGCGTCGCACCGCGGTTACGAGCAGCACATCCGAGTAGATCGGTTCATCGCCGCGACAGAAATCTTCGACGAAATCGAACAGCTCCTGGGCCGTGCAGCCGATGGAGGCCAGAAACGCCACTTCATCCTTGTCGAAAAGAGCTTTGGCGCTTTGCGTGCCATTGTTGTAACGGAGGACTGCGTCGTCGTAGATCTGTTTGAATCGCTCTGTCCAGATGTAATTCTGCATAGAGATAACGTAATTGTGATTTCGAATTCTGCCACCGCTTTTACTTCAACAACACTTCGACGGCTTTCTCCAACTGCAAGTCTTTCCCTTTCGCGACGGATTCGGGGTCGTTGCTCACGCTGTGGTCGGGTTCGAGTTGCTGGTTTTCCAGATACTTGCCCTGACGGTCCTTGATGCCTACTTGGGGGATGCCGAAATAAATGGATTTGTCCATCTGCGTCTCCCACCAGACGGCGGTGCCGGTGCCGGGCACGGGCATGCCGACGAGTTCGCCGATGCCCAGTGTCTTGTAGAGCAGGGGGAACATGTGGGCGTTGGAGTAGTTGCTCTCGCCCATCACGACGACGGTTTTCTTCTGCCACTTCTGCATAGGGTCGTGGCCGATGATGTTCTCGCGTGGGATGTAGGTGAAGTAGCTCTTGCCGCTGAGCAGATCCGTGAGGTCGTCGTGCAACCAGCCGCCGCCGTTGAAGCGCGTGTCGATGACAATGGCCTGCTTGTCCGTGTTGCGGCCCAAGACTTCTGAGTAGAAATCGCGGAAGGCTGAATCGCCCATGCTGCGGATGTGCGCGTAGCCGATCTTGCCACCAGAGAGCTTGTCCACCAGCTCGCGACGTGACTTGATCCAGCGCTGGTAGAGCAATTCATCTTCCTCACCTTGCGTGATGGGCTTCACCGTTTCTTCCCAGCGCGTGTTGTTCGCCGGGTCGAACATGGAGAGGAGGACGGGCTTGTTCGCTTTGCGGTTCAGGAGCGTGTAGGGATTCGTGTTCTCCGCGATGGTCACGCCATCGATCTTCTCGATAACTTGGCCGGCTTTGATCTTCATGCCGGCCTTGAGCAGCGGGCCTTTTTCCATTACTTCGATGATTTTCCAGCCGGGGCCTTTGGTCGTGTTCTCGAAGAAAGCGCCCAAGTTCGCTGTGCTGTCGCCATTCGGCGTGGAGGGGCGATAGCCGCCGCCGGTGTGGGAGGCGTTCAGTTCCCCCAGCATCTCGCTAAGCATCTCGGCGAAGTCCCAGTTGTTATCGATATGCGGGAGGAAGCGGGCGTAGGCTTTTTCGTAGAAGGCCCAATCCACCTTGTGCAGGTCCGTCACATAGAACTTCTTCAACACCTGACGCCAGGCGTGTTCGAAGATGTAGGCGCGTTCCGCGGCGCGGTTCAATTCCATCTCCGCGCTGAAGTTGATGGAGGTCTGTTTGGCTCCGCTGATCTCCACCTTGGTGATCTTGCCACCGGCGAGGACGAAGACGTTCTTGGCGTCCTCATCCAGCTCCAATGTGCCGGAGTCAGCGCCGAGCTTTACCAACAGCTTCGTTTCGTTCTCACGCGGTTTGTGCTGCCAGAGGTCGAAGCCTTTCTCGAACTTGGCGAGGTAGAGGAGGGTTTCGCCATCTGGGGTGATGACGGCATCGGCCAGTTCGGAGGAATGGATGGTGAGGCGCACCGTGCGATTCTCGATGCCTTCCAGCTCGATCTTCACCGGCTCGACTTTTTCTTTTTCCTTATCCTTCTTCTCATCCTTGGCGTCAGCGTCCTTCTTCGGGTCATCCTTTTTAAATTCGTCAGACTTCTTGTCTTTGTCTTCCGCCGGTTTCTTATCGTCGTCCTTCTTATCCTTGTCCTTCTCTTTGTCTTTATCCTTATCTTTCTTCTCACGTTCTTGGAGCAGCTCGTATTCGGCCTTGGTCTGGTTGAAGCGGTCGAACGCTTCTTGGGTGAGGAACATGCCGTAGGCGTCCTGGTTCGCGCCCCAACTGCCGTGGCTGCGCATGCCGTGGCGGTCGGTGGCCCAGAGCAGCATCTTGCCCTTCATCATCCATTGCGGGCGCTCATCTTCATAACCGCTCTTGGTGAGGTTCACGGGAGGCTTGCCACCGGCGGCATCCAGCAGGCCGACTTCCATGGACCAGCGGTTTTTATCGAGGAAATTGACGAGGAACCATTTGCCGTCTGGGGACCAATCGAACCATTGATCGCCATCCGTGTAAGAATAATTCGCATCGCCGGGCAACACGACTCGGCTTTGCTTGCTTGCGAGGTTCAAGACCTTGAGCGTGGTGCGCTCTTCCAAGTAGGCGACTTCCTTGCCATCGGGCGAATAGCGGGGCTGGAACGTCTCTGCCGGGTCATTGAGCAAGGAAGTTTCGTTGATGACCGTGGAACTGTAGAAGTGGAGGTCTTCATCGCGGGCGATGGCGGCTTCGTAGATGTTCCAACTGCCGTTGCGCTCACCGGCGTAGAGGAGTTTGCGGCCGTCCGGGCTGAAGCTGACGGAGCGTTCCTGCTCGGGCGTGTTCGTGATGCGTTTGGTGATCTTGTGATCGATAGAGACGACGAAGATCTCGCCACGCACGACGAAGGCGAGCTCCTTGCCCTTGGGAGAGAGGGCCATCTCGGTGGCGTCACTGCTGAGGTTCACGAATTGGGAATCGTTGCGCTTGCGATCGGCGGCGATCTGGATGGAAACCTTCTGCGGTTTGCCGCTGCCGCCTTTTACAAGGTAGAGCTCGCCGTCGAAGCTGTAGCAGAGGTCGCCTTTCTTGGAGCTGGTGAGGAAGCGGGCGGGGTGCTTCGTGTGTTCGGTGATCTGCGTGGGTTTGTCGGGAGTGGCAAGGGACGTCTTCCAGACGTTGAAGGAGCCGCTCTTTTCGCTGAGGTAATAGACTTCCTTTTCGTTCGGGCTCCAGACGGGGTTGCGGTCTTCGCCTTCAAACGTGGTCAGCTTGGTGTGTTTGCCGGATTCTTTTTCATACATCCAGACATCGCGCGCGATGGAGGAGGTGTGGTGTTTGCGCCATTCGTTTTCGTAGCCTTTGCGGTCATGATAGAGGAGGCGTGCTCCGGCTTTGTCGAAGCGGGCGTCTTGGGCGGGGGTGGTGAGAATCTGGAAAGGACGACCGCCATCGATGGGGACTTGATACAATTCTGGCAACGTGCGGTTCGGGAATTGCTGGTTCAGCGGCGAGTCGAGCCGTTGGGAGTAGAAGAGGACTTGCTTGCCATCGGGCGTGAAGTCCGTGGGGTAATCGTAGGCGGAATGGAACGTCAGGCGCTTGGCTTCGCCGCCTTCGGCGGAGATGAGGAAGATGTCGAAATTACCGTGGCGATCGGAGGCGAAGGCGATGTTTTTGCCATCGGGTGACCAGACGGGCATGAAGTCCTGCGCCTCGTGCATGGTGAGGGGGATGGCGGAACCGCCTTTGCTGGGGACGATGTAGAGATCGCCGCGGTAGCTGAAGACGATCTTGGTGCCGTCCGGCGAGATGGCCGGGTAGCGGAGCCAGAGCGGGTCAGCGGCGCGGACGGAAGCGGCGAGGCCCAAGAGGGCGAGCAGTCCGAAAACTAGGCGTAAAAGGCGTGGCATAAGTCGTTTGCTTCCCCGGAAAGGTGTCCAAACCTTCGAGGATTGGGCGGGAGGTTAGCGGCTTTGTCATCCGGGAAAAGGCAAAAAGGTGAGGGCTTCGGCCGGCCATTGTAGCTTGCTCCCTTTTGTCAGTAACAACTGTTGTCCTGTGCCGGTTCACCCTGTATGGTTTCGCGCTCATGTCGGATAAGTCTGGACCAACAATTTTGTGTGCGACGGAACTGGTCGTGCGTCACAACGACCGTTACATACTGGATCATGCCTCGCTGAGCATCCATGAGAGCGACCGTATCGGTCTCGTGGGGCGCAATGGCTCGGGGAAGTCCACGTTCCTGAAGATCATCGCGAAGGAGCTGGTGCCGGATGGCGGCGAGGTGACGCAGAAGAAGGATTTGATCGTAGGCTATCTGCCGCAGACGTTTACGCTGGATGAGAACCTGAACGTGCTGGACAACGTGCGTGCGGGGGCCAAGCGGGTGCTGGACCTGATCGCGGAGTTTGAATCGCTGCCGGGGCACTCAAATCGCCATGAGGAGATCGAGGAGCATATCCAGCGCATGGACGGCTGGAATCTCGATAATCATATCGAGACGGCGATGGCGAAGCTGAATTGCCCGGCACCGGATCGGGACATCAAGACTTTGTCCGGTGGTGAGAAACGGCGCGTGGCTTTGGCTAGGGCGCTCATCGCGCAGCCGGATTTGCTGATTCTCGACGAGCCGACGAACCATCTGGATACAGAGTCCATCGAGTGGTTGGGCGAGTTTTTGAAGAGTTACCAAGGCGCGTTCCTGCTGGTCACGCATGATCGCTACTTCCTCGACAGCATCACGAACACCATCGTGGAACTGGCGAACGGGCAGTTCTACGCGTACGACGGCAATTACACGGAGTATCTGATTGGCAAGGCGGAGCGGGAAGCTTCTGCCGAGGTGACGGAGCATAAGCGGCAGATGTTCCTGCGGCGCGAACTGGACTGGGTGCGTCGTGGACCCAAGGCGCAGACGAGCAAGGCGAAGGCGCGTATCGACCGTTACTTCGATGTGGCCAATGCCAAAGTAGTGGAGGCCGAAGGGGATGTGGAACTGGTGATTCCGCCGCCGCCGCAATTGGGCAATCGTACCGCACAACTGGTGAATGTGGGGATGAACTTGGGCGGCCGCCAATTGTTCTCTAATATCAATTTGGATTTTGCTGGCGGGCAGCGAATCGGAATCACGGGGCGCAATGGCTTGGGCAAGACGACGTTGCTGAAGATTCTTATCGGGCAGATGCCGCCGACGGAGGGCGAGGTGCAGATCGGCCAGCTCACGAAGTTCAATTACGTGGACCAAGGGCGGTTGCAATTGAACGAAGAGAAGACGGTGCTGGACGAGATCAGCGACGGCACAGAGTTCGTGCAGTTCGGCGAGGGCAAGCTGTCCTTGCGCGCGTATCTGAAGCGGTTTCTCTTCACGGATGACCGGATCGTGACGCAGGTGAAGCACTTGAGCGGTGGTGAGCGGAGCCGGTTATTGCTGGCGCGCATTCTCAAGCATGGCGGTAACTTCCTGATCCTGGACGAGCCGACGAATGATCTGGATTTGCCGACTCTGCGCGTGTTGGAAGAGGCCTTGGTGGTATTCCCTGGCGTGGTGCTGGTGGTGAGCCATGATCGCTATTTCCTGAATCGCGTGTGCACGGGCATCCTGGCGTTCGAGGGCGAGGGCAAGGTGGCGTATAGCGTGGGTGACTACGAATACTACATCGAGAAGCGCAAGCGCGAGGAGAAGGCGGCGCTGGAATGGCAACGCGCGGCCGCGAAAGCAGCGAGTGCCAAGCCGAACAAATCTGCGGCACCCGTAGCGCAATCCACGCAGAAGGCGAAGAAGTTGTCTTTCAAAGAACAGAAAGAGCTGGAAGGGATGGAAGCGGCCATCCACGCGGTGGAAGCGAACGTCGCGAAGATCGAGAAGACTTTGGCGGACCCGGATTTCTACAAGAAAAATGGGGCGCAGGCGAATGTGCTGGCCGGGGAACTGGACGTGGAGAAAAGCAAGCTGGCGAAACTGTTTGCGCGGTGGGAAGAGCTGGAAGCGATGAAGTAGCCGGTTGCACCGGCGGGCCAATGAGGGGGAGTCGATTGCATCGACGGACCTATATTGCGAACTTCGAACGCGGGGCACCCTCATCCTCAATCCTTCTCCCGTGAGGGAGAAGGACGAATGAACACCCACTTTGCTTGGGGACAGAAGTCATTTGTCTTTCTCGACGATCAAGGCATTGGACTCGGTATTGCTCTCCGATAAACCGAGTTCTTCTGAAGTGCGGCCGTGCCATTGCTTGAACTCGTGCGCAGCCATCGGCCAAACACCGCCGTGGAAAACTCTGACGCGGAGTTTTTCTACGGCTGGAGGAACTATGTATTGATCCATGCTTTCATAATAGAACCCGTGATGGATACGTGCTCTGCCTTCGAGAACGGTCATGTGGCCGGAATTGGGGATGCGAAGCGGACGGGCGAGGTCGTATTCGCGGACGATGGATTTGCCCGGCTTAAGGGCGATGAAGCGTTCTTTGTAGGCATTGGTGGAAGGTGTTTCCAACCGGCTTACTTCTTTGTTTTCTACATCGACGTCCCGCGAAAATCCGAGAGCCCCGTTCGTGCGGGTGGCGAAACGCAGGCTGAAATTCGTCACCAACTCTTTGTCCACGATGAGATCGTTGGTACCGGTGTTGGTGGCCTTGAGCTGGAGCTTCAGTTTATTGAAATCACGGATTGGAGCATTCAGGGCGGTTAATTCAAGAAGCAAGGGGTTCTCTGCTTTCTTGGGTGGCAGTGAAGCCGGTGCCGTCTCAGCGGTCCAGCCGGTGGCTGTCAGTGCAAGATAGAGAAGGCCAAAGACCAGGTGGAAAACGAGCGGTTGCAGTTGAGATCCCTTGATCACGCCAGAGACGTAACACTGCCTGGCAAAGATTGTCAAAGGGTGAGAAGGAGGTGAGCAGGACAGACGGGATGCATCTTGATTCTGCCTCCGAGAAGCCAAAGCTGAAATGGGTTTGGTCGGCATCGACCTACCGGAGAACGAAGCGGTCTGGACTGGTTGTACCCAGAATTGCCAAGTGAAAGCCCTTCCACTGCCGGCAGGACATTGGGGGTAGACGCATCAACTACTAGGCAGTTTTGGGGAGCAAATTGCCTCGCGACAAGAATCAGATGTGATAGACTGAAGGGTAACCAAGGTCTCAAATGAGCAATATCATTGTTTATGGTGCGCTTTTAATTGCAGGCGTAATTCTCGGCGGAGTGGTTGGCGCTCTGCTGGGGCGTGGGCGAGGTGTTGAAGATGTGCTGACACTGCATACCGAGGGTGAACTCGTCAGAGCCTTGGTGCTGGCACACCGATTGCGCACCAATGATGATGCTGGTGCACGGCGAATGACGGAAAGGCAAATCGACTCATGCATCATAAGCCTAGCCAGTTGGAAAAACGCCGGAAAGTTGAGTGAAGGGCAAGTGGAAAGCCTGTCTCGTGGGGTGAAACATCGACAGGGCAACCCGCTTGATCCTGCAGATTATAGTGAGGGGCGTGGCCCTGTGGTCCGGGACCGGTTGGAGGAAATCTTGAAAGACTATGAGCTTGCTCAATAGAAGCCATATCATAAGTGATGTCTGCCGGTCGAACGGCGGTTAGTTTGCGCGGGGGAAGAGGAAACCGACTGCGCCGGGATGAAGGGTCGGGTAAAACAATATCTTACCGCGATCTGATCAGGGCAGTTGTTGGATACGGTAGAAGCGGTGGGGGGTGGCGGTGGGGTCAGTGAAGGTGACTTCGCCGTTGTTGCCGGGGAGGTTTTCGGCACCGGGCAGAGTGGTCCAGTTCGCGGCCAGGAAACCGTCTTTGTAGAGGATGAGGTAGTTTTTCCCCTGTTCGGCGACGAACCACAGTTTGATGCCGCCGGTGGCGGGAGCGATATCGGTGAGGCGCGTGGTCTTGTCGGTGCCGAGCTGGACGGGGAATGACGGGAAATTGGCGAAGGGCAGGGGCGGCAGTGAGGGTTGATCGTTCTCGATGACGGAACGGACGAGGTAAGGGGTAACGGCGGATTTGCCGTGACGGCCACCGTTCTGCACCGCGGTTTCATAAGTGGCGCCGTAACTGGTTTCCCAAACGCGGAGTTGGGCGTAAACACTTTCACCACCCGTGCGGGACGGGACATCCACGAGCTTGCCCTGCACGCGGCCATTGTAGGTACGATTCAAAGTGGCGACGGGTTTGCCCACGGCTTGCAGGGAGGATTCTTCATTCACCAAGCCCAGATAAACTTGGGCGGTATAGAGGCCTTTCACCGGGCGGGAACCATCGATCTCCAGAATGCGGCCAAAAGCGTCATCACTGCCGAAGGTGCTGAAATAGAACTGGGCGGGATTGGCCCGGAGGGTGGGCAAAACCAAAAGAGTGGAGGAGTTGCTGGGCTGGGAAAATGGGAAGCTCAGATCGAACTGTTTGTAGGCGGTTTGGATGTGGGGAGAGTAACAAATCCAAGCCTCTCCAACCGCGAATGAGGGGGCTGATTCACCGCCGCCCCAGTTATAAGGGATGAATGCCTGGGTGGTTTTGTTAAAACCGTAGAGGATCGTGCCAAGGGCGGAAAAAGAGGCATCGAAGATCGTATAGAGTTGGCCCGACAGGGGGATCATGCTGCCGAAGGCGGAGAAGCCCTCGGGGATCTGCGTCATCAATTGGCCGACGGCCAGTGATCCGGTAATGGTGATGGTGGCCGGGGTGGAGGTGGCGTTGTGAACGAAGAAAGCTTCGCCCATCGCGATGGTCATGTCGGGATCGCTCCAGCCATTGAAGTAGTTGTTGGCGCGAAAGCCATTGCCGTCCATTTTGTAAATGGTGATACCGGCAGGGAGAGCGCCCAAGGCCTGGGCGACGGTAACGCGCTCGAGCAACTGAAAAGTGACGAGTTGAAAGCCGGGGTCGATGGTCAAGGTAACGAAGCCGACGGCGGCACCCTGCGAATGGTTCACGGAGACCAAAGCGGGATCGCTAGTGAGAGTGGTGCCGGGGTAAACCAGGTTTGCCCGATAGACGCTGCTGTTCGTGACGGCGACGTTGGTGATGACGAGGTTGGTGCTGGTGGCGTTGGGAATGACCTGATCGTTACGGGTCCAATTCACCGAGAGGGGAGCAGGGCCGGAGTATTCGACGGAAAGGCGCAGCGTCTGGGTGATCTCCAGCGTGGTGTTTTGCGGGTGCCGGGTGATGGCAGAGCTGACTGCCTGAACGGATGAGGCCAGAAGAGTGACGAGGAGCAACGCGCACAGAACACCGGCCAGCGGTCGCAACCTGACGATGAAAGATGGGTACAACATGTAATTAAGGACGACGAATGAATGGCTGGTTCTCCCGGCGTCCGTATCTCCATGGATAAACGAAGGAGGGGGATTAGACAACTGGGAATATGGGTGGGAGGGGAGAAAGGGGGCGTGTGAGGCTTTGAAATAAACGATGGGGTGAGGGGGAGCTTTTGGTGGTGGGAGTTTTTTTGCGAGAGGCGGCTGAATTTGCTTAGGGGCGTTGCTGTGGGCGAGGCGCCTACGCTCCGCGAAAAAATCTTCGTTTGTAATTTCTTCTGTCGCAATTTGTTCCGTTGGAGCGCGGTTTTGCGGTGATTTTTTGTTTGGAAATTGACGATGATTTGGTAGTCTTTTCTGTGCTGACAACTCGTTGTTGGTAAAGGAGAGGAGTGAGCGGTGGTTGGCTCTTTCAAGAGAACAAGCAGCCCCGGTCGAGAATCCTCAAAGTCATC
>CALRJY020000021.1:0-105790 GCA_943367715.1 Chitinophaga pinensis | reverse complement strand
TGCCGCTGCTCAACAGCGACTCCACGGCCGACCGTTTGAACGTCTCATCGTAATGCTTGCGCTTGGCTTTCTCAGTGGTGCTCATTTGACTCTGCTCTTTCTCTTACCACTTACCCCCTCCTTGTCCACTTCTTCGGGGGAACCTCAGTGGTTGCACCAGGGGCCATCACTTCCAACGCTCAACGTTCAGAGATGGGGATTCGAGGCGTCTAGCCGCCTCGGGCGGAAAGCGGAGGCAAGCCTCCGCACTCCAAAGGGTTAGTTCTGCCTCCTCATTTCGGCAGCTAAGGAGGGTGGTTGGAGGCGGTTGTGGGGTTCCATTGGATGCCTGTTACAGCATTGCCAAGGGGTTCACGGGTTCTTTAGAGTGGTCCGTCCCGAGCGGCTTGGTCTGCGACGGGAGTTTACCTGATGGATTACAAAGTCCAGTTTGAAGTGTTCGAAGGTCCGCTCGATCTCCTCCTTTACCTCGTAAGGAAGGAGGAGGTGGACATCTATGAAGTCAACCTGACGAAGCTGGCGACGCAGTTCATCGAGCACATCGAGATGATGCGGCGGCTGGACCTGGAGGTGGCCGGTGAGTTCCTCGTGATGGCGGCCACGCTCATGTATATCAAGAGCAAGGAGCTCTTGCCCGTCGAGAAGCAGGTGGTGGTGGAAGGCGAGGACGATGAGGAGGATCCGCGGTGGGAATTGATCCGCCAGCTCGTCGAATACAAGAAGTTCAAGGACGCCGCCGCCAAGCTGCAGTATCGCGAGGAGGCGCAGGAGAGCATCTTCGCAAGGCAGCCGGGCAAGCCGGAGTTCGCCGAAGAGGTGGTGCCGCAGAAGATGGTGATCTCGGTGTTCGACCTGATCGGGGCGGTGAACACTATCCTGAAGCGGTTCGCCGCGAAGGAGGGCGAGAGCCGCGATATCTTCCAGGACAAGTGGACGGTGAGCGAGAAGATCGAGACGATCCTGACGACGATCGAGAGCAAGGGAACGGTGAAGTTCTCGGAGCTGTTCGATAATGCGGTGAGCCGCACGGAAGTCGTGGTGACGTTCCTGGCGATGTTGGAGTTGATCCGGCTGAAGCGGGTGCTCATCGCGCAAGCGGAGCCCTTCGCAGATATCGAGATCAGCCGGAATGATCTGAACGAGAACACGCCGACGAACTTGGTGACGAACATCGAGGGCGCGCACAAGAACAACGAGGCGGAAGCCGAAGCGAAGGCGGCGGAGACGGCGGGCGAAGTTGCGCCGGAAGCGGTGGCCGCTGAGACTGAGGTGAAGCCGAGCGAGCCCGCTCAACCCGTCACGGAAGTTGCATCGCCGGATGAAGAAGAACCGTTGAAATGATTTCCTGATCATGGAACTGAAACACATTCTGGAAGCCATCCTGTTCGCGGCGCAAAAGCCGCTGAGCTTGAAGGATATTCGCGATATCTTCGCCACGACGGCCAACAACTCGGAGGACGAAGCGGTACGCGCCTTCAAGAAGGTGAAGGACGAGGAGCTGGAACAGTTGCTGCACGCGCTGGAGCAGGAGCATGAACAGGCGGCGCGGACGTATCGGCTGCGGTGCGTGGCGGGGGCGTGGCTCTTCGTGAGCCAGCCGGAGTATGCGCCGTGGATCAAGACGCTCGTAGGCGAGAAGGTGCGGCCGCCGCGTCTCTCAGCACCGGCGCTGGAGACGCTGACGATCGTGGCGTATCGGCAGCCGATCACGCGGTCGGAGATCGAGCAGATCCGCGGGGTGTCGGTGGATGGCACGATGCAGACGTTGCTGGAGCGCAGTTTGGTGGAGCAGAGTGGTCGCGCGGAAGTGGTCGGTCGCCCGGCGCTTTACAGCACGACCTCGATCTTCCTGGAATACTTCGGGCTGGCGAGCCTGGAGGATTTACCGGATGCGAGTGAGTTGCGGCGTATCCCGGTGACGAAACCGGAATCGTTGATGACGGTGGATTCAGGTCTGACGACCGCGCCGGCGGATGCGCAGATGCAAGTGGTGGAAAATGTGCCGACTGAAGCAGCGCCAGCGGAATCCGCTCCAGCAACCGAAGAGCAGAAAAGCGAATCCTGATTTTCATGAGTCTTCCAGAACATCGGCAGGCAATCGACCAGCTCGACGCGCAGATCGTGGCGTTGCTGAACGAGCGCACGAAACATGTCCTTTCCATCGGCGAGATCAAGCTGAAGGCGGGCGAGGAGATCTATGCGCCGCATCGCGAACGCGTGGTGCTCCAGCGCATCTGCAAGCTGAACAGCGGGCCGATCACGGACACGTCGCTGCAGGCGATCTACCGCGAGGTGATGTCGAGCGCGCTCTCACTGGAGAAGTCGTTGAGCATCGCGTATCTCGGGCCGGAAGCGACCTTCACGCATCAGGCGGCGATCCAGCGGTTTGGCTCGAGCTTGAAATACGCGTCGCAAAAGACGATCCCCGATGTGTTCAGTGAAGTCGCGAAGAACCGCGCGGATTACGGCGTGGTGCCGGTGGAGAATTCGACGGAGGGTGTCGTGACACACACGTTGGACATGTTCGTGGACAGCGACTTGAAGATTGTTTCACAGATCGTGCTGCCCATCTCGCATTGTCTCGTGAGCAAGGCGAAGAAGGATAAGATCAAGAAGCTATTCGTGCATCCGCAAACGCTCGCGCAATGCCGCGGGTGGATCCAAAAGAATCTGCCGCACGCGGAACTGATCGAGACTTCTTCCAACGCGCGCTCGGTGGAACTGACCTTGGCGGAGAAGAACACGGGCGCGCTCGCCGGTGTCTTGGCCGCCGAGAAATACAACGTGCCGGTGCTGGAGCATGATGTGCAGGATAACTCGGCGAATGCCACACGCTTCCTGGTGCTGGGCCGCCAATGCAGCCCGCCCACGGGACATGATCGCACGAGCCTGATGTTCAGCATCGCGGACAAAGCCGGCGCCCTGCACTCCGCACTCGCGCCGTTCCGCCGTTACAAGCTGAACATGACGAAGATCGAATCCCGCCCGAGCAAGCGCAAGGCGTGGGAGTATTTCTTCTTCGTGGATGTGGACGGCCACATGCTCGACAAGAAGCTCGCGAAGGCGCTGGAGCAGCTCGGCACGCATTGCAGCTTCGTGAAGGTGCTGGGGTCGTATCCGAATCTGGAGTAGGCGCAGTGCGCCTTCCTTTCTGGAGCTCGGGACTGTGTCCCGCAGGGCTGCGCTTAAGCACGGACCACGGCTAAATTTCTCAGCGTTCTCATCCGGGAAATTTTTGCGAACAAATCGAAGATTCCGCAGACTATTTTTGGTTTTCACGGTCCTGCGGGACACAGTCCCGCGCTCCAAAAGCAAAAAGCGCCCGAGCCTTCGCCCGGGCGCTTTCTGAAAACTCTTTCCGTATCGACTACAGCTTCTTGATGCGGATGTTGCGGAACCAGACTTCCTGGCCGTGATGCTGGAATACGATGTAGCCCTTGTTGTGCTTCATGAATTCCGGCAGGTCCTTGAACTTGCTCTGCTTGATGAGCGCGGCGATCTCCGGGCTGCCCCATGTGTAGTCCACCACCTTCTTGCCGTTCAGCCAATGTTCCACGTGACCTTTGTTCACGATGAGCTTAGCGGTGTTATACTCGCCCACGGGCTTCGCCGCTTTGTCGGCGTTCGGCGCGATCATCGCGTAGAGCGCACCGGCAGAAGTCTTCGGATTCTTGCCATCGGGATGCCCGGTGTCATCGAGCACCTGCATCTCGGGGCCAGTATGCCAAGCGGGACCGGCCGTCTCCTGCACGTTGTAGATTACGCCGCTGTTGCCGCCGGCAGAGGTCTTCCATTCGAGCGACAACTCATAATTCTCATACTGCTCCTTCGTCATGAGGTCGGCGCTCTTGCCGGGCAGCACATGCAGGGCATCGCCTTCCACCTGCCACTTCTCACCGGGGAAAGTGTCCGTCTTGTAGCCACGGAAAGCATCGGTGGATTTGCCGTCAAAAAGCACGATCGAGCCCGCATCCGCCTTGCAGCAGGCGCAGTCGGAATCCGTGGTCTTGCACGCGGTGAACGTCACGCTGGTCAGCGCCAGCGTCGAAACGAGAATCAGGTTCTTCAACATAGTCGGTTATTGCCGTGAATGATGGCGAGACTATCAATCAACTTGGGGTTGGCGGCAACTGCGGACTTTTGCACCCGCCAAAATTATACGTAGAAATGCCCCAACTCGCGCAACGAAGTATAATCCCTACTCCGCTCCGCCGTGCGTTTACCGAGGATGATGTGATCCAGCACATCGATCTTGAGCAACTGACCCGCACGGATGAGATCACGCGTCACCCGGATATCGGCATCGGACGGCGTGGGGTCACCACTGGGATGATTGTGCACGAGCACGATTGCCGATGCATTCGCCGTGATGGCCAGCTTGAAGACCTCGCGCGGATGCACCAGCAAGGTGTCCAGCGTGCCTTGGGAAATCTGTTCCACGCGGATGAGTTTGCGCCGCGTATTCAGCAGCAGGATCTGAAAGTGTTCCACCTCGTAGAATCGGTTCTCTTCGCGCAAAAGGTTCGCGACATTGTCGGGCGTATCGAGCACGGGTGATTCGTATTGCAGTTCCTTCGCCATACGTTGCGCGAGGGTGAAGGCCGCCTTGAGCGCGATGGCTTTGTCCCGGCCTACGCCCTTCACCTGTTTTAGCTCGTCCACGGAAGCAATGGCGAGACGGTTCAGTGAACCGAACTTCAGCAGCAATTGCTCGGCGATCTGGATGGCCGACTGGCCCTTCATGCCGGTGCGCAGCAGGATCGCGATGAGCTCCGCATGGCGCAGGGCATCCGCACCGTGCAGGAGCAGGCGTTCGCGAGGGCGTTCGTTATCCGGCAGGTCTTTGATGCGAAGTGGCGCGTTCATCTTGGCTGAGCCTTATCCAAACTGCTTCGGGAAATGCGTGCAAGCCTGACTTGTGGACGACGGAAAAGGCTTTGCAGATTGACGCCTCCTCTTTTTTGTCCAATAAAGGACAGCTAAGGACGTTTGTACGCCAGTTGCCTGCGCAGGCCCCGGTAAATCCCGCCAAGGGCGCAGACACACTGACGGCGAAACCTCAATATTTATGCTGAAGCCGTTCAAGAAACATATACTGGCGATTCTGTATCTGCTGGGTCTAGTGGCGTCCAGCCAAGGGCAGACCGCGGACAGCCGGGTAGCCGAGGGCCGGGTATTCCTGGAGCAGGAGAACCTGAGCAGTGCCCACGCGAAGTTCGCCGCCGCCCTAGCCTTGGATGCCAACCATGCCAACGCCAATTTCTTTTACGCCGCCACGCGGATTCTTTCCTTGGCCACCACCCCATCCGGCACCACGTTTCTGAACCGCATCGGTATTGGTGCTTCCGGGCGCGATATTTATCATTGGAATGCCAAACCGGCGCAGGATGTGAATGGCGATCTCATCGCTCCCACGGGCGTGAATGCGAACGAGTTCACCGGCCACTTGCGTACCCAGATCCTGCCTGAACTCATTGGAGCTGGCGCGAATCTGGCCAAGATCACCAACCCGTTCTTTCAGGTGAGCCTCACCGCTGCCGAGACCACCAGTTCCGAGGTCACCGTGGATTATGGTGATGTCTTGATGCTCCGCGCGCTGCTGCATGGTTTGGAATATTGGGTCTATACGGTAAACAGTTGGAACGTGGATGCCCAATTGACTGCCCTCAAGAACCTCGGCGATGCCCATGACCTCACTGCGCAACGCCTGCTGGCGGACTATCCGCAACTGTTCACCTTCGCCACCACGGCGGACATGAACGCCGCGCGAACCGCTTTCGAGAACTTGGTGGCACGTTATCAAGACGCCTCCGTTTCCATCCGTGGCCGGTCTTCCCAGGATGGTTTGTTGTTTCAGTACGATGAGGAATCCCAAGACAAAGAGCAGGACTTCCGTGATACGTTGGCTGATCTGCGGGATTCACTGGCCGGTCCGGAGCCGCTCACGGTTCGTCCGCGTATCACCTACCACCTGGCGCGTCATTTCTCGGGTGCCGTGACCCCTCGCAGTTTCCTGCCGCAATTCCAGGACAACCGCCTGGTGTTGGGCACCTTGCCAGATCACACATTTGATGGTCTCGTCACCGGTGGCTCCTCAGGTTCCATCTACAAGCGTCTGGGCGATATCGTGCCAGTCGCCTCGCGCATCAGGAGCATTACCCAGGCACCGGATGATTATTATGCCTTGAAGGTTGACCATCTGGACAACCGGAGCAGCGCCATCTTTGGAACGGAAGATTTCCAAAACTGGTTCTACATGGATGCTTTTTTGGAATCCTATAGCAACCAAGTGGACACGATCATGGTGGATGTCCTGAACACCCCACCCTACGCCTCGCTTTTCTTACGTGTGGAAACCATGACGGACGGTATCTTTTATGCCGCGCAGATCGTTGATGCCGAAGGGACGCCGGTCAATGATGCCGCCGTCAGCCTTGATAAGTCTTTCGAACACGCCGATTTCACCGATGGCGGCGGATATGTCGGGATCAACGCCTTCAATCGCAAACCCGTTTTTCCGGACACGCTTTTCCGGATCTATATCGACAAGCCGCCTTATCCCGTTCATGCGACTTCTTACCGGCTCTCGGCAGGCGCCACGTTTTCCCTGCAGCCACCCGTCATCGTCCTTCCCTATGTCCTGGGCGGGTTCCCGCCACCTGAGAACGATGCCTTTGCCGATGCCCTCACCGTCACGGGGTTCCCGGTGGTGACAACCGGTTCCAACGTGGGTGCCACCGCAGAAGTGGATGAGCCGGGCCACGCCGATGGAGATGCGATGCCCAACGGTTCCGTATGGTGGAAGTGGACGGCGCCGTTCACCGGTGAGGTCAGCATCACCACGGAAGGCAGCGACTTCGATACCTTGCTCGGTGTTTACACCGGCACCAGCGTCAACACATTGACGTTGATTGGTGAACACGATGGCGAACCGCCCGACTACCTCATCAGCACCGTCACCTTCACCGCCCAACAAGGTGTAACTTACTATATCGCGGTGGATGGTTACCTCAGTGACGTCGGTGACATCACACTGAGCATCCTCAATCCTTGATAGCCTGTGACGAAGCCTGACCGTCATCTATCTCTCACGGGCAAGACTGGCTGGGGGCTGGCCGCAGTGATGGCTATTTCATTGTTCACCAGTGGTATCGGCCCCCTGGCGTTGCGGGCGGCGCCGGTGGAAAACAAGCTCGTCCTGAGTGCCAGGAAGGTGACCCTGCCGTTCTATCACGGGCCGGAGAACAAATTGAGCCTGCTGGTCAAAGCGGACCATTTTACCCGGGAGAACCAGCGCCGGGGCTTCTTTCGCATCGGGGTTCTTCCCTTGCTGGTGGTGCATGACGTGAGTTTGGAAGTGCGGCAGCCGCAATACTTTGGTGCGGTCGCCCATGAATTTCACCAGCATCTCGCGGGTAAAGATCTGAAGAAAACCGTTGAGCTGCGGGACTTTGCGTTGACGGTTCCCACCAACGGCATTTCCCTCACCGCCACGAAAGTCCGGCTGGTATCGCAGGAGCAATGGGAGCTGAGCGGGACGGTGAGGCTGATCCATGCCGCCGGCACCAATGATTATACAAAAGTGTCCCTAGTCATATCCGGAAATGAGACAGGCACGCTCCGTGCTTCCGATGGGAATTCGCATTTTCTGTTTAAGAAGAAGAGTGATACACCATGAAAAAGCTGTTCCTTGGCACGTTGGTCCTTTTAGGTCTGGCCCTGATTTCCGTACAGGCTTCTCCCGCTGACACTTTGGTCTCCGAAGGCCGCACCTTTCTCGAGCAAAAGAATCTTTCCGCCGCGAAGGCCAAGTTTGCCGCCGCAGTCGCCGCGGATGGCAATCACGCCAACGCCAATTTCTTTTACGCCGTCACCCGCCTTCTTTCCCAGGCCACCACTCCGGCAGGCGAGACGTTCCTGACCCGCTTGGGCTTTCCCGCTGGCGGACGCGACATCTACCACTGGAACAGCAGCGTGCCGAAGGATGAAGACGGCGAGACAGTCATCCCCGAAGAGGTGACGGTAGCGGAGTTCTCCGCCCATCTGCGCAATGAGATCCTGCCCGAAGTCATCGGGGCCAATGCGAACCTCGCCAAGATCACCGATGATGAATTCCAAGTCAGCCTCACTGCCTTGGAAACGACCACCTCTGCGGTGACGGTGGATTACGCGGACGTCCTCGTGCTCCGCGCCATCCTCCATGGTCTCGAATATTGGTCCTATACCCTGAATTCATGGAACCTGGATGTGCAATTGACCTCCCTAAAGAGTTTTTGTGGCTGCGGCACGGTGGATGCCGAGTATCTGCTTCGCGATTATCCCAACCTTTTCACGTTTGCCACGCTGGCGGACCAAGTCGCTGGCCGCGCTGCCTTTGAGAATCTCGTCACCCGCTACAGTCAGGCCTCGCACGGTTTGCGGGAAAGGTCCGGTCAGGACGGATTCCTGTTCATGCTGGATGAAGAGATGGAGAAGCAGGAGGAGGACTTCAAGCAGATCTTGAACGACTTGAAAGCGTCCCTGACCACGCCTACAACGTTGTCCGTGCGCCAGCACATCACGTTTGACATGAGCAAACACTTCTCCGCCGCTGGTGCTCCGCGCCAATATTTTCCGGCGTTCTACTATAACGCCTTCTACATGGGCACCTTCCCGGATAACTCCTTCGGTGGCTTGGTTCAGGGGCTCAGCAAGGATGCGGTGGCCAATGCATTGCAGCATGTGATCGCGGCTGAGCCTTGGTTTGGTCCCCTCTCGGTGAACGGAGTGGATGGTGAAGGGGCGACCCAGCTCACGATGAAGATCTACACACCCAGCCCACTTTTTTGGGTTTATTCGAGCGAGGATGTGAAGTTTGAAAGCTCCTCCCCCGTCGATTTGGCCCCCGCCAGCGGATCGTTGTCTGGCTCCATGAGGGATTATCTCTATCACGTCTCGGTTGCCGGGCCCGTGAACCAGCAGTTCTTCCAAGTGTCGGCCTTCTGGGGAATGGTCGTCATGGGGACCGTCGTGGACGTGAATGGCAATCCGGTAGCCGATGCCGAGGTATCTTTCGCTGGCCAGACCGGTCATGGTCACGGGGTTGGGGAAGAAGAAAACGAAGAGTACGTTATCACCGATAGCGAAGGCCGTTTCGCTTTGTATTCAGAGCGCGAGAGCCAGTTTCCTAACACCCTCTACCGCCTGCAGGTACATCACGAACTGGGATCTTACACCACCTCCCGCATGTTCGGCGGAACCCAGGTGGACAAAACTATCCGTCTCCCTTTCAGCACCAGTGTTCCGGCGGCGGCGAATGACATGTTTGCCAATGCCAAGGTGCTCTCCGGCCTGACCGCGATGGAATCCGGCTCCACCTCGGGCAGCACCCGGGAGCTCGACGAGCCGAGCCATGGCTTTGGCGGTGCCCATTCCCTGTGGTGGGTGTGGACGGCTCCCTCCAATGTACGGGTGAAATTCGATACCAGTGGCAGCAACTTTGACACGGTCATGGGTGTCTACACGGGCAATTCGCTGAGCAATCTGGAGGTCGTCGGCCAAAACGACGATGGTGGCGTGGACCTCACCAGCGTCGTCATTTTCACCGCTGAAGTGGGAACCACATATTACATCGCCATCGACGGTTACAGCGGCGAATCCGGCAGCTTCTTCCTGAACCTGGCGGAAGAGATCGAGGAAGAACCTTAATTTTTTCCCACGACAAACGCCGTGAACTCGCCCATGTGATGTGGCGGGATGCGTGCCTTGAATTTGGCCGTAGGGCCGTCGTAATCCCGCTCAATGACCTGCGCGATGGCGTGCAAGCGCGCGATCGTCGGAGCGGCATCGTGCGGGATGGCGAGGTCTACGAATTCACGGATGGGCCGCAGCATTGCGCCCAATTCTTCCAGCAATTCAGGGAAACCAGCGCCGGTCTTGGCCGAGACGAACACGCTTTGGGGAAAGATTTCGCGATAACGGTTGAGCAGGATGTCATCCTCGAAACGGTCGATCTTGTTGAAGACCATCAGCGTCGGCTTGCCCTTCGCCCCGAGCTCTTCCAGCACCGTGTCCACGGCCACGATCTGCTCATCCAGCTTCGGATGGCTGATATCCACGACGTGCAATAACAAGTCTGCTTCCACCACTTCTTCGAGCGTGGCTTTGAACGCTTCCACCAGATTGTGCGGCAGCTTGCGGATGAACCCTACCGTGTCGGAAACGAGCACGTTCTGGTTCGTCTGCTCCAGATGAAGACGGCGCGTGGTCGGATCCAACGTGGCGAAGAGCTTGTCTTCGGATAACACAGCGGCACCGGTGAGCGCGTTGAAGAGCGTGGACTTGCCGGCGTTCGTGTAGCCGACGATGGAGGCCAGCGGCCATTGGCTGCGCTGACGGCCCTGACGTTGCGTGGAGCGATGACGGCGGACTTCCACCAGATCGCGCGTGATGCGGGCGATCTTGTCCTGCACGCGGCGGCGATCCGTCTCCAACTGCGTTTCACCATCACCGCGCATACCGATACCGCCCTTTTGACGGGACAAGTGGGACCAGAAGCCCGTCAGTCGCGGCAGCAGATGTTGAAGCTGCGCCAGCTCGATCTGCATCTTGCCCTCCCGAGTGCGGGCGCGTTGCGCGAAGATGTCGAGAATGAGGGAGGTGCGGTCGAGGATCTTGCACTCGAAAAGCTTCTCCAGATTGCGGCCTTGGGCGGGGGAAAGTTCATCGTCGAAGATGACGGTGTCCACCTCGGCTTCGCGGCATTTTTTGGCGAGTTCGTCCGCTTTGCCACTGCCGATGTAGGTGGCGGCGGCGGGGGATTCGAGTTTTTGGGTGGCATCCCCGACGATTTCCGCTCCGGCAGTCTGCGCGAGCTGGCGCAATTCCTCCATCGAGTCCTGCAACTCCCAGGCGGTGGAATTCTTCAATTCCGCCCCCACCAAGAACGCCCGCTCAGTTTTCCGTTGTCCGATCTCTACCAGTGCTTTCACAAATATGCTGCCGACCCGTCATCCGTCTTTCGACGTGATAAAAGTATAGCACAAGCAGGCGGGGTGGAAAGCCCCGGCTTTTTACGAAAGGTAGAAGAACCAGCTGGTTACTTCGCGAACTGATCAAACTTGCTGGCCAGGGCGAAGTCTTTTTCCGTCAGGCCACCATCTGAATGGGTGCTGAGACGGAGGGTCACCTTGTTCCATTTGATCTCGATATCCGGATGGTGGTTCGCGTTCTCTGCCGTCTTGGCGACGGCGTTGGTGAATTCCATCGCCTTGCTGAAATTGGGCAACGTGAACGTGCGGGCGATGGCCGCGCCTTCCTGCTTCCAGGCGGGTACGGTGGCCATCGAAACGGTGATCTGATCTAGGCTGAGCTTGGACATGGATACAGGATAGCATGCCCGTTTCGCCCGGAAAACTGGGGTGTTCACGGGAGGGGGAAACCCCTAAAGGGAACGCTCCCTCTTATAAAGCATTTCTGCCCCGTCCCTATTGCTTGGAGAGGGTGCCGCCGACTTTGGGGAGGGTAAGGGTCAATATCCCCATGGCGAGCAACGACCCGCCCAGAATCATCAGGGCGATCATGTTGTTTCCTTGGTTCTTGTCCATGACGTAACCCATCATGTGGGGACCGACGTAACCACCGAGATTTCCCACGGAGTTGATCAAGGCGATACCCCCCGCAGCTGCAGTTCCAGAAAGGAACGCCGTGCTCAACGCCCAGAAGGGAGCGATGGTGGATTTCAGACCCGCAAACGCGATGATCAGACCCACCATGCCCAGATAGGGATTGGGTGCTTTGGCCGCGAGCACAAACCCGACCGCCGCAGAGGCGGCAGATACGGCCACGTGCCACCGTCGTTCGCCGCTCTTATCGGAACTCCGGCTCACGAAATACATCGCCAAGGCCGCCGCCAGATAGGGGAGTGCATTGATGAAACCAACGGTACCATCTTTGCCACCCGACAAGGTTTTGACGATGGTCGGCGACCACATCTCGAAACCGTAGCTGCCGATGTTCATCAGGAAATAGAGCAGGCAGAGCAGCCAAACCCGGCCGCTCTTCAGGATTTCCCGGAAGTCATGGTTGACGGCGGTCGGACTGGCGGACGACTCAAGCCGTGACAGGATGAAGGTCTTCTCCTTTTCGGAAAGCCATTTGCAGTCCTTGGGACTATTGGGCAGGAAGAGGAAAACGACGACGCCGAGCACGATGGCCGGAATGGCCTCGATAAAGAAGAGCCACTGCCAGCCATGCAGGCCGCCAATCCCGTTCATTTCCAATAATTTTCCGGAGATCGGCGAGCCAACCACACCCGCCGCCACGCCACCCAACGCAAAAAGGGCGATGGTGCGCGCCCGTTCCGCGGGCGGATACCAGTAGGTGAGATAGAGCAAGACGCCGGGGAAAAAGCCCGCTTCCGCCGCGCCCAGCAAAAAGCGCATCACGTAGAACATCGTGACACCTTTCAGGAACATGAAGGCCATGGAAACGATGCCCCAGACGATCATGATGCGGGCGATCCAGATACGGGCACCGACCTTCTGCAGAATCAGATTACTGGGCACTTCAAAGAGGAAATAGCCGATGAAAAATAACCCGGCCCCGAACCCGTAAGCGCTGTTGAATTTATCCGGACTTACGCCCAGGACTTCCTGCAAGTGCAGCTTGGCAAAGCCCACGTTGATGCGGTCGATGTACGCAATGACGTAGCAGATGAAGAGCAGAGGGATCAGGCGCAGCGTCACCTTTCGGCAGGTAGCCTTCTGTTCCTCTGGCGTGAGCGCGTCAGCGGCAATTGGAGAATGCATTGATGCGTACAATGTTTCCGAAAGCCGTGGAGGCTTCAAACAATTTTAACGGATTGGCGCGTTTTTCTCTCCTCGACCCGCAGGGCCGCGATGAAAACCGCTGACCTCCTGAGCCCGTTTCCTCAATCTTAGCTCTTCCACCGGCGCAAACGCAGAGCATTCCCGATGACGATGACATCGGAGAAACCCATCGCCGCCGCACAGAGCAAGGGGCTGAGAAAGCCCAGCGCAGCGAGCGGGATCGCCGCCGCATTGTAGAAGAACGCCCAGAAGAGGTTCTGCTTGATGGTGCGGAGCGTGGCTTGCGCCAGACCGATGGCTTCGGGGATGGCTTGGATATCGGACTTGAGCAAAATGATGTCTGCCGCTTCACGGGCCACATCACTGGCGAGGGCCACGGCGATGCCGAGGTCGGCTTGCTCCAGCGCGGGGGCGTCATTGATGCCATCACCCACGAAGGCCACTCGCTCGCCCTTCGCCTGCAGTTGCTTCACGAGTTCAGCTTTTTGTTCGGGGCGCACTTCGGCGAAGACGTTCTCGGGAGCGATGCCCGCTTCCCGCGCCAAGGCTGCAGCGGTGACTTTGGCATCGCCGGTGAGCAGATAGACGCTTTGCGCTTTGCCGAGTTTCGTTTGTAGCGCGCTGATGACTTCGCGAGCCTTGGGCTTGAGCACATCGCGCAAAGCGATGACGCCGATGAGCCGCTGACCTTCGGCGATGGCCAGCACGGAGGCGCCTTGATTCATCCAGTTCTGGCTGAAGGCCTCGGCGGGTTTGGTATCCACACCGATCTCTTGCAACCAGCGGAGGGAACCGAGACGCAAGGTTTCGGTGGCATGTTCGGGGAGAAGGGCTTCGATGCCTTTGCCGCGCAGTTCGGTCCAGTTTTGTGGAGTGCTGCGGGTGAAGTTTTGGGTGAGCACGTTCACGGGTGCAGTGGCGGCTTTGGTGAGACTTGGGAGCGGCTGGAAAGCTTGGGCATTGCTGCGGGTTGGGGACAACTCCCGACCGATGGCACGGGACTCGCCGCGCTCCACTGATGCTTTGCCGAAGGCGGTGGTGATGGCGCGGCTGAGCGGGTGGTTCGAGGGACTGGCCAATGCGGAGGCCAGGTCTTTGAGTGCGCTCTTTGCAGAAGCGTTGGGTGAGCGCAGGTCTTCGCTGGCGACGACGGTGGGTTTGCCTTCGGTGAGCGTGCCGGTCTTGTCGAAGATGACGGCGGTGATGGTGCCGGATTTTTCCAAGGCCGCACCGTCGCGGATGAGGATGCCGCGCTGGGCAGCGGCGTTGGTGCCGGCCATGATCGCTGCCGGTGTGGCTAGGCCCATCGCGCAGGGGCACGCGATGATGAGCACAGCGGCCGCGTGCAAGACGGCAGCGGCGATCGCGGTGTCAGGCAAATGGATGGGCCACAGCCAGCCGACCAATCCTTGACTGAAAGCAGTGGCGGTGGTGAAGGCCAGTCCCCACCAAGCAGCGGCTGCCAAGGCGATGCACACCACTACGGGCACAAAGATGCTGCTGACCTGATCGCCTAGTTTCTGGATCTGCGCACGACTGTTCTGCGCGCGCTCCACCACAGCGATGATCTGCGCGAGGGCAGTGGCGCTGCCGGTTTTCGTCACGCGCATGAGCAACTGGCCATTCTCCACCAGCGTGCCGGTGTAGAGCGCGTTGCCCGCCTGTTTGTCCACGGGCAGCGATTCGCCGGTCAGCATGGATTCGTTCACGGCGGAACCCCCCTCGATCACTTCGCCATCCACCGGCACACGATCACCGGGGCGGAGACGCACGCGATCGCCGGGTTGCAATTGCGCGACGTTCACGGTGGTTTCCTTGCCATCCTTGCCAATGCGCAAGGCGGTGGCAGGGGCCAGATTCACCAGAGCTTTCAAGGAGCTCGCCGCGCGTTCGCTCATCAATGCTTCCAGCCAGTGCCCCACACTGACGAGTGTGATGATGCCGGCGGATTCCATGAAGTAGAGGTGCCCGTGCCAGCCCGCAAGCAATCCCCACAGGCTGTAAACGAACGCCGTGGTGCTGCCCAAGGCGACGAGCGTGTCCATGTTCGACTTGCCTTGCTTGAGCTGATTCCACGCGCCGCGATAAAAACGCGCGCCGCAAAGAATCTGCACGGGCAGCGCGAGTGCGAAAGCGAACCAGTGGAACCACGGCGTCATGCCGAGCTGGAGTACCCACTCGCAAAACATCAGGATGGCGGTGATGGTGCCGCCCACGACGACATTGAACTTCCAGCCGGATAAATGACTGCTCTTTGGGTTCGCGGAAGGGGCCTGAGCCTCGGCGAGTTTCGCTTCATAGCCAGCCTTTTGGATGGCGCTGACGACACTAGGTAAATCTTTTTTAGCGTTCGGCTGCCAGTCGATAGTCACGCGGCCTGTAGCCAAATCCACCTTGGTATGGGCCACGCCGGGAATTGTTTGGGCGGCCTTGGTGACGTGGCCCACGCAGCTTTGGCAATCCATGCCGGAGACCAAGATGCTCTCCGCTTTTTCCGGCAGGCTGGGCTCATAGCCAGCCGCCTTGACTGCCTGCAATAGCGCTCCGGCATCTGGTGTCGTTTTTTCTTTCCAAGTTACTACAGCGCTGGAACTTGCAAGGTCGACGGTGGCCGAATCCACCCCTGACACGGCACGCAAGGCCTGCGTCGCTGTCTGGGCACAGTGGCCGCAGGTCATCCCGTCGATTTTCAATTCAGTTTTTGCACTCATATCACCCTAGCAGACGCAGCTCTTAACGCCGCATTACAGCGAGGTGCCGTCACTGCACTGTGGAGTGAGAGAAGGCTTTGCGCAATGGAGGGCCGGAAAAATTAATACGTGTACGGCATAAATTTTGAATGAAGCGAAAAGCCGAGTCGTCGGAAGTGGCGTTGGTTATGTCAGTTAACACACACATAGTTATGGGAAGCTTAGGGAATACGCTCGCGGCGGAGTTCGCTCCGGAAGTGCGTTTTGAAGTGCGGCCGAATGCGGTGCGGGCCGAGCGACAGCTCGTCATCGAGCGGCTGGAAGGCCTGAAGATGAAGCTGGTGGCCGAGTGGATGCGCAAGACGCGCAACCCGGAGACGTTCAGCGTGATCCGCTGGGCGGCGAGTGAAGCGGTGTCGCTCGCGTGGTTGAGCGGGATGCCGTTGCTCACGTTGCCAGTCTTGCTGGATGAGAAAGTGGCCGAGGCCTTGAACCGTCATGCACGGCAGAAGCTGATCCGCGCGCGAAGTGAACAATTGTTCCTGGCGGCGTAAGGAATCCAGAGAGAGCGGCGGGACTGCTACGGCTTAATGCAGCATCGCGAGCGGGTTGGGTTCGCGGATGAGTTTCGCATCGAGATCGAGGAAGAAATCCAAGCGTTCATCGGCTTCCTTCTCGTTGATCTCGCGGGCCATGAGCCAATAGGTGGCGTAGTGGTTGCCTTCGGATTCCACCAGGCTCCCGTAGAACGTGGCGAGTTCGGGATCGATGGGCTTCAACCGTTCCGCGAGGATCTGAAACTTCTCACAGCTCCGGCCCTCGATGAGCGAGCAGACGATGAGGTGATCGATGACCTGAAAGCGGGCACCGGGCCGCATGTTGGCCATGAGGCCGCGAATCCATGGGCTAGGAAATGGCTGGCCGAAGGGGATGCCGCGCCGCTTCAAGATCTGCAGCACCAGCTCGAAGTGTTGCAGTTCCTCCATGGCGATGGCGTTCAGTTCATGCACCTTGCCGAACAGCTCGCGATACTTCTCCAACGTCAATGAAGTCGTGGCGGCCTTGCGCTCCAGGTGCGCGTGGTCGATCAACACGGCCGGCAGATCACTGATGATCTTTTCAAACCAGCCATCCAGAATTTTTGCCCGAAACAGCAACATGCGGGGAATGTGATAATCTAACCGGCGATAAATGCAACAAGCGCCTCCTCACTTCCGGCCGCTTTCTTGCAAGGCCCGTTTCAATCTCGTCAACGCCCCCTCCACCTCCGGTTCGGCCGCGCTGCTGTCCTCGGCACCGTAACGCAACGCGCAAAAGTGCTGCGTGATGAGTTCGGCTTCACTCAGTGCAGGTGCGGCGCTTTGTCGCAAGTTACCCAAGAATTCCAGCGGCGTCTGCTGCGGCGCACGGATGAACCCGATCTTTTCAAACGCCGTCAGCATGCGGCCGTATTGGTTCGCCGCATGAGCCAGCCGCTTTTGGCGCTGGCGTGCTTCCTTGACCTCGGGCTTCACCTTGCGTTGCCGCCACAGCACGATGGCCATGAGCGCCGCCAGCGCGGCGGTGAGCCAGCCGGCCCGCTCGTTCATCCAGCCAAAGGCTCTCCCGGCGGATTCTGTGCCGACGCGCAGCAGCTCGCGCTGGCTCGGTCCGTCGAAATTCACCACGTACACATTCCACACAAAGTCCGCCTTCTCGAGCCACTGCTCTGGATCCCAGAAAGAGTATTGCATCGTGCGGCGGGGTGTGGCGTCGAAGGACATCCAGCCCACACCTTCAAACCACGCCTCAGTCCATGAATGTGCGTCTTTGAAACGCACTGGCCGCCAGCCGGTCACAATATTTTTTTGATCCGCCACATAGCCGACCATCACGCGGGCGGGAATCCCCTGCATCCGCAGCAGCAAGGCCAGGGAGGAAGCATACCGCTCGCAGTGACCCTCCTTCGTCTCCAGCAAAAATTCGTCCAGCGGATTCAACCGGTTCAGGTTCGGCGCACCGATGCGATAGGTGAAATTATCCTGAAAATGTTTCTCCAGCTTGCGCGCACGGGCCACTGGTTCGGTCACATTGCCGAGGACATTGGTGAGCCACTGTTGCACGGCGGGTGAGGGCTCGGGATGCACGGTCAATTCCTTGAATTCGCGCGGGTACAGTGATTTGCGGCTGAACGTCGTGTCCGTCCAATATTCATAGACCGCATTTGGCACCGTGCTGGAAGACAACACGCGCAAGGTCTCGTGAGTGTCCTGCAAGGGTTGGCTGAAAAAATTCCCACCCAGCGCGATCACATGTCCGTCCGTGGGCAATGCGCGTCCCAGATGCGCCACGTTTTTTACCCGCACAGAGCGGAACTTATGCCCCAAGCGGCTGTCTGGTTGTATGAGGTCCAGACGGCGCAGGGCCGGGCGTTTATCGGCGTCCCACATGCCGTTCACATACTCGCTCAAAGCGATGGCACGGATGTATCCCAGGTTGTCCCCTTGGATCTCGAAAATGACCCGGCCGGACTGGGCAGCGCCGCCGCCCGTGGGATCGAGCATGGAATTCATCAGACTGCTCTGGTTGCCGCCCATGTTCGGCACGCCACCGGAACCCAAGAGCCCGCGCGGAAACAGAGTGAACACCAACACGGCGCAAATGAAGAGCAGCGCAAACTGGCCCCAAGCGAAGCGGGTCCGCACAGGGGCTTCTTGCGGCGCTGATTTGTAGGCATCCCCGGCCAGTTCCTTCAAAGCACCGGGAATCAACCAGACCGCCGCGAGCAAGATGATGAGAAAACGGAAATCGATGATCACGGTGCAGCCGACACCCAGATGCAGGAAGGCCGCCACCAGCGTGAACCGCTTGTCCCGTGCATCACCCGGTCGCAGCAGCCGCACCGCCTGAACCAAGGCGATACCGTGACCGAGCGCGAACTGCGTATTCTGTCCGAAAGCTTTGCCCAGATAATATCCGCCTAGGGTACCCGCTATCAGTGCGAGGCCCTCGAACGCCTGCGGTATCTCCACCGGACGACGCGGCCACTTCACGCACACCAGCCACATGACGGCATACAATAGGGCGAGCCAATAGCCGTCCCACGTCAGCCCCTGGCAGAGCAGACCGAGCAAAATCAACCCGTTCAAGGCGCTCTTCATGAGGCCAGCACCTCCTGCGCATTATAGCGCATCACGGTCACACCGCTGCCGAGATTTTCAATCGCTCCTTCCGGCAGATACACGGTCACGCTGCGGCCTTGGGCGGTCAGTTCCTCGAGGGCGCGTTCCACGGCAACATTCGTTTGCGTGAGCACAAAGCTGATCGCGCTGCGGCGTGACACGTGACCAGCGGCTTCGCTGATGCGTTTGCCGTCCGGCTCACTCACGAGCACTTCCACGCGGGCGAGCAGATCGAGGATTTCCTGGCCATCCGTGAACGGCGGAAACAGTTCGGGCATCTGGGTGGCGAGGTTCACCCACTCCACGTGATGTCCGGCATCCAAGGCAGCGAAGATCAGGGAACCGGCGGCGCGCAGGCAGTCATCCAACGCGGCGCTGTCGGTCACACCTACAGCATCCGTGATGATGGCGACGCGACCGGACAATTCTTCCTCGAACGTCTTCACCATCAGGCCGCGGCCCTTGGAACTGCTCTTCCAATGGATCTGCTTCAAGGGATCGCCCGCGTGAAAGGGTCGCAGGCCCGCGAAGTGTGTGCCAGCGGCGGAACGGCGTTGGCCGTGAAACTTGCCGCCGACCACGGCATCGAAGCCGGCGGCCTTCGGACAGGGGGCCGGGTAGATGGCGGGATAGACGACGACTTCGCCTTTCGCCACGACTTGCCGTGAGCACTTCACCAGACCGAAGGGAAAGGTGGAGACGAGGTGCAACTGATTAAAGCGATAGACGCCGCGACGAAGGAACTGACGTGAAGGAACGATGTTCGCCTTGGTGTGACCATTCAACGTGCTTACTTGCAGCAAGGGTTCGCCCTGGCTTTCGATGGTGAGCTGGCCGACGTCGCGTTTGCTCACGTTCTCCACGCGCCAAGGCTGGCTCAGGGATTGGCCTTCGGCGAGGGAAGTGCTGGCGGGTGGTTCCACCTGCACTTTGCGCACGGAACGGCGTGCGCCAAAAATATTCAGCAGCAAACAGCCGCCGATGATGCCCACGGGCAGCAACAGGAACGCTGACTGCGAGGTGAGCGACGCCAGATACAGCGCCACCGCGATGCCCGCCAGCAACAAGCCTGTCTGGGTCACACGCATGACATCACAGGGGCACGGTCACGGAATCGATGAGGTGATCCATCACGCTGCGGGCATTCACGCTGACATTGCGCGTGCCCTTCTTGGTGATGAGGCGGTGCGGCAGCACGAAACGCGCGGCCTGCTTGATGTCGTCCGGCAACACGTAATCGCGGCTGGCGCGAAGGGCGATGGCTTGCGCGAAGCTCTGGATGTCCAGACTGCCGCGCGGGCTGGCACCGTGTTCGAGCGAAGGATCATTCCGCGTGGCGTGCACGATATCCACGATGTAACCGAGCAGAGAATCTTCCACGCGGATGGCGCGGCACTGGTGTTGCAGGCGCAGCAGCGTCTCGCAATCCATCACCGCCTGCACGTTCTCCAACGGGTCGTGCTCTTTCTGCTCACGCAGCATCTTCGTCTCGGATTCGCGGCTCATGTAGCCGATGCTCAGTCGCACCATGAAGCGGTCCATCTGCGCGAAGGGCAGCGGATAGGTGCCCTCCAGCTCCACGGGGTTTTGCGTGGCCATCACGAAGAACGGCGCGGCCAGCAGATGCACTTCGCCATCTACCGTCACACTGTGCTCTTCCATCGCTTCGAGCAGACTCGACTGAGTGCGGGGGGTGGCGCGATTGATTTCATCACCCAACAAAATGTTTGTGAAGATGGGGCCGGGGCGGAACGAGAACCCATGCGTCTCTTGCGAATAAACGGTCACGCCGCTGATGTCGGAGGGCAATAGATCCGCGGTGAACTGGATGCGTTTGAAATCGGCGGAGAGGGAGCGGGCCATGGCTTTCGCCAGCAGCGTCTTGCCCACGCCCGGGACGTCCTCCAGCAACACGTGACCACCGGCGATGAGCGCCATCACGGCCTGCGCGATCGTCTCGTTCTTGCCGATGAAGGCGTGCGAGATATTGTCGATCAACCCTTGGATCGCTGCTGCTGGACTTTGCCGGTCACTCATAAGCGTAGTTTCGTCGTACTTGGCTTTTGGCTCAAGGGAAAGAAATGGAAATGCTATCCGTTCTGTCGTGGTGTTCATAACTCGCCTCCTGCTATGCCAGTAATGGCCGCTCTCTCCGACATGCTACCGACATGTCTAGTAATCAAACTCCGGGGGCGGGAAAAGGTTTCGGCGACAAATACTTCTCCACTGATTATCTTACTCCGCTCCGGCTCTCGACCGCAAATCCCCCAGCTTGATCCCACCAGTTTTTCCGCCCGTGGTGACGATGAGATCGGTTTTGCGGAACAGCACCGACAGAGCCCACGCCGGCATCGAATTCCTGCCAATTAAAACCCCGGCTCCGTCCATTTCATCCCATGCGCATTGGCGACGGCCTGACAGGTGACCTCGCCACCCATCACGTTGATGCCGCCTTTGAGCGCGGGCTGCAGCTTGCAGGCTTCCGCGAGGCCATGGTCCGCAAGCATCTCCACATAGCGATAGGTCACATTGGTGAGTGCTTGCGTCGCCGTGCGGGCGTAAGCGGCGGGCATGTTCGCCACGCAATAATGGATCACGCCTTCCTCCACATACACGGGGTCATCGTGTGTGGTGGGGCGTGACGTCTCCGCGCAACCACCCTGGTCGATGGCGATATCTACCAGCACACTGCCCGGGCGCATGCGCCGCAGCATATCGCGCCGGATGAGTTTGGGTGCCTTTGCCCCGGGCACCAGCACCGCGCCGACGAGCAAGTCCACGCTGGGCAGCAATTCCATGAGATGCGCCTCGCTGGAATAGAGCGTGTGCGCGGTGTGCAAGGTGATATCGAGATACTGCATGCGCTCCAGATCGACTTCGAGGATAGTCACATCTGCCCCCAAGCCGGTGCCCATGCGGGCGGCATTGATACCAGCGGTGCCACCACCGATCACTACGACCTTACCGGGCAACACACCGGCCACACCACTGAGCAGCACGCCATTGCCGCCGCGATGTTTGGAGAGAAAATAACCGCCCACCAGCACGGACATGCGCCCGGCGATCTCACTCATCGGTTCCAGCAAAGGCAATCGACCACGCACATTGATGGTTTCATACGCGATGCCGGTGACACCGGATTTCAGCAGGCCTTCCGTCAGCTCTTTACTGGCGGCAAGGTGCAGGTAGGTGAAGAGCATCTGGCCTTTTTGCAGCAAGGGAATCTCGCTGGGTTGCGGTTCTTTCACCTTCACGATGAGTTCGGCCTGGCGGAAGACCTCGGCATGCTCATCTACCAGACGAGCACCGGCTTTTTCATAGTCATCATCGGCATGACCGGTGCCCACGCCGGCGCCACGCTCCACGACGACCTCGTGGCCACGTTTGATCAATTGGTAAACAGCCGAGGGTAACAGGCCGACGCGAAACTCCTTCGTTTTGATTTCCCGGGGAACGCCGATGATCATGGAATCACCATAGCATACGGTACGGGAAAAGGTAAGACCGTTTGTGGACCGTGCGCCGCTAAGGCGCGGCCACAAGATCCACCTGATTCACCTTGGCCCACAGCGGTTCCAGCACTTGCTGCAATTCGGCGAGCGTCGTATCGGCGGGACAAAACACCTGCACTTGAGGGACGCCCAATCGCCCGTCGCCCACCAGTTCGAGCAACTGCGAGGGCGTGGTGATGGGCGTCATGGATTTGAAATCGCCGGGTGAGAATACCGTGGTTGCCTGCGGGGCCTGAGGGTTAGGGAATTTCACGGCGGCCCTCATTTGCAAAACATCCGTGCGGCGCGTCAACAGGATCACCACGTTGGCCGGTCCCGCCTCCGCCCGCACGTTCATGATGCCCACGGCATTTGTGTTCCCCGGCAGGGCACGCAGATAAACCGGGGCGGCCAGTTCGCTGGCCACCGGAGCCAAGGCTCGCGCGGTGGCAAACCACGTGACCGCGGTGGCTTTTGCTTCTGGTTGCAAGACCACTCCGATATCCAACCCCAAATGCCGCTTCACCTGCACGAGACGTTGCACAGTATCAAGCGGAGGTTGGTCCCGGCCTAACAAGGTGCGCAACTTTTCATCAGCGAGTTCCCAGGCGCCGGAAGGCTTCACGCTGACCTCCCAGTCTTTGCGCCCGGACGGTGGGGTGAACGACTTGAGATCGGCCGCCAGACGCAATTCCTCCAGCAGCTCGACCGCCCGGGCTTCCTGAGTGGGAATGGTTGCAGCCTTGAGCTGCGGCTGGAACCCCGCCAGATAAACGCGCAGGAATTTCAGCGCCGGATTCCGCAGCCCGGCTTTGGGGCCCGAGGCCGCCTTGCTGACGAGCTGGGCAATGTCATTCGTGGAGAACTCCCAGAACAGCGGCAACGGATTGGAGGGAACACGAGGGGCGTCGTCAGCCGCTTTTTGCAGGTCGATAAAGATCTGATACTTGCCCGGTGGCTCGCCTTCCATGCGGCTGTAATCCAAGCGGATTGTCCGGGTGAACTGCTGGCCCGGTGGAAGGGTTATTTCGGCATACTCACCATCCAGCGCACTGGGCACGCGGGTCTCGCGCGCACCTTGCGCATTCACAACCCAGAGACTGAAATCCGTCGGCCACCGAAACACGCGCGGCTGGGCGCCGGTATTGCGGACGCGCAAATGCCAGTCCGCCGCGCCCAGCACCGGGAACTTCAGTGCCCCGGATAATTCCACTGAGAGGCCGCGTTTGGCCACGCGCGCTTCACGTTCCTTCAAGTAATCCGCCACGCTGAGAACGCTCAACTGGTTGGTGTCCGTGGTGGCCGCATCTCGCCAGAGATTCACGCCCCGGGGCACTTGCGGCTTTTGGGAATCCAGCACGCCGGTGTAGCGGCCGTGCAGTTCATAGGTGCCGGTCGCTGGCAATTGCACCCAATCACTGAGAGAGGATTCAAAATCACGCGCTTTGCCGGGTGCCAGCACCTCGGCCTTCGCGAACATGTGTGCGAGCGCCTGGCTGGGCGGGATGGGCGGCACTTCCTGGCCGTCACGGGTGATGCTGAGACGCCCGTTCATCCGGCAGCAACCTTCCCACATGAACCCGAGCGCATTGGTGGAGCGGTTGGTGAAGCGCCAGTAGAGCGGGATGCTGTCGCCGATGACATAAGTCTCTGCAGAGGGCACCACCAGTTCTGCGCCCACAGCCGCCTCCGCAGCTGACGCAGAGGCAAGAAAGGCGGACTGAATCATCAGTCCGCCCAGCAAAAACAAAGATGCGGTGGTTCGCTTCATTTACCACTGACGCCCACAACCTTGAGGTCGTCAAATTTGATCGGTGTCCCGGCAAAAGGACTGCCCCAGACGGTCGGACGTCCGCCGATCGGTTCTTCCTTTTCATCAAAGGAGACGGTCGGCTCTTTCGGTTCCGGATCGCCTTGCTTCCAGACTTTGCCCTCCACTTTCCACGCGCTGCCCGCCTTGCGGACTTCGAGGCGGAACTGTGTCCAGGTATCGGAGGCCCATTTGTTCGGTACGGTGGCCACAACGTTGTCGCCCTTGTAGATCTCGATAGTCTGCTTGGCCGGAGCCACCATCAGGCGATAACCGCCCACTCCGCTCAGGCCCACACCGAAGAAGGGAAAGCGCCGCCCTTTGCCGGTGCTATGGATGCGCGCGGTCACGGCGAGGTTCTCTTTTTCCGTGGGGCCGAAGAGGAAACCGTAAGTCTCCAGCGGATCGCCGGGCAGCTCGACGAACTTGCCGCCATCGGCTTCCTTGACCTTGAAGCCGCCATCCAGCACCAGGAAATCTTCCGGAATGCTATCCACGGCGGCCTTCTCGAAATTGTTCTCGTAGAGGGTCTTGCCTGCCTGGGCAAAGACCGCCGTGACGGTCAGACCGCCCAAGGCGGCGAGAGTCAGAAACTTGCCGATTTTCATGTTAGCTATCCTTACTGCGCTTGAGTTTTGGACTGCCGGCCCGGTGCGGGTATTCAATGGCCGGAAGGTCCCGGCCAATTTATTCCGCATACGTATTATCTGGGAAACAAGGTTGGCCAACCGCGCAGCGATGGCAACTATTTTTTAGCCGATGATTCCTGCTCACGTTTGCCAGCTACAGCAAGCGGCACGTGACCACGGAGCATCAATTGCAGCGCCATCAACAGGTATCTCATCCTTTCCGCAGCCATGCCGCTGCCAAAGGAAACACCACGGGGTCCAGATATGCGGATATACTTGGTCGGCACGTCACCGTTGGTCTCGCTGATCTGGATGCCCGTGACCGTGCTCCAAGCGAACCGCCGTCGCCAGCCCAATGAGCCCACGCCCCGGAATAGCACGGCATCGTCTCCCTGCACCCGGACCGAGATATGGCCCCATCCGGCCATGGCCGCCGGAAGTCCAGCCGTGACCATCATCAAAAGCGCGAAGAACATTTCAGTCAAACGATTGATATCCCGAGTCTGCCAGAAACCATGAGCCAGGCCGGCAACGAAACAGACCACCACACAAGCCAAGGGCACCAGATAGAACACATGGACTGAACGCGTGCTGGCCCCCACTTCAAAACCATCCGGCAACCGTTTGAACCACGCTCCTGCTGGTGGATGGGACAGATTGCCCGGGAGTTCCTTCTGAACATCTGTAAGCGCCACGTAACCGTGAGTGACATTGCAACGTCGGCACTTGGCGATGTCCTTTGCAGCATCGACATCCTCCGGCCGCAGCTTCCGATTGCATTTGGGGCAACGTAACTTCATCCCAGTGCCGACCAGAAAGGTCGATCTGTCGCCAAGCGGCAACAAAAAATGCGGAAAATTTGTGATTTTATCTCCAAGCAACGCATATAGCGCATATAAGACTAACTCTGGGGCGAACAAATCCGCCATCTTCGCAGGTGATGAACGAGGAACGAACGGGCAGACCTGCCGGATGGGTGGCAACCGACGGAAGTAACCTTCCGCCACAGCCGGCCGTCTCTGGTATGGATCCACGATACTCCGGCAAAAGCGGGATTCCCAAGCGCGTTGGCGTGGGATATAGTATGCAGGTCCCACAATCTATGCACATGAAGGCTTGGCACACATGGCGAACCGGTCTGGCCGTTGCAACGGTCTGGAGTGCGCTGGCGATCCAAGCCGCTGACCAGAAAGAGGCCGCTGAAGTGCTGTTCGTGCATCGCATCCAGCCGCTGTTCAAGGAGAAGTGCCTCGCTTGCCATGGCGACGACGTGAAGAAGATCAAAGGTGACTTGGACATGCGCTCGCTCAGTGCACTGCTCAAAGGCGGAGAAAGCGAGAAACCTTCCATCGTTCCCGGCAAGCCGGAAGCCAGCCCGCTCTATCTCGCCGCGACCCGCCTGCATGAAGACACGTGGTCGCCCATGCCGCCGAAGGAGAATGACAAGCTCACGCCGGAACAGCTTGCGTATCTGAAGGAGTGGATCGCTGGCGGAGCGCCGTGGCCGGAGGAATCGCGCTGGGCCGAACTGGCCAAGAAAGGTGCAGAGAAATGGTCTGCTGCCGATGGCGTGCCGATGAAGACCAGCGGCGGCCTGAGCGCCGACTGGACGAACCGGAAATATAAACCGGAGAATCTCTGGGCGTATCAGCCGTTGAAGAAACCGGCCGTGCCGGAAGTTCAAAGCGCAAAGGGCAAAGTTCAAAATCCGATTGATGCTTTCCTAGCCGCCAAGATGCCAGCGGGCCTTACGCCCGCGCCGATGGCGGAACGGCTGACGTTGTTGCGTCGCGTGAGCTACGATCTGATCGGCCTGCCCCCGACACCCATGGAAGTCACGGCGTTCGTGAACGACCCCCTGCCCGATGACAAGGCGTTCGCGAAAGTGGTCGAGCGGTTGCTGGCCTCGCCGCATTACGGCGAGCGCTGGGGCCGCCATTGGCTGGATGTGGTGCGGTATGCAGATTCGTCGGGCTTTGCGAATGATTATGTGCGCGGCAACACGTGGCGGTATCGGGATTATGTCATCCGCTGCTTCAATGCGGACAAGCCCTATAACCAGTTCATCCGTGAACAGATCGCGGGCGATGAACTTTACGAGATCGCGAAACCAGAAACCAAGGATCCGGAACTGCTGATAGCGGCGGGTTTCTTGCGCATGGGACCGTGGGAGCTGACGGGCATGGAAGTGGCCAAGGTGGCGCGCCAGCGTTTCCTGGATGACGCCACGGATATGGTGGGCCAGGTCTTCCTCGCGCACATGCTCCAGTGCGCGCGGTGTCACGATCACAAGTTCGACCCCATCCCGACGCGCGATTACTATTCCATGCAGGCGGTGTTCGCCACGACGCAACTCGCCGAACGGCCCGCGCCTTTCCTGCCGCACGAGAACGTGAGCGGTTTCGAGGAAAAAAAATACTTGGACCTGCGGCGCGCAGATCACCTCGTCACCTTGCAACGGCTGGATGAGAAATCCATCGAGGCCGCGCAAGGTTGGTTCAAGGAAAAGGGCATCGACACGGCGGCTTGGAATCAGGCTGTAGAGCAGGCGCGCAACAGCGAACGTGGCAACCAACGCCGAGATTTCAACGGCGTGTTCAACGCCGCCCGCGGCGTCATGGCACGTCAGAAGGTGGCGGAGGACCAGTTTCCGCCGAAGCTCTACGGCTTCAGTCCGGAGGATTACGGGCACGAACGCATCGCGCGCAAAGGACTCGAACGCCTGAAGTGGGAGTATGACCGTTATCAGCCCTTCGCTTTCTCCGTGTATAGCGGTCGCACGCCGGACGTGAAATCCATCAATGCACCGGTGCGCATTCCGCAGAATCGCCTGACGGAAGGTGAACTGGAGCAGGTCGCGATCCTCGGTGGTGGCGACCCCTTCTCGCCGACCATCAAGGTGCAACCGGCCGCGCTCAGCGTGGTGGATGCGCAACTGGTAAATGACGGTTCCCAAGGTGCGGCCATCCCGAATGAGATCAGCGGACGGCGCATCGCCCTGGCGGACTGGATCGCCAGCCCGCAGAATCCGCTCACGGCGCGGACAATGGTGAACCGCATCTGGCTCTGGCATTTCGGTCAGCCCATTGCGGGCAATCCAAACAACTTCGGCGGCACGGGCAAAAAGCCCACGCATCCGGAGCTGCTCGACTGGCTGGCGACGAGCTTCAGTGAGCAAGGCTGGTCGGTGAAGGCGATGCACCGGATGATCCTTTCCTCCGAGGCGTATCGCCGCTCCTCGGCGCATCCTGACCGCAAGCTGCTCGCGGAGAAGGATCCGAACAACATCAGTTATGCGATGTTTGCTCCGCGGCGTCTGACGGCCGAAGAATTACGCGATTCGATGCTGCTGGTTTCCGGTGAACTTAATCCCGCGATGGGCGGAATTCCGTCACGGCCAGAGATCAATCTGGAAGCCGCGCTGCAACCGCGCCAAGTGATGGGCACGTTTGCCGAAGCGTGGGAACCTTCGCCGAAGCCGGAGCAACGGCACCGCCGGTCGGTCTATGCGTTGCAGATCCGCGGACAGCTTGATCCCTTCATGGAGGTCTTCAACTCACCTTCGCCGGATCTTTCGTGCGAAGCGCGGGAGGCCTCCACCATCACGCCGCAAGTGTTCAGCCTGTTCAATGGACAAGGGACCTTTGACCGTGCCATCGCACTGGCAGCGCGCTTGAAGAAAGAGACAAAGACGCGCGAAGAAGCGATCACGAAAGTTTTTACACTGGCGTATGGCCGCACGCCGCGCACTCCGGAACTGCAAGCATGTCTGGCGCACTGGACGGCGATGAAAACGCGCCATGACGGACTGAGCTTCACGAAATGGGAAGCGCCCAAGGATGTGTTGCGCGAGGCGGTGGAGGAGAACACGGGTGAGAAATTCAAGTTCACCGAGAAGCTGCACGCGTATCAGGATTTCGTGCCGGACCTGAAGCCGGCCGATGTGGATGCGGATACGCGGGCGCTGGCCGAGGTATGCCTCGTGCTACTCAACGCGAACGAGTTTGCGTATGTCTATTAAGGCTTACATTTTCACGATGCTACTGGGCGTGTTGGCTGCGAGCGGCACGGTGGCCTCACCGCCCAATGTCATCCTTATCAATTGCGATGATCTGGGCTATGGCGATCTCGGTTGCTACGGCGCGAAGGATCTGCGCACGCCGCACTTGGACCGGATGGCGAAGGAAGGGACGCGTTTCACGGATTTCTCGGTGACGTCAGCGCTGTGCACGCCCTCACGCGCCGCTTTGATGACGGGTAAGTATCCGGGACGCGTCGGATTGGCCACGGGGGTATTACGACCGGATGCTGCAACCGGTCTCGCAGGCACTGAGATCACACTGGCGGAAGTGGTGAAGCAGCGCGGTTACACGACGGGCTGCATCGGCAAATGGCATTTAGGTTTCGTGAATGGCATGCGACCGATGGATCAGGGTTTCGACAGTTACTACGGTGTGCTGCATAACCTCGACAAGTTCGAGACGGTGGTCTTCGAGAAAGAAGGCGGCATGCCGGTGTTGCGCGGGGACAAGGTGGAGAAGCGTCCGGCGGTTCCGGCAGAGATGACGGAGCTATACACAGCGGAAGCGTTGAAGTTCATCGAGGCGAATCGTGAGAAACCTTTTTTCCTCTATCTGGGACACGCGATGCCACACATCCCGTTTGATGCCTCGCCACGGTTCAAAGACAAGTCCGCGCGCGGCCTGTATGGTGATTGCATCGAGGAACTCGATGATAGCACCGGGCAGATTTTGGAGAAGTTGCTCAAGCTGGGCCTGGCGGAGAAGACGCTGGTCATCTTCACAAGTGATAATGGGCCGGAACGCAGGACACCGGGCACGGCGGGGATTCTGCGCGGCACCAAGCATACCGTGCTTGAGGGCGGCTTGCGCGTGCCTTTCATCGCGTGGTGGCCGGGGCAAGTGCCCGCTGGCCGCGTGTCGGATGATTTCCTCTCCACACTCGATATCTTGCCGACGCTGGCGAAGCTTTCGGGGGCCACTCTGGCGAAGGACATGACGCTCGACGGTGCGGACATCACTCCGGTGCTGCTCGGGAAGGCAGACAGCCGCTCGCCGCGCACCACGCTTTATTCGCTCTATGGCCTGAACAAGAATCGCAGTGAATCTTTTCGGGAGAACCAATGGAAGCTGCATCTCGCCACGCCGCCGCAGCTCTATGATTTGAAAGCCGACATCGCAGAGTCGAGCAATGTGGCGGAGCAACACGCGGACATCGTTCAGCGGCTGACAGAGTCCGCACGAAAGATGCGCGTGGAAACCAAGATCCCAGGCGCCAAACCTTAGCACGCGTATGACCAAACCTTACTTTCCCTGCACGCCGGGTGCCCGCGCTTTCTCAGCGCATACGCGGCGGGACTTCCTGTATTCACTCGGAGCGAGCATTGGCAGCGTGGCGTTCAGCTCTTTTCTCGCGAATGAACTTGGAGCTGCTGAAACGAAAGCGGGACCGCTCGCACCTAAGGAGGGACATTTCGCAGCGAAGGCGAAGAGCTGCATCTTCCTGATGATGGAAGGCGGGCCATCGCACATCGATACGTTCGATCCCAAGCCGATGCTGACGAAGATGCATCTGAAGGAGTTCGTGCGTGAGGGCAAGATGAAGTCCGCGATGGAGAGCGGCAAACGCTACTACGTGCAGAGTCCGTTCAAGTTCCGCAAAGCCGGGAAGAGCGGCATGGACATGGCGGAGAATTGGGAGCATCTCGCGAAGGTGGCGGATGAACTGTGCTTCTATCGCGGCTGTCAGGTGGACTCGGTGAACCATCCCACGGCCATGTATCAGATGAACACGGGCAACCGTTTCGGCGGCGATCCGGGGATCGGTTCATGGGTCACGTATGGGCTGGGCACGGTGAATCAGAGTCTGCCGGGTTTCATCGTGTTGCCGGAGGTGTCGTATCCGCAGGGTGGCTCGGCGAATTGGGGCAATGGTTATTTGCCGGCGAGTTTTCAGGGCACACCGTTGCGCGCGAAAGGGTCACCCATCCTTGATCTGCAACCGCCCCAAGGCATCACGACGGAGCATCAGCGGCAGAATCTCGATCTGCTCGCGAAGTTGAATCAAGGCCACGCGGTGCAACATCCGGGACATGATGAACTGGCGGCGCGGATGGAAAACTACGAACTGGCTTTCCGCATGCAGATGCAGGTGCCGGGCATACTCGATCTCAGCCAGGAAGATGCGAAGCTCAAGGCGTCGTATGGCATCGGCAATGACGCCACGGATGCCTTCGGCCGCAAGTGCCTGCTGGCACGGCGGCTGGTGGAGAAAGGCGTTCGGTTCATCCAGCTCTATGCGGGTACTTGGGATAGCCACGATTACATTGAGCGTGCGCACGGCAATCTGGTGCGCAATGTGGACCAGCCCATCGCGGCGCTCATCACGGATTTGAAGCAACGTGGACTGCTGGATAGCACGCTCATCGTGTGGTGTGGCGAATTCGGGCGTTCACCGGATAACGGCGTGCGTGGTGGCACGGCTTATGGGCGTGACCATAATCCGCATGCGATGACGATGTGGTTCGCGGGCGGTGGGGTGAAGGCGGGTAGTATCATCGGCAGCACGGATGAGACGGGTGACAAGGCGGTGGAGCATGTGCGTCATGTGCGCGATGTGCATGTGACGTTGCTGCGCCTGCTGGGATTGGATGACAATAAGCTCACGTATTTCCACGGCGGACGGTTCAAACAGCTCAGCCAGTTCGGCGGGCAGGTGATCAAGGAGTTGATCGCGTGAGCCGAAGTTCGGCTTCCCATAAGGGGAGAGGGAACATTTTTTGCCGCCCATTCATTCAAAAGGCCTGCACTCGACGCTTTATTCGAATTGTCATACCATTCACATTCACACATGAAATCCCTTGCTCGCTTATTTCTCGCCCTGGTCTTGTTCGTCAACCTCGCTGCCTCGGCGGCGGAGACGGGCAAGCTGACGGTCACTTGGTTTGAGATGAAGGCGCATGGGTTAGCTACGCTACTGGAAACACCTTCGGGCAAAGTCTATCTCATCGATACGGGGGCGGATGACCGGAAACTGGATTACAATACGGCGCGCGACAATGTCGCGCCGTTTCTCAAGGCCAAGGGCTATACGAAACTGGACGGCATCGCCATCAGCCATCCCCACGCGGATCACTACGGCGGGTTCGGATGGTGGCTGACGAATTGGCCGGTGAAGCAAGTAGTGGATTCTGGTTATGCTGGTCGCGGATTGGGTAACGAGTATCGCCAACTTCGCGCCTTGGCCAAAGAGCGTGGCGTGGAATATCTTACTGTCACTGCTGGACAAAAGCTTACGTGGGACAAGGACCTTTCCATCGAAGTGCTGTCACCACCGAAGGAATTTCTGGAGACGAAATCAGACGCCAAAGATATCGCCGATAACGTGCTGGCGAATGGCAACTCCATGGTGCTGCGCGTGCAGCATGGTGAGAATGTTTTCCTGTTCCCTGGTGATTCGTACGGAATGGGTCAGCAGTATATGATGACGAACACGCCGCCCGCCAAGTTGCGCGCCACGGTGGTCACGGCCCCGCATCACGGCAACAGCACGGATCCGAAATTCGCTGAGGCGACCAGTCCGAAGTTTGTGGTGGTCTCCTGCCTCGCGGATTATCCGCAAAAGCCCGTGCGCTCACCGGCTGCCTTGGCTGCTGGAATTTTCGGGACTTACGGGGCGAAGACGTATGCTACGCCGTGGCATGGGAATGTCTCGATCACCTCGGATGGCAAGACCGTTTCGGTGAAGACGGAGCGTGACTACACGCCGCCTAAAACTGAACCGACCAAAGCGCCAGCCAAGCCATGACCATGAAAGGCGCGATCGCACTGACCGTTCTGGCGCTGGGAGCGTTTCATTGTCTGGGACAGATTCCTCAGCCAACGGATGCGCCCAGGCCGCAGACGCCAGAGGAAAGTGCGAAGGCGTTTCAGTTACCGCCCGGCTTCCGCATGGAGGTGGTGGCGAGCGAGCCGTTGATCGCGTCGCCCTCTGGCGTTTGTTGGGATGAGCGTGGGCGGATGTTCGTCAGTGAATTGCACGGCTACAATCTGGAGGGACAGCTCGACATCGAGGAACTCAACAAATCTGGTCAGCTCGATACGCAGGTGCGGCGGGTGCAGGCGGATGAGAAGTTCAAGCAGGCGGCGATGAAGGGCACGTATGGGGTCATCAAGCTGCTGCACGATACTGATGGGGATGGGCGCATGGACAAGGCGGAGGTTTGGGCGAGCGATCTGCCACCTGCGTATGGGCTCGTGCCAAGCCGAGGTGGCGTAATCGTCGCTTGCGCACCGGATATTATTTATCTCGCGGACCGGGATGGGGACGGAAAGGCGGAAGTACGCGAGGTGTTGTTCACGGGCTTCCGTACCGGTGCTTTGGAACGTGGGGTGAACGCACCTCAATGGGGTATTGATGGCTGGATCTATTTTGGGCGCGGTTGGGGTGGAGGCCAGATCACTGGTCCGCATCTAAAAACTCCAGTGCAATTGAGCGGCACGGATTTTCGTATCAGGGCGGATGGCAGTGCCATTGAGCCGGTCACTGGTGGAACCCACACCTTTGGTTTCACATTCACTCCGTCAGGCGATCGCATAGTGGTGAATACTATCACGCCGGGACTCTTCGTCGCGCCTTTGCCATGGCGGTATCTGGTGCGGAATCCCGATGCCACGTTTACCGGGCTGGAGGTTGAAGCGGGGAATGACCGTCACGCCTATTCACTCGCGCCCGCGCATCCTTGGCGCACTCGTCGCGCGGAAGATCCGGCTTACTTCAAATATTATCGTGATCGTTATGGAGCATCGGACAGCGATGCCACGGGCTGGTTCACCTCCGGATGCGGGCCGCTCGTCTATCAAGACCAGGTGCTGCCCGGCTTGCGCGGGCAGTATTTCGTCTGCGATCCCTCGGCAAATCTGATCCACCGTGCGGCCATCCAAGAGAACGGGACGATGCTGAATCTGCGGCGCGTGCCCGGCGAGGAGAAATCGGAGTTCGGAGCTTCGCGCGATTCTTGGAGCCATCCTATCTCGTTGAATCATGGACCGGATGGCTGCATCTACGTGGTGGATTATTACCGGGAGATCATCGAGGACTACTCGGCCATCCCGCGGCATCTCCAGCAACAGTATGGACTCTATGCGGGGCATGATCATGGGCGCATCTACCGGCTGACGCATCAGGATGCGAAGCCCTACCAAGTGCGGGATATGAGCAAGCTGGATGGGAAAGCATTAACGGGTGAACTCTTCAGCGCGTCGTATTGGCGCACATTGGCCGCGCAACGGCTACTGCTTGAACGTCAGGATAAATCGGCGTTGGAAACATTGCGTTTTGGAGCGATTCATGTTTGTGGTTATGCGCTGATCCATAACGCCTGCCTCTGGACTTTGCAAGGACTTGATAGCCTTCCGCCCGGTTGGGCGCTTAATAATCCAGAACCTGAGACCAGAGTGGTGGCGCTTCAGTTAGCGGAACCATTCTTAAAAGGAAGTGACAAGAAAGTCATCGATCGTGTGCTAGAATTGGCGACGGCAGAAAAACACCCCCGCGTCCTTTTGCAAATAGCCCTAACCCTTGGCGAATCCCAAGACCCGCGTGCTTTCGCCGCCTTGTCCAATCTGGCGCGCACGCAGTTGAAATACCGCTGGATGGACAGCGCCATCGTCTCGTCATTGCATGGTCGCGGGGAAGCCATGCTCACGGAACTGTTGCGCGAACCGGGTGATTCCAAAGCCTTGTGGGAGCCGTTGGCCAAGACGGTCGCCGACCGCCGCGATGAAGGGGAGTTGGCCCGCACGCTGGCCTTGCTACCGAAGACTTCAGCGGAGAACAAAACGCTCATCTTGAATGCTCTCGCGAAAGGCCGGAAGAATGCGCCGCGCAAGCCTTTGCAGGACAAGTCTGCCCGCCAGACGCTCGCCACCTTGGCGGCAAGCGCATCGGCGGATGTGCGAAAAGCCACGCGAGCATTGGAGGACACGTTTGTGCTGTCAGCGGTGGAAGGTGAGGAGTTGGCTCCGTCCGGTTCATTGCCTCCCGCCATGGAGGTCAGTGATGCGGCGTTCAAAAAGTTTGTTGTCGCGCTCTCCGGTCAGCGGGATTTGAAGCGCGGACATGAACTGTTTCAGCAAGCGTGCATGACTTGTCACAAGGTTGGGAAAGAAGGCTTTGAGGTCGGTCCGGACTTGATGGGTGAGCTGGCGGTGCCGGAAGAGACGCTGGTGCGACACATCTTGCTGCCGAATGAACATATCCGACCTGGCTTCGAGACCATACGCGTGGATACGCTGGAAGGGACACCGGTGTTGGGCCTGCTGAAAGATGATGGGGCGACGAGCCTCACGCTAGTTTCTGCCGGAGGAGTGGAGAATGTGTTGCTGCGCAAGGATGTCAAAGGGGTGCGTCGTCTGCCTGCTTCGTTGATGCCGTCTTTTGCCGAGACGCTCACGCCAGCGGATATGGCCAGCCTGTTGGGATGGTTGAAGACGAACTTAAGAGAGGTACCCGCAGTGCCAAAGAAATGACCGAGAGACAGACAGTTGGGTGGCAACTTGAACGCGCTTCCTTTCTTCGGGTCCAACCTCCAGTATCAATGCTGCTCCACAGTTTGCTCGACGCGAAGATTTCCTAAATCTAGGTTTTGCCTATGCCTTTCATCACGAGTGACCAAGTCCAATCGGAGTATGATGTAGCGATCGTCGGTTCGGGGGCCGGTGGTGGCCAGATGGCCTACACGCTGACCCAGGCCGGATTGAAGTGCATCATGCTCGAATCCGGGCGCAGCTATAATCCGGACACCGAGACCTCGATGTTCCAGCGGCCTGATCAAATGCCCCTCATGGGCATCTCCACGCCCGACAAGTTTTTCGGCTTCTCCGACGCCACGGTGAATGGCGGCTGGACGGTGCCAGGCGAGCCTTACACGCAGGCGAGCGACAAGCCGGAGGAACAGTTCTGGTGGTGGCGTGCGCGCATGATGGGTGGCCGCACGAATCACTGGGGCCGCATCTCCTTGCGTAACGGGCAGTATGATTTCAAGCCTTACAGCCGCGATGGTCTCGGGTTCGACTGGCCGCTGAATTACAAGGACGTGGAGCCGTATTACACGAAGGTGGAGATGCTCATCGGCGTTTACGGCACTAACGAAGGATTGGAGAACACGCCAAATTCGCCGAAGGGGGTTTTGCTCCCCGCTCCGAAAGGCCGCGCTTCCGAACTATATTCGCAGAAGCATGGGAAGAAGCTGGGCATTCCGATCATTCCCATTCATCGCGCGGTGCTGACGAAGACGCTGGATGCGGACAAGATCCCGGCGAAGTTGCATCCGAAGAATCCGCGAGCGCAGAAGATTTTGGCTGAAGCGATGCGTTCGCGGGCGGCGTGTTTCTGGGCGACGCCGTGTGTGCGAGGCTGCAACATTCGTGCGAATTACCAGAGCACCACAGTGCACCTGCCACCTGCATTGGCCACGGGTAATCTCGATATTCTTTCCGATGCGCATGCGCGGGAAATCTTGATCGGCAAGGACGGCAAGGCGAATGGCGTGCTCTACATCAATAAGAAGACGCGCAAGGAAGAGCGGGTGAAGGCGAAGGCGGTCGTCATCGCGGCGAGCAGTGGCGAGACGGTGCGCATTCTCCTCAATACGAAGAACGCGCAGCATCCGAATGGCTTGGCGAACAGCACGGGGCTGGTAGGCAAGTATATAATGGATACGGTGGGGGCTTCGGTGAGCGGTCATGTGCCGGCGCTGGAGAATCTGCCGCCGCATAATGAAGATGGCGCGGGTGGTTCGCACTTCTACGCGCCGTGGTGGCTCTACAAGGAACAGCTTGCGGGCAAACTGAATTTCGCCCGCGGGTATCATATCGAGATGGGCGGTTCACGCGGCATGCCGGGTGGGCGCAATCCGGCACCGTCGGATTTCATCAAGGGCGCGTATGGTACGAAGTTCAAGGAAGAGGCGCGGCGTTACTACGGTTCTTTCGTGGGTTACGCCTGCCGGGGTGAGATGATCCCGAATGAAGGCTCGTTCGCGGAACTCGATCCGAAGATGAAGGACGATTACGGCGTGCCGGTGCTACGTTGGCACTGGAAGTGGAGTGATCATGAGCTAAACATGGCCTTGCACGCATCCAAAACATTCGGGGCGCTCATCGAGGCGATGGGCGGCACGGTGCGCAGCAAGCAAGTGAAGACGGGGCACGATATCATCGAGCCGGGCGGCAAGATCATCCATGAGGTGGGAGGGGCGCTCATGGGCGCAGACCCGAAGAAATCGGTGTGCAATAGCTGGAACCAAACGTGGGACGTGAAGAATCTCTTCCTGTGTGATGGCACGCCGTTCCCCTCGAATGCGGACAAGAATCCCACGCTCACCATCATGGCGCTGGCCTGGCGCACGGGTGATTACATCGTGGAACAGGCGCGCAAAGGAAACCTCTAATCGATCTGCCTTATGGAAAATTCTGAGCAACAAACTCCGCGCCTCTCCCGCCGCACGGTCTTGAAATGGTTCGCCTCGGCCACGGCCGTGATGCAGATCGGCGCGCTGGAATCATTGAACTACGTGGCCAATGCGGCCGAGCCGGTGAAGCCTACGGCCAAGGGCTATGGGCAAGACCCGGATGTCTCGCAGTATTATAATCCGGGTGATTTCTGGCCGCTGACGTTCTCGCAGGACGAGAAGGAAACCACGGCAGCCTTGGCCGATATCATCTTGCCGTCCGATCAATTCGGCCCCGCGGCCAGTACCGTGCGCGTGCCGGATTTCATGGATGAATGGATCAGTGCGCCGTATCCGGTGCAGGTGGCGGACCGTGAGATCATCGTGCCGGGCTTGAAATGGCTGGCGGAGGAATCGCAGAAACGGTTCAAGAAATCATTCGCGAGTTTGAGCGACGCACAGAAGCGTGCGATCTGTGATGACATCTGCTGGCCAGCGGATGCAAAGGCAGAGTTCAAGAAAGCGGCGGCGTTCTTCGTGAAATTCCGGGATGTGGCTGCGGGTGCCTATTACGGCACCCCGGAAGGCTGGAAGGCGCTCGGCTATGTGGGAAATGAGGCACTGACGAGTTTCGATGGGCCGCCGAAGGAAGTGCTGGATCGCTTGGGCGTGAAGCAAACGGTGAAGTGATTTAGAGCGGTTTTAGAAATTATGTAGCGGTGCGGGTTAAGAGGGAGAGAGAGCGGTCTTTTTGGGTTGTGGCTTCGTTTCGGCTCAGTCACAGGGTCTTTGGAACCTGCTCCTTCGCCAAAGCCTCGCCACAACCCAAAAATCCTCGCTCCACACCGCTGCATAATTTCTAAAAACGCTCTAATCCCTTTTCAGAAGACCGCATCCGGGCAGGCCGGGTGCGGTCATTTCTTTTCGTCGAACCAGCCGAGTTTGTCACTGTTACCGTAATAGATCAGACCCAGGATGCGGGCTTCGATGATGAAAAGATAGAGGGAGAGAGGGATGGTGATGACTTTCAAGGCGAGCCCGAGCATATCATATTTCAACGGCAGCAGGGAGGCGATGACCACGATGGTGAAGCTCAGGAAGTAAGCGCCCCAGAAAATGACGCAGGCGAGGCCGTAATTCATCGGCACCTTCAGGATGGACCAATAGACGGTGACCGGATTGACGGTGATCAGGGAGTTTGACATGCACACGGACAGATACGCCATAGGGAAATAGGTCAATCCGATGATCAACAAAGGGACCCAGACCCACGGTGAAGGATTCGGGAAAGTCCAGTACAGGTAGATGAACAACGGACTGAAACTAACCAGCCCCGTGCCGAAAAAATGCAGGGCGGGCTGACCGATGTCGTCCCACCAATTGGAAAGATCCATCCATTCGGGCATGGCTGTATCGCCATTGGCCGAAGCCTGCACGATCTTGTACATGTACGCCACCAGATAGGCGGAGATGCAGAAGCTGGCGATGATGGGCTTGACGGCGGCAAATATGCCGAGCGCGGGGATAACCCGGATAATGGCGGCCAAAAACCCAAACAAAAGGGCAGCGCTGAACGTGCTGACCAAGTTCCAACTGCGCAAGGGGTACGTGAAGATATCGGGGAGACTGAGGAAAAGATTCCGTCGCCTTTCCCGGTCAACCGTTTGCGTCGCCCGCTTCGCTTCATAAACGCCGATGTCTTCGCAACGGCCATTGCAATGGTGGCAGTAGAGACGCTTTTCCTTGGAGCCCTGACGGACATGGACACATTCCTGGCAGAATTCGGAACGGCAATTCAGGCAAATGAACAAGGCGGGGACTTGGGCATGCTTGCAGCAGGGCCGTTGCACGGGCGGCAGCTCTTTTATCGCGGCCGCCTCAGCCTCTTTGGTCTTGCGGTCGACACCGAAAGACAGGTTCGGCACCAATGGCCAGGGCACTTCATTGGTGGAAGGAATGGGGGAAGGCGCCTCAGTGGTCACGGCAGCGGCAGCATCCACATGCAGCGAGGTCCCTTGAAAGCGCCAGACAGTTTCTCCGAAGCGAACGATCTGATCGGGCAGCAGTTCGGCTTCCTTCACCTGCTCGTCATTGATGAAGGTGCCGTTCGTGCTGCCGAGGTCACGGATGAAGACGCGGCCATGATCTTTGCGGATCTCGCAATGGGTGGTGGAGACGGAGGGATGGATGATGAGGTAATCGCACCCGGGCTCGCGGCCAAGCAGGAAGGTGCCTTGCTCGAGGATCAGCACCTCGGGCTTCGCGCCCCGCGTCATGTTCTTTAGCTGGCTCATGCCAATGCTACTCCCTGTGTAGGACCGTGCTGGCGGTATTTACTCACGCACGATGGGGATAGAAAGCGGTGTTTGGTGTGGCCGGTCAATGGGAAATGCTTCCCCTTGACCAAAGGCCTTCGGCGGGTTTGCATACGCAAACAAGTGACTCCCTCCCAATCCAGATCACGTGGCATGAAGGCACTGTTATGGTTGCTCGGGGCGGTCGTGATGGCCGGAGTGATCTTTTGGCTTTTTCCTCGTTCTCGACCTCCCGTGGCCCCCGAGGTCCGTTTCTTGGGTTATATCCAAGGTCCCTTTGGTGAGCCCATGGTTTGTTTAGGCGTCAAGAACCTGAATTCCTTTCCCATCGTCAGTTCCCATTATACTTATGTGCAAAATCCTTCTGTTGCCGCTGTCCGGACAGTGTTTACGACCCGGGTCACAGTACCGCCAAATGAAGAGGCGACGCTGCCGTTGCCTTCGTTGGTCACTACAAACTCTTATCAGGTGAATCTAGGTTATGAGCGGTATGAATCAAGCGTTGTCCGCCAGATGAAAGCGCTGCTCCACGCCGTGGGCTTTCAAACATCAGCGACCCTATATACCGTAGCGGGTCCGATGATTGAACCCTAGCGTGGAGAGGCGAACCCAAACCAAATTCGTTTGTTTCAACCGGTAAAAAGATTACGTTGGCATTCGTGACGACAACCAGCCAGAGACCTCCAATAGACATGCATGTGCATCTCGTCGGCAATGGCCGTCAGGGGAGCGGGTGCTGGCTGCGCGTGCGCGGCTGGTGGCACAAGCCGCTGGCGAATTTCATGCTGGGTCACATCGGGCTGGGCCATACGGAATTGCAGGCGGAGGATTTTGATCGCATCTACGTGGAACACTTGTTGAAGCAGGTGCGCGAGTCTTCACTGAAGAAGCTGGTGTTGCTGGCGCAGGATTGGGTGTATGACGAGAACGGCCAGAAGATGGAGAGTGCGGGTTCTTTCTACGTGCCGAATGAGTATGTGCTGAAGCTGGCACGGGAGCATGAGGAGTTTCTTCCGGCGGTGTCCATCCATCCGGGGAGACCAGATGCCTTGGATGAATTGGAGCGTTGTCTGGCCGGTGGCGCGGTGATGCTGAAGCTGTTGCCGAACTGCCACAACGTGAATGGCAATGACAAGCGCTACACGAAATTCTGGGAGCGCATGGCGCAGGCGGGGTTGCCCTTCCTGGCGCACACGGGCGGTGAACATACGGTGCCGGTGGTCAATGAGGCTTATTCCGATCCACGCACGTTGCAGCTACCGCTGGAGTGTGGCGTGAAAGTCATCGCGGCGCATTGTGCGACGAAGAGCGGGCTGGGTGATCCCGAGTATTTTCACATCTTCTGCGAGATGCTGGAGAAGCATCCGAATCTGTATGGGGACAGCAGCGCGCTGGCCACGCTCAATCGGTGTGCGCATCTGACGAAGTGTATGCGTCCGGGTTTGGCGGAGCGCGTGTTTCATGGCAGTGATTTTCCGGTGCCGATCTTTGGGCACCGGTTGAAATTGCGCGGGGAGCTGAAGCGCGATGACTTCAGCCGGTGTCAGGCGATCCGTAATGTGATTGAGCGGGATTACCAGATCAAGCGGGCGCTCGGGTTTCAGGACCACCATTTCACGCAGGTGTGGAAGGTGCTGAGGTCGGTGGGGAAATGAGGAATGAATGGTGATACGTGGTGGAGCGTGCCCGTCCTCGGGCACAGCAACGTGCATAAGCAAAAGCAGTTAACCTTTAGCGCAAAAACAGACGCATGAAGTTCTTCTCTTCTGCCACAACCTTTTCGGAAACCGGCTGAAGCATTTCACCTTGCTGTGCCCGAGGACGGGCACGCTCCACGGGCCGGAAGTCTATTTCGCTTCGATACGGTAGAGATGAACGGCCCACGGCTCGAATTGATCGGTGAAGGAACTGTCTTTTAAAGAGATGGTGCGGTTTTCATCGAGGACGGTCACGGTGCTGTTCTTCGGCAGCTCGCTGAAGGTGGCGGAGGTGGCGGCATCACGCATGTTAACGGCGAAGAGGAAGGTTGCGCCATTATGCTTTTTCACCATGGTGGCGATGGGCACGTCGGTTTTGCTGGAGGTCACCTTCACGGCGTAGGTGAGGGTGGGGCTGTTGAGGACGGGGGCGAGGCGGGTGATCTGCTGGTTCACGGCGGTGACGGCGGCGAGCATCTCGGGGTCATCCAGCAGCGCGGCTTCGCGGAAGGTGGGCTTGAACTGGTGCACGAACCAGATGAGGCCCCGCGAGCCGTGGATGAGGGACATCCAGGCTTCGGCGCGAACTTCGGTGGGAGTAGGTTTGCGATCAGGGTTCTCGATACGGGTGCATTCGAGACAGTTCCAGACGACGCGGTCGGGGCCGGCCCATTGGGAGAGACGTTCCACGCCCTTGGCGACATACCAGAGTTTGCCGGCGATGTCCTTGTGATCGTGCACGGCGGGGTAGATGTCGAAGGAGGCGATATCGGAGCCTTTCACGTATTCGGGATAATCTTCGGGATGATTGCGGCGGACGCCGCGACCGATGTAGTTATCCCACGCGACGCCCTGGCCGAGATTCAGGAAGACGGGGCGCGTAGTGTCGTTCGTGCGGATACGGTGGTAATCGGCGATGATCTTCTCGGGCAGAATGGGCGGGCCGTAGCCTTTGCCACCGGGGATGGCTTGCGCGTTGTCCGGTTCGTCACCGTGCATCCAGCCGATGATGAGCGGTTCATCGCGAAATTTCAGGGAGCGTTCGCTTTGGCCGCAAATGAGTTTCATCCCGGCTTTGCGCAAGGCGGTCAGGTGCTCTTCCGTGGGGCCGCGCCAGAGGGCCATGTAGGTGTTGATGCCCGCGCGTTTGTATTCCTCGGCGCGCGTAGGGTTTTGCAACCAGACGGCGATGGGAAAGAAATTGGGATCGGTGGAAGGGCCGTTGGTCCAGCGGGTGTAGGGGGAGGGAGCTGGGGCATCGGCGGCCTGGGTGAGAGCAAGGCCGGACGACCAGAGCAATAGGGCAAGCAGGGGCTTGAGCATGGTGTTGCTATGGATTGTTGGTTAGTGGTGGGCATTTGCAAGACGAGATGCGGGCAGGCCGGTTCATATTGTGATGACGGCTTGAGAACGTTCGCGCTCGAACTGCCGGCAAGATACCGGCAGCACATTGGGTTCTGCGCTGGAAATTTGGCGGGGGCTGGCCATAGTCGGCGGCGTGAGCGACGAATTAGCCGAACTGAAGGCACGTTACGAACGACTTCGCCTGTTGTATCAGGTCAGCAATGTCATCCATTCCACGCTCGATTCCCAGGAGGCGCTGGAGCGCATCATCCGTGAGGCGGTGCGTATCATGCGGGCGTCCAGCGGATCGGTGGTGTTGCTGAATCCGCATACGGGATTTCTGGAGATCCAGGCGGCGAATGGGCTGCCGGCGAATGCGAAATCGTTGCGTCTGCGTGTGGGTGAGGGCATCACGGGGTGGGTGGCGCGCACGGGCAAGGCGGCGCGGGTGGGACGCGTGGATGAGGACCCGCGCTACATCATGATCCGCAAGAATGTGGAGTCCGAGCTGGCGGTGCCGCTGGTGGTGGAGGGCGAGATCCGCGGGGTGTTGAACGTGGATTCGGAGCGGGAAAATGCTTTCAGTGCAGATGACCAGAGCTTGTTGGAAGAGCTGGCCTTGCAGGCGGCGAAGGTGATCCATAACACGTGGCTTTACGAACAGCTTCGCTTGAAGGCGCGTCTGTTCGAGACGCTGGCGAGCGTAGGGCAGACGATCAGTTCCACGCTGAACCTGAATGACGCGCTCACGGTCATCACGCGGGAGGCCTGCCAGTTGATGGAGACGAAGATGTGCTCGCTGCACATGCTGGATGAATCGGGCAACTGGCTGGAACTGCGCGCGAGTTTTGGGGCGGGAAAACTTTACGTGGACCGGCCGCCGCTGAGCCTGCAAGAGAGTCTCATCGGCATTGTGGTGCGGCGGAAGAAGGCGTTGCAGGTGGAGAATGTGCAGACGTCGTCACGGTATCAGAATGTGGAGACGGCGCGGCGCGAAGGGCTGGTGTCGTTGCTCAGTGTGCCGTTGCTGTTCGGCAATCAGGCCATCGGCGCGCTGAATGTCTATACGGAGGAGCCGCATAATTTTTCCAACGAAGAGATAAAGATTCTTTCAGCGCTGGCGGAACTGTCGGCCATCGCCATCGAGAAGGCGCGGTTGTATGAGCGCATCGTGGATGTGGAGGAACAGTTACGCCAGACGGAGAAACTCTCGGCACTCGGATTGCTGGCGGCGGAGGTGGCGCATGAGATCCGTAATCCGCTCACGGTGTTGAAGATGTTGTATCATTCGCTGGATCTGCGTTTCGAGGCGACTGATCCGCGCGCGACGGATGTGCGCATCATGGGTGAGAAGATGGATCACATGAACAAGATCGTGGAGCAGGTGCTGGACTTCGCGCGGAACACGGAGCCGGCGCTCACGGAGGTGAATGTGAACCAGCTCATCGACGATCTGGGCCTGCTCACGCGGCACAAGCTGAAGAACCAGAATATCGAGTGGGTGCGCAAGCTGGACCCGGAACTGCCGGTGGTGATGGCGGACCCGACGCAACTGGAGCAGGCGTTCTTGAATCTGACGTTGAACGCGGTGGAAGCCATGGGAGACGGCGGACGGCTGACGATTGTTTCGCGGACGATCTATCTGCCCCGGAAATCGCCGATCCCGACGCATGTGGTGATCGATTTCAAGGACACGGGTTCGGGCATGACGATCGAGCAGCGGAAGCGGGCGTTTACGTCGTTGTTGAATACGACAAAGGGCAAAGGGACTGGGTTGGGTTTGATGATCGTGCGGCGGGTGGCGGAGACGCATCGCGGGACGGTGCGGATCAAGTCATCCGTGGGCAAAGGGACGACGATGAGCATCTTTTTGCCGTTGCAGGAGATGTCGGGAGTGCCGACGGGGTTTAAGGCGTGAGGGGGTTCATAAGCGAATGGGGTCTGGTTTTACTTATGGAAGTCTCCTTACCCCTCATCCCGTCCTTCTCCCCGAGGAGAAGGAGATAACATTTACCGCGCCGGGGTAGATTGATGACCACAGGTTGGCGGGAGTTGCTGCGGGTTGAGACAACCCGCGCTCCACCGGGTTAGAGGCCGAGGGAGCGGATTTTGGGGAGGGTGCTGTCGTCGTTGCGGCCTACTACGAGGGCGCGCATGTTTGGGCGGAGGGTGGAGAGTTTTTCCCAATCGGTGAGGCCGCCGACTAGTAAGGCGGTGGAGAGGGCGTCGGTCTCGGTGGCGGAGGGGAGGATGCAGGCGGACATCAATGCGCCGTCCACGGGTTCGCCCAGGCGAGGGTCGATGACGTGGCCGTAGGTGCGGCCATTCGCGGTGAAGTATTTGCCCCAGACGGCGGAGAGGGACAGGGATTCATCGCGGAGTTCCACGGTGGTGAGAGGTGTGAAGCGCGTGCGGATTTTTTCTGAGGAGGTGGCGATGAAGCGGGCGCCTTCGGTCTGCGGGTCGGCTAGAGCGATGGACCAGGCGGGGGCATCGTGAGGTTTGCCTAGGGCGTAGATGGTGCTGGTGCCGCCGTGGAGCAAGGCGCTGGTCACACCGGCTTCGCGCAGGATATCGGCGGCTTCATCGAGGGCGTAGCCTTTGCCGAGGGAGCCGAGATCAAGCATCAGGCCTTCACGGGCGAAGCGGACGGTGAAATTGGCTTCGTTCAATTCGAGATGCTGCCAGCCGGTGCAGGCGCGGGCGGTGGCGAGTTCTTCGGGCGTGGGCACGCGGCCTTCGCGTTGCATGAGGCCCCAGCAGCGCATGAGGGGAGCGACGGTGATGTCGAAGGCGCCGCCGGTTTCCTCAGACAGATTGCGGGCGCGCTGGAGGAGGTGGAAGAGGCGCGGTTCTACGCGGACGGGTTCGTGGGCGGCGCGGGCGTTGAGTTGGCTGAGTTCGCTGGCGGGGCGGTAGATGCTGAGTTGGGATTCGAGGCGCTCGATCTCGCGGAGGGCTTCTTCGCCGGCGGCGCGAAGGGCAATGGCGTCCGGGCCCTGCAACACGAATTCAAATCGTGTGGCCATGGCGTGACAGGCTAGGGCGACGGTGTGCATCTGGTCTGCGTGGAGAGTGAGGGGAAGTGGGGAGAGAGGCAAGGGAGAGTGGAAACGCCGCAAGCCCCGACATAAGAAGCCGGGGTGAAATGCGGCTTTAACTCGCACGCTGGAAGCGTGCGCTACGGGGGATGCGTGCGGGTGGTTTCGGAGAGAGCGGAAGCCGGCTTTGCCTAGGTACGTTGCTGTGGGCGAGGCGCCCACGCTCCAAGAGGCTTGTCGGGTGCGGGGGATTGGGGTATGAAGGTGGCGTGTCTCCCAAGGTGTTCATTTCCCTGTTGTTGAATGTGGGGTTGGGAGCTTTGTATATTTATATCATCAGGCCGGGGGCGGAGACACCAGCGGTGGTGGTGGGTAAGAGTGCGGCGGTGGTTCAGGCGAAGCAGGCAGTTGAAGGAACACTGGTGACGGTCACGAATGTGATCCAGACGGATTTCAAGTGGGCGCAGTTGGAATCGGAGGATTACAGGCAATACATCGCGCGATTGCGGAAGGTGGGTTGTCCGGAGGCGATCATCCGGGATATCATTTTGGCGGATCTGGACAATCTGTATGAGCCAAAGCTGAACAAGTTGCGGGGTATCAATCCGGTGGCGGTCACGGAACCATACTGGCTGGTCAGCCGGCCGGCACCAGCATTCAAACCGACTCCCGAAGCGGAGAAGGAGATCAAGGCCTTGATGGAAGAGCGGGCGGCATTGATAAAGGAATTGCTGGGGGTGACGGAGAAAGCCCTGCGTGCGGAGATAGATTGGTATGATGATGCCGCGCAGAGCCGCTACTCGTTTCTCTCGCCGGAGCAGACTGAAAAACTGATGGGTTTGGAGAAGGGGATGGAACAGATCAAGAACCCGAGCCTTGCGCCGGGGAGCGTGGTGGCCAAGATGGAAGCGGAGAACCACCAAAACTATCTGCGGGAAAAGATGACGGAGTTCATGTCGTCACAGGAAATTTACGAGTATGAACTGCGCACCTCGAAACTGATGGAGCGCCTCCAATCTCAATTCCGCCCCATCGAACTGACAGAAGCCGAGTTCCGCGCGGCATACGATCATGGCCGGACTATCGAAGAAGCGCGCAGAGGTTTGCTGCCCACCCAAGTATTGTCTCCGGAAATCGCTGAGATCCAACGGAAAGCCAACGAAGGAATAAGGGAGGTGTTAGGTCCGGAACGGCAAGCGGAAATAGAAAGGACGCTGACCAACCCTGGGTATCAGCAACTGATCGCGGGAGCACCCTTTTTGGGCTATGACAAGGCGGCGGCACTACACGCGATTAACTTGCGGACTGAGGCCAGAAAAGCGGCGCAAGCCATCGTCAATAACCCGGCGCTCTCGCCGGAAGCAAAAGCTGGCGCCTTGCAAGATATCAACCAGGCCACCGAGAAGGCCGTGGGCCAAACCCTCGGCGAGCGAGGGCTAAAATATTTTAAACGCAAAGGAGGACTTACGCTGCCGACCATCCGACCGGCACCAGCCCAGCCATGAAACTGAAGCTGCTATTTCTGGTATCGCTGGGAGTGAACCTGCTGTTGGTGGCGGGAATGGTGCAGCACACCTTGAAGGGCAAGCCGCCGGTGACCGAAACCGCTACTGCTGCTACGACTATCAGCAAGCCCGTAAAAGTCAGCTTAAGCGCGGAGGCCACACCGGTGACGAATGTGGTGGAGGTATCAGATGCGGCCTTTCACTGGCGGCAATTGGAATCAGAAGATTACCACCGTTATGCGGCGAACTTGCGGGCGGTCGGCTGCCCGGAAACAACGGTTCAAGACATCTTGTATCACGACGTGAACAAGGCGTATGCGGCCAAGATCCGGGAATTGCACAAGACTTACCGGATCGCCCGGCAGGGCAAAAGCATGGATTTCTGGAAACCGGTAGGGGCCAATCATGCGGCGTTGACGGCGCGGACGCGGGAGGTCATGCGACTCAACTTGGAGAAGCATCGCCTGCTTTACGCCTTGCTCGGGGTGGATATGGAAAGCACCCGAAGGGAGCGGCATGGTCAGCCGGATACCGAAGCTGCGCGGCTAGCTTTCATGAGTCCGCATCAGGTGCGGCAAGCGCAAGAGGTCTGGGAGCGGTTTGTCGAGTTGAACAAAGCCATCGGTTACAAATATGCCGGCTATGACGGGGAAGAATGGGTCTCAGAGCAGCAAGCACTGGATCGGGAATGGGAGTCCGAAATGCTGAAAGTGATGACGTCGGGTCAATTGCAGGAGTACAAGCTGCGGCAGTTGCCCTTGGCGAGCGGGTTGCGGGATAATTTGGAGGTATTTGAACCAACAGAGACGGAGTTTCGAGCACTGTTCCAAGTCGAGGAAAAGCATGACCACCCGTATGAGGTGCCTGATCAAAGCGAGCCGCTTGCCCGGAAGAAAATTGAGGCAGCCATAGCGCGCTGGCGGGCGGACCAACGGCAAGCATTGGGCGAGACGCGGTTTAAGGAATATCTGCGCAGTCTTCAGTCCGAATATCGGGAGCTGCTGCAACTCGCGCAGCAGAACAATCTGACCAAGCAGACGGTGGCGAAAGCTTATGAGATGCAAATGGAGGCAGAGACACAGATCCAGCGGATACGGGACAACCAGGAGCTATCCGCAGAACAACGGCAACAGGCCACGGCGCAACTCAAGCAGCTGGCGATGAAATCAGTGCAGAGCACGCTGGGGGAAAAGGTTTATCAAGGGTATCAGAAAGTCGGCGGCCTGCGGTGGCTGGAGAGTTTGGATAATCCCAATCCCGCCAAGCCCGAGCCCAGGCTGATATTTCGCTGAACATTTGAGAAGAATTTTTACCAGAATTGGCCGCTTTAATATGCAAGCGCTTTAAAATTAAGGGGTTATGCGGAGAGAATATTTTATCAGAAAAATGGACCTAGGACAGCGGATGTCCTAGGTCCCCGGTTAGAGTGGAGGCATGAAGATTAAATATGGAGTGAGGACGAGAGCGGGAAGGGCGGGCGGGAAGGTGCTGCGGGCGAGGTCCTATTACTCACTTGTGAAATCGGGAGGGGAGTTGTAATAATATGGTCATGTCTCCCAAGGTGATATTGCTCGTGTCCGTGTGCTTGAACGCGGGGCTGGGTGTTGCATACGTAATGTTGCCCAAGGCGTCCACATCCGATCCGGCTACTTCCGCCTCCCTCCAAACGGTCAATGCCAAGGCCACGGGCGGGAAGAAGAATTCCGGGAGCGGTCGTGCGGAAGTGATCACCACGGTGGAGGAGATCGGGTTTCATTGGCGGGAAGTGGAGGCGGAGGATTACAAGGATTACATCGCCAAGCTGCGGGGCATCAAGTGCCCGGAGGCGACGATCCGGGATATCATTGTGGCGGACATCGACAAGCTGTTCGAGCCGCGCTTTGCGGCCTTTCGCGAAATCAATCTGTATCAGCCGGAGAAGTACTGGGTATCGGACATGTATGGAGTCCGCACGCGGAAGCGTGACCCGGAGAAGATGGCGCAGACGAAGGCGCTGACGGAAGAGCGGGCGGCGCTGATCAAGGAACTCCTGGGCGTGGAAGAGAGCGAACTGCGGCAGGCCAATAACACGTACGAAGACCCCAGCAAGAAACTGCTGGATTTTCTCTCGACCGAGCAGCAGGAAAAGATCAAGGAGATGGGCAAAAAGATCAATGAGGCGCGCCAGAAGATCTACGAGACTGCGAACGGATACATCGACTCGGACACGCAGGTGGAGCTGGCGGCCTTGCGCCGGAAGGAGTTGACGGAGATGAGTGCCTTCATGACGCCGGAACAGATTTTTGAGTATGACATCCGGACCTCGGACACGGCGCGGAACATGAAGTATAACGAAGCGCGCGGACTGGACCTGACGGAGGCGGAGTTCCGCGCGATGTTCGCGGCCAAGCGGGCGGAGGAAGATACGCGGGCGATGCGTACGGAAAAGTTGACACCGGAGCAGATGAAGGCCAGCCAGGAGGCGGCCAAGCTGGCGCAGGAAAACTTGAAGACGGCGCTGGGTGAAGAGAGATACAAGGAAATACAGCTCGCCCAAGATTACAGCTACCGGCAACTGGCGAGTGCGGCACCGTTTCTGGGTTATGACAAGGCAGCGGCCCTGCGAGTGGTGGACCTGAAGGCGGAGGCGGAGAAGGCGGCGAATGACCTGCGCCGCAACCAATCGCTTACGCCCGAGGAGCGCACGAAGGCGTTGCAGGACATCCGGAAGGCGGCGGAAGCGGCGGTCACGAAGGAGATCGGGGAGAAGGGTTACAATTATTACAAACGGCAGGGCGGTTATTGGCTGAACAATTTGTCACCGCGAGCCATGCCGCCAGGAATCCAATGAAACTTTCCTACATCATCATCGGTTCGCTGGGGTTGAACGCGATCTTGGTCGCGGCGGTGGTGCATAAGCGTGCGGCGGCGCCCGAGACGCCGGTGACGGAAACGAAAAGCGTCAGCACCAGCAAGACCACCACCAGCGAGAAGAAGACCGAGAAGCTGGCTCCGGTGATGGTGAGCGTGCCGGGAGAGCCATTCACGTGGCATCGGGTGGAGGCGGAGGATTATCACAAGTATGTGGCGAACCTGCGGGCGATCGGCTGCCCGGAGGAGACGGTGCAGGACATCATCTACAATGATGTGACGAAGGTGTATGCGGAGAAGTTGCGGGCGTTAAGCCGGCTGGGAAATTCCGGGGAGTATTGGAAGTCGGACGAGTATTCGTACAACAGTGAACGGAACCGGAAGTACCGGGAACTGACTGAGGAGAAGAAGGCGTTGCTGATCGCGTTGCTCGGGGTGGACCTGGACAAGGTGCGGCGGGAACGGCAAGGCATCCCGGATTACGAAGCGTCCCGAACGGGGTATCTGCCGGAAGAGAAACGCAAGCCGGTGGAGGAGATCCGCCAGCGTTTTCAAGACCTGGAACAGGCGACGTATCAAAAGTACCGGGATTATTACGGACCGGAACGCACGGCGGAACTGGCCGACATCAACCGCCAACGCGAGGCGGAACTGAGCAAGCTGCTGACACCAACGGAGCTGGAAGAATACAAGGTGCGCAGCTCGCAGACGGCCACGCAGATGAAGTATGACCTCTCGGCGTTCGAGCCTTCGGAGCAGGAGTTCCGGGCGCTCTTCAAGACGCGGGAAGCTTATGACCAGGCGACGATGAATTTCCGTTTCGGCGGGCCTGATCCGGACAAGCCGGAGGAGGCGAAATTGATGGCGGAGGCGTCGAAGCTCCGGGATGAGGAAGCCAAAAAAGTTTTGGGCGAGGAACGCTACAAGGAATACAAGCGGGCGCAGGATTACGGTTACCGGGAGCTTTACCAAATGGCGCAACGGAGCGGTTTGCCGAAGGAGACGGCCTCAAAGGTCTATGACATGAAGGAGGCGACGGAGGCGCAGGCGAGAAAGATACGCAGCGACCAGAATCTCTCGGCCGAGCAGCGGCAGCAGGCGCTGGTGGAGATCAAGAACCTGGCGGAGAGAACCGTCCAGGAATCCCTGGGGGAGAAGAATTACAAGAGTTACCAGATGCGTTACGGTGGCTCGTGGATACGGAATATCGCGCCGGAAACGCGCAGCTTTCCGCCGGGAGCGGTGATAAGACAGTGAGGAGGAAAGCGGAGCAAGAGAGTCTGTGGTGGAACAGGTAATATGACAAAAGTGTGACAAATGGGGAGGCGGGTGGAGGATATAGTATGAGCAGATGGTGAGAGAGGAACGGCAAGTTATTCCTGCTTGCCGCAGCCTGAAAGTAGGAGATGATGCCAGACATGCCATTTTTGTTGCACAACCGCCCGGTCGCTGCGCGGCTTGTTTTGTCCGCGTGGCTGGGCCTATGCCTGCCGCTGTCCTTTGCCCATGCGGCGGAAGAGAAGGAACCGCTCGCCGGTCATTCCATGCACGGGGATGCGTTCAACGAAGGGCCGCGCCAGAAGGCTTTCCTGATGGGCGAGACGGGGCGCATCCATTTTCCCATCACCACGAAGTCCGCGCAGGCGCAGAAGTTCTTTGAGCAGGGCGTGGGGCAATTGCACGGCTTCTGGTATTTCGAGGCGGAACGGTCTTTTCGTCAGGTGGCCGCGCTGGACCCGGAGTGCGCCACGGCGTATTGGGGCATGGCGATGGCGAACGTGAACAACGTCAAGCGGGCGCGAGGGTTCATCGAGAAGGCGGTGGCGCTCAAGGGCAAGGTCAGCGAACGCGAGCGCCTATGGATCGAGGCGCTGGCGGAGTTCCGCAAGGAGGACAAGCGCGATGACAAGCAGCGGCGCAAAGATTATCAGGCGGCACTGGAGAAGCTGATGGCCGCGTATCCGGAGGATTTGGAGGCGAAGGCGTTCTGCGCGTTGCAGTATTGGGACAACAACAGCAAGGGCGTGCCGATGGGTGACAAGGCGAAGGTGGACAAGCTGTTCAACACGGTGCTGAACGCTGAGCCATTGCACCCGGTGCATCATTACCGCATCCATTTGTGGGATGACGGCAAGGCAGCGACGAATGCTTTGAACTCGGCGGCGTTGAATGGTTACGCGGAGCCGGATACCGCGCACATGTGGCACATGAGCGGCCATACTTATACGAAGCTTTATCGCTACGCCGATGCCGCGTGGCAGCAGGAGGCCAGCGCCCGGACGGATCACGCCTACATGATGAAGAATCATGTGCTGCCGGATCAGATCCATAACTTCGCGCATAATAATGAATGGCTCATCCGCGACCTGAGCATCATCGGGGCGGTCCATCGGGCGGTCGATCTGGCGAAGAACATGATCGAGCTGCCGCGGCATCCGAAATACAACACGCTCACGAAGGGCAGCGCGAATTACGGTTATCAACGGCTGAATGAAACCTTGGTGCGCTATGAGCTCTGGAGCGATATCGTGGCCCTTAGCCAGACCACCTATCTTGAGCCGCTGGATAGCAATGATCATGAAGTGCGCCGCCTGCGCGCCTTGGGCACGGCTCAATTCAATCTGGGTGATTCTGCATCCGGTCAAATGCAACTGGTGGCGTTGGAGAAGTTGAAGCTGAAGATCGAGGCGGACGCCAAGAAGGCGCCGAAGAGCGAGCCGAAGAAAACGGAAGAGGCCAAATCCGATGAGGAGAGCAAGCCGGAGGCGGAGGGGGATAAAGGTGGGGAAAAGAAGAAGACCGGCACCGGCAGTTCTACTAACACCGTCAACCGCGTGGCTGGAGTGAACAATGCCATCGCGGAACTGCAATTTTGGCAGGCCTTGAAAGCGGGAGACAACAAAGCGGCGCGTGAAGCTTTCGGCAAAGTGAAGGATTTGCCGAAAGAACGGCAGGCACAGATCGAGTGGCAGTTGGGCGACGCGAAGAAGGCGGAGCAGCTCGCACTGGAAGCGGTGAAGGGTGCGACCAATCAGGTGCAACAGCTGGCGAACTATGTGGATATCGCTTATCGCAATGGCAACTATGCCGAGGCGTACAAGTTCTTCTATCTGTTGCGCGATCTCTCGGCCGAAGCGGATATCGATGCGCCGGTTTTTCAGCGGTTGAAAGCGGTGGCGGCGGATCTGGATCTGCCGGCGGATTGGCGTCCGGCGCTCAAGCGTTCGTGGGATTTCGGCAAGCGTCCCAGCCTCGCGGCGCTTGGGCCGTTCCGCTGGCAGCCCACGGCGGCACCGGGTTGGTCATTGGCGGATGCGCAGAACAAGCAGCTTTCCCTGAAGCACTTCAAGGGCAAGCCGGTGGTGGTGATCTTCTATCTGGGCCATGGTTGCCCGCATTGCATCCAGCAACTCGCGGCGTTCGCGCCCAAGACGGAGGAGTTCGCGAAACTCGGCATCTCGCTGGTGGCCATCAGCACGGATTCCGTGGATGGCCTGAAGGAGACGGCGAAGAAAGTCGCGGATACAGGCGGCTTCCCTTTCCCGCTGCTATCGGATAAATCGATGCAGAGCTTCAAGGCGTATCGCGCATTCGATGACTTCGAGAACCAGCCGCTGCATGGCACGTTCCTGATCGATGGCGAGGGTTTGGTGCGCTGGCAGGACATCAGCTACGATCCGTTCACGGAGACGAAGTTCCTGCTGGAGGAAGCACAACGGTTACTCGGCAAGATGCGGGTGCCGTCGTTGGCGGGAACGTCGGTGGAAGAGGCGGGCAAGCCGGGTGGGGAGTAAATTGCCGTTTATCTGCCAATCACGTCTGACGACTGCCATTCGGCGACACGGCAGGTTGCCAACCTGCGCTACATCGGAAATAGCTACGCGGTTACGGGAGCAGCCTGCTTTTGTGACTCGCGATATTTGCGGGCGTGATCGAAGAATTCCGCGGCCACCATGTAGCCCACACACTTCGATGAGCCGCAGTTGCACGGGTAGTCTTGATACTCGCCGAGATCGAAACCGTAGTTGTAGGCGAGTTCTTCCCCGGCCTTGATGTCGCGGGTGGCGAGGATCCAGATGTGTTCGTCGTCGTTCTCCGATTCGCAGTTGGGATCGCAACTGTGATTGATGAACCGGGCGGGGTTCCACGGCACGTTGCCGTTGATGTCGTGCTTATCGTTCAGCGTGAAGATGTAGACGTTGTCATTCTCGCACTCGCGCTCGGATTCGGCCTTGGAGATGAGCGGGCCGACATACTCGATGACCTTCTCACCCTTGCGGATGTCGCACGCGGCGAAGCAGCCGGTGGCATGGATGCCGGACTGGCGGGCCTCCACCTTGGAGGAGTCCACGATTCTTTCAGCGGTCCCGGGTTTCTGCTTTTTCTTGGGCACAGGGAGATTCGGGTAACAGTTCTAAGGGCTGCGCTCAATGCGAAAAGAAATTTTTTGGATAAATGATGCGGAACGTGGACGTGTCCCGCCCGAAGCGCGCTCATCACAAGGCAGTTCCTCTTGATGGGCTCAGTGCGAAACCGGCCGGTCCGTGCTCAGGGACATTGCTGTGGGCGAGGCGCCCACGCTCCCGCCGCTTACTTCTTCTGTTCCGCCAGATGTTTCAGCGCCGCTTGGCGCATGGCTTCGGAGGCTTTGGGTGTGTTGGTGTGGCCGGCTTTGATGTCGTTGAAGATCTCTTTCTTGCCGCCGAAGTTGTTATACGCGGCATAGACGCTGGTGGGCGGGCAGGTGCCATCGATGAAGCCCACGGTGAAGATGGCACCGGCTTTCGTCCGCGTGGCGAAGTTCATGCAATCGATGTAACGCGCGGCATTGAGCACCTTGGCATCGGGTTTGCCGTCCTGGTCGTTGGGGACGATCTTGGGCCAGCCATTCACGCGATTCACCGCCACGCCGGTGTGATCGCATCCGGCCGGGACGCCAGCGGCGATGAAGGTCACGCGCTTGTCCAAGCCCGCTGCGGCGATGGCTTGCAACCCCCCTTGGCTGGAGCCATAGACGATCACCGTTTTGCCATCCCACTCCGGCTGGGCCGTGAGAAAATCGATGGCGCGGATGAGCCGCAGGCACATACCCATAAAATAAATCGTGTCGCGCGAATCACGGCCGATGGCGCGATAATCTTTCAGCTCACCATTGGTCAGCTCGGTGTAGAAGCTATCCGGTTTGCCGTTGGGAATTCCGTGCGCGTTGATATCCATGGCGAGCAGGCCTTGCTTGGCCCAGCCCACCGGCCCACCGAGCCCGGAGCTGCGCACCCCTGCGCCATGAACCGTCAGGATGGCGGGCAGACTCTTGGGTTTGGCGCCGATCGGACGGGCGAAGTAACCGGACACGGGCGCACCCACACTGGCGGCTTGCAGGTCAAACGCCTCCACGCCTTCCACGGATGATTTCACTGGCGTCAATTTCGGGTCCATGGGCACCTTGGCGAGCTCCGCTTTTTTGGCATTCCAAAAGGCATCGAAATCATCGGGCACGGGCAGGCTGGGCTTGATCTGTGTGGGATCGATGCCGGCGCCGCCGAGGGCTTTGAAGGAAAGCTTGTTCGTCTGATACGTCACGTAACAGAGGAGGAAACCCGGTTCATCGAGTTTGCCCGTGATGGTGGCCTTGCCGTTCTCCAGCTTCGCTTTGCCGCTGGTCTTGGGGTCCACACCGTCCTTGCTCAAGCTCCAGGCGATCTCCACGCCGCTCACCGGTTGCTTGTCCAGTTCCAGAGAAACCTGGAAGGAGACGGCTTCACCCTTCTTATAGAGGGCATCGGCGTGATCCGTGCTGACGTTCAGGACGTAGTTCGTCGCGGGCTTGGATTCCTGGGCAACGAGGTGGCCGAGGCTGCCGGTGAACAGGGCGGCCATGAGCAAGAGCGGACGGACAAAAGCGGGTTTCATTTGAGAGGGCATTTCAAGGTTTATGAATCTCAGGAGCAAGCTGAAATCTTAGGTTGGACGCCGCCCGGTCAGTTTTGATTCGTCCGGGTTTTGATGGCCAATCGCGGAAAGCACGGAGAACGGGATATAACCATAAATCCTACCCGTGGCATTTCTCCTGCCCACTACACAATCCGCCCGCCGTTGTAGCCGCTTTGCCGTTGCGCGGTGGGGTGCTTAAAGCCACCCTATTGTCGTAAAAGAGAATATGAAGGAGACACCAAGGTTATGATCATACCCCCGAACTGGAAGCTGCCCGAAGCGATCCGCAAACGCCTGGGCCAGGCGAGCTATGGCCGTCAGCGGGTCATCGCTGAGGAAGGACATCTGCTCATCGTGCTGCACCGGCCGCCGGATGCCGACCAGAGCCATCGCGATGGCGTATTGTATTGGCGCAGTCCTGCCGGCGAATGGCTGACGAGCGTTGGAGGGCCGGGCATGGGCACCCTGAAGGCGCATGTGCAACTCTATGCTGACCTCGATGCCAAGCTGACCAAGGACTACGATGAGGCCCTGACGGCGGGCCAATTGTTTGATGTGGTGGAAACCCTTACCCCGCTAACGCGCGCGGCGCGAAACATGCGCCAAGCATTGCAGACCGCGCGCGATCTCGCGAAAGGTGACACGGCGCTCATCGACGTTCGCGACCAGGCGGATGAAGTGGATCGCAACTTGGACCTGCTGTTACAGGACGCACGCAATGCGATCGACTACAAGATCGCGCGGGAGTCAGAGGAGCAGAGCAAATTGAACAAGGAGGCCTTGCATGCCAGCCATCGGCTAAACACGCTCGCCGCGCTCTTCTTGCCGTTGACGGCCATCACAAGTCTCTTTGGCATGAATTTCCATACCGGCTTGGAAAGCAACGGGCCGGTCATGTTCTGGATCGCACTGGGCGTAGGTATCATCCTGGGTTTCATCATGAAGGGCTGGGTGCTCAGCGGTTCGGCGAATGGCGGGAGGGATTAAGGATTACGGGAGCGCTAAAAAGTTTAGGGTAGTCGCCCGCATTTCGCGTTGAACTCTGGACTAGGCCGGGCAAAATATTGATGCCGTTCAAATGGAGGACGGAGATATATGGAAGCCGGAACCAACGTCGAGAAACCGCTCACCCCGGGTGCGAAAGCCGCCCTGATGCTGGGTGCTGCCGCCACCATTCTGCTTTTTTACATCCTCAGCGTTATCGCCGTCCTCGGGCTGCTGGTGTTGTTGCTCATACTGCTCTGCGTGTTTGTGGTGGGGCTCCGTTTTGGCCTGGCGGGTTTCCTCATTCCAGTAATGGCCCGGCATACGGAATTGCTCCAGGTGTTCGGCCGCAGCTTCTGGTTGCGCGATGGCGGTGTGGAATTTCGCCTCCCGCTGGAAGAGGCCGATGCCCCGGAACTGTTCGCCACCTTGCGCGATCTCGCGGGCAAGCTGCAGATCGCGCCGCCTCAAGTGATCCAGTTGGAGATCGGCCTTACCGCCTGGGTGCGGTTAAAGGGCCTACGTCAGGGCAAAGGCACAACGATCCTAGGGGTCGGCTACGACCTCCTGGCCGGACTTAGCAAGGCGGAGATGGAAGGGGTGCTGGCGCATGAGATGACCCATGCCAAGTTGATCCAGCGCGGCCTCAAAGGCTGGCTGACTTCGGGATTGAGCCGCCTGGCCCGGCTCACTGGCCAGTTCTCGGAGCAAGCGGACGCTGCCCGACAGAAGGACGAGCAGTTCGTCCTGGCTGATCTGTATTTCAAAGTGAGCGACTGGCTCACGCGTCTCGCGGCGCGCCAGATCAGTGCCTATTCGCGGCAGGATGAGTTCGAGGCCGATCAGGGTGCCGCTGAACTTTGCGGGGCTGCCAAAATCCGCTCTTCCCTGATGAAGTTGGAGAGCCTGGAGGAGATCACATCCCGGCTGCCGTGGAAAGAACGCGTGGCCCGCCTGCAACTGGAAGGCGGTTATAGCCGGTGGCTCCGGCAGGAGCTGGCCCAAGCAGATGCGCTGCCGCAAAAGTATCACACCGAACTCCTCAGCCCCTACTCCAGCCATCCCACGATCAAGGACCGGCTGGCCGCCTTGCCGGATGATGGCAGCACCTTGCCGCCAGTTTCCGAACCGGCGATCGAGATGCTGGCCAATCCAGATGAGGTGGCAGATCAACTGGTGGTGGACATCCAGAAGAAGCAGGCGGTGCTGGAGGAAGCAGACAGCAAGGCCTTGAAGAAGTGGTCTCGCAAGGTCCAAGGCGGCGGCCAGGTGAGGCCGGTGCAAGCCATAGGCGTCTTCTTTTACATGATCGCCGGGGCGCTATGCTTTGCGTTGCTGGTGAAAGATCTGCGCGGGCCGTTATTGGTGCTGGCGATCGCGGGTTTTGGCGGGATGGGCTATTTCTGCTACTGGCTGGGCCGGTACAAGGACAAACTGCCGCTGGTGGCGCCGGAATACACCGTGTTCATACAAGGCTGGCGGAAATTGAGTGACATCAAAGATTTTGAAGCGGAGCAAAAACGGAACGAAGAGCACATGCTCGAACTCGCGTACACCGAGTCCAAGCGGAAGAAGCGGGCACTAATTCTGATGAACGAGGCGTATGCCGCCTTGGCCAAGGCGGAGTACCTGCAAGCCCATGCGGCGGCGCGGATGGGCTTGAAGGAGGACGACAGCTCCGCAGAAATGGTCATCGCCTATGGCATCGCCTCGGCTGCCTTAAACATGGGCGAACAAGCGGGCTGGGCGCTGGCCCGCGCAAAGGAGCTGACCGGATTGAAATCTCCCGGCAGTGTCTTGGGTGCCGGATGGACGCTATTGTTGTTGGCGGATTGGACGCATGCAGAGGCGTTTTTGGATCAGGCGCTTGCCAAGCATCCGCACGAAACTTCCTGGCGGATGATGATGGCGCTCGCCCAAGCGCGCCGCGGCAAGTTGCAGAACGCGATCAAGAACGCCCGGGAAGCGTGTGACTTGACTCCGGAAGATGACGAGAGCGTGAAACTCTTCATCAGCCTGTTGCTGGAAGGCGGTTATTTCCGGGAGGCCCAGGAACGGCTGACTTCTCTGGGCGACCGGGCGAATGAAGATGTGGACCTGATCTTTGCCCATGTGCGCGTACAACTTATCCAGCAGAATGTGGAGCAAGCGAATGCGTGGGCCGAACATCTCAAGCAGAAAGCACCGAATGCTCAGATGATGGTACGGTTGGGTGAAACGTATGAAGAAGCGCGGCAGCACGAACACGCGATCGGCTGTTATAACCATGCTTTGGAAAAGGGATTTTATCCGGAAGCTTATGTGGGCTTGGGACGATTGGAAGCGCACCGGCAGAATCATCCGCTGGCGCGGACTTATTTTCTCTCGGCCTTGGAGATGAACCGGCCATTGGGAGAAAAGGCGACTGGTCCGCTGGGAGTTTTCCACGAGGTGGTGGGCCGGTTAACTATGCTGCATGATCCCGTTTTAAACTGCCGGGCCTGGGTAGTAAGCCTGACGGGAGCGGCCACGCCGACGGAACTCGCGCACCAGTCCTTCCTGGTTTATGCCCACAATCAGGAGACAGCGGAAAGCCACTTCGTCTCGTTGACGGCAGCGTTACGGAAAGGATTGCCACCGCTGATGCCCGGCAGCGTGGTCTGGCGTGAGGCGACGAAGCAACACCAGCCCGAGGGGCCGGTGCGGCCAGGAGTGCAAGGGTTGCTGAACTGAAGGCGGTTCAGCTAAGAGCTACTGAGGGGGATGATGGATTACCGGAGTCCGTTTGAGACGGCGTTTCAAATACCAAGAGACGCCGACCAAGTCATACATCCCGCGCCAGACGCGGTTCCAAACACCATACTTAGAAACACCGGCAACCCGGGGACGGTGATTGACGGGGACTTCTTTGGTCCGTGCGCCATTGGCTTGGACCAAGATGGGGAGAAAGCGGTGCAGACCATTGAAGGGAGCAAGATCAGCAATCACTTCTCGCTTAAAAACGCGAACCGCGCAGCCGGTATCCTCGAAGTCCGCTCCCAGCCAGGCTCCCCTAGCCCACCGGGCAATGCGAGAGGAAGCCTTTCTTACCCAAGTATCCTGCCGCTGGGTCCGCTTGCCGCAGACGAAGTCACAGTCCTTTAACTCTATCAGCAGCTTGGGGAGATCAAGCGGATCGTTTTGGCGGTCACCATCTAGCGTGGCGAGCAACGGAGTGGTGGAATGCTGCAGGCCAGTCCAGACGGCGGCGCTTTGGCCGGCGTTTTTTAAGTGCCTGATACCGCGGACTCTGGAATCCCGGGCCTGCTCGGCCTGAATGCGCGCCCAAGTGTCATCCGTGCTGGCGTCATCGACCAAGACCAGTTCAAAGGAGCGTCCCGTGGGAGTGAGGGCGACAAGAATCTCTTCGGTTAAAAGACGCACGTTCTCCGCTTCATTAAACACAGGAACGACGATGGCAAGCTCAGGCGGCACGGGAGGGAGCGTAAATCGTGTGCATGAGCTTGGAAAACAGAAAGTTAAAGTAGCGAGTATCCAAGAGCCGAACAGGAAGCCACCTGCCCAGCCCCATCGCATCCATCCTTGCAGACCGTTCCCAGCAGCAGAGTTAGCACTCGGATGCTGCTGGCCAGCGGTCATTTTCGGGCTGCGGAACAGGAAAGTTTAAGCATAAAAGAGAAGGAAGGAGGATTAATTTTCATAACTTACTGCAATACAACATGTTAAGATTTATATTCCAATTTGAGATCAACGAGCGGATTTAGGCTTTTGAGGCGGAAAAAGTGAAAAAAGACCCGCAAAATCACCAAAACGCTGGGAGCTACGGAGTTCTCCCCGTTGGTTCTACGTAAAAAACTTGTTGTCAAGGTAGGCTCGTTTGCTATCTTCCGCAGCCAATGCACCGTTTTGGTGCTCGGGTAAACTGTTTTTACCCCGTTACTAAAACGTTTAATCGACAACACACACATCGCAGGAGGAACTAACGAATGAAGATCAATAAATGGACATTGGGTTTGGCCGCGGCCGGCGTGGTCAGCCTCGGATCGGTGGCTCAAGCTGAAGAAGCTTCTGAGCATTTGATGACGGCTGTTTCTGGTACCCAGATCAGCGGTTATGTGAGCACGTCCGCGAGCTGGATGATCGGTTCCGGCCGTCCGGCTGGTGCGCAGGCCTTCGTGGGCCGCAGCTTCCATGACAACTCGCAGAAGCAAGACGGTTTCAACCTGGACGTCATTGACTTGACGGTTTCCAAGTCGCTCGACGAGGGCGAATGGGCCGCTGGTTACAAGGGCGAAATCTGGTTCGGACCTGATGCCGCGCCGTTGGGCAGCTCCTCCACGGGCTTCAACGTGTCCGACATGAACATCCGTCAGGCCTACGTCGAGCTGCGCGCTCCGGTGGGTAACGGCATCGACTTCAAGGTCGGCGTGTTCGATACGATCATCGGCTACGAACTGACCAACCACGACTCGAACCCGAACTTCGGCCGTTCCTACGGCTGGGGCTTGGAACCGATCAGCCATACGGGCGTCTTGGCCAGCTACAAAGTGACGGACTTCCTGTCCATCAGCGCTGGTATCGCCAACAACGGCGTTAACTCCAACCAAATCGGCGGCGGCACGGGCTTCGGCTTCGGCAAGCAACCGGTGGAGAGCGACAAGAGCTACATGGTGGGCTTCGTCCTGACCGCTCCGGAAGACATGGGCTTCATCTCTGGAGCCACGTTGTCCGCTGGTGCAGTTGATACGACGATCAGCGCCACGGGTGGTAACAACTCCGACATCATGAACTATTATGTCGGTCTCGCGCTGCCCTTGCCGATCGAAGGCTGGAGCGTCGGTATCGCCTATGACTACCGCGGTCAATCCGCTGACGACGGCTTTGTTGCTGTCCCAGGCGTGTTCCAGAACGCTACCTATGCGAACGCCACGGCCCTCTACCTCTCGGCCGCTGTGACCGAGAAGCTGAAGGTCAATGTGCGCGCTGACTACACCTCGGCCACGGACGGCACGTACTACGTGACGGCCCCGGGCAACGACGACGCTCGTAACGAGCTGTTCTCGCTGACCACGACGGTGGACTACTCCCTCTGGGAGAACGTCATCAGCCGCGTTGAGTTCCGCTGGGATACGGCTCTGACGGGTGGCGGCGCTGCCGTTAGCCGCGTATTCGGTGGTGGCCCTGCTGCCGGTGGTAACACCGACAAGAACGCCATGACCGTTGCGTTGAACCTGATCTACAAGTTCTAATCTAGTACTTAACTAGATACTGAGCCCCTTCCTGCGAAAAGCGGGAAGGGGTTTTTTGTTTTCCGGAAGGAGAGAAAAAGGTGAAGAGGGAGACGGGAACGCGGTGCCGCCAAGCAGATTATTCTTCCTCGACGGAAATACCGGTGTCACCGCAAATGCCGCGCTTGCTGGTCGCCACAAAATCAATAAGCGTCAGCAGCTTGGGCGAGGTGAATCGTTCCCGGGCTTTTTCCAAGGAAACCACCAACCGCTCACGACTGCGAAAGAGCAGGTGGTACGCCTGCTTGAGCTGCAAACGTTCCTCGGCCGTGAAACCATTCCTGCGCAAACCCACGATGTTCAGCCCGCAGATGCCATTGGCACCGCGCGCGATGCAATAAGGTGGCAAATCCTTGCTGATGGCGGAACCGGCCTGCATCAGCGCCATGGTGCCGACACGGACGAACTGGTGCACCATGCAGTTGCCGGAGATGAACGCGCGATCACCCACCACCACATGACCGGAGAGCAGCGCTCCGTTGGCCACGATGCAATGATTGCCCAGTTCCACGTTGTGTCCCAAGTGACAATGGATCATCAGCAGATTGTGTGAGCCGATGATCGTGTCCTCTTCCATTTTGTTGGAACAATTCACCGTGACATGCTCGCGGAAGGTATTGCCATCGCCGATCCGCAAACGCGTCGGTTCGCCCTTGTATTTGAAGTCTTGAGGAACATCACCGATGACGCAACTGGCGTGGAAAACATTATTGGATCCCGCCGTGGTCTGGCCCGTGAGATAGACGTGCGGGCCCACCTGGCAACCTGCGCCCAGCTTCACGCCGCCATCGATCACGGCATACGGCCCCACGTCCACGGTGGAGTCCAGTTCGGCTTTCGGATCGATGATGGCAGTCGGGTGGATCATGTGTGTGATCGAGTTCCGAACTGCTTACGGGAGAGCGGTAGCTAAAGCAATGCTGAATGAATTCGAGATCACCCGCGCGGATTGATACGGGGCCATCATTGCAAATCGAATGAGGCCATCACGGGCAGATGATCACTCGGGAACTGACCGTTCTTGGCAAAGGTCACGACCTCGGCGGCGAGCGGCTTCGCCGGGCCTTGAAAGAGCACCCAGTCGATGCGCAGGCCGTTCTTCATCGGTTCTTTGAAGCTGTTCACCGTGCCCAAACCTTCACCAACGCGTTTCGGAGCGGCGGTCCAGCTATCGATGAAATTGGGGACACCTTCCGTTAACAGCAAGTACACGGGATTCTGTCCCGCTACGGCATTGAAATCGCCCACGAGAAACACGGGCAGATTGGTGCGCAGGGCTTGCACGCGATCGCGGATGAGGCGGGCGCTCTTTTCACGCGCTTCCTGCACGCGGTTATCGAGGTAGGTGTTGAAGACGTAGAATTCTTTTTTCGTGCGGCGGTCACGAAACTTCGCCCACGTCGCCATGCGTTTGTCCGTATTGCCCCACGTGGCGGAGCCGACGACGTCCGGAGTGTCCGAGAGCCAGAAATGATTGAACTCCAGCGCCTCCAGCCGTTCCGTGCGATAGAAGATGGCCATGAACTCGCCGCGACTGCCACCGTCGCGACCAAGGCCGATCCAGCGATACTCCGGCAAATCATCGGCTATGTCATTCAACTGGCCGAAGCCGCCTTCCTGAGTGCCGAGGATATCGGGTGCGGTGACGCGCAGGCATTCTTGCATCAAGGGACGCCGTTCCGGCCATGCGTGCGGCGGGTAGTTGCTCGCGCGCAGCAAGTTGTAGCTCATCACTTTGAGCGAACTGTCCGCCGGTTGCGCCGGCGTGTTGCGGGTCGAGAACAACGAGGAAATTTTCATGACTTCGAGTTGCGCAGGAGCGTGCGGGATTTGCTCGGGCCAGACAAGTCCACAGTCCGGCCATTGCATAATCCACATCGGCCTATCTTAAATCATCCTGTCCGAGCTCAAAATCGCGTGGAGAAAACAGAGCCTTACGTGGATTCCTTACATGGCCCGCACAGGCTCCTCTCCCTACGGTAGTGCGAGTCCCAGATGAAGAAACTACTCATACTTTTGGTCGTAGCGTGCGCTGTTCTCCGCTCCGAAGCCGGTCCCATCCGCGTCCTGCACCTCGGCAAAGAGGGCACGGACTCCGCGAAGCACGCACATGTGCTCATGCGTGAGCTGGGGCGCGATGCCATCTGGTTTGATTACATCACGGACCCGAAAGCCGTCACCGCCGGTTATGTCGCCAAGTTCGACGTCGTGCTTTTCGATCCCATGCGGAATGATTTTCCGGCGCTGAAAGATTTTCCGCTCAAGCGGACGGTCGTGATCGATTTCTCCGGTGATGCAAGCAAGTGGGCAGGCGCTGACTTTCTGGACGGAGCCCGCACCAAGCTGGTGAATGCCGTGGACGCCGCCCGCCGTGCCGAGTGGGAAAAGTTCCTGAACCAGCGCGAACCCGAAGTGCGCGAACCCAGCCCCACGGTAGCGAACTATGAGCGGCGCACCACCCCGCTCACGCTGCAACAGCCCATGAGCGTGAAGGGTAGTGTGGAACGCACGCAAGTGCCGGCGGACATGCGCCTGGAACTCTTCGCGGCGGAGCCGGACATCGCGAAACCCATTTCCATGGCGTGGGATGAACGCGGTCGTCTGTGGGTCTGCGAGACACGCGATTACCCGCATGATGTGCGGCCTACGGGCGAGGGCAATGACTCCATCAAGATCTGCGAAGACACGAATGGCGATGGCAAGGCGGACAAGTTCACCATCTTCGCCGACAAGCTGAACATTCCCACGAGCCTGGTGTTCGTAAACGGTGGCGTGATCGTTTCCCAACCGCCGCGCATGTTATTCCTGAAGGACACCAACGGCGATGACAAAGCGGATGTGCGGCAGGAGATCATGACTGGCTGGGGCATCGGCGATACACACGCGCAGGCGAACAACTTGCACTGGGGTTATGACAACTGGCTCTACGGTTGCGTGGGGTATTCAGGTTTCAATGGCAAGATGAACGGTCAGGATCTGCGGTTTGCCCAAGGCACGTTCCGTTTCAAGGCGGATGGTTCCGCTCTGGAATTTCTCCACCAGTTCTCGAACAACTCCTGGGGTCATAGCGCGAATGAGTTCGGTGACCAGTTCGGCGGCACGGCGAATAATGCACCCATCTTCTATGGCGGCATCCCGGCGAACGTCGTGCCGCGCGGCCTGAAAGTGATGTCCGCGAAGCGCATCAATGTGGAGGACAAGGTGCATACCATCACGCCGAACTTCCGGCAGGTGGATGTCTTCGGCGGTTACACGGCGGCGGCGGGCAGCGCCTTCATCTATTCGGGAAATTTCCCGGCGCGGATGCAAGGGATGGCGATGGTGTGTGAGCCGACGATGAAGACCATCTCGCTCATGGATGTGCAGCCGGAGGGCGCAGGTTATGTGGCGAAAGATGGCTTCAATCTCGTCGCCAGCACGGATGAATGGATGTCCCCGGTGTTCGCGGAAGTCGGGCCAGATGGGGCGGTGTGGTTCGCGGACTGGCAGAATTACATCATCCAGCATAATCCCACGCCGAGCTTCGAGCGCGGTGGTTATGCGGCGAAGACGGGTGTAGGTGGTGCGCATGAGAATCCGCTGCGTGATCATGCGCGCGGGCGCATCTATCGGGTGGTGTGGGACAAAGCGACCAAGCCCACGCTCACCTCGCTGAAAGGTGCATCTACAACGCAACTCGTGAGCGCCTTAGGGCATGATAATCCGCTCTGGAGCCTCACTGCCCAACGGATGCTCGTGGAAGGCAAGTTTACGGAGGCTGTACCCGCGCTGAAGCAGGCGATCACGAACAGCAACGTGCGCGCCGCCATCCATTCCCTCTGGAGTCTGCATGGTCTGGGTCAGCTCGATGACGCCACGCATCAAGCCGCGTTATTACACAAGGATGCCGCTGTGCGCCGCAATGCTACGCGGGCGCTGGGCAATGATGAGCGCGCCCAAAAGAACTTCTTCAGCGCCGGTGTGGTGAGCGATCCGAACCCCGTCACCAAACTTGCGGCCCTGGTGAAACTCGCGGAATTTCCGCCTAGCAAGAACATCCAGACCGTGGCCGGCAGTCTGGCCAAGAACACCTCCTTGCGCGCGGATGAATGGTTGAACGATGCCGTGCGCCTGGTGGCCAAGAAGCACAACGCCGAGATTCACCGCGAGGGGCCGAACCTGCTGCCGAATCCGGGTTTTGAAGAGATCGGTGCTGATGGTTTTCCGGTCGGTTGGCAGCGTCGTGATTATATGCGCGGAGATCGGGCGGGGGAAGCGGAGTGGGCACTGGTGAAGGGCGAGGGCATGAAACGCTCGGGCGAGTCCGCCATGCGCATCATCGCGCGCAGCCGCAACAACCAGGCCATCGATACCAGTTTCTTCGCGGATGTGGATCTGAAACCGAATACGCAATACCGCCTCAGCGCCTACATCAAAACGCGCGCCCTGCGCGGCGGCAAGGTGAGCCTGAATGACCACATCGGTCGTGCCGAAACGGATAAGATCACTGCGCGTGAATCGGATTGGGCCGAGGTGGAAGCCGTCTTCAACAGCCGGGACCGGTCACGCGCGAGCATCAACATCCTCTTCGTCGCGGCAGGCGGTGATGGCTATTTCGATGATGTGAGGCTGAGCGAATTGCTGCCGCTGGAGGACGAGACCAAACTGACCGCAGGTGATGTGAAACGCGGCGAAGAGATCTTCCACAAACACGCGGCAGCGTGCGTCCTCTGCCATGCCTTGAAAGGTGAAGGCAGCACTGTAGGACCGGCGCTCGATGGCATCGCGACGAAAAAGGATGCGGCCTACATCAAGCAAAGTTTGCTCGAACCCAGTGCCGTGCTCGCGCCGGGTTACGAGAAGCTGGAACTCTCACCGATGCCGCCCATGGGTGACATCTTCAACGCGCAGGAGCTGGCCGATATCCAGGCTTATCTGCAAACATTGAAATAGTCTTTAAGGCACTCGCCCTTGCCAGCGCCCCCTGACCGGCTCATTATTAACTTAAGAGTCAGCCCATGTTCTACGCCGAGGTGGGACGCAACGGTAGCGAGTGTTTCTTGCTAGAGGCGCAGGGCCACTACACACCGCAGGCTCACGAGGCGCTGCAACTGGTTGGTGCATCGGAATTGATCGAGCGCTTGGAGGCTGGTATCCCGCATGCGCTGGCGTCCGGTAATGCTGAGTTTAGCGCCGCTTCCGACCTCAGTTGGTTCAGGCAGTTCCACCTGAATCCGGAGTATCCCACGCTGCAGGCAGTGGACGTGGGTATTTACGATCTGGCAAACGATGGTCTCTGCGAGAAGGCCAACGCTTTCATTGAGGCTCGGCGAGAAATCCTGGTAGCCTGACCTCGCGGTCTGGAACTTGATATGAATTTATTGGTTTAGCATGGGCCGATTCAGCCCGACCTCATACCAGCGTGGCTGAGCTTTATCCCTTAAACTTCAAAAGCGTACTTCTATGATCCGTGAACTTGATGTCAGTCAATCAGCTCTGTTGACCGATCTGGCCATGTGCCTCAACTACTACCGCCTGTTCTCGCCCGGTTTGTACTGTTGCGTCCACGCCACGGTCCAATTCGATGACGCCACGCGGCTCTCTCCGGGCATCGTTGTGCAGGTGAATCACGGTTCGCTCAAACAATGCGAAGCCGGCCCGGACTACGACTGCTTCAAAGGCCCGCCCAATTTCGTGCTCGACGTTTTCCCTGGCGACGACCTGCTCGACTACGAACACCGGCGTGCCTGCTTTGAACGCCACGGAGTGATCGAGTACGTCGCCGTCCGTCACACCGAACCGGTGGAATGGATCTGGAACCGTCGGATCGATGGCAAGTTCTCCGTCATCGAAACCGCTGATGATGAGCTGATCATGAGCACGGCCCTGCCCGGTCTTTGGATTCCGTCATCCGCCCTGAAACATCGCGACTGGTGGGCCATCATGGCCACGATTGCCCGGGGCGTAAGCCGGGACGGACATCATGATTTCATGGATACCATCTGGAAAGCCGGCCAGAACCAGACCTGACCATGCCCTGCAGCCTGTGTCGGCTTAAACTGCGATGATATTCGAGAATGACCCAGCCACACACGCCTTGAAAATACTCATCGCCCTCTTTTTGCTGATTGCCCTCGGACGCAGCCCGTCTCAGTGAACCAGCGCCAGCATTTCACCCGCACCGGAGTTCACCACCTCATCCACCGTGATCAGATTCTGCGGCAAAGTCTCCACCGTCACTCCCGGTTGATGAAACCGGTTCTGCAGCAGCTTGCCGCGCGCGATCACCACCGGATGAATCCGGATCATGTCCGCGATGATTCGTTCGTTGAAACCACGCTCATTATACTGGCACATGCCCACGAACTGACCCGGGAATGCCGCATGCAGCTTCGTTTCGTACTCCGACAACTGTGCGAGCGCAGAAGAAAGTGATAACGCCCATGTCATCTCACCCGTCGCCCGGAACGCAGTATAGCCCAAACGGATGGATTCCTTCACCTCGTGGCACAAGTCATGCGTCATTTTGGCCGGTTCAAAAACCCCATGGCGCAGATACGTGTCATGCTTCGTCCCGATGGTCAGCGCCCCCGACTTCTGCGCACCCTCCACATCTATGCCACCCTTCTCAAACTCCTCGATGACCGTGGCCACGCTATTGTCGTCCGCGATGTACAGACAGCGCTCGCCCCGTTCCAGGCCGATCGCGATGAAGGGAACGGTGACCGCGAACTGCTCCGTGCGCGTCTTGTAAAAGAACGCTGCATGATCTCCCGCGCGCAGGTTTTCCATGATCTGATACATCATGCCCTCTATTAGAGCACAAAAAAGGGATTTGGGTAGGGCGCATCCATGTCTCATTCCGTCACAGGACCCCCGCCCCTGAGTGAGCAAACCCATTCGATACTCACCCTCATCACCATCCCATTTTAAAGTTGCGCAGCCTCACATCGCAGTTTACTTTGTATCACAAAGTTAATCCGCTATGAACACCAAAACCACCTACCGGGTTGCCGCCAGCCTTGCGGTCGGAGCGACACTCTTGCTTCTCGGGTTCCAAGGCGCCGTAGCCACGGCGGACGACTCCCCCGGCCTGATATTCTTTGCGGTGCTCGCCGTCGGTATCATCGGCGCTTTACTCGCCCGCTTCCAGCCGGAAGGCATGGCCCGCGCGATGTTTGTCACCGCGCTCGCCCAAGCATTCGTCGCCGTAGGCGCGATGTTTGCGTGGCAGCAGTATCTCGAGCTCTCGCTCTTTAACGGCTTCTTCATCGCGCTGTGGATCGGCTCAGCCCTGCTGTTCCGGCAAGCCGCCCGTTTGAATCATCAGCCCGGCACAGTCTAATCTGCAACCGATTACCGGATGGCTCTGGTGATTCCCTCCTGCGTTTGTCGGAATTGACATTACCGCCCTCGTGGCTGAACTTGAGTCATCAACCCCGTTCAGACGCCTATGGAATACCAACGCCAAAGCGACGGATGGCTGACCTTTCTTGAGCACAACTGGTTAGTGACCATCGTCATCTCAGCCCTGGTCGCTTCCCGGCTTCTCGACTTTTTCTCGCAGCTCGCGGGCCTTCCCTGGATCTGGTGCTACGCTGCCGCCTTGGTCACAGGCGGCATCGGGATCGCCCAAATTTTCTACTCCAAACTACCTCTATACCGCCAGCACCGCTTCTTCACCTTCGGCAGTGATGCCTTGCCAGCAGACCGGCGGTCACACTACCGCCACGGCTGTCGTTTCATTCTGTTCTCCATTGCCTTGATGCTCTGCCTGTCATTGTCGCGCCCCTGACGGCTAGGGCGCCGCGACATGCTGCCCCATGGGCCCACCGGTGCGACCGGCCTTGCCTCACCTCCAAACCGGCCTACCTTGGAGCATGAGCGTGCAAGTCTATGGCTGCAACCACGTCGCCGTTGAAGTCGGCGACATCAAGAAAGCCGTCGCTTTTTACACCGATGTCTTCGGCCTGCAGAAGCTCGATGGCGGCGAAGGCGATGCCTTCTTCAAACTCGGCGAACATCAATTCCTGGCCATGTTCGAACGGAAGGGAATGAAGCCCACCAAAAGCGATCATCACTTCGGCATCATGGTCCGTGACGACGCCCAGATCGCCGAAGTCCGCCTCAAGCTCACGAAGAAATACGGTCTCAAATTGATTAAAGGATTCCGCTGCGATTTCCGCGATCCCTGGGGCAACCGCATCCAGGTCGTCGACCTCCACGACGAATCCCTCATCTGGCTCCTGCCCTACCGCGAAGTGCAAAAAGCCGGTGTGAAATTTTGAACTCGCCATACGTTTGGCAAAGGCAGATTTTAACTTGGTTGAGCCTCATCAGACAGTGTTTTGCCTGCGGAATTTTGGCGGTTCAACCAGGTTTTCAACATGAAACGAAAGCAAAAGCTTACTGCAGTTTTGACCGTTTTCTTTCTGGGATTGTTGGCAGCTTCGGCCTTTGTAATCACTAAGGAGCATGATCGCCTCAACAGTCCGGATTACCGTTTCTACGCCGTGTCCACCTGTCCCATCTGGCAATATTGCATTCCCATGTCTCCGGGCGGAGGTAGTGACAAGTCCGGCTATGTCACCGTATATACACGCGAAGGAAAATCTTGCGGACGCGCACCTGTTGGCATGGTTTGGATGATGAAGGATATGGAATGGAGCAATACCAACGCAGTGCTACGAACAGTCGCTGAGTGGAACCTCACCAATCATACCGTAGAATATTTTCGCTGAAAACCGCCTCCCACCATTATCATGAAAACCCTCCTCACTCTCCTTGTCGCGGTTTCCTTGATCTCCCCCGCCCTCGCCCAGAACCTCGCGCCCACCGCGCAAAACATCCCCTATGCGCTCGCCCCGCATGAGCGCCAAGTGCTGGATATCTATTCTCCCAAGGATGCCAAGAATCTTCCCGTCGTCTTCTGGATTCACGGTGGCGGGTGGCAAGGCGGTGACAAAACCAGCGTGCAGTTGAAGCCGCAGGCTTTCGTGGACAAGGGATTCGTCTTCGTCTCCACCAATTACCGCCTGCTGCCCGGTGTGGAGATGGACGCCATCATCCGCGACATCGCCAAATCCCTCGCGTGGACCCATCGCAATATCGCCAAGCATGGCGGCGATCCGCAACGCATCCTCGTCATGGGCCACTCCGCCGGCGCGCAACTTGCCGCCATCATCTGCACCGATGACCGTTATCTGAAAGCCGAGAACGTCGCCCTCTCGAATATCAAAGGCTGCGTGCCTGTGGATGGCGACACCTACGACATCCCCGCCATCATCGAGACCGCCGAAACCCGCAATCGTGTGCACGGCCTGCCCCAGCCCAAGTATGGTCATCGTCTGAAATTCGGGAACGATCCCGCCAAACACCTCGACTACTCCGCCGTCACACACATCGCCCCCGGCAAGAACATCCCGCCCTTTCTCATCCTCTACGTCGCCGATCACCCGGACACCTCCGCCCAAGCCCAGCGTCTCAACACCAAGCTCACCGAAGCGAAGATCACCTCCAAAGCCTACGGCGCCAAAGAAACCAACCATACCCGCCTCAACGACAACCTCGGCCTCCCTGATGACCCCGCGACGAGCGAGCTGTTCAACTTCGTCCAACGCGCCCTGTCACCGGCTCCGGCCAAGTAGAAAGCCGCTTTGTTTCGGTGATGATCTATTTGCCCAAACAAAACTGACTGAAGATCGAATCCAACAAATCCTCCGTCGTCGTCTTGCCCACAATCTCACCCACCGCTCCCGCCGCGATCCGCAATTCCATCGCCACCAACTCGAGCGTCCGGTCATCACGCAAACCCGCGATACTTTGCTGCGTGGCCTGACGCGCGCGTTGTAACGCCTCCTGATGCCGCGAATTGATCATCACTTGCAACATCTCCGCCCGCACTTGCCCACCCCAGACAATCTTCTCAATCGCCTCCTTCAACGCCTCCAATCCCTCACCCGTCTGACAGGAGATTTTGACAGGATTATCGTCAATCCCGACTCCAAGAGTCAATTGCCTCGGCAAATCGACCTTGTTTAAGACCAAAAGCCGCTTCTTACCCGAGAACTCTTTCAAGAATCGCTCATCCGCTGCCGTCATCGGTTCCGAGGCATCCAAGAGATGCAGAATCAGGTCTGCCTTGGCCAAAGTCGCCAAACTGCGGCGCACGCCCTCCTGCTCAATGGTGTCCAAAGCCTCTCGCAAGCCAGCGGTATCGATAAAGATAACTGGAATACCCCGGATATTGGCTGTTTCCTCAATGGTATCACGCGTCGTGCCTGCGATAGGCGACACAATCGCCCGCTCATGCCCCAGCAAGAGATTCAGCAGACTGGACTTCCCGGCATTCGGCCGCCCGATGATAGCCGCGCGAATCCCTCGCCGCAGGATTTGCCCTTCATTGGCCGTCCGCAGCAGTTGCTCCATGAACGCCACCGCCGCCACCAGCTTGCCGATCAGTTGCTCGCGCGTATCCGGTGCGATGTCTTCATCCGGGAAATCGATGTGCGCCTCCACATGCGCCAGCGTCCGCATCAGGTCATCGCGCACTAGGTTGATGCGTTGGGAGAGCTTGCCCTCCAGTTGCTCCTGCGCCGCCGTAAGCGCCAGCTCCGTCCTCGCGTGGATCAAGTCCGCCACCGCTTCCGCTTGCGTCAGGTCGATGCGTCCATTCAAGAAAGCCCGCTTCGTGAACTCGCCCGGCTCCGCCAGCCGCGCACCCGCCGCCAGCACCGTGTCCAGCACCGCCTTCGCCGCCACGATGCCGCCGTGGCAACTCACCTCCACCACATTCTCGCGCGTGAACGTCCGCGGAGCCCGCATCACCGCCAGCATCACCTCATCCACATGCACTCCACCGCGCACGATGTAGCCGTAATGCAGCGTATGCGTCGTAGCCGCTGAGGGCTTCACTGCCTTCGCGCCGACACCTTGAAAACATTGATCCGCCACCGCCAAGGCCCGCGCCCCGCTCAGGCGGATGACCGCGAGTCCGCCTTCACCCAAGGGTGTGGCGATCGCCGCGATGGTATCCTCGTCCTGCATAATCTGTTATTTGCGGCAGGAGCCCTTCGTCGGTTCCATGCCTTGCAGGAGCATCCGCGCCTTCTCGTAGCTCTTCTTGTGCAGGAAGTGCAGCAGCTCCGGGTCCGTGCCCGGCGGTAACTGGCGGGCGAGGGTGTCCAACCGGTCAAACACCGGCAGCAGGTTCGGCTTGGGATTGGCCGTCTTCATCTGCGCCACCTTGTCCTCCAAGTCGAGGAGCGTGGCGAGAATGGCCTGTTCCGTTTCGTTCATGCCCTTGAGATAGCGTACCCGGGGAGAAATGACCAATGACGAAATCCGGCCGGTTGCACCGGCAGGCCCATGGGGGCCTCTGGTGCAACCAGCTTGCTACTTATGAGGTTGGCGGGTAACTTGCTTATGGTTCACTTGATGAATGAACGGTGCGGACCGGAGCCGAGCTTATGAAAAACAGACTTTCCCGATTGCTGCTGACCACTCTGGGCGTCCTTGCCCTCGCCAGCCCGCTCCTCGCACAAGACCAGGCCCCCGATCCCGCTGCGGCACCGGCACCGGTCGTCGATTATGAGACCATCATTGCCAAGGATGGTGCCACTTATGGCATCGCGGGCGGACAGGAGACTTTGCTCACCAACGAGGTGAAGCTCGCCACCATCATCACCGTGGCCACCAACGGCACCTTCAAGGTAGGCGATGGCGCCGTGCGTACGCTCAAGCCCGGCCAGATCCTCGGTAAAGATGCGCGCCTGACGGATACCGATGGCTCGCTGACTCCCGTGCAAGATCACGTGGTGAAGAAGAACAATACCGTGATGCTCGTGAAAGATGGCGTGGCCGCACCGCTCGCCAGCCCGTTGACGTTGGGCGATGGCTCCATCGTCGGCATCGACGGTTACCTGGTGAAGAACGGCAAGCGGCAGTTCATCGTGGAAGGCCAGATCCTCGAACTCAGCGGCGCGAAGATCGAGTCCGTGGATACCGCCACGCTCGTGAACGGCCAGGTGGTCATCCAGAAGGATGGCCAGAGCTATAAACTTTCAGCGAAAAGCAGCATCACCATGAACGACGGCACCCGCATCTACGGTGATGGCCGCGTGGTGCAGTTCCGCGGCGGTGAGAGCCGCCTGCAAGAAGGCCAGATCCTGCGCATCGAAGGCGTGGCGACGAAGTAAGTCATCGGGAACCCGGCTGGTCCCGTCCAAGTGAGGTGATCGAGACGGCGTGCCTCAGGGCACGCCCCCCAACCGTATGAAGCCCGCCCTCGGCAGAATCTGCTTCGGACTGGCCGTAGTGACGTTAGTCAGCGGCTTCTTTGTGATGTGTGCCTGTCCCGGATGGTTTGGCGTGGGTGCCGCTTTCGCGGCCCTTTCCGTCAGGTGCTGCACTCCCGGTTTGAAGTTTTATGCGTGGCTGGTCTTGCTGGCCAGTCTTGCCATGACCGTGCTCCATTTGATCAGTTTGATCAAAGACAGGTGACGGCAGCCGTCCGGCATTTCACTTTTTCGCCGTCAATTTCTCGATCAGATACAAGTGTATCGAGGGGTGCTTCACCTCCGGTGCACCGGGATAAACCAGTTCGCAATCCACTTTCAGCTCCTTCAGCCGTTCTTGCAGTTTCACGCCGAAGTTCGCCGAGTGCGTGGGGTCTTTCTGATCCTGGCCGATGCCCGGGGTATTGTTGTAATAGAGATACACCGGGGGATCATCTGACGTGGCGAGGGCGTAGGGCGAATACTCCGCGATCCACGGGAGAATCTTTTCGCGACTGGCCAGGAACTCCTCGAACTGCGTGAGCTTCTTTTCCTTGTCCCCCTTGAAGGCGAAGGCGTGCCCGCCGTAACGGCTGTTCGGCGTCCAGTCCTTCATCTGTTGCGGATCGAGGGTGGTCTGCGCGACGTTCACCGCGGCACAGAGCAACCGTGTGGATTCGCGCGCGATCGGATCGCTACTCTTCGGATCGGCCATGTCCGGATGAAAATCCAGCCACAGACTGGAGCACGCTCCAGCCGAACCGCCGGTCGCACCGATGCGCGTCTTGTCGATGTTCCATTCCTTCGCCTTGCTGCGCACGAACTGCAACGCCCGCGCGGCATCATGCAGAGGCGCCTTCACCGGCGGCACGACATCTTGCGCTTGCGACGTGTAACGGTAGTTGATGGAAACCACGGAAATGCCGGCGGCGAGATACCTCTCCAGATCGCCCACGCGCGCCTTGTCTCCGGCGGTCCAGCCGCCGCCGTGGATGTAAAAGACCAGTGGTGTGGGCTTGTCCGATTCCGCCTTGTAGAAATCCAGCACCTGCCGCTGATGCGTGCCGTAAGCCACATTCGCCTCCGTTGCCGCACGTTGTGGGGGAGCTGCGGGCTTGGCTTTTTCGGGCGCTTTAGGTTCACTCTTGGCCTTGGCATCGCCATCCGCCGCGTGAACTGAACCACCCAGCAAGAGCAGGGCGGTGACCGCTGAAAGAACTCGGGGTTGCATGCCGCCAGCTAAGCAGAAGTGCTGACGGCTGCAAAGCCGATAACCAAAGCGTCACTCCGCCATGGCTGTCTCGAAGATCTCCACCCCGTTCTTTTCCGGAAGCGGGAAGAGGGCCTGGCAATGCTCGCAATGTTCCTGCTCCACACTGCGAGGTTTTTTGCACGCCGCGCAGCTCACGCGCACCGGCCAGTCACGGGCTGAGAAGAAAGCCAGCAGACCGGGCAGGCCCGTCAGCAACAGGAAGAACGCCCACCCCAACTGTTGTCGTCCGGAGAATTGGTAACGGCGGCCCCACCACAGGCTGATGGCGATCTGCAGCAGCGCAAACATGCCCGCATAGCCCACCAGCTTGCCGTCGAACTTGTCCACGATGCAGATCAATCCCACCAGTGTCGGCGGGGTGAAGGCGGTCAGCAGGTAGATTTTTCCGGGATGCTGATTTGGATTCAACGATTGCTGACTGGGGATCTCGCTCCGTTTGGTGACCCCTTCCTCCACGTTGAACCAGATCACTTGTGCCGGCATAGTGCCGCCGGACTTTTTATTCTCCTCGAAATTAGGCTCCAGCCAGAGGGCGTAGCGGTTAGTTTTATCAAAGGAAAAAAGCGTGATCCCGGCGTGCCGCGACGCATTTTCTACCGGGACCTCCAGCAGTTTTTGTCCTTCCCCATTGAGTAGATGGACCGCTTTGTCAGTGACCAACAAGGGCTGCTTCCTGGTCGATGAATAGGCGGTACTGCTGATGCCGAGGATGGGAGTCTGGGCATCCACTTGATACAATGACTTCACCGTTTTTTCCTGCAGGTTCACGTCATAGATCGTGGTATCTGTGGTGAGAAAGTAGGGACGGTCCCAGATGCCCTGCTTGAAGGCACCGGAGAAACTGGGCAGCCCCGCAATCTCCGTGGAGAAACCATCGGGACCGATGCTGCCGATGAACTTGCGGCTGAATCTGTCATAGCCCGCCAGACGGCCATGCGTCCGCCAGAAGAACCAATGGATGTTATCTTCCGATTTCCAGTGCACGAAATAATCGTTGGCACTCCGGAAGGGGTTGAAAACTTGCTGGGGCGAGATATACACCCAGGCTTGGCTCACGGAGAAAAACTGGTTAACCTCGCCTTGATCCAGTTTCTTGCCGCTGTTGGAAAATGGTTTCCCTTCGGAATCAAACACCTCGGTTTTGGTATCCGTGGTGACGGACTTGTAGATGTTTTCGTCATTCGCCAAGCTGTAGTTGGTCCACACCCGGCCATCTTTCATTTGCAAGGCAATGACCAGCGGTACTGTGCTCACGAGACAAACGGCCGAAAAAGCTACCGTCAAGGTGAGGGCCAGCGCGATTCTGGCCGTGAGTGACTGGCTGCGATAATCGCCATTCGTCAGAAACGCGTCTTGGGTCGCTCCAGCCAACACCAGCAGCAGCAGGACGATGGCGATGAACTCGGTGACAAAACTGCTCATCCCAAAGGCGGCCGAAGCCGCCAAGAACGTGAGCACACAGGGCAAGGCCCGGCTGCCGATCCACCGCGCCGGACGCAGCATCGTCAGCATGGCCGCAAAGTAACCCGTGGTTCCGGCGAGGAAGAAACCGATCAGGGAGAGACCCATCGACCACTCGAACGGAGCTGCAAAATTTCCTGGTATGGAAATCCAAAGGTAAAAGCACAGCATCGGCACGCCCGTGATGAGCGCATACAAGCCGAGACCCGCGATCAGCTTGGCGTGGAACAGGGTCCGCAACTCGATCGGCCGATGCACCATGTAAGCGCGCAGGTCGCGATGCCGTTCGCTATGGATCTGCTGCCATCCGATGAGCGCGCCCAGGATCGGACAAAACAGGCTGAGCAGCAGATGATAATTCTCCGAGAGCAAAGGCTGGAGTCTTTGAGCCAGGCTCGCCGATTCATTCCGGAAGAGCAAACCGGGGATATGGCTGTCGCTCCAGTAGGCGTACAGCTGCAGGCAGACGAACAGGAACAGCAGTCCGCCCGCCAGCACACGTTGCTCCCGCAGTTCTTTCCAGATCATTGCTTTCATGGTTTTTCCTCCGGTTCCGCCAGAATGAACGTCTTCTCCCCGTGTTCACCCAAGTAGCTTAGAAACGCGTCCTCCAGGCTGATCGGCAACATCTCCACCCGGGCGGGTGAGAGGCTGTTCACGGCCTGGCGCGTGGCACCATTGCGCTCCACACAGACGAGCCGCAGTTCGTTCGCCGAACGGTATACCTGTAAGAGTCCTGGGATCGACGGCAGCTTCGGCGGCTCGCCCGGGAAACTGAGGCGCAGGTGTTGCACCTTCGTGCGGAAAGTGTCGATAGGACAGCAGGCGCGCAAGACGCTACGATCCATCACGGCGATGTGATCCGCCACGCGCTCCACATCCGCAAGGTCATGCGAGGAGAAGAAGATGGTGCGATCTGAACGACGTGTGAGATAGATCATCGATTCCACCAAGGAACGGCGCGCCACGGGATCAAGCCCCAACGCCGGATCATCAAGGATGAGCAATTCCGGATCGGGCGCGAGCGTGAGAGCGAGGCAGAGTCCACCGCGTTCACCCCGCGAGAGGTCTTTCACTTTGGCTTCCGGCTTGAGCTTGAAATGGCCGACCACTCCGCGAAACACCTTGTCGTTCCAACGCGGATAGAATTGCGATTGAAATTCACCGCATTGCTGCACGGTCATCCACGGGTAGAGCTGATGTTCCTCGGTGAGATACCCGATGCGGCCGCGTATCTCCGGCGTGAGCGCGCGGATATCACAGCCCAGCACGTTGCCGCCTCCACGCGTCGGCGGGATCAGGCCCAGCATCATGCGGATGGTCGTCGTTTTCCCAGAGCCGTTACGGCCGAGAAAAGAGAAGACACAACCGCGTGGCACCTCGAGATTCAGTTCATAGACCGCCGGGCTCTTGCCGAAATATTTCGTCAGGCCGCGCAATTGGATGACGGGTGAAGCGCTCATGATTTTTGGTGCGGATTTTTCCACTGGGTAAGTTTTTTGCGGAAGGCCTGTTCCAGTTCTTCACGGGAGAAATCCAAGGCCATCGCCTCACCGATGAGCCCATCGATCAGGGGTTCCAGCCGCCGCCAGCCTTCCTCGCGGCTCACCACTTTGCGCTTCGGGATGATGAAGACGCCCTTGCCGGCCCGGGCCTCGATGAAGCCCTCGCGTGCCAGATCGGTATAGGCGCGGGCGACGGTGTTCGGATTGACCACCAGTTCCTCCGCGAGCGCACGCACGCTGGGTAACTGCGTCTCCACGGTGAGCTTGCCATTGGCGACGGCCAGCCGCACCTGATCCGCGATCTGCTTGTAGATCGGGACACTGGAACCGGTGGCGATGTTAAAGGTGAAAGGCACGGCGTTTGGTAACTGTATTAATGTATATAGTACACTTAATACACTGTCAAGGGTCCGTGTGAATAATGACCTGGATGCGTAAAGAAATCTGGGCGCTAAAGTCGCTGGCAACAGCGATGGTTTTCGGCGCACGGAATATATACCGTCCGGGGAAAGGGTTAATGACACGGCGGATACCCTGCGAGCGCTCGCAAATGGTTTGGCAATTTTGGGAGCTGCCTTTGCTTGGGGGAGTTGCTGCGGGTTGAGACAACCCGCGCTCCGTGGAAAATCTTCGTTTGTAATTTCTTCTGTTGCAATTTGTTCCGTTTAGGGGCGGGTTTTCGGTGATTTTTTGATGGATAAATTGACGGTCATTTAGTAGTCTTTGCAGTGCTGACAACTCGTTGTCGGTAAAGGAGAGGAGTGGTGGTTGGCTCTATCAGAGAATAAGCAGCCTCCGAATCCTCAAAGTCATCAAGCATGATGGTGCATTGGCATTATTGTGTCCTGCGTTGGCGGGGGGATGACGATCCTTATGGAACCGTTAGGAGACGGGTTCGAGGGGTAAAGGCCGAGATGCGAAGGCACCGGCACCCTCATCCTCAATCCTTCTCCCGTGAGGGAGAAGGAAGATAGGGGAAGCCCAGTCTCGGTAGTTAGGATCTGTGAAGAGTGTCGGGCGTATGGATCGGGGCTCGTAAGCCGGAGGGAGAAAGGGACGTCGACCAAGAATGAGGTCGGGGAATCCTTAGTAGCCATTGCGGAACCGGCCGGGTTTTGAGCATGCGCTGAATCTGAAGTCCCAATCGTAGGGAGGGAGGAAACGATACTTCACAGGGGTCGGATGGTTTCATTGTTCTTTGACATAGTTCCTGAGACTGGCTGAAAAGCTGTCTTGAGATCGTCTGCTGGTCTAAATTGGCCAGGGCGTCGTTGCGGCTCGGTCGCGTATCTTTTATTTGATATGCTCCCTCGCCGCGCCTAGCCCTGACCAATCCATCCTGCGCAGCCGACCTCAACCCATCTTTCCAGACAGTCTCCGCCTGGGTTTAATGTGGCATGTGGTTGAACTCCGACTTTTCAGTCGCGAGCCCGCCGCTTATGGCCAGATCAATGAACAGGGCGTCGGGGTGGCTGGCGAGGGTTTGGTCCGGTGAGGGTGGACTGGTTGCTAAAGTACCGCAGGACAGGAGGCAATCGCGGAGGAAACATAAAACGGATCAGACGGGAAGGCGCGCTTCGGGGGACGGTTATTAAAGGTCAAAGCTCAAAGTTTAAGGTTCAAAGTTGGGGAATTGGGAACGCGCTCGTGTTTCCATGTTCCTGCTTCGGATGGGCGTATGCCTTAAGGGTTGGTTTGGGACGGCGTGGAAGCCATCCTTACCTGATTAGTTAGAGCCTCCTCACGTCGGCTACTACCATTGTGGGGGCCGCCACGTTATCTCACAGTCGCGGGACTGGACTCTGGCAGGGCTCTCTTTCGCTCTAGCCTACTGGCGCGCGGGATGTTACAACGTCCGCCCATGCATTGTCTGAAACAGAATCTGTGGTTGTCCGGGCTGCTGGCCATCGTGCTGGCGTCGGGCAGCGGCTGTTCCGTGAAGAAGATGGCGATCAACAAATTGGGGGATGCGCTGGCGGGGGGTGGCACGACGTTCTCCAGTGATGAAGATCCGGAATTGGTGAAGAGCGCGATCCCGTTCAGTCTTAAATTGATCGAGAGTTTGCTGGCGGAATCGCCGGAGCATGAGGGTCTGTTGCTGGCGGCGGCGAGCGGGTTCACGCAATACGGTTACGCGTTCGTCCAACAAGAAGCAGATGAGGTGGAGGAGGAGAGCCTGGGGCGCTCGCGGGAGTTGCGGGTGCGGGCGCAGAAGCTGTATCGCCGGGCGCGGGATTACGGGATGCGCGGGCTGGAGGTGCGGCATGAGGGCATCACGGCGGCGCTGAAGGCAGATCCGAAGAGCGCAGTGCAGGTGCTCACGAAGAAGGATGTGGCGCTGATGTATTGGACGGCGGCTTCGTGGGGATCGCTGATCTCGCAATCGAAGGATCAGCCGGACATCGTGTCGCAACAACCGATCGTGGAGGCGTTGCTGGATCGCGCGCTGGCGCTGGATGAGACGTACGAATCCGGGGCGCTGCACGCGGCGATGATCTCTTACGAGTTGTCCCGGCAAGGTGCGGAGGGGAAGCCGGCGGATCGGGCGCGGAAGCATTTCGCGCGGGCGATCGAGCTCTCGAAGGGCCTGCAAGCGGGCCCTTATCTCTCGCTGGCCGAGGGCGTGAGTCTGCAGGAGCAGAACGCGAAGGAATTCAAGGCGCTGCTGGAAAAGGCGCTGGCCATCGATGTGGATGCCAAGCCGGAATGGCGTCTGGCGAATCTCGTGATGCAACGCCGCGCGCGGTGGTTGCTCGGCCGCATCGATGACCTCATCATCCCCGAATTGCCCCCAACTGAAACGAAGCCATGAAGTTGAACCGTCGCAAAATGTTACGCACGGCGCTGGCCGCTGTCGCGGTCACGTCACTGAATCCCTCGGCCCTGCTCGCGCAGGATAAGAAGGTGAATGTGCGCCTCGCCACCCTGGTGCCGAAGGGCACGTCGTTTCACACGACCCTGCAGGAGATGGGCGAGCAATGGCAGAAGGCCTCGAACGGCCAGGTGAAGCTCACGCTTTTCACAGACGGCACGCAGGGTGGCGAAGCGGACATGGTGCGACGCATGCGCGTGGGCCAGCTGAACGCGGCGCTGCTTTCCGCACCAGGGCTCGCGCAGATCGAGGAATCGATCCGCGGTTTGCAACTGATGCCGATGATGTTCGCCTCGCTCGAGGAGTTCGACTACGTGCGCGACAAGATGCGCGCGGGCCTGGAGAAGAAGTTCCTGGATAAGGGCTTCGTGGTGCTCTATTGGGGCGATGCGGGTTGGGTGCATTTCTTCTCGAAGTTCCCAGCGCAAAAGCCGGATGACTTCAAGAAGGGCAAGATGTTCGTGTGGAGCGGTGACACGGACAGCATCGGGGTGATGAAGGCGGTAGGCATCAATGCCGTGCCGCTGGAGCAGACGGACATCCTCATCGGCTTGCAGACGGGCCTGATCGATTCCGTGCCGTCGGTGCCGTTCTTCGCGCTCGCGGGACAGTTCGACAGACCCGCGCCGCACATGTTGCAGGTGAACTGGGTGCCGCTGCTGGGCGCGACGGTGATCACCAAGAAAGTTTGGGACGAGATCCCCGCGAACGTGCAGGTGCAGCTCAAGAAATCCGCGGAGGAAGCGGGCGTAAAGATCAAGAAGCGCAGCCGTGAGGAAGCGTTGGAATCGATCGCGGCGATGGAGAAGCGGGGCCTGAAGGTCACGAAGCTGACGCCGGAATTGCAGGCGGATTGGAACAAGTTCGCGGAGAGCGTGTATCCGAACATCCGCGGCAAGATCGTGTCCGCCGAGATGTTCGATGAAGTGCAGAAGCTCGTGAAGGAGTATCGCGCGACCAAGGGTGCCGGGAAATGAGCGAAGCCGTCGCCACGCCCGCCGGTCATGGTCCAGTACCGGAGGCAGAGATCCCGCAGACCGGTCCGCTGGCGTGGTTGCGCAAGGGGGAGAACCTCATCCTGACGCTCGCACTGGCGACGTTGGTGCTGCTGCCGTTGCTCGAAGCGTTGCTGCGGAAGTTCTTCAACTCGGGCATCCCCGGCGCGATCCACATCACGCAGAACTTCACGCTCATCATCGGCATGATCGGCGGTGCGGTGGCGGCGCGGGATAACCGCCTGCTTTCGATGTCCGCGTTGCCGGCCTTGCTGAAGGGCAAATGGAAATCGGGCACGGCGATCTTCGCAGCGATCGTGGCGGTGACGCTCACGATCTTCCTGGCGATCGCCAGTTGGCAATTCGTGCAGTCAGAGAAGGAGAGCGGCACGGTGCTGGTGGGCAATATCAAGATGTGGGTGGTGGAGCTCATCATGCCGTTCGGCTTCGGGCTCATCGCGTGGCGCATGGCGTGGCATTCGGGAGAAACGTGGCGTGCACGGTTGATCACGTTGGTCGCGAGCGGATTGCTGGTGTGGTTTGCGACGCATCTGCCGGATAGCTTGCCCGCGGAGAAGCTCGTGTGGCCGTGTATCGGGTTGCTGGTCGTGGCGGCGATCTTAGGCACGCCGATCTTTGTGTTGCTGGGCGGGGCGGCGTTGATCTTGTTCTGGGGCGATGATCTGCCGATCGCATCGGTGTCCATCAGCCATCACAAGCTGGTGACGGATGCTTCGCTGCCGTCGATCCCGCTGTTCACGCTGGCGGGATATTTCTTGGCAGAGGGTGGCGCGTCAGAACGTTTGCTGCGACTCTTCCGCGCGTTGGCGGGTCACTTGCGCGGCGGCCCGGCGATCATTACGTGCCTGGCGTGCGCGTTCTTTACGACGTTCACGGGAGCGAGCGGTGTGACGATTCTGGCGCTGGGCGGATTGCTCTTCCCGGTGTTAATCGCGGCGGGTTACACGCAGAGGAATGCATTGGGTTACGTGACGGGCGCGGGTTCACTCGGTTTGTTGTTCCCACCGTGTTTGCCGCTGATCCTCTACACAATCATCGCGAACAACAGCGCGAAAGCCGGGCTCACGTTCCAGCAGATGTTCCTCGGTGGTATCATCCCCGGCTTGCTGCTCTTGGGACTGACGGCGCTGCTGGGCATCTGGCAGGCACCGAAGCAAAAGGAGAAGTTACCGCCTTTCAACGCGAAGGAACTGGGCAGCGCGATTTGGGCGGCGAAGTGGGAATTGTTCCTGCCGGTGGTGGCGTTCGCGGGTTTGTTCGGCGGCTTCGCCACTGCCGTGGAAACGGCCGCGCTCACGGCGTTGTATGCGTTCTTCGTACAGACGGTCATCTATCGCGATTTGAAGATCACCCGCGACGCCCCGCGCGTGATGACGGAATGCGGCCTGTTGATGGGCGGCGTGCTGCTCATCCTCGGTGTGGCGTATGGCTTCACGAATTATCTCGTGGATGCACAGATCCCCGATCACCTGCTCACGTGGGCCTCGGCGAATATCAAATCCGTCTGGCTCTTCCTGCTGTGCCTGAACTTGGTGCTCATCTTGGTCGGCGGCTTGATCGAGATCTACGCGGCCATCGTGGTCGTCGTGCCGTTGCTAGTGCCCGTTGGTGTGGCGCTGGGCCTCGATCCCATCCACCTCGGCATCATCTTCCTCGCGAACATGGAACTCGGCTTCCTTGCGCCGCCCGTTGGATTGAACCTGTTGCTCTCGTCCTATCGCTTCAAGAAACCGCTCGTGGAAGTGATGCGTTCGGTGCTGCCCATGCTGGGGATTCTTTTCGTGGGCGTGTTGCTGATCACGTATATCCCGGCGCTGACGACGTGGCTACCGGGGTTGTTTAAGGAGAAGCCGAAAGTGGAGCAGACGACGGTGCCTGTGGCGACGCCTTAGTTGGTGGATCGCGACTGTGTCCACCGAGGACCAGTCGCAGCAGATACGAACCGACCAGAAGAGCCCCGAAATATTCTCAGCTCATAGTAGCTGTTCCGCGCTGCGGCTGGTCTACGACACAGCCGCGGTCCAAAGACACTTCACTCCCCCGCCTTCGCCACAAACCGCAACTCACCCCACCCGACTTCATTCGCGCCATAACCCGCCTTCTCGACTTCGCGAAATATTTCCGCGAACGGCATGAAATGCAGTTTGCCCGTGAGCGCTGAAGCCGCGAACTGCGGGCGGGCGATGAATTCTCCTTTGATCCCCGCCGCCTCGAACCCCGCATCCTGCAACAGCTCCAGCCAAATCTCCGCCGTGTGATACGGCCACAGCTTCTCCGCCGCGAGATCCATGAACCGCTGGCTTTCGGGCGAATTATCCCGCAGACACGGAATGATCCCCACCAGACGCCCCGCCGGATTCAGATGCGCCTGCGCCAATGGGATCAAGGTCTCTGCCGGCATGATCTCGCTCAAGGGCCCGGCCAGCAGGATCCCGTCATAGTCGTGCTCCAGCGCCGTCGGTGTGTTCAGCATCGCTGCTTGCAAGAGCGGCAACGCCATCCCGGGATTGGACCAATCACACCACGCCACATCCACCAATGCCTGCTCTGCGAACTGTGCTTGCTCCGCCAAATCCTCTGCCGACCAGCGAAACGCCTGATCATGGGCGTAGTGTTCCAGGAAATCTACGATAGCCGGTGTAAAGATCTGCATGACGGAGACAAAGTGCGGGTTTGGCGAGTAGCTGACAAGTAGGGATGGGCACGGATCGCCCTCAATCCTACGCTCCGGGTGCGTTCTGGGCACTCGACACCCCGCCCCCCAGAGCCTATTGTCCCGCGCAATGTCTGATGGTTCTTTAGTTATCGCGGGCCGCACGTTTCGTTCCCGCCTGATCCTCGGCACGGGCAAGTTTTCCTCGCCCGAGGCCATGCGTGATGCCTTGGCCGCGAGCGGCACCGAGATGGTCACCGTGGCCCTGCGCCGCGCCGACCTGAGCGGTAAGGGCGATCCCTTTGCCAACATCCTCGATTTCATCGATCCCAAGAAATATCTCCTGCTGCCGAACACCAGTGGCGCCATGAATGCGGAAGAGGCCGTGCGCCTCGCCCGTCTCGCGGTGGCCGCTGGTCTGCCCAAGTGGGTGAAGCTGGAGATACATCCCGACCCGCGCTATCTGCTGCCCGACCCAATCGAGACCTTGAAGGCTGCTGAGATTTTGGTGAAGGAAGGCTTCACTGTGCTTCCTTACATCAATGCCGATCCCGTGCTGGCCAAGCGCCTGCAGGAAGTCGGCACCGCCACGGTCATGCCACTGGGCTCGCCCATCGGTTCCAATCGCGGCATCCAAACGCGTGACCAGATCCGTATCATCATCGAGCAGGCCACCGTGCCCGTCGTGATCGATGCCGGCATCGGCGCTCCGAGCCATGCGGCGGAAGCTATGGAACTCGGTGCAGATGCCGTGCTGGTGAACACCGCCATCGCCGTGGCCAGCGATCCGAATCGCATGGGCATCGCCTTCAAGCAAGCGGTGGAAGCGGGCCGCACGGCGTATGAGATCGGCCTCGGCGCGCAATTGCACACCGCCAGTGCCACGAGTCCTTTGACGGCGTTCCTCGATTAATCTTTTCCATGAAAACGCTCAGCCCCAAACGTCTTCGCACGATTCTGGCCGCCGCCACCAAGACGCGCGTGTTGGTTATCGGAGACGTGATGCTGGACCAGTTCATCTGGGGCCGCGTGACACGCATCTCGCCCGAGGCACCGGTGCCGGTGGTGGAATTTGAGCGGGAGAGTTTCATGCCGGGTGGCGCAGCGAATGTCGCCCGCAATCTTACTGCTTTAGGAGCCCATGCTGAACAGTTCGGCACGGTCGGCAGTGATGATGCCGCCAAAACCCTCAAGTCCTTGCTCAAGACTGAGCGCGTGGAGACGAAGGGGCTGCTGGCCCTGCAGGGTCGCATGACGACGCGCAAAGTCCGCCTGGTGGCCCACCAGCAGCAGATCGCCCGCGTGGACCGTGAGAACCGTGGCGATATCGACGCGAAGCTCGAGCAACGCATCCTCGCGGCCGTGGACGCCCGATTGCCAGAGGTTGATGCCATCATCGTCGGGGATTACGGCAAAGGCGTGGTGACGCAGGCGTTGCTCGATGGCTTGAAGGAGCGCTGCCACAAACGCGGCATCTGGCTAAGTCTGGACCCGAAGCCCACGCATCATCTCGATCTGACGAAGCTTTCCCTCATCACGCCGAACCGCAAGGAAGCCTTTGAACTCGCCGGTGTCCGCGATGGCAGCCGTTGTGCGAATCCGTTGGAAGACACTGGGCTGATGACCGTGTGCAATGCCTTGCTCGCCACCTTGCAACCGGCCTTGCTCCTCATCACGCTGGGTGATCAAGGCATGCTGCTTTGTCAGCGTAGCCACCCGCCGTATCACATCCCCACCGTGGCGCAGGAAGTTTTCGATGTATCGGGCGCGGGTGATACCGTCATCGCTTCGTTCACGCTCGCTGTGGCAGCGGGCGCTTCTCCCGTGGAGGCCGCGATCTTCTCGAATCACGCGGCAGGCGTGGTCGTGGGCAAGGTCGGCACGGCGACTGTGTCGCCCGAGGAACTCAAGGCGAGTTTCAAACTCAAGAAGTAACCGACGATGAAACGCGCTGTATTTCTGGACCGTGACGGAACCATCAATATCGAGAAGAAGTATCTCTCGAAGCCCGAACAGCTCGTCCTCTTTCCGGGAGCTGAGGCGGCGATGAAGCGGCTGCAAGACGCGGGTTACCTGCTCTTCATCGTCACCAACCAATCCGGCATCGGGCGCGGTTACTACACTGAGGCAGACATGCACAAGGTGCACGAACGTCTCTTGGAGATGTTCCAGCCGTACGGCCTGAAGATTGAGAAGATCTATTACGCACCGGAATCACCCGAAGACCCGAGCCGTGGACGCAAGCCCTCGCCCGCCTTCTTGCAGGATGCGCGCGATGAGTTCGGCATCGACCTCGCGCAGAGCTATATGATCGGCGACAAGCTCATCGATCTCCAATGCGGGTGGAACGCCGGGGTGAAGAAATCTATCCTTGTGCGCACGGGCTACGGTGCCGAGTGGGAACGTGACGAGCCTGAGCTGGTGAAACAGGCCTGGGTGGTGGATAGTTTGGAAGAAGCGGCAGAGAAGATCCTTAAAGCGTGAGGCATCGCATGTTGGCAGCACGACATTTTTCGTACGGATTAGTATTGGGCACGGCACTGCTTTTGTTCTCGGCCGGTTGCGCCACCAAGTCCGAGCCTCACGGCGTGCCCATTCTCATCCAGCCTTCGACCGATTCAGGCGTCAGCAAACCGGCGGGCAAACCCGTGCCCAAGAAATTCCCGGTGGGGGATCACGGTACCCTGGCCTTTGAGATGCCTGGCGGCTGGAGTTATCGCACCTACCGGACGAATCCCTTGATACCGGCTGCTTTCCGCATGGATGCCGTGGACAAATCGACGGCAATGCTGGTGAGCGTGTCCTGGGACGGCATCGGCACGAGCCAGGAGGCACCGGATGAACAGCTCCTCGAGCGCAAGCTGAGAAACCAGGCGGAGAAACGCATCCGCAATTCCGTGGAGAAAAGTGTGACCCTCAAGACTGAGGTGCTGGCGGATGGCTACGCGCAATACGCCCAGTTCACCGAAGCCATGTGGACCAACGCCGAGGTGCCCAAAGGCAATTACCGTTACGTCACGGACGGGGTCTTCCGCTGCGGAAACTTGTGGGGCAGTTTCACCGTTTATTCGCAGGACAAGACCGGCGAATCTTTTCGACCCGCACTGGCCGTTGTGCAATCCTTGCACAAACTCGACCGTTAAGCATGAACATCGTTGGCATTCTTCCCGCCCGTTACGCGTCCACCCGGTTTCCGGGCAAACCGCTGAAGCTCATCGCGGGCAAACCCTTGATCCAGCACGTGGTGGAACAGTGCCGCCGGGCGACGACTCTCAGCGAAGTGATCGTGGCTACGGATGATGAACGCATTCGTGCCGCCGTGGCGCCGTACTGCCGCGTGGAGATGACCTCGGAGCATCATCCCAGCGGGTCAGATCGCATCGCGGAAGTCGCCGGCCGCCTGAATTGCGATGCCGTGGTGAACATCCAAGGCGATGAACCGCTCATCGATCCGCACGTGATCGATCTGGTGGCGCAAGCGCTCATCACCTCCGAGATGTCCACCGCCGCAACCCCCATCAAACTGTTGGAAGATTACGACAACCCGAACGTCGTGAAGGTGGTGGTCGATGCCTCCGACCGCGCGTTGTATTTCTCCCGCCGCACCATTCCGTATCTGCGCGATGCCGCGAACAAGCCTTCCGCTGAGCAATTGAAAGCGTTTCCGTTCCTGAAGCATTTGGGCATTTACGGTTACTTGCGTGAGACGCTGCTGAACTTGGTGCGACATCCGGTTTCATCGCTGGAACAGGCGGAGAAGCTGGAGCAATTGCGCGCGCTGGAGAACGGCATCCATATTCACGTTTGTCGCGTGGACTATGAAAGCATCGGCGTGGATACACCCGAAGATGTCGCACGGGTGGAAGCGATTTTGGCGGGGAAGAAGTGACCGTAAGGTAGCGCAGACTGGCAGTCTGCTGTGTCGCAGATCGGTGATCTGCGAGCCGTGAAATAGTCGTAACATCTGCCGACAGCCGGTCGGCGACATCGCAGGTTGCCAACCTGCGCTACAGTGGAAACAACATGTCCAAGCAATCCAAACCCGTTCTCGCAGTCGAGTCCCTGACCATTGTCCGCAATGCCCAGCGCATTCTGGACAATGTCACGTGGACGGTAAAACCGGGCGAGCATTGGGTCATCCTCGGCGCGAACGGATCGGGCAAGACCTCCTTGCTCAGTTCGCTGGCGGGGTACATGCCGCCGACCTCCGGCGAGATGGCGGTGTTCAACCGTGTTTATGGCGAAACTGATTGGCGCGAACTGCGTCGCCGCATCGGCCTCGTCAGTTCCTCCATCCGCCAGATGATGGCGGAGACGGAGACCGGTTTGGAAACCGTCGCCAGCGGCAAGTACGCGATGATCGATTTCTGGGGACCGGTGAAGCGTGCGGACAAGGTGCGCGCCCGGGAGATCCTGAACCAGGTGGAGTGCGGTTATCTGGAAAATCGTCCGTGGCTTTATCTCTCCCAGGGCGAGCGCCAACGCGTCCTCATCGGCCGTGCGATGATGGCCCAGCCGCACTTGCTGATTCTGGATGAGCCTTGCGCCGGGCTGGACCCGGTAGCCCGGGAGAATTTCCTCCATTTCCTCGAACGGCTGGCGACCTCACCTGCCGCACCGACCCTGGTTTTGGTGACGCATCACGTGGAGGAGATCGCCCCGGCGTTTACCCACGTGCTGATTCTTAAAGGCGGCAAGCTGCTGGCCTCCGGTGAGAAAAAGAAGGTTCTCACCTCGAAGCTGCTGGGCGACGCCTTGGGTGCTCCGGTGAAACTGAAATCCCGGGCAGGCATCTATTCCCTCACCGTTGGAAAAACCCGGACGAATGTGATCATCTGATCCGTTCGATGGGGATTTTGAGTATTCTGAGGCCGTTTGGACAGGTATCTCGCCCCTTGCGGAGGCCGGGGCGGCAGCATAGCATCTGAAGCGTCCCAGGAGTATCGCGACACAGCAGATGGACCACACAACATGCAGGTGTTGGAATTAAAGATTCAGTGCGCTTGTGGGGCGCGCTTCGCCTTCGAAGTGCAGCCTGTCCATGGCCGCATGCCTTCCCCGGTCGCTTGCCCCCGTTGTGGCTGCGATCATACGGAGGACGCCAATCTCCAGATCGCCCGCAGTCTTGCTCCTCCACCGCTCTATGATGGCCGTCGCGGACTTAAGATCTTAAACCTGCCCGGTTATAATCTGCCCGAACCCGAACCGGACCAGATGCTCGTGTCCATTCCCCAGCCTGGCATCCAGACTCTGCCGGTGGGCGGAAAGACCAATCGCACGACGGAGCTGGACATCCCCATCACGGATAACACCTCAGCCGCGCCGCATTTGCAGGATGCCGTGGATGCGGCGATCAGCGCCTCCCAAGTGCCCATCATCCCCGGTGGCAGTGGCGCTCCGGCTGCGGAAGGTCATGGCAGTTCCGGGCCGGCCGCTCCCGCGCCGGGAGGATTGCGCGTACGCCAGAGCAAGAAGGGACAGACCACCACAGTCATTCCACCGCCCTTGCCCCCGCCAGAAGATGCTCTGCCCGTCTTGAAACGGAAACCGGCGGCGGCGGCGCCGGTGTATGATGATGACCCGCCGCAAGGTGTGCTCGGCTGGATCAAGGCGAGCGGCAAAGCCATCGCCAGCATGGGCGTCCTTTTGCTGGTCGTGCTGAAATTCATCGGCAAGGGCAAGCTGCTTAAATTGCTCGCCATCTTTGGCCTGGGCACCGCGAGCAACACCACTACCGACCTCCGGATTTCCGCTGATGGTAATTTCGGCTTTTTGGATGAGACGCAAATTTATGTCCGGGTGGATGACTCCAAGAAAGTGGTGGATGCCTGTGTCGCCTACTGGAGCACTCAGGGCAAGACCCTGAATGTAAAGGAGAGCGACGGTGAAACCACGGAGCCGAAGCATTACCTCGTCACGCCGGTGCACGAAGGCTACGTCGCCATCTTGGGCGATCTTGAATGGGATCCGAAATTCGTGGATGGGCTGGCGCAAAGCCTTTCAAAAACGTTCGATTCCACCGTGATGACGATGGCGGAAGATGACCTGGGCTCCCATCGTTTTGCAGTTTACCAGTCCGGCCAGAAAAATTTCGCCCATCAACTGGATGTGCAAGTCCAGGGCCAGGAGCTCAAGACGAGTTTCAAGGTGGAGAATGAGAACTGGGTGGTGGAACAGGGCCATTTCAAGCCGGACAGCAAGGGTTTTGAGAATTTCACGTTTGAACACGTGGATCAGATCTCGCGCAAATTGGGCCTGAAGTGGTGGACTTTCCCCGAGGATGCCAAGGGCTTTCATGACTTGAGCGAGTAGGTGGCGAGGCGTTAGGTTCAGCCCGTGAAGAAGACCGTTCAGCATCGCCTGGTGCTCGTCACCGCTCCGGATCTCAAGACCGCACGCAAGCTTGCCCAAGCCGCGCTTACTGCCCGTCTGGTAGCGTGTGCCAATCTCATCCCGAAGCTGGAATCGCACTACTGGTGGCAGGGCAAACTGGAGCGGAGCAATGAGGTGCTCATCCTCTTCAAGACCACCACGGGCAAACTCAAGGCGCTGGAAAAGATCATCCTCGCCCATCATCCTTATGACACGCCGGAGTTTGTGGTGCTGCCAATCACGGCGGGGAATGAACGGTATCTGCAATGGGTGACGCAATCGGTCACCGGAGCTGACTAAAATTTCTCGGTGTAGAACGGCACATCGAACCACGTCTCGTTGAAGTCGAACTGCAGCGTGGGTGGCTCGAACTCGGCCTGCACGAGGTAGAATTCGTTACGGGTGTGCAGGAGGCGCACCATGTCGTTGAACATCTCCGCGTCGAAGGCGACGAGGTGATAGCGGTTCTTCCGCACCTTGGCGTGAGTCATGTGGCGGATGAGTTCCGCCATGGCCTCGGGGGAGCGGAGCATCACCCAGATCTCGGCCTCATGCGCTTTTACGGCGAGCTTGTCGAGCTTCTGCACGGTGCAGTCACCGCACTCGACCCAGAGAGCGGGGCGTTTTTCGTAGTCAAGCTGCACGACGCCGGGGATGAAGGGAATGTCCTCGTCGTGCAGGTTCGGGCTGAATTCCAGGCGTTCGCGGAAGAGGAGGATGTAAGCAAGCAGCTTCAGCACGATATGCTCGGTCGTCTCCAGATCCGTGCGGCCAATGATGACCTTCTCCGGCAGCTTGCGCCGCCAGTCATCACTGCGCAGATCGAAATTGAACTTGCTGCTCATGCCGTCAAAGGAGTCTTTGTGCCACAGAAGCAGCGAGGGTGCAATGGGGTGTTCGCGGAGCGTGCCCGTCTCGGGCACAGAAACGTCCGAAAGCTCGCAGAAGCCTCAATAAAAGACTTCTTTGCGAAAGTCTTTCGACGAATTCGCACTGCTTTTGCTTATGGCCGTTGCTGTGGGCGAGGCGCCCACGCTCCACCAAAAGGCTACTCCGCAATGCGTGCGCCGATGGGGGCGAGGTCAGTGAAGCGGTCCACGGGCTGGTTGGCGGACCAGCAGATGCCGCGCAGGGCGAGGACGCGGAAGATCGGGTCATCGAAGGTCCAGTTGTAATGGCCGGGGATGCTCACGAAGACACGGCCGGGACCGACATTGCGCGTCCACATCTGCGGACGCGGCTGGCCATCCTCCATGGAACTGGCGAGGAGGTTCACGTTCTTTTCATCACCGCGGAACAGCCAGTAGGATTCATCGATGAACTTGGCTTTGGTGAAGCTCGTGGCGGTGAAACCTTTTGCCAGCGGGTGGTCGGCGAATTGGAAATCGAGCGGGCCATGACGGTACTTCAACATGCCTGAGTTCGAAGCGAGCCCGATGCGGCGCGCGAACGCCTCCGCATCACCACGGGCTTCCACGGCCCAATGGAAATAGACGGTGCCCTTGCCCCGGGCGAGATAGCTGTCGAGTTCCTTGCCCTTGTCCTCGCTCCACACCGGGTTGTTGTTGAAGAAGCAGATGACGTCGGCCTTCGCGAACTGCTCAGCGCTCGGCCATTTGTCGGCGGTACTGACCGTCACGCCCTCGCTCATCGCGAGGAGCTTGGACCAGCGCTTCTGCCACATGGGGTAATCGTGCTCGCCCTTGCCGTGATCTTTCGGACCGGCGCAGAGCACGATGTGAATGGGTTTCAACTGCGCGGGCAAAGGCTCACGGCTGCTCAGCACGGCGTTCAGTTCGGCGCGGGAACGGGCGGGAGGTGCGCCACCGATCTCGATGGGTGCGGGTTCTAGCGGGATGGTCATGAGGAAGGTCATCAGGTCTTTCATGCCCGCTTCGCCGAGTCCTTTGTCCAAGCCTTCCGGCATGAGGGAGAGTGAGGAGGGTTTCACGCTCTTTACTGTGTTCTTCGGCACACGGATCGGTTGGCCGTTCGCATTGCCTAGCGTCAACGCATCCGCCGTATCGCCCATGATGACACCGGTAAGGACATCACCGTCTTTCAGCTCGATATTGAAAGCGGTGTGATCGGGATTGATGGCGGCGCTGGGCTCGCTGATGTCGCGCAGCACGCTGGCGTAATCGCGATGGATGAGGTTCGAGAGATCCGGGCCGAGCTTGCCACCGACCCCGGCTACCTGGTGGCACTTGGAGCAAGCGGCCTGCTCGCTGAAGAACAGCTTTTGGCCGCGCAGCCAGTTGCCTCCGGCGAGTTCGGGAACTTCGCGTTCGGAAGCGAGCTTGACGGGTTCTACGGTGGGTTGTGCGCCGGGGAGATAGAAGCGGCGGAGAGGAAAAGAACGCAAGACATTGGTTTGCTGAGAGGTGCCCCAGATTATGTCCGTATCAGCCGTCGAATCACTGGAGGAATGAGTGAAGGTTGGTGTTCGCACGGTGATTGGCAACCATCCCGAAGTTGATTGCACAGCGAACTCGGTCTTTATTGGACCGTCGATTTTTCTCCAACCAGATTGGATGATGTCTTTGGGCAGCTCAAACTGAATGAATTGGTCGCCTCGCATGGTGACATTAACATTCTCCGGCTCGGGCTGATAATCAAGTTTAGCGCCTGGTTGGATCTCAGGTTGCAACATCCGATTGAGGTTCAATTGGAAAGAAGCCTTAAAAGAGCCATGTTTTCCTAGTGACGCCCAGAGTTTCTCATGATCGGCGCTGCCTTTGGTAAATTCACGGGCCACATCCTTATCAGGGTGCGGTAACCAGCCAGCCCAAGATGCTTTCCCGTCGTTCGCTGTCCATAAGACCTGCAAACCATTCATATCCGCTAATACTTCGATTTGGTCATAAGCCGCCTTGGCACTCGTGCCGAGCTGGAGCTCGGCGCTCCGGGAGACGTTGGGCAGTTCGATGGCGTAGTTTACCGCCGCAGTGCGTGGAGGCGTCGTGATCACGAGCGTGCGATTGTCCGCCGTCACGTTCGCGGAGAGGACGGGCACGTTGTAGCGCGGAACGGCTTTCTGGTCTTTGATGACCTGGTAGCCGGGCCACATGGCTTCGAAGCGGTCACCGGGCATCACGAATTTGCCCTGCGTGATCTTCGTTTCCTTGGCGAGATTCTTCAGGTTCGTGGGGTTCAGCGGGCGATCGAAGGCGATGCGGATTTCCGTGGGGCTGGCGCTGTAGGTCACCACGGGTTGCGGCGCTTCTTTGTCCGTATAAGAAATCTGGAAGAGTTTGCCGATGCCGCTGGGGCCGGTGCCCCAATCGGGTTTGCCGCTGTGCGTGGCGACGATGGCATGGCCTTTCGGCGTGATGCAGATGTCGGTGGTCAACAGGTTGAGGCACGCGATGAGATGGTTCTGTGCGACGTAGCCTGCTGATATCTTCACGAGCTTGGTGCGATAGATTTTGCCGCGAGATTCACCGGTCATCAGCACATCGCCGGCCCAGAAGGCTGGGCCGAAGGTGGGGCCACTATTCACAGATTCATTGAAATTGAACCCGCAGGTGGATTGGTGCTGCGGGGCGTAATCGAACACGCTGGGTTCATCCACCACGCCGGGCAAATGCTTGGGATGACGCGGCGGGAAGCCATAATGGCGGTTCGGCTGGATGTGCAGGAGTTCATCGAAGGGATTGCCATTCGGCAGCCAGGTGGCGCCTTCCTGTTCGCTGGCGAAGAGATCGCCGTTCTTGTTGAAGTGCATGGCCACCGGGAAGCGGATGCCGGTGCAGATGATCTCGCGCTTGGAGAAATCCGGCGAGACCTTCAGCACCGTGCCACGTTCGGATTTTATGTCGTATGCGGCCACGCCCGTGTCTTTGTCGATGAGATAACCGTTAGCGTAGTTCGCGGTGCCGAGGGCGAAGTATATGTTGCCCTCTTTGTCCAAAGCCACGCCGATGGCATCGACGTTCTGCGTGATCTCCTTCCAGCCGGTGGCCACGATGATCTCTTCATCGGCCTTGTCATCGCCATCCTTGTCCACGATGAGCGAGAGCTTGCCCTTGGACGGGACGAAGACGCCTTGTCCGCGCGCATAACCGGGCGGCGTGAGCGCCATGCCGATGGGGCCGCGCATAGTGTTCTTGTCCCAGAACAGCGTGGCTTTGTCTTCGATGCCATCGCCATCCGTGTCCGAGAGAATGTGGATCTGGCCGTTATAACCGAGCGCGACGAGTTTGCCGTCCGCGCGATACTTCACGCTGTTGATGTTAGGGATCTGGATGGGCAATTCCTTCACGGTGAAGCCGGGGACAAGCATCTGGACGGACGGAGGATTGGCGACCACTTCCAACGGCCGGATGCCCGCAGGGTCATCACTGGTGGTAAGCGCGGCGTGCTTGGCCGTGAGATAATTCTGTACTTTGGTGCGATCTTCACCGGACAAGACGCGGTTGAAGATGATTACTTCGGCGACGTCACCATTGAGGAAGCTTTGCACGGACGGTAGCTCGGCCGTGTTCGAGTATGAGCGCGCGCCGATGACCAGTTCATCCATCGTCATGGTCGCGGCTTTGCGATCGCGGCGGCCATGGTCCTGACCATCGACAAAGAGGCGGATGCCGCCCGTGCCGGTGCCAAGCTGGAGGGTAAGGCTATGAAAGGAGGCGAATGGGAATCCTGAATTCAGGAGATTGGCCGCGCCGCCGAAACCGGCCCCTTCCGCATTTAGCGTGGTGAACTGCTCGGAGCCTTTGGCGCCCAGGTCCACGTTCAAGCCGCTCGTGTAGTCGTTCACGCCACGTTTATTGAAGGCGAGGAAACCGGGATAGGTGCCGATATTGCTTTTGGGCGAGGCCACGATGAAGACGGTGGCATTCGTGAACGAAGCGTTCAGGTTCGCCGCGCTGAAGAAATCGTCTTTGCCATCGAAACGGAAGCTGGCGGAGTTCACCACGGAGAAGAAGCGCGGGCGGCTGTCCGTGATGCGCTGGGTGACATGGCGGTTGAGGCCGGAGCCATCGAACCACGTGTCCGTGGCGGTGGAGTTATTCAGCGTGGGTAGTTTCAGCGCAGTGCGGGCGATGTTTTGCCGGGAGGCGTCCAGCCAGAGTTCGAGGCCATTGGTGACGGTGAGCTTGTTGTCCGCCCAGGGCTCAAGGGCGAAGGCGGAACAGGTAAGCGCAAATCCACTGAGGAAGGTCAACAGCAAGGCATGATGCCGGGAACGGCCAAAGGGGTACATGCGGTAGATTGAACACAACCCAGCAAGGTCCGCCAAGCGGGAAGAGTGGGTATTGGTGACCGCTTGCCCTGTGCCAGCAGGTCGGGATCTTCGGCCACAGCAATGGCCATGAGCAAATGCGGATAAGTTGCTATAGATGAGTCTCGAAAAGCTTTTGTTCGGAAGCTAAAACTGTATTCCTACACCGCTGGTGTTTTTGGACATTGCTGTGGCCGAGACGGCCACGCTCCACAGGCTGGTCAGATCAGGTTGACCTTCACCGAGCTGCCGACCGCCAAGACTGTTTCTGGCGGCACATCCAGCAGGGCGTTGGCGGCGGCGAGGGAATGCAATTGATGCGAGGCTTGGGTGCCTGCGAGTGACACATTACCTGAAGCATCCAGCACCACCCGCAGGAAATGACGGCGATCGCCATGGTTCGTGATGGGCTCGGCCAAGGTGGCATTCACGGTAGGCAATGTGGTGGTCTCTATGCCTTGCATCCGCAGCAAAGCGGGGCGCATCAGCACGACCGCGGTGACGAAGGCGGAGACAGGATTGCCCGGCAGGCCGAAGAGAAAGCGACCGTTCCATTCACCGAAGACGAAGGGTTTGCCGGGTTTGATGGCCACGCGCCAGAAATCCAGTTTGCCGCCGAGTGAGGTGAAGGCTTCCTTCACGAAATCGAATCCACCAACAGAAACACCACCAGAAGTCACTACGGCATCGCATTCAGCAAAAGCTTTTTGCAGGGCTTCACGGGTGGCTTCGAGCGTGTCGGTCACGATGGGATAGATGACGGGACGCACGCCCCATTTGCCGAGCAGCGAGGCGAGCATGAGACGATTGCTCTCGTAGATCTGGCCGGGATAGAGCGAGAGCCCGGCTTCCACCAGTTCACTCCCGGTGGCGAGCAGACCCACGACGGGTTGTCGGCTGACCTCGATCTTATCAATACCACTCGCGGCCATGACGGCGAGCTGTGGAGCCCATAAGCGCGTGCCGACGGCCACCACATCGCGTCCGAGTTTCACATCCTCCCCCTGAAAACGCACATTTTCCCAAGGTTTCACGCCATCGGTGATCCCGATTTCACCCGGATGTTCGGCAGAGGTCAGCGTGTCTTCCTGCATCACTACGGCATCGGCACCGTTCGGCATCATGGAACCAGTGAAGATGCGCACGGCCGTTTCTTTGCTTACGGAACAAGCCGCGGCTTCCCCGGCGGCGATCTGGCCAATGAGCTTCAACCACTTGGGATTCTCCACGGACGCACCGGAAGTATCACCCGCCAGGACGGCGTAACCATCCATCGCGGAGTTATCGAAGGCAGGCAGATCGGTGCGGGCGATGGCCGTGCTCCTTAGCACGCGGCCATCCGCTTGAAGCAGTGGAACTGTTTCGGGTGGCAGCGGCTGGATGCGGGCGAGGATGCGCTCGAGCGCGGATTCCAGGGTGATGAGCATTTCAGGGAGTGTCTTTGGGCTTGTCGTGGTGACGCAGCGCGAACAGGACGTAGATCGCCAGCAAGGCCACGAGCGAACTGACGATCACGACCATGCGCGGCGTGCCGTGGACATTCACATAAACCGCCACACCGCCCAAGGCCGCCGAGACCGCGTAAAGCAGGAGTGACGCCTGCCTATGGTTCATGCCCATGTGCAGCAGACGATGGTGCAGATGGGTCCGGTCCGCCTTGAAGAGCGGAGCACCCCGGGCCATGCGGCCGAAGAACACGGCCGTGGTATCAAACAACGGGATGCCGAAGAGCATGACCGGCACGATGACGATGGCTGCCGTGGTCACTTTGAAGAGCGAGATGATGCCGATGCAGGAGAGGACCAAGCCGATGAACAGGCTGCCGGAATCACCGAGGAAAATCCGCGCCGGGGCAAAATTGTGCGGCAGAAAACCCAGACACGCACCGGCCAGGCACAGCGTCAGCAACGCCACCATGACGTTGTCATTCATGATGTTGATCACTGCCAGCGAAAGCGCGATGCAGACGGTGACACCGGTGGCCAGACCGTCGATGCCATCCAACAGGTTGATGGCATTCGTCACGCCCACGATCCACAGAATGGAGACCGGCAGGGCCAGCCATCCGAGCGGAATGGAACTGCCGAAAGGATTGCTCAAAAGGGTGATCTGATAACCGCCGAAGTACAGCGCCAGCGCGGTCATGATCTGGAAGGAGAATTTCTGTTTGGCGTTCAGCCCTTTGATGTCATCCGCGACGCCGAGCAGCAACATGAGGGCGGCGCCGATCATGAGGGCCAGGAACAGCTTCTCGTAATTCTGGAAGGTGGCAGTGACGCGGTTATCGAGCAGATAGAACGCGAGCCAGGGCGCGCAGAAGCCGCCGAACACAGCGATGCCGCCGAGGCGTGGCATGGGTTCTTTATGAACCTTGCGCACGTCCGGCTGGTCGATGGCGTTCCAGCGAAAGGCGAGCCAGCGCGCGAGCGGGGTCAGAAAAAAAGAGGCCAGCGCGGACATCACCAATACTGCCAGGTATGTCTTGAAGTTATTCATGCGCGTTGGCGCAGGCGCTGAAACAATTCCCAATAACGGTCAATCATGCGGTCCTCGGTGAATTCCACCGCCGCCCGCTGCCGTCCCTGCTCGCCCATCTGGCGGGCCAAGGCCGGATTTTCTATCAACTGTTTGATGCCATTTCGCAGGTCCTGGACATCACTGGGCTTCACCACTAGGCCGGTTACACCGTGCTGGTTCACCCAAGGCACCCCGGAAGGCAGGTCCGTGCAGATGATCGGCTTGGCACAGGCCATGGCCTCGATCTGCACGATGCCGAACGCTTCGTTCGGCGTGATGGAGGGCAGCACGAACACATCACTGGCCTTGAGCAACGCGGCGAGAGTCCGGTCATCGACCCCGCCCCAGAAACGCACGCGGTCTGACAAATTCAGGCGCTTCACCTGTTGCTCCAGCACCGTCTGCAAGGGTCCGGTCCCGGCAAACCACAACGTCACATCCAGTCCCTGAATGGCATCCACCAAACAGCCCTGTCCTTTATAGCCGACCAGCCTGCCGATGTTGAGTAAAATCGGCCTGCCTTGCGCGGTTTTCCGCAACTTGCCGATTTCCTCCTGTTCGGCCGCGTTCGTCTGCGTGTAGCGCGATTGATCGATGCCGAAGGGAATCACTTCTACCTTCGCCGCATATTCCGGCAACCAATTGGAATATTTCAGGTGATTGGGCGTGGCCACCACGATGGCATTGGCGCGATCCAGCAGGCGTTTCAGAACGGGCCGATAGAAACGCAGGGCGGCCGATTGCCGCACGATGTCGCTGTGATACGTGAGCACCATGGGCGTCTTGGGATCGCCACGCAGGCACGCGAGGTCCGCCAGTGGATTCGGGAAATGTACCTGCCAGACGTCCGAAGGGTAACGCTTGGTAGCGCCCATGTAGCCGGGGCAAATCGAAGTGGAAAGCAGTGAGCCGTGACTGGCCAGGCGATGCACTTTCACGCCATCGAGCACTTCATGCACGGTCTGGTTGGTGGTGTTCGCCACCACGCAATTCACCTCCGCGCCGCGCCGCACGAAGCCGCGTGACCAGCATTCCAGCAAGGTTTCCATGCCGCCTTTGTACGGCGGATAGAACTTGCCCAGTTCCAGGATCTTCACGCGGCCTCCGTGAGTTGCTTCAGTAAGGCCTGGAATTTCGTCACCGGCAAATCCCACGAAAAACGTTCCTCTGCAAAAGCCCGGCAACGTTCGCGTGACGGCAAGGAAGCGGGTTGCTGCAAAACTTTTTCCAGCCTTTGCGTAAGCGCGACCACATTGCCGGGTTCGAAAAGCAGATGCGGATCGAGCGGTTCCAGCAGTTCGGGCGTGGCGCCGGAGCGGGTGCCCAGCACCGGAGTGCCGCAGGCGAGGGATTCCACCGTGGCCAGGCCGAAGCCTTCCAGATCGAGCGAAGGCATCAACGTGCAATCCGCCGCACCGTAAAGCGAGGCGAGGTCCGCCTCCGGCACGAAGCCGAGCAGGCGCACATGAGTCTCCAGCTTCAATTCGCGGATGAGCGCTTCAAGCTGCGGCGCGTCGGGACCTTTGCCTGCGAGCCAGAGGCGGGCATTGGGATAATTGAGCGCCACGGGTGCGAACGCGCGGATAAGATTGCCCAAGCCCATACGGGGGTCCAATCGGCGCACGGTGAGGAAAAGGAAATCGCGATCAGCCAGCTTCCACTGCGTGCGCACGGCGGCACGATTGGCGGGCGGCTGGAAGTGTTGCAAATCCACACCGCCGAAAATCACTTTCACGGGCGGTAGTCCTTCACCATGCCAGCGGGGTAACTCCTGTTGGTAATACTGGCTGATGGTGACAATGGCCCGGCAACGGCGCAGCGCCTGGCCTTCCGAAACACGCATGGTGCGGCGGATGACGACATCCAAAGCCTTGCGGCCCACGCCGAGATCGCGCGCTTGTTGGGCGAAGCGATATTCCTCCGCCCAAGGTCCGGTGAAAAGAAACAGGGAGGATGGCCCGGCCACGTGCAGCAACGGCGAGAAAAAGGAGTGGCAGAGAATGGTCAAGGCCGGTTCATGACCGTACCGCGTGATCTCCAACCATAAGGCGCGGACGTTCCGGTTCTCGGTGTTCCAGTTGGCGAAGAACATACCGGTGGCATCCGGATAACGCCACCGTTCCACTCCGTTCAGCGTGTCCCGCTGCAAAGAAGTGCCCGCCGCCACCGGGTAGATGACGGAGACTTTATGCCCCCGCGCAGCCAATCGCTCGGCAAGGTCCGCGATGTAGCGATAGGCTCCGCCCACGGAGTCCGGATGATAACCGAGCGTGACAAATATCAACCGCATGTGCGCGTGTGCTAAACTGACAATTCATTCAACAGTTTGCCGAACTGCTGGCTGACGCGGTTCACGGTGAACTGGCGCAAGGCCCGTTCGCGTCCGGCCGCCGCCAGTTGTTGCCGTTCCGTTTCTGAAGCGGTCAACCGGTCCAACTGGTTGAAATAATCCTGCACGTCTCCCGGCTTGGCGAGCAATCCGTTTTCCCCGGTATTGATGATCTCCGGAACCCCGCCAGCATTGGCCGCGATGACGGGCACCCGGGCGATCATGGCCTCCAGCAGCACCCGGCCAAAAGGTTCCGGACGCAGCGAGGTGTGGAGAAACGCATCAAACTCCATCAGTACCGCCGGAAGATTGCTCTGATAAGACGCGAAATGGACCCGCTCTTCCAGCTTATGTTTCGCGACGTATTGCTTGAGCTTCTCCTCAAACGCCTGCTCTTCATTGAAGGCACGGCCGATGAGGATGAAATGGCCGGGCCGGTTATCCTCCACCCAACGGCGGGCGAGTTCCAAAAAGAGTTCCTGTCCCTTCCACGGAGTGAAGCGCCCTGCCGTGCCGAAGAGCAGATCGGCCGTCGGGATGTTAAAGAACTCGCGCAGGGTGCCACTGCGACGGGGATCGACCGTCAGGGGCGGAATGCCATTGTGAATCGTGACCGTCTTTTCCTCCGGCACACCCAGCCTGGTGAGCGCCGCCCGGCAATAATCAGACACGGCGACCAATCGCGCGGCTCCCCGGGCATGCCACGAAAAGGCTTGCCGCGTGGGCCAGGAAAAGAAGTCGGCCGTGAGGGCATCATTCACCCACCACACGTGCGGCAGCTTCACCAGGCGACAGGCGGAACCGGCCACAAAATGATCCTTGTTCGTGCAGGTGATGAGGATGTCCGGCTTGAACTGGCCGATGATCGTGTGCAATTGCCAGCGGGCTTCGCGCAACGCGGCTGGCCATTGGACGAGCCGTTTGAGAGGAAAGGTGCGATCCACGAAACGCGCCTCGCTCAACGCCGCCGGGATGCGATAGTCCAGACACTCAATGCCCGCACTGCTCAAGGCGCGGTAAAGGGGACTGGTATCAGGACAGGCACACGCCACGCGCCATTCGCGGGGGAAAGGCGAACGTGTGAGCAGCTCGATGATGTTCAGCTCCGCCCCGCCCTGGACACGGTCCACATGATCCACGATGAGGACGCGTTTCATGCCGTGCCCTAGCCGCAACCCGTTAGTGACCGCCCATGGTCAGCGCCAGCGCCTGTTCCAGCGTGGACGTGCCTTCGCGCGCCTTGTCCAGCGCCACCATGCGCAGGTTCTTCATGCCTTCCTTCACGGCCACCGCACCGATCTCCATGCCGGAGGAACGCTTCAAGATCATCTTCCGGATCTCATCGGTCACGGTCATGATCTCGATGATCGCGCAACGTCCGGCGTAACCCGTGTTCTTGCAACGATCGCAACCACGACCCTTATAAAGAGTGGCTCCCGCAAAGAAGCTCGGGTCGATGCCCAGATCCTCATACATCTTGGCCGGATACGAGATCGGCTCCTTGCACACCGCGCAGATGCGGCGCATCAGACGTTGCGCGCAGGCCAAGATCACCGACGAGGAGATCAAGAACGGCGCCATGCCCATGTCATCCATACGCGTCACGGCGCCGGGTGCGTCGTTACAATGCATGGTGCTCAAGACTTGGTGACCCGTGAGCGCCGCTTCCACCGCGATCTCGCAAGTTTCCTCGTCACGAATCTCTCCGATCATGATGATGTCCGGGTCCTGACGCAGAATCGAGCGCAAGGCCGCACCGAACGTCAACCCGATCTCCTTCTTAATCGGCACCTGGTTGATGCCCGGGATCTGGAACTCCACCGGGTCTTCGCAAGTGACGATGTTATAATCGGGATTGTTCAACTCGTTCAAACACGAGTAAAGCGTCGTCGTCTTGCCGGAACCCGTCGGGCCCGTCACCAGGAGCAGACCGTGCGGGGCATCCACGGCCGCGCGCATCCGTTTGTTGCTGTCCGGGTCCAGACCCAGCTTGTCCATGCTCGCGGACAAGTTCGATTTATCCAACACGCGCAACACGATCTTTTCACCGTGCACCACCGGCAGGAAGGACACGCGCAAATCGATGTCGCGACCCGCCACCTTCATGCGCATACGACCGTCTTGCGGCAACCGCCGCTCGGCGATGTCCAGGTTCGCCATGATCTTCAAGCGCGAGCTCAGCGCCATCTGCATGTTCTTCGGCGGCGGCGGCATGTCCATCAACGCGCCGTCCGTGCGGTAGCGCAAGCGCACCATCTTCTCGAACGGCTCGATATGGATATCGCTCGATTTGTCTTTGATCGCTTGAACGAGAATCAGGTTCGCCAGCTTGATGACCGGCGCTTCTTCACCCGCTGCCGCGAGGGCATCCGGGTTGGATTCATCCGTAGAATCCGCAATCAGCTCCGCCCCTTCCGCTTCCGCATCCATTTCGGCCTGTTTATCGGCCTCCTGGATGATGTCCTGCATGCTCGCCCGGCCCGTCTCCAAGTTGTTCAGCTTGTCGAGAATCGCCTTTTCCGAAGCGATCATCGGCTGCACCTCCAGCTTCGTGATGCGCTTCACGTCATCCAGTGCCAGCACGTTCAGCGGATCCGCCATCGCCAAGAAGAGCTTGTTCTCCAAGCGCGAGACCGGGATCACCTTATGATTCGTCGCCACCTCTTTCGGGATCAGCGTCGCGATCTCCTGCGGGATGCCGATACGCGGCAAGTTCACCGGCGCCGTGTTCAAGACGCGGCCCATGCACACCGTCATGTCGATCTCGCTGACGTAAGACTTGTCGATCAGCAGCTTCAGGAGGCGCGTGCCTTCCTTCTTCTGCAGCTCGAGCAGTTCCTCCACCTGTTTGCCGGTGAGGACACCATCTTCCACCAGCGCATCCGCGATGCGTTCACCAAAGGATTTTACGGGAGCCATACGCTTATTCTTTCAGGTTAGCGGAACACGCGTTTCAAGACTTTGACCAGGTCAGCCGGTGGTGAAATATACCACAGCAACCGGTAATTGGTGGCCTTCTCCAGCTCGATGGCCGCCTGTTTGTTGAATGGATTCGTCGTCGCCACGATCACCGTCTTGCTCATGCGGTCGATCGGTACCACGCACCAGCGGCGGCACGTCCCCTTCGGGAAGCTGCGGGCCAGTTCCATGTCCACGTCGTATTTGTCGAGCGACATGTAAGCCAGACGTGAACGCTCCGTGATGATCTTCAACGACTGCTCGATCGTCAGCAGACCCTTGTCCGCGATGATCTGGATGAACGGCTCGATCGTCTGTCCCGGTTCCCGGTCCGAAGGCGTATTCCAATACATGTCGAAATCGCCCGCGTTCACCAGTTTGCCGTCCACGAAGATCTTCCGCATCATCGCCTTGCCATCTTCCAGCTCCGCCGCGCCCCCTTTGGTCAGGATCGTCGTCTGGCCGCTGGAAGGCTTGCTCACCACCACCTCTTCCATCATCGCCGGCTGGCTCGTGATGTTGGTAGCGCGGTTCTCGATCTCCGCCAGTGCTTTTTGCACATCCGGATCATCCGGATACTTCTGGAGAATGCTCTCGTACTCGAGAATGGCCGAAGAAAGCTGGCCCAGCTGCACGTAAGCGAACGCGATCCGCTTCGACGTGTTGATCATGTCCTTCTCACGGTTCAGCTTGATGTAAGCTTCCTTGAGAATTTCGAGGGATTGATAGTCCTGCGGCTGGGACTGCGTGATCACCTCGAACATGTCGATGGTCTGTTCGAGTTGAGCTTTCTCGCTCTCAGTCAATGTAGCAGCCATGACGATAAAATTGCGCTCAGTCGGGTTTTGGTATCACCCGGCATGGTTCCTTTGAATTTTCCACCCGTCCCAAACCCGTCGGGCGGAGTAAGTTGCCAGCCAAACGAGCGCATACTAACGGGAGTCAAAGGGTATGGCAATCCCCGTTTCCAGCCCTCTTCCCCGTAGCTGCCGAGGTAAGGAGGCAGAACTGACCTGCTCCTTTCCCTCGTAGCCGCCGTCGTGAGACGGCGCTAACTAAACCTGAGCGCATCCACCAATCAGAAGCAGGAACATGGAAACACTACGCTGTTCGCAGTAGCGTCCCCTTTCATACCTCATACTTCATAAATTCACCCCGTACCTTTTGGTCGGGGTCATACATTCCCCGAAGCGCGCCTTCCCGTCTGATCCGATTTATGTTTCCTACACGATTGCCTCCTGTCCTGCGGTACTTTAGCAACCAGTCCACCCTCACCGGACCAAACCCTCGCCAGCCACTTCAAAACCTCCGTCATCACAACGAAGGGAGACGCTCTGAAAAGAGGGCTTGAGGACGG